>CAVVVV010000009.1:337500-739224 GCA_963751685.1 uncultured Alphaproteobacteria bacterium | reverse complement strand
CGACTTCAACATGTTCGGGCGTACCTATCGCGTCACAGCGCAGGCCGACGGCGACTACAGGCTGAATGCCGAGAGCGTGTCGAAGATACGCGTGCGCTCGAGCGAGGGGCAGATGGTGCCGCTCGGCAGCCTGGTCACATTCAAGGAGATCGTCGGACCGGAGCGCGTGCCACGTTACAACCTGTTTCCGTCTGCCGAGATCAACGGGGTGGCGCGAGCAGGCGTCAGCTCGGGCCAGTCGCTGGACATCATGCGCGAACTGGCGCGCGAGGGGCTGCCCCCGCCGGGGCATGGCGGCTGCCGATCGACAGATCTGTCCTATCAGGAGGCCAAGGTCGGACGCACCGGCTACTACATCTTCGTGCTCAGCGTGATCTTCGTGTTCCTGGCGCTGTCGGCGCAGTACGAGAGCTGGTCGCTGCCGCTGGCCATTATGCTGATCGTGCCCATGTGCCTGTTCTCGGCCGCGTTCGGCGTGTGGCTGCACGGGCGGGAGATCAACATCCTGACCCAGATCGGCTTCGTGGTGTTGATCGGCCTGGCCGAGTACAGAACGCCATCCTGATCGTGGAGTTCGCGCGCCAGCTGGAGGATCAGGGGATGGATCGCGTGTCGGCGGCGGTGGAGGCCTGCCAGCTGCGGCTGCGGCCGATCCTGATGACCTCTCTCGCCTTCACGCTTGGCGTGATCCCGCTGTACCTGGCCGTCGGCGCCGGCGCCGAGATGCGCATCGCGCTCGGCACCGCCGTGTTCTGGGGCATGATCGGGGTGACGCTGTTCGGGCTGATCTTTACGCCGGTGTTCTACGTCGTCGTCCGCCAGCTGTTCGGCCGCAAGCGTGCGACGGACACCGCGCCCCCCGCGCACCCATTGGCGCCTCAGCCGGCCGAGTGACGCCGGCAGGCGTCGATTGACATCGACTGTCCTTGGCACCTGCGGGCGCAACTCCGGCGCTCTGTGAAAGATGATGCAAGACGCGCTACGTATGGCCGCCATGGCACACTCGCACACATTGGCGGCACCCGGTCCGCGGCGGCCCGGCAGGGCACCGGGCTGGTGCGGGCCTGGCTGCTCGGCGGTCGCCGCGCTCGTGTTCCTGATGGTGAGCGTGGGCGGGGCGACGCGCCTCACAGGCTCGGGCCTCTCCATCACCGAATGGCAGCCGATCATGGGCACGTGCCGCCGCTGTCGCACGCCGACTGGCTGGAGGCGTTCGCCAAGTACCGGCAGATCCCGCAATACGAGCACGTCAACCGGGGCATGAGCCTGGAGGCGTTCAAGGCCATCTTCTGGTGGGAATGGGCGCACCGCTTTCTGGGCCGCCTGATCGGCGTGGCCTTCCTGGTGCCGTTCCTGGAGTTCCTGGCCGCGGGCCAGATCCCGCGCGCGCTGCTGGGCCGGCTCGCCGGCATCTTCGCGCTGGGCGCGCTGCAGGGAGCGGTCGGCTGGTACATGGTGCGCTCGGGCCTCGCCGACCGCATCGATGTCAGCCAATACCGGCTCGCCCTGCATCTGGGGCTCGCCATCCTGATCTTCGGCGCGCTCATCTGGGTGGCGCTGTCGCTCGATGAGGCGGAAAGCCGCGCCGCGGCGCGCAGGCCGGCGCATTCGTCGGGGCGGCGGCCTTGTGCTGCTGGTGTTCGTGCAGATCCTGCTCGGCGCGCTGGTGGCGGGCCTGAAGGCTGGCGCCGGCTACAACACCTGGCCGCTGATGGACGGGCGCCTCGTGCCCGACGGCCTCGGCGTCATGCAGCCCTGGTATCTGAACCTGTTCGAGAACGCGCTCACGGTGCAGTTCAACCACCGCATGGTTGCCTACGCGCTGGTCCTCGCCGCCTCTGGCACGTCTGGGCGCTGGCGCGGGGCCCGGGCGTCCCGGCATCAGGCTCACGTCCGCGGCGCTCGCCGGCGGCGTGCTGGCCCAGGCGCGCTCGGCATCTGGACGCTGCTGGCGCAGGTGCCGCTGGCGCTGGGGCTTGCGCACCAGGCGGGCGCTGCGGCCGTGTTCGGGCTGGCGGATGGCACCTGCATGGTGCGCACCTGCGGCGGGCGGCAAGGGCTGGCGTCATGAGCAGCCTCGTCATCGTGTTCGATCTCGACGATACGCTCTATCCCGAGCGTCAGTTCGCCGTTCCGGCTTCGCGGCCGCCGGACGAGTGGGCGCGGCGGAGCTCGGCCATCGAGGGCCTTGCCGACGACATGACCCAGCTGCTCGATGGCGGCCATCTCGGCGAGCTTTCGCATCGCGCTGGCCGCGAAGCTCCCGACCACGGCCGGAGCACCTGGCCGCCCTGGTCGAGGCCTACCGCAATCACGAGCCGGAATCGCCCTGTTCGACGACGCGGCCTGGGCGCTCGAGCATTTCGCGCCGACAGGCCAGGCTCGGGCTGATCACCGACGGCACGCACCATGTGCAGGCGAAAAAGGTCTCCGCACTCGGGATTGCGGCGAGCTTCCACGAGATCGTCTTTACCCACGCGCTCGGCGGGCGCGCGTTCTCCAAGCCGCATCCACAGAGCTACGAAATGGTGGAGCGGGCGCTGGGCGCGGGGGCGACCGGCTCGTCTACGTCGGCGACAATCCGTCCAAGGACTTCGTGGTGCCCAATGCGCGCGGCGATCAGCATCATGGTCGAGCGGCCGGAGCACGCCGCATCCACGCCGCGGCAGAGGTAGCCGAAGGCGGCGCACCGCAACACACCGTCGCCTCGCTTGCGGAACTGCCGGCCGTTCTTGGAGTTTGAGCGCGAAACGATCACTTCTATCATTTTTCCGCTCATTCGTCTTTTGAGGATCGCCCAGGGGCAGCCGTCTAGCCGAGGGCCATGACCGCCGCCACATCACCCTCCGGCACTCCGGTGCGCACCGTGCCCGATGCGCCGCCCGGCAATTGGGTCGACCGGCTTGCGCCGGCGAGCCGGCAGCCCTACCTGCGCCTGACGCGCTTCGATCGGCCGATCGGCGCATGGCTGCTGCTGTTTCCGTGCTGGTGGGGGCAGGCGCTGGCAGAGCTGTCGCTCGGGCCCGCCTATCCCAAGCCCTGGTATCTGGCGCTGTTCCTGGCCGGCGCCTTCGTGATGCGCGGGGCCGGCTGCACCTATAACGACATCGTCGACCGCGACTACGACGCGCGCGTCGCCCGCACCGCCGCCCGGCCGATCCCTTCGGGGCAGGTCGGCGTCGCCGAGCGCAGTGTTCCTGGCCGTGCTGTGCCTCGCCGGTCTCGTCGTCCTCCTCCAGCTCAACTGGTTCACCATCGCGCTGGGTGCCGCCTCCCTCGCTGCTGATCGCCGTCTATCCGTTCTGAAGCGCTTCACCTTCTGGCCGCAGGCCGTGCTGGGCCTCACCTTCAAGTGGGGCGCGCTGGTCGGCTGGGCGGCCGTCACCGGCTCCCTGTCGTGCCGCCGCTGGCGCTCTACGCGCGGCTGCGTGCTCTGGACCATCGGCTACGACACCATCTACGCCCACCAGGACAAGGAGGACGACGCGCTCCTGGGCCTCAAGTCCACCGCGCTCAGGTTCGGCGAGGCGACGCCGCGCTGGCTCGCCGGCTTCTACGCCGGCGCGATTGTCTTGTGGGGCGCGGCCGGCGCGATGGCGGGCGCACTCGCTGTCTTCCTGGCGCTGGCGCTGGTCGCGGTCCAGCTTGCCTGGCAGATCGCACGCTCGATATGGCCGATCCGGCAACTGCCTCGCCCGCTTCAAGTCCAATCGGCTGGTGGGCTGGCTGTTGCTCGCCGGGCTTGCGGCCGACATGGGGCTCGGGCCCTCCCCGATGCCCACATTGAGCAGGGGCGGGCGGCAGCTACATAGGCAGAAGCTCTGCGAACTCGCTCTTGTGCCGGTTTCGCCGCGCTCTCGTACAAGCCCCCGCTAACTCCTGAGCAGCCGTCTGAGCGGCCGTGACGTCACCTTGCCACAAAAGACTTCCGCAGCGCTTAAGTGACAGAGTAAATAAGATATTCGAATCGCGGGCGCATATTGGGAAAGGCCATGTCGCCCAGCTGCTGGAGGGATCGACCATGCCTGCCGCGGACGCCAGCCGGCCGACCAAGCAGCTCCTTCACCTCGTGTTCGGCGGGGAGCTGAAATCGCTCGACGAGCTCGAGTTCGTCGACCTTGACGGCTCGACATCGTCGGCATGTATCCCAACTACGCGGAAGCCTATAAAGCCTGGAAGGCCGCGGCCCAGCGCACCGTCGACAATGCTCAGATGCGCTACTTTATCGTCCACATGCACCGGCTGCTCGACCCCGAGCCACGACGCCGCCCGTTCGTGACGCTTGCCGGGAGCGCGTGCCACCGCTAGTCCCTCCGCTTGAACGAGCCGGTTGGCCTGGTAGCGCCGCCGGGCGAACTGGTAGGAAGCGGCGATGGGGAGACCTGGGCGAGGCTGCGAATCGCCGCGCCCGGGGTTTCGCAACTCGCTCGACGAGCGGGCGAAGGGCACTCTGCGGCGCTTTGCCGCCGACTGGATCGGGCCGCGCTGGCGCGTGATCGCGCTCGCCCTCGTCTGGACGGCGGGCTGGCGGCGACCACCGGCGGCTACCCCCTCATCATCAAGCAGTCCTTCAATTCGCTCATGCAGCCGACCGCCACGTGCTGCCGTGGGTGCTTGCCGCCATCGTGCTGGTGACCGCCGCGCGCGGCGTCTTCCTCTATCTGCACAGGCGCGACGGCGCGATTGTCACGCGCATGACCACCGACTGCAGAAGGCGGCGTTCGCGCACCTCATCAACGCCGATTTCGCGCGCCTCACGCGCGAGACCACCGGCCACCTCGTGTCGCGTCTCACCAACGATCTGACGGCCATCCACCATGCGGCCCAGGTGGCGCTGATCGCCCTTCGTCAGGGACGTCCTGTCGGTTCGCCGCCATGGTCGCCATGCTCTATCTCGACTGGACCCTGACGCTCGTGGTGCTCGGCGCTGGCCGCTGGCCGTGATCCCGTCCGCAGCGTGGGGAGGCGCCTGAGGTCGGTGGCCCGGCGCACCCAGGCCGAGATGGGCGGCATGACGTCGCGGCTGACCGAGCTTCGCGGGCGCCCGCCTGATCAAGGCGTTCCGGCTCAAACTACGCCATCGAGCGTCTGGACCGCAATTTCGAGCAGGTCTTCCGGCTGAGAATGAAGTCCGTGCGGGCGCGGGCCGGACGTGCTGTCGCTGGAGGTGCTGGCCGGCATCGCCATCGCCTGCGTCATCGCCTTCGCCTATTGGCGCATCGCGGGGCACCAGCACGGTGGGCGACTTCATGGGCTACGTCACCGCCCTGCTGATGGCGGCCCAGCCGATCAACTCGCTCGGCACCGTGACCACCGCCACGCTGGAGGGCCTGGCCGCCGCCGAGCGCGTCTACGAGCTGCTCGACGAGAAGCCCACCGTCGTCGACCGGCCCGGCGCCCGGCCGCTCGCCGTCAAGGCAGGCGCCATCGTTTTCGACGACGTGGGCTTCGCCTATGCGACGGCGGCGGGCACGCCGGCGGTGAGGGGCCTGTCGCTCACCGTGCCGGGCGGCAAGACGGTGGCGCTGGTCGGCCGCTCCGGCGCGGGCAAGTCCACCGTCATCAACCTGGTGGCGCGCCTCTTCGACGTCGATTCCGGCCGCATCCTGATCGACGGCCAGGACCTGCGCGACGTGACGCTGACGAGCCTCGGCAGGCGATCGCCATCGTCAGCCAGGACGTGACGCTGTTCGACGACACCATCCGCGCCAACATCGCGCTGGGCCGCCTCGGCGCGAGCGAGGAGGAGATCGTCGCCGCCGCCAAGGCCGCCGCCGCGCACGAGTTCATCATGGCGCAGCCGAAGGGCTACGACACGGTGATCGGCGACCGCGGCCGCGGCTTTCGGGCGGCCAGCGCCAGCGCATGGCGCTCGCCCGGGCCATCCTCAAGAACGCGCCGATCCTGCTGCTCGACGAGGCCACCAGCGCGCTCGACACCGAATCGGAGCGCCTGGTGCAGGAGGCGCTGGCCCGCTTCACGCGCAACCGCACCACGCTCGTCATCGCCCACCGGCTGTCGACCGTGCAGCGCGCCGACCTGATCTGCGTGATGGACGAGGGCCGCGTCGTCGAGGCCGGCAGCCACGCCGATCTGCTCGCCCGCGACGGCGCCTACGCGCGGCTGTGCCGCTCGCAGATTCTGGTCGACCTCGACACGACGCCCAAATCGCAGGCGGCAGAATAGACCGGCTGCCTGAACCGCGATCAGCTCTTCGCAGGGGATGAAAGACACAAAAGGCTATGGCGAATCAATGCTTTCTTAGTACGCTAGAGATCGGCTATAGAAGCGCCGATCCTTTGGCCGAGTGAACCCGTGAGGTGCGCCTCGGATGGCGGACGTCCAGAACCCCAATACGAAAGCAAGGCAAGACTGATCGACAGGCTGGCTGGAGCAACGCTCGCCCGCTACATCCGCTATGTGCGCCGCACCTCGCGAGGCATCGCGGAGATATCGCCGCACCACGGCCGAAGAAATCTGGAACGATACCGGCGGCGAAATCGATGTCTTTCGTCAGCGGCGTCGGAACCGGCGGCACCATCACCGGCGTCGGCTCAGGTGCTGAAGCCCAGAAAGCCGTCGCTGAAGATCATCGCGGTCGAGCCCGAGGATAGTCCCGTGCTTTCGGGCGGACAGCCCGGCCCGCACAAGATTCAGGGCATCGGCGCGGGCTTCATCCCCGATATTGCTCGACCGCTCGGTGGTGGATGAAGTCGTCACGGTCGGCAACCAGACCGCCTTCGAGACCGCCCGTGCCGTCGCCCGCTACGAGGGCATTCCGGTCGGCATTTCCTCCGGGGCCGCCATCGCCGCTTCCTTCGAGATCGGCAGCCGGCCGCGAATATGCAGGCAAGAATATCGTGGTGATCGTCCCCTCCTTCGCGGAACGCTACCTTTCGACCGCGCTGTTCGAAGGGACTTTAATCTTTTATTTTCGCGTTTCCCCTTCTGCCCGGACTCCGCTCGGATGTAGAGTGAAGCGATTCGCGGCCAGCCGGGCCGCGAAGGCTCTTCTTCGCCGGGCGGCGGCGGAACGACGAGAGCGGATCGGGGATGCCGGAACGAGCCGGTGGGATCGACACGCATTGGGGCGTGGCGGGACGCGCAAGATTCGCGGCCGCAATGTCGTTCACGATCGCTTCCAGCGCGCTGCTGGAAGCCGTCGCCGGCTTGGGCGGCCCCGCTCGCGGCCCCGCACCCATCACGTTCGAGGCGGTTCTGCACGCGCTCTCGACGCTCGACCGGCACGAAATCGTGTCGCTCGCGCTCACGCTCGGCGTCCTTGTTTTCGCCGTGACGACCGCGATCGCGCTCGTGCGTACGCGCGCGCGCTTCTCGAGCGAGGCTCGCGGCCGCGCGCCATGAAATCGCGCGGCTGCGCGACGAGGCGGATCGCGCGGTCACCCTGTTGCTATCCGAGCCGCAAGTCGTCGTGATGTGGCGCGAGCCGGAGAAAGATCCGCTCATTCTTGGCGATGCCGTCAAGCTCGCGGGCGTTTCGTCATCGCGGCGGGTGCTCGCCTTCGGGTCATGGCTCGGGCTCGAGGAGGCGCGCGCGCTCGATCAGGCGGTCGAAGCGCTTGCGCCAGCGCGGCGAAACCTTCGCGTTCAGCCTGATGACGCCGCGCGGCCGCCATCTTGAGGCCGAAGGCCGCCCGATCGGCGGCGTCCGCCGTCCTGCGCTTGCGCGACATCACCGGCATCAAGCTCGATCATGCGGCGCTGGCCGAGCGGCTGCGCCGCTTCGAGCGCGAGGTCGAGCAAACGCGGGCGCTGCTCGAGGCCATTCCCGCGCCGATTTGGCTGCACGACGCCGTCAGGCAAGCTCGCCTTCGCCAACCGCGCCTATGCGGCGGCGGTCGAGACCGCGAATCCCGCGCAGGCGCTCGAGGTGGAATTCCTCGATCAGGCGGCGCGCGAGGAATCGTTGCGCGTCCGCGCCGCCGGCCGTGTCTTCAGCAAACGATTGCCGGCGGTGGTCGCGGGCTCGCGGCGCGTCATCGACGTGATCGAGGTGGGCAATGCCAAGGGCGCCGCCGGCATCGGCATCGACATGACCGAGGCCGAAGCGATGCGCGCGGAGCTGGGCCGCGTCGTCAGCGCGCATCGGCGCACGCTCGACGAGCTTGCGACCGCGGTCGCGATTTTCGGGCCGGACGAGCGGATGCTGTTCCACAACGCCGCCTATCGCAGCCTGTTCCAGCTCGATGCCGCCTTCCTCGAAGAGCACCCGACCGATTCCGCCGTGCTCGACCGGCTGCGCGCGGAGCGCAAACTGCCGGAACAGGCGGATTTCCGCGCCTGGAAGGCGCAACTCTTCGACGGCCTATCGCGCGATCGAGCCGAAAGAGCATTCGTGGCACCTTCCGGGCGGAAGAATTCTGCGGGTCGTCACCAATCCGAACCCGGAAGGCGGCGTCACCTATCTCTTCGACGACATCACCGAGCGGATCGAGCTCGAGAGCCGCTACAACGCGCTGATCCACACGCAAGGCGAGACGCTCGATGCGCTGGCCGAAGCGGTGGTGGTGTTCGGCTCGGACGGACGCCTGAAGCTCTGCAATCCCGCTTTCATCGCGCTATGGAAATTGTCGCCCGCGGCGGCGGCCGAGAAATCCGCATATCGAAAAAATCTCGCAGTGGTGCCGGCCGTTCCTCGGGGACGGCAGCGAGACGACGATTTCGCGAGCGAGCCATCGCGCGATCCTTGGGCCGCCATTCAGCTCGCGGTCACCGCCCTCGAACGCCCGCCGCTGACCGAGCTCCGGCTCGAACTCGCCGAACGGCCGCGTGCTCGATTGCGCCTCGGTTCCGCTGCCCGACGGCGGCACGCTCGTGACGTTCCGCGATGTCAGCGACCGCGTCCGCTTCGAGCGGGCGTTGACCGAGCGCAACGAAGCGCTCGTCGCCGCCGACGTGCTCAAGAACGACTTCGTGCACCACGTTTCCTACGAATTGCGCTCGCCGCTCACGACGATCATCGGCTTCTCGCAGCTTCTCGACGATCCGGCGATTGGTCCGCTGAGCCGAAAAGCAGCGCGAATATATCGGCCACATCAACGAATTCGAGCTCGGCGCTGCTCGCCATCATCGACGACATTCTGGATCTCGCGACCATCGACGCCGGCGCGATGGCGCTGGAATTCGAGAAGTCGATTCCGCGCCACGATGGAAGCGGCCGCCGAAGGCATTCGCGACCGGCTCTCCGAGCGCTCGCTGAAGCTCGATATACGCGTGCCCGCCAATATCGGCCGTTTCATCGCCGACGGAAAACGGGTGCGGCAAATCCTGTTCAACCTGATGTCCAACGCAATCGGATTTTCGCCCGCCGGCGAAACGGTGACGCTTGACCGCCGAAAGCGGGCAAACGAGATCAGTGTTTTCGGGTCGCCGACAAGGGCCCCGGCATCCCCGAGGACATCAAGAAGCGGGTATTCGACCTGTTCGAGAGCCACCACTCGCGGCTCCACGCCATCGCGGCGCGGGCCTGGGCCTTTCGATCGTGCGCTCGCTGATGGCGCTGCATGGCGGCAGTGTTTCCATCGATTCCGAGCCCGGACGTGGTACCATCGTGACCTGTATATTTCCGGTCCACCGCCCGCGGCTGCCCGCGAAGCCGCCGAATAATGGAGCTTGATGCTGGCCTCCGAATACGCTGCGTACGACTTGGGACTGGGATATCGTCCTGCCCGACGAGGACGCGACCCAGCGTTTTGCGCATTGATATCGCCGCGGCGCTGAAGCCCGGCGATCTCGTCACGCTTTCGGGCGACCTCGGCGCGGGCAAAACCACGCTTGGCCCGCGCCATCATTCGCGCGCTTGGCGGCGGACGAAGGCTTCGAAGTTCCGAGCCCGACTTTCACCCTCTTGCAGCTTTACGACTTGCCGCGTTTTCCCGTGGTCCACGTCGATCTCTATCGCGTCAACACGCTCGCCGAATTGTCCGAGCTCGGCTGGGAAGAAGCCTCGGAGGGCGCGGCGGTTTTGGTCGAATGGCCGGATCGCGCCGGCGCGTTGATCCAGGCGGATCGGCTGGAAATCGCGCTCACCATAGCGGGCGACCTTGGGCCCGGTCACGCGACAGGTCCGCCTCACCGGGCTTGGCGTATGGGCCGATCGCCTCACGCGCTTTCGCGCCGCGCGCGAGTTGATCGACAGCGCCGGCTATCGGCGCGGCGATGCGGCGCCATATCCAAGGCGATGCTTCGAGCCGCAGTTACGAAAGGCTTTTCCTCGGCGCGAGCCGAGCGATTCTCATGAATTCGCCGCCGCGCCCCGACGGGCCGGCGATTCGCGGCGGCAAAACCTATAGCGACGATCGCGCATCTCGCGGAAAATGTTCGGCCTTTCGTCGCGCTTGTCGCGGGCGTTACGCGAGCGCGGATTCAGCGCGCCGGAAATTTTCGCGGCCGATATCGAAACCGGCTTCCTCCTCGCTCGAAGATCTCGGCTCCGAAGGCATTGTCGGCGGCGATCCGCCGGCTCCCGATCGAGGCAGCGCTACGCCGCCGCGATCGACGTTCTCGTGGCCTTGCACAATTCGGATTTGCCCGCGATGTTGCCCGTCGCCGCCGCGCATCGAGCACGAGCTTCCGCCCTACGATCTCGAAGCATTCTCTGATCGAGCTCGAGTTCATGCTGGATTGGTATTTGCCGCATCGCGGCGTTTCAGCGCCTGCTCCGCCCGTTGCGCGAATATTTTCTCGGCCTTTGGCGCACCGTGTTGAACGACATCGTCGCGCCGCCCGCGGACCTGGGTGTTGCGCGATTTTCATTCGCCCAATCTCCTGTGGCTTCCCGAGCGCGAAGGAATTGCGCGGGTCGGGTCTCCTCGATTTTCAGGACGCTGTATTGGGCCCGCCCGCCTACGATGTCGCTTCGCTCTTGATGGATGCGCGCGTCGACGTTTCGGAGGAACTCGAACTCAAACTTCTTTCGCGCTATGCGATCGGCCGCAAAGCCGTCAACGCCGATTTCGACTCGGACGAATTCGTGCGATGCTACAGAACGCTCGGCGTGCAGCGCGCGACCAAAATCCTCGGTATTTTCGCGCGGCTTGAACAAACGCGACAGCAAACCGCAATATCTCGCGCATCTCCCGCGGGTGTGGAGTTATCTCGTGCGCGCGCTCGCGCATCCCTCGCTTGCCAAATTGAAGACATGGTACGAGGCGAACGTGCCGCCGCCGAATACAGAACCCGCGCCCACAAGTCCGAACAATCCTTGACGCACCCGCCGCATTCCATGCCCGAAGACCGCGATTGTGCTCGCGGCGGGCCTCGGCATGCGCATGCGGCCGCTCACCGATACCCGGCCGAAAGCGCTGGTCGAGGTCATGGGCCGGCCCTTGATCGATCATGCGCTCGATCGCCTGGCGGCGGCCGACGTGAACTTGGCCATCGTCAATCTCCATCATTTCGCCGATCAGCTCGAGGCGCATCTTGCCGCGCGCAAACGGCCGAAAGTGATCTTCTCCGACGAGCGCGAAGCGCTGCTCAATACCGGCGGCGGAATCGCCAAGGCGCTTTCGCAACTGGGAACGGCGCCGTTCTTTCTTGCTCAATTCCGACAGCCTGTGGATCGAAGGGGCGACGCCCAATCTCGCGCGCCTCGGTCAAGCTTTTGATGCTGGACGCATGGACGCCCTTCTCCTGCTTGCTCCCGCGGCCACGGCCGTCGGCTATGAGGGTGGCGGCGATTATTTCATGGATGCAGGCGGTGGACTGCGCCGGCGGGCCGGGGACGAGAAAGCCCCCTCCATCTACGCCGGTGCCGCAATTCTATCGCCGACGCTCTTCGAGGGCGCGCCCGACGGGGCCTTTCCGCTCACGCCTCTCTTCGACCGCGCTCAAGAAAAAGGACGCCTGTTCGGTCTCGCGCTCGAAGGCACCTTCTTGCACGTGGGAACGCCGGCGGCGCTCGTGGCCGCCGAGGAAGCCATTCGCCGCGCGCGCGCTTGATCCGTGGCAGAGTAGGCCATGGCCGATTCCGCTCCTCACCTCTACACAATCCCGGCCTCCGTGCCATTTCTGCCGACGCTCGCGCACGCGCTTCTCGACGGACGGCTTGTCCCCGGCTATGCCCCGCGGCATGACCCGCTGACGCTCGCCGACGCCACCATTTATCTGCCGAATCGGCGGGCGAAGCGCGCCTTCGGCTTCGCGCTGCTCGATGCGCTCGGCGGAGAGGCAACGCTGCTGCCTCGCATTCTGCCGCTCGGCGACATCGACGAAGAGGCGCTGGCGTTTTCCGAAGGGGCGGATACCGAAGAGATCTTGCCCGCGATCGATCCGCTGCGGCGGCGGCTCGTGCTGGCAAAGCTCGTCCTGCAATGGACGCGGCAGCTTACGTTCGCGACGGGATCGGCGGATCCGCTCATTGCCGCAACGCCCGCGGCCGCGCTTGCACTCGCGGATCAGCTCGCGCACCTATTCGACGACATCACCCTCGCCAATATCCCCTTCGAGGCGATCGAGCACGGCGGTACCGCCCAATCTCGATCAATATTGGGAAATCTCGCGCCAATTTCTCGAGATCGCGCATCAAGGCTGGTCGGCCTATTTGCGCGAGCAAAACATCCTCGATCCGGCGGTGCGACGCGACATGTTGCTGGCGCGAGAAGCGGAGCGGCTCGCGAAAAGCGGCACGGGGCCGGTGATCGCGGCCGGCTCGACCGGCTCGTTGCCGGCGGTCGCGAACATGCTCGCCGTGATCGCCCGTCGCCAAAACGGGGCGGTCGTGTTGCCGGCGCTCGACCAAAACCTCGATGAGGATTCGTTCGATGCGATCGATGGAGGAAAATCGACCGATGGCGTCGAATTCGATGCATCGCCCGGTCACCCGCAATTCGGACTGAAACGGCTCTTGGCCCGCATCGGCGCCAAGCGCGCCGATGTCGTGCCGCTCGCGGAGCCGCAAAGGCCTCATCGCGAGAAAATTCTTTCGGAGGCTTTTCGGCCGGCGGCGACGACCGAGCGCTGGAAAGCGCGCGCGGAAGCGACCGCTAGCGTCGATCCGCTTGCCGATGTCACATTCGTGGAGGCCGCCGAGCCGCGCGAAGAGGCGCTCGCGATTGCGCTCGCTTTGCGCGAGACGCTCGAATCGAAGGGCGCCACGGCCGCCCTCGTGACGCCGGATCGGGCGCTGGCGCGGCGCGTCGCTGCCGAGCTCACCCGGTGGAATGTCGCGGTCGACGATTCCGCCGGCATTCCGCTGGCGGAGACCGAGGCCGGCCGATTTGCGCGGCTCGTTGCCGCCGTCGCCGCCGAGGAATTCGCGCCCGTCTCGCTGCTTGCCTTTCTCCGCCACCCGCTCTCGCTGTTTGCGGCCGAGACGGAGGCGATCGACGCCTTGGAGCAGGCAATCCTGCGCGGCCCGCGGCCAGCACCGGGAGCCGAAAGCCTCGTGCGCGCCGTCGAAGATCAGCGGAAGGTCGAGTTTCATCCGCAAGATCCGAGAGCGCGCTTGCATCGAGACGACTGGGAGCCGCGCGGCAAGACTTGCTGAGCGCATCGGCGCCGCGCTCGCGCCCTTGACCGCGCTCGCTCGAGAATCGATCCCCTTTGGCGAGGCTCATCGAGGCGCACGGGCAAGCGCTTACTGCGAGCGGGCTCGATCTTGCCGGAGGCGCCCGCGAGGATACGAAGACGCTGGCCGAAGTCTTCGAGAAGCTTGGCGTTGCGGCGAGCGACGCGTTCGATCTCTCGCTTGCCGATTATGCCGATCTATTCGCCGATCTGACCGCCGATCCGCCCGTGCGCCTCCCGTTCGATCCGCTCGCGCGCATCCGCATACTGGGGCCGCTCGAAGCGAGGTTGCTCAGCGTCGACCGGGCGATCGTCGGCGGCTTGAACGAAGGCACGTGGCCGCCGGAGGCGCGCACCGATGCGTTCATCAATCGACCGATGCGCCGCGAGCTTGGGCTCGATTTGCCGGAGCGGCGCATCGGGCTTTCCGCCCACGATCTATCGCAGGTGATGGGCGCGCGCGAGGTGGTGTTGACGCGGGCCCGCCGGCAGGCCGGCGCCGAAACCGTGGCCTCGCGATTTTGGCAACGGATCGCCGCCGTCGCGCCAGCCGGTCGTTGGGCCGATGCGTGCAATCGCGGCACGACGCTCATTGATTTCGCGCGGGCGCTCGATCGACCGAAAGTAAAACCCAAGCCGGCCGCCAAGCCCGCCCCGCGCCCGCCGCGCGCCGCCCGTCCGAAGCGCCTGAGCGTGACCGAGATCGGCGATTTCGTGCGCGATCCCTATACGATTTATGCGCGCCATGTGCTCGCGCTCATTCCCCTCGAGGAGATCGATGCCGATCCGGGGGCGGCCGAGCGAGGCAACGTCGTGCACGAGGCGCTCGCGGCCTTCGCCAAGGCCTATCCCGAAAAAATGCCCGCGGACGCTGTAGCTAAATTGCTCGCGCTCGGCCGCGAGGCCTTCCAGGCTTACGTGGACTTTCCCGGAACGAGCGCGCTCTGGTGGTCGCGGTTCGAGCGCATCGCGCGCTGGTTCGCCGGCGAAGAATCCTTGCGCCGCCGGCGGATCACGAAGACGCTCGCGGAAATTCGCGGAAAGATCGAATTTCTCGTTGACGGCGAGCCGTTCACTTTGGCCGCGCGTGCCGACCGCGTCGACCTTTTTGCCGACGGCACCGTCGGCGTGCTCGATTACAAAACCGGCGCCGCGCCCGGCCTCAAGGAAATGCGCGTGGGGCTCGCGCCGCAGCTTCCGCTCGAGGCGGCGATCGTGCGTGCAGGCGGATTTTCAGCGGTGCCCGCGGGCACTTCGGTCAGCGAAATTGCGGTGATGCGTCTATCCGGAGGAAATCCGGCGGGCGAAATCCGCCCGTTCACGCCCGACGGCGCGCCGAAAACTTCCGCCAAGGGGAATTCGTTCAAGAGCTGCGATGAGCTCGCGGATTTCAACCTCGCCCGGCTGAAGGTGCTGCTGGCCGCCTTCGCGAAGGACGAGCAGCCTTACTACTCGATCCCGCGGCCAAAATGGCGGCTGCGCTACGGCAAATACGACCACCTCGCGCGGATTGCGGAATGGTCGGCGGGCGCGGGAGGCGAGGAATGAACGCCCGCCCGGTCCCGGAAAAAACGCGGCTCGCGCAGGCCGCCGCCTCCGATCCCAAGGCTTCGGCCTGGGTCTCCGCCAATGCAGGCTCCGGCAAGACCCATGTACTCGCGCAGCGCGCGATTCGGCTGTTGCTTGCCGGCGAGCCGCCCGCGCGCATTCTCTGTCTCACCTTCACCAAGGCCGCCGCCGCCCATATGGCGAATCAGGTCCTCAATACCTTGCGCGAATGGGTGGGCCTCGATGATGACGCGCTCGATCGGCGGCTCGCGGCGCTGGATGCGCGGCCGAAATCGGACGCGCGCCGGGCCGCCGCGCGGCGGCTGTTCGCAACGGCGATCGAGACGCCGGGCGGCCTCAAGGTGCAGACGATTCACGCCTTTTGCGATCGCGTGCTGCATCAATTCCCGTTCGAGGCGCGCGTGCCGGCTGGCTTCGAAGTGCTGGACGAGGTCGGCGAGAGCGAGCTCCTGAACCGCGTTCGCAACGCCGTGTTGCTCGACGCCACCAACGATCGGGCAGGCGAGCTGGGGCGGGCCTTCGCCACCGCCGTTGCGGTGGCCAGCGACAAGAGCCTTTCCGAAGTCTTCGACGAAGCGGTGCGCGCGCGCAGAAGTTTACGCGTCCTCCTCCAATCGGGCGGGCTTGAGCAGACGCGGCGCGGAATCGCATCCGCGCTCGGCCTTGCGCTTCACGATTCCCTCGAAGGAATCGAAAAGGAGATCGCTTCCGGCAAACATCTGCCGCGAAGCGAATGGGCGAGCGTCGCCGCGAAGCTGCAAGCGCTGAGCGGAAACGCGCGCACGCGCGGCGCATGTCTCGCCGAGGCGGCGGCGGCCGAGCGCGAAGCCGCGATCGATCTTTACCTGTCGGTGTTTTTCACCAACGAAGGCAGTTTGCGGGCGGAAAGCCAGTTCGGTAGTGCCGCATTGCGCGCCGAGCATCCGGTCTTATTCCAGCGTCTGTTCGACGAGCGCGACCGCCTGCCCAAGCTTTTGGAGAAGCGGCGGGCGGCGACCGCCCTCGATCGGACGCACGCGCTCTATGTCATCGCCCGCGCCATGATCGAGCGCTACGAGGAAATGAAGCGCGCGCGCGGCGTTCTCGACTATGACGATCTCATCGGCAGGACCGTCGATCTTCTGACCAACGAGACGGCGGCCTGGGTGCACTACAAACTCGACGGCGGCATCGATCACATTCTCATCGACGAAGCGCAGGACACGAGCCCCGAACAATGGAGAATTGTCGAGAAGCTGGCCGAGGAATTCTTCGCAGGCGACGGCGCGCGTCCGAGTCGCATCCGCACGATCTTCGCGGTGGGCGACGAAAAGCAGTCGATCTTCGCTTTCCAGGGTGCCGATCCCGCGGGATTCCACCGGATGCGGCTCCAGTTCAAGAAGCGCTTGAGCGACGTCGGCCGGGCCTTCCATGACGGCAGGCTCGATCTTTCGTTTCGCTCCGCCGCCGGCATCGTGAAAGCGGTCGATACGGTGTTCGCGCGGCCGGAGGCATTCTTGGGGTTGTCGAAGGATCCCGACGAAAAAAATACCGTGCATCAGGCGATCCGCGGCGACGTGCCGGCGCTGGTCGAAATTTGGGACACCGTCACGCCGCCCCGCGAGTCAGAGGACGAGCTTGCCTGGGATGCGCCGCTGAACGCCCAGAGCGAGACGAGCGCGCCGGCATTGCTCGCGCTCAGGATCGCGAAAGCCGTGAAAAGCTGGCTCGCCGGCGGCATTGTCATCGGCGATCCGCAATCGGACGTGCCGCGCGCACCCGATGCCGGCGACATCATCGTGCTCGTGCGCCAGCGCGGACCCTTGTTCGAGGCGATTCTTCGCACGCTGAAGAACGAAGGCATCGCGGTCGCCGGCGCCGACCGGCTGAAGTTGGCCGAGCATCTCGCGATCATGGATATCGCGGCCCTCGGCGACGCGTTGCTTTTGGAAAGCGACGATCTCGCGCTTGCCTGCGCGCTCAAGAGTCCGCTCCTCGGATTCGACGACGACGATCTTTTCCGTCTCGCGCACGGCCGCACGGGCACGCTTTCTCAAGCGCTGACGCAAGCGGCCAGCGCCGACGCGCGCATCGCTCGTGCGCAGCAGAAAATCGCGCGCTGGCGCGAGGAGGCGCGCGCGCTGCGCCCGTTCGATTTTCTGTCGCGCATGCTGGGCCGCGACGGAGGACGCGAGCAAATTCTCGGGCGGCTGGGCGCCGAGGCCGCCGATGCGCTCGACGAATTGCTCGCGCACGCCCTTGCTTACGAAGCGATCGAAACGCCTTCCCTGCAAGGCTTCCTCGCTTTCCTTCGCCGCTCGGGCTCGCAGGTCAAGCGCGACCTCGAGGTCAAGAGCGCCGCCGTTCGCGTCATGACCGTGCATGGCGCCAAGGGGCTGGAAGCGCCGGTCGTGGTGCTCGCGGATACGACCTTCGTTCCCGAAGGCCGCAACGATCCTTGGCTGTTGCCCATTGCGAAGGGGACCGACACGCGCGGATTCGTCTGGGCGCTCGCCGAGAAGGACGACTCGCACGCCCTTGGCTTGGCGCGGAAAGCGGTGCGCGACGCGGAGGAAGAAGAGCATCGCCGTCTTCTTTATGTGGCGCTGACGCGCGCCCGCGACGCCTTGATTGTTTGCGGATGCGAAACGAAACGGCACGAAAAGGCCGGCTTGCAGGAAAAATGCTGGTATCGCCTGGTGCGCGACGCGCTCGCGCCCGAGCTCGAAGAATGCCGGGACACGGGATACGGCTTTGACGGCGTTTGGCGCTGGCGGCCTGAAGACAAGCGGCGGATAGAGGCGCGAAGCGTCGAAGTGAAGCCCGAGCGTTCGCTTCCGGCATGGCTTCGCGCGCCTGCGGCCTCGGATTTTGGGATCGCGCCGCGCCGTCTCGTTCCGTCGAAACTATTGCCGAAAGAACAAAAGGGCGGCGCGACCGGCGCGCAGGCCGATCTTGCTGCCAAACGCCGCGGCACGATCATTCATCGCCTGCTGCAAGAGCTTCCAAGATTTTCGGCCGAGTCACGGAGCGCGGAGGCCGCGCGCTTCCTCGCGAAAACCGCCAGCGATCTGGCGGATGTGACGCGCGGGAATCTCGTCGCCGAAGCGCTCGCCGTGCTCGATCATCCCGAGTTCGCAATTTTGTTCGGTCCGCAAAGCCGCGGCGAAGTCGAGCTACTCGGGCGGCTCGCGGGATCGAGCGGAGAAGACGAGCGGGTCCGCCGTATCGATCGGCTTGTCGTCATGCCCGATTCCATCTTGATCGCCGACTACAAAACCGATGTCCGGCCGCCGGCGCGGCCCGAAGACGCGCCGGAAGCCTATCTTGCTCAACTGGCTCGTTATCGTGCGTTGCTGGGGCAATCGCTTCCCGGCCGCGCCATGCGAGCCTTTCTGGTCTGGACTGCGGGACCCGTAATTCAGGAAGTGCCGCAGAACCTTCTCGACGATGTTTGGCGGCGTGTAACGTCGTTGTGAGCCTCCTTGACCCCCGGGGGCCGCATCCCTACGTTCCGCGTCCCCACCGAACCGATTCCGCCAAAAAGAGGCTCGCCATGGTTGCCCCGGTATCCGACAAGTCTTTCCAAGCCGATGTGCTTCAATCGAAGGAGCCCGTCCTCGTCGACTTTTGGGCCGAGTGGTGCGGACCATGCCGGGCGGTGGCGCCGGTTCTCGAAGAGGTCGCGGGCGAGCTCAAGGGCAAGCTGAAAATCGTCAAGCTGAATGTCGACGAGAACCCCGAGACCGCCGCGAAATACGGAATTCAGTCGATCCCCACCTTGATGATCTTCAAGAACGGCGAGATGGCGTCGCGCCAGATCGGCGCCGCGCCCAAGGCGAAAATCGTACAGTGGATCACCGGCGCCGTCTGAAGCGCCCAATCGCCGGGCTCAGTTCGGAAGGGTTCCGTTGGCGGCCAGCACTTCGCCCGCGAGATAAAGCGATCCCGTAATCAACACGCGTGGCGGCGCTTCCCAGGGTAGCGCTGTAATTTTTTCGAGCGCGTCCTCGATGCTTGCCGCGGCTTCAGCCGCGTGCCCCGCGCGCGTCGCAGCGGCGACGATTTCCTCGGGCTTGCGCGTATTTTCGCCCGCCACCGGCAGGGCGAATAAGCGGCGCGCGAGACCGCTGAAGCAGGCGAGAAACCCGTCCGTATCCTTGGTGGCAAGCATGCCGGCGACCAGCACGAGCGGCCGCGGCGCTCGCTCCTCCAATTCCGCGATCGCGCCGGCAATGGCGATGGCGCCCCCGACGTTGTGGCCGCCATCGAGCCAAAGCTCGGATCCCGCGGGCAAACGGCCGATCAGCCGGCCGGAAGAAAGACGTTGCATGCGCGCGGGCCATTCGACCCGACGCATTCCCCGCTCATAGGCATGCGCTGGGACTTCCAGCGTCTTGATCGCGCGCAGGGTCGCGACTGCAATCCCGGCATTTTCGATTTGATGGCGCCCGAATAGGCGCGGGCGCGGCAAATCGAGGAGGCTCGATTGATCGGCGTAGATCAGCCGGCCCCGCTCTTCATGCGCGGTCCAGTGTTCGCCGGAAACCGAAAGTTTGCTCGCGAGCTTTGCCGCGGCCCGCTCGATCACCGTCAGCGCCGCGGGTTCTTGATGCGCAACGATCGTAGGCACGCCGGGCTTCAAGATACCGGCTTTCTCGCCCGCGATATCGGCCAGCGTCGGACCGAGATATTCCGTGTGATCGATCGAGATGGACGTGATCACGGTGGCGAGCGGCCGCTCGATCACATTGGTCGCGTCTAGGCGCCCGCCGAGGCCGGTTTCAAGAAGCAGGAAGTCGGCGGGATGCGCCGCGAAAATGGAAAAGGCGGCGGCGGTCGTGATCTCGAAAAACGTGATCGGGTCGCTCCCGTTCAGGCGCTCGCATTCGGCGAGCGCGGCGGCAAGTGTGGCATCCTCGACCAAGACGCCGCCACTCGCCCTGCCCAGACGAATGCGCTCGTGAAAACGGACGAGACTTGGCGAGGTGTAGGCATGGGCACGAAAGCCCGCCGCTTCGAGAACCGCGCGCAGGGTCGCGATCGTGGAGCCTTTCCCATTGGTGCCGGCGACATGAATCGTCGGCGGCAATTTGCCCTCGGGGTTACCGAGACGCGCGAGCAGGCGATGAATGCGGCCGAGCGACAGGTCGATCTTTTTGGGATGCAGCCTTGCGAGCCGTTCGAGGAGGGCGCCGGCGGACAAATCAGCGCGGGCAGCAGCCCTGCTCACACCGCACCGGCTGGCGCGGGCAGTTCTCGGCCGCTGCCCGCAGATTTCATGAGCAGCCGGCAGAGCCGGGCGAGCGTCGATCGCAGATGGTGACGATGCACCACCATATCGACCATGCCGTGGTCTCGCAGATATTCCGCGCGCTGGAAGCCCTCCGGCAGTTTCTCGCGGATCGTTTGCTCGATGACGCGGGGGCCCGCGAAGCCGATCAGCGCGCCGGGCTCCGCAATGTGCACGTCGCCCAGCATCGCGTAGGAGGCGGTCACGCCGCCGGTGGTCGGATTGGTCAGCACCACGATATAGGGCTTCTTCACGTCGCGCAGGCGCTGAACCGCGACCGTCGTGCGCGGCAGCTGCATGAGCGAAAGGATTCCTTCCTGCATGCGCGCGCCGCCGGAGGCCGCGAAGAGGATAAACGGCGTCTGTTTTTCGATCGCGGTCTCAAAACCCCGGATTACCGCCTCGCCCGCCGCCATGCCGAGCGAGCCGCCCATGAAATCGAATTCCTGCACGCCGATGACGATCGCCAAGCCCTCGAGCTTTCCGAAGCCGAGCTTGACCGCGTCCTTCAGACCGGTTTTTGCGCGCGCGTCCTTTAAGCGATCCTGATAGCGCCGCTCGTCACGGAACTTGAGCGGATCGGTCGCGACTTCGGGGAGCGCAATGTCGAGCCAGGTTTCGCCGTCGAAAATCGACTTCAGCCGCGCCGCGGCGGCCATGCGCATGTGATAATTCGAATTGGGAATCACCCACTGGTTCGCTTCCACGTCCTTGTGAAAGACGAGCTGGCCGGTCTCCGGGCATTTGATCCAAAGATTTTCCGGCACGTCCCGGCGTTGCAGGAACGAGCGGATCTTCGGGCGGACGACGTTCGATATCCAGTTCATGGCTGTATCCGACGCTATCCCTATGTAATCGCTCTTGTCCCCGACCGGAAGCCCGACCGAAGACGATCACTCCGCCGCGACGCGCCGCGCGGAACGCACGCCTTCGGCGAGCGAGGCGACGAGGTCGGTCACGGCTTTGACGGTTTTTGCGCTCGCGCGGCCGTCTTTGTCGAGGCTGTGACGAAGGGCCTCAACGAGCGCCGAGCCGACCACGACGGCGTCGGAGGCGGCGGCGATGGCGCGAGCATCGTTCGCCGATTTCACGCCGAAGCCGACGGCAACGGGGAGTTTGGTGTGGCGCTTGATGCGCGCCACGGCCGCGACCACGCGGCTCGTATCGGGGATCGCGGAGCCGGTGATCCCGGTGATCGAGACGTAATAGACGAAGCCCGAAGTGTTCGTGAGCACGACGGGTAGCCGCTTGTCGTCGGTCGTCGGCGTCGCGAGCCGGATGAAGGCAATGCCCGCCTTCAGCGCGGGCAGGCACAATTCCTCGTCTTCCTCCGGCGGCAAATCGACGACGATCAGCCCGTCGACGCCGGCGGCCTTCGCGTCCTTCAGGAAGCGCTCGACGCCGTAAATATAAATCGGATTGTAGTAGCCCATCAGCACGATCGGCGTCGCGTTGTCGCCCTCGCGAAAGGCGCGCACCATGGCAAGCGCCTTCTTCAGGGTTTGGCCGCCCTTCAACGCGCGTTGCGAGGACGCCTGAATGGCGGGGCCGTCGGCCATCGGATCGCTGAAGGGCATGCCGAGCTCGATCAGATCGGCGCCCGCTTTCGGCAGCGCCTTCACGATCGCAAGCGACGTCTCGTAGTCGGGATCGCCCGAGGTGAGAAACGTCACGAGCCCGGCGCGACCCTCGCGCGCGAGCTCCTTGAAGCGGGCGTCGATACGCGCGCTCACAGCTTGCCCCTGAGATGCTCCGCGACCGTGTAGACGTCCTTGTCGCCGCGGCCGGAAAGATTGACCACCATCAGGTGATCCTTCGGTTTTTTCGGCGCCAGCTCGATCACCTTGGCGATCGCGTGCGCGGTCTCAAGCGCCGGAATGATTCCTTCCAGCGTGCTCAGCAACTGAAACGCCTTCAGCGCCTCGTCGTCGGTCGCCGACAGAAACTGCACGCGCTTCATGTCATGGAGCCAAGCGTGCTCGGGGCCGACGCCGGGATAATCGAGACCCGCCGAGATCGAATGGGCGTCCTTGATCTGGCCGTCGTCGTCCATGAGGAGATAGGTGCGGTTGCCGTGCAAGACGCCGGGCCTGCCGCCGGCGATCGAGGCCGCGTGCAAGCCGCTCAAAAGCCCGTGACCCGCCGCCTCGACGCCGTACATTTCGATCGACGGCTCGTCGAGGAAAGGATGAAAGAGACCCATCGCATTCGAGCCGCCGCCGATGCAGGCGACGAGCGAATCGGGAAGCCGCCCTTCGGCGGCCGCGAGTTGCTCGCGCGTTTCCTCGCCGATTACCGACTGGAAATCCCGCACCATCGCCGGATACGGATGCGGCCCGGCCACCGTGCCGATGCAGTAGAACGTGTTCTCGACGTTCGTGACCCAGTCGCGCAGCGCCTCGTTCATCGCGTCCTTCAGCGTCTTGGAGCCGGAATTGACCGGCCGCACTTCGGCGCCGAGCAATTTCATGCGGAAGACGTTCGGCTTCTGCCGCTCGACGTCGACCGCGCCCATGTAGACCACGCATTCGAGCCCGAAATTCGCGCACATCGTCGCGGTGGCGACGCCATGCATGCCGGCGCCGGTTTCGGCGATGATCCGCTTCTTGCCCATGCGGCGCGCGAGCATGATTTGCCCGAGCACGTTGTTGAGCTTGTGGGAGCCGGTGTGATTGAGCTCCTCGCGCTTGAGATAAATTTTCGCGCCGCGCAGATGCTCGGTGAGACGCTTCGCGAAATAGAGCGGGCTCGGGCGGCCGACGTAATGTTTGAGGTAGGACTGAATTTCGACTTTGAAGGCCGGATCGTTCTTCGCTTCGGCATAGGCCTGCTCAAGCTCGAGCACGAGCGGCATCAGGGTTTCGGCGACGAAGCGGCCGCCATAGATGCCGAAATGGCCGTGGGCGTCGGGGCCGAGCCGCAAGCTGTTCGGGCGCGCGGTCACGACACTGTCTCGCGTTTGCGCGGATTACCGAGCGCGGCGGCGGCGCGCGCGTTTTTGACGAAGTTCCGGATCTTTTCCGCATCCTTTTCGCCCGGCGCGCGCTCCACGCCGGAAGAAACGTCCACGGCGTCGGGCCGGACGATGCGGATGGCTTCCGCGACATTTTCGGGCGTAAGCCCGCCCGAAAGCATCATCGGCTTCTTGCGGGCGATGCGCGCGAGCAGCGTCCAATCGAACGCGCGGCCATGGCCGCCCGGTCGCAATGCGCCCTTTGGCGGTCTTGCATCGAACAGAATGCGGTCGGCGACCGCCTCGTAATCGGGAACGAAACGCAGGTCCGCCGTTTCCGCGATCGGAACCGCTTTCATCACGGGTCGCCCGAAGCGGGCTCGAATCGCGGAAACGCGTTCCGTGCTTTCCGCGCCGTGAAGCTGCAGCAGATCGGGCTTGGCGTGATCGACGATTTCTTCGAGCAGCTTGTCGTCCGCGTCGACCACGAGTGCCGTGAGCAGCGCGCGGCCGCGCGCATGCGCCGCGAGCTTCGCCGCCGAATCCATCGTCACGGCCCGCGGCGAAGGCGGGAAAAACACGAGGCCGACAAGATCGGCGCCGGCCAGGAGTGCCGCGTCCATGGCCGCCAAGTCCTTGATTCCGCAGATTTTGACCTCGATCATGGCCCGTTCGATGACATGAGAGCGCCATTCTGTCCACTGGCCTCACGCCTCGCTCAGGCCGCTCCAAATCAGCATCGCCGTGGCGAGATCCTCGATCGCCGTGCCAACGGACTTGAAGAGCGTGATTTCGTCGGGGCGCTCGCGGCCCTTCACGCGACCGCGACAAAGATCGAAAAGATCGCCGCGAATATTCTCTTCGCGGATCACGCCGCGGCGAAGCGGGTCGACGATATCGCCGGCTTCTGTCATGGCGCCCGCACGGGTGTCGACATAGATGCGCGCCCGCTGCAGCGTTTCGTCGTCAACCTCGCGCATGGTCGGCTTGAAGCCGCCGACGAGATCGAGATGCATGCCCGGCCGAAGCCAACTTCCCCGAACGAGCGGGGTCGAGGAAAGAGTTGCGCAGGAAACGATATCGGCGGTGCGCATTGCCGCTTCGAGATCGTCCGCCGCCTTGGCATCGAAGCCCAGCGAGGACAATTCGGCGGCTAGGCGCTCGGCGCGCTCAGGCGTGCGATTCCAAATCGCGATCTTGCGAAGCGGTCTCACCGAAGCGTGCGCCTGGATGAGATAGGGCGCGAGCGCCCCCGCCCCCACCATGAGCAGGTTCCCCGCGTCTTCGCGCGCCAAAAAACTCGCCGCGAGCGCCGAAGAGGCGGCGGTGCGCCAAAGCGTGAAAACGCGGCCGTCGATCGCCGCCAGCGGCTCGCCGCTATCGCCCTTCATCAAGAGATAGGTCCCGCTCACGCTGGCCTGGCCGCGCGCGAAATTGCCCGGAAAAACCGTCACCACTTTCGTGCCGATGAAGTTTTTCGCGGCTTCCATCGTCCAGGCCGGCATCAACAGGAGGGTCGCCTCGCCGCCCGCACGCGCAATCGCATGGTGGTGGCGCAAGGGCGCGGTGATCTCGGCACGGAAGGCATCGGCGATCGCGGCTACCAGCGCGGGGAATTTCAGCACCGCTGCAATCTCGGCCGCCGAGACGAGACGCACCGGAAGCCTTCAGCCGGAAAATGGCAAAGACGGGAAGGAGGACTTGGCGCCCTCCTGCGTCTTGCGCGCGAATTCGGCTTCTTTCATGCGCACAAGCTCATCTTGCGCCGCGCGTGCCGCGCGCCAAAGCCGCCATTGGCGGGCGAGCGATACAAGCCCGCCGATGACGACGCCGACGATCAAGCCGGCAAAGACGACGATGAAGAGAGGAACGGTGAAGGCGAGCGCGGGCGTTTCGCTCGGGAACGGATCGAACGATACCGTCACCGACGTCCGGTTCGCGACCGCGAACAGAACGATGAAGATCGCCAGCGGAAGCAGGATGAACCAATTGAGGAGTCTGCGCACGGATCGAGACCCCCGAACTTGCATGATCGAAGGGTGGCGCTTCAGCGCCGCGGACGGTTCAACCGGTCGCGCATTTCCTTCCCGGTCTTGAAATAGGGCACGACCTTTTCCGAAACCTTCACTTGCGCGCCGGTGCGGGGATTGCGCCCGATGCGGGCTGGCCGCGACTTGACGGAAAAGGCGCCGAAACCGCG
This sequence comes from uncultured Alphaproteobacteria bacterium, assembly GCA_963751685.1. Classification (GTDB taxonomy): domain Bacteria; phylum Pseudomonadota; class Alphaproteobacteria; order Rhizobiales; family Xanthobacteraceae; genus Palsa-892. The sequence goes on along the minus strand of CAVVVV010000009.1, from coordinate 713,703 downwards.
GAGCTCGACGCGATCTCCGCGCGCAAGCGCGAACGTAACTTCATCGAGGATCGCCTCGACGATATTCTCAACGTCGCGTTGATAAAGATGCGGATTCGCCTCGGCGACTTTCTGAACGAGCTCCGACTTGATCATTGGCCCGCCGCCTCCGAGCGAAAACCCAAGCGATCAAAATGGCTTGGAAGAGTTCAATCAGTCAAAGGAGGCTGCCAGAGCGCCAATAGGCCGTCAAGTTGGGCGCCGCCCGCCGCGTTCGCAACCGCGTCGTTGGAAAGAAGAGACGCGATGGCCGCGAAGCCAAGCCTGTCCGCGAGCCACGCCGAGGCGCTGAGCCAGCGGAATTCGGAACCGATCCCCTTGCTCTTCCAGTCGCGAATGGGGAGAGCGGCATCGACGCCCTTGTTCTTCGCGAGCCAAGCGCGCGCGGCGCGCTCGTCGCCGATCTCGTCGATAAGGTTCAGGGGCAACGCCTGATGGGCGGTAAAGACACGACCGTCGGCGGCAATGTTCAGCTTGGCGTCGTCGAGCGAACGGCGCTCGCGGACGAGGTCCTTGAACCAAGCGTAGCTGTCCTCGACCATGCCGCGGATCGCAGCCTTGGCTTCGGGGCTCGTCGGCTCGTAACCGTTGGGCGCGGCCTTCAGCGGCGTCGATTTAATTTCTTCCACCGCGACGCCGACATGCTTCAGAAGCTCGGATACATTCGGGTATTGGAAGATGACGCCGATCGAACCGATGATCGCATTGCGCGGCGCGAAGATGCGATCGGACGCGAGCGCGACGATATAAGAACCGGAAGCGCTGATGCCTTCGACCACGGCGACGACGGGTTTCTTTTCGGCGAGACGGCGAATGCCGGCATAGAGCGCTTCGGAGCCGGCGACGGTGCCGCCCGGACTGTCGATGGAGATAATGACGGCTTTCGCTCCGGATTTCGCGATATCATCCAGCATCTCGAGGCGGTCACGATCGTTGCGAATGAGACCGCCCACCGTGATTCGCGCGACATGCGGGCTCGACTGCGCGACGAATTTCGTGCCGCCGGACGCCACGACGATTCCGCCGAGCCCCGCGACCAGGGCCAAGACTGCAAGAATTCGCCACAGGGTCACTTTGCGCCGCAGGCGGCGCCGATCGACGATCGCATCAACATCCGAAGACATGTTTGTCAGCCTCAAATTTCTCGGTTTCGCTTTTTGCCGCGGCGGCAGAGTAGACCCGGCGCCGTGGCATCATCAAGGCAAGATCGGCGAGCGGCAGCCGGCATCGAGTGCCGGCTATCGCCGCGTTTACGCTCGCTTTGCCCGCAGAATTTACTCTTTCTTTTCCGTGCCGCGACTGAGCACCTTGCCGAGAATGTCGCCAAGCGTCGCACCCGAGTCGGAAGAGCCGTACTGGGCGACGGCTTCCTTCTCCTCGGCAATTTCGAGCGCCTTGATGGAGACCGTTACCTTGCCGCTCTTGCGATCGACCATGGTCACGCGTCCATCGACCTTCTCGCCGCGGGCAAAGCGATCGGTGCGTTGCTCGGAACGATCGCGCGCAAGTTCGGAGCGCTTGATGAAGGTGGAGAGATCGGTACCGACGATTTTGGCCTCAAGGCCGGTGTCCTTCACTTCGACGATCTCGCAGGTGACGACCGATCCCTTCTTGAGATCGCCCGCCTGAGCGTGGGGGTCGCCCGAGAGCTGCTTGATGCCGAGCGAGATGCGCTCCTTCTCGATGTCCACATCGAGCACGGCGGCTTTGACCATATCGCCCTTCTTGTATTCCTCGATGACCTGCTCGCCGGGCCGGTTCCAGTCGAGGTCGGAGAGATGCACCATGCCGTCGACCTCGCCGTCGAGGCCGAGGAACAGGCCGAATTCGGTCTTGTTCTTGACCTCGCCCTCGATGGTGGAGCCCACCGGATGCTTCTCGGCAAAGGCTTCCCAAGGATTGGGCAGCGTCTGTTTGAGGCCGAGCGAGATGCGGCGCTTCACGGGATCGACTTCGAGCACCGCCACCTCGACCTCCTGAGAGGTCGCGACGATCTTGCCGGGGTGCACGTTCTTCTTGGTCCACGACATTTCGGAGACGTGAACGAGGCCCTCGATGCCCGGCTCCAGCTCCACGAAGGCGCCGTAGTCGGTGATGTTGGTGACGCGGCCCTTCACCTTCGAGGCGACGGGATACTTTCCTTCGATGCCCTCCCACGGATCGCCCTGCAATTGCTTCATGCCGAGCGAAATGCGGTGCGTCTCGTGATTGATCTTGATGATCTTGACCTTCACCGTCTGGCCGATCGTCAAAACGTCGGTGGGGTGGTTGACCCGCCGCCAGGCGATGTCGGTCACATGCAAGAGGCCGTCGATACCGCCGAGGTCGACGAAGGCGCCGTAGTCGGTGATGTTCTTGACGACGCCGTCGATCACCTGGCCTTCCTCGAGGCTCGAGACCAATTCCTGACGTTGGCCGGCGCGCGTTTCCTCGAGCACCGTGCGGCGCGAGACGACGATGTTGCCGCGGCGGCGATCCATCTTGAGGATCTGAAATTGCTGGGGTGAGCGCATCAGCGGCCCGAGATCGCGGATCGGCCGGATGTCCACCTGGCTGCGCGGCAGAAAAGCGACCGCGCCATCGAGATCGACGGTGTAGCCGCCCTTGACCTGATTGAAGATCATGCCCGTGACTTTTTCGTTCGCCTGGAAGGCCTTCTCTAACTTGACCCAGCTTTCCTCGCGGCGGGCCTTGTCGCGCGACAGAACCGCTTCACCCAATGCGTTTTCGACCCGTTCGAGATAGACCTCGACCTCGTCGCCGACTTTCAGCGCCACCTCGCGGCCCGGTCCGCCGAATTCGCGCACGGGCACGCGGCCCTCGGTTTTCAATCCGATGTCGATGACGGCGATGTCCTTCTCGATTCCGACCACGTGTCCCTTGACGACTGAGCCTTCCTGCAGGTCGTTGCGGCCGAACGATTCCTCGAGCAATTTTGCGAAATCTTCACGGGTCGGTTGGCTTGCAGCAGCGGGCATTGGTTCTCCTGGTTCGTTTTTCCAAGTTCGATGGGAAGCGCGCTTCAAAACCCATGAGCGCCGGGCTCCAGGCCCAAGCACTGCTGGATCATGAGACGCGGCGCGGCATGAGGCCGCGTGAATTGAAACGGTTATTGTTCGGAAGCCGCAACAAGCAGACGGCGCGGGGCGGGCTTGCCTCCAACTCGACGAGGGCGGCTTAACCCCGACCTCGGCCCGCCCGGGCAACCTCCACGATCGAAAGCGCGGCCCGGAACGCGGCTTCTATATCCAACTCGGTGGTATCGAGCAAGGTGGCATCGGGAGCCGGTTTGAGGGGGGCAATCGCCCGCTCGCTATCCCGCCGGTCGCGCTCGCGTATCGCGGCCAATACCGCCTCAAGGGTCCGCTTTTCTCCCGTGGCCGCGAGCTCGCGAAACCGCCGATTGGCGCGCACTTCGGCCGAGGCGGTGACAAAAATCTTAACGTCGGCCTCGGGCGCAATCACCGTGCCGGTATCGCGCCCGTCAAGCACGGCCCCTTCGGGCCGATGAGCAAAATCCTTTTGCAGCTTCAGAAGGGCGGCGCGCACTTCCGGAAATATCGCCACGCGGGACGCGGCTTCCCCGATCGATCGCTCACGCAGGCGCTCGGCATCGAGCGAACCGATACGGAGCTCGCGCGCGGCGGCAACCGCCGCCGCTACATCGTCGAGCGCCTGCCCGCGGTCGAGAAGCCGAAGCGCGACGGCGCGGTAAAGCAAACCCGTATCGAGGTGGGGAAGCCGGTAATGCCCGGCCACGCACCGCGCGATCGTGCCCTTTCCGGAAGCGGCGGGTCCGTCAATGGTGATGATCATGGGTCAACGAAGGTCGGCGCCGAGCTTCCGCATAAGCCCGGTGAAATCCGGGAAGCTCGTCGCGACAAAGGAGGCGTCGTCGATACCCACCGGTTTTTCGCTCGCAAGCCCCATGACGAGAAAGCTCATGGCGATGCGGTGATCCATGTGCGTCTCGACCTTGCCCCCGCCCGCGACGCGGCCCTTGCCATGGACGATCAGATCGTCGCCCTCGATTTCGTAGGCGACACCATTCGCGGCAAGTCCCGCGGCGACAGCGGCAAGGCGATCGGATTCCTTCACCCGCAGCTCCGAAAGCCCCCGCATGACCGTCGTTCCCTCCGCGAAGGAGGCCGCGACCGCGAGCGCCGGATATTCGTCGATCATGGAAGGCGCGCGAGCGGCAGGCACTTCGACACCCCGCAAGGGCGAGTGACGTACGCGAAGATCGACGATGGGCTCGCCGTTTTCCTCGCGGCGATCCAATTCCTCGATCAGCGCCCCCATTTCCTTCAGCGTTTCGACGAGACCGGTGCGCGAGGGATTGGCGAGCATGCCTTCGAGAACGAGATCGGAGCCTGCCACCACCAGCGCCGCGACGAGCGGAAAAGCAGCCGATGACGGATCGGCGGGAACGCGGAGCTTCTGCGGCTTCAGCTCGGGCCGCCCCTGCAGCGTAATCCGTCGCCCATGCTCGCCGTGCCGCTCGACGCCGATCTTCGCGCCGAAGGAGCGCAGCATGCGCTCGGTATGGTCTCGCGTCGCTTCGCGCTCGATTACGGTGGTCTCCCCCGGCGCGGCAAGCGCGCAAAGAAGCACCGCGGATTTCACCTGCGCCGACGGAACCGGGGTCTCGTATTCGAATCGGAATCGGATCGCGGGCGCCTTTCAATCGCACCGGCAGCCTCGCGCCGTCGGTCTGTTCGAGAACTTCGGCGCCCATGCGCATGATCGGTTCAAGCACGCGCCGCATAGGACGGCGGCGCAGGCTCGCGTCGCCATCGAAAACGATTTCAATGGGATGACCCGCGGCCACCCCTATGGCAAGCCTGACGCCGGTGCCGGAGTTGCCGAAATCGACGATGCTCGTGGGTTCGAGCAGCGACCCGATGCCGACGCCGGAAATACACCAGGTGCCGGGATTCTTGCGCTCAAGGGCAGCGCCGAATTGTTTGCACGCACGCGCGGTCGCAAGCACGTCCTCGCCTTCCAACAGTCCCTCGATCGAGGTCTCGCCGACGGTGAGCAATCCGATCAATAGCGCGCGGTGCGAAATAGATTTGTCCCCCGGCACGCGCGCCCGGCCTTTGATGGGGCCCGAGCGATGAGCGACGACAGGCGCGGTAATTTGGCTCTTATCCGTCACGGAGGGCTTCATGGAGGCGGCCGGCATCGGGTTTCGCCGATGCAAAGGCTCTAGCATGCGCTCCGCGTCCTCGTCACGGAGGCGAAAGGCAGTTTTCGGCCTTGACAGACTAGTAGGCGCGGTTCAATGGAGGCCCCTTTTTCATTCAGCCTAGGAGCGAATGGTCGTGGCGAAGCCCGAGCTTGGTATCAAGCGCATCTGCGGGAATTGCGGGACGAAATTCTACGATCTCGCTCGCGATCCGATCCTGTGCCCGAAATGCGGCACGCTCTACGTGGTCACCGCAGTCCCCACGCGCGCGACCGCCGTGAAGGCCGCAGCACCCGCACCCGTCGTCGTCACCGAAGAGCCGGAGCCGGTAGCACCGGCCGGCGCGGAAGTGATTTCGCTCGAGGAAGCGGCCGAGGCCGAAACCAAGGCCGGAGCCGCCAAAGCAACGCCTGCCGATATCGAAGGCGAGGACGAAGAGGTCGAAATTGCCGGCGGCGCAGAAGACGACACGACCTTTCTCGAACAGGACGAGGAAGAATCGAACGACGTCTCGGACTTGATCGGCGAAGGCATCGAGGAAAAAGAAGAGGAAAATTAACGCCGATCGCCAATCGTATTTAAGCCGCCGCCGCTCGCGGCGGTTTCAGTGGGGCCATAGCTCAGTTGGGAGAGCGCTTCAATGGCATTGAAGAGGTCGTCGGTTCGATTCCGTCTGGCTCCACCAAACTCCTTCCGTTCCGCACCACGATTCCAGCCCCCTGAAGCCGTTCCGGCCGAGAACCAGCCATTCTTGCGGCAGGGACTTTGCGTGCCCATATAATCGCTTGAAGGGAGACCAGCCGTCTCTCCTCCGGGGCGCCACAAACGGGCTCCGCAAAGTCGCTTCGAAAGAGGGCTTTGCATGTCCAGAATTCCTTCGCTTTCGAGCCCGTTCCTTCTCGGCTTCGAGGAAATCGAGCGGGCGCTCGACCGGGTCGCAAAGACGGCCGACGGTTACCCGCCCTACAACATCGAGCGTATTGCATGCGACGGCGATCGACCGGAGCGGCTGAGAATTACGCTGGCGGTCGCGGGTTTTTCTCGCGGTGAACTTGAAATTACCGTCGAGGAGAACGAACTGAGGATTCGCGGCCGGCAAAATGAAGCCGACGAGGGCCGGGTGTTTATCCATCGCGGCATCGCCGCGCGGCAGTTCCAACGCACGTTTCTGTTAGCCGAGGGCATGCAAGTAACGGGGGCGGAGCTGCGCGATGGGTTGCTTTCGATCGATCTCGAGCGGCCCGAAACAGTTCGGGCGGTTCGGCGTGTTGACATCGCGGCGGGCGGCTGAATTTCGAGCGCGAAGTAGTAGGAGGACCAGACCATGACCGAGAACAAACACGAAATCGCACTGAAGCTCACTCCGGAAGCGTTCGCGGTGCTGGGCGGCGGCGAGATCGCTTACGTGAAGCCGGTTCGCTCCGAAGACGTGAAGACGTTATTTCCCCAGGCGCCGCAGCTCGCGCCCGGGATGCAGTTCTTCGCGCTTCACGCCGCGGACGGAACGCCGATCATGCTCACCGACAGCCGCGAAGCCGCGATTGCGAGCGCGCGCGAGCAAGCGCTCGATACGGTCAGCGTGCACTGAGAAACTTTGAGAGCGTGAGCGGCGAAATCTTGCCTCAAGCCGCGTTCGTCGCCGGCGGCATCGTCAGAATCGCATAGAGCGAACTTGCATCGCGGGAGTTCCGCAGCTTCTTGGCGATGTTGGAATCGCGCAAGAGCCGCGCGATCAAGGCCAAGGCCTTGAGGTGATCGGCGCCCGCGCGTCTCCGGCGCCAGCAGAAGAAACACGAGATCGACCGGCTCGCCGTCGAGCGCCTCGAAATCGATCGGTTTCTCGAGTCGCGCGAACAGATCCGAAAATCCGTTCGATCTTCGGCAGCTTGCCGTGCGGGATCGCGACGCCGTGGCCGATTCCCGGTCGAACCGAGACGCTCTCGCTGCAACAGGATCTCGAAAATCTTGCGCTCGTCCGATCCCGTGAGCTTCGCCGCTTGGGCAGAAAGCTCCTGAATCATCTGCTTCTTGTTGCCGACCTTCAACAAGGGGAAGATCGCATTGGGCGCGAGAAGGTCGCTGAGCGGCATGTCTTCTATTCCGTATAGGGTGCTGGAGCCCCCGCACCGCGCTATCGGTTCATCGAAGGCGCGGGACCATAGGGACCGACCCGTGGAGGGTCAATGGGGTCTCGCGAAGGAACGGCTCCGCGCGAATCAGTCGGCGAGTTTTGCCGATTGCTTTTCGCGGCGCCGCTGCACGGAGGACGGAATTTTCATGGCTTCGCGATATTTCGCGATAGTGCGTCTCGCAATATCGATGCCAGCCTCCTTCAGGCGCTGAACGATGGTGTCGTCGGAAAGCACGTCGGCCGGGCTTTCGGCATCGATCATTTGCTTGATTCGGTGACGAACCGCTTCGGCCGAATGCGCTTCGCCGCCGTCGGCGGAGGCGATGGAGGAAGAAAAGAAATATTTCAATTCGAAAATTCCGCGCGGCGTCGCCATGTATTTATTGGCGGTCACGCGAGACACGGTCGATTCGTGCATGCCGATGGCATCGGCGACGATACGCAGATTCAGCGGCCGCAAATGCTGCACGCCGTGGGCCAAAAAGGCGTCTTGCTGGCGCACGATTTCGGTCGAAACTTTCAAGATCGTGCGGGCGCGTTGATCGAGGGATCGGGTCAGCCACGTCGCCGTTTGAAAACATTCGGCGAGAAAATTCTTTTCCTTTTCGTTTTTGGCTGTCTTCGACACGCTCGCATAATAGCTCTGGTTGACGAGCACGCGCGGCAGCGTATCGGCATTGAGCTCGACATTCCAAGAACCGTCGGGCGCGGGCCGCACGAATACGTCGGGAACGATCGGCTGCACCACCCCGCCGCCGAAGGCGAGGCCGGGCTTCGGGATTGAGGCGGCGGACCTCGGCAATCATGTCGGTCAGATCTTCTTCATCGACGGCGGTGACGCGCTTCAAGACGCCGAAATCGCGTTTTGCCAATAGATCCAGATTCGCCACGAGCGCCGCCATCGCCGGATCGTAGCGATCGCGCTCCTTGAGCTGAATCGTGAGGCATTCGGCCAAGTCGCGCGCGCATACGCCGGGCGGATCGAAGGTTTGCAGAATTCGCAAGCACCGCCTCGATTTCCGCAAGCGGAGCGCCCAGCTTTTCCGCAACGGCCGGAAGATCGCCGCGCAGATACCCCGCTTCATCGACAAGATCGATCAGATGCTGGCCGATGATGCGCTGCACGGGCTCCGTGATCGTGAGCATCAATTGACGGGAGAGATGATCGGCGAGGGTGATTTCAGCCGAAACGAAGGCCTCTAAGTTATAGTCGTCATCATCCCGGCCGCCGGCGCCGACGCCCGCCCATTCCGAATAGCCGGGGCCTTCCACGCGCGGCGCAGGCGGCGCTTCGGCCCCCTCCTCGGCGGGGCCATCGTCAAAGCTCGCATCCAGCTGGTTTCCGCGCTCGACCTGGTCGGCGTCCGAGGCCTCGGCCGATCGCTCTTCAGCGGTTCCTGCCGAGCCTTGTTCTGCCTCCGACGGTTCTGCGCTTGCGGCCGCCTCTTCGCCCGCGCGCGCTCGGGATCGTCGATGCGTTCGAGAAGCGGGTTTTGCTCGAGTTCGGCTTCGACATAGGCGGCAAGGTCAAGGTTCGAAAGCTGCAGGAGCTTGATCGCCTGCATGAGCTGCGGCGTCATTACGAGCGCCTGGCTCTGTCGAAGCTCGAGTTTCTGCGATAGCGCCATCGCCTCTTGCCGTGTTTGTCGGCTCCGTTTCAGCCTAGCGATTCATCCGGCCGAAATTTAGCGGGATTACAGCCGGAAATCTTCACCTAAATAAAGCCGGCGGACTTCGCGGCTTTCGACGATTTCGTCGGGGCCGCCCTCCATTAGAATTGTTCCCGAATGGACGATATAGGCGCGATCCACGAGACCTAGCGTCTCGCGCACGTTGTGATCCGTAATGAGTACGCCGATTCCGCGCTCTTTCAAATGCCGCACCAGCTCTTGGATATCGCCGACCGCGATCGGGTCGATGCCGGCGAAGGGCTCGTCGAGCAGCATGTAGGATGGACGTGTCGCCAGCGCTCGCGCGATTTCGACGCGCCGTCGCTCGCCGCCCGAGAGCGCGATCGCGGGGCTACGGCGCACACGAGCGAGATCAAATTCGTCGAGCAGTGATTCGAGCTGCTCTCTTCGGCGATCGCGATCGGACTCCACGATTTCCAGCACCGAGCCAATATTGTCCTCGACGCTCAAGCCGCGAAAGATCGAGGCTTCCTGGGGGAGGTAGCCGATCCCCAGACGCGCGCGACGATACATGGGGAGCTTGGTGACGTCGTGACCGTCGAGATTGATGCGCCCCGCATCGGCGACCACAAGTCCGATGACCATGTAAAAAACCGTGGTCTTGCCGGCGCCGTTGGGCCCGAGCAGCCCGACGGCCTCGCCGCGCATCACATTGACGCTCACATCATTCACGACTTTTCGGCCACCATAGCTCTTTTCCAGATTGCTGGCGGCAAGCACGCCCGCCCTCGCCACGGAACGGCGCGGGCTCGCTTGCTGTCGCGGCCGGGAAGGCGCGGGTGCGGGTGCGAGCGTGGGTCCGGCGACGTTGCTCTCTTCGAGGATGCGCCGGATCTCCTGCACCGTGCGGTCAGGTTTCGATCTCTGCTCTTGGCGCGTGTTGCGCTGACGCGGCGAAGGGACGCCCTGATCGAGCCGCCACGTGTCCGCAAACGGCGAATCTTCAGCGCCGAGCGCCGGTTTCGAACGGAACCAGGAAAGGACTTTCAACACGCCTTCTCCCCATCGGCGCCCATGGATCACGCGCCAGATAGTCCTTCCAAAACCCTATGGCAATGAAGGGGTGAATTGTTGGTTACGCCGAGACCGAAAAAGGCCTAGCGCGGCGGCGTTTGCTGAATTTGGGCCTTCGGCGACTTGCCCTTTTTTGTCTCAGCATCCTTTTCCTTCATGGAGCTCGGGCACGAATAAGCCCTGCACCCGCCCGGGTGTTGTTTTGGTCCCGGCCTCCATGCGGGCGCGGCTCGTGGTGAGGTCCACGATCAGCTTGTCGCCCTTCATCACGTTCGGCCCTTGCGTCACCACGACGTTTCCGAAAAGCGTAACGGTGTTCGCTTTGATGTCGAAATCCGCGCGGTCGCCGGTCGCTTTTTGGTCCTTGCTGTTCACGATGACGCCGCCCAGCGCCTCGAGGCGCCGGATGCGTTGCTGCACGTTGTTTTCGGTCGTCGATGCCTTGGCAGCGGGCGGCGGCCGCCGTTTTGGTTTCGCCCGCCGGGAGCGTTCGAATTTTTCGCCGCCCCTTTCACTTCGCCTTCGTAATAAACCTTCAGCTCCGGGCAGCGCATGTTGGTGTCGCCCTGCTGGACGTAGACGTTGCCGCTGAAGACCGCGAGCTTGTCCTTGTCGTGAACCTCGAGCCGATTGGCGTCGATCTTCACCGGCTCGTTGCGATTGCGCGCGAAGCCCTGCAAGGCATTCGGCATGCCTCGAGCCTTGTGCCGGTCCGGTGCCGGATTATTTTGCGCGCCGGCCGCGAGCGAGCAGGCGAAGAAAAAACGCCCGCCAGCAGCGATTTCGAAAGCGCGGTATGGAACCGGGTCATTGCGTTGCTTCCGCTCCCGGCGGCTTAGGCGCGCGCTGGTTCATCCGCAGCACCATCGTGACGCCGCCCTCGAAGACGATGACCTTGCCCTGCTCGAAAACTTCCATGCGATTTCCGCGCAAACTTCCCTCGTTGAAAAACAGATCGACCGGGCTCTCCGACACAAGGTGACCCTTGCGCGGCTCGACTAAAGCTTCGCTCAATTGACCGCTATGACCTTGCGTCGAATGAAAATCGATGCCGTCGAAAATCTTCATCTGTTCCGTTTTGCCGTCATAGATTCCGGTCTTGGCGTTGAGCACCATGTTGCCGCGGCCTCCGAGATCGAACTGCCCGACGATCTTGGAAAGTTCGATCACGTTCGGCTTCGTCAAATCCTGCGCGGCCTCTTCCGCGGTGACCGTGTAGGGACGGCCGTCGCGGCTGAAGCCCTTGAGCTTGGGCGCGTCCATGGTGAGCTTGGTGCCCGAGATCGAAATGCGGCCAAGCTCGACCGGCAAGCCGCTCGCAAACCGCAGCGGATCGATCCACGTCCAAAGGACGACGAAAACGAGCCCCGTCCCCGGCTGCAATGGGCAAGCGCCTTTCGCAAGAAACCCACCCGCCGGCTATGGCGGACCGCGGCGCCGAAGGCGGTGCTGCGGCGAAGCGATAGATCGTCGTCGGCGAAAGTGGTCGCCTCGGCGAGATTATGCACGGTCGAGGTTCGGCTCATCGGCGATCGCCCATCCGGGCCTGACATGGCTGGCAATTGCGGCTTTCCGGCGAATTATGATCCGCGGCTATGCGGGCTGATTTTGAAGATGGCGCGAAGCGCTTCAAGTCACAAGCAAAAATCAATGCGCGAATATGTCCTCGTCGGCCCAGCCGCCGAGGTCGAGCTCGACCCGTGTCGGCAAGAAGCGGAAACAGGCCTCCGCCAGGGACGTGCGATTTTCGCGGGCCAGCATCTGGTCGAGCCGCGCCTTCAACGCATGCAGATGCAGAACGTCGGCGGCGGCATAGGCGAGCTGCGCATCGGTCAGATTCGCGGCAGCCCCAGTCGGAGCTCTGCTGCTGCTTGGAAAGATCGACCCCCAGAAGTTCGCGCACCAGATCCTTGAGGCCGTGCTTGTCGGTGTAGGTGCGCGTGAGTTTCGAGGCAATCTTGGTGCAATAGACCGGACCCGCCATGACGCCGTAGGTTTTGTAAAGAACGGCGAGATCGAACCGGGCAAAATGAAAAAGCTTCAGCCTCTTCGGATCCGACAACAGTCGCACGAGGTTCGGGCTCGTGACCTTTCCCGGGCGGAATTTGCACGACGTCGGCCGAGCCGTCGCCGGGGGATAGCTGGACGACGCACAGGCGATCCCGATGCGGATTGAGCCCGAGCGTTTCGGTGTCGATCGCAACCACGGCGCCGTAGGCCGACAGGTCCGAAAGGTCGCCGCGGTGAAGGCGGATGGTCATCGAAGATCAATCGGGTTCATGGCGATGCGGATCGTGGCACAGGGCGGTTAAAAAACTGGCGGTTAAGAAACTGGTGCCCAGGAGAGGACTCGAACCTCCACGGCTTTCACCACTGGTACCTGAAACCAGCGCGTCTACCAATTCCGCCACCTGGGCCCGTGCGCTAGGTAGTGCGCGGCCTTCCCGCTTGTCAATTGATCCGACCGCGCTGGACGCCGCCACGGCCATCGAGTATCGCTCGCTCTCCGAGGCCCTTCTTCGCAACATGCCAACTTCATCATGACCGAAACGCCGATCGACCATCTCGTCACGATTTATGGGGGTTCGGGCTTCATCGGCCGCCATGTGGTGCGGGCGTTCGCCCAGCGCGGATGGCGAATTCGAGTGGCCGTGCGCCGGCCCGATCTTGCCTTTCACCTGCAGCCGCTCGGCCGCGTCGGCCAGATCCACGCCGATGCAGGCCAATCTGCGCTATCCGGATTCGGTCCTGCGCGCCGCGGAAGGCTCGGAGGCGATCGTCAATCTCGTCGGCATTCTTCACGAGAGCGGCCGGCAGACTTTCGAGTCGGTGCAGGCAAGCGGAGCCGCCGCGCGTCGCCAAGGCCGCCGCCGAGATAGATGCGCGGCTCGTGCATGTTTCGGCGATCGGCGCGGACCCGCGCTCGTCGTCGCAATACGCCCGTAGCAAGGCGGCGGGCGAAAAGGCGGCTTTGTCCGCCGTGCCCTCGGCCGCGATCATGCGGCCATCCATCGTGTTCGGCCCCGAAGACGACTTCTTCAACCGCTTTGCCGCGATGGCGCGATGGCTGCCGGTACTGCCCTTGATCGGCGGCGGCGAGACGCGTTTCCAGCCGGTCTTCGTCGGCGACGTCGCGGCCGCGATCGTCGCCGCCGCCGAGGACCGTGCGCGCCCGGCCACCACCTACGAACTCGGCGGGCCGGAAGTGAAAACGTTTCGAGAGCTCTTGGAATTCATTCTTCGCGAGATCGGCCGCGAGCGAATCCTCATGCCGCTTCCCTTCGCGCTGGCGCGGCTGCAAGCGTTCTTCTTGGAATTCCTGCCGAAGCCGCCGCTCACGCGCGATCAGGTTCTTCTTCTGAAGAGCGACAACGTCGTCTCTCCCAAGGCGGGAGCGCGAAAATCGCACGCTGAAGGGACTCGGGATCGTGCCGACTTCGCTAGAGGCGGTGGTTCCGGGCTATCTGTGGCGGTTCCGCAAAGCCGGCCAGTTTTCGCGCTCCGCGACCTGAATTTACGCGAGCCAGCCGACGGCAACGCCCAGCAAGAGGACGATGCCGATAAAGGCGCGATAGATCACGAACGGCCAAGCGGAAAATTTTTCCAAGATCCGCAGCAATCCCCAAATCGCGAAGAAAGCGGAAATCGAAGCGACGACGAGACCCACGAGCAAGATCGACCATCCGTGCGGGTCGAGATTGGCCTTGTGCAACTCGTAAAGTTCCTTGAACCCCGCGAGCGCGATCGCCGGCACGCCGAGCAGAAATGAATAGCGTGCCGCCTCCTCGCGATTGAGATTGAGAAAAAGGGCGGCGGTCAGTGTCGATCCGGAACGCGATACGCCCGGAATGAGCGCACCCGCCTGGGCGAGGCCCACGATCAAGGCGTCCTTGATCGTGACGTGATCCATCGTGCGCATATGGTTGGTGTAACGCTCGGCAAGCGCGAGCAGGCCGGACATCACGAGACAAGCAAGGCCAATCACGACGAGGCTGCGCAAGGGGGAGCCGCAGGCGTTGAGCACCGGCGAGAGCAACATGCCGAAAAAGACGATCGGAACCGTGGCCGAGCACAATCCCGAACGCGAAGCGGAAGTTCCAGTCACGGAAGTCGAAGCGCGCGGCCGCAGCGAGCGAGCCGAGCGTAATTGTGCGCACGTCGCTCCAGAAGTAACTGATGACGGCGGCAAGCGCGGCCAGTTGCATCGCCGCCGAAAACGCGGAACCCGGATCGCGCCAGCCGAGCAGCGCGGGCACAATCCGCATGTGCGCCGTCGACGATATCGGCAGCAGTTCGGTGATGCCCTGCACGACGCCCAGCACGGCTACTTTGGCATAGCCGAGTTCCACGAACCCGGTATCCAGCCCTTGTGTGCAAATGTCGGCGGCCATGGAATATCCCGCTAATGACGCTAATGAAGAAGCGTGCGAATCGCGCGCCCGTCCAAAATGCCTTGTTCCAGAGGGCGGGACGCCGATCAATAGCGGTTTCTTGAACCATGCAGCTTTTTCATCATCCCTTCTGCCCGCATTCGCGCTTTGTCCGCCTTATCCTCGGCGAATACGGAATCGGCGTCGATTTGATCGAGGAGAATGCGCTCGCGCGCAGACCCGAATTTCTCGAACTCAACCCGGCGGGGACGACGCCGGTGCTTGTCGAGGGCGACTTTGCGGCCTGCGGCGGCCTCGTCATCGCCGAATATATCGACGAGACCCACGGGGCAACGGCGGCCACCCGGCTGATGCCCGCCGAAGCGAAGCAGCCGCGCCGAAGCGCGGCGGCTCATGCTCTGGTTTCATGAAAAGTTCTTCGCCGAGGTCAGCGAGCCGCTGGTGCGCGAAAAGATCTTGAAGCGCCGCTTGCCGCAGGCCCTGGGCGGGGGCGCGCCCGATTCGGCGGCCATCCATGCGGCGCGATCCAATATCCGCTATCATTTGAAATATACCGGCTGGTTGATGAAGGCGCGGAATTGGCTCGCCGGCGACAAGCTCACTTACGCCGATCTCGCCGCCGCCGCGCATCTGTCTTCGGTCGATTATTTAGGTGACGTGCCGTGGAGCGAGGACGAGGCCGCCAAGAACTGGTACGCGCGGGTGAAGTCGCGCCCGAGCTTTCGGCCGCTTCTCGCCGAGACGGTGGCGGGGCTGCCGGCGGCGCCGAGCTACGCCGATCTCGACTTCTAAACCCTGACGCGTTGAAGACGGCGCTACGCGAGAGAGCGCAGGCGGAAGGGTTCGACGCGTTCGGCGTAACCAAGCCCGCGGCGATCGGCGATGCGGGTGGCCGTTTCGAAGGCTGGATCGCCGCCGGCGCGCATGGCGACATGGATTGGCTCGCGCGCACGCGAGAACGCCGCGCCGATCCCGCGGCACTTTGGCCGCAAGCAAGAAGCGTCGTCGCGCTCGGCCTCAATTACGGGCCGGATGAAAACCCGCTCGAATTGTTGGAGCGGCGAGAGCGCGGCGCGATTTCCGTCTATGCGCGGGGCGAGGACTATCACGAATTGATCAAGGGCAAGCTCAAGCGCATCGGCCAGTGGCTCGTCAGCGAAGCCGGCGGCGAGATCAAAGTGTTCGTCGACACGGCACCCGTGATGGAAAAGCCGCTCGCCGCCGCCGCCGGCCTTGGCTGGCAAGGCAAGCACACCAACCTCGTTTCGCGCGAATTCGGCTCCTGGCTCTTCCTCGGCACGATCTTCACCACGATCGAATTGCCGGTCGACGAGGCGGAGCCGGATCATTGCGGCTCTTGCCGCGCCTGTCTCGACATTTGCCCGACCGAGGCCTTTCCGGCGCCGTACAAGCTCGATGCGCGGCGCTGCATTTCGTATCTCACCATCGAGCACAAGGGCGCGATCCCGCGCGAGCTGCGCGCGAAAATGGGAAACCGCATCTATGGCTGCGACGATTGTCTGGCGGTCTGCCCATGGAACAAGTTCGCGCAAGCGGGGCATGAGATGCGGCTTGCCGCGCGGGCGGAGAACCGGGCGCCTACGCTCGCCGAACTTGCGCGGCTCGACGAGGCGGCCTTCCGCGCGCGCTTCTCGAAAAGCCCGGTCAAGCGCACCGGGCGGGAGCGGTTCGTGCGCAACGTGCTGATCGCGATCGGCAATAGCGCCGAGCCTTCGCTCGCGTCCGCGGCCGAAGAAAGACTCGACGATCCTTCGCCGCTGGTGCGCGGAGCGGCGGTCTGGGCGCTGTCGCGGCTCGTTAAGCCCGAGGCTTTTGCAAAAATCGCGGCCGCGTGTCGTTCGCGCGAAAAAGACAAGGGGGTCATCGAGGAATGGGACGCGGCGCGGGACCTAGATCTCGCCCGATAACTCGTCGATGACGCCGAGCAATCGCTCGATATCCTCCGGCCGCGACAGCCGATGATCGCCGTCCTTCACCAGCGTGAGCACGACGTCGTCCTGAGCGAGGCATGAGACGAGTTTCAGCGCGTGCCGCCACGGAACGTCCGGATCGAGGACGCCTTGCAGGATGCGCACGGGGCAACCGATCTCGATCGGGCGATCGAGCAGAAGATGCCGCCGCCCGTCCTCGATCAGCGCGCGCGTGATCGGATAGGGCCCGTCGCCATATTCGGAGGGACGCAGCCAGGAGCCCTTTTCCTCGATCTCGCGGCGGACTTCCGGCGACATCTGCGCCCACATCAAGGCTTCGGTGAAATCCGGCGCCGGCGCGATCAGCACGAGACCCGCCAGTTTCGCCGCGCCGCCTTTTCCACTTTCCGCAAGCGCGCGCGCGAGCAGGAGCGCGATCCAGCCGCCCATGGAGGAGCCGACCACGATTTGCGGTCCATGCGCTCCTGTTAACGCTCCGGCGCGCTCGAATACGGCGCGCGCTTCCTCGAGCCAGCGCGATATCGTTCCCGCTTCGAACGAGCCGCCCGATTCGCCGTGGCCCGAATAGTCGAAGCGGACATAGGCCTGGCCCGTTTTCGCCGCGTGCGCAGCGAGCGCCTCCGCCTTGGTGCCGCGCATGTCGGACTTGAAGCCGCCGAGCCAGAAAATGCCCGGCGACTTTCCGGCCCGCGCGCGATACGGCGATGCCGCGGGCGGCCTCCCCGGCTCCAACATCCATCCGTGACAGCGTTTCCTCAACCATATTTGATATCCATTGACTTCAACCTCGATTCTTTCAATCCTCCCGTCCTGCTTCGCGTATCGATCTTCGCGCGCAAGCGCCGTGTCAACAGGAGAGGAGCACACTGCCATTCGTCGCCCCATGAGAGCCGCCGCGCCGGTCCAGAAGGACGGGCCGCGCACCAACGAAGATATCCGCGTTCGCGAGGTTCAGCTGATCGACAAGGATGGAACGAACCGAGGCGTCACCCCCATCAACGATGCCATCGCGCTGGCCCGCGAAGTCGGGCCTCGACCTTGTCGAGATTTCTCCCAACGTCAGCCCGCCCGTTTGCAAAGATCCTCGACTACGGCAAATTCAAATACCAGGCGCAGAAGAAAGCCGCCGAGGCGCGCAAAAAGCAAAAGACGGTCGAGGTCAAGGAAATCAAGCTCCGCCCCGGCATCGACAAGCACGATTACGAAGTGAAGATGCGCTCGATGAAGCGCTTCTTCGAGGAAGGCGACAAGGTGAAGGTCACGCTGCGCTTCCGCGGCCGCGAAATGGCGCACCAGGAGCTCGGTTACAAGCTCCTCCAGCGCGTGCGCGAGGACACCGGCACGATCGCCAAGGTCGAGGCCGAACCGATGTCGGAAGGCCGGCAAATCGTGATGATTCTGGCGCCGCGCTAAGCGTCCCCGCTCGGGTTGCCAATAGCAGCCGCGTCTTGTATCGAAGCGGCCTTCGAGCCGCCCGGCCAAAGGGCTGCCGTGGCGGCTCATGAAGCTCAATCGAACCAATCAAGGGTCGAGGTGCTGCGGGTTTTCCGCGGCGACCCGCCCACGGAGACGAGCCAAATGCCCAAACTGAAGACCAAATCCGGCGCGAAGAAGCGATTCAAGCTCTCCGCGACCGGCAAGGTGATCGCTCCCCAGGCCAACAAGCGGCACGGGATGATCAAGCGGACGAAGAAGCAAATTCGCCAGCAGCGCGGCACCACCGTGATGAACGAGGTCGACGCGCGGCACGTCCGCAAGATCTTCATGCCCTACGGCTGAATTCGGATTTTTAGGAGAGATCATCATGGCCCGCGTGAAACGGGGCGTTACGTCCCACGCCAAGCACAAGAAAACATTCAAGGCCGCCAAGGGCTATTACGGCCGGCGCAAGAACACGATCCGCATCGCCAAGCAAGCGGTCGAGAAGGCGAACCAATACGCCTATCGCGACCGCAAGAACCGCAAGCGCTCGTTCCGCGCGCTGTGGATCCAGCGCATCAATGCGGCGGCGCGCGAGCAGGGGCTCACCTACGGCCGATTTATCGACGGCCTCGGCAAGGCCGGGGTCGAGGTCGACCGCAAGGTGCTCGCCGATCTCGCGGTGCGAGAGCCGGCAACCTTCAAGGCGCTCGTCGATCAGGCCCGCGCCGCGCTCAACTGAGCCGGCATCGTCCTTCCGAGGCCGAATTTCGCGGGGCGCCGATGACTCGGCGCCGCGCCGTTTTCGTTCGTGTAAATTCCTTGCAACGCCTCCAACCGCCAAGCGACCCGATGCCCGATCTCAAAAAGCTCGAAGAGGAACTCTCGGCGGCGATCGGCGCGGCCAAGGACGACGCCGCGCTCGAGGCCGTCCGCGTCGGCGCGCTCGGCAAGAAGGGATCGATCTCCGAGCTCCTGAAAACGCTCGGCACGATGACGCCGGAGGAGCGCAAGCAACAGGGCCCCCGCATCAACGGCCTGCGCGACCGGGTGAGCGAAGCGATCGCGCAAAAACGCGACGCGTTGAAGCGCGCGGCGATCGCCGAGCGGCTCGCCGCCGACAAGGTCGACGTGACGCTGCCCTTGCGCGAAAGCGCGCTCGAGCGCGGGCGCATTCATCCGGTGAGCCAGGTCATCGACGAGATCACGGCGATCTTCGCCGACATGGGATTTTCGATCGCCGAAGGGCCGGACATCGAAACGGATTTCTACAATTTCACCGCGCTCAATTTTCCCGCCGACCATCCGGCGCGCGAAATGCACGACACGTTCTTCTTTCCTCCGAAGCCCGACGGCGAGCGGAAGCTGCTCCGCACCCACACCTCGCCGGTGCAAATCCGCACCATGGAAAACGTGAAGCCGCCGATTCGGGTGATCACGCCCGGCCGCACCTATCGTTGCGATTCCGACCAAACGCACACGCCGATGTTCCACCAGGTCGAGGGCCTCGTCATCGACAAGGGCTCGCATCTCGGCCACCTGAAGTGGATTCTGGAGGAGTTCTGCAAGGCTTTCTTCGAGGTCGCGACGGTGAAGATGCGCTTTCGGCCGTCGTTTTTCCCTTTCACCGAGCCTTCGCTCGAGGTCGACATTCAGTGCGACCGGCGCGGCGGCGAAATCCGCTTCGGCGAGGGCAATGATTGGCTCGAAATTCTCGGCTGCGGGATGGTGCACCCCAACGTCCTCAAGAACTGCAAGCTCGACCCCAACGAATATCAAGGCTTCGCCTGGGGCATGGGGATCGACCGCATCGCGATGCTGAAATACGGCATGCCGGATCTGCGTCCGTTCTTCGAGGCGGACGTGCGCTGGCTCGAGCATTACGGCTTCCGGCCGCTCGACTTTCCGACGCTGGCGGGAGGATTGAGCGAATGAAATTCACCCTCTCCTGGCTGAAGGATCATCTCGACACCGACGCTTCGCTCGGCGAGATCGTCGACAAGCTCACGATGATCGGCCTCGAGGTCGAGCGCGTCGAAGACAAGGCGAAGGAGCTCGCGCCCTTCACGGTCGCGCGCGTCATCTCCGCCGAGAAGCACCCGAACGCCGACAAGCTCAAAGTCTGCATGGTCGAGACCGGCGACGGCGCGCCGGTGCAGGTCGTCTGCGGCGCGCCGAACGCGCATGCCGGCATGATGGCGGTGTTCGCGCGGCCCGGCACCCACATCCCCGGCACCGGCCTCGATCTGAAGGTCGGCAAGATCCGCGGAGTCGAGAGCCGCGGCATGCTCGTCTCCGCGCGCGAAATGGGAATTTCCGACGAGCATCAGGGCATCATCGAGCTTCCCGCCGATGCCGCCGCTCGGCAAGCCGTTCGCCGCCGATCATCGGTCTCGACGATCCGGTGCTCGACGTCGCGGTGACGCCGAACCGCGCCGATTGTCTCGGCGTCCACGGCATCGCCCGCGATCTCGCCGCGGCCCAGCTCGGCAAGCTGAAGGATTCCGCGATCAAGCCGATCAAGGGCGAATTCCCCTCTCCGGTCGCGGTGAAAATCGAGGAGCCGTCGCTTTGCCCGGCTTTCGCGCTTCGCCTCGTGCGCGGCGTGAAGAACGGCCCCTCGCCCGAATGGCTGCAACGGCGGCTGCGCGCGATCGGGCTCCGGCCGATCAACGCGCTCGTCGACATCACCAACCTCGTCACCTTCGACCAGGCGCGGCCCCTGCACGTATTCGACGCGGCGAAGGTCAAGGGCAATCTCGTGGTGCGGCGCGCACGGAGCGGCGAGAAGTTGCTCGCCCTCGACGGCCGCACCTACGAGCTCGATGCCGATATGTGCGTGATCGCCGACGAGGCTGGGCGTCGAATCGCTCGCCGGCATCATGGGCGGCGAAGCGAGCGGCTGCTCGGAAACGACGACCGACGTGTTGATCGAATCGGCGCTGTGGAACCCGGCCAATATCGCGCAGACCGGGCGCAAGCTCGGGATCATTTCCGATGCGCGTTTCCGCTTCGAGCGCGGCGTCGATCCCGCCTTTACCGTGCCGGGGTTGGAGCTCGCCACCAAGCTCGTGCTGGAGCTCTGCGGCGGCAAGCCCTCCGAGATCGTGCTCGCGGGCGCCATTCCCGACGGCGGCCGCGTGATCGATTTCCCGCTCGCCGAGGCGCGCCGGCTCGCGGGGTTGGAGACCAAGGTGGGCGAGATCAAGCGCGTGCTCTACCGCGCTCGGCTTCATCGTCGCGGGCTCGGGCGAGACGGTGAAGGTCGCGGCGCCCAGCTGGCGCGGCGACGTCGAGGGCAAGGCCGATCTCGTCGAGGAAATCGTGCGCATTCTCGGCCTCGAGCGCGTGCCGCCGACGCCGTTCGAGCGCGGCGCCAGCGCGCGGCGTCCGGTGCTCACCGCCTTGCAAAGGCGCACGCGCGCCGCCAAGCGCGCGCTCGCCGCGAGCGGGTTGGTGGAAGCGGTGACCTGGTCGTTCATCTCGAAGAAGCAGGCGGAGCTTTTCGGCGGCGGCGAGCCCGCGCTCGCGCTCGCGAACCCCATTGCCGCCGATCTTTCCGACATGCGCCCGAGCCTCCTGCCGGGTCTCGCGCTCGCCGCTGCAAAGAAACGCCGATCGCGGCTATCCCGATATCGCCCTCTTCGAGGTCGGCCAGATTTTCATGGGCGACCGGCCGCAGGATCAGCTGGTCGCCGCCACCGCCGTCCGCCGCGGCACCGCCAAGGCTTCGGGCACCGGCCGCCACTGGTCGGGCTCCGCCGGCGCCGTCGACGTGTTCGACGCCAAGGCCGACGCGCTGGCGACGCTTGCCGCCTGCGGCATGGCCGCCGACAAATTGCAGATCGTCGCGGGCGGACCGTCCTATCTGCATCCCGGACGTTCGGGAACGATCCGGCTCGGGCCGCAGCTCGTGCTCGCGGTCTTCGGCGAATTGCATCTTGCCACGCTCGAAGCGCTCGACATCGAGGGACCGCTTGCGGTTTCGGAAGTCATTCTCGACCGGATTCCGGCGGCGAAAGCGAAGGCGAGCAAGGCAAAGCCGGCGCTCGCGCTCTCGCCGTTCCAGCCGGTCCTGCGCGACTTTGCTTTCGTCGTCGATCGCGCGGTCGCGGCCGCCGAAATCATCCATGCTGCGAAGGGCGCCGACAAAACGCTGGTGGCGTCGGTCGATGTCTTCGATCTTTATGAGGGCAAGGAAATCGAGGCCGGCAAAAAATCGATCGCGATCGCCGTGACCTTGCAGCCGCGCGAGAAGACGCTGACCGACGCCGAGATCGACGCGGTGGCGGGAAAAATCGTCGAGGAAGTCAAGAAACGAACGGGCGCTGTGCTGCGCGCCTGAGGCGGCGCGCGATCAAGCGGATGGGACGAGGTCGGCGAAGGCAAAGCCGTCGCGCTCCACGACATCGCCCACGCTCGCTGGAACGGCGCGGCTGAACATCGGCCCGGCGAGAACGCAGGTGTGAAACTCGCCGCGCTCGCCGCAGGGATCGACGCCTGCCGGAAGCTCATCCAGGAATGCCGCGTCGAACTTCCGCCCGGCGAAGGATTTCGGCATCGCCTTGAGATCGACCATGACCAAATGCGTCTTGAGCCCGCCCTCGATCATGGCGCGCGCGAGCGCATCGGTCGGCCGCCCCCACAGCGGAAATACCGGCGCAATGCCCGTTCCGGCCATTTTCGCCTCGCGATAGGCGCGCACGTCCTCGAGAAAAAGATCGCCGAAGATCACCTGCGTGACGCCTTCCGCCTTCGCCTCCGAAAGGGCCGCCGCCATTCGCGCCTCATACACCTCGTTCGGGCAGGGGAAGGGAATCGGCACGATTCTCAGCGGAATTCCGGCCGCTTCCAACTGCGCCTTCAGCAGCTCCTCGCGCACGCCGTGCATCGATACGCGGCCGAAGGTCTCGGTCACGGTGGTGAGCGCGCCGACGATTTCGTGCTCGCCGCTTCGCCGCGCCTCGTAGAGCGCCCAGGCGCTGTCCTTGCCGCTCGACCAAGCGATCAGAGACTTCGCGGCCATTTATATCGCTCCGCTCGTGAGGCTTTCCGGCTCTATCTTCTCTTACCCGGCTTCGGCGGCTGCGGTTCTTGGGGAGCGCTAGGCCCAAGATAGCGTAGCGCCGCGTCCGCCGCCCGCTCGCCGGAAAGGGCCGCACCCGCGACCGTGCCCCATAGCGTCTCATGCGCGGCTTCGCCCGCGAGAAAGACGCGATCGTATATCGGCTCCATCAGCGCGCGCCGGCTCGAAGCCGCCCCCGGCGCGGCGGCCGAAAAGCCGCCCTGCACCCACGGCTCCTTGCTCCAGCGCGTGAGCTCGATCTTGCCGAGCGCTTGTTTTATGCCGCCGCCAAACGGGCGGCGAACTCGTCGGCGATGTAGCCCGCGACCGCCGCCTCGCCCGCATTCGCCAATTCGCGGCCGAAGCGGCCGGCGAGATCGGCGTAGACGAGATCGCTGCCGCCGACGCGGGTGTGCAGCATGATGGACTTGGCGTTATCCGTCTTGAAGATGATCCGCTCGTCGGCGCCGAAGCGAAAAGGATTGCCGGGCAGTTCGAAAATCGCCCGCTCGTAAGTGCCGAGCGAAAGCCGCGCCACGGCCGCTGCAATGTGCGCGGGAAGCGAGGGAGAAAATCGCAGACGATCGGAGGCGAGCACATTCGTCGAGGCGGTGACGATCACCGTGCGGGCGATGAGCGTGCCGCGCGAAGTACCGAGCTCGACGCGGCCGCGGCCGCCCATATCGACGCGCTGCACGGCGGTATTCAATTCGATCGCAAGCGATTTCCCGGCGGCGGCCATGAGGGCGGCCGTTCCTTCCCGGAGCATCACGTCGTCCGGGCGGTCCTCGGCGCGGGAAAGATCGATGGTGGAGACGTCCTCCAAATCCTTGGCGCAATTCAGCGGGCCGAGCACGAAAGCGACGGTTCCAAGCCAATCGCCGAGCTCGGGCAGCGCACGCGAAGCCGCGATGTCGCGGCCCAGTTCCGCCACCGCCGCGATTGTCCGATTCGCCCGCCGCAGCGAAGCGGTGAAATCGTCATACTCGCCGTCGCGCGCTTCCCGCGCGCCGATATAAAGCCGCCGGCCCGGCGAAGGCTCGTAGAGTTTCAGCCGCTCGGCGCGCGCGATGGCGACGAGGGGATTGCGCGAGGGGGCGGAGAAGCGATTGGCGCCGCGATCGTAGACCGCGCCGGAAGGCAGGCTCGCGCTCGCAATGCGGCCGCCGGCACGGTTCCCCGCTTCCAGAATCACATAGTTCCTGCCCGTCGGTGCGATGCGGCGGCCGGCGGCAATGCCGGCCGCACCCGCGCCAATGATCGCCACATCATATTCGCCCGGCGCCGACAATGCCGGCAGGGCGGGCGCAGCGGCGAATGCCGCGGCGGCCGTGAGGATGTCTCTTCGGGTGAAGGTTTGGGGCATGGCCAGCAATGAGGCAGACTGAATACCACGCATCGGCCGCCGCGCGACAGATTTGAAGTCCGCTAGTGTCCCATTCCGAAGTTCGTAAGACTTCGCGGCACGCTCTCATGCGAACTTCGGGTTAGGGGCACTATCGGCCTTGCATGGCCATCTTTCGACGCTTAGGTGTCTGCGCCCACGGAGTCCGGACCCCCACCATGATTGAAACGGCCATCCAAGCTTTCGGCGAAACTTTTTCGCCGCCTCTGCGCCGAATCCTCGTGAAATCGATCGGGCTCGCTTTCCTCCTGCTGATCGTTTTCGGCATGATCTTGCAGGGCGCGATCACCCATCTGGTGGCGCTCCCCTACCCGTTCGACA
This sequence comes from uncultured Alphaproteobacteria bacterium, assembly GCA_963751685.1. GTDB lineage: Bacteria > Pseudomonadota > Alphaproteobacteria > Rhizobiales > Xanthobacteraceae > Palsa-892. Next base: position 689,084 of record CAVVVV010000009.1, on the reverse strand, counting down.
TGGCGCTTGCGATCTTCACCGCTTTGGGGATCATCGCGGGGGCGATCTACCTCATGCCGCCGATCACGTCGCTGGTGGGGGCGCTCTTTTTCGACGACATCGCCGAACAGGTCGAGCGCCGAAATTATCCCGGCGACCCCGTCGGCAAGGCGCTGCCGGTCACGACTTCGGTTTTACTGTCGCTCCGCTTCTTCGGCCTTGTGCTGATCGTGAACTTGATCGCGCTCGTTTTGTTGATTCTGCCGGGCGTGAATGTCGCCGTTTTCTTTTTCGCCAACGGCTATCTGCTCGGCCGCGAATATTTCGAGCTTGCGGCGATGCGGTTTCGACCCATCGAGGAGGCAAGAGCGTTGCGCCGCGCCAATGCGCTGCGGGTGTTTTTGGCCGGCCTCGTGATCGCGCTCATCGTGATCATTCCCATCCTCAATTTGATCACGCCGGTATTCGCGACAGCCTTCATGGTTCGCATGCACAAGAAGATTTCGCGGGAAAGCCCGGCCCGACCCGAGCTTGCCGCACGGGTCGCCGACTAGTGTCCCGATTCCGAAGTTCGCAACCACCCTTGCGGCATGGTGTGTGCGAACTTCGGAATCGGGGCACTAGACGATCTTTTCCGGCCAGCGGCAGAGATCGTTGATCAGGCAATGCGGGCATTCGGGCGCCCGCGCCTTGCACACGTAACGCCCATGCAAGATGAGCCAATGGTGCGCGTGGCGCTTGAACCGCTCGGGTACGCGCTCCAGTAAGCCCAGCTCCACTTCCAGCGGATTCTTGCCGGGCGCGAGCCCGGTGCGGTTGGCGACGCGAAAGAGATGCGTGTCGACCGCGATCGTCGGTTCGCCAAAGGCGATATTGAGGACGACGTTCGCCGTCTTGCGGCCGACTCCCGGCAAGCTCTCCAAAGCTTCACGAACACCCGGAACCTTGCCGCTATGTTCGGCGATGATCTTTTTCGATAGGGCGATGATGTTTTTCGCTTTGCCGCGATAGAGCCCGATGGTCTTGATGTAGTCGCGCACTCTTTCCTCACCGAGCGCCACCATCTTTTCGGGGGTGTTGGCGGCGGCAAACAGCGCGGGGGTCGCCTTGTTGACGCCGGCATCGGTTGCCTGCGCCGAGAGCACCACTGCCACGAGGAGGGTGTAAGGGTCGGCGTGCTGCAACTCGCCCTTCGGCTCGGGGTTCGCGCGCGCGAAGCGCGAGAATGCTTCTTCGATTTCGGCGGCCGTCCAAGCACGCGAGACGCCGCTCCGGCGCGGCTTCTTGGCCGCGGCGGGCCTTTTTCCGCGATTTTGCTTTTTTCTTGTCGGCATCTTTCCCGTATAATGAGCGTCGATGCAGAAAGGCAACCCGTTTCACGAACCCGTTCTGTTCGAGGCGCGGCTATCGCCGCACCGCTCGCTCAGCCCCGCCGGGTTTGCGATCGTTATGGCCGTGCTCGCCGGCGTGAGCTTTGCCGTGGGCGTCTCGTTCCTGATGATGGGCGCCTGGCCCGTATTCGGATTCTTCGGTCTTGACGTGGCGCTGGTTTGGCTCGCCTTTCGGCTCAACTACCGCGATGCGCGCGCTTACGAGGACATTCGCGTAACGCCGAACGTGCTCTCCGTGCGGCAGGTCTCGGCCAAGGGTGCCGCCCGCGAAATCGACTTCAATCCCCGCTGGGTGCGGCTCGAGAAGACCGAGGACGAGCTTTATGGCGTGACCCGGGTGGCGCTCATTTCGCGCGGGATATTCCTGATTGTGGGCGCCTTCCTGCCGCCGCTCTACAAGAGCGAGCTTGCCCAGCGCCTGGGCGCGGCCCTCGCCAGCGTCAAACGTTGAAGGGACCGCGAAATCGGGTGGTTTTGACGGCGGCGGGCCTTATCTTTCGAGCATGAGGAATGACCCATGCTCGCTATGGAAAGACTGAACCCTGTGAAACTGGAACCGGTGGAATTCGATGGTGCCGCCAGCGATTACGAAATCGTGCAGCGCGCCATCGCCTATGTCACCGAACACTTCCGCGACCAGCCGGAAGTCGAGACGATCGCCCGCGCGGCCGGCATCGACGCGCGGACGCTCACGGAGCTCTTCCGCCGCTGGTGCGGCCTGTCGCCGAAGGCGTTCTTGCAATCGGTGACGCTCGACTACGCGCGGCGGGTCCTGCGCGAGAGCCCGAATATTTTGGAGGCGTCCTACGAGGTTGGATTTTCCGGACCGGGACGGCTGCATGACCTGTTCGTGGTGCACGAAGCAATGTCGCCGGGCGAATGGAAGACCGGCGGCGAGGGGCTGACCGTTTACTACGGCTTTCATCCCTCCCCGTTCGGCTTCGCGCTCGTGATGGCGACCGAGCGGGGCCTCTGCGGCCTCGCGTTTGCCGACAAGGGCGGCGAGAAGGCGGCGCTCGACGACATGCGCGGGCGTTGGCCGAATGCGCGCTATGCCGAAGACAGCGCGCGCACCGTGGTGCATGCGCAGCGCATCTTCGATGCGAAATTGTGGAAGCCGAATACTCCGCTTCGCGTCGTGCTGATCGGAACCGATTTCGAAATCCGCGTGTGGGAGACGCTCTTGTCGATCCCGATGGGCAAAGCCGCGACCTATTCCGATATCGCGAAGAAGCTCGGCAATCCCAAGGCCTCGCGCGCGGTCGGCGCCGCCGTCGGAAAAAACCCGGTGTCGTTCGTGGTTCCCTGTCACCGCGTCATCGGCAAGAGCGGGAAGCTCACCGGCTATCACTGGGGACTGACGCGCAAGCGCGCCATGCTCGGCTGGGAAGCGGCGCAGGTCGCGGCCTGATGTCTTACGGGAGCATGATCTTTTCCGAAAACCGGTTCCCACTTTTCGGGATCATGCTCTAAGGTTTTGACGATCGCGCAAAGGCGCCCGAGATATCGATCTCCGGCGCGGCGCGATGCTCGAAGTCGCCCTTGCGATAGGCGTCAAGGGTCGCGGCGTCGAGCTTATCCATATAGTCGGCGAGCCCCACATAGGTCGTGCAGCGGACTTCCGGCAAGCCGCAGACGGCGCGCGCGAAGGCCTTGAGCGCCTCATTGTAGGCGCCGCCGTGATAATTGAAAAAATGATGGCCGATGTGGATCGGCGCGCGATTGCCGGAATAGTTCGCCTTGAAATAATCGATATAGGTCTCGAGCATTTCGTCGCGGTGCTGGGCGCGCGTCGACGAGTTGTCGAGGCCGAACGCCTGCACGACGAAAAAATTATAGTCCATCGAAAGCGTGTGGCGCTTGGAGCGATGCAGCTTCAGATCCGCGAGATTGAACCGCCACAGGCCATCTTGCTTTTCAGGCCAGAGCGAGGCTTCGCTGGTTCTGCTCGTGTCATAGCGAAAGCCGCGCTCGCGCAGCGCCGCATATAAACCCGGGCTTGTCGAAAGATAGGGAGCGCGAAATCCGATCACCGCCGAGGCCGGAAAAGCGAGCTTCACCGCTTCGGCAAAGCCGTTATTGCGGCCGGCATTGTCGACGAGGTCGGCATAGCTCGCGAATTCCTTTTGCCAATCGGCGGCCGACCAGCCGCGGCCGTCGAAATGGCCGACCGCGTGAGAGGCGATTTCATGCCCGCGCGCGTGCAGATCGTTGATGAAGGCAATGCGCTTTTCCACCTCCTCGGCGCTGCCGCCGAAATTGATGTTGGAGGCGCCCCGGCGCTGGTGCGGACCTTCGTAGAGATTTCGCTTGTCGTTGGCGAGGTAATTGATGCCGCTCACGAAAAAGGTGAAATGAATGCGGTCGCCTTCCTTGTTCAATTCGCCGGCGAAATCCGAAAGCTCCTGCCAGCGCTCAAGCTCGGTGCAATTGTCGAAGGCAATCGCGACGAACTGCGGCGGACGATCGGCGGCATGGGCGGGCTCGCCGAAAGCGAGCGCCGCAAGAAAAGCAACGTTCGCCGCGGCGAAGGCGTTCATGCCGCGAGGTCGACGGTTTCGGCGACGGTCGAATCGGTATTGAGCCGGTAGAGAATCGGCACGCCGGTCGCCAGCTCGCGCTTCAATATGCCTTCCGGCGAGAGGCGCTCCAGCACCATGACGAGCGCGCGCAAGGAATTGCCGTGCGCGGCGACGATGGTGCGCTCGCCGCGCAGGACGCGCGGCAGAATTTCCTGCACGAAATAGGGCAGCGCGCGCGCGACCGTGTCCCTCAGGCTTTCACCGCCGGGCGGCGCGATGTCGTAGGAGCGGCGCCATTTATGCACCTGCTCGTCGCCCCACTTCTTGCGCGCATCGTCCTTGTTGAGACCGACGAGATCGCCATAGTCGCGCTCATTCAAGGCCGCATCCCTGAAGATCGGGATTTTGCTCGCGCCCATCTCGGCGAGAACCAAGTCGAGCGTTTTCTGCGCGCGCTGGAGCGCGGAGGTGAAGGCGACATCGAATTTGATCCCGCGCGCTTTTAGTGTTTCCCCGGCCTTCTTGGCCTCGGCGACGCCTTGCGCGGTGAGATCGACGTCCTTCCAGCCGGTGAACAGATTCTTCAAATTCCACTCGCTCTGGCCGTGCCGGACGAGGACGAGGAGACGTTCAGTCATGGCGCAAACCGTCAGACATCCGAGAGGCCGAGCACGTCGAGCATCGAATAGAGGCCGGGCTTCTTGCCCTTGCCCCACTTGGCGGCGGCGAGCGCCCCGCGGGCGAAGATCATGCGGTCCTCCGCCCGATGCACGAGTTCGATGCGCTCGGCGGGGCCGGCGAAGATCACGCTGTGATCGCCGACGACGCTGCCGCCGCGAAGGGCCGCGAAGCCGATCGTGCCCGCCTTGCGGGCGCCGGTATGGCCGTCGCGGCCGCTCACCTTGTGCTTGTCGAGATCAATGCCGCGGCCTTCGGCGGCGGCGCGACCGAACAGCAGCGCCGTGCCCGATGGGGCATCCACCTTCTTGTTGTGGTGCATCTCCAGAATTTCGATGTCGTAGTCGTCGCCCAAGGTCTTGGCGACGCGCTTCACCAGCGCCGCCAGCAAATTGACGCCGAGGCTCATATTGCCGGACTTGATGATGACGGTGTGCCGCGCCGCCGATTCGATCTTCTGCTCGTCGGCCGCGGACAAGCCGGTGGTGCCGATCACGTGCACGATCTTTTTTTCGGCGGCGGCGGCGGCGAAGCCGACGGAGGCTTCGGGGCTCGAAAAATCGATGATGGCGTCGCTCCTGGTGATCAGCGCCATCGGGTCGCCCGCGACCTGCACGCCCATCGGCTTCAAGCCCGCGAGCGTACCGGCGTCCTCGCCGAGTTCGGGCGCGCCGACGCGCTCGACCGCGCCCGCGAGCACGAGGCCCGGGCTTTCGTCGATCGCGCGGATGAGCGTGCGGCCCATGCGGCCCGCCGCACCCGTGATCAGAAGGCGCAAATCGGCCATATCCATCTCCAAGTCCGTGAGGGATATAACGCGCGGCGGGGCGGCGGGAAAGCGAGGCTCGTGCTTGGTTTATGACGGCTGCGGGCCGTCATAGCCCTCGATGATAACGACGTCGCCTTCTGAAATCGGTACGCGGATCGAAAGCGCGTGCTTGTATTCCGGCGAATTCCAGCAATCGAGCGCCGCCTGATGGCTGGGGAATTCGATCACCACGTTGCGCGTGCGGCTCGATCCTTCGGGATTTTCGAACTTGCCGCCGCGCACGAGGAAGCGGGCGCCATATTTTTTGAATGCAACCGCATTCGCCGCGGCATAGTCCTTGTATTTTTCAGGATCGCTGACATCCAGACGCGCGATCCAGTAACCCTTCGGCATTCGTTCCTCCCCGTTTGGATCATTTTAGCGCGCCCGCGATTTCGGCAACAATTGCATCGGCGGCGGCTTTGGGATCCTTGGCGTCCAAGACCGGCCGGCCGACCACGAGATGATCGGCGCCCGCCGCGATCGCGTCTTTGGGCGTCACGACCCGTTTCTGATCGCCCGCGGCGCCGCCGGCCGGACGAATGCCGGGCGTCACCAGGAGCATCGCGCCGATTTTCTTTCGCAGCTCGGCGGCTTCGGCCGCCGATGCGACCAGGCCGTCGATGCCTATTTCCCGCGCCTGCTCGGCGCGCTTCTGCACCAGATCCTTCACCGAATGGGAATAGCCCGCCGCCTTGAGATCGGCGTCATCCCAGGACGTGAGCACGGTGACGGCCAGGAGCTTCAGCTGACTTTTGCCGCGGCCTTCAACGGCGGCGCGCATGGTGAGGGGAAACGCGTGCACGGTGAGAAACGTCGCGCCGAGCGCGGCCGCGCGCTCGGTCGCGCGCGCGACGGTGTTTGCAATGTCGTGAAGCTTCAGGTCGAGAAAGACCTTCTTGCCGGAACGGGCGAGCGCTTGCGCCAACGGAATGCCGCCCGCCAAGGCGAGCTCGAAGCCGATCTTGTAAAAAGAAACCGCATCGTCGAGTTTTTCGACCATACCTTCCGCCGCTCTTACATCCGGCAGGTCGAGGGCGACGATCAGGCGATCACGAAGCGATATCGACACTGTCGATCTCAAAGTTCTGATTCGGCGAAGGCAATAAGCCGCCGGAGCGAAGTGCGCAAGAAATCCGCCGTGCGGCTATCCTTCAGCCCGCCATGGTCGTCGAACGCCTGGGCGGCTTCACTGACGGCAACCTGCTCGGGCAATACCAGCGCCCCGAGACCCAGCTCCAGCACCTGGCGGAGCGCGATCAACGCACGATAGCCGCCGAGGCGGCCATTCGAGGTCGAGCCGATCGCAAAAAAGCGGCCCTTGAAGGGATCGGCGGACGGCTCCTTGGCGCGCGAAACCCAGTCGAGCGCGTTCTTCAAGAGCGGCGGCGTGGAGGCGTTGTATTCGGGCGTCGCAATGAAGACCCCGCGATGGGCGAGCATCATGCGGCGGAGCTTGCGTGCGGTTTCCGGTGCCCCTTCGCGCGCTTCGAAATCGGCGTCGTAGAGCGGCATCGGATAATCGCCGAGCGAGATCAGGCTCACCTCGGCATCGAGCGACAACAGCTCCTTGGCGACAAGCGCCGCGAGCCTTGCGCTAAACGCGCCGGTTCGGATGGAGCCGGCGAAAACCAGAATGCGCGGCTTCGCCATTGATTAAAGCACGATCGCTTTAAGTTGAATCACCGCGAAACCCCAACATTTTTTCCGGAGCATGATCTTTTCCGAAAACCGGTTTCCACTTTTCGGGATCATGCTCTAAGTGGCGCGATAGACCCAGACGCGGGCCGGCGGCAGGTTCATCCAGATGCGCGGCGAGGCGGTGATGGTGTAGCGGCTGGGGCGCGGCGGAATCGGCGCTGTCATCGCGTAGGTAAACTGGACAAACGGCGCACCGTGGCCAAGCAAGCGAAGCCCGGAAACGAGCGTGCGGAGCCGCACCGGCATCGGCCGCGTCATCAAGGGCAGGCTCGAAACCACCGCGGCGAGCGGCTTGCCGGCGGCATCGCCGAGCGTGTCGGCGAGCGCATAACCGTCGCCTTCGATCACGGTTACGCCGGGGAAACGCTTGCGCAGCAAGGTGCAGAATTCCCGGTTGAATTCAACGAGCACGAGCCGCTGCGGCATGATCCCGCGCGCGAGGATCGCCTCCGTGACCGGCCCGGTGCCGGGGCCGATCTCGACGACCGAACCGGGGAGGCTGGGATCGATTTCGGCCGCCATGGCCTTCGCAAGCGCCGGGCTCGAGGGCGAAAGAGCGCCCGTCTTGAGCGGGCTCTGCAGCCATGTCGAAAGGAAGCGCACCTCATCGTCGAGGCGGAGCTTCGGCTTCTTGGCGGCGAAGGAGCGGGACATGGATACCGGGGAAAAACGAATATTCAGCGATTATCGCACAGTTCTCGGCCCGCGCCACCAGCAAACGTGCGCCGCGGCATGGGTTATTCGAAGAGTTCCCGCATCTTGGCGAAAAAACCGCTCGATTCGGGATGCGTGTCCTTCGAGCTTTCCTTTTCGAATTCCTTGAGAAGATCCTTCTGACGCTTGGTCAGCTTCTGCGGCGTTTCGACCGCGACCTGCACGTACATGTCGCCGCGCGCTTTCGAGCGCAGCACCGGCATACCTTTGCTTTGCAGCCGGAAGCGTTTGCCGGTCTGGGTTCCTTCGGGAATTTTAACCCGCGTCCGGCCGCCGTCGATGGTCGGCACTTCGAACTCGCCGCCGAGCGAGGCGGTCGTCATCGAGATCGGCACCCGGCAAAAGAGATCGGCGCCCTCGCGCTGGAAGATCGAGTGCGGAACGATCGATAGAAAAATATAAAGATCGCCCTGCGTGCCGCCGCGCAGGCCCGCCTCGCCTTCTCCCGCGAGTCGAATGCGCGTTCCGTCCTCGACGCCGGCGGGAATTTGCACTTCAAGCGTGCGCTCGCGCGTCATGCGGCCGGCGCCGCTGCAAGCCGTGCAGGGCTGCTCGATCACCGAACCGCGTCCCTGACAGGCGGAGCAGGTGCGCTCCAGCGTGAAGAAGCCTTGCGCATGCCGGATGCGACCCGTACCGCCGCAGCTGCGGCAGGCCGCGGGTTGCGTGCCGGGCTTGGCGCCGGTCCCCGAGCAGGCCTCGCAGGTGACGCTGGTGGGAAGCCGCACCTGCGCCGTCTTGCCGGCGAAAGCTCTCTTCGAGCGTGATTTCGAGATTGTAGCGAAGATCGGCGCCGCGCTCGCGGCCGGATCGCGCGGCCGCGGCGGCCGCCCATGCCGAAGAGATCGTCAAAGATGTCGTGGAAAGCCGACGTGAAGTCGGTGCCGAAGCCGCGCCGTGCCGCCATGCTCGAAGGCCGCGTGACCGAAACGGTCGTAGGCGGCGCGGCGCTCGCCGTCCTTCAGAATGTCATAGGCTTCGTTGATTTCCTTGAAGCGGTGCTCGCAATCCTGATCGCCCGGATTTTTATCGGGATGCCATTTCATCGCGAGCTTGCGAAAGGCGGCCTTGATCTCCTCGTCGCTTCGCCGCGCGCGAGAGGCCGAGCACCTCGTAATAATCCCGCTTCGCCATGACGCTTCCGCCCGCCGCGCTCGAAGCGCCCATTAAAAGACCGCCCCCGGAGCAACTCCGGAGGCAGCCGTCTTAACCCATTCCGCCGATTTTCGCCCCATGCGGAGCATCAGGCGGACTTCTTCTTGTCGTCGTCGACTTCGGTGAATTCGGCGTCGACTACGTCTTCCTTCTTGCCGGCCTCGCCGGACGAGCTGCCGGCATCGCCGCCGGGCTGCCCGCCCTGCTGCTGCGCCGCGTACATCGCCTCGCCGAGCTTCATCGAGACCTGGGCGAGCGACTGAGCCTTGGCCTGAATGGCGGCGGCATCCTCGCCCTTCAGCGCTTCCTTGAGATCGGAGAGCGCGTTCTCGATCGCCGTGCGATCGGGGGCCGCGACCTTGTCGCCGTATTCCTTGAGCGACTTTTCGGTCTGATGCACGAGCGCTTCGGCCTGATTCTTCGCCTCGACGAAGGCGCGGCGCTTCTTGTCGTCGGCCGCATGCGCCTCGGCGTCCTTGACCATGCGCTGGATGTCGGCCTCGGAAAGGCCGCCCGACGCCTGGATGCGGATCTGCTGCTCCTTGCCGGTACCCTTGTCCTTGGCGTGAACGTTGACGATGCCGTTGGCGTCGATGTCGAAGGTGACCTCGATCTGCGGCACGCCGCGCGGCGCCGGCGGGATGCCGACGAGATCGAATTGGCCGAGCATCTTGTTGTCGGCCGCCATCTCGCGCTCGCCCTGGAAGACGCGGATCGTCACCGCGTTCTGGCTGTCCTCGGCGGTCGAGAAGACCTGCGACTTCTTGGTGGGGATCGTGGTGTTGCGGTCGATCAGGCGCGTGAACACGCCGCCGAGCGTTTCGATGCCGAGCGAGAGCGGCGTCACGTCCAACAGCAGCACGTCCTTGACGTCGCCTTGCAGGACGCCCGCCTGAATGGCGGCGCCGACCGCGACGACCTCGTCGGGGTTCACGCCCTTGTGCGGCTCCTTGCCGAAGAGCTGCTTCACGACTTCCTGCACCTTCGGCATGCGGGTCATGCCGCCGACGAGGACGACTTCGTTGATTTCGGCGGCCGAAAGGCCCGCATCCTTCAATGCGCGCTTGCACGGCTCGACCGTTTTCTGCACGAGATCGTCGACGAGCGCTTCGAATTTCGCGCGCGTGAGCTTCATCGTCATGTGCTTGGGGCCGCTCTTGTCGGCGGTGATGAAGGGCAGGTTGATCTCGGTCTGCGTCGCGGAGGAAAGCTCGATCTTCGCCTTCTCGGATGCTTCCTTCAGGCGCTGCAGCGCGAGCTTGTCCTTGCGCAGATCAATTCCCTGCTCCTTCTGGAATTCGTCGGCGAGATAGTTGACGAGGCGCATGTCGAAGTCCTCGCCGCCGAGGAAGGTGTCGCCGTTCGTCGACTTCACCTCGAACACGCCGTCGCCGATCTCGAGAATGGAAACGTCGAAGGTACCGCCGCCCAAGTCGTAGACCGCGATCGTGCCCTGCTTCTGCTTGTCGAGGCCGTAGGCGAGTGCCGCCGCCGTCGGCTCGTTGATGATGCGCAGAACCTCGAGGCCCGCGATCTTGCCGGCATCCTTGGTGGCCTGGCGCTGGGCGTCGTTGAAATAGGCGGGAACGGTGATGACGGCCTTCTCGACCTTCTGGCCGAGATAGGATTCCGCCGTCTCCTTCATCTTCTGCAAGATGAAGGCGGAAATCTGCGAGGGCGAATATTGATCCTTGCCGTCGGAAACCCAGGCGTCGCCGTTGGAGGCGCGCATGATGCTGTAGGGGACGAGCTTCTTGTCCTTTTCGATGATCGGGTCGTCATAGCGGCGGCCGATCAGGCGCTTGACCGCGAAAAAGGTCTTTTCCGGATTGGTGACCGCCTGGCGCTTGGCCGGCTGGCCGACGAGACGCTCGCCATCGTCGGTAAAGGCGACGATCGAAGGCGTGGTGCGCATGCCTTCGGCGTTCTCGATGACTTTGGGGGTCGAACCCTCCATGACGGCGACGCACGAATTGGTGGTGCCGAGGTCGATGCCAATGACCTTAGACATAGAAACTACCTCTCATTTTCGGCAGGCCGGCCGGGCCCGTTCGGCGCCCGGAAGAACAGCCGGGCGCCTTACCCGGACCGTCCCCGTCGGCCCCCGCGTTCGGGGAATTGCTGCGATATCGCGGCGTTGGGCTTGATATAGGAGGGGCGTTTAGGCCCGCAAGGCTCGACCGCCTGCGAGGGAGGGAGAATTATTCAATTGGAGCCGATCGATCCCTGGCGAGGGGTTTTTCGCGGCCCTGCCGTCCTAAAATAATAATCCCCTGCTCGCGGCCGATTTCGCTATAGGCCCGCAATAGCTCGGAAAGAGCCGGGTCCGCTTGCGTGCGCGCCTCCCAATCCAGATCGACCAAAATAATATCGGGCTTTTCCCGGCGATTCTCGAGCATCATGGCGCGATCGCCAGCCGCATAGTACGCGAGCCGCGAGGGCAGCCGGCGATTTTTCGGTCTTCAGCAGCCATTCCGCACCGCTGCAATCCAAAGGCTCCGTACACGCTGCGCCCATTTGCCGCCAACTGGCGAACGAGAGGATGTCCCAGTCCGATGTCGGATGAAACGGCAGGATTTTCGGCTCTACCGCGTTGCGGCGAATGATTCGGCAAGAGATGTAAAAGCGACCACGACGCTCATCCGGTAAAAGCCCGCGGCAAACAAGCCTATGTTCGCCACCTCCAAGGCAAGCCGGTTCGGACTGAATTTTTTATCGGCGCCACCACCGGCACCGTTTCCTCCCGCCGACTGCAAAGAATGGCTAGCGCGAGCAGGGCAAGCGCGAGCATGGGATAGGTGTGGTAAGGCCAGCCCTTGCCTTGCACCGCCTAGCGAGCGCGAAGCCGTAAGATGCGTAATTGAACCGAAAAGGGGGGTGAATGAGCGCTCCCCGCTGCTGTCTCGCGAGCAAGAAAAGCGACAGCCGGCAAAGAATCGCCGGCGTGGGCGAGGATCAAATGCCAGTGCCGGCGGATTGGAACATAGACCGCTTGCGCGAGGGGCAAAATGTCCGAGACGAATTGCGGGTAAAAGATAAAGACGCTCGCGCCGTAAGCCGCGACGATGCCGCCCGCAATCCAATGCTCTGGCGCAAAAAATGGGCGCCAGGATTTCGCGTGATACGCCGCGGCCGCCGCAGCGAAAATGATTGCGAGCGCAAAATGCGGCTTGATCGACAGCGCAATACCGATGCCGATGCCCGCCGCTATGGCCGCGATCAAGCCAGGCGAAATGCCATGCGCGCGCGCGGCATAGGTTGCAAGGGCAGGCAAAAGAACGATAACAGCGATGTGCTCGCGTTCCGCAAAGATGCGGGCGGGGTAGACCAGAAGCAAAAGAGCCGCGAAAGCGGTGAGTATCCAACCATCAATGCGTTGAGAAGCCGGCTCGGAGCAGCATGCGGCTCGTGATCCAAAGGTGCGCCCGTGGCGCAGATATAAAAACGTGTTGCCACGACTTCAATTCCGAAAAACGCGATCGAGATCAGGACGAGCGCGGCCGCCGTCAGCGATGCCGCGAAAATTGCGCGCCAAGCTCCGAGCGCCACCAGCGCGAAGGGAAGCACGAGGCCGAGATGCGGCTTAAAAGTCAGGAGGCCGAACAGAACGCCCGCAAGTATCGGCCTGCGGTCGCAGTGCCAAAATATCGCATCCGAGCATGAGAGCCGCCGAGAGGAAGCCGTTTTGCCCACCGAGTGCATTGATCAGGCAGGCAGGCGCCGCCGCCAGCACGATCAAAGCTTTCACGCGATTCCGCGATGGACCGATTTTCGAGAGTGTGACGGCGTTGGCGGATGCGGCCGAATAAGCCGATGATCCGCACAGCATGTCATGCCGCCCAGGAACGAGATAACGACGATGGGCGAGGACCAGCCTTCGACCAAATTGCCGTGCGTCAACCAGAGGCCGATCACGTACATTCCGTAAAGCACAGCGAGGCGGGACACGGCTACGCCGACCCAAATCGCGAGGCGAAGCGGAGCGTCGGAGAAACCGAGCACGCCGTTCACGGCGAGCCTGATCATTTTCCATAACGGGTATTTCGTCTCGCCCGCGGTGCGCGAGGCCGATGAAAGGCGACTTCGGCTTGCCGGAAGCCAAGCCAGACGAACATGCCGCGCACGAAGCGATCTTGCTCGGGCATTGACCGGAATGCTTCGAGAACCTTGCGGTCGATCAGGCGAAAGTCTCCGACATCGCTGGGGATGTCGACCGAGGCAAGACGCCCGAGCAGTTTGTAAAAAACGCGCGCGGTCCAGCGTTTGAACGTGCCCTCGCCTTCGCGCGACAGCCGGCGCGCATGAACGACTCGTAGCCTTCTTTCCAGCGCTCGATCATAGCGCCGACGATTTCCGGAGGATCCTGAAGATCGGCGTCCATCACCACGATGGCTTTTCCGGCGCAGGCGTCCATGCCGGCGGTGATTGCGATCTGGTGGCCGAAATTGCGCGTCAGCTTGATGAAGCGGTAGCGCGGATCGCTCTTCGCTTTCGCCTCAAGCACGATCGAGCTGCAATCGGTGCTGCCGTCATCGACAAGATGGCTTCTGCCGGCGCGTCGAGCGCGTCCAGTAGCGCGTCGATCGCCGGAGCAGGACCGGCAAGCACGGCTTCTTCGTTAAAGACGGGAATGACGATGCTGTATTGAACGCCACCGCCGGACTGCGCGCTCATGGCAATGCCCATGCTTGGATTGCCAGTCAGCGTAAGTTGCAGTGTTAATAAGCCTTTCGGACCCGCCGAGGGAATCTTCAGTTGCCGCGATTGTCCTGGATTGCGGACGCGCCGTTTCCTGCGGGGGCCGTCCTGGGACCGCCCTTGGCGACGCCGACCATGGCCGGTCGCAGCACACGGTTGCCGATCGCATAACCCGGCTGAATGACCTGCGCCACCATGCCCGCCGGCACGTTCGGCGTCGGGCACCTCGAACACCGCTTGGTGAAAGTGAGGATCGAATTTTTCGCCCTGCGGAACGATCTGGCGAATGCCGTTCTTGGCAAGCGCCTTTTGCAATTCGCGATCCGTCAGTTCGACCCCTTCCAGCAGCGCCTTCAACGGGCCTTCGGCGGACGAGCGCGCTTCCGCCGCCACCGCGTCGAGCGTGCGCGCGAGATTGTCGGCGACGACCAGGATATCGCGGGCAAAGCCGGTAATGCCGTAAACGCGTTCGTCGGCAACATCGCGCTCGGCGCGTTTTCGCACGTTTTCGGCCTCGGCGACGGCACGCAGAAAGCGGTCGCGTAGTTCCGCCACCTGCGCCTCGAGCACCGCGACGGGATTGTTTTCGTTCGCGGCCTCGGGCTCGGCAGTAGCGTTGTTTTCCCGATTTTCCGCGCGTTTCGTATCGTCAGTCATCATGTTCCCAATGAATCAATAATCGCCGGGGATATCAGGTCCGCGAGCCAAAAAATCAAGCGTCGCCTTGCAGCCCGAGCACCCTGCTCACGACCTGGGCGGTGTAATCAACCATGGGGATAACCCGCGCATAATTCAGCCGCGTCGGCCCGATCACGCCGAGCACGCCGACAACGCGCCCGGCGCTATCGCGATAGGGGGCGACGATCGTCGAGGAGCCGGAAAGCGAAAAGAGCTTGTTCTCGGAACCGATGAAGATGCGAAGGCCCTCCGCCTCCTCGGCCTTGCCGAGCAAATCAACCACCCCGCGTTTGGTCTCCAGATCATCGAACAGAAGCCGCACGCGCTCCAGATCCTCCATCGCCTTCAGATCCTCGAGGAGTTTCGCTTGGCCGCGAACGATCAACCTGCGATCCGACGCTTCCCCTCCCGACCAGCTGGCAAGACCTTCGGCGACGACTTTCTGGGTGAGCTCGTCGAGCTCGGCGCGCGCGGCAGCGAGCGCCCGCTCGAGTTCGGCCCTCGCCTCGTCCAGCGTTTTTCCGCGAATGCGCGCATTGAGAAAATTGGTCGCCTCGACGAGCGAAGACGCGGGCAGATCGGCGCGGCAGAGTCAGCAAACGATTTTCGATCTGGCCGTCCTCGGAGACGAGAATGACGAGCGCACGGCCGGGCTCGAGCCGGACGAATTCGATTTGCTTCAGCCGCGGATTGTTCTTGGCGGCGGTGACGACACCGGCGCCGCGCGACAGGCCCGAGAGCAACTGCGATGCTTCGGCCAGCACCGCGTCGAGGCTGCCGCCGCGGGCGGCCTTTACTTGCGCCTCGATCGACTTGACGATCGCCGCCGGAGAGGTCGCCGATTTCCAGAAGCGCGTCGACGAAGAAGCGGAGCCCGAGTTCGGTCGGCAATCTTCCCGCGCTCGTGTGCGGCGCGTAGATCAAGCCCCAGCGCCTCGAGATCGGCCATGACGTTGCGCACCGAGGCCGGCGACAAGGTAATCGGGATGAGGCGGGAAATATTGCGCGAGCCCACCGGCTCGCCGGTCGCGAGATAAGATTCCACGATCTGGCGAAAAATCTCGCGCGAGCGCTCGTCGAGCTGCGCAAGACTGACCGGGGCGGAACCGATGGGAGCGTTGATCGACACAATTGCTGCCTTCGAAAAGCGACGGTTGCCTAGTCTACGCCGAATATGGCCCCGGCCGAACAGCTTGCAAAAGCGGGCTTGTCGACGCGCATAAGTCCCTCCTAGAAGGGTTAACCCCATGGAGGATGCATGCGTCCCAGCAAGCGTGCCAGCGACGAGATGCGGCCGGTTAGCTTCGAGCGCGGCCTTTCGCGTCACGCGGAAGGCTCGTGCCTCGTCAAGTTCGGCGATACCCACGTGCTCGTCACCGCCACGCTGGAAGAAAAGCTGCCGCCGTGGCTCAAGAACCAGGGCCGCGGCTGGGTCACCGCCGAATACGGCATGCTGCCGCGGGCGACGCACGAGCGCACGCGTCGCGAAGCCTCGACGGGCCGGCCCTCGGGCCGCACGCTTGAAATCCAACGCCTCATCGGCCGTTCGCTGCGCACCGTCACCGATCTGCAAGCGCTCGGCGAGCGGCAAATTACGGTGGACTGCGACGTCATTCAGGCGGATGGCGGCACGCGAACGGCCGCGATCACCGGCGCCTGGATCGCACTTCACGATTGCATCGAATGGATGAAAAAACGCTCGATGGTGACGAAGAATCCGCTCAAGGATCACGTTGCCGCCATCTCCTGCGGCATCTTCAAAGGCGAGCCGGTGCTCGATCTCGATTATGCCGAGGATTCGGAGGCGGATACCGACATGAATTTCGTGATGACCGGAACGAGCGGCATCGTCGAGATCCAGGGCACGGCCGAAAAAACGCCGTTCTCCGATGCGGAGCTCGCGGCGCTGATCGCGCTCGCGCGCAAGGGGGTGACGCGGCTGATCGAGTTGCAGAAGCTCGCGGTCGGCTGATGGGGCGCAAGCTCAGAGGCAAGGTCGTGATCGCGACCCATAATCCCGGCAAGCTGAAAGAGATGCGCGAATTGCTCCTGCCGCACGGAATCGAAACGATTTCCGCCGGCGATCTCGGATTGGATGAGCCGATCGAAATCGGCACGAGCTTTTCCGAAAACGCGATCATCAAGGCCACCGCCGCTACAAACGCGTCGCAGCCTGCCGGCGCTCGCCGACGATTCGGGGCTTGCGGTCGAAGCGCTTGGCGGCGAGCCCGGGATTCACTCGGCGCGCTGGGCCGGCGAGAAAAAAGATTTCGCGCACGCCATGCAGACGGTTGAGGAAAAGCTGAAGCTAAAAAAGGCCACGACGCCCGGAGAAACGGCGCGGCGCTTTCATCGCCGTTTTGTGCCTCGCTTGGCCCGACGGCGAGATCGCAACATTCGAAGGCCGCGTCGACGGGACGATCGTGTGGCCGCCGCGCGGCAAGCAAGGTTTCGGCTACGATCCGATCTTTCTGCCCGATGGTTTCAGCCGCACCTTCGGCGAGATGAACTCCGAGCAGAAGCATGGGCTGCCGCCGCGCGGGCAGGGTCTGTCGCATCGCGCGCGCGCGTTTTTGAAACTCGCGGAGAGCTGCCTTGAGTGACGCCGCCGTTCTTGCCTGCGAGACAATCGGCGGCCGCGGCCAAGACGCCGGTTTCGGCGTCTACGTGCACTGGCCGTTTTGCCTGTCGAAATGTCCTTACTGCGATTTCAACAGCCATGTGCGGCACGAAAAGCCCGATGAACGGCGGTTTGCGAGCGCCATCGCCGCCGAACTCGCGCGACGCCGCGGAAACGACCGGCCGGCGCACCGTCAACAGCATATTTTTCGGCGGCGGCACGCCTTCCTTGATGCAGCCTGCGACGGTGGGCGCGATCCTCGATGCCATCGCCTGGCATTGGCCGCTCGCCCCCGACATCGAGATCACGCTTAGAGGCCAACCCCACGAGCGTCGAAGCCGATCGTTTTCGCGGCTATCGCGCGGCGGGCGTCAATCGCGTTTCGCTCGGCGTGCAATCGCTCGAAAACGACGCGCTGAAATTTCTTGGCCGGCTGCATAGCGCCGAGGAAGCGCTGGCGGCGATCGCGATTGCGCGGGCGAATTTCCCCCGCCTTTCTTTCGATCTGATTTATGCCCGGCCCGGACAGGCGCCGGCCGCCTGGCGGGCGGAATTGACGCGCGCGCTCGCCGAGGACAGCGAACACCTTTCGCTCTATCAGCTGACGATCGAGGACGACACGCCCTTCGCCGCGCTCCACCGCAACGGGCGACTTGAAAATTCCGGGCGAGGAAGAAGCGCGCGCGCTTTGGGACGTGACTCAGGAAGTTTGCGCAGCGCGCGGATTGCCCGCTTACGAAATTTCCAATCATGCGCGGGCGGGCGCCGAGTGCCGCCACAACCTCGTCTATTGGCGCTATGGAGACTATGTGGGCGTCGGCCCCGGGGCGCATGGCAGGATTGGAGACGGAAAAATCCGCCGCGCCACCACGACCGAGCGCCATCCGGAAAAATGGCTCGCGCTCGTCGAGGAGAAGGGACACGGACGCATCGTCGACGATCCGCTCCGGCCAGACGAACAGGCAGACGAATTGCTGTTGATGGGCCTGCGGCTGCGGGAGGGCATTCTGCTCGCGCGATATGCGGCGCTCGCCGGCCGCGATCTCGATTCCGCGCGCATCGTGGCGCTGGAGGCGGAAGGTCTGGTCGAGATTCGCGACGGCCGGCTTACGCGTCACCACCGGCGGCTTCGCCGTGCTCGACGCGATCGTCGCCGATCTCGCAATGTGACGCTCTCTAAAGTGCGGCGTTGAAAAACGCCCGCGGGGCCGGGCTGATCACGCGAGTGCCGCCGCTGCGCATTTCCATCACCGCCAGACCCCGCTCGCAGGTGCCGTCGGCGCGAAAGCGAAAGACGCCGTCGATTCCCGTGAAGCCGGACGGATTGGTGAGCGTCACCTCGCTGAACCGATTGGGGCCTTGCGTTTTGACCAAGCGCGGCGAGAAGCGAAACGGCATCATAAGCGAGGCTTGCCGTGCGGGCGGGCTCTTGGCCGAAACGGGATTTATATCGCTCCACGAAGGCGCGATAACCGGCGGAATCCGGCGCCGCGAACCAGGCTCCGGCCAAATTAGGATCGGCGAAGAGCTTGGGATCGTCCCACAATCCCGTGCCGATGAGCTGAATACGCTGCTGCGAAACGCCGTTCTTCGCGAGCGCTTGCACGATCTGCGGCGTCATATCGGAGGAATCGGCGATAAAGACCGCGTCGGCCTGTTTGGAAGCCGCGGCGGCGCGCCGGATGGGTTCCGCGAGCTTCGCCTGCTCGCTCGCATAACGCTCGATGCTGACGATCCGCCCGCCGATCTGGGAAACGGCCTGTTGCAGCTGTGCCTCGACGACGGCGCCATAGGCATTGTCGGGAAGAAGCGCGACCAAGGATTTCTTGCCGTTCGCAGCGGCGTAACGAACGATGCGATCGACGTCGGACTCCGGAAGAAAGCTCAAGAGATAAACGCCCTGCGCCGCCACATTCGTGTCGGTCGAAAACGCGATCATCGGAATGCCGCGGCTTTTCGTGACTTGCCCGGCGGCCGCGACCGAGCCGCTGAATAGAGGTCCGAGCACGATCTCGGCACCTTCCTGCAGTGCCGCGCGCGCGGCCGCTTGCGCCCCTTGCGGCGTGCCGGCGTCGTCCTTGACGATGAGTTGAACGTTGGGATTGGAGAATTCGGCGAGCGCGAGCTCGGCGGCATTTTTCATCGACTGCGCCGCGGCCCCTGCATTGCCGCCCGCGCTCAAAGGCAAAATCAGCGCGACGCGCACGGCCCCCATTCCGGGCCCGGCGGGCATCTCGGAGACGGCCGGCGCCGCGGCAACGGGACCCCGGGGCGCCGTTTCGATCGGCCCGCCGCCGATCGGGCCGAGCGCCGTGGAGCAGCCGACGAGCGCAAGGCCGATGCAAGAAAGCAATGCGCGGATACGCGGGCCATCGACGGCTCGGCTTGCCGCGGCTCGCGCCGACGATCATTCCCGTCATGGCTCTTGAGGCCGTCACCGATCGCCCATGGCTATCTCAGCCGAAGGGCAAGTGAATAAAGAATGCGCGGCCATGCGACGAGCGCTGTGCGGATGCCCCGGAGCCCGCTAACATTCTTCGATCCGCCATGCCGCCCGATCAAAAGCCGCCAAAACGAAGTCCCGCGCGTCCCCGCTGCCGCTCGCGATCAATCCGGTCGAGCTTGCTCCGGGGCTTCATGTGGTCGCAACGCCCATCGGCCATCTTGGCGATATCACCTTGCGTGCGCTGGCGACAATTGCCGCCGCCGACCTTGTGCTGTGCGAAGACACGCGTGTCACTCGTAAACTTTTCAACCGCTATAACCTCGCAACACCTCTGCTGGCCTATCACGACCATAATGCGGCAGAGGTCCGGCCGCGGATATTGCAACGCCTCGCCGATGGCGCGGCCATTGCGCTCGTTTCCGACGCCGGAACTCCCCTTATCTCGGATCCGGGTTACAAACTCGTTGCCGCGGCGATCGAGGCGGGCCACCGCGTTTACCCGGTGCCTGGCGCTTCGGCGCTGCTCGCGGCGCTGGTCGCCGCCGGGCTGCCGACCGACCGATTTTATTTCGAAGGATTTCTGCCATCGAAAGCGGGGCAGCGAAGCAACCGGATCGCGGAACTCGCGGAAATGCCCGCGACGCTCGTTCTCTACGAAACGGGGCCTCGCCTCGCCGAAAGCCTTGCGGACCTCGCGAACGGTCTCGGCGCGCGTTCGGCCGCCATGTGCCGCGAGCTCACCAAGGCATTCGAGGAAGTCCGCCGCGGCACGCTCGACGAGCTCGCCGCGCATTACGCGAAAGCCGCGACACCGAAGGGCGAGATCGTGCTCGTGATCGCGCCGCCTGACGATAGCGCGCGGACGGTTTCGTCCGAAGAACTCGATACAAGATTGAAACGGGCGCTCGCGCGCGGCTCGCTCAAGGACGCCGTCGCCGAAGTCAGCTTTGAGACCGGCTGGAAACGGCGCGAAGTCTATGCACGCGCGCTCGTGCTGGCGGAAGACGACAAACGATGAGCGGGTTCGCAAAAAACGCCAAAGCGCATGGCCGCCTTTCGCCTCGGCGTTTCGGCGGAAAGCGTTGCTGCGTTCTTTCTCGGCGCCAAGGGCTACCGGACGATCGCCCGGCGCTGGAAAAGCCCCGTCGGGGAGATCGATCTCGTGGTCAAGCGCGGGCGGTTGATCGTCTTCGTCGAGGTCAAGGCGCGCGAAAGCCCTCGATGAGGCGGCGGAATCGGTGCTCCCGCGCCAGCGCCGCCGGATCATCGCGGCGGCGGAGGCCTGGCTTGCGGCGCACCCCGAACATGCGGGATACGACATGCGCTTCGACGCCGTACTGGTCGCGCCCGGCCGGATGCCGCAGCATATCGTTTCGGCCTTCGAAGCCGATTGTTGAGGAGCATCAATGTGCCCTGCGCAGTTGCCGTTCAAATGGATCCGATCGAACGCATCAGGATCACGGGCGACTTCGACCTTCGCGCTCTTGCTCGAGGGCGCAGCGACGCGGCCACGAGATCTCCTATTACACGCCCGAGCGGCTCGCGATGATCGACGGGCGGTTGTTCGCGACGGTGCAGCCGTTGAAGGTGCGCGACCAAGGGGGCGACGCATTTCACGCTCGGAGAAGGAAAGCGCGTCGAGCTCTCCTCCTTCGATGTCGTGCTGATGCGCCAGGATCCGCCCTTCGATATGGCCTACATCACCGCGACGCATCTCTTGGAGCGCGTGCAGCCGAAGACGCTCGTGGTCAACGATCCCGCCGAAGTGCGCAACGCGCCGGAAAAAATGTTCGTCAACGAATTCGCCGACCTGATGCCGCCGACGCTGATCACGCGCGAGCTCGCGGAAATCAAGGCTTTTCGCGAACAGCACGGCGACGTCGTGATGAAACCGCTTTACGGCCATGGCGGGGAAGCGGTGTTCCGGGTAACGCGCGAGGACATCAATTTCGGCTCGTTCTACGACCTTTTCGCGAAGACCTTTCGCGAGCCGTGGGTGACGCAGAAATATCTCGCCGCCGTGAAGGACGGCGACAAGCGTATCATCCTCGTCGACGGCGAATTTGCCGGCGCCATCAATCGCATTCCGGCCGCCGACGATCTACGCTCGAACATGGTGCGCGGCGGCATCGCCAAGGCGACCGAATTGACCGCGCGCGAGCGCGAGATCTGCGAACGGCTGAAACCCGCGCTTAAAGAACGCAAGCTTCTCTTTGCCGGCATCGACGTCATCGGCGGCCTGCTGACCGAGATCAACGTCACCTCGCCCACCGGCATCAGCGCGGTGAAAAAGTTCGGCGGCCCGGACATCGCGGCGCTGATCTGGGACGCGATCGAGCGCAAGCGACAGACCGCGCGCGTGAGCACTCGACGCAATCCGGCCCGGAATGTGACTGCGCCTTTCGCGGGCGCCGCGATTTTCTTGCTCTGGCTGATGACCCAAAACGCGCATGCCGACGGCGAGTGCCGGTTTGCGCCGCAGCGTCCCGTCACGCTCAAGACCATGGGGCCGTGCGAGTTCGATCTCGGACTGATGAGCTTCGCGGGCGACGCCGCGCAGCAGGCCGCCTGCCTCACCACGAAGGTCTTGAAGTTCGGCCAGCTCGCTACGCGCGCCGAACTTCCCGCGAATTTCGCAAAACGTGTCGGGCGATCGATCGAGCTTCCGAAGCGGGAAGCCGTCGCGGCTCTGCTACAGGATTTCGGTCTCGAACAAGAGTTTGGGTCGAAACTCTCCGAGCCGGTGGCGAACGCGGACGACAATGATCCGCTGGCGCCGTCGGTAACGTATTTCGTCATGCACGACACGAGCTCGCCGAACTACGCTCGCGGCGAGTTTCCCCCCGATATCGATCACGATCCATCCATCAACGATCTCCGCCGCTATATGTGCTCGAACAAGATCGAGGTCGCGCACGTATTCATCAATCGCGGCGGTGAAGTTTTTTTCGCGCATGATTTCAGTGTGCCATGGCGCGCGACCAAATTCGAAATGGCGACCAACTTCGCCTCGGCGCTGAAGGGGTTGTTCGTGCATGTGGAACTTATTCAGCCGCGCCGGAGCGAGCCGCGCCACGGGTGGCGCAACGACTTTCAGGCGCCGACGCCGGGCTTTCAGCGCCGCGCAATACGAGCGGCTGGCGCTCGTCTACATCGTCGCGAGCGTCCGCGCCGGCCGCTGGCTGATCCCCGCCTTTCACGCGGTGATCGATGAGGGGATCTACGACAAGCACGACGACCCGCAGAATTTCGAGTTCGCGGTCTTCGACGAAAACCTGGAGAAGCTCTTGCAGCGGCTGAAAAATCCATCCCCCAAGCAGGGTGCTTTTGTTCCCTAAATGTTCTTGTGCCGCCGCCGCCCGACTTCCGCTAGTTTTCGATCGGGATTTGGGGGCTCTCGATGGTCCAACACGTCGCAACGGTCGCCTTCGAAGGGGTCGAGGCCAAGCCCGTCGACGTGCAGGCGCAAGTGGCGCCGGGCCTGCCCGCCTTCGCCATTGTCGGCCTTCCGGATAAGGCCGTTTCCGAAGCCAAGGAACGGGTGCGCGCCGCCTTGATCGCCTCGGGGCTGGCGCTGCCAGCGCGGCGAATCACCATCAACCTCGCACCCGCGGATCTCCCGAAGGAAGGCAGCCATTACGATCTGCCGATCGCGCTCGGCCTGATGGCGGCGATCGGCGCCATCCCCTCCGACGCCATGCAAGGCTTTACCGTCGTCGGCGAGCTCGGCCTCGACGGCTCGCTGGCGCCGGTCGCGGGAGTTCTGCCCGCCGCCATCGCCGCCAACGCGCAGGGTCATGGCCTGATTTGTCCCGCCGTCTGCGGACCCGAGGCCGCCTGGGCGAGCCCGGAGATGGAAATCCTCGCGCCCACCTCGCTCATTCAGCTCGCGAACCACTTGCGCGGCACGCAAGTCCTCTCCCGGCCTTCGCCGAAAATTCGCGAACTCAGCGAAGCCGCGCTCGATCTTGCCGAAGTCAAAGGACAAGAGAGCGCCAAGCGCGCGTTGGAGATCACCGCGGCCGGCGCCCACAACATTCTCATGATCGGACCGCCCGGCGCCGGCAAATCGATGCTGGCGGCGCGGCTGCCGTCGATTCTGCCGCCGCTGATGCCGAGCGAGCTTCTGGAAACGTCGATGATCGCGTCCGTTGCCGGCGTGATCCAGGACGGCGCGCTGACGAACCGGCGGCCGTTCCGCAATCCGCACCATTCGGCCAGCACCGCGGCGATGGTCGGCGGCGGTCTGCGCGCGCGGCCCGGCGAGGTTTCACTCGCGCATCTCGGCGTTCTCTTTCTCGACGAGTTTCCCGAGTTTCAGCCGCAAGTTCTGGATTCGCTGCGGCAGCCGATCGAGACCGGCGAGATCGTGATCGCGCGCGCCAATCACAAGATCACCTACCCCGCCCGCTTTCAGCTCGTGGCCGCCATGAATCCTTGCCGCTGCGGACGCGCCTACGATCTCGGATTCAGCTGCAAGCGCGGCTCGAACGCGCGCTGCATCGCCGACTATCAAGCGCGGCTTTCGGGGCCGTTGCTCGACCGCATCGACCTGCACATCGAGGTGCCCGCCATCAACGCCTCGGATCTGGTGCTGCCGCCGCCTTCGGAAGGCAGCCGCCAAGTCGCGGCGCGCGTCGCCGCCGCGCGAAAAATACAAGCCGATCGCTTCGCGGCGCTGGACAAGCCCGACTTGCGGGTCAATGCGCAAGCGCACGGCAAGGTCCTCGATGAGATCGCGCCGCTCGACGCTACGAGCCTCAAGCTTTTACGCGAGGCGGCCGAGGCGATGCATCTTTCCGCCCGCGGCTATCATCGCGTGCTCAAGGTCGCGCGTACCATCGCCGATCTCGATGGGGTCGAGGCGATCGGCCGGCCGCATCTCGCCGAAGCGCTTGCCTACCGAGCGCTCCACGATCGCCTGCAAGCCGCCGCCTGATCCTTAAGAAGCGATCGATTTCGGTAAGAGATCGTCAACCAAACGAGGCGAATCCGCTCGGCTCGGGCTTTCCGCGCGCATCCTATTAATCGGCGTAATGGCACCTTTGGCCGAAGCCGAAAAGAGGAAACGGGGGTGCGCAATGGCCGAAGCCAAGGCGCGGGACAAAGCAAAAGGGCTCTTCGCATCGTCGATGCGGTTCGCCCCCGCCTGCGCCATTCTGTTGGCGGGCTTCGCCGTCGCCCTCTTGCAATTCGGCGGCGACGTCGCGGCACAGGAACGCGCGCTGAATCCCGCCGAAGGCGGCGACATCGGTTTTGCCGGAATGCTCGCGGGCTTGCTGGTGGTCGCGCTCGCAACGCTGGCGTTACGTCATCGCCGTTCGACCACGCTCGCGGAGCGAATTGCGAATTTCCAGCAACTGTTAGAGCAGCGCGACGATCGCATTTGGGCGCTCGAGGAAGCCCTTGTCCGCACCACCAAACTCGCCGATGCGCAGGGCGATCTCGTCGTGCGCGAGGACGAGGCGGGACGCGTCACCTATGCGAGCGAGATGTTTTGCGCCCTCGTGCGAAAACGACTCGACGAGATCGTCGGCCATCCGATTTCGCTCGAAGTGCGCTCGCAGGCCGCCCGTATCGCGCACGCCGACGGCTCCAGCACATTCGACCAAGAGATCGCTACTGAGGCCGGCTCGCGCTGGATCGCCTGGAAAGAAGTCATGGTTCGCGACGGGACGGGACGAATCGTCGAAACGCAGCGCGTGGGCAGAGACGTGAGCGCCCGCGTCGCCGCCGAACAGGCGCTTGCCGTGGCGCGCGAAAAAGCCGAAGCCGCGAGCCGCGCGAAATCGCGTTTTCTCGCCGTGGTCAGTCACGAGGTGCGCACGCCCTTGAACGGCGTCTTGGGCATGGCCGATCTTCTCTTGGAAACCGGGCTTTCACCCGAGCAGCAGACCTATGCGCGCGCGATGAAAACTTCGGGCGAGGCGCTGCTTGCGCTGATCGAAGAAATTTTGGATTTTTCGAAGATCGAGGCCGGCCGGCTCGATCTTGAATCGATTCCATTCGATCTCGCGGCACTCGTCACCGACGTGGTCGAGCTGCTCGCGCCCCGCGCGCAAGCCAAGGGCATCGAGATCGCCGCCGATATCGACGACCATATTCCGGCCCGGGTCGCGGGCGACGCGGTGCGGCTGCGCCAGGTGTTGCTGAACCTCGCGGGCAATGCGGTGAAATTCACGGATGTGGGCGGGGTCTCGGTTGTCGTGGAACGCGAAGAGCCCGACCGAACCCACTTCCTCGTCAAAGACACGGGGCCCGGCATCGAGCCAGAAGCGCAGGCGCGCATCTTCAACGAATTCGAACAGGGCGACAACACGCTGGCGCGGCGACACGACGGCACGGGCCTCGGGCTCGCCATTGCGTCCCGCATCGTCGAGCGGATGGGCGGCGAAATCGGGTTGAGCAGCGGCGCGGAGCAGGGATCGAGCTTCAGTTTCATCATCGAACTGCCGGCGGTCGGAGAAAAACACGCTCCCGCCACGGGCCCGGATTTTTCGTTCCGTGACATTCTGGTCGCCTCGCCCTCGCCCGTCGTCGGCCCGTTGATCGAGCGGAGGCTGGCGGCCTGGGGCGCGCATGTGACGCTCGCTTCGGAGGCGAAGATCGCCGAAGCGCTCTTGCCCGAGCGCAGATGGGATCACCTTCTCATCGACCGCTCCTTCGGGATCGACGCGGCGCATTCGCTTGTGCGATCGGCCGCACGCAGCGCGATTCAACGGCTCGTCCTGCTCGCGCCGTCCGAGCGATCGGAGTTGTCGGATCTGCGCAGCGCGGGCTTTGACGGATATTTGGTGAAGCCGGTACGCGCCGCTTCGCTCGCCGAGCGGCTCAGCGTTCCCGAATCCGCCGCCGGCCCCGACCCCGATTTCGATCTCGAAAGCCGCACCGATTACGGGCGCAAGCGGCACGCGCTCACCATCCTCGTCGCGGAGGATAACGAGATCAACGCGCTGCTCGCCCAGGCGATGCTCGGCAAGCTCGGGCATCTTCCAACCGTGGTGACCGACGGCATTTCCGCGGTCAGCGCCGTTGCCACCGCGCAAGCGATCGGCGCGCCGTATGACCTGATCCTGATGGACTTGCATCTTCCCGGCATGGACGGTCTGGAGGCAACGAAGCAAATCCGTGCGCTCGGCACCGAAGGCGGCAGCGTTCCCATTATCGCGCTCACGGCGAATGCCTTCGCCGAGGACCGCGAGGCTTGCCGGGCCGCCGGCATGAACGGATTTATCGTCAAGCCCTTCGACCGCGAGCGGCTGGAAGAAGCGATCGCGACGGTGCGCGGCGGACACAAGCCCGGCAAGATTCAGGCGGCCTGAGACACCCGCTGCCGCTTCGGCACCTCAAAGCTTGCGCAGCGCGACCGTCTCGATCTGGTGATCCGCCCCTTTTCGCAAGATCAGGCTCGCGCGCAGCCGCGTCGGCAGAATATTCTCGCGCAAATTCACGAGATTGATATGGCTCCACAACGACACCGCCGTATCGAGCGCCTCTTTGTCGCCCACCGCCGCATAGCGATGAAAATAGGATTTGGGATCGCGAAACGCGGTTTCGCGCAGCCGCATGAAGCGCTCGACGTACCAGCGCTCCAATACCTTTTCGTCGGCGTCGATATAGACGGAAAAGTCGAAAAAGTCGGAGACGAACGGCGTCTCTTTGCTTTCCTTCGAGGCGCGGTTCGGCTGCAAGACGTTTAGGCCTTCGACGATCAGGATATCGGGGCGATCGACCTCGACGGTCTCTCCCGGAATGACGTCATAGACGAGGTGGCTGTAGACCGGCGCCCGCACCGGACGGTATCCGGCTTTGATATCGGTGAGAAAACGCAGAAGGGTCGCGGTGTCGTAACTTTCCGGAAAACCCTTCTTCTGCATCAGGCCTTCGCGCTCGAGCACGGCGTTCGGCAGCAAGAATCCGTCGGTGGTGATGAGATCGACCTTCGGCGTGTTGGGCCAGCGCGACAAGAGCGCTTGCAGCACGCGCGCGGTCGTCGATTTTCCCACCGCGACCGAGCCGCCGATGCCGATGATGTAGGGCATCTTGGCGTCCTCGGTGCCGAGGAAGCGCTGCATGGCGCGAAACAATTTCTGCATCGCGCCGACGTAAAAGGAGAGGAGCCGCGAAAGCGGCAGATAGATTTCCTCCACTTCCTTCATGGAGAGGCGGTCGTTGAAGGCTTGCAGCTCCGCGATCTCGCCGCGGGTGAGCGTCATCGGCGTGTCTTCGCGCCGGGCAGCCCATTCCTCGCGCGAGAAGACGCGATAGGGCGAAAGACCGTCTTCGAGCCGTTGTTCCATCGTTCTTCCGTCAGATCTTCCGGCGCGCCGCCTTTTCCTCGAGCCCCGATCGGCCGGTGCGCCGCTCCAGCTCCGCGTACACCTCGTCAAGCTTCACGCCGCGCGCTTCCAGAACGACAAGAAGATGATAGAGCAAATCGGCGCTTTCTCCGATCACCGCCCTGTTATCGCCGGAAAGGGCGGCGACCACGGTTTCGGTTGCTTCCTCGCCGAGCTTCTTCGCGCACTTCTCGATGCCTTCATCGAGGAGCTTGCGGGTGTAGGATTGATCGCCGCCAGCGCGTGCGCGCTCGGCGATGATGGCCGCGAGACTTTCGAGATTGAAGCCAGGCATGGATCGGCGCTCCGCTCAACAAATACTATCGCTTAAGGCTAAATCAGCTCTCTCATAGCCTTTTACTGGAGCATGATCTTTTCTGAAAACCGGTTCCCACTTTTTCAGGATCATGCTCCAGGCTGGTATCATGGGTCGAGCCGGACCGGGAGGCCCTCTTTCGCCATGTATTGCTTGGCCCCGCCGATGGTGAACTCACCGAAATGGAAAATCGAGGCCGCGAGCACCGCGGTGGCGTGGCCGTCGCGAATGCCCTCGACAAGATGATCGAGCGTGCCGACACCGCCCGAGGCGATCACCGGCACCGGCACCGCGTCCGCCACCGCGCGCGTGAGCGCGATGTCGTAGCCTTGCTTGGTGCCGTCGCGATCCATCGAGGTGAGCAGGATCTCGCCGGCGCCGAGCGAGACGACCTCTTGCGCATAGGCGACCGCCTCGAGGCCGGTCGGGTTGCGCCCGCCATGGGTGAAGATTTCCCAGCGCGCGGCCTCCCCCGGCTTTGATGCTTTCTTCGCGTCGATCGCGACCACGACGCATTGATCGCCGAATTTCTCGGCCGCCTCTTTGACGAAGCGGCGATTCTCCACCGCCGCGGTGTTGATCGAGACCTTGTCGGCGCCGGAGGCGAGCAAGATACGCACATCCTCGACCGTGCGCACGCCGCCGCCGACCGTGAGCGGCATGAAGCAGGCTTCCGCGGTGCGGCGGACGACATCGAGGAGAATTGCGCGTTTCTCATGGCTCGCGGTGATGTCGAGAAAGCAAAGCTCGTCGGCGCCGGCGGCGTCATAGGCTTTCGCCGCCTCCACCGGGTCGCCGGCATCGCGCAATTCGACGAAGCGCACGCCCTTGACGACTCGGCCGTCCTTCACGTCGAGACAAGGAATAACGCGAACCTTGAACATTTCAGGCTCGCGCCTCGCGCACGAGCGCAAGCGCCGCTTTCGCGTCGAGCCGCCCGTCATAGAGCGCGCGGCCGGCAATGGCGCCTTCGAGCTTCTTCGCGCGCGGCGCGATGAGCGCGCGCACGTCATCGATGGATGCGAACCCGCCCGACGCGATCACCGGAATGGAAACGCTTTCCGCCAACGCAATGGTGGCGTCGAGATT
This sequence comes from uncultured Alphaproteobacteria bacterium, assembly GCA_963751685.1. Lineage (GTDB taxonomy): Bacteria > Pseudomonadota > Alphaproteobacteria > Rhizobiales > Xanthobacteraceae > Palsa-892. The sequence goes on along the minus strand of CAVVVV010000009.1, from coordinate 659,950 downwards.
GAGACCTTGCATCATGCCGTCGCGCTCGACATCGGTGTAGACGATCGCGGCAACGCCGCCGTTCTCGAACAGGCGCGCAAGCTCGACCGCTTCGAGCTGCGTCTCCTCGGCCCAGCCGGATACGGCGACCTTGCCGGCGCGGGCGTCGATGCCGACCGCGATCTTGCCGGGAAATTTTTTCGCGGCAGACTTTACAAAGTCCGGGTCGCGCACCGCCGCGGTGCCGATGATGACGCGCGTAATTCCTTCCGAAAGCCAGCGCTCGACGGTCGCGAGACTGCGAATGCCGCCGCCGAGTTGCACCGGAATTTTGACCGCCTTGCGGATCGCGGCGACCACGCGCGCGTTCACGGGCTTGCCGGCGAAGGCGCCGTCGAGGTCGACGAGGTGCAACCATTCGAAGCCCTGCGATTCGAACGTGCGCGCCTGCGCCACCGGATCGCGGTTGAACACGGTGGCGCGGGCCATGTCGCCCCGTTCGAGCCGCACCGCTTCGCCGTTCTTGAGATCGATCGCCGGAAAGAGGATCACGGCTTCCAGCGCAGGAAATTCGCCAGGAGCGCAAGGCCGAGGCGCTGGCTCTTCTCGGGATGGAATTGCGTGCCGGCAAGATTGTCGCGCGCGACCATCGCCGTGACCGGGCCGCCATAGTCGGCCTCGGCGACGAGGTCGGCCTTGTTCGCCGGCTGCAATTGATAGGAGTGAACGAAATAGGCGTGCAGGCCTTGCGGGCCGAGCGCAATTCCGTCGAGGAGGGCGTGGCCGCGTTTGGGCGCCAGCGTATTCCAGCCCATGTGCGGAATCTTGAGGGTGCTGTCTGCGGGCGCGATGCGATCCACTTCGCCGCCGATCCAGCCCAAGCCTTCGGTCACGACGTTCTCGCGCCCGCGCTCCGCCATGAGCTGCATGCCGACGCAAATGCCGAAGAACGGCTTGCCACGCTCGCGTACCGCTTCGGTCAGCGCCGCGACCATACCGGGAACCGCGTCAAGTCCGCGCTTGCAATCGGCGAAGGCGCCGACGCCGGGGAGTACGACGCGGTCGGCGCGCCGCACGGCGTCGGGATCGCTCGTCACCTCGATCTTGTCGCCGGTGCCGCCTTCGCGCGCGGCACGCTCGAGCGCCTTCGCGGCCGAATGCAAATTGCCCGAGCCGTAGTCGATGACCGCGACGGTCATCGGATCGCTCCCGAATCGGGGAAGAAACCGATCACCGGGCTCGGCGACGGCTGCGGAAGCGGCGGCAACGAGGACGGCGATTGAGGCTTTGCTTTTTCGCGCGCAAGCCAGCGGTCGAAGAAACGGCGCTCGGCGCTTTCGATATCTTCGGCAAGCACGACCCCGGCGTCGCGAAAGCCGTCCGCCGCGAGCTTTTGCTGCCGCAACAGGGTCGCCTCGAACGCGAGAATCAGCGACGGCACGGAAAGAGCAAGGGCGGCAATGAAAGATTCAAGCCGCAGTGCGGCCACGGCCGCGCCGATCAGCGCCTCCGCCGCTAGCCAAAAAGCCAAGCCGAGCCACAAGCGATTCCACAAGAGCCACAGCGGGCCGAACACGAGCGCCGGCCAGGAAAATTTTTCCCGCAGGAATACGACGCGCTGCGCCTCCTCCGGCGTGCGATTCCCCGCTTGAGGCTCGAACACTAGAAAGGTTTTCACGTCTCGCCTCCGTTCAGCCGAGGCTGCCCTTGGTCGACGGGATCTCATTCTTCGCCCCGGGATCGAGCGCCACCGCCGCGCGCAGCGCGCGCGCAAGACCCTTGAAGCAGCTTTCGGCGACGTGGTGCGAATTGTCGCCGTAGAGCATCTCGACGTGCAGCGTCACGCCGGCATTGGTCGCGAACGCCTGGAAGAATTCGCGCACGAGATCAACGTCGAAGTCGCCGATCTTGTCGCGCGGGAATTCCACCCGGAACACGAGCACGGGGCGGCCGGAAATGTCGATCGCGACGCGCGTCAGCGTCTCGTCCATCGGCACGTGCACGTCGGCGTAGCGGGTGATGCCGCGCATGTCGCCGAGCGCCTGCTTGACCGCCTGGCCGAGCACGATGCCCACGTCCTCGGTGGTGTGGTGCTGGTCGATGTGAAGGTCGCCCTTCGCCTTCACCGCCAGGTCGATACGGGCGTGACGGGCGAGAAGGTCGAGCATGTGGTCGAGAAAGCCGATTCCGGTCGCGATTTCGGCGCGGCCGGAGCCGTCGAGCTTCACCGCGACCGCGACCTCGGTTTCCTTCGTCGAGCGGGTGATTTTGCCTTCGCGCATCGAAGCGTCCTCGAACGCGCGGGTTCTAGCAGCAACGAAAAGCCCGCGCCACCGCCGCTTGCCGCTGAAAAGCGGGTATGGTTTGCGCTCCACGAAGCAGGCCCTAAATAAGGGCGGCGGGAGTTTCCCATGGGCGAAGAAGCGCTAGTTTTTCACGGCACGACGATCCTTTCGGTGCGCAAAGGAAGCAAGGTCGCGATCGGCGGCGACGGCCAGGTTTCGATGGGCAATACGATCGTCAAGGCGAACGCCCGCAAGGTGCGCAGACTCGGCAGCGGCGAGGTCATCGGCGGCTTTGCCGGCGCCACCGCCGACGCCCTCACCCTGTTCGACCGGCTGGAAACCAAGCTCGAACAGCATCGCGGCCAGCTCTCGCGCGCCTGCGTCGAGCTCGCCAAGGATTGGCGGACGGACCGCTACTTGCGGCGCCTCGACGCCATGATGGTGGTCGCCGACAAGGACGTGACGCTGTTGCTCGCCGGAACCGGCGACGTGCTGGAGCCGGAGAGCGGGCTCGCCGGCATCGGCTCGGGCGGGCCCTACGCGCTCGCCGCCGCGCGTGCGCTGGTCGACGGCAAGCTCGACGCGGAAGCGATCGTGCGGCGTTCGCTGGAGATCGCCGCCGAGATCTGCGTTTTTACCAACCGCAATATCGTCGTGGAGACGATCGAAAGCTGAGGCATGAACAATTTTTCTCCCCGCGAGATCGTATCGGAACTCGACCGCTACATCGTCGGACAAAAGGACGCCAAGCGCGCGGTGTCGATCGCGCTGCGCAACCGTTGGCGCCGGCTGCAGCTCGACGACAAGCTGCGCGAGGAAGTGCTGCCCAAGAACATCCTGATGATCGGCCCGACGGGCGTCGGCAAGACCGAGATTTCGCGCCGGCTCGCCAAGCTCGCGGGCGCGCCATTCTTGAAGGTTGAGGCGACGAAATTCACCGAGGTCGGTTATGTCGGCCGCGACGTGGATTCGATCATCCGCGATCTCGTCGAAATCGGCATCGCGATCGTGCGCGAGACCAAGCGGCGCGACGTGCAGGCGAAGGCGCATCTCGCCGCCGAAGAGCGCGTACTCGACGCCCTCGTCGGCAAGAACGCCGCCGCGCCCACGCGCGAAAGCTTTCGCCGCCGGCTGCGTGACGGCGAACTCAACGACAAGGAAATCGAGATCGAGCTTTCAGGCGGTGCGCCGCAAATGCCGATGTTCGAAATCCCCGGCGTGCCCGGGGCGCAGATGGGCGCGATTTCGATCGGCGATATTTTCGGCAAAGCGCTCGGCCGTCCCCGCGCGCGCAAGGTCAATGTCAGCGAAGCGCATCCGCTTTTGCTCGCCGAGGAATCCGACAAGCTCCTGGATCAGGAGGCGCTGGTGCAAGAGGCGATTCGCGCGGTGGAGAACAACGGCATCGTTTTTCTCGACGAGATCGACAAGATTTGCGGCCGCGAGGGCGCCCGCGGCGCCGATGTCAGCCGCGAGGGCGTGCAACGCGATCTGTTGCCGCTGATCGAGGGCACCACGGTCGCGACCAAGCACGGGCCGGTGAAGAGCGATCATGTGCTGTTCATCGCCTCCGGCGCGTTCCATGTCTCGAAGCCTTCCGACCTCTTGCCGGAGTTGCAGGGAAGGCTGCCGATCCGGGTCGAGCTCGCGGCGCTGACGCGCGACGACTTTCGGCGGATTCTCAACGACACCGAGGCGAGCCTCGTCAAACAGGCGGTGGCGTTGTTGAAGACGGAGAACGTCGACCTCGAATTCACCGCCGACGGCGTCGACGCGATCGCCGACGTCGCGGTCGAGGTGAACTCCAAGCTCGAGAACATCGGCGCGCGGCGGCTGCAAACCGTGATCGAGCGCGTGCTCGACGAGATCAGCTTCTCGGCGCCGGACCGATCGGGCGAGCATGTCAGGGTCGACGGCGAATATGTGCGCTCGCGCGTCGCGGATCTCGCGAAGAACACGGATCTTTCGCGCTATATCCTTTAGAATGCTGTCGCTTTGGATTGAATCTAGGCGCGGTTTCGCCGGATGCGCACGTAAAGTGCTCCGGCGCCGCCATGCGCGGGCGCGGCCTCCTCGAAGCCGATCACCAGCGAGCGGAATTCCGGCAGCGCCAGCCAAAGCGGCGCCGCGCGGCGCAACACGCCGCGTTCGACGCCATGCGGCGCGGCCGTGCCCTTGCCGGTGATCACAAGGACAAGCGATTGTCCGCGCGCCTGCGCGCGGTGAAGAAACGCCGACAACCGCTCCTTCGCTTCGCTTTGTTTCATGCCGTGCAGATCGATCCGTGCGCCGATTTCGACACGGCCGCGGGCGATTTTCTGGCGCGCGCGACGATCGAGGGAGGAAAGCGGCGGCAATGCGGGCGTTGGTGCGCGCTCTGGCGCCGGGGCGGCGCGCGGCGGCGGTTTCGACTTGTGCGGGCGAACGGGTATTGCCGCCTCGCTGCCACCCTTCGCGGCGGGCGACTTGGCGGGCGGCTTGCGCAGCGGCTCGATCGTCTTCTTCACCGCTTCCCAGAGCGCATCGTCGGGATGCGCGGGACCGCGTTTGTCGCGATCGCGATTCATGGCTTCGGTCGCGGCAGCGGGAGCGGCACGGGATCGATGAGCCTCGATGGGTCCGCTTCCTTCGGCACCAGCACATAGAACTTTCCCGAATGGCGGAGGCGGCCCGAAACCGTGCCGGCATCGATCCCGGCGCCGAAATAAATATCGGCGCGCGCCGGCCCGACAATGGAGCCGCCGGTATCCTGCGCGATCATCACGCGGCGAAAGCGGGTCACGGGCTTTTCGCTGGCGATCGGCAAGTCGGCATCGATCCAGAACGGCGTGCCATAAACGTGGATCGCCTTGTCGACGGCAATGCTGCGCTCGCGCACGAGGTTGACGCCCTGCGCACCGGCGGGTTCGCTATCGGGCGCAAGCTCGCTCACCTCGCGGAAAAACGCGAACGATTTGTTCATGCGCATGATCTCGCGCGCTTCGTCCGGCTCCTCGGCAAAATAGGTGCGGATCGCGTCCATCGACATCTGCTCGCGCGGAATGATCCCGCGCTCGATGAGAATTCGTCCGACCGGCGTATAGGGAAGTCCGTTGCTGGCATCGTAGTTGATCCGCAAGAGCTTGCCGTCGTCGAGGCGCACGCGAGCGGACCCCTGGATGTGAATGAAGAAGGCGTCGACCGGATCTTTGAGCCAGCACAGCTCGAGCGCGCGGCCCTTGAGCGCGCCGTCTTCGATCGCGGCGCGATCGAGGGTGCCGGTCGTGCGCCGCCCAACGCGATGACGCACCAGTTTGCCGATGGCGGCGCGCAATCTTGCAAAAAAGCCTCCGGGCTGGCGATAGATCGGAATGTTGAAATCGTCCGATGCCGTCCTGCGGCCTTCGACTTCGGGTTCGTAGTAGCCGGTCAAAAACCCGTTTTCCTCGCCGAGCCGCGCGATTCGTACGGGACGGAAATTTTCCTCGAAGAAGCGCCGCGCCGCAGCCTCGTCGCCGGGCGAGCCAAGCTTGCTCAAGCGCCCGCAGACTTGCCGCAACGCTTCTTCGAAATGCCGGCCGAGCATTGCGCGCGCTTTTTTCTTCAGGATCGGCTGACAACTGTTGCGGAAAGTTTGTAGCGCCGCGACATGATCGTCTTCGCCCCAGCCGTCGAGCGCGGCGAACGCCAAGGGCTCAAGCATGGTGTCGGGTATGCGCAAGGGCGCGGCCATCGATTGGCCGAAAGCCGACAGAACCAGTGAAATAGCGACCCCAAAGATCGCGATCGCGCCGGACTTCGCCATCAATTTTTTTCTGCTCAGGCGGATTTGGTGGAAACCAATTTCCAGTTGGGATCGCGCGCACCGATTTCCCGCGCGAAGGTCCAGACGTCGATTACGTTGGTGACATGCTCGGGATTGCCGCTAACGACCTCGCCCGCTTTATTGCGCGTGGCGGTAATAAGCTGCGAAACAAAACGTACCGTGACCTGCACGGCGCTCGCTTTCAGCTCGGCGTGGGTGATGTCGGCCTTGTCGAGGGCGACAAAACGGGAGTCCACCGTCTCTTCGCGGGTTTCGCGCTCGGAAATCGATTGAGCAAAACCGTCGAAGACATCCTTCGCAAGCAGGTTCTTGAGCGTCTTGCGATCGCCCTCCGCGAAGGCCATGACGATCATCTCATAGGCGCCCTTGGCGCCCGACAGAAAATGGCGAGCGTCGAAATCAGGCTCCGCTTTTGCAATCGCATCGAGCCCGGCGGCGACCGCCGTTCCTGCTTCGGCAATTCCAGCCCAACGATCGGCGGCGGGTTCTTCGGGCTGGGCTTTGCGGATGAGCGATTGTTCGCCGCTCTTATCCGGCAGCGCGACGACCTTGTCCGGCCCCGTCACGGGTTTCGCCGCGTCAGCGGCGGAATAGGGATCGTAGGGCGGCCGCTCGCGACCGGTTCTTTGACCCAGCACGCTGCGGAGCCGCGCAAAAACGAACACGGCAAGCGCGAGAAAGATGATGGTGTAAAAATCGAGCACTTTCCCTCTTCGCTCATGTCGATGGGCAAGGCCGAACATCTGCCGCAAGGCCGGTGGCCTGCCGTCTCGAAGAATATGGTCGCTCGGCGACCCAAGTCCAAGTGCATACGGCGCTATTCGAGCGAACGTTAGACGATCCGATTGCTCGCGCCAACAGAGAGCGAGAAAAGGCCCAGGGCCGCCATTCTTGTGCCTCCTGGTGAAGCGTGGTAGCGACGCCGATCCTCGCATTGCGGCAATTTCTCAGGGATTTTTGGAGACGATCATGGCGAACACGAATGGCGGGCCGGGAGAGCAAAAGGCACCGCCTTCGATCGGCGTTCTCGGCCAGTATATCAAGGACCTGTCGTTCGAAAATCCGAACGCACCGCGCTCGATGATGACGCTGGCGCAACAGCCCGCGGTCAATATTCAATTCAACGTCAACGCGAAGCCGCTTTCCGCCACCGACTACGAGGTCGAGATCGTCGTCGAAGGCAAGGCGCAGCATGAACAGATGGTGCTGTTCAATATCGAACTCGTCTATGCCGGCGTTTTCCGCCTCGGCGAGGTGCCGGAGGACATCGCGCAACAAATCGTGCTGATCGAATGCCCGCGCATATTGTTCCCCTTCGCCCGCCACATCATCGCCAACACGATCCGTGACGGCGGCTTCCCGCCGCTGATGATCGATCCCGTCGATTTTGGTGCGCTGTATCGGGAACGCTTCCAGCAAGCCCAACCGTCACAATAATCGAGCGCGGGCGCTTACGGCGTCATTTCTCGGCGAGATATTCGCGCCAGATCGCGTCCGCTCCCAGGGCCGCGAGCAGTGTTTGATGGGCATTCGCTTCATCGGCCGTGAGCCGGGGCGACAAGGGAATCGGTCTTTCCTTGGCCGAAGCGACCGTGACCGTGCGGACGACCGTCCGCGCACGGTCAAGGCTGAAATGCGCCTGGCGTCCGCCGACCAGCTCCGCATAGACTTCAGCCAGTAGTTCGGCGTCAAGCAAGGCGCCATGTTTCGCGCGGCGACTATTATCGATGCCGTAGCGCGCGCACAGATCGTCGAGCCGGTTGGGACCGCCCGGATGGCGGCGGCGGGCAAGCGCAAGCGTATCGACAATGCGGTCGCGGCCGATCGACTGTCGTTTCACTCGATCGAGCTCGGCATTGAGAAAAGCGAGATCGAAACCGGCATTGTGAATGACGAGCTTGGCGTCACCGAGAAACTCCAGAAAACTCTCGGCGACATCCGCGAATTTGGGCTTGTCGGCGAGAAAGGCGGCCGAGAGCCCGTGAATCGCCTCCGCTTCGGCCGGCATATCGCGCTCGGGATTGAGATGGACGTGAAAGATCGCGCTCGTCGGAATGCAATTGACGAGCTCGATGCAGCCGATCTCCACGACGCGATGGCCGAGAAAAGGGTCGAGGCCGGTGGTTTCCGTATCGAGCACGATTTCACGCATGATTTCACCGCTTGCCTTTGGTTTCCGAGAGCGTGCGCAAGATCGCTCGCACGTCCTTGCGCGCCGCTTCGAAGCCACGGGACGTGTCGATGACAAAATCGGCCCGTCGTCGCTTCTCCGAATCAGGCATCTGTTTCGCGACAATGGTGCTAAATTTCGCGTCCGTCATGCCTGCGCGCGCGAGTACACGCTCCTTTTGCACAGGCTGGGGCGCCGATACTACGACAATCTTGTCAACCTTGCGCTCGCCACCGGTTTCAAACAGGAGCGGAATGTCGAGGACGGCGACTTTGGCCCCTTTCGCCTTGGCGGCGACGAGGAAGTCCTCGCGCGCCTTCTGAACGAGCGGATGAATGATCGCTTCCAGTCTCGCAAACGCCTCGCTATTCCCGACGACCGCCTGAGAGAGCCGTTCGCGATCAACGCGGCCAGCGGACACGGTTCCCGGAAACGCCGCCCCGATCAGCGGCACTGCTTTGCCTTCATACAAACGGTGCACGGCGGCATCGGCGTCGAACACCGGCACGCCTTCATCGGCGAACATCTTCGCGGTCGCCGATTTGCCCATGCCGACCGAGCCGGTGAGGCCAAGCACGATCATCGAGCTAGCCCCTCGCGCTTAAGATCGGCCACGACCAGCGCGCGAAGCTCGGACGTCACCTTGGGGCGAACCCCGAACCAGCGCTCGAATGCGGGCACGGCCTGGTGCATGAGCATGCCGAGCCCATCGACGGCCAAATACCCGCCCGCCCTCGCGCGCGCGAGTAAAGGCGTCTCGAGCGGCGCGTAGACGAGATCGTAGACGGCGGCTCCCCGCTTCAGTGCCACGAGATCGATTTCGAGCGGCGGCTCACCCCGCATACCGAGCGTCGTCGTGTTGACGAGAAGGTCGGCTTCCGCGAGACGCGACGAAATATCGCCCATGGCGATTGGGACGATGCGATTTTGAAAGTGAGCGGCCAATCGCTCGGCACGGGCGCGCGTGCGGTTGGCGACAAGAATCTTCTCCACTCCGCGGGCAAGCAATCCGTAAATCGCCGCGCGCGCGCTGCCGCCGGCGCCGAGCACGAGCGCGGTTTTGGTGCGCTCCGCCCAGCGCGGCGCGGATTTGTCAAGATGCGCGAGAAAACCGTAAACGTCGGTATTGGCGCCAAAGAGCTTTCCATTTTCGTGCCAGAGCGTATTGACCGCGCCGAGCGCCTCGGCAATCGGATCGCGCGCGGCCACAACAGCAAAAGCGATCTCCTTGTGGGGGACCGTGACGTTGCCGCCGATGTAAACGCTTCGCGGGAAGTTTTTCAGAAAAGTCTCGATCTCGGCGGGCAAAACATCCTCGCGGACATATTCTCCCGCAATGCCGTGCATCGAAAGCCAGTGATTGTGAATCAACGGCGATCGCGAATGCGCAACCGGATGACCGATGATGCAGGCGCGGATCATGCTCACGAAGCAACGAGCCCGGCTGAGCGGAAATAAGCGAGGAGCGGCAAAAGCGGCAATCCCAAAATCGTGAAATGGTCGCCTTCGATGCGCTCGAACAGATGGACGCCCACCTGCTCGAGTTTATAGGCGCCAACGCTCGACGAGACGCTGCCGCCCGCGGCGGCGAGATAAGCGTCGAGGAAACTGTCCGAAAGCGGGCGCATCGTCAGCCGGGCGGTCGCGACCGTCTCGAATAAAATATCGCCGCCTTGCGCCACAGCGACCGCCGAATGCAGTTCGTGCGTTTTGCCGGCAAGCGCCTTCAGCTGCTCGCGCGCGGCCTTTGCGCTTGCAGGCTTCGAAAACCGCCGCTCGCCTAGGGCCAGCGTCTGATCGGCGCCGAGCACCGTGGATTTGCTTTTTCTTCCCGCGACGTTCAGCGCCTTCTCGCGCGCGAGCAACAAGGCGACGCGCGCGGCACTCGCGGACGCGGCTTTCGACGATTCGACCGCGCGTTCGTCGATCGCCGCGGGCTCGATCTCCAGGGGTATTCCGGCCGCCTCCAGAAGCGCCCGGCGCACGGAACTTTTCGACGCCAGCACCAGCGGCTTCGCCAGCCATAGGCTCATGGGTGGCCGGTCCCCTCGCGCCGGCGTTCCTGCAAGAGGGCAATAACGGCGGCGGCGGTTTCTTCAATCGAGCGGCGGCTTACATCGATGCTCGGCCAGCCATGCTGGGCGCATAGACGTTTGGACTTTGCGATTTCCTCGGAAACGGCTTGGCGATCGATGTAGGCGGAATCGGTCTGTTGTGCGTTCAGCGTCAGCAGGCGGTTTTGCCGGATCTGCACGATGCGCTCGGGGTTCGCATAAAGACCGACGACCAGAGGCTTCACCATCGTTTCCAGTTGCGGCGGCGGGTCGATGCCGGGCACCAAGGGTATGTTCGCGGTTTTGATGCCGCGATTGGCGAGATAGATGCTGGTCGGCGTTTTGGAGGTTCGCGACACCCCCACCAAGATCACATCGGCTTGCTCGAGGTCTTCGGCGTGCTGACCGTCATCGTGCACCATGGTGAAATTGAGCGCGTCGATGCGGCGGAAATAGTCGGCATTCAGCGTGTGCTGGCCGCCTACCCGCGGCGTTGTTTCGGCTCCGAGATAACTTTGGAAAAGACTGAGCACCGGCCCCAGAATGGATAGGCATGGCAAGCCCAGCTCGCGGCAGCGCGTTTCCAGACGCGTCGCGAGATCCTTGTCGACGAGGGTGTAGAGAACAACGCCCGGATTAGTTTCGACTTCCGACAATGCGTGGCTGAGCTGTTTTTGGTTGCGGATGAGCGGAAATACATGCTCGATCGGGGACACGGTCGCATATTGCGCGGCGGCGGCGCGGCCCACGGCGAGCAACGTCTCACCCGTCGCGTCAGATATGAGATGCAGATGGAAAAAGCTCTCGCTTTTATGGGATTTCGGACTCACCTTGTTTTCCACCGCTCTGTGGATAACCGCGCGAGGACCGACTGTAACATGGCCCGCCACGCTACGCCTGGGGACAACGACGTTTTCATGCACAGCAGCTATGGTTTGAAAAACTTTGTATGCGGGAGCGGTGAGAATCGAGCACTCGAATTAGCACGATCGAATCACTCGATTATTGCGAGAGGAAATACCTATTGCCTGTGGGTAAGCTGTGGACAGTATATAAGTGAAGATTGATACCGCTATCCCCGTTCTAAGAGACATAAACTAAGAATTAGAAAAGGACTCAAGTTGAAGGACTTAACCGAGAAAAGAAGATGGTGTCCTCTTATTTCGGTTCTACAGGGAGAGGTCGTCAATCCTCCGCCAATTTGGTTGATGCGTCAGGCTGGACGCTATCTCCCGGAATATCGGGAACGTCGGGCGAAAGCCGGTGGGTTTGTTGAGTTGTGTCTCGATCCTGTGGCGGCGGCGGAAGTTACGCTGCAGCCGCTTCACCGCTTCGATCTGGATGCTGCGATCATCTTTTCCGATATCTTGATCGTTCCACATGCGCTTGGGGCCAAGCTTTGGTTCGAGGACGGGGAAGGGCCGCGATTGGAGCCATTGCACGATCGGACGGCGTTGGCGAAAATCAAAGCCAGTCTTGATCGAAACATTGTTGATCGTGTCTATGAAGCCATATCCCGTGTCCGTGCAGAACTGGCACCGAAAGCGGGGTTGATCGGCTTTTGCGGCGCGCCATGGACAGTCGCGACGTATTGGGTGGCGGGCAGAGGGACAAAAGATCATGCGGCGGCGCGGCAACTGGCGGCGGATGAACCGGAATTATTTACCGAAATCATCGATCGGCTTGCTACGGCCACGGCGGATCATTTGATTGGCCAGCTTCATGCCGGGGCCGAGGTGGTTCAAATTTTCGATACTTGGGCCGGTGTGCTCGATCCGGAGAATTTCGAGCGTTGGTGTCTTCAGCCGACGGTCGAGATCATTCGCCGTGTCCGCGGCGCGAAGCCTGACGCGCTGATCATTGTGTTTCCGAAAGGCGTTTCGATCAGCCAGGCCGAGCATCTCGTGCGGGCATCAGGGGCGGATGCGGTGAGCCTTGATTCGGACGCGGACCGAGCCTTGGCCCGCAAGCATTTGCAGCCGCTTTGCGCGATTCAGGGTAATCTCGACCCAGAAGTGCTAATCGAGGGTGGGGTCGCGCTGGATCATGCCGTCGACATCATCAAAGAGGCGTTTCGAGGAGCCCGGCATATCTTCAATCTCGGGCACGGCATCAAGCCGCAGACGCCGATCGCTCACGTGGAGCGCATGATCGCAAGGGTTCGGAACGGATAATGTTGTATCTCTGGCTCAAGGCACTGCACGTCATCGCCGTCATCGCGTGGATGGCGGCTCTGCTCTATCTCCCGCGACTGATGGTTTATCACTGCGACGCCGAGCCCGGCTCGAAACAATCCGAGACCTTCAAGCTCATGGAGCGGCGGCTGCTCCGCTTCATCGCCAATCCCGCGATGATCGCGAGTTGGCTCTTCGGTATCGCGCTGATGTTCGAAGGAGCGTCTTATCGCGTGGGCTGGATGCAGGCAAAGTTCGTGCTGGTTTTGGCGCTCTCGGCCCTGCATGGTCTCAACGCCAAATGGACCAAGGACTTTGCCGCCGATCGCAACCGGCGGCCGGCGCGCTTTTATCGCATCATGAACGAGGTCCCTACCCTCCTGATGATCGGAATCGTCATTCTGGTTATCGTTAAACCTTTCTGAGCGCAGTTTTTCGAGGCTTGCGCGAAAGACCGTATTTCCTTATATGTCGTTCTACTTTCTCCCAACGCAGGCACGCGCAACTAGACGGCCGCCCTGGTCGTTATGCGCGGTATCAGGGCCTAGCGCTCTTTCAGACCTGCGGTTCCCTTCCCTTTCAGAGCGGGCGACTTATTCTTTCGTCCGCGAGGTTCAATCCCCATGCGGGAAATCAAATTACAAGACTTGAAGATCAAGACCCCCACCGAGCTTCTCGCCTTCGCCGAGGAGCATCAGGTCGAGAACGCCTCGACCATGCGCAAGCAAGAATTGATGTTCGCGATCCTGAAGCAGCTCGCTGCCAAGGAAGTGGATATCGTCGGCGGCGGCGTGGTCGAGGTGCTGCAGGACGGCTTCGGCTTCCTGCGCTCGCCCGACGCCAATTACCTCGCCGGGCCGGACGATATTTACATTTCGCCCTCGCAAATTCGGCGCTTCTCGCTGCGCTCCGGCGACACCATCGAAGGCCATATCCGCAGCCCCAAGGACGGCGAGCGCTACTTCGCGCTGCTCAAGGTCAACACGATCAATTTCGAGGACCCGGAAAAGACGCGCCACAAGGTCCATTTCGACAATCTGACCCCGCTTTATCCCAACGAGCGGTTCAAGATGGAGATCGAAGATCCGACCCGGAAGGATCTGTCGACCCGGGTCATCGACATCGTGGCGCCGCTCGGCAAGGGCCAACGCGCGCTGATCGTCTCGCCGCCGCGCACCGGCAAGACGATGCTGCTGCAGAACATCGCGCATTCGATCACCGCCAATCATCCGGAGTGCTATCTGATCGTGCTCTTGATCGATGAGCGGCCGGAAGAGGTCACCGACATGCAGCGCTCGGTGAAGGGCGAGGTCGTTTCCTCGACCTTCGACGAGCCGGCTACGCGTCACGTCCAGGTCGCCGAAATGGTGATCGAGAAGGCGAAGCGCCTCGTGGAACACGGCCGCGACGTGGTGATCTTGCTCGATTCGATCACGCGTCTGGGCCGCGCCTACAACACGGTTGTGCCGTCCTCGGGCAAGGTTCTGACCGGCGGCGTCGACGCCAACGCCTTGCAGCGGCCGAAGCGCTTCTTCGGTGCCGCACGCAACATCGAGGAAGGCGGCTCGCTCACCATCATCGCCACCGCCTTGGTCGATACCGGCTCGCGCATGGACGAGGTGATTTTCGAGGAATTCAAGGGCACCGGCAATTCGGAGCTGATCCTCGATCGCAAGGTTTCCGACAAGCGCACCTTCCCGGCGATGGACATCACCCGCTCCGGCACCCGCAAGGAAGAGCTCCTGGTGGCGCCTGAGGTCCTCAAGAAAATGTATGTGCTCCGCCGCATCCTCAACCCCATGGGCACGGTCGATGCGATCGAGTTCCTGCTCGATAAGTTGCGGCAGACGAAGAACAACGCCGAGTTCTTCGAATCGATGAACACTTAAATATTTTAGTTGAGCTCTAAACGCGCGTTGCGGACACGGACTCGGCGAGCTTGCCGGGCTCCGTGATCGGCAGCGAGCAGCGCTCACCCTGGCAGACAAAGGCGGCGCCCGTTTCCGGGGCAGAAGCGGCCATGGCGCGGGCCGGATGCTCGGCGGGCAATTTTTCGGCGTCGCTCACGCGCAAAATCGTGCGGTTGAGAAACGAGAGCCGCTGGGCGGCTTCGGCGAATTCGTCCGCTCGTTTTCCCACCGCGACGATTTCTCGATGCCGCAGCCGCAGATCAAGCGCCGACAAAAGCGCCATGTGGCTGAAGAGATTCTCGGCTCGCGAGCGGCAGCAATCCCTCGAGCAATCGGTCGGCGCGAATGCGGTAGCGGTCCTCGCCCGTCAGCACCGAAAGCCGGATCAGGTTCTGGGCCATCAGCGCGTTGGGATTGGGCAGCGCGTCGTCGCGGGTTTGCGCCGGCCGCACGATCAGGCCCTCGGCGTCGTCGGCGGTGAGGAAATAGCCGCCCGTTTCCGCATTGGCATGATGTTGCTCCAGAGCCTGCGTCCACGTCAGCGCCTGTCGGAGATAGCTTTGTGCGCCCGTCGCTTGATGCAGCGCGATGGCAGCGCGGATCATCGCCGCGTAATCGGACGAAAGGCCGGGAAACAACAGGCGCCCTGCCCGCCACGAATGTCCGAGCCGCTCGTCGCGCGCCATCGATTTGGCGATGAAATGGAAGGCGCGGGCACCGAGATCGATCCAAGCATTTTCGCCGAGCAGCGCGCCGGCATTGGCGAGCGCCGCGATCATCAGCCCGTTCCAATCGGCGAGCACCTTGTCATCGAGGCCGGGGCGGACCCGGAGCGCGCGCGCGGCCAAGAGCTTCGCGCGCATGATTTTGAGGCGGACCTCATTGTCCTTGTTGCGCGGCAAGTGATTCAAGCGATTCAGAATATTGCGGCCTTCGAAATTGCCTTCGGCCGAAAGCCCGTAGGGCCGCGTGAAGAATCCCGCATCGTGCTCGCCGAGCACCGTCTTAATTTCGTCGAGCGACCAGACGTAGAACTTTCCTTCCTCGCCTTCGGAGTCGGCGTCGAGGCTGGAAGCAAATCCGCCTTCCGGGGTGATCATCTCGCGCGCGAGCCATTCGACGGTTTCTTGCGCGCGCTCGCGAAAGAGAAGATGGCCGCTCCGCGCGTGCGCGAGCGCGAGCAATTCCAGGAGCTGCGCGTTGTCGTAGAGCATCTTCTCGAAGTGCGGGCACCAGCCATTGCTCGTCGACCGAATAGCGCGAGAAGCCGCCGCCCAGGTGATCGTAGATGCCGCCCTCGCTCATGCGATCGAGGGTGATGCTGACGGCGGAGAAATATCGCTCCTCCCCCGTGCGCTCGCCGGCCCGCCAGAGGAATTCGAGCATGCCGCATTGGGGAAATTTCGGGGCGCCACGGACGCCGCCATTCACCGGGTCGAAAAGGGAGCCGATGCGCTGGGCGATGTCGTCAAGTTCGGCCGTGCCGAGCTTGACCTTGCCTTCGGCCTTGGCGCCGGCGGTGAGCTGCGCTTTGAGACCCTTGCTGTTGCGTCTCGATCTTTTCCGGCTCTTGATGAAAGACGCGGGCGACCTCGCGCAGCACGTCGACGAAAGCGGGCCGGCCGTAGCGGGCGGTGTTCGGGAAATAGGTGCCGCCCCAGAACGGCTCGCCCGCCGGCGTGAGAAACATGGTGAGCGGCCAGCCGCCCTGCTCGCCGAGATGTTGCAGCGGCGCTCATATAAATTTCGTCGATGTCGGGCCGCTCCTCGCGGTCGACCTTGATGCTTACGAACAGCTCGTTCATCACCGCGGCCGTCGGCCGGATCCTCGAAGCTTTCATGCGCCATGACATGGCACCAATGGCAGGCGGCGTAGCCGATCGAAGAGCAGGATCGGTTTGTTTGCGCGGCTTGGCTTCCGCGAGCGCCTGCGGCCCCCACGGCCACCAGTCCACCGGATTGTGCTGGTGCTGGAGAGATAGGGGCTGGTCTCGCCGGCGAGACGATTTTCGCGCGTATGGCCGGCGGTCGTTTCCATTAGGAGTAAAATCCTAGCCTGACGAGTTGACCCAAAGAAGCGCGGGCGTGTTCTCGCCCCCTAGTCTGCGGCCTCTTCGATCGAGAGCAGGCCGCGAGCCAATGTAGAAGGAACGCGGACGGGGTAAAAGGATCGGAAATGACGCCTGCCCCGGCGCGACAGAAGATCGGGTATCGTCTCACGATGTCACAGATGAGCTCAGCGTCACCGCAATCGCAATCGCAGCCGCGAGCGCCGGAGACGATTTTTGCGCTGTCGTCGGGACGGGTGCCTGCGGCGATCGCGGTGGTGCGAATCTCCGGGCCGCGCGCTCGATTCGGACTCGAAACATTCAGTCGGGAAAATTCCGGAGCCGCGCCGCGCCGCCTACGTGACGTTTCGCGATCCTGATTCACGTGAAACAATCGACGACGGATTGGCGCTGTGGTTTCCAGCGCCGGCGAGCGAGACCGGCGAGGACATCGCCGAGCTGCATCTTGCATGGCGGGCGGGCGATCCTGGCGGCGATCTTTCGCGTGCTCGGGAAGATCGACGGATTTCGCCCGGCGGAAGCCGGCGAGTTCACCCGCCGCGCGCTCGCTGAACGGAAAACTCGATCTCGCCGCGGTCGAAGGTCTTGGCGATCTCATCGCGGCCGAAACGGAAGCGCAGCGCCGCCAGGCGCTGGCGCAATTTCGCGGGGCGCTGTCGGCGAAGGTCGAGGGTTGGCGGGCGAGGCTTGATCGATGCGCTGGCGCTGGTCGAGGCGGCGATCGATTTTTCCGACGAGGACGACGTGCCGGGCGATCTGCCGCGATGCGGCGATGAAGATCGCGGGCGAGCTCGCCGCCGAAATCAAACCCGTTCTTGCCGATGCCGCCGCGCGGAGAACGATTGCGCGAAGGTTTCACGGTGGCGATCGCGGGCGCGCCCAATGTCGGTAAATCGACGCTTCTCAACCGGCTCGCCGAGCGCGACGTCGCGATCGTCTCGCCGATCCCCGGCACCACCCGCGACGCGATCGAAGTCGCGCTCGATCTTGCAGGCGTGCCGGTGGTGTTGGTCGATACGGCGGGCGTGCGCGAGACCGGCGATCCCGTCGAAGCGGAAGGCGTGCGCCGCGCCCGCGCCCGCGCGGACGGCGGCCGATCTCGTGTTGTGGCTCGTCGACGATTCCCGCGCCGCGCACGCCTGCCGAAAATATTTCGCGCCACACCTGGCCGCTTCGCACGAAGGCCGATCTGATCGATTCGGACTCGCAACGAAGCTTGCAGCAATCAAGGATTCATCGTCGTTTCCGCGAAGACCGGGCTTGGAATCGAGCGACTTGATCGCGAAACTTTCCAGCGAAGCCGAGCGGCTCGGCGGCGAGCCGGCGCTGGTGACGCACGCACGTCAACGCCATGCGCTTGCGGAAGCGCTCGAACATCTCGAAGCGGTATTGCCAGCGCCGCCGCCGCAAGAAGAGTTGATCGCCGAAGAGCTGCGGCTCGCCGCGCGGGCGCTCGGACGCGTAACGGGCAGGGTCGATGTCGAAGAAGTTCTCGGCGAAATTTTCAAAAACTTCTGTATTGGTAAATGAAAGGTTAACGCGCCGTTTCACGTGAAACGGCGATCGATTCGCCGGCGATGATTCACGTGAAACATCGGCTTTGACCGCTTCACGCGGGTTCAGTAGACCGCCAGCATTCGAAGCGGAGCGAAGCATGCGGACATTCGATGTGATCGTCGTCGGCGGAGGCCATGCGGGATGCGAGGCGGCGGCCGCAGCCGCGCGCCTCGGCGCGCGCACGGCGCTGATTACGCATCGCTTCGCCAGCATCGGCGCGATGTCTTGCAATCCCGCGATCGGCGGGCTCGGCAAAGGCCATCTCGTGCGCGAAATCGACGCGCTCGATGGCTTGATGGGCCGGGTCGCGGATCGCGCCGGAATTCAGTTTCGCGTGCTCAATCGACGGAAAGGCCCGGCCGTGCGCGGGCCGCGCACGCAGGCGGATCGCAAGCTTTACGCGGCGGCGATGCAGGCGGCGATCGCGGAGACGCCTAACCTCGAAGTCATCGAGGCCGAAGTCGACGATCTTCTGACGCATGCGGGCCGCGTCGCGGGCGTGAAACTCGCCGATGGCAGCGAGCATTCGATGCCGGAGCGGTGGCACTGACGACCGGCACGTTTCTCTCCGGCTTGATCCATATCGGCGAGAAGCAAATTCCCGCCGGCCGCGTCGGCGAGGCGCCGGCGCTGGGGCTTTCCCGCACGCTCGCGCGGCTCGAATTCGCGCTGGGGCGGCTGAAGACCGGCACGCCGCCGCGGCTCGACGGCCGCACCATCGACTGGTCGGGCCTCGCGATGCAGCCCGCGGACGATCCGCCGGAGCCGTTCTCGATGCTCACCGAAAAGATCGAAAACCCGCAGATTTCTTGCGGCATCACGCGCACGACGGCCGCGACCCACGCGGTCATTCGCGCGAACGTGCATCGCTCGCCGATGTATTCGGGCCAGATTCAAAGCCGCGGCCCGCGCTATTGCCCTTCGATCGAAGACAAGATCGTTCGCTTCGGCGATCGCGAGGGGCATCAGATTTTTCTCGAGCCCGAAGGCCTCGACGATCCGACGATTTATCCCAACGGCATTTCGACGTCGCTGCCGGAAGAAGTTCAGCGCGCGCTGGTCGCCACCATTCCGGGCCTTGAGCGCGCCGAAATCATCCGGCCCGGCTATGCGATCGAATACGATTATGTCGATCCGCGCGAACTCAAGCCGACGTTGGAGACGAAGCGCCTTCCCGGTCTTTTTCTCGCGGGACAAATCAACGGCACCACGGGCTATGAAGAGGCTGGCGGCGCAAGGACTTGTCGCCGGACTCAATGCCGCGCGCTGCGCGGCGGGCGGCGATGCCATCACATTCGATCGCGCCGAGGCCTATCTCGGGGTGATGATCGACGATCTCGTGACGCGCGGGGTCGCTGAGCCCTATCGCATGTTCACCTCGCGCGCCGAGTATCGGCTGACGCTGCGCGCCGACAATGCGGATCAGCGGCTGACGCCGCGCAGGCATCGACGATCGGCTGCGTCGGCGGCGACGCGCGCGCAACATTTTCGGCGAGAAGCTCGAGAAGCTCGATGCCGCGCGCGCTTGGGCGCATTCGAATTCGATCACGCCGGACGAAGCCAATCAATTCGGTCTCGTGCTGAAGCGCGACGGCCAACGGCGAACGGCGTTCGACCTCTTGTCCTATCCGGGCATGGACGCGCGACGAGCTCGCGCCGATTTGGCCGGAGCTCTCGCGCTTCGATTCGAAAATCGTCGAGCAGCTCGAGATCGACGCGAAATACGCCGTCTATCTCGATCGCCAGGCCGACGACGTCGAGCGCTTTCGCCGCGAGGAATCGCTGCGGCTTCCCGACGCGCATCGATTACGAATCGATTCCCGGCCTTTCCATGGAGTTGCGCCAGAAGCTCGGCGCCGTGCGCCCGGCGACGCTCGGCCAGGCGAATCGAATCGAAGGCATGACGCCGGCGGCGCTGGCGCTCGTCGCGTTGCATGCGCGGCGCCGCGCGGGATGAAGGCGAACGCGCCTCGCCGCCGATCGCGCCGCGGCGCTGAAGCTTGTTCCTGTTTCACGTGAAACGCTCGAGCGAATCGATGTCTTCGTCGAGTTGTTCTTGCGTTGGCAGCGGGCGGTGCATTTGGTCGCGGCCGCCGATCTTCCGAAACTTTGGACGCGGCATATCGCCGACAGCCTGCAGCTGATCGAGCTCATGCCGCCGGCAAAACTTTGGGCCGATCTCGGCACCGGCGGCGGATTTCCCGGGCTCGTCATCGCGCTTGCCTTGAAGAGCAGCGCGAAAAAGGCTTGGTGCATCTCGATCGAAAGCGATCAGCGCAAGGCGGCGTTTCTGCGCGAAGCGATCCGCGTCACCGGCGCGCCGGCAAAAGTTTATGCCGAAAGGGTCGAGTTGGCTGCGAAACGACTGGCCGCGGAAGTCGACGTGGTGACCGCGCGGGCGCTGGCGCCATTGCCGCGACTGCTCGAGCTCGCGGCGCCCTTTTTTGCCGAAGGGCATACCGGCCGTGTTTCCCGAAGGGACAAGATGTTGATAACGAATTGACCGAATCCACTAAATCTTGGAACATCCAGACGACAATCGCGCCTAGCCGCACCCATCCGCATGGTAAGATTGTCATTGTCGAACGCGCCTCGCCGCGAATCGGCAATCCGCTGGCAAGCGAGGCCGGAAAACAGCCCATGACCGAGCCCAAACGCCCCCGCGTGCTTGCCCTCGCCAATCAAAAAGGCGGCGTCGGCAAGACCACCACCGCCATCAATCTCGGAACGGCGCTCGCCGCGATCAACGAGCGCGTCCTGATCGTCGATCTCGATCCGCAGGGAAACGCCTCGACCGGTCTCGGCATCGATCGCAAGAATCGCACGCGCTCGACCTACGACGTGCTCATGGGCGAAGCGAAGCTCGCCGACATCGTGATCGAGACGGCGGTGCCGCGGCTTCACATCGCGCCGTCGACGATGGATCTCTCCGGCCTCGAACTCGAAGTCGCCAAGGAGCGCGATCGTTCCTATCGGCTGCGCAACGCGATCCTTTCGCTGCCGGCCGCGAGTTCGCCGGAAGGTTTCGATTATGTGCTCGTGGATTGCCCGCCGTCGCTCAATCTTCTCACCATCAACGCGATGGCCGCTTCCGATTCGATTCTCGTGCCTTTGCAGTGCGAGTTCTTCGCGCTCGAAGGTCTGTCGCAGCTTCTGAAGACGGTCGAGCAGGTGAAGGCCAATCTCAATCCCAAGCTCACCATTCACGGCATCGTGCTCACCATGTACGACGCGCGAAACAATCTCTCCGATCAGGTCGTCGCCGACGTGAAGCAATTCATGGGCGACAAGGTTTATCAGACGATCATTCCGCGCAACGTCCGCGTCTCGGAGGCGCCGTCCTACGGCAAGCCGGTGCTGCTTTACGATTTCAAATGCAGCGGCAGCCAGGCCTATCTTGAAGCTCGCATCCGAAGTGGTGCAGCGCGAGCGCGGCCTTGCGGCGTAGTCCGACGTGCGCAGCGTGCTGAATATTTTCCTATGAGGAGCAGGTTTCGAGCATGACGGCGCAGGAACGTTCGCGATTGGGGCGGGGCCTCGCGGCGCTGGTCGGCGACGTGGGCGATGAAACCGCGATCGCTTGACCGCGCGCGCGGCAGCCAGCGCCGGGTGCCGATCGAATTCTTGCGGCCCAATCCCGCGCAATCCGCGCCGCCAGTTCAACGAAGAGGAACTTGCCGAACTCGCGGCCTCGATCGGCGAGAAAGGGATTTTGCAGCCGATCCTGGTCCGCGGCGTTTCCGGCAAAGCCGATCATCTTCGAGATCGTCGCCGGCGAGCGGCGTTGGCGCGCGGCGCAGAAAGCCGGTCTTGCGCGACATTCCGGTCCTGCTCATGGACATCGGCGATCGCGAAGCGCTCGAAATCGCGATCGTCGAGAACGTGCAGCGCGCCGACCTCAATCGCGCTCGAAGAAGTCGGCGGGCTACGAATCGTTGATGGACGAATTCAAATATACGCAAGCCGATCTCGCGCGCGTGGTCGGAAAAAGCCGCAGCCACGTCGCCAATACGCTGCGCTTGCAGAAATTGCCGCCGAGCGTGAAGCGCTATCTGACCGACGGCAAATTGACCGCGGGGCACGCGCGCGCGCTGCTCGCGCATGAGGACCCGGAGGGGCTCGCGAAAATGATCGTCGAGCACGGCCTGAGCGTGCGCGAAGCGGAAGCGCGCGCGCAGGAACGGCCGGTGGCGCGCGGCAAGCACATCCGGCGCAGGACGAAGGCGGCGAAGAGCCCGGACATTCGCGCGCTGGAAAGGCGGCTCAGCGATGCCTTGGGATTGGCGGTCGAGATCGTTCAGCGCGGCGCCGGCGGCGAGGTGCGGGTTCGCTACAAAACGCTCGAGCAGTTCGAAGCGCTTTCGCGCAAGCTAGGCGGAAGACATTGAAGCGCGGGATCTCGCGCCGCGCGCGAGATTGAGGAGCGCGCGCTCGGCGATCGCATCGGCCAGAACGAAATTTCGCCGCGCCTCGAGATTGGCGACGCGACAGCGACACGATCGTGCCTTCGAAGGCGGCGGCATCGAAGCGCGCAAGCGCGCGTTCGAATGCGGGCTTGCGCCGGAAAAATATCTTCGGCCGGGCGTTGTCGATGATCTCGCCGGTCTGCCGCCGCGGTCGACGGACAAGCGCAGGCGGTGGAGGTTCACCACATGCCGGATCGCCGCGCCTAAAACGGCGGTGGCGGAAACGCCTGCGGCACGGGCTTTTCTGAGCGCCGCGAGCGCCGCCTCCCGCTCGCCGGCGGCCGCCGCATCGACGGCGTCGTCGAGCGCGAGCGCGGACGCGTCGGCGATGATCGCGCGCACGTCCTCAAGACCGATCCGTCCTTCGCCTTGCGCGTAGAGCGCGAGCTTGTCGAGCTCGGCCCGGGAAGCGAGGCGGTCGGCGCCGAGAAGCCCGATCAGCTCCTCGCGCGCATCGGGTTCAATCGTGAGGCCCGCGTCTTTCAGCGCGCGCTCGACGAGACGCATCAAGTCGCGCTCGCCGTCGGCATAACAGGGAATGACCGCGGCGGCGGGCGACTTTTCGCAAAGCGCGCGCAAGCGGCGAAGTCGGGCGCAATTCTCCCGCTTCGATCACGACGAGCGCGTCCGGCGGATCGTTGAGAAGCGGCTTCGAGCGCCGGCGCGAAATTGCGTGCTGCCGGCGCGAACGCGCACGATCCTGCGGCCGCCGAACAAGCCGAAGGTTCGGGCCTCGTCTTGCAAGAGACCGGGATCCGAAGCGATGGCGTCGCCTTCGAGCGGCACGATGGCGAAGGGATCGCTGTTGTTGCACGCCGCGGCGGACAGGAGCGCCGTCGCGCGCTCGCTGACAAGCCCGGCATCGGGGCCGTAAATCAGAACGACGGGGCGTCGCGGATCGGGGCGGGCGAGAAAGCTGTCGATTTCGCCGGCGCGCAGCGCGACCACGGGCGATCCGCCCGTCAGCCGCGGAGCAGGAAGAACGAAGCGACGCGGGCGCGGATCTGTTCCGCCACGACCTTGGCGGCGCGGTTTTCGGCTTCGCGCACGGCGCGCACGCGGGCGTAGCGCTGCTGCGGTGCGGTCGACCGTGACGCGCGCGATCGCTTTATCGGTCAACACGATCTTGTCGTCGGCGACATTCTGCAATTTGTAGGTCACGTCGATGCGAGACGGTTTCGTTTTGCGGCAAGTCCGGATCTGCGCGTCGATGATCGCATTGGAGGAGTTGGTCGCAATCTGCAGGTTGAGGCGATAGGGCGCGCCGGTCGGATTGCCCTCGCCGCCCGACAATTCGAAGATGATGTCGTTCCGGATTTCCTGCCCGACGCGGCCGTCGATCTTTGCGATCTCCGACGTCGCGCATGGCCTCGCGCAAATTAGGTCCGGTTCCGCCGGTCAAGGAGCGGTCGGCATACATCGGCTGAAAGCAGCCCGCGAGCATGCCCGCAAGCATGGCGGCGCCGGCCAAGCGACTGCAACGATGCGAGTGCTTTGTTCAAGCGACGACATTCACGATCCTTTGCGGAACCACGATTACACGCTTTGGCGCGCGGCCTTCAAGCGCGCGTTGGACGGGCTCGAGCGCAAGCACCGCGGCTTCGACTTCCTTGTCCGCGGCATCGCGGGCGACGGTTACGTCGGCTCGCTTCTTGCCGTTAACCTGAACGGGCAAAGTGATCATCTCCTCGACCAGAAGACCGCGCTCGAGCACGGGCCAGGGCTCCTCGGCGACCAGCGTCTTGTGCCCCAGCGCTTCCCAGCATTCCTCGGCGAAGTGCGGCATCATCGGGGCGGCGATGCGGATCAGAATGTCGCCGGCTTCGCGCACGGCATAGGCGAGATCGGCGGAGATTTTCGCGCCGCTCGCGCGCAGGCCGTTGATCGAAGCGGTGAGCGAATTCGCCAATTCATAGATATGCGCGACGGAGCGGTTGAAGCGAAGCCGCTCGATGTCCTCGCTGACGCGCGCGAGCGCGGTGTGCGCGGCCTTGCGGACGCCTTCGGCGGCGGGGGAAAAGTGCGACGGGCGCGCGGCGTTCACGGGTGCTGCGAGTTCGGCAAGATCGTTCGTGAGCCGCCACAGGCGTTGCACGAACCGGTAGGCGCCCTGCACGCCTTCCTCGGTCCAAATCACGTCGCGGTCGGGAGGCGAATCGGAGAGCATGAACCACCGCGCGGTGTCGGCCCCGAAGGTCGACAGGATGTCGTCGGGGTCCACCGTATTGCGCTTCGATTTGGACATCTTTTCGATGGGGCCGATTTCGATTTTTTCGCCGCTGGTAGAGAGGCTTGCGCGGCGTTCGCCGCCCTCGGTCTCGAATTTCACCTCCGCCGGCTCGACATAGGTGCCGTCGGCCTTGCGGTAGGTCTCGTGCACCACCATGCCCTGGGTGAAGAGGCCCTTGAACGGCTCCTCGATATGGGCGTGGCCGGTTGCCTTCATCGCGCGGGTGAAAAAACGCGAATAGAGAAGATGCAGGATCGCGTGCTCGACGCCGCCGATATATTGATCGACCGGCATCCAGTGGCGCTCGGCCTTCTTTCGGTCGGCGTCTCCGCGTCGGGCGCGGTGAAGCGCACGAAATACCAAGACGAGTCGACGAAGGTGTCCATCGTGTCGGTTTCGCGTCGCGCCGGCTTGCCGCAACGCGGGCAGGCGACGTGCTTCCAGGTCGGATGGCGGTCGAGCGGATTGCCCGGGCGGTCGAAGTCGACATCCTCGGGCAAGACGACCGGCAAATCCTTCTCCGGCACCGGCACGACGCCGCAATCCTCGCAATGAATGACCGGAATCGGGCAGCCCCAATAGCGCTGGCGGGAAATCCCCCAGTCGCGCAACCGGTATTGAATTTGCCGCGCGGCGACCGGACGGTTGCCGCGCGTTTCCTTTTCCAGGCGCTTGGCGACTTCTTCCTTGGCGGCCGCGATGCTCATGCCGTCGAGAAAGCGCGAATTGGCGAGCCGGCCCTCGCCGTCATAGGCCTCGTCGGCGATCTTGAACGTTTTCGGATCGGCATCTTCGGGCACGACGACCGGCGTCACCGGCAGTTTGTACTTGCGCGCGAAATCGAGGTCGCGCTGATCGTGCGCCGGGCAGCCGAAAATCGCGCCGGTGCCGTATTCCATCAAGATGAAGTTCGCGACATAGACCGGCAATTCCCATTTCGGATCAAAGGGATGAATGGCGCGCAGATCCGGTGTCGAAGCCTTTCTTCTCGGCCTTGTCGATCAATTCCTGCGCGGTGCCGGTCTTGCGGCATTCCTCGATGAAGGCGGCGAGCTTCGGGTCGCGCTCGGCGAGCGCGCGTCGCCAGCGGATGATCGGGCGCCAGCGCCATGAACGACGCGCCGAACAACGTGTCGTGTCGCGTGGTGAAGACCTCGATCTCGTCGAAATTCTTCGGCGCGTTCTTCGGCGCGAGCGCGAAGCGCACCAGCAAGCCTTCCGAGCGTCCGATCCAGTTCTTTTGCATCAGCCGGACTTTTTCCGGCCAGCGATCGAGCCCGTCGATCGCCTTGCAAGAGCTCGTCGGAAAATTTCGTGATCTTGAAGAACCACTGCGTCGAGCTCGCGCGCTTCGACTTCGGCGCCGGAACGCCAGCCGCGGCCGTCGATCACCTGCTCGTTCGCGAGCACGGTCTGGTCGACCGGATCCCAGTTCACCCGCGAGGTCTTGCGCTCGACGAGCCCCGCTTTGCAGAAAGTCGAGAAACAGTTTCTGCTGGTGGCGGTAGTAGGACGGGTCGCAGGTCGCGATCTCGCGCGACCAATCGAGCGAAAGACCCATCGATTTCAGCTGCGCCTTCATCGCGGCGATGTTTTCGTAGGTCCACTTTTTCGGGTGGACCTTGTTCGCCATCGCGGCGTTTTCGGCCGGCATGCCGAAGGCGTCCCAGCCCATCGGATGCAGCACGTTGTTGCCCATGGCGCGCATGTAGCGCGCGACCACGTCGCCCATGGTGTAGTTGCGCACGTGCCCCATGTGGATGCGCCCCGACGGATAGGGAAACATCTCGAGCACGTAGTATTTCGGGCGCGGGTCGTCGTTGCGCGTGCGGAAAATGCCGCGCTCTTCCCAAATTTTCTGCCAGCGGGGCTCGGCCTCGCGGGCGTTGTAACGCTCGCTTTTCATCGTTCCATGGCGGTGGGTTGGCGCGACAGGACACGAAAAATCCCTTGCGGTCAATGTCTTGCGCGAGGCTCCGTTGCGCCGCTTACGGCGGCGGCTATAAAGGCCTGAAGGATTCGCGATGCGCGACGCAGCCGAAACACACGAGTCCCAAAAATACCGCCGAGCGGCTCGACTTCATTCGCGCCGAAATCAGAAAGGCCGCGCTCGGCAATGGCCGCGATCCCGCGAGCGTCGCGCTCGTCGCGGTGACCAAGACGTTTCCGGCGGAAGCGATTTTGCCGGCGCTCGACGCGGGCCAGCGGGTCTTCGGCGAAAATCGCGTGCAGGAAGCGAAGGCGAAATGGCCGGCGTTGCGCGCGCGGTTTCCGGATCTCGAGCTGCATCTGATCGGGCCGCTGCAATCGAACAAGGCGCGCGAGGCGGTCGAGCTGTTCGATGCGATCCACACCGTCGACCGGCCGAAGATCGCGGCGGCGCTCGCCGAGGAAATCGCGCGCCAGGGCAGGCGGCCGCGGCTGTTCGTCGAGGTCAATACCGGCGGCGAGGAGCAGAAAGCGGGCGTGCTGCCGGAAGCCGCCGACGCCTTCATCCGCGAATGCCGCGAGCAATATGGGCTCGCGATCGAAGGCCTGATGTGCATCCCGCCCTTCGACGAGCCGCCGGCGCCGCATTTCGCGCTGTTGCAAAAAATCGCGAGGCGAAACGGGCTTGCGGGCTTGTCGATGGGCATGAGCGCCGATTTCCGAAGCGCGATCGCCTTCGGCGCGACGCATGTGCGGGTGGGAAGCGCGATTTTCGGCGCGCGCGGATTGAATTCAGCGGATCTCGATCACGGCGTTCTTGCGAAACCGCGGCAGCAAGCGACGGAGGTCGCCGCTCCGCAACGCCACGCAGCCCGCGGTCGGGAGAAATCCCGGGCGCGCCAGGTGAATGAACACGGCGCTGCCGCGGCCGGCGATGCGCGGGCGCGTGTTGTGATCGAGCTCGATGATGAGATCGTAGAGATGATCGTCGCGCCACAGCCGGTCTCCCGGCGCGCCCGGCTCGAGGCGAAGCGGGCGATTGTAGCGGCGGTCGGAAGCATCTTCGCACCAGGCGTCCGTCGCGCTCGATTCGCCGAAGCGGCAAGGCGGTGCGCGGTCGCGGCAGGCGGTCGCCGCGCCACCACACGCGCAGCAGGCGAAACCTTCCGCGCGGCG
Organism: uncultured Alphaproteobacteria bacterium; assembly: GCA_963751685.1. GTDB lineage: Bacteria > Pseudomonadota > Alphaproteobacteria > Rhizobiales > Xanthobacteraceae > Palsa-892. Next base: position 632,146 of record CAVVVV010000009.1, on the reverse strand, counting down.
TTCCGCCGTCGCCCTCGCGCTTGTTCGCCGCAATCCCGGCGCGGCCGAGCGCGACGGGAAGGGTGGCGCCGTAGCCGCGCAAGATGCCGCGCGAAGGCTCGCCCGGCGCTCGCGCAACCGTGAAGACCATGTGTTTCGATTTACCCATGCCCGCCCTTGCCTAGCACCATTCCGGCAGTCTAGCTCCGCCCGTTCATCTGGCCGGGGCGCCGCGCCGATGATGTAAACTCGCGGGGGAAGCCGGAGAGCGCATGGCTACGACACGCAAAATCTTGGTGGTCGACGACGAAGCGGAACTCCGCCAGGCGCTCGCGGAACAGCTTGCCTTGCACGAGGAATTCGAGACCGAGACCGCCGAAACGGCGCAGGCGGCGGTGCAGCAGGCGAAGAACGGTCACTTCGATCTCGTGATCATGGATGTCGGGCTTCCCGACATGGACGGCCGCGAGGCGGTGAAAATCCTGCGCAAGAACGGCTTCAAGGCGCCGGTGATCATGCTCACCGGCCATGACGCCGATTCCGACACGATCTTGGGCTTGGAGGCCGGCGCCAACGACTATGTCATCAAGCCGTTTCGTTTTGCCGTCCTGCTCGCCCGCATCCGCGCGCAACTGCGAAGCCACGAGGCGAGCGAAGACGCCGTATTCCCGATCGGGCCCTATAGTTTCCGTCCCGGCGCGAAGCTGCTGGTCAACGAGCGGGGCTCGAAAGTGCGTCTTACGGAAAAGGAAACCGCGATTCTTCGCTATCTCTACCGCTCGGGACAAAATCCGGTGTCGCGCGAGGTGCTGTTGCAGGAAGTGTGGGGCTACAATTCCGGCGTCACGACCCACACGCTGGAGACGCATATTTACCGCCTGCGGCAGAAGATCGAGAAGGATCCGGCGAACGCGGCGCTGTCTGGTGACCGAAGCCGGCGGCTACAAGCTTGTGCCGTAGCCCGCATGGCGCTCGAAGACGACATCGATTTTCTCGACCGTATCCCGACGCTGCATCTCTTGGGCAAGGATGCGCTTGCGGATTCTCGCGATCAGCGTCGAAACCATCCGGCTCGGCCGCGGCGACATCCTGTTCGAGGAAGGCCAGCCGGCGGACGGCGGTTTCGTGGTCGTCAACGGCTCGATCGTGTTGCAGCAGTCCGGGGAGACGGCCCGGCGACGATGCGGTCACCGCGCGGCGCGGCTCGTTGATCGGGGAAACGGCGATGATCGTGGAGACGGTGCGGCCGTCGACGGCGATCGCGCTGGAATCGTCGATCCTGTTTCGGATTCCGCGCGTCGTCTTCATTCGCATTCTCGAAGGCGAGCCGCAGGCGGCGACCGCGCTCCGCCGCCTGATCGCGGCGCGCGTCGGGCGAATCGTCGCCGATCTCGATCTCGTGCTTCCCCTGTTCGAAGGCTCGGACGAATCGCGCGAGGACGTGCGTTAGAACGCGATAGAGCACGATCTTTTTCGAAAACCGGTTCCCACCCCGGATCAAGTCCGGGGCAGGCTTTTTCGGGATTGTGCTCTTTGCTTGAGCATGATCTTTTCCGAAAACCGGCTTCCACTTTTCGGGATCATGCACTTTGCTTGAGCATGATCTTTTCCGAAAACCGGCTTCCACTTTTCGGGATCATGCTCTAGAGATCGAAGGCGGCCATCACCGGCACGTGGTCGGAAGGCTGCTTCCAGTTACGCGCGGTGCGGATGACGCTCATTTCGCGCGCGGCGTCTCGAAGCGCGGGACTGGCCCAAATGTGATCGAGCCTGCGGCCGCGGTCGGACGCTTCCCAATCGGCGGCGCGATAGCTCCACCAGGTGTAAAGCTTTTCGGAAGCCGGGACGAAAGCGCGCATGACATCGATCCAGCCGCCGGCTTGCTGAAAGACGCGGAATTTTTCGACCTCGACCGGCGTGTGGCTGACGACGCCCAGGAGCTGCTTGTGGCTCCAGACATCGTGCTCGAGCGGCGCGACATTGAGATCGCCGACGAGAATCGAGCGCGCGCCGCCCTTGGCGTCGAGCGAGACGGCGTGAACGGCGAGCTCGTCGAGGAAGGCGAGCTTATGGGCGAATTTCTCGTTGATTTCAGGATCGGGCTCGTCGCCGCCGGCCGGCACGTAGAAATTATGAATCGTGACCGGCGCGGCGAGGCCGGCCGCGGCGCCGAGGTCAACCGCAAGATGGCGGCAGTCCTCCTTGCGGCAGAATTTTTCGCGCCGTGCGCGTTCGATCGGATGGCGCGAGACCGTTGCCACGCCGTGATAGCCCTTTTGGCCGTATATCTCGACGTGCCGATAGCCGATCTCCGCGAATTGCTTGCGCGGAAACTTGTCGTCGGGACATTTCGTTTCCTGCAAGCACAGCACGTCGGGGGCGTAACGCTTGAGAAAGCGCTTGACCAACGGCAGCCGCAGCCGCACGGAATTGATGTTCCATGTGGCGACGAGGAAGCGCATCGGATTTTCTGGAAAAAAGCGCCGCGGCCGCTATTGCAGCATGCGCTCGAAATTGATCTTGAAGAGCTTCGGGTCCGGCTTCTTGCTGGAATCGAGATCGGATACCGCGACCGTGGTGTCGTAGCCCTGCGGATCGGTCACGGTCCATTGCTTGAGCTGCAGGTCCTTCTTGCCGAACATGATCATCAGGCGGTGCGTTCCGGCGAGGACGTTCTTTTCTTCGATCACGACGGTCACGAAAAGCTCGTCCTGATAGACGCCGACGACGTTGGCGTCTTTCATGAGATCGAGTTTGTCGGACAACAGAAACTTCAAAGGCGTCTGCGACAGCGGATAGATGTCCTGCGTCGCGAGCTTGCGGTCGCGCACCGCCACCGTGTCGCCGTCGGAAATCAATTCGATCGGGCTCGGCGGGTCGTATTCGAAGCGGATCTTGCCCGGCTTCTGCATGTAGAACTGACCCTCGGTTTGCCTCCGTCGGGTCCGACCTGAACGAATTTGCCGACCAAAGTCGTGACCGAATTGAAATAGGCATTGACCTTCTCCAGCAGGGCCCGCTGACCGGCGTCGAAGGACGCCGCCGCCCGCTGACTGGCGCAGGAGCCGAGTTCGTGGCAGGCGGCGCCGCAAGCGCGGCGGTCGCGGCGAAAGCGCCGATGGCGGCTATCGCAGAGACTGGCAAAAGATTCGTTTCATGGTTCCTCGATCGGCCCGTCGCGACTCGGCGATCAGCTAGCGGTCAGTTATGGCGATTTGGCGGCCCGAAGGCCGTTGGTCAATAGGGCTCGCTGGCGCCTTCGACGAGGATCTCGCGCTTGCCCGCATGATTGGCGGGACCGACGATTCCCTCTTTTTCCATCCGCTCGATGATCGTGGCCGCGCGGTTATAGCCGATTTGCAGGCGCCGCTGGACGTAGCTCGTCGATGCCTTGCGGTCGCGCAGCACGATCTGCACGGCTTGCTTGTAGAGATCGGCGCCCCCTTCCTCTCCGAACGCGCCGTTGTCGAAGACGCTGCCACCCTCGCCTTCTTCTTCCTCGGCGGTGACGGCCTCGAGATATTCGGGCGTGCCTTGTTCCTTCAGGTGCGCGACAACGTGCTCGACCTCGCGGTCGGAGACGAAGGGACCATGCACGCGGCTGATGCGTCCGCCGCCCGCCATGTAGAGCATGTCGCCCTGGCCGAGAAGCTGTTCGGCGCCCTGCTCGCCCAGGATCGTGCGGCTGTCGATCTTCGAAGTGACCTGGAAGGAGACGCGGGTCGGAAAATTGGCCTTGATCGTGCCGGTGATGACGTCGACCGAAGGCCGCTGCGTCGCCATGATGAGATGAATCCCGGCGGCGCGCGCCATCTGCGCGAGCCGCTGGATCGCGCCTTCGATATCTTTGCCCGCGACCATCATGAGGTCGGCCATCTCGTCGACCACGACCACGATGAAGGGAAGCGGCTCGAGCTCCATCTCCTCGCGCTCGTAAACCGCCTCGCCCGTTTCCTTGTCGAAACCGGTCTGCACGGTGCGGGTGATCGTCTGACCTTTCTCGCGCGCCTCGGCGATGCGGGCGTTGTAGCCGTCGATATTGCGCACGCCGACCTTGGATATCTTTTTGTAGCGCTCCTCCATTTCGCGCACCGTCCATTTGAGCGCGATGATCGCTTTGCGCGGATCGGTGACGACGGGGGCGAGCAAATGCGGAATGCCGTCATAGACGGAAAGCTCCAGCATCTTCGGATCGATCAGGATGAGACGGCATTCCTCCGGTCGCAGCCGGTAGAGGAGCGACAGAATCATCGTGTTGATGGCGACCGATTTGCCGGAACCGGTGGTGCCGGCGATCAACAGATGCGGCATGCGCGCGAGGTCCACGATCACGGGATCGCCGCCGATCGTCTTGCCGAGACAAAGCGGCAGGCTCGCGCTAGCCTGCGTGAATTCGCGCGAGGCGAGCTGCTCGCGCAGGAAGACCTTCTCGCGCTTCGGATTGGGCAATTCGATGCCGATGGCGTTGCGGCCGGGCACGACGGCGACGCGCACGGACACCGCGCTCATCGAGCGGGCGATGTCATCGGCGAGTCCGATCACGCGCGAGGATTTGATCCCAGGCGCGGGCTCAAGCTCGTAGAGCGTGATGACCGGGCCGGGGCTCGCATTCACGATCTCGCCGCGCACGCCGAAATCCTCGAGCACGTTTTCGAGCGTCTCGGCGTTTTCTTCGAGCATGGCGGCCGATAGGGCGGGGGCGCGCTCTTTTGGCGCCGCGGCAAGCAAGTCGAGCGGCGGAAATTCGTAGCGCCCGCGCGGGGGGCGGCGTCTTTTCGGAGCCGGGACCATGCGCGGCGCGCGGCGTTGGCTTGCCGTCTCCTCCGATCGATCGAATTCCGAATCGTCCGCGCCGAGCATCGGCTCCCGCCGCGCCGTCGGCACCGGCAAATCCTCGTCGCGACCGAACATTTCCTTGAACAGCGCGCGCAAAGCGCCGCGGTGTCCGCCGAACAGGCGCGCCTTGAAAGCGAGGAAGCCGTGCGTCAGCGCGCCCAGCGAAACGATGGCCTTCCCCGGCGCGTCGTCATCTTCTTCAGGCTCGTGGCGATCGTCGGGAACAGACTTGAATCCAAATCCCGACGCGACGGCGAGGGCAGCGAGCGCCAGCAGCCCGAACGCCAGACCCAGTCCGAGGCGGTTCGGCAAAGGAAGCGCGCCGCCGGAAATGAGTGTCGGAAGGCTGAGCAGAAGATCGCCGGCAATGCCGCCCAATCCCGTCGGAGAGCGGCCAATTCAGCGTCGACTTCACGCAGGCGGCGAAACCCGCGGCGAAAACGACGCTCAGGAACCAGGCGATCAGCCTGATCCTGATCCGCACCGGCGGACGGTGGGTGAGGAGGCGCCAGCCCCAGACGGCAAGCGGCAACACCAAGACAATCGCCGCGAGGCCGGCCAGTTGCATCAGGAAATCGGCGAAGACGGCGCCCGGGCGGCCGAGAAGATTGCGCGTCGGTCCGTCGGTCGCGAAATTGAAGCTGGGATCGAGCGCCGACCAGCTCGCGAGCGCGGCCATGCCCGCCGCGGCAATCAGGATCAGCGCAAGTCCGCTGAGCTCGGCGAGGCGCCGGTGCAGCGCGCCTGCAAGCCCGTCCGTCAAAAGAAAATTGGCGCGGTGAGCGGAACTAGCCATTCGACGCACCCGCAACAAGGCGCGCGCAAAGCGGGCGGGGTGCGCCCGGCCCTTTGATGCTTCGCTCGGCGCCGTTCCTCGCCATCCGAAATCGCTCGCTTCACCGCGGGTCGGGAAACCTTAGGAAGAAGCTGGTTAAGGGCTCGTTAACCATCGGCCATCCCGGAAAAGAAGAAGGCCCCGGCTAACCGGGGCCTTCCGTTCTTGAGCGATACGGATCGAGCCGACCGCTTACATATTGTAGGCGCGCTCGCCGTGATCGGAGACGTCGAGCCCTTCGCGTTCCTTGTCGGGAGAAGGCCGGAGACCGACGATGATATCGACGATTTTCCACAGGATCGCCGAGCCGATACCCGACCACAGGAGCGTGATGATCACGTCTTTGCCTTGCGAGATCATCTGCGCCGTCATGTCGTAGTCGGCGACCTTGTTGACCGTGTAGTCGAAGACGCCGGTACCGCCGAGATCCGGATTGACGAGGATGCCGGTGCCCAGCGCGCCGACGATGCCGCCGATGCAGTGAACGCCGAACACGTCGAGTGCGTCGTCGTACTTGAAGATGTTCTTCACCGTCGTGCAGAAGAAGAAGCAGATCGACGCCGGCGACGAGACCGAGTACGAGCGAGCCCATCGAGCCCGCGAAGCCCGAGGCAGGCGTGACGGCGACAAGACCCGCCACCGCGCCGGAGATGGCTCCGAGCATGGTTGGCTTGCCCTTCACGATCCACTCCACGAACATCCACGACATTGCGCAGGCAGCGGTCGCGATGAAGGTGTTGAGGAACGCGACCACCGCACCACCCGCTGCCTCTAAGTTCGATCCGGCGTTGAAGCCGAACCAGCCGAACCACAAGAGGCGTCGCGCCGATGAAGCTCATCACCAGCGAATGCGGTGCCATCACATCGCGGCCGAAGCCGATACGCTTGCCGACGATCAAGCAGCCGACAAAGCCGGCAATGCCGGAGTTGATGTGAACGACGGAGCCGCCGGCGAAGTCGATGGCGCCGGCCTTGTAGAGATAACCGCCGTCCGCCAGCACGAGATCGAGCGCTTCCTGCGCTTTCGCCTTGGCGGCGGGATCGGTCGCGGCAGCGAGAGCCTTCGCAGCCGCGTCGATCGCGTCGGGACCGGACCAGTACCAGACCATGTGCGCGATCGGGAAGTAGATGAAGGTGATCCACAGCGGCATGAACAGCGCGATCGCTGCGAATTTGGTGCGTTCGGCAACCGAGCCCGAGAATCAGCGCCGCGGTGATTGCCGCGAAGGTCATCTGGAACATGACGTAGACGCCTTCAGGAATCGCCGCGCCGACGGTGAAAGTCGCCGCCGGTGTATCGGGTTGGATCCCGGCCAAGAAGGCCTTCGAAAAGCCGCCGATGAAGTCGTTCGGCCCACCGGTGAAGGTGAGGCTGTAGCCGTACAGCACCCAGATCAAGAGCACGATGCATTCGGTGTAGAACACCTGCAGAAGCATCGAGAGCATGTTCTTGGAGCGGACGAGCCCGCCATAGAAAAGCGCAAGCCCGGGAACCGTCATACAGAGGACGAGGACCGTCGCGGTCATCATCCAGGTCGTGTCGCCTTTGTTGATTGTCGGGTCGGCAAGCGCCGGACCCGCTGCAAGCATCGCCGCAATAAAGGCGGGAATGCCCACGTCGCAGCCAGTTGTTCTTCGTCATGGATGAATGCTCCGTAACTGGGATGAGGTCGGTGGTTGGAATCAGAGCGCATCGGCATCGGTTTCACCCGTGCGGATGCGCACAGCCTGTTCGATCGAATAGACGAAGATTTTTCCGTCGCCGATCTGGCCGGTTTTGGCTGCGCCGGTGATCGCTCCGATCACCTTCTTCACTTGGTCGGTGGCGACCGCGACCTCGATCTTCAGCTTCGGCAGAAAGTTCACGGCGTATTCGGCGCCGCGATAGATTTCCGTGTGTCCCTTCTGTCTGCCGTAGCCTTTGACCTCGGTGACGGTCAGTCCGTGGATGCCGATGCCGGTGAGGGCGTCGCGCACCTCCTCCAGCTTGAACGGCTTGATGATGGCCATGACGATCTTCATGTGGCTCCTGTCCCCGCATTGGCCCCTGGTGCGGCGAGGCCGCATTTGGGCGTTTCTGATCGAGTTCGAGGCAGAGGGGCGGGCGATTCCCGCTCCCTTGCGCCAAACCAGAACAGAGGAGAATCAAACGCCGTGCCAAGTCGGCGGGGAGGCCTAACGAATTGAAGAATCATTAACTTTTGCCGGTGCGATCGGTACTGCCGCAAGCAGGCGGCATCGCCCGCACAAAGTCGCGCCATTCCTGCCTAATTTTTAGGCCGCTATTTGGGACCTGTTATAAATCTGATCGTTCCGTGGGCAGTGCGGCTTCTACTCTCCGTTTTCTTCCCTGCGCTCGCGGATCAAGCCCTCCTGCGCGACCGATGCCACCAGCGTTCCGTCGCGTGAAAAAATCAGGCCGCGCGACAAGCCGCGCGCGCCCGAGGCGCTCGGAGTGTCCTGGGCGTACAGCAACCATTCGTCGGCGCGGAAGGCGCGGTGAAACCACAACGCATGGTCGAGGCTCGCGGCTTGAATCGTCTTTTGGAAGACGGTGCGGCCGTGCGGAATGAGGGAGGTGTCGAGCAGCGTCATGTCGGAGGCATAGGCGAGCACGCATTGGTGGATCGCCGGATCGTCGGGAAGCGGCGCGGTGGCGCGGATCCAGACATGAAAGCGGGGATCGCGATGCTCGCGCGACAAATAGCGGGCGTATTCCACCGGCCTGAGCTCGATCGGCCGCTCCTCTTCGTAGTAGCGCCGCACCGGTGCCGGCATCATCGGCATGATTTTTTCCCGGATCTGCTGCTCGCTCGGCAACTCCTCGGGAGCGGGAACCTTCGGCATCTCGGCCTGATGCGAGAAGCCCGTCTCGTCGCGGTGAAACGAGACGGCCATCGAAAAGATCGCCTGCCCGTGCTGGATCGCCACCACCCGCCGCGTGGTGAAGCTCTTGCCGTCGCGGATGCGGTCCACTTCATAGATGATCGGCACCTTGGGATCGCCGCCGAGCAGGAAATAGGCGTGCATGGAATGCGCCGGTCGCGCTTCGACCGTGCGGGTCGCCGCCACCAGCGCCTGGCCGATCACTTGTCCGCCGAACACGCGTTGCCAGTTCGACTGCGGACTCAAGCCTGCGAAAGAGGTTCACTTCCAACCGCTCGAGGTCCAAGAGTTCGAGCAGGCTCTTGACGGCTTTCGACATGACGTTCCCCGCGATTCCCGCACGAATGTGCTTGCCGCCGCAGGACAGTCAAGCCGCGCGCATTCATGTTAAAAGGGGTGCGATGAGAACGGATCGAACCAACGGCTCGATGTTCTGATCGCGGGCGCCGGCATCGCCGGGCTTGCGCTCGCCGCGGCGCTCGCGCGCGCGCTCAAGCCGAATTTCGCCATTGCCGTCTGCGATCCGGCGCTCGGACGAGAGCCTGCGCGCGACGATCGCGTTTTCGCCATCGCGCCCGGTGCGCGGCAATTGCTCGAGACCCTCGGGGTTTGGCAGCAAATCGAAGCGAAGGCGCAGCCGCTCCGCGCGATGGAAATCACCGATAGTCATCTCGAAGACGCGGTGCGTCCGGCCTTCCTGCATTTCGACGCGGAGCCGGAGGCAAGCGAGCCGCTCGCGCATATCGTCGAGCACCGCGCTCTCCTGCTCGCTTTGCGCGAGGTGGCGGGGAAAGCGGGCATTCGCTTCATCGCCAGCGCAGCCGAAAGTTTCGTGCCGCAGGATCGAAGCACTCAGCGTTCGGTTGGCGGATGGCTCCGCATGTGAGGCGCGCCTGTTGGTCGCCGCCGACGGCGCGAAGTCGAAATTGCGCGCGATGGCGGGCATTCGCTCTGTGTCCTGGGGCTATGGCCAGTCCGGGATCGTCGCCACCGTCGGGCACGAGCGCGATCACGAAGGGCGCGCCGAACAGCATTTCCTTCCGGCGGGAACCTTCGCGATCCTGCCGCTCGTCGGCAGACGCTCGTCGATCGTATGGGCGGAAAGGAGCGGCGAGGCCGAACGTCTGGTCGCGCTTCCGCCCGCCGAATTCAAGGAAGAATTGATCCGCCGCTTCGGCCTGAAACTAGGCGAGATCGAATTGCTGTCGCCGCCGCGGGCTTACCCTTTGTCGTTCGCCATTGCCCGCCGGTTCGTGGCCGAGCGTTTCGCGCTTCTCGGCGACGCGGCGCATGTCGTTCATCCGCTGGCGGGGCAGGGCCTCAATCTCGGCTTTCGCGACGTGGCGGCGCTGGCCGAATGCGTCGCCGACGCCGCGCGCCTCGGCCTCGATCCCGGCAGCGCCGGCGCGCTCGAGCGCTACGAGCGCTGGCGGCGCTTCGACACGGCGATGATGGCGGGGACGGCCGACGGGATGAACCGGCTTTTCTCCAACCGTTCCGATGCGCTCCGCCTCGTGCGCGACGTCGGACTCGGCGTCGTCGAGCGCATGCCGGGATTGAAGCGGTATTTTTCGCGCGAGGCGGCGGGCCTGACCGGCGAGGTGCCGCGGCTCATGCGCGGCGAGGCGCTTTAGCGCGTGATCCCGAAAAAGCCTGCCCCGGACTTGATCCGGGGTGGAAACCGGTTTTCGGAATGGATCATACTTCAGAAAAATGCTCGGTTCAGTCCCCGAGCTTGCGCGCTTCCTCCGGCAGCATGATCGGGATGCCGTCGCGGATCGGATAGGCGAGCTTCGCCGAGCGCGAGATCAATTCCTGCCGCTCGCGATCGTACTCAAGCGGCCCCTTGGTCACCGGGCAGACGAGAATTTCCAGAAGCTTCGGGTCGATCGTGGCCGGGTTGGTGCTCATGATTCCCTCTAGAAAGCTACGGGCCTTGAATTGGTTTGCGTCCCTAACCTTTTACCGAAGCATGATCCTTTCGAAAACCGGTTTCCACCCCGGATCAAGTCCGGGGCAGGTTTTTTCGGGATCATGCTTTATTGCATCGGCAGGCCGTCGCCGCCACCGCCCTTGGCGAGCGTGATCTCGGTCACCGCGATCAGCATCTCGGCGCGCGACTTCAGATCCGGCGCCTCCAACAAGGCCTGCTTTTCCTTCACGCCGTAGGGCGAGAGCATGGAAAGGCCGTTGACCAACATCTCGGTCGGCGATTGGCGAATCCCCTGCCAGTCGGCCTCGATCTTATTGGTCGAAAGATAGGTCGATAAAATCTTCAGCAGCGCCTCGCGATCGACCGCGTCGGCGCCGTCGTTCGGGAGAAGATCGCGCGCATAGGGCGCAAAATCGACACGGCACTGGCGATAGGGCGTGGTGACGATGAGTTCCTCGACGATCCTGAAGCGCGCAATTCCCGTGAGCGTGATCAGATAGCGGCCGTCGCCGGTCTCGGTGAATTGCGTGATGCGGCCGGCGCAGCCCGTGGGATAGAGCGGCGGATGCGCGGGCAGGCCGCTCTTCGTTTCGTCGGGCTGAATCATGCCGATGATGCGCGGTTTAACGAGCGCGTCGTCGATCATGGCGAGATAGCGCGGCTCGAAAATGTTGAGCGGCATTTGCGCGCGCGGCAACAACAGCGCGCCGGCGAGCGGAAATACCGGGATCTTCCGCGGCAGTTCTTGCGTGTCCTGATCGAGGTTCATCGGCATTCTAGTCGTCACTCGTCAGGCGAACAGGAGCGAGGACAGGCGGCGGCGTCCCTCGATCGTCGCTTCGTCGTTCACGCCCCAGGCCTCGAAAAATTGCAAGAGCTGTTTGCGCGCGCCGTCGTCGTTCCATTTGCGATCGCGCTTGACGATCTCGATCAGATGGTCGAGCGCGGCGCCGCGATTGCCGCCCGCATTGAGCGCGAGCGCGAGATCGAAACGCGCCTGATGATCGAGCGGATTGGCCGCGAGCCTGGCTTCGAGCGGCGCCACGTCGCCGACGCTTTTCGCTTGCTCGGCGAGTTCGAGCGCGGCGCGGGCGGCGCTGACGGCGGGGTCGTTCGCCTTCTCCTTCGGAACGAGGGCGAGCGTCGTGCGCGCGGGCTCGAGATTTCCCGCCGCGACATGGCAGCGCGCGAGCCCCGCGAGCGCCTGCACGTTTGCGGGCTCTTCGGCGAGAATCTGCGCGAACATCTCGGCGGCTTTCGCCGCCGCCCCCGATTTCAACGCTTCCTCGGCGGCCTTGGCGAGTTCGGCGGTGTCGCCGCCGACCGGTCCGATCAGGCGATCGACGAACGCCTTGATCTGGCCCTCCGGCAGCGCGCCGACGAAGCCGTCGACCGGCTGGCCGTTGACGAAGGCGAACACGGCGGGGATCGACTGGATGCCGAGCTGACCCGGGATCGCCGGATGCTCGTCGATGTTCATCTTGACGAGCTTCAGCTTGCCCTTGGCCGCGCGCACTACCTTTTCGATCGCCGGCCCGAGCGTCTTGCAGGGCCCGCACCAGGGCGCCCAAAAGTCCACGAGCACCGGACGCCGGCGCAATTCCTCGATCACGTCCTTGACGAAGCCCTGGGTCGTCGTATCGGCAACGAGGTTGTCGGCGCCGACTGGCGCCTCGGCTTTTGGGTTCAACAAGCATTGTCATTTCCGGATCAATCCCGAATTGGATGAAATTTTCGACTGATAAATGGGAGGAATTGGCGACGAATGCAATCGGCCTGCGAAATGGCGCTCAGGCCTCGGTTTCCTCGCCCTCCTCCGAAACGGGTATGACCTGCGGGGCGTGGCCGGCGGCTTGCAGAAAACGCAGGAGATCTGCGGCGAAAATCCGGGTGGTGCGGGTGTTGACGAGCGGATGGAAATTGAGGGGATCGCGCGCGAGAAGCGCGCGGTCGATGACCACGGTTACGCGATTGCCGGCATCGTTCATCGCGGCGAAAGGCGTGACCGCGCCAGGCTCGACGCCGAGCGCCGCCCGCATCACCTCCGCCTTGCCGAAAGAGAGCCGCCCGGAAGCCCCGATCTTGCGATGAAGATGTTTGAGGTCGATCGCGGCGCTTTCATCGGCGGAGAGGAGAAACAGGCGGTCCTTGCGGTCGACGAGAAAGAGGTTCTTGGTGTGCGCGCCGGGAATTTCTCCGCGCAAGTGGCGCGATTCTTCGACGCTGAAAAGTGGCGGATGCTCGACCGTCACGGTCTCGATGCCGAGGCGGGCGAGGAAGGCGAAAAGGTCTTCGGGCGTCGCGGGCATGAGCGGCCAAATTGCGCGAGGATGGGATTGTTAAGCAACGGCGTGCATAATGGTTCGCCGGTTGCATTGGCGGGTCGCTTTTGGCATAGAACCGCCCTCTACTGCGGCCGATAGCAAGTTTGGATGCGGGTGTAGCTCAGGGGTAGAGCACAACCTTGCCAAGGTTGGGGTCGTGGGTTCGAATCCCATCGCCCGCTCCAAAATTAACGCACAAAATCGAAACGCGATGACGCCGGGCTCAACGCAGCTCGGCGTTGATTTTTTCGAGCGCGGCGCTACCCGGGACAGAGCTCGGCGTCGCCGAGCCGGTTGAGCGGCGTCGCCGTCGAGCTCGATGCGCTGGCAGAGGTCCGCCGACTTCCGGCTCCACATAGAGAAGTCCGGTGACCACTTCGCCCTTGCCGTGGCTATGCATGAGGTAGGCGAGCGCCGCGCTCCTGTCGGTCGGGTTGTAATCGGTGGCGAGCTTGCGGAGCTTGAGATAGCTGCCGTCATGCTGGCGCACGAGCGTCGCGGTGCCCGGCGCGTAGTCGGCCTTGATCTCGGGCTTGCCCTCGATGAACTCGATCGCGTTCACCGCTTCGTTGTGTTCGCGCACGTAATCGAAGCTCTTGGTCGAGCCGGGATGATTGTTGAAGGCGACGCAGGGGCTGATGCAGTCGATGAACGCCGCGCCCTTGTGCTCGATCGCCGCTTTGATCAGGTCGACGAGCTGCTGTTTGTCGCCGGAGAAGGAGCGCGCGACGAAGGTCGCGCCCATGACGATGGCGAGGCTGACGAGATCGATCGGCTCGTCCTGATTGCCGGCGCCCTTCTTCGATTTCGAGCCCTTGTCGGCGGTCGCCGAAAACTGGCCCTTGGTGAGGCCATACACGCCGTTGTTCTCGACGATATAGAGCATGTTGACGCCGCGGCGCAGGAGATGGGCGAATTGGCCGAGGCCGATCGAGGCGGAATCGCCGTCGCCGGAAACCCCGAGATAGATCAGATCGCGATTGGCGAGATTGGCGCCGGTCATGACCGACGGCATGCGGCCGTGCACCGAATTGAAGCCGTGGCTCTGGCCGAGGAAATAATCGGGCGTCTTCGACGAACAGCCGATGCCGGAAAGCTTCGCTACCCGGTGCGGCTCGATATTGAGATCGAAGAAAGCGTGGATGAGCGCGGCGCTGATCGAATCGTGGCCGCAGCCGGCGCAAAGCGTCGATACCTTGCCTTCGTAGTCGCGGTGCGTGAAGCCGAGCGCGTTGTGCGCGAGCTTGGGATGTTGGAGCTTGGGCTTGGCGATATAGGTCATGATGCCACCGCACGAATCGTGGCGCGGCCGAATTCGTGCATGCGCCGCGCGATGTCGCTGGCGATGAAATTAGCGGTGATCGGCGTGCCGTCATAGTGCAGGACCGGCACGATGCGGGCCGAATCGACGCGGCCGGTGTCGAGGAGCAGCGTGCGCAGCTGCGCGTCGCGGTTCTGCTCGACAAGAAACACGCGCTCGTGGTCGCGGATGAAGTCGATCACCTCGTCGGTGAACGGATAGGCGCGGAGCCGCAGCGTGTCGAGATGGATGCCGGTCCTCTCCAGCACGCCGATCGCTTCGTCCATCGCGACCGAGGTCGAGCCGAAATAGATCGCGCCGAATTTCGTCGCCTCGCGCGCGTTGCGGCGAATGGGCGCGGGCACGAGCTTCTTCGCGGTCTCGAATTTCTTCAAGAGCCGCTCCATGTTGTCGACATAGACCGGCCCCTCTTCGCTGTAGCGCGCGTAGCGGTCGCGCGAGGTGCCGCGGGTGAAGAAGGCGCCCTTGGTGGGATGCGTGCCGGGATAGGTGCGGAAGGGAATGCCGTCGCCGTCGACGTCGAGATAGCGGCCGAAATCGCGCCCGGATTCGAGATCCTCGAAGGTCATCACCTTGCCGCGGTCGAATTTCCGCGTGTCGTCCCAGGTGAGGGGCTTCACCAGCCACTCGTTCATGCCGATGTCGAGATCGAGCATGACGAAGATCGGCGTCTGCAGCCGGTCGGCGAGGTCGAAGGCATGCGCGCCGAAAACTCGAAACACTCGCGCGGGTCTTCCGGGAACAGGAGAACGTGGCGGGTGTCGCCGTGGGAAGCGTATGCGCAGGTGAGAAGGTCGGATTGCTGCGTGCGGGTCGGCATGCCGGTCGAAGGCCCGCCGCGCTGCACGTCGAACAAGACGGCGGGAATTTCGGCGAAATAGGCGAGCCCGATGAATTCCTGCATCAGCGAAATGCCGGGACCCGACGTGGCGGTGAAGGCGCGCGCGCCGTTCCAGGCGGCGCCGATCACCGTGCCGATGGCGGAAAGCTCGTCCTCGGCCTGGATGATGGCGAAGCGGTTCTTGCCCTCGGCGTCGACGCGATAGCGCCGGCAGTGGCGCTGAAAGGCCTCGGCGAGCGAGGTCGAGGGCGTGATCGGGTACCAGGCGGCGACGGTGGCGCCGCCATAGACGGCGCCGAGGGCGGCCGCGTCATTGCCCTCGATCAGGATGCGCTTGCCGACGCGTGTCGGCGCGCTTGACCTTCAGCCCGATCGCATCTTTCAGGTTCTTCTCGGCGTAGTCGCGGCCGATGTGAAACGCCTGCAGGTTCGGCGCGATCAGCTTGTCCTTGCCCTTGTAGAGTTCGCCGATCAGCGTCTCGACCGCCGCGGATTCGATGCCGAGCAGCCCGGAAAGCGCGCCGACATACATGATGTTCTTGAAGAGCTGGCGCTGGCGCGGATCGGAATATTGCTTGTTGCAGATTTCGGTCAGCGGCACGCCGACGACATGGATGTCGTCGCGGAATTTCGACGGCGGCAGCGGCTTCGAGGAATCGTAGAACAAATAGCCGCCCGGCTCGATCGATTTCACGTCCTTGTCCCAGGTCTGCGGGTTCATCGCGACCATGAGATCGACGCCGCCGCGGCGGCCGAGGTGGCCCGCTTCCGACACGCGCACCTCGTACCAAGTCGGCAAGCCCTGGATGTTCGACGGAAAAATGTTGCGCGAGCCGACCGGGATGCCCATGCGGATCAATGAGCGCGCCGAAAATGCGGTTCGCGCTCGCCGAGCCCGAGCCGTTGACGTTGGCGAAAAGAACGACGAAGTCGTTGGTGCGCTCTATGCGGCCTTGCACGACTTTCCTCCGTCGGCATAGGCGACTTCGAGCAGGAACTTCTGCATGTCCCAGGCGCCGGTGGGGCAGCGCTCCGCGCACAAGCCGCAGTGCAGGCAGACGTCCTCGTCCTTCACCATCACGCGCTTGGTCTTCAGCGGCGGCGATACGTAGAGGTCCTGCGTCAAATTCTCGGCGGGCGCGGTGAGGCGCTGGCGCAACTCGGCTTCCGGCCCGTTGGCGGTAAAGGTGATGCAATCCATCGGGCAGATGTCGACGCAGGCGTCGCATTCGATGCACAGATCCCGCGAGAAGACGGTCTGCACGTCGCAATTGAGGCAGCGCTGCGCCTCCTTGAAGCCGAGCGCCCGGTCGAAGCCGAGTTCGACCTCGGCGCGAATGTCCTTGAGCGCGATCGCTTGGTCGCGCAGCGGCACCTTGAAGCGTTTATCGAGCGAGGGATCGTTGTCGTAGCTCCACTCGTGAATGCCCATCTTCTGGCTCACGAGATTGACCATGGGCGGCGGGCCGGTCGGTGAGTTTCTCGCCGCGGCAGAGCTTGTCGATCGAGATCGCGGCCTCGTGGCCGTGGGCGACCGCCCAGATGATGTTCTTCGGGCCGAAGGCGGCGTCGCCGCCGAAGAAAACTTTCGGATGCGTCGAGCGGAAGGTGACGGGATCGAGCTTCGGCATGCCCGATTTGTCGAACTCGATTCCGGTGTCGTGCTCGATCCAGGGGAAGGCGTTTTCCTGGCCGACGGCGACGAGCACGTCGTCGCAGGGAAAATGCTCGTCGGGCTCGCCGGTGGGGACGAGTTCGCGGCGGCCCTTGGCGTCGCGCACGGCTTTCACTTTTTCGAACAACACGCCGGTGAGCTTGCCGCCCTGGTGGGTGAATTCCTTCGGCACGAGATAATTGAAGATCGGAATGCCTTCGTGCATGGCGTCTTCCTTTTCCCAGGGCGACGCCTTCATTTCTTCGAAGCCCGAGCGCACCATGACCTTGACGTCCTCGCCGCCGAGCCGGCGCGAGGAGCGGCAGCAATCCATCGCGGTGTTGCCGCCGCCGAGCACGATCACGCGTTTGCCGATCTTGTCGATGTGGCCGAAGGAAACGCTCGACAGCCAGTCGATGCCGATGTGGATATTCTTCGCCGCTTCCTTGCGGCCGGGGATTTCGAGATCGCGGCCGCGCGGCGCGCCGCAGCCGATGAAGACGGCATCGAAATTTTCCGCGAGCAACGCCTTCAGGCTGTCGATGCGGCGGCCGCCGACGAATTCGACGCCGATGTCGAGGATGTAGCCGCATTCCTCGTCGATGACGGAATCCGGCAGGCGGAATTTCGGAATTTGCGTGCGCATCATGCCGCCGGCTTGCGGGTCTTGATCGATGACGACGCATTCGTAGCCGAGCGGCGCGAGATCGCGCGCGACGGTGAGCGAGGCGGGACCGCCGCCGACGAGGGCGACGCGCTTGCCGTTTTTCTGCGCGGCGCGCTTCGGGAGCAACGGACGCACGTCGCTCTTATTGTCGGCGGCAACGCGCTTCAAGCGGCAAATCGCGACGGGGTCGGGCTCGACGCGGCCGCGCCGGCAGGCGGGCTCGCACGGACGGTCGCAGGTGCGCCCGAGGATTCCGGGGAACACGTTCGATTCCCAGTTCACCATGTAGGCGTCGGTGTAATGCCCGGCCGCGACCATGCGGATATATTCGGGAACACGCGTATGCGCGGGACACGCCCACTGACAGTCCACCACCTTATGAAAGTAGTTCGGGTTGCGGATATCGGTGGGTGGCATTCCGATTCCGCGCCCGTTCGCGCTGGAAGCGGGATTTCTCGTCACTGTTCGACTCGAGCGCCGTCGTGCCGGTGCTCATCGACCGCTCCTCAACGTTTCAATCCCCCGACCCGGATGCGGGACTTACGCCCCGCATGTAAGTATTTTGACAATGCCTAGCATATTCGCGTCTGCCGGTAGCCCGGACCTTCGGATTAAGCCGAGCGAAATTCGCAATCTTTCGTGCCGCTGGCATACCAGCTGCCGATTGCTACATTCTTGTAGTTATTTCAATGGCTTAAATAGGATCGATCGGCAGCCATTTCCGAGCCAGGCGGCGGCCTTCACGCGGCGCGCTGCTAGAATTCGCAACCTATTGTGATAGAGCCGACAGCACTCGATTTCCGGGAGGTCCCATGATCGCGTTCTGCAAGCGTTTTGGCGCGCCGTTGGCGGCGCTTCGTTCTCGCGCTCAATCTCGCCGGCTGCGGAGTCAACACGATCCCCACCCAGGAGGAGCGCGCGCGCGCCGCCTGGAGCGAAGTGCTGAATCAGTATCAGCGCCGCAACGATCTCATTCCCAACCTCGTCGAAACGGTGAAGGGCTACGCGCAGCAGGAGCGCGAGGTGCTCACGCAGGTCACCGAGGCGCGCGCCAAGGCGACGCAAATCAAGATTGATCCGTCCATCCTCACCGATCCCGAAGCGTTCAAGCGTTTCCAGGAAGTGCAAGCGCAGCTTTCCGGCGCGCTCGGCGCGGTTGCTTGCGGTCTCCGAGCGTTATCCGGACCTCAAATCCAGCCAGAACTTTTTGACGTTGCAGGCGCAACTCGAAGGGACGGAAAACCGCGTTGCCGTCGCGCGCCGCGATTACATCGAGGCGGTGCGGGCCTACAACACCGAACTGAGGACTTTCCCCGGCGTCATCTGGGCGACGGTGCTCTATCGCAACAACAAGCCGATGGAGACGTTCACCATCGATGAGCCGGCGATGCGCGCGCCGAAGGTCAACTTCGACAAGAAGTAAACGCACCGTTCGCGGGCCTCGGATGATGCTAGCGGGAGCGCTCCCATTCGTTCGCAAGCTTTCGCTCGCCGCACTCCTGCTCGCGTGTTTTCGCCGGCATCTGAGGGCACGCTCGCGCAGGAAATCACGTTTCCGAGCCTTACCGGCCGCGTCGTCGACGAAGCGGGCCTGCTCGACGCCGCGAAGCGGGCGGAGATCGAAGCGAAGCTCGCGGCCCTCGAGGCGAAAACCACCGACCAGTTCGTCGTCGTCACGCTACGCTCGCTGCAGGGCCGCACGATCGAGGAGTACGGCTATCGGCTCGGGCGCAGCTGGGCGATCGGCCAGAAGGACAAGAACAACGGCGTCCTGCTCATCGTCGCGCCGAACGAGCGAAAGGTGCGGATCGAGGTCGGCTATGGCCTCGAAGGGACGCTTGCCGGACGCGATCACCAGCCTCATCGTCCAGAATTCGATCCTGCCGCGCTTTAAGGCGAATGATTATCCGGGCGGGATCGCGCGCGGCGTCGACGACATCATCAAAGTGCTTTCGGGCGAAGGGGGAGAGTGGAAGCAGCCGGTCGAGCCGAAAAAGAATCACGACGACGCTGCTTCGGTCATCGTCGGACTTCGTCGCGCCGTTCCTGTTCAGCGGCCCGGGGCTGATTCTCTTGATCGTGCTCATGCACTTCCTATTCGTGCTGTTGACGAAAATCCTGGTTTGGCTGCATCTCGCGCCCAAGCCGGCAGGGCGCTCGTCCTGGTACTGGCCCAATTCTTCCGGCGGCTCCGGCTGGTCGTCGGGCTCGTCGGATTCGGGCGGCGGATTTTCCGGCGGCGGCGGCTCGTTCGGCGGCGGCGGCTCGTCGGGAAGCTGGTGAGGGCAATATGAGACTCACGCCCGAAGACGAAAAGCGCATCGCCGAGGCGATCCGCGCCGCCGAGCAAAAAACCTCCGGCGAGATTTTCTGCGTGATGGCCGCGGCCTCCAGCAACTACCGCTTCGTGCCGATCGCGCGCGCGGCGCTGATCGCGCTCGCCGTGCCGCTGCCGCTGTTTTATTTCACGCCGCTGTGGGCGGAGCAAATCTATTTCGTGCAGATCGCGATCTTCGTCGGCTGCGCGATCCTGTTTTCGCTGCCCGGCTTGCGGTTCGCGCTCGTTCCGCGCTGGATCAAGCGCGACCGCGCAAGCGTCGAGGCCAAACGGCAATTCGCGGCGCACGGCCTGCACCTGACGAAGCAACGCACCGGCGTGCTCATTTTCGCCTCGATCGCCGAGCGCTATGTGGAGATCGTCGCCGACTCCGGCATCAACGACAAGGTCTCGCCGGAAGTCTGGGACAAGGCGGTGAAGGCGATGATCGCGAAAATCAAGCAAGGCCAGCCGGTCGAGGGCTTTATCGAAGCCATTCGAATTTGCGGCGATGTGCTGGCGAAGCACTTTCCGCCCGGCGCCATCAACAAGAACGAATTGCCGAACAAACTCGTCGTGATGTGAGCGACATTGTCTACTCGAGCAAGCAGGTCGATACTTTTCTCGAAACGACCGGTTCGCGCCGCTTTTCGCGGGATGGCAGTGCTTTCAGCGACCCGATCGAATAATATTCCTCGTTCGGATGCATGTCGGTCGCGTTCGCGACCCGGTTGCTCATGTTGAAGAAGCCGGCGACCGCGGCGATATCCCAGATGTCGCGATCGGTAAATCCGGCCGCGCGCAGGCTGCGCGCGATCCGCTTCCTCGATCCCCCACGGCTCGACCGTCAGCTTCCAGGCGAAATCGAGCATCGCCCGCGTGCGCTCGTCGAGATCGGCGGCGCGATAATTCGCCACGATCGTGTCGGCGAGCTTCGGATCGTTCGAATATTTGCGCACGGCCGCGCCATGCGCGACCAGGCAATAATGACAATGATTGGCGCAGGAAACGGTGACCGCGATCAGTTCGCGCTCGAGCTTCGACAGGCCCGAAGGCGCCAGCATCAAATCGTCGGCCATGGCGATGAAGGCCTTGAGCTTGGCGAGATCGAAGGCATAGGCCTTCAGCACATTCGGCACGAAGCCGAGCTTTTCCTCGCATTTCGCGAAATAGGCTTTGCTGTCGGCATCGAGCGGGGCGGCGGGAAGATCGAGCGCCACCGCGGCATCGCCCGGCGTAGCTTCGAGCCGTCTTTCGCGGCCGGCATTTTCTCCGGTTTTCTCGTGCCTGTTCATAATTCCCTCGTTATTGCGCTGCACAGCGGGTCTTCCGCCGCAAGCCTAGCAGCCGCGGCCGGAAGCCGGAACAGCGATCTCGACAGCGGCATTGCGGCAGGCCGACACTCGCGAGCTCGTCGCGTTCATGATTTTCTCACGGTGAGCGGGTAAGAATCCGCGATGGACTCGGACGGCTTTCACGCGAGCGACGAGGAAAATGCCGCCCGCGAGATTGGTGCGGCAGGCGGCGCTTCTTGTCGAGGATAGCGGCGATTTGCCGCGCGGATTTGTCGCGGCGCTGTTCGGGCGCGCCGCCTCCGAAGATCTCGTCGTCTATTCGGCGCAAGAAATCGCGGCGCTGGCGCGAGCGAGCTTCGATCATCTGCAAAAGCGCGTGCCGGGCGTCGCCGAGCGTGCGCGTGTCGAATCCGCAGCCGGTCGCCGGCATCAAGCCGCTCGAAGCGATCACCGTCGTCGAGATTTGCAACGACGACATGCCGTTTCTGCTCGATTCGGTGCTGGGCGAAATCGCCGCGCAAGGGCCGAGCGGTGCGCCTCGTGGTGCATCCGATGTTCACCGTCGAGCGGGACAAGGCCGGCAAGCTCGTCGCCTGGAAGGGCGAGGCGCCCGTCAAGGCCAAGGAGCAGCGCGAAAGCTTCATCCACATTCATGTCGAGCGCATCGATCAGGAGCACGCCGCCGCGCTGGAGCGGAGCGCTGCAAGTCTATGCTCGGCGAAGTGCGCGTCGCCGTCGCCGACTGGAAGAAGATGCGCGCGGAGGCGCAAGTCGGCGGTCGGCGACTTGAAGGATAAAGCGCAGCCGCTTGCCGAAAGATGAAATTTCGGAGGCCGCCGCCTTTCTCGAATGGCTGCTCGCCGACAATTTCACGTTCCTCGGTTGCCGCGAATATGTCTTCACCGGCGAAGGCGAAAAGACCGAACTCGATCCCGCCTACGAAACGGGCCTCGGGATTTTACGAGCGAGCGACGTGCGCGTGCTGCGGCGGGGAGGCGAACTCGTGACGATGACGCCGGAGCTCCGCGAGTTCATGCGGCTGCCGGTCGCGCTCATCATCACGAAGGCGAATGTCCGCTCGCGCATGCATCGGCGCGTTCACATGGACTATATCGGCATCAAGCGTTTCGACGCGAAGGGCAAGCTCGTCGGCGAGTTGCGCATCGTCGGCCTTTTCACGTCGAGCCGCCTATATGCAGCTCGGTCCGCGACAATTCCCTATTTGCGGCGCAAGGTCGAAAAAACGATCGCGCGCGCGGGCTTCGATCCCGAAAGTCATTCCGGCAAGGCGCTGCTGAACGTGCTCGAAACCTATCCGCGCGACGAGCTGTTCCAGATCGACGACGATCTTCTCTATCGCTTCGCCTTGGCGATTCTTGGAGCTCGAAGAGCGCCCGCGCGTGCGGGTGCTCGTGCGGCGCGATCGCTTCGATCGTTTCGTTTCGATTCTCGTCTACGTGCCGCGCGAACGCTACGACAGCGCGATCCGCGCGCGGCTCGGCGCCTATTTCGCGGATGTCTACAAGGGCAGGATCTCGGCCTTTTATCCGTTTTTCCCGGAAGGCGCGCTCACGCGCGTGCATTTCATCATCGGCCGCGACGAGGGCGCCACCCCCGATCCCGACCGCGCCGACGCTCGAGGCGGCGGTCGGAAAGATCGTGCGCAACTGGGGCGACGGTTTCGCCCAGGCGCTCGCCGCGCAATCACGAAGCAGGGCCGCGCGAATGCGCTGAACCTCCGCTATCGCGACGCGTTTTCGGCCGGCTATCGCGAGGCCTTCGCGCCCGAAGACCGCGGTCGCCGATATCCGCGCGCTCGAATCGCTTTCGCGCGAGCAGCCGGTCGCGATCAATTTCTATCGCCGGAATCCGGCGCGGGCCGAGGAAGCGAATCTGAAGGTTGGAGCTTCGAGCGGCCGTTGCCGCTTTCCGAGCGCGTGCCGGTCCTCGAGCACATGGGCTTCTCGGTCATCGACGAGCGGACTTACACCATCGAGAAAGGGAGCGAGAGCTCGTCTTCCGCTTTCCTCCACGACATGACGCTCGCGCGCAAGGGCGGCGGCGCGATCGAGTTGGAAGCGCTCGATGCGCGGCTCGAAGCCGCGCTCATGGCGGTGATGAGCGGGCGCGCGGAGAGCGACGGCTTCAATGCGCTCGTGCTCGCCGCCGGCATGGCCTGGCGGGATGTCGCGCTGGTGCGCGCCCTCGCGCGTTATCTGCGGCAGGCGGGCGTGCCCTACAGCCAGGACTATCTATGGACGACGCTGACCAAGCACGCGGCGATCGCGGAGAAGATCGTGGCGCTCTTTCACGCGCGCTTCGACCCGCGGCTCGCGATCGAGATCGCGGAGCGGGCGAAAAAGAAGCGGCCATTGCGGCCGATGCGGAAGCAGCGCTCAACGCGGTCGAAAGCCTCGATGAAGACCGCATCCTGCGCCAGTTTCTCGCTCTTGTGCGGGCGGCGATCCGCACCAATTTTTATCAGATCGACCGGCACGGCCATCCGAAAGCGACGATCGCGATCAAATTCGAAAGCCGGAAGATCGATGCGTCTGCCGCTTGCCGCAGCCGCTCTATGAAATTTTCGTCTATTCGCCGCGCGTCGAAGGCGTGCATTTGCGCTTCGGCAAGGTGGCGCGCGGCGGCATCCGCTGGTCCGACCGGCCGCAGGATTTCCGCACCGAAATTCTCGGCCTCGTGAAGGCGCAGCAGGTCAAGAACGCCGTCATCGTTCCGGTGGGCGCGAAGGGCGGCTTCGTGCCGAAGAAACTTCCGGCCGCCGGCGGCCGCGACGCGATTCTCGCCGAAGGCATCGCCGCCTACGACCTCTTCATCACGAGCCTTCTTGACCTCACCGACAATATCGGGCCCGAGGGCATCGTCCATCCGCCGAACAGCGTGCTCTACGACGGCGACGATCCCTATCTCGTCGTCGCCGCCGACAAAGGCACCGCCACCTTTTCCGACATCGCCAATGCGATCGCGATCAAGCACGATTTCTGGCTTGGCGACGCCTTCGCCTCGGGCGGCTCCGCCGGCTACGACCACAAGAAAATGGGAATCACGGCGCGCGGCGCCTGGGAATCGGTGAAGCGGCATTTCCGCGAAATGGACGTCGACATCCGCAAGACGCCGTTTTCCGTCGCGGGCGTCGGCGATATGTCGGGCGACGTGTTCGGAAACGGCATGCTCCTGGAGCGGACGATCAAGCTCGTCGCCGCCTTCGATCACCGCGATATCTTCATCGATCCCTCGCCCGATCCGGAGCGCGCGTGGAGCGAGCGCAAGCGGCTTTTCGATCTGCCGCGCTCGAGCTGGCAGGATTACGAGCAAGGCGCTGATCTCGAAGGGCGGCGGCGTGTTTCCGCGCACGGCGAAAAGCATTCCGCTTTCGCCCGAGGCGCGCGCGTTGCTCGGCATCGCGAAAAGCCGACGCGACGCCGGCGGAGGTCGTGAACGCGATCCTGAAAGCGCCGGTCGATCTTCTGTGGTTCGGCGGCATCGGCACCTATGTGCGCGCCTCGAGCGAGACCGACGAGAAGGTCGGCGATCGCGCCAACGATTCGATTCGCGTGAGCGCGGCTCGCAACTCCGCTGCAAGGTGATCGGCGAAGGCGCGAATTTGGGCATGACCCAGCGCGGCCGCATCGAAGCGGCGCTGCGCGGCGTGCGGCTCAACACCGACGCGATCGACAATTCGGCCGGGCGTCAACACCTCGGACGTCGAGGTCAATATCAAGATCGCGCTGAGCGCGCCGGTGCGCGAGGGCAAGCTTTCGGACGAGGCGCGCAACCGGCTGCTCGCCGGCATGACCGAGGAAGTGGCGGCGCTCGTGCTGCGCAACAATTACCTGCAGACGCTCGCGCTTTCGCTCGCCGAGCGGCAGGCGGCCGAAGATCTCGGCTTCGAAAATCGGCTGATGCAGATGCTGGAGGCGCGCGATCTGCTCGACCGCGGCGTCGAATTTCTTCCGAGCGACGCGGACATCGCCGAGCGGCGCGCGAAGAAGACGGGCCTGACGCGGCCCGAGCTCGCGGTGACGCTCGCTTACGCGAAGCTCACGCTGTTCGACGATCTCCTCGCGTCCGGAGTGCCCGACGATCCGTATCTTGCCCGCGAGCTCGACCGCTATTTTCCGCAAGCCGCTCACCGAGCGTTTTCCGCGAAGCGGTGCAAGGCCACCGCTTGCGGCGCGAGATCATCGCGACGATGCTTGCGAACTCGATCATCAACCGCGGCGGGCCGTCCTTCGTGGCGCGGATCGCCGACGAAACCGGCGCGGAGGCGGCGGAAATCGCGGCGGCATTCGCGGCGGTGCGCGATTCCTACCGCATGACGGATCTTGAACGGCGAGATCGACGCGCTCGACGCTCGCGTTTCCGGCAAGGTCCAGCTTTCGCTCTACGCGGCGGTGCAGAGCTCTCCTGCTCGACCGCGTCATCTGGTTCTTGCGCAACGCGCCGTTGAAGCAGGGCCTCGCCGACATCGTCTCGCACTATCGCGCCGGCATCGAGGAGACCGAGAAGAAGCTCGACGCGATCGCTTCCGGCGGACGCCCGCGAAAGCTTCGAAGCGCGCGCGGCCGAGCTTGTATCGGATCACGTGCCGGACGCGCTTGCGCGAAGGATCGCGCGGCTTCCGCTGCTTGCCGCCGCGACCGACGTGATCCTGATCGCGGACCAGGCGAAAAAGCCGGTCGAAAACGCGGTCGCGAGACTTATTTCGCGGCGCGCGAATTCCTGCGGCTCGATTCCCTGGTGAAGGCGGCGCACGACATCGATGCGCCGGATCGCTTCGACCGGCTCGCGCTTGACCGCGCGCTCGATCAGATCGCGGCGAGCGAGCGGCGGCTCGCGGCGACGATGCTCGCGAGCGGGAAGGCGGGCAAGGATGCGCTCGACGCCTGGATCGAGCCGCGCCGGGGCGAGGTCGAGCGGATGCGGGCGCGCATTCAGGAAATCGCGGGCTCCGGCTTCACCCTTTCGAAACTGACGGTCGCCGCGAGCCTCGTCGAGCGATCTTGTGAGAGAATTGACGAGGCGTCCGGTGCTCGGCCACCTTCGCGCCGATGACAGCGCGTGATTCGCCGCGGAAAGCTTCGCGCCTCGCGATTTTGGGCTGGGTGCTCTTCGATTGGGCCGGCGCAGCCCTATTTCACCCTCATCATGACCTTCATCTACGCGCCCTATTTCGCCTCCGCCGTGGTCGGCGACGCGACGCGGGGGCAATCGATCTGGGGCTTCGCGACGGCGGCGGCCGGCATCGTCATTGCGTTCACCTCGCCGGTCCTGGGCGCGGTCGCCGACGCCACCGGCCGGCGAAAGCCGTGGATCGCCGCCTTCGGCGTGCTCATTGGTCATCGGCTCGGCGGCGCTTTGGGTGGCGAAGCCGGGGGACGCCGCCACCATCATGCCGGCGCTGATCGCCTTCGTGATCGGCGAGCATCGGCGTCGAGTTCGCGACCGTCTTCAACAACACGATGATGCCGATGCTGGTGCCGAAGAACAAAATCGGCTCGCTCTCCGGTCTCGGCTGGGCGGTCGGCTATATCGGCGGGATGATCTCGCTGATCTTTTCGCTCGCGTTTCTTTCGACCAATCCCGAAACCGGCCGCACGCTGTTGGGCTTCCTGCCCGCCTTCGGTCTCGACACGGCGGCGCGCGAAGGCGACCGCGCCATGGGCCCGCTCACGGCGATCTGGTTCGTCATTTTCGTCACGCCGCTTTTTCTGTTCACGCCCGACGGCAAGGCGCGGCCAACAACTTCGGCCCGGCGATCAAGCACGGGCTGCAGGCGCTTGCTCGACGACCGTCCGCGAAGGCGAGACGGCATCGCGATTTGTGGTTACTTCCTGCTCGCGAACATGATCTATACCGACGGGCTGATCGCGCTGTTCGCGTTCGGCGGCATTTACGGCGCCGGCACGTTCGGCTGGCACACGATCGAGCTCGGCCTGTTCGGCATTCTGCTCACCATCACCGGCACGATCGGCGCCTATGTCGGCGGCAAGCTCGACGATCGCTTGGGCGCGAAGACGGTCGTGCTCGGCTCGCTCGTGGTTTTGGTTATTCTGCTGCTGCGCGATTCTGTCGGTGAGCCGCGATCGGATTTTGTTCTTCCTGCCGGTGGCGCCGCCGCTGCCGGGCGACGGAATGTTCGCGAGCACCGCCGAGCGGCTTTATGTCGTGCTCGGCGCCCTGATCGGCATGGTCGGCGGGCCCGCTGCAGGCCGCCTCGCGCACGCTGCTGGTGCGGCTCGCGCCGCACGACCGGCTGGCGCAGTTCTTCGGTCTGTTCGCGCTCTCCGGCAAGCTCACCTCGTTCATGGGACCGTTCCTCGTCGCCGCGGTGACGGCGGTGACGGCGAGCCAGAAGGCCGGCATTTCGGTCCTGGTGGCGTTCTTTTTCGTCGGCGGGATCTTGCTTGCGAGCGCGCGGATCAGTGGCGGAAGTGGCGGACGCCGGTAAAGACCATCGCGATCCCTGCCTTGTCGGCGGCGGCGATCACTTCGTCGTCGCGGATCGAGCCGCCGGGCTGAATGACGGCGGTGGCGCCGGCTTCGATCGCGACGAGCAGGCCGTCGGCGAAGGGGAAGAAGGCGTCGGAGGCGACGACGGATCCTTTGGTCATCGGCTCCTTGAGCTTGGCGGCTTTGGCGGCGTCCTCGGCCTTGCGCGCGGCGATGCGCGCGGCATCGACGCGGCTCATCTGTCCCGCGCCGATGCCGACCGTCGCGCCGTCCTTGGCGTAGACGATCGTGTTCGACTTCACGTGCTTGGCGACGCGGAAGGCGAATTTGAGGTCGGAAAGTTCCGTCGTCGGTGGGCTTGCGTTTCGTGACCGTCTTCAACGCGAGATCGTCGGCGACGGCATTGTCGCGCGACTGCACCAGGAGCCCGCCGGCGACCGATTTGAAGACAAGCCCCTTGCGCGCGCGGGTCGGGCAGCCCGCCCGCGAGCAACAGCCGCAAGTTCTTCTTCGCCGCCGACGATCTCGATCGCTTCCGCGCTCGCATCCGGCGCGATGATGACCTCGGTGAAAATCTCGACGATGGCGCGCGCGGCTTCCGCGTCGAGCGGGCGATTGAGCGCGATGACGCCGCCGAAGGCGGAAACCGGATCGCAGGCGAGCGCCTTGCGATAGGCCTCGAGCAGGCTTTTTCCCTCCGCGACGCCGCAAGGATTGGCGTGCTTGATGATGGCGACCGCGGCCGTGCGCTTGGGGTCGAATTCCGCCGCGCATTCGTAGGCGGCATCGGTGTCGTTGATGTTGTTGTAGGAAAGCTCCTTGCCCTGAACCTGGCGGGCGCTGGCGACGCCGAAGCGCCGCTCGGGGCTTTTGTAGAACGCGGCAGTTTGGTGCGGGTTTTCGCCGTAGCGGAGTTTTTCCACGAGCTTGCCGCCGAAGGCGCGCCAGGCGGGCGCGTCGTCCTTCAGTTGATCGGCGAACCAGTTGGCGATCGCGGCGTCGTAGGCGCTGGTGCGCGCATAGGCCTTGGCGGCGAGGCGGCGGCGCAACTCGAGCGTCGTGCCGCCATGCGCCTTTGATTTCCGCGAGCACGGCCTTGTAATCGGCGGGATCGACGACGACCGCGACGTCGTTGTGATTTTTCGCGGCAGCGCGCACCAGCGCCGGGCCGCCGATGTCGATGTTTTCGATGCAATCTTCGAAGGCGGCGCCTTTTTCGGCCGTCGCCTCGAACGGATAGAGGTTCACCACCACGAGGTCGATCGGCGCGATGGCGTGTTCGCTGCATCGACGCGGCATGGGCCGCATCGTCGCGAACCGCTAGAATTCCGCCATGCACTTTCGGATGCAGCGTCTTCACGCGGCCGTCCATCATCTCGGGAAAACCCGTGAGCTCCGAAATATCGGCGACCTTGAAGTCCCGCCTCGCCGAGCGCCTTCTTCGTGCCGCCGGTGGAGACGAGGGCGATCTCGCTCTGCCGCGAGCGCTCGCGCGAAATCGACGAGCCCGGACTTGTCGGAAACCGAAAGGAGGGCGCGGGCAATCTGACGAACGCGGGCCGGCATCGAAAACTCCAGCGGACGAGAAGAGCCGCGATAGCACGCGCGCGCCGGCTGGGAAACGGGATGCTTGCGCCTGTTCACACTTACCCTGTTCACAGCGGCAATTGCGGGCCGCTCGGCGGCTCTCGCCGCTCCGCATGCGGCGTTTCCGCGCGCAACAAGCGTCCATACGGTGCGCGGCGCCCGTTTGACTTCGCCCGTAATCGCGATCTGGCTGGAGCGGCGGGGGCCGTCGGCCGCCGAGAGAAATACGCTTTCCTCGACGCGTCACCTGCGATTCCGGCGCGGAAAAAAGCCAGCTTCTGTTGCGGCAGCACCAGGAGAACCGTGCAGCCGTCGGCGAGCCGGCTCGCTTTCACGTTCGGATGGAGATGAAAGCGGATCGCGAAATAATCGCGCGCGTGGCGGGAAATTTCTTTCCGCCGGCGGGAAAGAACACATCCTCGCCGTCGAGCCGGCTGCCGTCCTGCGACAAGCAGCCAGGAGCGCTGGTGGATGAGCCCGTAGCGCGCGGCGTAGCCGTCATGGGTCGCGCGCACGAACAGGGCGCCGTCGCGCTCGGTGCGGGCGACCCGCACGTCCCGTCGGCCCGGCCACGATGGGCGTCCCTACGAATCGGCTGAAGCGCGTTTCGCGCAGGAAGCGGCAGGAGGAAGTGTCGTTCAACACCGCCGTCGAATGCGCCGCCGTCGCGCGCGCGACCCGTTGCCAGGCCTTTCGGTTGGTCGCACGGCATGCCGCAATTCACGACGATGCGGCTTCGGTTGCTCGAAAATTCGAACGACAAGCAGCCGGCATGCGCTTCTCTGCTCAGCGCGAAAGGCGGCGGCCGGCCGGTATCGGCGATCATGATGCTGCTGCCCGCCTCGACGCGCTGATAGCCGGAGTGCGGCGCGTTCGCGACCGGCGTGCCGCGCGCGTCGTCATAGGCAAGCACGGTCGCGAGCGAATCGGCGGGCGTCGGCGCCGGCGCCGTTGAACTGCGCGAAGGCGCCGTCGCCGTGCCGGAAGAAGCGCAGCATCGGCATGATGCGGTCGATGGCGTTGAGCAGCGCCGGCGGCGTCGAGACGTTGCGCGCCTCGTACGCCTGGCGCAGCGGCAGGAGATCGAGCAGCAGCTCGATCAGCACGGCGGGGTTGCGGCTGATATGGCCGCCGTCGGGCAGAATCTGCCGCTCCAGCTCGTCGGCGAGCCGTTTGGTGGCGCGCTTCAGGAGGCGCGGCTCGCCGGCGATGCAAAGGCCCGCGAGCGCGATCGCGATCGCCGCGAGGAGGCGCGGGTAGCCGTCGCGCGCCTTGAACGCGGTGCGGCGGAGATAGCGCAGCTGGCGAGAGATGCTGCGCAGGAAAGCCCGATAAAACGCGTGATCGGCGTCCTGCAAAATGAGCGGCGCCTGCGTCAGCCACGAAATCAGCCGGCGGGTGAGAATTTCCGGCTCCCAGGCGATCGGATGACCGCGGCCCTGCAACGCGATCCAGTCGGCGACGAGCGAGCGCGCATTGACGCGCGCGATCGAAGTGCCCGCCGCGCGCAGGTGCCGGAGCCAGCCGAAGCCGAGAAGCTCCTCGGCCCATTCGCGCGTGGGCGGCGTCATTTCGAAGGGCGAGCGCCCGTCGGTGACGACGACTTTTCCCGCGAAGGAGAACTCGCCGGCGTAGACTTCGCTCGCAATGGTCGGATCGCCGGTGCGCAGGTCCTGCGGCGCGATCAAGAGCCGCTCCGGCACCTGCAAGCCGATCTGCCAGCGGAAACGCGGATTGTCGACGAAGCGCGTGACGATTCTTCGCCAGCCGTGATTGGCGACGAACATCGCGAGCCGTACGCGTTCCGCAATTCCTTCGCGGCTCATTGCGCTTGCATGACCTTTCCCGAGATACGGCGCCAACATATCGGAGCGGGGTCGGCTGTCCACCGCGGCGGAAGAATCCTTTAGGCAAGCCGCCGCAGGCGCGCGGCATAAAAGCCGTCGCAGCCGGAAAGCCGCTCGTTCTGATTCGGAAGATGAAAAGGAAACGTGCGCAAATCGCCGCAGGCGGAAACGAACGAATCGATTCCGCCGACTTCGGCCGGCGCGATCGGCACGCGCTCGAAGCGCGGAATTTCGGCCGAGCAGCGCCTCGATTTGCCGCTCGCACTCTTCCGGTTCGAGCGAACAGGTGGAATAGACGAGCAAGCCGCCGGGCCTCACGAGCTTCGCCGGCTTGTCGAGGAGACGGGACTGCAGTGCGGCGAGTTTCGGAAGATCGCCGGGCCTGCGGTTCCAGGGCAAATCGGGATTGCGGCGAATGGTGCCGGTGGCGGTGCAGGGCGCGTCGAGCAGCACCGCGTCGAAAGGCCCGCCGTGCCATGTCGCCGGCATCGGCGTCGACCATTTCAGCAGGCGAGACGAAGCCGCTGCATGTTCTCGCTTGCAAGCGAGCGAGGCGCGGCGCGGATCGATCGACGGCGACGACGTCGGCGCCGGCGGCGGCGAGCTGCGCGGTCTTGCCGCCGGGGGCGGCGCAAAGATCGGCGACCTTGAGACCGGCGACATCGCCGAACAGTTTGGCGGGAAGCGCCGCGGCCGCGTCCTGCACCCACCACGCGCCCTCGTCATAGCCGGGTAGCGCCGGAACCGGTCCGTGCGCGGCGATGCGCACCGTGCCGGTCGGCAGCACAAAGCCGTGCAATTGCGCCGCCCAAGCGGGCGCGTCGTCCTTTACGCTCAAGTCGAGCGGCGGCTCCAGCGCATGCGCCGCCGCGATTTGCCGCGCGTTCCGCCTCGCCGTAATTCTCGATCCAGCGCTGCGCGCAGCCATGGCGGCGTGTCGATCAACGGATCGAGCGCGGAAATCCTGTCTTTGCCTTCGCGCGCGATCCGCCGCAGCACGGCGTTGATGAGGGGCGCGTAGTGCCGCGCGGCGCGGTCTTGGTTGGCGATCTCCACGGAAGTATCGACCGCGGCGTGATCGGGGACCGAGAGAAAAAGAATTTGCGTGGCGCCGATCGAGAAGCGCGATTTCGACGAGCGGCGCTTCCTTCGGAAGACCGCGCTCCAGCAAGGAAGCGAGCAAGCGCGCGCAGGCTGCCGAGCCGGCGCAAGGTTTTCGCCACCAGCATGTGGACGAAAGCGCGGTCGCGATCGGGAAGCGCGCGGAGCCCCGCGATCCCGGTTTCGGAATCGAGGGCCTGATCGAGCGAGCGATGACGATGCAAGACCGCGTGCAGCGCCTCGGCGGCGATGCTGCGGGAAGCAAGACCGGGGGAATCCGAAGCGGCCGCCGGTTGCGGATCGCTCATGCGGGGCATCCGCCGCGTCCTCACCCCCACGGCCCGCGAGCTTGCGCGCCGGCACCCGGAACGCCGGCCAAGATGGCGGCCTTGAAGTAGTTCATCGTCTACTCCGCGGCGGCATGGCCGCTCCGGTGAAAAAGATGGGATATGCGCGAAGCTCACCGCAAGAGAACTGCCGGCGGCCGCGAACCGCTCGCGACCGGCTTGACGTTCCGGCGCCGGGAATGCTCGAAATCATGCCATGACCAAGCCAGAACGCGCAACCCTCCAAACGCCGCCGGTTCCGCGCAAGCTCACGCCCGCCGCCGAGCGGGCGCTGGCGGAAGCGGCGGCGCGCCGCACCGAGGCCGACCGCGCGGCGGCCGCGCGGCCGAAGGAAATCGCGGGCCGCAAAGGGCCCGATCCCGCGCGCTATGGCGATTGGGAAGTGAAAGGCATCGCGAGCGACTTTTCGTGATCGCACTCACCCGCTGGTTTTGGGAAGTCGTCGCCGCCGGCGCCGTCGTTTGCGCATTCTATTGGCGCTGCTCGCGATCGATTTCGTGGCGCCGCTCGATCTCAACAAGCCGCCGGGTATATTTACCTGGCTGCACCTGCAACTCCTGAAGGTCGACCCCGAGCGCTGCTACGCCGCGCTCGACCGCGCGCAGGTGAATTACAAACGCTTTGCCGATCCGATCAAGAACGGCTGCGGCTTCGACAATGGCGCGATGCTGTTGGGCTCCGAGATCAACCACGGCGGCCATGTCCTGATGACCTGCCACGGCTTGGCCGGGCTGCTCCTGTGGGAGCGCGCCGTGGTGGCGCCCGCCGCCGAGCGCTACTTCGGCGGCTCGAAACTGGTGCGCGTCCATAACATGGGCACCTATTCGTGCCGGAACATCGAGCACAAGAAAGACAAGAGGCGGAGCGAACACGCCACCGCCAATGCCATCGACGTCGGCGGCTTCGGCTTTTCCAACGGCGCGCAGATCAGTTATCGAAAAGGACTGGAAGGACACCGGCGCCAAGGGCGCTTTCCTGCGCGAGGTGCGCGACGGCGCCTGCAAGATTTTCAGCGTGGTGCTATCGCCGGATTACAATCCGAACCACAGCAACCATTTTCACATGGATATGAGCTTCGTGCGGTTCTGCCGCTGAGACTCAGTCGCGTCACCATGACCGGCGTTCCGAAATGGACGCGCTGGTAGAGGTCGATGATGTCGGCGTTGTACATGCGGATGCAGCCGTAGGAGACGAAGCCGCCGACCGAGCCCGGCGCTTGGTGCCGTGAATGGCGTACTGGCCGCCGCTCAGCGTCAGCGCCGCCGCACCCATCGGATTTCCCGGCGTGCCGCCGCGGAATGACGGCGGGGAGCGAAGGCTTGTCGCGCCTGACGTCGGCGGGCGGAGACCAAGCGGGCTTCAAGCGCATGCCGTCGATGAAAGCGGTGCCCGCCCACTGCTTGCCGGCGCGGCCGACGCCGACCGGGTAGCGGATCGCCTGGCCGCCGCCGAGCACATAATAAAGCCGGCGCTCGTTCGTCTTGATCACGATCGTGCCGGCGGAGCCGTCCTTGAAACTGACCGTCTCGCGCGCGCTCGCGGCCTGCGGCGCCAGCAAAGCGGCACCGAAAAGAGCGGCCGAAACGAATCTGGCCGAGAAGCCGGCTTGAGGATCGCGCATGAGGGCTCCGCCTGATGGTCATGGGGGGCACACTAATACGGAATCGCATCCGGCGCGGCCAAGACTTGCGGGTAACCTAAACGCGTTTTTCGGTGGCGGCGTGTCCCGCGCCGCCACAGTAGGCGTCAATGCCGGCGGATTTCAGGCCGATCTTCCGGTTCTGCCGGTTGGTCGACGAGATCGTCGACGACGGCGGGATCGGCGAGCGTCGATGTATCGCCGAGGTTGCCGGATTCGTCCTCGGCGATCTTGCGCAGGATGCGCCGCATGATCTTGCCCGAGCGCGTCTTCGGCAGGCCGGGCGCGAACTGGATGAGATCGGGCGAGGCGATCGGACCGATCTCCTTCCGCACCCAGCCGGTCAGCTCCTTGCGCAGATCCTCGGTCGGCTGCTCGCCGGACATCAACGTGACGTAAGCGTAGATGCCCTGGCCCTTGATGTTGTGCGGATAGCCGACGACCGCGGCTTCCGACACTTTCGGATGCGCGACGAGCGCGCTCTCGACTTCGGCGGTGCCGAGCCGGTGGCCGGCGACGTTGATCACGTCGTCGACGCGGCCGGTGATCCAGTAATAGCCGTCCTCGTCGCGGCGGCAGCCGTCGCCGGTGAAATACTTGCCGGGATAGGCCTTGAAGTAGGTGTCGATGAAGCGCTGGTGGTCGCCATAGACCGTGCGCATCATGCCGGGCCAGGAATCGGCGATGCACGAGATTGCCGCTGGCGGCGCCCTCGAGAACTTGCCCGTGGCGTCGACGATTTGCGGGATGACGCCGAAGAACGGCCGCGTGGCCGAACCGGGCTTTAGCGGATCGCGCCGGGAAGCGGCGTGATCAAGATGCCGCCGGTTTCGGTTTGCCACCAGGTATCGACGATCGGGCAGCGGCCGTCGCCGACGACGCGATAATACCACTCCCAGGCTTCCGGATTGATCGGCTCGCCGACGGTGCCGAGAAGCCGCAGCGATTTGCGGCTCGTCCTCTTCACCGGCTCGTCGCCCGCCTGCATCAGCGCGCGGATCGCGGTCGGCGCGGTGTAGAAGATGTTGACCTTATGCTTGTCGATCACTTCCCAGAAACGCGACATGGTCGGATAATTCGGCACGCCTTCGAACATCAGGTGGTGGCGCCGTTCGAGAGCGGGCCGTAGACGATGTAGCTGTGACCCGTCACCCAGCCGACGTCGGCGGTGCACCAGTAGATGTCGCCGTCGTGATAATCGAACACATATTGGTGCGTGATCGCGGCGTAGACCAAATAGCCGCCGGTGGTGTGCAGCACGCCCTTCGGCTGGCCGGTCGAGCCCGAGGTATAAAGAATGAACAGCGGGTCTTCCGCGTTCATCTTCTCGCACGGGCAATCGGCCTTCACGGTCTTCGCAATCTCGTCGTAATAGACGTCGCGCCCGGCCTTCATGTTCACCGCCGCGCCGGTGCGGCGCACGACGATGATCGTGTTCACGCCGCCGGCCTTATCGGCGGCGCGTCGGAATTGGCCTTGAGCGGAATCTTGCGGCCGCCGCGCACGCCCTCGTCGGCGGTGATGAGGACGTTCGATTTGCAGTCCTCGATGCGGCCGGCGAGCGAATCGGGCGAGAAGCCGCCGAACACCACCGAATGAATGGCGCCGATGCGGGCGCAGGCGAGCATCGCGTAGGCCGCCTCGGGAATCATCGGCAAGTAAATGGTGACGCGGTCGCCCTTCTTGACGCCGCGCTTCTTCAGCACGTTGGCGAAGCGGCAGACTTCGGCGTGCAATTCCTTGTAGGTGATCTTCTTGCTGTCCTTGGGGTCGTCGCCTTCCCAGATGATGGCGACCTGCTTGCCGCGCTTTCTTCAGGTGGCGGTCGATGCAGTTGTAGGCGGCGTTGGTCTTGCCGTCCTCGAACCATTTGATCGAAACCGTACCGGGGCCGAAGGTGGCGTTCTTCACCTTCTTGAACGGCTTCATCCAGTGGATGCGCTTGCCTTCCTTGGCCCAGAACTTATCCGGGGTCCTTGATCGAGGCGGCGTACATTTTCTTGTAGTCGGCCTCGCCGAGATAGGCGCGCTTTTTCCACGCGGCCGGAACCGGATACACTTTTCTCGGACATCGTACTCCTCCCTCGAGCGCAACGGTTGCCGGCGGCTTCGGACGGCCTAAAGGCCGTTCTTTCCCAACGACATATTAGGGAACTCGCCCGGTGGGCGACAAGGCGGCAAGGCTATCGACTTTGGTCAGGCCGGGAGGGCTTAGACGCCGAAAGCGCCGATAATCGCCCCCATAATCGCGCAGCACGCCAAGCCAGTGGCCGCCGTCGATCACGCTCAAAGCGGCTTTCGCCTGCCGAAGGCGTTATTGACGGCAATCGTGGTGGCGACGAAGCCGAGCCAGATGAAGGCGCCGGAAACGATCCCGTTTTGGACCGTGACCTGGCCCGGCCCGAGATGGCCGATCAGGCCCGCGAGCACCCAGGCCATGATCAGTTCGGCGATGATCGGCGATGATCAACGGCGTGCGCGAGGCTCCTCTTCGACATGCTCTTCTTGGTGAATCCGATCGCCTTCATCCAGGCGTCGGCGACGACATGATAGTAAATGCCGCCGAAGACGAAGGCGGCAGCGGCGGCGATCACGATGGCGAGATAATTTATTCCTGCGAAAGCCATGAGTTCCTCCCGGACGCTCTGCGCGGAATTTAGCCCATCGCGGCTGCCGCCGGAAGCAGCCGCCACACCCCGGTGTTCTTGATCTCGGCGTCCTCCAGCTCGCGCGTCACCGGCACGCGATATTCGGCGATCCGCTCGAGCCGCTCCTTCGGCAGATAAGTCCGGCCCGGATCGCCGATGCGAACTTCGGCGCCGCGCGCGGCGAGCGAAGCGAGCCAGTCGAGCGCGTGCGCCGCCATCTCGCGCTCGTAACAGACGTCGGCGGCGAGCACGACATCCCAGCCCTCGTCGCGGCCGACGAGGTCGGCGCCGATCGCTTGCACGCTCGCGCCGTTGGCTTCGGCGTTGAGCGCGATCGCCGCGACGGCGAAATCGTCGATCTCGCAGGCCGCGACCGCGCGCGCGCCGGACTTCGCGGCGGCAATGGCGACGAGACCGGAGCCCGAGGCGAAATCCAGGACGCGCTTGCCGGCGACGAGCGCCGGATTATCCAGGACGTAGCGCGCGAGCGCCTGGCCTCCCGCCCAGGCAAAAGCCCAGAACGGTGCTGCGAGTCCCAACGCGCCGAGTTCTTCCTCGGTTTTTTGCCAAAGCGGCACCGCTTCGTCGGCGACGTGAAGCGAGATTTCCGGGACGAGCGGGACCGGCCGCAGCCGGGTGTTCGCGCGCACGAACGCGGCACGGTCGGCGGTCGTCAGGCGTTCTTCTGAGCCCGCCGAGGCGGCAAACGGTCGTCCATTCCTCGCTCGTGACCGGCTGCACCGAAAGCCGCGAATTGTGGAGGAGAACCATCTTTGCCAGTTTCTTCTCGGCCTTGCACATCGCGAGCGTCACCGGCGTCGGCAGGGGTGCCACTGCCTTGACGTCCACGAGGCCGAATGTGCCGGTCTTGTCGGAAGGATCGGGACGATATTCAGCGATGATCTCGACGACGCCGACGATCCGCTTTTCCTCGCCCGAATGATAGAAGAAGGCGCGCTCGCCGCGCTTCATCGCCTGCAGGTGCTTCTTGGCGAGGTGATTGCGCACGCCTTCCCACGCCGTTCCCTTGGCGCCCGCCTTCACCTGATCGTCCCACGACCAGGTGCCGGGCTCGCTCTTCAACAGCCAATGCGCCATGCCTCAATTGATAGGGCAGCCGATGACCCAACGCCAGCCGCGCACCTCGATCGAATCGAAAAGCCCGGCTTTGCGGTAAGGATCTTGAGTCGAGCACCGCTTCGACGCCGGCGCGGTTTTCCGCCTCGATGATCAGCATCGAGCCGACCATGGCGTGCCGTCGTCGGAAATGAAACGGTCCGCAGGATTTGATCGCCTTGGCATTGGCGCGGAGATAATCGAGATGCGCGGCGCGATTGGTGAGGCGCAACTCGTGGCTGTTCGGCTTGTCGAGGCAGATCGCGACGTAATGCATGGCCAAATTCCGGTCGGTTATTTTCGGCCTTCAATGGCCGGGACAATAGGCCGGAAATTGCTTCCTCGACGTTAATCCGGCCGGAAAGAATCGCGTCCACCGCCTGAGCGATCGGCATTTCGATGCCTTTTTTGCGGGCGATCTCGACCAGAGACCGGCGCGGTAAACACGCCTTCCGCCAGCGGGCCTCGCGCGGCATTCGGCCGGCGAGCGGCCGCGGCCGACCGCAAGCCCGAAGGCATAATTTCGCGATTGCGGCGAGGAACAGGTGAGCACCAAGTCGCCGAGGCCGGAAAGGCCCATCAAGGTTTCCGGCCGCGCGCCGAAGGCCTTTCCCAAACGCGAAAGTTCGGCGAAGCCGCGCGTCGTCAGCGCCGCTTGCGCGCTCGCTCCCGAGCCCGCGGCCGACGACGATGCCGGCGGCGATCGCCAGCACGTTCTTGGCGGCGCCCCCGATCTCGATGCCGCGAACGTCGGTCGAATGATAGAGACGGAACGCGGGCGAGCTGAGCGCCGCGGCGAGCTCGCGCGCCAGACTCTCGTCGCGCGCGCCGAGCGTGACCGCGGTCGGCAAGCCGCGTGCCGACATCGGCGGCGAAACTCGGACCCGAGAGAATCGGCGGGCTGCGCGCGCGGCGCGGCTTCGGCGAGAATTTCGGTGACGAATTTTTCGCTGCCGCGCTCGATGCCTTTGGCGCAGGCGATGAGCGGCGTGCGGGGCCGATCATCGAGGCGAGCGAATTCGCAAGCGTCGCGCAACGCTGCGGTCGGCACGGCGAGCAGGAGCGCATCGGCTTCCGCGGCCTCGCCGAGCGAATTCGTCGCCGTGATCTCGGCGGCGACCGCGATGCCGGGGAGCCTCGCGGCGTTGGTGCGGCTTTTTCGCGATTTCCGCCGCGACGGCGGGGTCGCGCGCGTAGAGCGTGACGGTGCGTCCAGCGCGGCGATCGGCGTTGGCGAGCGCCGTGCCCCATGCGCCGGCGCCGAGGATCGCGATGCGTTGAAAGGCTCGCCATCGCCGACTGCCTAGGCCGGAACGGGATTGGCCTCGAGCGGCCAGCGCGCGCGCGGCTTGACATCGAGCGGATCGACGAGCCCGCGCGCCAAGCGCTCGGCGCCGGCCCAGGCGACCATCGCGCCGTTGTCGGTGCAAAGTTCCGGCGGCGGGATCACCAGCGGCAGTCCCGAGCGACGATCGCCATTTCCTCCATCACCGCGCGGATCGCGCGATTGGCGGCGACGCCGCCGGCGACGACGATCGCGTTCGGCTCCTGCCCGTGCTCGCGCAGGATTTCCACGGCACGCCGCACGCGGTCGACGATGACGTCGGTGACCGCGGCCTGAAATCCGGCGCAAAGATCGGCGATGTCCTGGCGCGAGATCGGCGCGATGCGCTCCGCCTCCAGTCGCACCGCCGTCTTCAAGCCGGAAAGCGAAAAATCGGGCATCGGCTCGCGCCGAGCATCGGGCGCGGCAGCTTGAAACGCGCGGGATCGCCGTCCTTGGCGCAACGCTCGACCGCGGGACCGCCGGGATAGGGCAGGCCCAGAAGTTTCGCGGTCTTGTCGAAGGCCTCGCCGATGGCGTCGTCGCGCGTGCCGCCGATGCCGCCGTATTGGCCGACGTCTTCCACCGACACGAGCTGGGTATGGCCGCCGGAGACGAGCAGCAGCAGATAGGGAAAGTCGAGCTTGTGGGTGAGCCGGGCGGTCAGCGCGTGCGCTTCGAGATGATTGACGGCGATCAGCGGCTTGCCGATGACGAGCGCGATCGCCTTCGCGGTGGTGAGCCCGACGATGACGCCGCCGATCAGGCCCGGCCCGGCGGAGGCGGCGACGCCGTCGAGTCGCGCGAAACTTGAGTCCGCCTGCTCCATGGCGGCTTCGAATGACGTCGTCGAGCGCCTCGACATGGGCGCGCGCCGCGATTTCCGGCACCACCCCGCCGAAGGCCTGATGCTCCTCGAGCTGCGACAGGATGACGTTGGAGCGGATCTCGCCCTGGCCGCGATCGTCGCGCTCGACGATGGCGGCGGCGGTTTCGTCGCAAGTCGTCTCGATTCCGAGTACAAGCATGCTAGATCCCTGCACCAATCGGCGGCGTTTCCGCTAGCCGCGCCTGCCGCCCAAGATTGTTACAACCCACAGAGCCCATTCGCGCCAGCGCCGCTTCTCCGCATGACGCCATCCATCGCCCATCCGCATCGGCACGCGCGGCAGCCCGCTGGCGCTTGCGCAAACGGAGATCGTGCGCGAGCTGCTGGCTGGCGGCGCATGGCGATCTCGCCTTCGAGATCGTCACGATCCGCACCACCGGCGAGCGGGTGCTCGATCGGCCGCTCGCGGATGCCGGCGGCAAGGGCCTGTTCACCAAGGAAATCGACGAGGCGTTGCTCGCCGGCCGCATCGATCTCGCCGTGCATTCGGCAAAGGACGTTCCGACCTTTCTCGCGCCCGGCATCCGGCTCGCCGCCTTTCCGCCGCGCGAGGACGCGCGCGACGTGCTGGTGAGCGCCAAGGCGAGCTCGCTCGCAAGCCTGCCCGCCGGGCGCGGTCGTCGGAACCTCCTCGATTTCGGAGGCAGGCGCTGGTGAAACGCCTGCGGCCCGACCTTTCGGTCAAGCTGTTGCGCGGCAATGTGGAGACGCGGCTGCAAAAGGTGGCGGCGCAGGAATTCGACGCGGCGATCCTCGCGCTCGCGGGGCTGCAGCGGCTCGGGCTCGATTCGCACGCGCGCATGCCATCTCGATCCCGCGATCTTTCCGCCGTCGGTCGGGCAGGGCGCGATTGCGATCGCGATCCGCGAAGGCGACGAGCGGATGGAGCGCTTTGTCGCCGCGATCGATCATGCGCCGACCTCGATCGCGCTCGCGGCCGAGCGCGCGTTTCTCGCCGCCCTCGACGGCTCCTGCCGCGCGCCGATCGCGGGTCACGCCAAGATCAGCGGCGAGCGGCTCGCGCTCTACGGCCTTGTGATCGCGCCCGACGGAACGGGCGCGGTCGAGACGACGCGCGAAGGACCGGTCGGCGACGCCGCGGCGCTCGGCCGCGACGCCGGCGAGGAATTGCGCGCCCGCGCGCCCGCGGGCGTGCTCGACGCGTAAAGCGATGATCTTTCGTCGTATAGTGGGAACCGGTTTTCGGAAATCAATCATGCTTCAGAAAAAAGGTTAGGAGCGCACAATGATCGCGAGCTAAAGTCATAGCGCTGTAAGGAATGCGCGTCCTCGTCACCCGTCCCGAGCCCGACGCCGCGCGCACGGCGGCGACGTTCGGGCGGCCGGGCATGAGGCGACGGTCGATTCTGCTGCTCGCGATCGAGCCTGTCGCCTTCGTCCGCGCCGGCGGGCGAATATCGCGGCGCTCGCGGTCACCAGCGCCAACGCGCTGCGCGCCGTGGGCGCGCATCCGGCGATTGCAAAGTTCAAATCGCTTCCGCTGTTCGCGCTCGGCGTGCATACCGCGAACGCCGCGCGGCTCGCGGGGTTCGTCTACATCGAGATCGCCGGCGGCGATGCGCAGGCGCTCGGCGAGCTGCTTGCGCGCCGGCTGCCGGCGGGCGCGCGCGTTCTTTATCTCGCGGGAGAAAATCGGGCGCGCGATCTCGCGGCGTTGACGGCGCCGGCGAAGATCGCGATCGAAACGCTCGTCGTCTATCGCGCCCGCGCGGCGGAACGGTTCGAGGAGACGACGGCGAAGAAATTGCGGCGCGCGCGAAATCGACGCCGTGCTGCACTTCTCGCCGCGAAGTGCCGCGACCTTCGTGGCGCTCGCGCGACAGGCCGGGCTCGAATCCGCGCTCCGTTCGATTCGCCATCTCTGCCTTTCCGCCGCCGTCGCCGCGGTACTTTCCGAGGCGGGCGCGAGCGTGGAAATCGCCCCCCGTCCCGAAGAAGCGGCGCTCCTCGCTTTGCTCGATGCTTAATCACCTCTCCCCACACGCGTGGAGAGCGGAAATTACTAATCCGGTTGCGGGAGGGGCCGCGCGGTTTATCGGGAAGACGGGCGGCGGCTTGGCATGGACGAGAACAGCATGGATCCTTCCGACCCTGATGCTCCGGCCTCGCAAGCCCGCAAGCGCGCGAAGCCCCCGGTGATCGAGCTCGAGGCCACCGACGTGACGCCGGAAGCGCCGAAGCCGGAGCGCGGGGCTGCGGAAGCGCCGCGGCAAGAAAGCAAAGACAGCCGCGGCAACGGCAATAGCCGCGCGTCGTCCGCCGACGGTCCGTCACACTCGGCGCTTCCCATTCTGTCCGGCCTCATCGGCCTGCTCGCGGGCGCGCTGGTGTTGGCGCTGGTTTTTCTGTTCGTGCGCGGCGGATCGCTCGCCGAAATCGCCGGACGGGCGAGCCGGCGCCGATCCCGCTATCGGCACGATCGGCGAGCGCGTCGATCAGCTCCTGAAGATCGTCGCCGAGCAGGAGAAGCGGCTCGCCGCGGTCGAAAGCCGGCCCGCTCCGCAGCCCGTCGATCTCGCGCCGCTCGCGGCCCGCGTCGAGGGCATGGAGAATTCGCTCTCGGATCTGCGCAAGCTCGGCGAGCAGGCAGAGGCGAGAAACGCCGCCGCGCTCGAAGCGGTGAACGCTCGCATCACGGCGCTTGAAAGCAGGCTTGCCGCGCCGCCGCGGCCGGCGGCGTCGAACGCGGCCGCAGATCGTCGCGCTCGGCGCCCTGCGGGACGCGATTGCGGCCGGCGCGCCGTTCGAGAAGGAGCTTGCGGCCGTGCGTGCGCTGCTCGGCGACCGCGCGGCGCCGCTCGCGCCGTTCGAGGCATCCGCGCGCGAAGGACTGCCGACGGTGGCGAAGCTTACCGCCCGTTTCGCCGCGCTCGCGCCCAAGCTCGCGCGCGATCCAGAACCGGCGGACGGTTACGTCGCGCGCCTGTTGGCGAGCGCGGCGCGGCTCGTCGAAGTGCGGCCGGCGGGCGAAGTGGAGGGCGCGAGCGCGGGCGCGATCGTCGCGCGCATGGAGGAGCGGCTGAAACGCGGCGATCTCGCCGCCGCCCTCGAAGAAGGCGCGCGCTTGCCGGAGGCGGCAAAGGCGACCGCCGCCGACTGGTTCGGCGCGGCCGCGCGCCGCCGCGACGCGGAGCTCGCGGTGAAGAATTTCCTCAACGCCGAATTGGCGGCGCTCGCGGCGGAGCCGCCGAAGTGATCCGCGTTATCGTCTTCCTCGTTCTCGTCGCGCTCGCGGCGCTCGGCGCCGCCTGGGTCGCCGACCGGCCGGGCGAGATCGTGATCACCTGGCACAACTGGCGCATTTCGACCTCGGTCACGGTCGCGGCGATCGCGTTCATCGTTCTCGTGGCGCTCGCCGTTTTCCTGTGGACGCTCGTCCGCTTCGTTATGCGCTCGCCCGATCTCGTGGCGCTGTTTTTCCGCGAACGGAAGAAGACGCGCGGCTGGCGCGCGATTACGCGCGGCATGATCGCGGTGGGATCGGGCAATCTCGCGATCGCCAAGCGCGCGGCGTTTGAGGCGCGGAAGCACCTGGGCGAGGAGCCGCTGGCGCTGCTGCTTTCGGCGCAGGCGGCGCAACTCGGCGGCGAGGCGGAAGCGGCGGAGGCGGAATTCCGCGCCATGCTCGGCCGCATCGAGACGAAGCTCCTCGGTCTCCGCGGACTTTACATGGAGGCGGTTCGCCGCAACGACGCGCACTCCGCCCGCGCCTATGCCGAGGAGGCCGCGCGGGAAGACAAGATACCGGGTTGGGCGGCGGAGGCGTTGATCGAGTTTCAAGGCCGGGCGCGCGACTGGCGGGGCGCGCTCGCCACGCTCGAGCGCGCGGTGGCGGAGCGTCGTCGGCCGGGCGGTCGCCGCGCCGCCGGCGCGCGGTGCTGCTCACGGCGGAAGCGCTTTCGCTCGAAGAAACCGATCCCGCGCGCGCGCGCGAGTTGAGCGTGGAGGCGGCGAAGCTCGCGCCCGATCTGGTGCCGGCGGCGGCGCTTGCCGGCCGGTTGCTGGGCGCGCACGGCAGCCTCCGCAAGGCGGCGAAGATCGTCGAGAAGGCGTGGGCGGCCACGCCGCATCCGCAGCTCGCGGAAGTCTACGCGCATCTCGTGCCGGGCTCCTCGGCCGAGGATCGCCTGAAGCGCGTGAAGAAACTGGTGAAGAAGTCGCGCGGGCATCTCGAGTTGACGCTGGCCTCCGTCCGCGCGGCGCTGGAAGCGCATCGCTTCGAGGAGGCGCGCGCCGCGCTGGTGCCGCTGTTGGGCGATCCGACCCAGCGCGCGTGCTGTTGATGGCCGAGATCGAGGCGACC
This sequence comes from uncultured Alphaproteobacteria bacterium, assembly GCA_963751685.1. Classification (GTDB taxonomy): domain Bacteria; phylum Pseudomonadota; class Alphaproteobacteria; order Rhizobiales; family Xanthobacteraceae; genus Palsa-892. Next base: position 587,965 of record CAVVVV010000009.1, on the reverse strand, counting down.
GAACACGGCGATCACGGCAAGGCGCGCGAATGGGCGCTCCGCGCCATGCGCGCGAAGCGCGATCCCGCCTGGGTCGCCGACGGCTACGTCACCGACGAATGGATGCCGGCCTCGCCCAGCACGGGCAAGCTCGACGCCTTCGTTTGGTCGGCGCCCCCGCGATCCCGGCCGGGCCGGTGCTCGAACAGGCGGCGGAGAAAGCCCTGGCGGTGGTGCCGCCGCGAAGCAGGAACTCGCCCGGCCGAAGGCGGAAGCTCAGCCCACCCCGCCGATCAAAAGCAAGCGCACAGCCGCCGCTTCGGCGCGTGATGCCGTCGCGCCGCTCGTCGCCGAGCCGCCGCTCCCCGACGATCCGGGGCCGGTGGAGGAGGCGGAGGAGGCGGAAGAATTCGACGCCGAAGAAGCGCTTCCGCTTTCTCGATTGGCTCGCCGGACCCGCTGCTTGAAAAGGCCCCCACGCGCACTTTTTTGTCATCCGGAAGCCGAGCGAAGCGAGGCTATCCGGGATCTAAAGATGACCATTGGTCTACTTGATTCTGGATCCCGGGTCTCGCTCCTTGGCTCGCCCGGGATGACAAGGTCGGACAAGGGCGGCGGCTGACGCGGACACAATCAGCGCCCATCCCTGCTGCTTGAAACGGCCGGTATAGGCGGCTATCACGGCCGGAAGCCGCAATAGCTCAGCTGGCAGAGCACATCATTCGTAATGATGGGGTCGGGGGTTCGATTCCCTCTTGCGGCACCAAGACTTGGCCAAAATTAGCACGCCAAGATTTTCCGGTTTACCGGCGCGTCCGCGCCGCCTCGGTTTAGCTCGAATCGCCATTAACGATGATTTCCTGTCCGCGACTCACTACGACGGGGATTGAATTATGCTTCGGATTTTAATATCGAACGATTTTGTGCGCCTAACTGAAGTGACCGGTGAACAAGTCGAGGTCTTGTATAACGACCTAAAGGCCGAGTTGTCTAAGCGCGGCTACCATGATGCGGGGCCGGGCAGCATGCCGAGATATCGGCGAATGCGAAAAGACATTGGGCACATCAACGTCGAACATATGAACGCGGAATGTTTTGCGAATTGGAAAACCTAGGAGCTCTATTTAAAATGCGTGGATTGGCGAGGAAGCTACACTTCGATTCTTTAATCGATTTATGCAAACCAAATTCGATCCTCTAGGGCGGTTCGTGCATCATTTTGCAGAGAGCTTGGACCGTCCGGTTTTAATCAAAACAGAAATGCAGCGCGGATATCGGTTTAAAGAACCAGACGTAAGACACTTTTGCCTATTGAAGGCGGCGCGGGCCGTGAGCGCCCTGAATGCGGGGCTGCACTTAGCTCGTGGCGGCTTTACGCAAGAAATTGGCGTTCTAATGCGAACGTTGGTCGAATGCACGACCGACATTGAGTTTGTCTTGCCGCTCGCGAATCGTGACGCAAGCACAAAGGAGCGTGCGGCGAAGTACGTTCAAGATTATTTCGCCGATGATGATAGAGGCGATCCATCGCTTTACAAAAGGGCGCAGATAAAGCGGAAAACCGTCCACCGTGCACTAGGCGCTGATCTCGATAATCTAATCGGAGCTAGCGATCGGTCTAACAACTATCGCCCAGTAAATACGGAACAGCTTTTGGATAATGTGTATCAAAACACGTCTAGTTATGTACACGCAAAATACCCAGAGGCAATGGATATGTACGGCGGCTTGCCCGAGATATTTCACTTAAGTGGCATGAGCGGTACACCGAAGGATTACGAAAATTATGAAGTTTTAGACACCTACGGGTACACGGTATCGACCAATATCCGTCTGATAATCGCGCAACTTAATCTTCGCTCGATTGTTCAAAACGACGATCAATTGCGCGAGTGGTACGCCGATAAACTCGCTGGAAACCTCAGGGAGGAACGAAAATGAAACCAAACTTTGATCTGAACCAGATCGGCGACTTATACGTATTCATTCCGAACGCTTCGATATATGCAAATGCGGTACTGACCTACGGCGGTGTAAAAATCTTTTCCGTCTGGTTGATGAAGGCTGCCGTCGCGCAATTGCGCTCAAGCCAGAAGAAGGAATTTGCCCAAATATTCTTTGCGATAGCGGCGATATTCTTTCGGGTCTGACTTCCTCGCTGTTTTGAGTTCGACTTCTCACTGATGGGCGAGCATCGCGCGCCCCTCAGCAATCAATACGTCAGCCTCGGATGAAAATCGCCGCGGTCTTCCGGCGTGCGGTCGAGCCTGTTCCACAGACGTCGAGCGCGTCGTTGTGGCGATATTCCTGTCCGGCTCCGCCGCGCGCGCAAAGCGCATCGGCAAAGAAGAGCGGATGCCGCCGGACTCGCCGGCTGCATCCGCCCCACCTACGAACGTCAGATCAGTCGTTCGATACTTATTTTTGCTCGCATTTCGGCGGGCATTGCGCGGACGCGCCGGTCGTCAGAACCGGCATCGCCGCCATCGCGATCGCGACCGCCACGGCGGCCAGCACGAGCTTTCTGGTGGTGCTCATTGTCTCCACTTCCCTTCTTTCAAAACGTCGTCCAGTCGGTTTTGCAGTTGAACTTACTTGCTCGGACACTTGTCGGGGCACTGCGCGAGCGCGCCGGTCGTCAAGACCGGCATCGCCGCCACGGCCGCGACCGCCAGCATGGCAGCCAGCATCAATTTCCTGATGATTTTCATCCATTCCCCCTGAAGCGGTTGTTCGAACACACCCGGACTCCGAGACATAGCGAAGCCATTGGATTCGGCAATGCCGTTGACGTTTGCCTTGATGTCTCCCTCTCCCCCGCACCGAAGTCGGATTTATCCGACTTCGGTCTCCTAAACATGCCGAACTCGGGTAACCCGAGTTCGGATGGGGAGAGGTTTCCTGCGCTTCCGCCATTCTTTCCCTATAATTGACCGCTTGCGTGGGCCGGGGGCGCCCGCGCGACTATCGGGGCGTCCAGCGCCAATGAGAAAGTCGATTTTCCTAGCGCATTGCCGCCGCTTGGCGGCGGCCGCGCTGTTGGCATTGGTTGCGTATCCGGCGCGATCGCGCGTCCGTTGCCGGAGATGCCGATCTTGCGGATCGAAGCCGGCGTGCACGGCAGCGATGTCACCGGCCTTGCCGCCGATGCGGGCGGCGAGCTGCTCGCCACCTCGTCCTACGACAAGACGCTCCGCCTCTGGCGGCTCGCGGATCCCGCGGCGCCGCTCCGCGTCATCCGGCCGCCGATCGATTTCGACCGCGAAGGCTCGCTCTATACGGTGGCACTTTCGCCCGACGGCAGCCGGGCCGTGACGGCAGGCTGGACCGGCAGCGGCAGCGGATCCTGGACGCTCTATGTCTTCGATACCGCGAGCGGCGAAATGCTGAAGAATGTCGCGACGCTACCGGCCGGTTGCTCTCGCTCGCTTTTTCGGCCGACGGCAGGCGGCTCGCGATCGGCCAGAAGGACAAGCCGGCGGTGGTCCTGTTCGACACGGAGACCTGGTCCGTCGTCGCCCGCGACGACGAGCAGCAGGACGACATGCCGTCGGTCGACATGGACAAGAACGGTCGCGTCGTCGCCGCCTCGCTCGGCGGCACCGTCAGCCTCTACGAAACAGGGCTCCGCAACAAACGCACGATCGCAGCACCCGGCGGCAAAGAGCCCGCGATCGTGCGGTTCTCCCCCGACGGCGCGACGATCGCCGTCGGCTATTCCGATTCGCCGCGCGTCGATCTCCTCGCCGCCGACGATCTGCACCTTGTCGCCTCCGCCGACACGCGCGGCATCGACAAGGGCTTCATCGCGCTCGCCTGGTCGAAAAGCGGCAATTATCTTTACGGCGCCGGCTATTACGAACGCGGCGGGCGCAATCCCATTCGCCGCTGGGAAGGCGGCGGGCGCGGTGCGGCGCGCGATTTTCCGGTGACGAACGCGATCGTGACCAGGCTGCAGCCGCTTGCCGACGAGCGGCTTGCCTTCACCACGCAAGGCGGCAGCTTCGGCCTGCTCGATTTGTCGATGCGGCCCGTTTGGGAACAAAGGCCCACGGCGCCGCCGATTTCCGCGACCAGCACGACACGCTGAAGGTTGCCGCCGACGGCGGCACGGTGGAATTTTCCTTCGAGCGCTTCGGGCCCGCGCCGGTGCGGTTTTCGCTCGCCACCAAGGCGCTGACGCCGGGCGAGCCGCCCGACCCGAAGCTCGTGGGCGCGCTGACCGAGGCAGCCGGTATCAACGTGACCGATTGGAACGGGACGGAACAACCGGCGTTGAACGGCGCACCGCTGCCGCTCCGGACGCATGAGCGCTCGCTCAGCCTCGCGATCGCGCCTGATCAGAAGAGCTTCGTGCTCGGCACCGCCTGGCGCGTGGTCAAATACGATGCCGGCGGCAAAGTCGCCTGGGAGGCCGACGCGCCGGGCGAAGCGTGGGCCGTCGTCGTGACCGGCAACGGCCAATTCGCGGTCGCGGCCTTCAGCGACGGGACGATCCGTTGGCTCCGCATGAGCGACGGCCAGACTTTGTTGAGCCTCTTCACCCACGCAGAAAGCCGCCGCTGGGTCGCCTGGACCGCGTCCGGTTATTACGTCGCCTCGGCCGGCGGCGACGGCTTGATCGGCTGGCACGTCAACCGTGGCGCCGACAAGACGGCGGACTTCTTTTCCATCGCCCGCTTCCGCGACATCTACTACCGGCCCGACGTCGTCGAAAAAATCCTCGGCACCCTCGACGAAGGCCAGGCGATCAAGCGCGGCGACGTGGAAACCGGCCGCAATACGCAGCGCACGGACCTCGCGGCGCTGTTGCCGCCGATCGTGACCATCGCCTCGCCCGCCGATGGCGCGGCGGTCGCCGCCCCAAGGGTTTCGTTCGCCTACGACATCCGCCGCCTAAGCCCGGAGCCGATCAAATCCTTGCAGCTTCGCGCCGACGGCCGGCCGATCGCGATCATCGAGGCGGGCGCTGCCGCCATACCCGAGCGCGGCACGATCGAGGCCTACATTCCGCGCCGCGACGCGACGATCGAGATGATCGCCGAGACCGCGAGCGGAATCTGGAGCGAGCCCGCCGCCTTGCGGCTCTCCTGGAAGGGTCCGGCCGAGGAGATCAAGCCGCTCGCTGTTCATTCTCGCGGTCGGCATCAGCCAGTATCGCGCGCCGGAACTGAAGCTCGCGCTCGCCGACAAGGACGCGAGCGACTTCAAGAACGTCTTCGATCAGCAGAAAACTGCCTACCGCAAGGTCGAGATCGTGACGCTGGAGAACGAGAAAGCGACGGCGGTGGAAATCCGGAAGGCGCTCGATTGGTTCGCCTCGGCGCCGACGAGCCACGACGTCGCCATGCTGTTCATGGCCGGTCACGGCGTCGACGATCAGGGCGGGCGCTACTTCTTCGTGCCGCAGGAGGTCGGGCCGAAGGAGGCGTTGAGCCGGGGGCTCGCCTATCAGGATATTCGCCGCGCGCTCGCGAGCGTCGCCGGGCGCGTCCTCTTCTTCGTCGACACCTGTCACTCGGGCGCCGCCTGGGGAGATCCGGGAAAGTCCGCCACCGACGTGAGCCGCATCGTCAACGACCTCGACAGCCCCGAGAACCGCGTGATGACCTTCGCCTCCTCGACCGGACGCCAGCGTTCCTACGAGCGCGCCGAGTGGGGCAACGGCGCCTTCACCAAGGCGGTGGTCGAGGGGCTCGCGGGCAAGGCGGACCTCTTTCAGAACGGCTACGTCACCACCGCCCAGCTCGATGCCTACGTCTCCGACCGCGTGCCCAAACTCACAGGCGGGCAGCAGACGCCGGCGATCGGCCGGCCTTTCGGCGTCGACTATCCGCTCGTGCAGTTGAAATGAACGCGCGGCATCCGGCTTTGGCGGCGCTCGCCGTTCTCGCGCTCGGCGTGGCATGGGGCAATTCCGCCGCCGCGCGCGCGGCGGAAGGCGCGCAGGATGTCGGTCGCGATTGTCGAGGAGGTTTCGGGCGTCGGCGATCTCCACCGCTTCGACTTGCTCGCGGCGGGACGGACGGCGGAGCTCGGCCGCGACGGCCGCCTCGTGCTCGGCTATTTGAAATCCTGCTGGCAGGATTCATCGCCGGCGGCCGCGCCGTCGTCGAGGCGCTGAAGAGCCGCGTCGAGGGCGGCGCGCTCACGCGCCGGCGTGTGGAGTGCGACGCCGCCGGGCTCGCACGGATGACGGCGGGCTTCATTGCGCGCGGCGGCGCTTCGCTCGCCGGCCCCGAACTGCCGGAGCCCGACGTCAATCTTTACGGGCTCTCGCCGATCGTGATCGCCGCGCAGGCAGGATTACTTGTGATTGAAAGAATCGATACCGCCGCCCCACAATTGAAATTTCCACTTTCCGCGCAGGGGGTAGATCTGCGCGAAAAAGGCATCACTTTCGAGCCGGGTCTCTATCAATTCACGCTGGGCCAGGCCGCGATCATCGTGCGGATCGACCGTCTCGCCGAGCCGGGACCCGCGCCCGCCGTCGGCCGGCTCGTGATCTTTCGCTGAATCGTCGGCTCCCGCCTCCTTCGCCGCCGAAGAGGACCGGGGTGCTTCCTATTGATCGAAGAATTGCTACGCTTCCGCCCGGCCGGCGCAATCCGCAGGGCGAAACATGGACTTCGAACTCAGCGAAGAACACCGCATGCTGAAGGACCTGGTCGCGCGCTTCGTGCGCGACGAGCTGATGCCGCTGGAAGCCGGCGTGCTGGAGCGCGAGGCGGCGGGCGCAGGGCTCGTAGCTCGCCGACGAGGAGCAGCGCGCCGATCGACAAGATGTCGCGCGAGCTCGGCCTCTGGGGCCTCGATGCGCCGGAGGACATCGGCGGCTCCGACCTGCCGGCCGTGGCGATGATCGGCGTCAACGAGGAGCTGGGCCGCACGGTCACGCCCTACACGCTGCCGCCGGACTCGCCGAACCTGCGCATGCTGATGGCGACGGTGAACGAGCGACCAGCGCGAAGCCTATCTCGCGCCTTATGTCGCGCGGCGAAACGGTCTCGGCGATCGGCATTTCCGAGCCGGGCGCGGGCGCCGATCCCGCCGCGATGATCACGCGCGCCGAGAAGGACGGCGACGACTGGGTGCTGAACGGCCGCAAGATCTGGATCAGCCGCGCCGACCGACGCCGACTTCACCATCGTGATGGCGGTGACCGACAAGGACGAAGGGCGCGCGCGGCGGCATCTCCGCCTTCCTCGTCGACAAGGGCACGCCGGGCTTCAACGTGCTGCGCCGCATTCCGATGATCGGCGGCGCATTCACCTACGAGATCGCGCTCGAAGATTGCCGGCGTCGAGGGCTGGAAGCTGCTCGGGCAGCGAAGGCGAGGGCTTCGCGCCGATGCAGATGCGGCTCGGCACGCGGCGGCTGCAGATGGCGGCCTGGTCGATCGGCATGGCGCAGCGCGCGCTCGACATGATCTGCGACTACGCGCCGCAGCGCGTGACCTTCGGCGCAGCCGCTGTCCGAGCGGCAGGCGATCCAGTGGTGGGTCGCCGACGCCGCGACCAAGATCCACGCCGCGCGGCTGATGACCTACGACTGCGCCTGGAAGCTCGACCAGGGGCGCGACGTGCGCGCTGGAGATCTCGATGATCAAGGCGTTCGCGACCGAGATGGCGTAGGAGATCGTCGACCACGCCATGCAGGCGTTCGGCGCGATGGGCATGACCAAGGAACTGCCGCTGCAGCTGATGGCGACCAAGCTGCGCACGATGCGCATCTATGACGGGCCGACCGAAGTGCATCGCTGGGTGATCGCGCGGCGGCTCTGGGCTTGCGCTGAAAGAAATAAAAATAATCGGGAGGTTTCATGCCGAAATTCGAGCAAATTCTCTACGCGGTCGCCGATCGCGTCGCCACCATCACGCTCAATCGGCCGGAGCGCATGAATGCCTGGACGCCGGTGATGGAAAAAGAAGTGCGCGAGGCGATCAAGAAGGCGGGCGCCGACGACGGCGTGCGCGCGATCGTTGCTCGACCGGCGAGGGATCGCGCCTTTTGCGCCGGCGCCGACATGGAAGGCCTGGGCGCGCGGGCGCAGGATCCGAAACTCGCCACCGGCCTGCACGAGGCTAAGAAACCGACGACAATTTCGATCAGCGCTACAGCTATCTCGCTCGCCGTACCGAAGCCGATCATCGCCGGCATCAACGGGCCGGTCGCGGGCATCGGCCTCGTGCTCACGCTCTATTGCGACCTCCGCTACATGGCGGAAGGAACGAAGCTCACGACCGCCTTCGCGCGCCGCGGGCTGATCTGCGAATACGGCTCGGCCTGGATGTTGCCGCGACTTATCGGCACCATGAACGCGCTCGATTTGATGCTGTCCGGCCGCACCATCACGGCGGAAGAAGCGGCGGCGATGGGTCTCGTGCAGCTATTGCCGGCGGAGGGATTTCGCGACGCGGTGCACGGCATCGCCAAGGATTTTGCCGAACTCTCCTCGCCGCGCTCGATGCGCATCATGAAACAGCAGATTTATCAGTCCTACTTCCAGACGCTCGCGGAGGCGACGCAGCTCTCCATACGAAGAGCTCGTCAAATGCTTCGGCACCGAGGATTTGAAAGAGGGCGTCGCGCATTTCGTCGAGAAGCGGAAACCGAATTTCGTCGGAAGATGAGGGCAAGCTGGCATGAGCAAGGACGTCAGCGTTTCCTAGGACGGGCATGTGGCGACGGTCGTTTTCGACCGGCCGCCGCAGAATTTCTTCGATAATGCGCTGATTAACGACCATCGCCGACGAGTTCGAGGAGCTCGACGAAAATCCCGCCTGCCGCGCGCTGGTGCTTGCCTCCGAAGGAAAGGTGTTTTGCGCCGGTGCCGATCTCGCCAACCGGCCCGACACCGGCACCGCGTCGGAAGCCGGCGGCACGGCCAAGCATCTCTATAATGAGGCGCTTCGCCTTTTCCGCATCAAGAAGCCGATCGTCGCCGCGATCCAGGGTGCGGCGGTCGGCGGCGGCTTGGGTCTGGCGATGGTCGCGGATTTTCGCATCGCTTGCGCGGAAACGCGGTTTTCCGCCAATTTCACCCGGCTCGGCTTTCATCCCGGTTTTGGGCTCACCACGACGCTGCCGCGTGTCGTCGGCCCGCAACAGGCGGCGCTTATGTTCTACACGGGCCGCCGGGTTCCGGGCGAAGAGGCGGTTCGCATCGGGTCTTGCCGATCACTTCGTGCCGCAAGCCGAAGTGCGGCAGGCGGCGCAGGCGCTTGCGGCCGAAATCGCGCAATCGGCGCCGCTCGCCGTCGTTTCGACGCGCGAAACGCTGCGACGCGGCCTCGCCGATCAAATCGAGGCCTCGACCGAGCGCGAATTGTTCGAGCAGGAATGGTTGCGGCGCACCGCCGACTTCAAGGAAGGTGTTACCGCCATGAACGCGCGCCGGCCGCCCAACTTCGCAGGCCGTTGACGGCGGCGCGTAATCGATCGAATGTCCGGTTCAATCCGGCCATCAACGAGACTGGAATTGTCAGGGAGGATCACCGATGGATTTCTCGATTTCCGAGCGGCAGCGCCACTGGCGGGACCGCGTCGTCGCCTTCATGGCGAAACACATCTATCCGGCGGTCGATACCTACCACAAGCAGATGGAAGCCTTCGGCGCCAACCGCTGGCAGGTGGTTCCCGATCATCGAGGAGCTGAAGGCGAAGGCGCGGAAGGAAGGTCTGTGGAACCTGTTCCTGCCGCCGACCGATAAGCACGACGAAGGCGACTTTCACGGCGCCGGGCTCACCAATCTCGAATACGCGCTCTGCGCCGAGGAAATGGGCCACATTCAGTGGGCGTCCGAGGTCTTCAATTGCTCGGCGCCCGACACCGGCAACATGGAAGTGCTGCATCGCTACGGCTCGAAGGAGCAGAAAGATAAATGGCTGCGGCCGTTGATGAACGGCGAGATCCGTTCGGCGTTCCTGATGACCGAGCCGGCGGTGGCCTCGTCCGATGCCACCAATATCGAGACCTCGATCCGCAAGGAAGGCAACGAGTACGTCGTCCAGGGCCGGAAATGGTGGTCGTCGGGCGTCGGCGACCCGCGCTGCAAGATCGCGATCGTGATGGGCAAGACCGACACGAGCGCAGCCCGGCACGTGCAGCAATCGCAGATTCTCGTGCCGCTCGACGCGAAAGGCGTGAAAGTCGTGCGCATGCTGCCGGTGTTCGGTTTCGACGATGCGCCGCACGGCCACGCCGAGGTCGTTCTCGACAACGTCCGCGTGCCGGCCTCGAACCTCATCCTCGGCGAAGGCCGCGGCTTCGAGATCGCGCAGGGGCGCCTCGGCCCCGGCCGCATCCACCACTGCATGCGCACGATCGGCGTCGCGGAAGCGGCGCTCGAAAAAATGGTGCGCCGGCTGCAATCGCGCGTCGCCTTCGGCAAGCGCATTTCCGAACAATCTGTGTGGGAGCAGCGCGTCGCTGAAGCGCGAATCGACATCGAGATGACGCGGCTTCTGTGCCTCAAGGCCGCCGACATGATGGACAAGGCCGGCAACAAGGCGGCGAAGCTCGAGATCGCGATGATCAAAGTGGCGGCACCCCGCATCGCGCTGAAAGTCATCGACGACGCGATCCAGGCGCATGGCGGCGGCGGCGTCACCAGCGACTTTGGCCTCGCCAAGGCCTATGCCGGCATCCGCACGCTGCGCCTCGCCGATGGGCCGGACGAAGTCCACAACCGCTCGATCGCACGCATGGAATACGCGCGGCACACGAATCTCGATCTTGCCGCCGAATGAGCAAACCTGCCGCCGCGCTGCCCGACGACGCCTATACGGGCACGAAGCCCGTCGAGGAGCGGCACAAGATCGACGAGGCGAAGCTCGACGCGTGGCTTGCGAATAACGTCGAGGGCTATCGCGGCCCGCTGACCGTTCTTCAGTTCAAGGGCGGGCAGTCGAATCCGACCTACCGGCTGAACACGCCGGGCCAATCCTACGTGCTTCGCCGCAAGCCGTTCGGGAAATTGTTGCCTTCCGCGCACGCGGTCGACCGCGAGTTCCGTGTGATCTCGGCGCTTTACAAGGCCGGCTTCCCGGTGGCGCGGCCCTATGCGCTATGCGCCGATGAGAGCGTGATCGGCGCCATGTTCTACATCATGGCGATGGTCGAAGGCCGCGTGTTGTGGAACGGGGCGCTGCCCGGCTGCTCGCCCGCGGAGCGCGGGGCGATCTACCGTTCGGAGATCGAGACGCTCGCGCAACTTCACCAATACGATCCGGCAAAAATCGGACTTGCCGATTACGGCAAGCCGGGAAATTATTTCGCGCGCCAGGTCGACCGTTGGTCGAAGCAATACCGCGCCTCGGAGACGCAAGACCTTCCCGAGATGAACCGGCTGATCGAATGGCTGCCGCAAACGGTGCCGGAGCAGGAGCGCGTTTCGATCGTTCACGGCGACTATCGACTCGACAACATGATCTTTCACGCGAGCGAGCCCAAGATCGTCGCGATCCTCGACTGGGAATTGTCGACGCTCGGCGATCCGCTTGCCGATTTCACCTATTTCCTGATGAACTGGTCGATGCCGCCGGAAGGCCGCAGCGGCATCGCCGGCCTCGATATAAAGGCGCTAGGCATCCCCTCCATCGAGGAGGCGGAGGCGCTTTACTGCAAGCTCACGAACCGGACGGGCGTGCCCGACCTCAATTGGTATTTCGCCTACAACCTCTTTCGCATCACCGCGATCCTGCAGGGCATTGCCGGTCGCATCCGCGACGGCACGGCGGCGAATGCGCGTGCCGCGGATTCGGTCGCGCGGGTGGTTCCATTGGCACAAGCCGCATTCGGTTACGCGAAGAAGGCCGGCGCCTGACGTCGCGTTCCGTAGGACGAAACATGAGCCGCTTGTGTTGCGCGGACTAGTCGCTAAGTTCGGAAAAAATCAAAGGACAATCGGGAGTAGTGCCACGCCATGTCGTTATTCGATCTTTCGGGAAAAGTCGCGATCGTCACCGGCTCCTCGCGCGGCATCGGGCGCGCGATCGCCGAGCGGCTCGCCGAGCACGGCGCCAAGGTCGTGGTTTCTTCACGCAAGGCGGAGGCCTGCAAGGAAGTCGCGGAGGCGATCAACAAGAAGCACGGCAAGGACCGCGCCGTCGTCATACCCGCCAATATCTCATCGAAGGACGACCTCAAGAATCTCGTCGAGGAAACCGACCGGAAATTCGGCAAGATCGATATTCTCGTCTGCAATGCGGCGTCGAATCCGTATTTCGGGCCGCTCGGCGGCATTCAGGACGACCAGTTCCGCAAGATTCTCGACAACAACATCCTTTCCAATCACTGGCTCGCGCAGCTCGTTTCGCCGCAAATGATCAAGCGCAAGGAAGGCTCGATCATCATCGTCTCCTCGATCGGGGGCCTGCGCGGCTCGCCGGTGCTCGGCGCCTATTGCATCTCGAAGGCGGCGGACTTGCAGCTCGCGCGCAATCTCGCGGTCGAATACGGCCCGCACAATGTGCGAGTGAACTGCATCGCGCCCGGCCTGATCAAGACTGATTTCGCGCGCGCGCTGTGGGAAGATAAAGAACGGTTGAAGGCGCGCGAGCAACAGACGCCGCTTCGCCGCATTGGCGAGCCCGACGAAATCGCGGGTGCGGCGGTGTTTCTCGCTTCCGCGGCCGGCTCCTTCGTCACCGGCCAAAATATCGTCATCGACGGCGGCGTCACCATCTGAGGAATGGCCATGTCCGATCTCGAAACTTTCCGCAAGGAAACCCGCGCGTGGCTAGAGAAGAATTGCCCGCCGGAAATGCGCAAGCCCCTGCAAAGTGAGGAAGATATTTGCTGGGGTGGGCGCCAATGGAAATTCCGCTCCGAAGCGCAGCGCGTCTGGTTGGAGCGGATGGCCGAAAAAGGCTGGACCGTTCCCGAATGGCCGAAGGAATATGGCGGCGGCGGTCTTTCGCGCGAGGAAGCGAAAATCCTGCAAAAGGAAATGCGCGCGCTCGGCTGCCGTTCGCCGCTCGATTCCTTCGGCATCTGGATGCTCGGCCCCGCGCTCCTGAAATACGGCAGCGAGGAGCAAAAGCGCGAATACCTGCCGCAAATCGTGCACGGCAAAATCCGCTGGTGCCAGGGTTATTCGGAGCCGAATGCGGGCTCGGATCTCGCCTCGCTCGCGACGAAAGCGGAGGACAAGGGCGACCACTTCCTTGTCAACGGCCAGAAAGTCTGGACCTCCTACGCCGACAGAGCGGATTGGATTTTCTGTCTCGTGCGCACGGATTTTTCGGCGCCCAAGCACGAAGGCATCAGCTTCATCCTGTTCGACATGGAATCGAAGGGCGTTTCCACGAAGCCCATCCTGCTTATTTCCGGCAAGTCGCCGTTCTGCGAGACGTTTTTCGACGACGTCGAAGTGCCGAAGAAGAATCTCGTCGGCTCGCTCAACAAGGGCTGGGAGATTGCGAAATATCTTTTGACGCACGAGCGCGCGATGATCGGCGGCATGGGGCTGCGCGCGGCTGGGCGGCCGGTGAGCCAGATCGCCGCCGATTCGGTCGGACTCGACCCAGAGGGCCGGCTCGCCGATCCAATACTGCGTGGCAAGATCGCGGAAGTGTCGATCGACGAGATGGCGTTCGTGTTCGCGCTCGAGCGGGCGGGCGACCTCGCCAAGGCGGGAAAAGCGAACTCCGCTTTTTCCTCGGTACTGAAATATTACGGTTCCGAACTGAACAAGCGCCGGCATGAATTATTGATGGCGGCGGGCGGCGCCGATGCGCTCGAATGGGAAAGCACACGCTCGAAGGAGGGGGCTCTCGCGCGCGCATGGCTCCGCACCAAGGCGAACTCGATCGAGGGCGGCACCAGCGAGGTGCAGCTCAACATCGTCGCCAAGCGCATTCTCGATTTGCCGGGCGCCTGAGGTCTTCTGCATGCCGCTCGTCTTGAACGACGAACAAGGGCCTCCTGCGCGATAGCGCGCGCGGTTTCCTCGCGAAGAACGCGCCGGTGTCGCATCTGCGCAAGCTCCGCGATCGCGCGCGATGAAACGGGCTTCTCGCGCGCGCTGTGGAAGCAGTTCGCGGAAATGGGCTTTGCCGGAATTCTCATTCCCGAGGCGTTCGGCGGCACCGGCCTCGGATATGTCGAGGCCGGCGTCGTCATGGAGGAGATCGGCCGCACGCTTACGCCCTCGCCGTTTCTGTCGACCGCACTTCTTTGCGCGGGCGCGATTGCGCGCGCGGGCAGTGAAGCGCAAAAGAAAGAACACCTCGCCAAGATCGCGGCGGGCGAGCGGATCGGCGCCTTCGCCATCGACGAGCAATTCGAAGCATAATCCGGCGAAGATCGCTCTTTCCGCCAAGCGTTCCGGCAATGGATTTCGCTCAATGGCGACAAGGGCTTCGTCGTCGACGGCCATGTCGCCGATTTCCTGATCGTCGCGGCGCGCACTTCGGGCGACGCCGGGCGAAACGAAAGGGATCACGCTCTTCATCGTCGATCCCAAGACGAAGGGCGTTGCGACCGAGCGCACGATCATGGTCGACAGCCACAACGCCGCGCGCATTTCCTTCGACAATGTGCAGGTCGATGCCGACGCCGTGCTCGGCGAGGTCGATCAGCGGCTGGAAGATCCTCGAAGGGGCGCTGAATGTCGGCCGCGCGGCGGTCGCGTCGGAACTCGTCGGCGCCGGTGAGGAGGCGTTTCAAGCGCACGGCGACCTACCTCAAGGAGCGGAAGCAATTCGGCAAACCGATCGGCGAATTCCAAGCGCTGCAGCACCGCGCGGCTCATCTTTACGGCGAGATCGAGATAACCCGCGCCGCGGTATTGAAGGCGCTGCAGACGCTGGATGAACATTTCGATCACGCCGGGCTCGATCGTTTCGGTCGCCAAGGCCCGCGCCGGCGCGAGCGCGACGCTGGCGGTGCAAGAGGCGGTGCAGATGCACGGCGGCATCGGCATGACCGACGAGTTCGATATCGGCTTCTTCATGAAGCGCGTGCGGGTGGCGCAGGAATTGTTCGGCGATTCCAATTTTCACGCCGACCAGCTCGCGCGGCTGAACCGCTACTAGGATCGCGAAGACGATGTCGAAGCCCTTGTCCGCGGCTAAGCTCCATGGCCCGCCGTTTCCATCGCGCAGGCGCATGCCTTGCTGACGCGGCCTGGCTCGCCCTTCGAAATGGAAGAGGCGGTTATTCGCGGCGTGAAAACGCGCGTGTGGAAGAACGCGCCGCCGACCTTGCGCGAGGTCTTTCTGCAAGGGCGGACGCATGGCGACAAGACTTTTCTCGTCTACGAGAACGACCGCGCGAGCTTCGACGCGTTCGCCAAGGCCGTGCTCTGCGATTGCCGAAGAGCTCGTCAAGCAAGGCGTGAAGAAAGGCGACCGCGTCGTGATCGCGATGCGCAATCTGCCGGAATGGCCCGCCGCCTTCTTCGGGAATCTGCTCGCGGGCGCGATCGCGACACCGTTGAACGCGTGGTGGACGGGCGCCGAACTCGAATACGGCCTCAAGGACTCGGGTGCGAAAATCGCCATTGTCGATGCCGAGCGGCTCGAGCGCATCATCGAACACCTGCCGAACTTCACGGATCTTCGAGCGAATTTATGTCTGCCGCGCGGACGAAGAAATCGCGCATCCGCAGCGTGATGCAGCTCGAGACCATGATCGGCGCCGTGAACGACTGGCAGCAACTACCCGACCGGCCGCCGCCGGCAGTCGATGTTCGCGCCCGACGACGACGCGACGATTTTCTATACGTCGGGCACGACCGGAAAGCCGAAGGGCGCGCTCGGCACGCATCGGAACATGACCTCGACGGCTGCGTCGCCGCCGCTGTTCTCGCCGGCGCGCAATTTCATCCGGCGGGGCGAGATGCCGCCGATGCCCGGACCGGATGCGCCGCAACGAACGCAATTTGCTGGCGGTTCCGTTCTTCCACACCACCGGCTGCCACGCCGCGCTTGGCCCGGCGCTGTTCAACGGCACCAAGCTCGTCCTAATGCGTCGCTGGGATGCCGAAGCCGCGCATGCAGCTGATCGAGCGCGAGCGGGTGACGAATGCACGGGCGGTGTGCCGACGATCGCGTGGCAATTGGTCGAGCATCCCGGCGAGGACAAATACGATCTTTCCTCGCTTGGAAACGATTTCGTATGGCGGCGCGCCGGCGGCGTCCGAACTCGTACGCCGGATCAAGGCAGTCTTTCCGAAATCGATCCCGGGCACTCGGCTGGGGCATGACCGAGACTGTCGGCGACCTTCACGCATCAATGGCGGCGAGGATTACGAAAATCGGCCGGAAAGCTGCGGTCCGGCGCTTGCCCGTCTGCGAGATGAAAGTCGTGAACGAAAAGGGCGAAGAAGCTGCCGCCGGAACGCAGGTCGGCGAACTGTGGGCCAAAGGGCCGAACGTCGTGAAGGGCTACTGGAACAATCCCGAAGCAACGCGCGGAAACCTTCATCGATGGCTGGGTCAAAACCGGCGACATCGCGCAGAATCGACGAGGAAGGCTTCTGCTACATCGTCGACCGCAAGAAAGACATGCTGTTCCGCGGCGGCGAGAACATCTACTGCATCGAGGTCGAGGACGTGCTCTATCAGCATCCGGCGGTGATGGACGCCGCCGTCGTCGGGTTCGCGCACCGGATCGCTCGGCGAGGAACCGGGCGCGGTGGTGACGCTAAAGCCGGGTACTGCAGGCGAGCGAAGAGGAATTGCGGCCTTCGTTGCCGAGCGGCTCGCGGCATTTAAGGTGCCTGTGAAGGATCGTGTTCTGGCCCGAAATGCTGCCGCGCAATCCCAACGGCAAGATTCTCAAGAACGAATTGAAAAAAGTTTTCGACAGCGCCGGGCAGGAGCCGCGCGCATGAAAATCAAAGACAAAATCGTCGTAGTGACCGGCGGCGGCGACGGCATCGGCAAAGCACTCTGCGAGCGCTTTCACAAGGAGGGCGCGAAGGCGGTTATCGTTGCCGATCTGAACGGCGAGAAAGCCGAAGCAGTGGCGAAATCGGTCGGCGGCAAGGCCTACAAGTGCGACGTCGCGAATGAGAAGGACATCATCAAGCATCGTCGAGGAAACCGAAAAGAATATCGGCCCGATCGATCTGTTCTGCTCGAATGCGGGGCTCGCGGACCGCGAAGCGTCGCCCGATTTCGTCGGATCGTCGACCAACGAAAGCTGGACGCGAAGCTGGAACGTGCATGTGATGTCGCACGTGTATGCAGCGCGTGCGTTGCTACCGCGCATGATCGCGCGCGGCGGCGGCTATTTCCTCAACACGAGTTCGGCGGCGGGCCTGTTGTCGCAGATCGGCAGCGCCGTTTATGCGACGACGAAGCATGCCGCGGTGGCGTTCGGCGAAATCCTTGCGATCACCCATCGCGACCAGGGCATTCGCGTTTCGATGCTCTGTCCGCAGGGAGTCGACACGCCGCTTGCTGCGCGCCGGCCAACACGGCCCGCAACATCTCGACGGCGTGCTGACGCCGGAAGAATGCGCCGATGCTGTGATCAAGGGATTGGAGGCCGAGAGTTTTCTCATCCTTCCGCATCCGCAGGTCGCGCAGTACATGCGCAACAAGGCTGAGAATTACGATCGCTGGCTCGGCGGCATGGTCAAGCTGAAGCGGTCGCTCGAGGCCGGCAAATCCTGACGGCCTGAGGCCATTTCTTTGCTGGCCCTTAAGCAGGGCTTGCCCGTCTATCCCGCATGGCTGTTTTTATCTTTACTCGCAAAGGGATAGGCTTGTCCTCCTGAATATTACACACATATCATTGTGTTATTTATTTATTTGACAGTAATTCCATGGATGAATAGCTATAATACAAATAATTTCAGGCTCAGACATGCTTCGCGCATGCCTGAGCTGGAAATCAGGGCGGGCAGTCGATGAGTTTCCTGACGATCCCGAAAGCGGCGCCGTTCACGGAAGAGGACATCGAAGCCCTCAACCGCGTCGTCGGCACGGCGTACGCCGGTGCAGCGCGCGTGGCTTGCGGGATTTCTCGCTGGGCTCGATCAAGCGCATCCGGCGGCGCAGACAACCCGCGGCGCCACCGCAGGCGGCGGAGCCGCTGACGATTCTTTACGCGACGGAATCCGGCAACTCCGAACGGCTTGCCAACGAGGCGGCCAAGGCCGCGCGCAAGCAAGGCTTCAAGCCGACGCGTCGTCGACATGGCCGATCTCGAACTTGCGACGCTTGCGAAAGCCAAACGTCTGATCGTGATCGCGGCCACCTGGGGCGAGGGCGAGCCGCCCGCCCGCGCTGCGCGCGCTTATGCAGAACTGATGGGCGAAAGCGCGCCGAAGCTCGAAGGCGTCGAATACGGCGTACTCGCGCTCGGCGATTCCGCCTATGCGGATTTCTGCACCATCGGCCAGAAGATCGACGCTCGACTAGAGGCCCTCGGCGCCAAACGCGTCGCGGATCGCGTCGATTGCGATCTCGACTTTGAAAAGCCCGCCGCCGACTGGATCGACCAGACGCTGAAGACGCTCGCACCGCCGGAAGCGGAGCGCGGCACGGTGATCGCCGTCGACTTCGGCGCGCGGCTGCAGGCGGCCTCCGACACCGGCCCGGTCGAGGCCGAAGTCAGCGAGTGGATCAACCTCAATTCGTCGCGCTCGGACAAGGAAACGATTCATCTTGAGCTAGCCTTCGACGGCGCCGCTCCCGCCTACAAGCCCGGCGACTTGCTCGATCTCTACGCCGAGAACGATCCGGCCTATGTTGAACAACTCCTGAAATCGGCGAGGCTTGCATCGGATGATGGGCTGCGCGCGGAGTTCCTGAATTCGCGCGACGTCACCACGCTCTCGCTCAAGGCGGTCGAGACCTACGCCGCTACCACCGGCCACCAATACGTGAAATCGCTCCTGGAATCGGGCGAGGCGAAAGGCTGGATCGCCGGGCGGCAACTGATCGACCTCGTCGAGCATTTTCCAATTTCGCTCTCGGCCGAACAGCTACGCGGCCTCACGCGTCCGCTCGCGCCCCGCGCCTACTCGATCGCCTCCTCGCGCCGCGAGGTCGGCGAGGAGGCGCATTTGCTCGTCTCCGCCGTGCGCTACGAAAGTTTCGGCCGCGTCGCGCAAGGGTGTCGCGTCGAACTTCGTCGCCGAGCGCTTGAAGAAAGGCGCACGCGTGCGTGCGAAGCTGAAACCCAACAAGCATTTCGCGCTGCCTTCGCCGGAGCGCGACATCATCATGGTCGGGCCGGGCACGGGGGTCGCGCCCTATCGCGCCTTCGTGCAGGAGCGCCGCGCCACCGGCGCCAAGGGCAGGAACTGGCTCTTCTTCGGCGATCGCCACTTCACGCACGATTTTCTCTATCAGTTGGAGTGGCAGGACGCGCTGAAAGAAGGCTCGCTCGCGCGCATGGATGTCGCCTTCTCGCGCGACACGCCGCAAAAGATCTACGTTCAAGACAGGCTGTGGGAGCGCCGCCGCGACCTCATCGAATGGCTCGAGAACGGCGCTCATTTCTACGTCTGCGGCGACGCCAAGGCGATGGCGAAGGACGTGCGCTCGATGCTCGCCCGCGCCTATGCCGACGTGAAAGGGGTCTCGCCCGAAATCGCCCAACAGGCGCTGGTGAAGTTGGAGAGCGAGCGGCGCTATTTGCAGGACGTCTACTGAGCGCGTAAAGCGCTTCGCCCATGGCCAAGGATCTATCGCGAAACGAAGCGATCAAGGAAGCGAGCGCGTATCTGCGCGGCACGCTCGCCGAGGGCGTGGCCGACGAGATCACCGGCGCGATCAGCGACGACGACCAGCAGCTGGTGAAATTCCACGGCATGTATCTGCAGGACGACCGGGATCTCCGCGCCGAGCGCTCCAAGAAAAAGATGGAGAAGGCCTTCGCCTTCATGCTGCGGGTACGAATCCCGGGCGGCACGCTGACGTCCGCACAATGGCTCGCGCTCGACGAAGTGGCCCGCCTCTACGGCAACCGCACGGTGCGGGTGACCACGCGCCAAGCGGTGCAGTTGCATGGCGTCATCAAGTCGAACCTGAAGACGACGCTGAAGGAAATCGACCAGGTGTTGCTCGATACGCTCGCCGCCTGCGGCGACGTCAACCGCAACGTGATGTGCGACCCGAACCCGTATCAGTCGCGCGCGCATGCGGCGGCGCTTTCGCTCGCCAAGGCGATCTCCGATCATCTGACGCCGAAGACCACGGCCTACCGGGAAATCTGGCTCGATGGCGAGAAGATCGCGGGCGGCGATGAAGAGGCGATCGAGCCGATCTACGGAAAGACGTATCTGCCGCGGAAGTTCAAAACGGTCGTCGCCGTGCCGCCCTCGAACGACGTCGACGTGTTCGCGCACGATCTCGGATATCGTCGCGATCCTCGACGGGGATGGCGAAATCGAGGGCTGGAACGTCACCGTCGGTGGCGGCATGGGCATGACCCACGGCGAGCCCGATACCTATCCGCGCACCGCCGACGTGATGGGTTTCTGCCGCAGCGAAGATGCGCTCGCGATCGCCGAGGCTGTCGTCACCGTGCAGCGCGATTGGGGCGACCGCTCCGATCGCAAGCACGCGCGGCTCAAATACACGATCGAGGATAAAGGGCTCGGCGTTTTCCGCGCCGAAGTGGAAAAGCGCAGCGGCGTAAGGCTTGGTGCCGCGCGCGCGATGGCTTTCACCTCGACCGGCGACCGCCTCGGCTGGACCGAAGGCGAAGACGGCAACCACCATCTCACGCTCTTCGTCGAGAACGGGCGGATCGGAAATCTGCCGGGCGCCGCGATCCTCGACGGCTATCGCAAGCTCGCGGAGACGCATAAAGGCGACTTCCGTCTGACCCCGAACCAGAACGTCATCGTCGCCAATGTTGCGCAAGAAGATCGTGCGGCGATCGAGGCGATCGTCACGGAATTCGGACTTGACCGGAATCTCTCGGGGCTTCGCCGCAATTCGATGGCTTGTGTGGCGCTCCCGACCTGCGGTCTCGCGCTGGCGGAGAGCGAGCGGTATCTCCCCGACCTCGTCACGGCGCTCGAGGAACGTCTCGATGCGCACGGGCTTGCGCAAGAGGACATCGTCATCCGCATGACCGGCTGTCCCAATGGCTGCGCGCGGCCTTATCTCGCCGAGATCGGCTTGGTCGGCAAAGGTCCGGGCCGCTACAATCTTTATCTCGGAGGCGCCTTCGACGGATCAAAGCTCTCGAAACTCTATGCCGAGGACCTCGAGCACGAAGGCATCATCAAGGCTCTCGATCCGTTGTTCGCGGCTTATGCACGGCTGCGGGCGAACAGCGAGCCGTTCAGCGAATTTCTCCTCCGCATGGGCTTCGTCGCGCCGACCTCGAATGGCCGCGATTTTCACGCCAACACCGGCCCGCAACAGGCGGTTTTCTGAACGAAGCGGCGTCCTTCGTTTGCGCGGTCCTTGCGGCTTCGCTAGACATCCGCCGCCATGGCTGCCGTCACGGTCATCACCGGCGCATCGAGCGGAATCGGCGCGGCACTCGCGCATGAAGCGGCGCGAGCCGGGCGCAAGCTCGTGCTCGTTGCACGCTCGGCGGAAGGTCTTGCCAAAGTCGCCGGCATCGATCGCCGCCGAAGGTCATATGCGGCCCGAAATCGTTCGCGCTCGATCTTTCCGAAACCGGTGCCGCCGACCGTCTCGCCGACGAACTGGCGAAGCGGGATCTTTCGGTCTTCGAACTCGTCAACAATGCGGGATACGGGCTCACGGGACCGGTTGTCGCGCTCAGCCGCGCCGACGAAGTCGGCATCGTCGATCTCAATGTACGCGCGCTCACCGATCTCACCTTGCGGTTCCTGCCGGAGATCATCGCGGCGAAGGGCGGCGTCTTGAACGTCGCCTCGACGGCGGCGTTCCAGCCTGGCCCGTTCAAGGCGGTCTATTATGCGAGCAAGTCCTACGTGCTCTCCTTCAGCGAAGCGCTCGCCTATGAGCTGCGCGGCCGCGTCCGAGTGACGGCGCTTTGCCCCGGCCCGGTGCCGACCAATTTTCAGAAGCGCTCCAATCTCGGGAAAAAATCCCGCCTCTCGCAGCTTCGCGGCATGAGCGCCGAGAAATGCGCGGCGATCGGCTGGCGCGGTTTCGAGGCCGGCAAACGCGTGGTAATTCCGGGCTTTCTGAACAAGCTCACTGCGTTCCTCTCGCCCCGCATGCCGCGCAAGCCTGTCCTTGCTGTTTCGGCCTATCTCTCCGCAAGCCGGCGCGCTACATGAACGTCTCAATGTCCAAGCCAGTCCTGATCGTCCTGCATCAAGAGCACTCCACGCCCGGCCGTATCGGCCGGCTGCTCATCGAGCGCGGGCTTGTCGCTCGATATCCGCCGTCCGCGCTGCGGCGATCCGTTGCCGGAGACGCTCGAACAGCACGCGGGCGTCGCGATCTTCGGCGGGCCGATGAGCGCCAACGATCACGACGACTACGTGAAGCAGGAAATCGAATGGACGGAAGTGCCGCTGCGCGAACAAAAACCGTTCTTCGGCATTTGCCTCGGCGCGCAGATTCTTGCGCGCGCGCTCGGCGCCAAAGTCGATTTCCATCCCCAGGGCCTGGTCGAGGTCGGCTACTACCCGCTGCGGGCGACGGAGGCGGGCAAGAAGCTTCTCGAGTGGCCGGACCACGTCTATCAGTGGCACCGCGAGGGCTTCGATCTGCCTAAGGACGCGGTGCTGTTGGCGGAAGGCGACGCGTTCCGGAACCAGGCGTTCCAGTATGGCCGCGCGGCGTTCGCCTTTCAGTTTCACTCCGAACTCACGCATCAGATGATGTGCCGGTGGACGACGCGCGGGCACGCGCGGTTAGAGCTGCCGAACGCGAGACCACGCGCGGATCATTTCGACGGCCGGCTCGTGCACGATTCGAAGACGCGCTTGTGGCTCGGAAAGTTTCTCGATCTGTGGACCGGGCTTGTAAAGAAAGAAGCGCGCGACGCGACGGATTTTTCGCAAAATGCAAAAGGCGTCGCAGATTGCGAGCCAACTTTGCCGTGAGCGGCGGGCGCGATCGCCGATTTCGTATTTAACGATTCCTTACAGACGAGATTTCGTGGCCCGCGCGCGAGCGCGCGTTGGCCGAGCCCTTGCAAACACTTTCGATACGCCGGCTTCAGGTAATGCGTAGCCGGCCGTTAGTTCGACGGGAGACGGCCGGTTTTTGACCCCACCGGCCGTCTCCCGTTCGCATTTTGGACGGCCTCTGAAAATTTCTGTGAAATGTCTGGAGAGTGGTGGAGCCGAGGGGGGTCGAACCCCTGACCTCCGCATTGCGAACGCGGCGCTCTCCCAACTGAGCTACGGCCCCGTCCAGACGGGGGCCATGTAGTCCGCGCCTCGAAGGAGTGTCAAGAAGAGGAGGCTTCCCTCGCGCGCCGCGCGCGGCTATTGATCGGGCCTCGGCTGGTTCGCGGAGCGCCGCATGCTCAACCCTTTTCTTTGGCTCATTCACACTATCATCACGCTCTATATCTGGATCCTGATCGCGGCGGCGGTCTTGTCGTGGCTCGTCGCCTTCAATGTGGTCAATGCCTATAACCAGGTCGTACGCAACATCGGCGAGGTGCTGCACCGCCTCACCGAGCCCGCGCTGAGGCCGATCCGCAATCTGCTTGCCCAATCTCGGCGGCATCGACATCTCGCCGGTGATCCTGATCCTGCTGCTTCTGTTCGTCGAGCGGTTGATCTTCTGGCTATTCGCTTGAGCGCCGAATTTCTCGATCCGCCCTGGAAAGCGATGCCGGGCGGACTTTTGCTGTCGGTGCGCGCGACGCCGAAAGGCGGCCGCGATTCGATCGACGGCATCGAGCGGCTTTCCGACGGCCGCGCCGTTCTGAAGGCAAGGGTGCGGGCTGCGCCGGCTGACGGCGAGGCGAACGCGGCGTTGACGCGGGTGATCGCGAAGGCGGCGGGGGTCGCGCCTTCCATGGTTTCGCTGGCGCAAGGCGCGGCGTCGCGAATCAAGACTTTTCGGCTCGCCGGCGATCCGCGCACGCTCGCGGCGGCGTTCGAGCGGGCGCTGACCAAAACCGCAAAAGCCAGATGAGCGCGAAGATTATCGACGGCAAGGCGGTCGCGAACGAGTTGCGAAGCAAGGTCGCAATCGAAGCGAAGTTCTTGGCCGAAAAGCTCGGCCGTATGCCGGGGCTTGCGGTCGTATTCGTCGGCGACAATCCGGCGAGCGAGGTCTATGTGCGCAACAAGGCGCGCTCGACCGTCGATCTCGGCATGGCTTCGTTCGAACACAAGCTGCCGGCAACGACGAGCGAGTCCGAGCTCCTCGAATTGGTATTGACGCTGAGCGGCGATCTGAAAATCGACGGCATCCTTGTGCAATTGCCGTTGCCCGCGCAAATCGATCCGGCGCGCATCCTGAACGCGATTTCGCCTGCCAAGGACGTGGACGGATTTCGCCGTTGAACGCAGGAAAGCTCGCCAGCGGCATGCCGGCGCTCGTGCCCTGCACGCCGCTCGGCTGCGTGATGCTCGCGAAAACCGTGCACCCTTCGCTTGCGGGGCTCGAGGCGGTCGTCGTCGGCCGCTCGAACATCGTCGGCAAGCCGCTGGCGCAATTGCTGCTCGCGGAAAACGCGACGGTGACGATCGCGCATTCGAAGACGAAGGAGCTTCCGGCCGTGTGCCGGCGGGCGGATCTTCTGTTCGTCGCCATCGGAAAACCGGAGTTCGTGCGCGGCGATTGGATCAAGCCGGGCGCGACCGTGATTGACGTCGGCATCAACCGCGTTCCGGGCCCGGGAGGCAAGCAGCGCGTCGTCGGCGATGTCGCCTTCGAGGAAGCGGTGGAGGTCGCGGGCGCGATCACGCCGGTACCGGGCGGCGTCGGGCCGATGACGATCGCCTGCTTGCTCGCCAATACGTTGCGGGCGGCGGCGATGCGCGCGGGACTGCCGCCGCCAAATCTCTAGCGCGAGTACCCCGATGAATCGATTGGTGATGTTTGCCTTCGTTACTTTCGCGGCTTCGCCCGGCGCTGCGCAAACGATCGAAAGCGTCTTCACCGATTTCGACGTCGAGAAATGCCGCCACATCCCCGGCGAGGTGGAAGAGGATTACGGCGAGTGGCACTGCAAGGGCTATGGCGACATGCCGGTGTGGATGGGCGCGGCCGACCAGCGCGTGATGATCAGCTTCGGTCGGCGCGCGAAAGACGAGCCCGCCGCGCACCAAACGCTCGCCTCGTTCAACGGCGAGGGCAAGAAAATCGAATGGCGGATCGATAAAGGCGCCAATCAGAAGCGGCCGTTCGCCACGATCATGCGCTGGAGCACGACGAAGCCCGACGACAAGGGCGGTCAGGTGCAGGGCGAAGTGCTTGTCGTGACGCGGCTTCCGCCCGGCGCCGTGTGCCACGTGGGCTATGTCGATGGCCGCGCCAATCATAACGCGAATGAGCTGGCGCGGGAAATCGCCGACAAGCACGCACGCCAATTCCGCTGCCGCAAGGACGCAGCAGTCGTGCTCGGCGCCACCGGGCCGGGCTTCAGCGAGGCTGCGGATTTCAGCGAAAACTAGTTCAGCGCGTCCAGGCGAAGGCGAGCTTGTCCAGCACCTTCTGGCCGAAGCGCTCGGTCGAGCGGGCGATGGTGCGGCCGCCGAGCGCGCGATAGAAGGCGACGGCCGGCTCGTTGTCGGAGAGCACCCAGACGACCATGCTGGTCTGCCCCGACTGCGCAAGATCGCGCTTGGCATTCGAAAACAGCCGGCGGCCGAAACCGAGACCCTGATATTCGGGCTTCAAGTAAAGTTCGTAGACCTCGCCGGCATAGGGCAGGCTCTTCGCGCGGTTGCGCGCCGTAATTGGCGTAGCCCGCGACCTCGTCGCCGAAGATCAAGAGCGAAATGCGCGAGCCGCGACGGATCGCCGTGTCCCACCAGCTCGGGCCGCGACGGGTAATCAGCTTCTCGAGCTCCGGTCCCGGGATCAGTCCCTGATAGGCGGTGCGCCAAGCCTCGTCATGCGTCTCGGCGAGGCAGACGGCATCGTCGGGCCGGGCAGGACGCGTTTCGATCAGGATCGTGCTCATGACCCAATCGAAGCAAAGCGGCCGTGGGCGCTTCAAGACGTTTCGTTAACGGAAGGTTAATTCGGTGGGAAGGTGAGGCTTCTAGGTCACACCTCTACAGTCTCGCGTCTTTTTTCCTCTTTTTTGCGCTCGTTGGGGTCGAGAATCTTCTTTCGCAGCCGAATCGATTTCGGCGTTATCTCCACCAGCTCGTCGTCGTCGATATAGGCGATCGCCTTCTCCAGGGTCATCCGAATCGGCGGGGTGAGGCGCACGGCTTCGTCTTTCGAGGTGGTGCGGATGTTGGTGAGCTTCTTGCCCTTGAGCACGTTCACCTCGAGGTCGTTGCCGCGCGTGTGCTCGCCGACGATCATGCCGCGATAGACCTTCCAGCCCGGCTCGATGATCATCGGCCCGCGGTCCTCGAGATTCCACAGCGCATAGGCGACCGCCTCGCCCTGATCGGTCGAGATCAAGACGCCGTTGCGGCGGCCGGGAATCTCGCCCTTGAACGGCGCGTAGGCGTGGAAGAGGCGGTTCATCACCGCCGTGCCGCGCGTGTCGGTGAGTAATTCGCTCTGGTAGCCGAGAAGCCCTCGCGTCGGCACGTGAAAGACGAGCCGCAGGCGGCCGCCGCCCGAAGGGCGCATCTCCATCATGTCGCCGCGGCGCTCGGAGAGCTTCTGCACGACGATGCCGGAATGCTCCTCGTCGACGTCGACGACGACTTCCTCGATCGGCTCCAGGAACTCGCCCGTTTTTTCGTCGCGCGAAAGCACGACCTTCGGACGCGAGACGGAAAGCTCGAAGCCCTCGCGCCGCATGGTCTCGATCAAAATCGCGAGCTGCAACTCGCCGCGGCCTGCGACCTCGTAGGCGTCCTTCTCACTGCTCTCGCCGATGCGGAGCCCGACATTGCCCTCGGCCTCGCGGAACAGGCGGTCGCGGATCATGCGGCTTGTGACCTTGTCGCCCTCGGTGCCGGCAATGGGCGAATCGTTGACGCGGAAGGTCATGGCGAGCGTCGGCGGGTCGATCGGCTGGGCGGCGATCGGCGTTTCGACCTCGGGTGCCGCGATGGTGTCGGAAACGTTGGCGTTTTCGAGCCCGGCGATGGCGACAATGTCGCCGGCGGAGGCTTCCTCGATCGAGGTCCGCTCGAGCCCGCGGAAAGCGAGGAGCTTGGTGACGCGGCCCTGCTCCACGAGCTTGCCCTCGCGCGAGAGCACCTTGACGTTCTGGTTCGGCTTGATCGAGCCCGATGAAATGCGGCCGGTGAGGATGCGGCCGAGATAGGGATCGGCCTCGAGAATTGTCGCGAGCAAGCGCAGCGGACCTTCCTCGACCACCGGCGGGGCGACGTGGCGGGTGACGAGGTCGAAGAGGGGCGTCATGCCGCGATCCTTCGGCCCTTCGGGCTTTTCCGCCATCCAGCCTTGCTTGGCCGAGCCGTAGAGAATGGGAAAGTCGAGTTGCTCGTCGGTGGCGTCGAGCGCGGCGAATAGATCGAACACTTCGTTCACGACCTCGGTCGGCCGCGCGTCGGGGCGATCGACCTTGTTGATGACGACGATCGGTTTCAGCCCGCGCTTCAGCGCCTTGCCGACCACGAACTTCGTCTGCGGCAGCGGGCCCTCGGCGGCGTCGACGAGCACCAGAACGCCGTCGACCATGTTGAGAATGCGCTCGACCTCGCCGCCGAAATCGGCGTGGCCCGGCGTGTCGACGATGTTGATGCGGATGTCCTTCCACAGCACCGACGTCGCCTTGGAGAGAATGGTGATGCCGCGCTCGCGCTCGAGGACGTTCGAATCCATCGCGCGCTCGACGAGGCGCTCATTGTCGCGGAAGGTGCCCGATTGCTGCAGCAGCCGGTCCACGAGCGTGGTCTTGCCGTGGTCGACGTGAGCGATGATGGCGACGTTGCGAAGATTCATGGTCTAGCCTGAAAGCCAACCGCGGGCCCTGCGAGGACCCGCGGTAAATTTGAACGGAATATAGTCACGATCGGAGCGGAGGCAATGGTGAAAAAAGCCTACAGTCCTTGAGCACTGTCGTCATCGCCTCGACCGTGCCGCCGATCATGTACGCGCTGCGCGGCCCCAGGGTCCGAAGCCGGAGCGGGCGCGGGCCGAGCGAACCATCATCATCTCGCCGAGATTTTCGGTGGTGAGCAGGCCCGCGAGCCTGCCGTTCGCGTCCGTCACGCCAATCACGGACCTGCCTTGCTCAGTGAAACATTTCAGCGCGGCTTCGAGATTCGACCGCGCCGGAATCGTGGGCACCTCGGAATCCATCACCTCGATCACCGGCGTATCCGGCCCGCGCTCCTGCAATGCCCGAATCATCGCATCGCGGGTGAGCACGCCGCGTAAGCTCCCACTGCCGTCGACAACCGGAAATTCCTTCTGCGTCGTGCGAATGAGCTCCTCGACCGCATCTTGAACGCGCGATTGCGGGCCGAGGGATTCGAATTTCGTGATCATCGCGTCGGCGACGAGCGCGCCGCGCGCGACCTGACGCAACTGTTCGTGGCCCACCTCGCCGGCGGCGGCGAGAAACACGAAGATCGCGATGATGACGAGCATCGGGTTGGTGAAAATTCCGATCAGGCCGAGCGCGATCGCAAGCCCCTGGCCGACCGAGGCCGCGAGCTCGGTCGCGCGCGCGAAGCCGAGCTTGATCGCGAGCAACGCGCGCAGAACACGGCCGCCGTCCATCGGAAAAGCGGGGATCATGTTGAAGAGAACGAGAAAGATGTTGGCGCCCGCGAGCTTCGCCACCAACTCGACCTTCGGATCCTCGATCTTCATGAGGGTCGCGGGATCGACCGCCGCACCGAGAAAAAGCAGGAGAAGAGCGGCAATCGCGACGCTGACGAGCGGGCCTGCGATTGCGACTACCAGCTCCTCGCTCGGCTTCTCCGGAATGCGCTCGAGATTGGCGATGCCGCCGAAGGGCCAGAGCGTAATGTCGGGCGTGTTCACGCCGTAGCGCTTGGCGGCGAAAACATGCCCGAATTCGTGCAGGAGCACGCAGAGAAAGAGCAGCATGACGAAGGCGACGCCTTCCCACGCCGCGTTTGTTCCACCTTGCCGGTAATAGGCGGCCCAGATCCAGACCAGGAACAGAAGAAAGGTGACGTGGATGCGCACCGCCGTGCCGGCGACCTTCCCGACCGTCAGGGACCAAGGCATCGTAGCCTCTCTCTGCGTGCATCCCACATGGTTCAAAGTAGGGGATGATTGCGACATTCGCCAGGCGGTGCGGAATTCGCGCGTCAGCAGAAAATCCGGCACCCGTTCATTGCTTCTTCTTGCGGCTGCGCTGGCCGAGCGTGCGCAGCCTGAGCGCGTTGAGCCTGATGAATCCGGCGGCGTCGCGCTGGTCGTAGGCGACCGTGCCTTCCTCGAACGTGACGAGGTCCTGATTGTAGAGCGAGTAAGGACTTTCGCGGCCGATGACGGAGGCGTTGCCCTTATAGAGCTTGAGCCGCACCGTGCCGGTGACGAGTTCCTGGCTCTTGTCCGCGAGCGCTTGCAGCATCTCGCGCTCGGGCGAAAACCAGAAGCCGTAATAGACGAGCTCGGCATAGCGCGGCATCAGCGCATCCTTGAGATGCGCCGCTTCGCGGTCGAGCGTGATCGACTCGATGCCGCGGTGCGCGGCGAGCAAGATCGTGCCGCCCGGCGTTTCGTAGATGCCGCGCGACTTCATGCCGACGAAACGGTTTTCGACGAGATCGAGCCGGCCGATGCCGTTCGCTTGGCCGAGCTCGTTCAGCCTCGTGAGCAGCGCCGCGGGCGATAGC
Organism: uncultured Alphaproteobacteria bacterium; assembly: GCA_963751685.1. Taxonomy (GTDB): domain Bacteria; phylum Pseudomonadota; class Alphaproteobacteria; order Rhizobiales; family Xanthobacteraceae; genus Palsa-892. The sequence goes on along the minus strand of CAVVVV010000009.1, from coordinate 558,176 downwards.
TTCTTGCCGTCGATCGAGACCGCGTCGCCCTTCTCGAAGCCGATCGTGATTTCCGTCGCCTTGTCGGGCGCCTCTTCGGGCGAAATCGTCCGCTGATAGACGTAGTCGGGCGCTTCGACGTTCGGGTCCTCGAGCACCTTGCCCTCGGAGGAAGAATGCAAAAGATTGGCGTCGACCGAGAACGGCGCTTCGCCGCGCTTGTCCTTGGCGATCGGAATCTGGTGCTTCTCGGCGAAGTCGAGGAGCTTCGTGCGCGAGGTGAGGTCCCACTCGCGCCACGGCGCGATCACCTTGATGTTCGGTTCGAGCGCGTAATAGCCGAGCTCGAAGCGTACCTGATCGTTGCCCTTGCCGGTGGCGCCGTGGGCGACGGCGTCGGCGCCGGTCTTCTTCGCGATCTCGATCTGCTTTTTCGCGATCAGCGGCCGCGCGATCGAGGTGCCGAGCAGATACTGGCCCTCGTAGAGCGCGTTCATGCGGAACATCGGGAAGACGTAGTCGCGGACGAATTCCTCGCGCAGGTCCTCGATGAAGATATTCTCCGGCTTGATGCCGAGCGCGAGCGCTTTCTTCCGCGCGGGCTCGATCTCCTCGCCCTGGCCGAGGTCGGCCGTGAAGGTGACGACCTCGCAGCCATAGGTCGTCTGCAGCCATTTCAGGATCACCGAGGTGTCGAGCCCGCCGGAATAGGCGAGCACCACCTTTTTCACGTCCTTGGCCATCGGTTTACTCGGGCTGATCGCGAGCCAATGCCCGCGCGGTCGGCGCACTTATAGGCGGAAGGGATGCCCGTGCAAGGCCGCGCCGTTAAGCATGGCCGTAGCGTGCCGCCGCTTCAACAAATCCTGGAAAGCGCGACTGGTCTGCGGCCGTTGAGCTTGAACCCATAATAATTGCGGAAGGTGGTCGGGCCGCTCCGCACCCGGAATGGGCCGAGCGGCTCGACACTCGCGTAGGAGTCGGCGAGTCCGACGGGTGCGGCACAGCGCGTAATCAACAGGATCGGTTCTCCTGCGGTCGCGCTCAAAGGGCGGGTCAGTTGGAAATGATCGCTGACGGTGCCGCTCTCGGGCCAGGCCAGTACGGCGCGTTTTTCATTGCGCAGGTAATAGACAAGCGATGCGACGTCGTCGCGGCGTCCCGCAGCGACGGTCTGCGCATCGATTTGACGAGCGAGCCGGCTTGCTTCCTCGCCCAATGCCCGCCAGCCCATCGTCGGCTGGTAGATATCCGCTTTGGCAAGGCCGGGAACACTCAGGCGGTCGGCGATGCTGTCGCCGACGAGCAAAAGACCTTGCGCCACGATGCCGATGCCGAGGCCGACTTTCAGCCAACGCCAGGCCTCAAGGCGGACCAGCACGGCGGCTACAACGATGATGCTCGAAACCACGGCCGTTGCCGCCCAATTTGCATGCGCACGCGTGACGAAGCTCAACACCGTCACGATCGCGAGAACGGGAAGCGAAAAGGCCAGCATCAACCGATCCTGGCGGATAAGGGCGAATTTGCCGCCGCCAACGATGATCGCGATCAGAAACCCGAACGTGATCGGGCCAAAGACGACGAACTGCGATCCGAGAAATTCAAATCCGTTGCGCAAGCTGAAAATCGCGCCCGAGCCGCGGATGTTGTCGCCCGTGTGCCGAAAAGTGGCAAAGCCATTGTCAAAGTTCCACAGCAAATTGGGCGCGATCAGAACGGCGGCGATCGCGAGTGCGGTCCAAAAGGCGGGCGTTTTTAGGAAATCGCGCGCCGCGCGGTCGAAGAACGCCGCCACGCCGACGCTAAGCAGAAAGCAGCCCATCATGTATTTGGCGAGCAGGCCGAGCCCGAGCGCGAGGCCGAGAACGAGCGCCCAACGGAAGTCGGCGCGTTGCAGCAATTTCACATAGGCGAGAAGGGCGAGCGTCCAGAAAAAAAACAGCGGCACATCGGTCGAGATGATTCGCGCGGAGAAAGCGACGCTCGTGGTGAAGACGAGCGTGAGCGCCGCCCAGAATGCGACGCGCCGATCATAGAGCGTGCTTGCGAGCGCATAGAAGAGAAGACTCGTGCCGAAGTAAAAAACCGGCGAAGGCGAGCGGATGCATGCTTCGCCGCTTCCGCATACGCGTTCCGCGACGGCAATGATCCAGGCGATCAAGGGAGGCTTGGAGAAATAGCCGAAGGCGGGCGCTTGCGCCCAGGCCCAGTATTGCGATTCGTCGAAATAGAGATCGACGACCGAAAAGCGCAGGCCGATCAGGCGCACGAGCGTCACCGCCGCGACGATGCCCGCGCAAAGCGCGAAACTGGGCGCGCGAATCTTGCCAGCGGATATCGTGCGGGTGGCGTTCATCATGCGGACTTGGACGGCGTCTCGGTCTTCGATTCTGAATTGCTAGCCTGCGACCGAAAGATCAGGCCGTGAATGAGCACGATTATGATAAAGGTAAAGAAGCCGGCGAACGCGACATCGGTGAAGAAATGGGCGCCCATCGCCATGCGGACCGCACCCATTCCGACGCCGAACGCGATGGCTGAAACATAGGCAAGAAGCCGCCATGGCGCCGGCGCGAGCGCGGCCGGAGCGAGCGTCCAGAAGGCGCTCGAGGTTTCGCCCGAAACGAACGAGCAGTTTTTCACGCATTGGCCGCGTGGGTCCCACCAGGGAACGAAGCGCTGGCTGCCGCCGAACTCCACGACGGCGACGGGCCGCGGGCGCGACCAATGGTTCTTGAGGAGAACGTTGACCAGAAGCCCCGGCGCAAGTGCGAGCGTCGCGATGAGGAAGATCGCCGCGTGGGCGGATAGCCATGGTTTTGCGCGCGGCATCACGAGCTTGATCAAAAGCGCAATCACACAGGGGACGATGAGAACAACAAGAACCCAGCTCGAAGCATCGCGCAGAAGGCCGAAGACGGAATTGGTGCGAAGCGGGAAATTTCGGGCGGCTGGGTCGTAGAAGAGGCCCGCGATTTCCATATCGAGCCGGGGAAAAAGACCGAACACGAGGCCGATCACCGCCGCGAAGACAAGCGCAACGATCAGGCCGCGGCGAGACATGGACAATGCTCCATCGGAGTGCCGAAAGCTCTAGCCGAGGCGGTCGGCGTTGAAAAGGCGGCTTTGCTGCGGGTGTGACCGCGTGGCATGGTCGGCCCATGCCGCGCCTCGATTTCTGGTACGAGTTCGCCTCCAACTATTCGTATCTCGCCGCCATGCGCATCGAGCCGCTCGCGAAAGTTGCCGGCGTCGAAGTGCGCTGGCGGCCGTTTCTGCTCGGGCCGATCTTCAAGGCGCAGGGAATGGAAACCTCGCCGTTCAACCTCTATCCGTTGAAGCGCAAGCATATGTTGCGCGACATGGCGCGCTGGTCGGAAGTCCTGAAGCTTCCGAAATTCATGCTGCCGAAGACCTTTCCCGCGCATACGCTCGCGGCGGCGCGAATCGCGATCGCGCTCGGCGAGGCGGCACGCCCCGATTTCACGCGCGCGGTCTATGGGGTGGAGTTTACCGAAGGCAAGGACATCTCCGATCCTGCGACACTCAACGACGTTCTGAAGAAGCTCGGCCACGATCCGGCGGCGATCGTCGCGAAAAGCGGCGAGCAGCCGGTCAAGGACGAGCTCCGCGCCAACACCGAAGCAGCTTTGAAGCTCGCAATGTTCGGCGCCCCCAATTTCGTTACCGAGGACGGTGAATTGTTCTGGGGCAACGATCGGCTCGAACAAGCGCTCGCCTGGGCGAAGAAAAATTAAGGCGGTCGAAGCCGCCTCAAATATTCTCGGCGGATTGAGCGGGCTTTTCTCGCCAAAACCCGGCCGTGCGGCCGGCGGCGAGCCAATAGACAAGGCCGGCGGCGACGCCCGCGGCGAGCGTGATTTGTACCGTGCGATCAAGCGGGGTAGCCGCGGCGGCGGGAAACGTCAGCCCGTACAGCAAGCCGCCGGCGCCGCCCGCGAGAGCGTAGAAGAAGAGCGAGCGAAGCGCGAACGTTTCGGCGATCAGAATCACAATCATGGTCGGAACGAAGGCGATCGCCGAGATGAAGGCGGCCGAGGTCAGGATCGCCCACCAAAGTATGAGCCAATCGAAATTGTCGAAGGGCCCATCCAGCGTGCCCGCGGGCAGCGTCGCGATCACGAGCACGGCGCCGGCGGCGAGGCAGCCGAAGAAGAAGCCGAAGATAACGACGAAGAAGCGGATGAAAAGCGCCACGGCGTTCAATCCGTCATCGCCATGGCACGCAGCGCCATTCGTTCGCGGGTGCTCAACTTTTGCGTTTCCGATTTCAATTGCCCGCAGGCGGCGAGGATGTCGCGGCCGCGCGGCGTGCGCACCGGACTCGCATAGCCCGCATTGAACACGATTTCCGAAAACCGCTCGATGGTTTCCCAATCGGAACACTTGTATTTCGTGCCGGGCCAAGGATTGAACGGAATGAGGTTGATCTTGGCCGGGATGCCCTTGAGCAATTTCACCAGCGCCTTGGCGTCGGCGGGGAAATCGTTGACGCCCTTCAGCATGACGTATTCGAAGGTGATGCGTTTGGCGTTCGACACGCCGGGATAATTGCGGCAGGCCTCCAGCAACTCCGCGATCGGATATTTCTTGTTGAGCGGCACGAGTTCCTCGCGCAATTCGTCGCGCGTCGCGTGCAGTGAAACCGCGAGCATGGTGCCGGCCTCGCGGCCCAAGGGCTCGATCATCGGCACGACGCCGGAAGTCGAGACCGTGATGCGGCGCTTGCCGATCGAAAGCCCGTCGCCGTCGGCGATCGTGTCGATCGCGGTCTTGACGTTGTCGAAATTGTAGAGCGGCTCGCCCATCCCCATGAACACGATGTTGGAGATCATGCGCGCGCCTTCGGCGGGCAGGGTCGCTTCTTCGGGGCGTGCGGATCCCGGCCATTCGCCGAGCCGGTCGCGCGCGATCATCAACTGGCCCACGATCTCGGTGGCGGAAAGATTGCGCACCAGCCGCTGCGTACCGGTGTGGCAAAACGTGCAGGTGAGCGTGCAGCCGATCTGCGAGGAGACGCAGAGCGTGCCGCGGTCGGCTTCGGGAATGTAGACGGTCTCGATCTCGTACGGCTTCTCGCCCGGATGCTCGGGCGCGACGCGCACGAGCCATTTGCGCGTGCCGTCGCTGGAAACTTGTTCCACCACCACTTCGGGACGCGCGAGCGTATAGCGCTCGGCGAGGGCCGCGCGCAAAGTCTTCGAAACGCTGGTCATCTCGGAGAAGTCGCGCGCGCCGCGGAAATAAATCCAGTGCCAGAGCTGGGAGACGCGCATGCGCGTTTCCTCCGCGGGCACGCCGATCGCAACGAGCGCTTGCCCGAGCGCCGCGCGGTCGAGACCGGCGAGCGACGGCTTTTCATTGACCGTTTCGGCGGTAGCCAAGGTCGAGGCCGAGTTCATGGGCATTCCGATCTGCATTGCTATTTACATTCTTGACCGACGCGGTCGAGCGCTTGCCCGATACCGGATAGCGAGTAGCGGTCGTTGGTGGGGTTGCCGCGCTGCGAGGTGCTCTTGACCGTGAAGTCACGGCCCTTGCGCAAGGCCTCGATCAAGCGTGCCTCTTCCGCGGCGTTTTTCATCCAAGCGCCGTCGTTCTTGGTGAAAAACGGAAAGGAGGCGGTGCCGACGTCGACCGTCGCGTCCGCGCCGTCCTTGATTGTGAAACCGACGACGACGCTCACCTCATTGCGGACATTCTCGCCCGGACGTGTGCTGATGAAGAAGTAACCCGGATCGCGCTTGAGCCCGGCGGGCTGCCGATCCTTGGGCTGGGAAAGTGCATAGCAGATCTTGGTCTTGGGCGTCTGGCTGACATAGACGCCCCAATCGCCGTATTGCGCTATCAGCGAGGGTGCCGCGCCTGCGCCCGCGCCCTGCGACGGCTGCGGCTCGTCTTTCGGCTTCGCCGGCTGTTTCGTATCCTTCTTCGGTTGCGCCTGGGACGGTTGCGCGGGCGTTTGCGCAAACAGCGCAAGCGGCAAGCTCACGGCGAGGATACTTGCGGCAAGGCAAGTCAAAAGCGGGCGAGAGGTCATGGCTATTTCCTAAGCTTGAGCCGCGTGTTGAATTCGCGAAGGCGAGCGAACTATTCTCGCATAATGGAAAAATAGCTGCCGGCGGCCCGCATGCCTAGCCATGGACGCCGCCGAAAAAATGGCGCAAAAACGCCCGCGATCACTAACCTTCCGCAAGGTCCTCTCGATGAAAGCCGTTCTTTGCCGGCGCGCCGGCCCGCCCGAGACGCTCGAACTTGCCGATTTGCCCGATCCGGTGCCCGGGAAAGGCGAGGTGGTGGTCGATATCGCCGCTGCCGCGCTCAATTTCTTCGACACGCTCATCATAGCCGGAAAATATCAGAACAAGCCGGAATTTCCGTTTTCGCCCGCCGCCGAATTTTCCGGAACGGTGTCGGCCGTCGGGCCCGGGGTCAGCGGGTTCAAAGTCGGCGACAAGGTTTGTGGTCACTCGGGTCATGGCGCGGCGCGCGAGAAGCTCGCGATTTCGACCGAGCGGCTGGTGCCGGTGCCGCCCACGCTCGATCTTGATCGGGCCGCCGGCCTTATCGTCACCTACGGAACCACGATCCATGCGCTGCAAGACCGCGCTAGGATCAAGCCGGGCGAAACGCTCGCGGTGCTGGGTGCCGCCGGCGGCACGGGGCTTGCCGCGGTCGAGCTCGGCAAGATTCTCGGCGCGCGGGTGATTGCCTGCGCTTCCTCGAAGGACAAGCTCGAATTCTGCCGCAAGCATGGCGCCGACGATGTCATCGACTACACGAAGGAAGACCTGAAGGAACGCTTGCGCGAGCTTACCGGCGGCAAGGGCGTTGATGTCGTCTACGATCCGGTCGGCGGACCTTACGCGGAACAGGCCTTGCGCTCGACCGCATGGGAAGGGCGCTTCCTCGTCATCGGCTTTGCCGCCGGCGAGATCCCGAAAATCCCGCTCAATCTCCCGCTCTTGAAAGGCTTCGACATCGTCGGGGTGTTTTGGGGCGAATTCACCCGCCGCCATCCTGAGCGGCTGCGCGCCCAGATCAAGGATTTGCTCAAATGGGCGCAAGAGGGGCGCCTGTCGGCGCATGTCGATGCGATTTATCCGTTCGAGCGAGCGGTGGAAGCCTTCGCCGCCATCGGCGCGCGCAAGGTCAAGGGCAAGGTGCTATTGAAGCCCAAGGTTTAGTCCGCAACGCCCTCGAGCCTTTTGAGCGCGCGGCGCGCGGCCTCGCGATGCTCGGGCAGCATGTGCGAGGCGACTATGCGGATGGCGGTCGCGAGCACCGCGGCGTCATCGGTGTAGCCGATCAGCGGCAGATAGTCCGGAATCGCATCGAACGGCAAAATAAAATAGGCAAGCGCGCCCCATAGTGCCGCGCGCACGGAAAGCGGCGTCTGCCGGTCGAGCGCGCAGTAATAGGCCGCTAGCGCGTCCTCCGCGAACGGAATGCGCGTGGCGACCGCCTTCATCTTGTTCCAAAAGCCCGCCTTGATACGGGCTTCGTCGGTCGCCGATTGAGCCGTTTGGGCCGTGGAGGACGCCATTCGTATGCCTCTCAATTGCGTAGCGTGAGATGGTCTTCCACCGGCGTTTGCGCAAGAGCACCGCTCATTGCAGCGGATAGGCTGCCTCGATCACATAGGGCCCGCCGCCGACGGAAGCGCGCGAGGAAAACAGGACGAAACGCGTGACCGGAAATGGCAGGGTTTTGAAGGCGCCGCGGACCGAAAGATAATCGGCGACCTCGCGGCTTGAGGAATCGCGCAGGCGAGCGAGCGTCACGTGCGGCGTGAACTTGCGTTGCTCGGGCGGAAGTCCGATCCGCTGCAGAATCCGCTCGTGCTCGGCCTGCAGTTCGGCAAGCCGGCCGTTCGCCGCCACCGTGGCAATAACCGCGCGCGGCTTTTTGCCGCCGAAGTGCTCCAATCCGTTGAGGGCGATTTCGAAGGGGCGCCGTTCCACGGCGTCGAGTACTTGCATCACGTCGCGTGCAACGGCGTCGTCTACGTCGCCGATGAAGCGGAGCGTCAGGTGATAATTCTCGGAATCGATCCAGCGCGCGCCAGGAATCCCGCCGCGCAAGAGCGAAAGAGATTGCACCACCTCGGCGGGGATTTCGACGCCGGTGAAGATTCGCGGCATGATTCAGGAAGCCTTGCGCGCCCGCACCCGCTGAATCAATGCCTCGACGGACGGCAAAATCGTTTTCACGACCATGTCGACGCCGGCGGCCGTCGGATGAAGGCCGTCGGCCTGATTGAGGGCGGCATTGCCGGCGACGCCTTTGAGGAAAAAAGGGACGAGGATCAATCCGTATTGTTTCGCGAGTGCCGGATAAATGGCGTCGAAGGCCGCGGCGTAATCGGCACCCAGATTGCGCGGCGCGTACATGCCGGCGAGCAGAACCTCGACTTGGCGCGCTTTCAGGCGCCGGATGATCTCGTCGAGATTTCGGTTGACGATCGCCGGCAGAACGCCCCGGAACGCATCGTTGGCGCCGAATTCAAGGATTACCGCCTGGGTGTCGGCAGGCACCGACCAATCGAGCCGCGCCAGTGCCGCCGAAGTCGTGTCGCCCGAGACGCCGGCGTTGACGATCGCGACGTCATAGCCCTTCGCCCTCAAAGCGGCGGCGAGCTTGCTGGGAAAGGCGTCTTGCGTCGGCAATCCTAGCCCCGCCGTCAGGCTATCGCCAAAGGCCACGATCCTGACCGGATCGGCCTCCGCCTCGGGCCCGCGCAGAAACCAAGCGGCCGCGCACAAGATCGCGAGCGATGCTAGGAAGAGCTTCCGCCGCCGCGACGATGCCCCATTTTTAGCCGAGCGCTGACCGGCGTGAAGGAAGAGGGAACCGAAGCTTCGCATGGATGCACCCTTGAAATCGCCGCGTCACGAACCTGTCGCTGTCGCCATGGAGGGCGTCGATCTCTCACTTGGTACAGGTAGGGCCCGCGTTCATATCCTCAAGCAGGTATCGCTTCAAATCGCGGCGGGCGAGGCGGTGGGTCTCGTCGGCCCTTCCGGCTCGGGGAAATCGACCCTGTTGATGGTCATGGCCGGCCTCGAGCGGCCGGATGCGGGCCATGTCCGGATCGCAGGCGAAGAATTGGGTCGGCTCGACGAGGACGCTCTCGCGCGCTTTCGCGGCCGTGCCGTCGGGATCGTGTTTCAATCCTTTCATCTCATTCCTACGATGACCGCGCTCGAAAACGTCGCGGTGCCGCTCGAACTTGCCGGCCGTGCAGACGCGATCGCGCGGGCGCGGCACGAGCTTGGAGAGCGTCGGCCTCGGCGACCGGTTCGGCCATTATCCCGCGCAACTTTCGGGCGGCGAGCAGCAACGGGTCGCGCTTGCGCGCGCGCTCGCGCCGATGCCGGCGCTTTTGATCGCCGACGAGCCGACCGGAAATCTCGACGAGACAACCGGCAAGGAAATCATGGACCTCCTGTTTGCGAAGCGCGCCGAGCACAAATCGACGCTTGTGCTCGTCACGCACGACGCCAATCTGGTGAAGCGCTGCAGCCGGGTCGTGCACATGCGCTCGGGACAGATCGAGGAATCGGCGTCCCCGGCGCCAGTAGCGGCGAGGCTGCGGTGACGGCGTTTGCTTCCGCCCAACCCGCCCTCGCGGGGAGCCTGGCGCTGGCGTTGAAGCTCGCCGTCCGCGAGTTGCGAGGCGGCGTGCGCGGCTTCGGGGTTTTTCTCGCCTGCCTTGCGCTTGGCGTTGCGGCGATTTCCGGCGTGGGCTCGGTTTCGCGCGCGCTGTCCGACGGGCTCGCGCGCCAGGGCGGCGTGATTCTCGGCGGCGATGTGGCGCTTTCGCTTGATCCATCGCGAAGCGACGCCGGAGGAATTAAATTTCATGGAGGAGCGCGGACGCGTCGCGATCGTCGGCACCATGCGCGCGATGGCGCGCGCGGGCGACAATAACGCGACGCTCGTCGAACTGAAGGCGGTTGACGCGAGCTATCCGCTCGCGGGCGAGATCAAACTCGACCCGCCGGAAGGGCTCGTGACGGCGCTCGCCGCACCGGTCGGCGCTTATGGCGCGGTCGCCGATCCGGCGCTGCTAGCGCGGCTCGGGATCACGGCCGGCGACCGCATCAAGATCGGCGATGCCACTTTCGAAATTACCGCGACGATTGCGCTCGGAGCCCGACAAGCTTGCGCAGGGAATTGGTTTCGGTCCGCGCCTGATCGTCGCGAGCGGCGCGCTGCGCGCGACCAATCTCTTGCAACCCGGCAGCCTCGTGCGCTGGACCTATCGCGTGAAGCTCGACGATGGGAGCAAGCGGGGCCTCGACGAATTCGTGCGCGAGACGCGGCAGCGTTTTCCCGACGCGGGCTGGGAAATCCGCACGCGAACCGGCGCCTCGCCGCAACTGGAGCGCAATGTGCGGCGCTTTTCCGAATTCCTCACGCTGGTGGGGCTGACGGCGCTTCTCATCGGCGGCGTCGGGGTGGCGAACGCCGTCAAGCATTATCTCGACCGCAAGAGTACGACGATCGCGACGCTGAAGGCGGTGGGCGCGACCGGCGGCACGGTGTTCTCGATCTATCTTGCCGAGGTCGGCTTGCTCGCGCTTCATCGGCATCGGCATCGGCCTCCTTGCCGGCGCGGCGCTGCCTTTCGCGCTTTTCTATGCCTTTGAAGCCGTGCTTCCGCTGCCATTCATTCCCTCGATCCAACCGGGCGCGCTTGCTGCTCGCGCTGCTTTACGGCGCGCTGATCACGCTTGCCTTCGTGTTGTGGCCGCTCGGCCGCGCCCATGACGTTGCGGTCGCGGCACTTTTCCGCGACATGATCGAGCCATCCAGCACGTTGCCGCGGCGGCGTTACATGGTGCTGACGGTCATCGCCATTGCGGCCCTCGCGGGGCTTGCGATCGGGGTCGCCGAAGACCGCAAGATCGCGCTGATCTACGTCGTGGCGTCGGCGGCCGTCTTCGTCGTGCTCCGGCTGCTCGCCGCCGCCATCATGGCCGTTTCCCGCCGCGTGCCGCGGCCGCGCTCGACGACGCTCAGGCTCGCGCTTTCCAACATCTACCGGCCGGGCGCGCTCACGCCTTCGGTGGTGCTCTCGCTCGGCCTCGGGCTTTCGCTTCTCGTCACGCTCGCGCTGATCGAGGGAAATTTGCGCCGGCAACTCACCTCCACGCTGCCGAAACAGGCGCCGAGTTTTTTCTTTCTCGATGTCGCCTCGGCGGAGGCGGAGCGCTTCAATGCGTTCGTCCGCGACCATTCGCCGGCGGATGCGCGGCTCGACGAAGTGCCGATGCTGCGCGGCCGCATCGTCAGCCTGAAAGGCGTGCCCGTCGAAGACATAAAGCCCGATCCGGAAGCCGCCTGGGTGCTGCAATCGGATCGCGGCATCACCTTCGCGGAAGACGTGCCGGAAGGCTCGGCGATCGTCGAAGGCGCCTGGTGGCCGAACGACTATGACGGGCCGCCGGTGGTCTCGTTCGAAAAGCGAATCGCCGATCTTCTGAAACTGAAGGTGGGCGATCCGATCGTCGTCAACGTGCTCGGCCGTAACGTCGAGGCCACGATCGCCAATCTGCGCCGCGTCGATTGGGAAAATCTCGGCATCAATTTCGTGATGTTGTTTCCGCCGAACACGTTTCATGGCGCGCCGTACAATTTGCTCGCGACGCTGACCTATGCGGACGGCGGAAAGCCGGACACCGAGTTGAAGCTGATCAAGGAAATCGCGCGCGCCTTCCCGGCCGTGACGACCGTGCGCGTGAAAGAGGCGCTCGACGCCATCAATTCGATCGTCGGTGATCTGTCGGTGGCGGTGCGCGCCGCCGCCGGCATTACGCTCATCGCGAGCATTCTCGTGCTCGCGGGCGCGCTCGCGGCCGGTCATCACACGCGCGTCTATGACGCGGTGATCCTGAAGACGCTGGGAGCAACGCGCGGCCGGCTCGTGCTCGCCTACGGGATCGAATACGCGATCCTTGGGTTGATCACGGCGGTGATCGCGACGGCGGCGGGCGCTGCCGCCGGGGCATACGTCGTCAAGGAAGTCATGCATTTCCGCTTCGTTTTCACGCCCTCGGCGGCGTTGATCGCGGCGGGAGTTGTCGGTCTTCTTTACGGTCGCCTTCGGGCTTATCGGCACCTGGCGGGCGCTCGGCCAGAAACCGGCCTCGGTATTGAGGAATTTGTGATTTTAGGGCTCCGGAAGCGGGTTTTTCACCGTTCGCGCAACCTTTCCGGAAATTCACTTGCCGCCCTAATCCACGGTCCCCATATTGACGCTCCGGAATTCGACCATGAGACCCCGATTACAACGGGGCCTGCCGTGAATGGGAGCTTAGAGGGAAAAGAGGTCATCATGTCCGACTACAACACCAATCCTGCCAACCGCATCGGCACGCCGGCTACGCGCGCAGGCGTCGCGGTCGACCAGGGCCTGCGGGCATACATGCTCAGGGTCTACAACTACATGGCCCTCGGGCTTGCCATTACCGGCGTCGCCGCGTGGTTTATCTTTACGCAATCGGTGACGGCCGATCCGGCGCTCGCCGTCGCGCGTGTCGGCAATATCATGCTCACCGATCTCGGCCGTACGCTGTTTGTCAGCCCGCTGAAATGGCTCGTGATATTTCGGGCCGTTCGCGTTCGTGCTGTTGCTGAGCTTCGGCATCAATCGGCTCAGCGCCTCGACGGCGCAAATCCTGTTCTGGGTTTACGCCGCGACCGTCGGCATTTCGCTTGCCACGATCTTCATGGTCTATACGCACACCAGCATCGTGCAGCGTATTCTTCATCACGGCGGCATCGTTCGGTGGCCTCAGCCTCTACGGCTATACGACGCAGCGCGATCTGTCCCCATTGGGATCGTTTCTGTTCATGGGGCTGTTTGGCGTCATCATCGCATCGATCGTCAACATCTGGCTCGCTTCCTCGATGATGCAGTTCATCATCTCGGTAGTCGGCGTGTTGGTGTTCGCCGGCCTCACCGCTTACGACACGCAGCGGATCAAGGAAATGTATTCCGAGACCGACGACAGCGAGTCCACCGGTCGCAAGGCGGTGATGGGGGCGCTGAACCTCTATCTCGACTTCCTCAATCTTTTCCTCATGCTGCTGCAGCTCTTCGGCCGCCGCGACTGAAGGCCGTGCACGAAAAAAAGAAAAGGCCCCGCTTCGGCGGGGCCTTTTTTATTTCGAGATTTGCAGAAAGTTAATTGACGACGCGCAGCGGATCGATCGCGCGCAAAACGCGATCGAGACTATGGCCGCGCTTCAACACGAGGCCGGATGCCGCCACCACCGCATAAGCGCCCTGGCGACGCGCCAACGCCATGTTCTTTTCGATGCGATAGAGCGGCATTTCGGATGAGCGTCGGAATACGGAAAACACGGCGCGGTCCTTGAGGAAGGCGATCGCATAGTCGCGCCATTCGCCGGCCGCGACCTTGCGGCCATAAAGGTCGAGAATGCGCATAAGCTCGCGCCGATCGAACGTCACTTTCGGACCGGGAGGCGGGGAACGCTTGCCTCCCGGAAACGCTATCGGTTCGAGATCGCCCATCGCGCCTCCTGGTATACCTGCGAAGTTCCAGCACCGATGTTCGCGCCGCGCCGAGACGTGCGCAAGCCTCACGCGGTCGTTAAGAAAATCATAATATCGCCCGATTTCGGCCCCGGCCACGCCAAAGCGGGAAGCGAACTTGAACCCTCGTAGCCTCCGGGTCGGCCTCGTAGAAGCACCGGTCAATTCCCAGCCCCCCAGCCCCCCGGGCTTTTGCGGGCCGACCCACTCAGTTTCCGCGTACGGTTCAATCCCCCAACGCGCTTCGGGCCGGTTTACACCGGCCCGTTTTTTGTTTTCGACGGCTGGATTTTAGCGCAGATCGAGCATGGACGCGCCGCGAACGGGACCGGGATTTTCGATCGAGCCGGGCTGCACGAGAACCACAATCGCATTGGCGTCCTTGGCCTTGAGTTCAGGAAGCGGCACCGAGCTTTTCATCGCTGAGCCGCTCCATTCGGCGACACGCTGCCAGGAACGAACCACGTTGGAATAGGTGACGGTGCGGCCGCGATTTTCGCCGCGGTTGATCGCAACCGGGGTCGTTCGCGCGACGGTCAAGAGCCACACCGAAGCCGGCGCGCCTTGCCCGGCGCCGATCTCAACTTCGATGTTGTCGCCATTGCGGGTCAATGTAACCGGTACCGCTGCATTCGAGGCGTTCTTGCACGCGGCTTCGATGGCCTGGCGGTCGCTGCCGATCACTTGTGTGGAGCCGTTGACGACCACTTGCGGCGTGTAAACTTGGCGGTCGCCGCGTCCTCCGGCGTAGCCGCGTTGACGCAGCGAATGGGCGTGTTGCGCGAGCGTATCCTTCCAACCGAGGTAATCCCAGTAGTCGACCGGGACGCTGAGCGCGATCACCCGACCTTCCGCCGCGAGTTCGCCGAGCACGCGGTCCGCTGCGGGGCACGACGAGCAGCCTTGGCTCGTGAACAGCTCGACCACGGCTTTCGACTCGGCTGCAAGCGCGGGGGTGGCGAGCACCGCGAGCAGTGAAAGCAATGCGAAATATTTGCGGGCGATCATCGCTGACGAATTCCTGAATCTGACCCCCGAAGTAATGGCCCTTCCGGGCGCCAAGAGCGAGTCACTTCACGGTGAAATCAGGTCGCCTTTTCGTGAACGTGGGCTCATGCGGCGAGCTGGCGCAGGACATAGTTCAGGATTCCGCCGTTCTTGAAATAATCCAACTCATCCAGCGTATCGATCCGGCAGAGCAGCGGCACCTGCTTGAGCGAGCCGTCGGCGGACTTGATTTCGGCGCTGAACTTCTGGCGCGGCTTCAGGCCGGTCGCGATACCTCGAATCGTCACATTCTCGTCGCCCTTCAGCCCCAGCGTTTGCCAGGAAGTTCCCTCCTCGAAGGTGAGCGGAATGACGCCCATGCCGACGAGATTGGAGCGGTGGATGCGTTCGAAGGATTGCGCAATCACCGCGCGAATGCCGAGAAGCATCGTGCCCTTCGCGGCCCAGTCGCGCGAAGAACCGGTGCCGTACTCCTTGCCGGCGAAGACGACGAGCGGCACACGTTCGCGCTTGTAGCGCATGGCTGCGTCATAGATCGAAAGCCGCTCGCCCGACGGATAGTGGACGGTCACCCCGCCCTCAACGCCCGGCACCATTTGATTCTTAATGCGGATGTTGGCGAAGGTGCCGCGCATCATCACCTCGTGATTGCCGCGGCGCGTGCCGTATTGGTTGAAGTCGATGACATCGACGCCGTGTTCTTGCAGGTACTTCCCCGCGGGCGACGCCGCCTTGATGGAGCCCGCCGGCGAGATGTGATCGGTGGTGATCGAATTGAGGAAGAGGCCGAGAACGCGCGCGTTCACGACGTCGGTCATCGGGGTAGGCTTGCGGCTCATATGAACGAAATAGGGCGGGTTCTGCACGTAGGTCGATTGTGAATCCCACGGATAGGTGTCGCTCTTGGCGACCTTGATCGAACGCCAGTGCGCGTCGCCCTTGAAGACGTCAGAATATTTTTTCTGAAACAATCTCTTCGTGACGGTGCGGCGAACGAAGCTCGAAATTTCCTTCGAGTTCGGCCAGATGTCCTTCAGATAGACGGGTTTGCCGTCCTTGCCGGTTCCGAGCGGCTCCGTCGAGAGGTCCTTGAGCATCGAGCCCGCGAGCGCATAGGCGACGACGAGCGGCGGCGAGGCCAGGTAATTCGCGCGCACGTCGGGGTTCACGCGGCCCTCGAAATTGCGGTTTCCCGAAAGCACCGCCGCGGCGACGAGATCGCTTGCGCCGACGGTCTTCGAAATCGCGTCGGGCAGCGGCCCGGAATTGCCGATGCAAGTCGTGCATCCGAATCCGACGAGGTTGAAACCCAGCCTGTCGAGGTCCTTTTGCAGGCCCGACTTCGCAAGATAATCGCCGACGACCTGCGAGCCCGGCGCGAGCGAGGTCTTCACCCACGGCTTCACTTCCAGGCCCTTCTTCACGGCGTTCCGCGCCAAGAGGCCCGCGCCGATCATGACGTTGGGGTTCGAGGTGTTGGTGCACGAAGTGATGGCGGCGATCACCACGTCGCCGTGGCCGAGGTCGAATTTTTCGCCGCCCACTTTGAAGCGACGGCCGAGTTCGGTGGATTTCTTGAACTCCTTGTCCATCGATTCGGTGAAACCCGCTTTGACGTTCGAGAGCGGCACGCGGTCCTGCGGCCGCTTGGGGCCGGCGAGCGAGGGCTCGACCGTCGAAAGATCGAGCGACAGGGTGTCGGTGAAGACCGGATCGGCCTTCGATTTGGTGTGGTAGAGGCCCTGCGCCTTGGCGTAGGAGGCGACGAGCGCGACGTGATCCTTGTCGCGGCCAGTATCGGTAAGGTAGCGGAGCGTTTCGTCGTCGATCGGGAAGATGCCGCAGGTCGCACCATATTCCGGCGCCATGTTGCCGATGGTGGCGCGATCCTCGAGTGAAAGCGCGCCGACGCCGGCGCCATAGAACTCGACGAACTTGCCGACCACGCCTTGCTTGCGCAGCATTTCGGTGACGGTAAGAACGAGGTCGGTGGCGGTGACCCCCTCTTTCATCTTGCCGGTGAGGCGAAAGCCGACCACTTCGGGGATCAACATCGAGATCGGCTGACCCAGCATCGCGGCTTCCGCTTCGATACCGCCGACGCCCCAGCCCAGCACCGAGAGACCATTGACCATCGTGGTGTGGCTATCGGTGCCGACGAGCGTGTCGGGATAGGCCACTTCGACGGACTTGCCGTCCGCGCTTTTTTCCCTGCGCGACCAAATCGTGCGCGACAGATATTCGAGGTTGACCTGATGGCAGATGCCGGTACCCGGCGGCACAACGCGAAAATTGTCGAAGGCTTGCTGGCCCCATTTCAGGAAGCGATAGCGCTCTAGATTGCGCTTGTACTCGAGCTCGACATTTTGCTTGAAGGCGCGCGGCGTGCCGAAATGATCGACGATAACGGAATGATCGATCACAAGGTCGACCGGCACCAGCGGATTGATCTTTTTCGGATCGCCGCCAAGGGATTTCATGGCGTCGCGCATCGCGGCGAGATCGACCACCGCCGGCACGCCGGTGAAGTCCTGCATCAAGACACGCGCCGGGCGAAAAGCGATTTCGCGGTCGCTTCTACGCTTCTTCACCCAATCGGCGATCGCCTTGATGTCCTCTTTCTTGACCGTACGGCCATCCTCGTGGCGGATTAGATTTTCCAGCAAGACCTTCAGCGAGAACGGCAAGGTTGAAATGCCCGCAAGCCCGTTTTTCTCGGCGACGGGCAGGCTGTAATAGTCGTAGGTCTTCTTGCCGACCTTCAGGGTGCGGCGGCATTTGAAGCTGTCGATGGCGGTCACGGGGGGTCTTTCCAGAATCTTCCAATGGTTGCGCGCTTTATATAGCGATTTAAAAGCGCGGTCACCGCGACGAAGGCGTAAGACGAAACTCGCCCGCTATGGGGCTGAAATCGAAGGTCGGGGGGCCCGATGCGATTGGTGGTGGAAGGTCTTGGCTCAATGCGGGGGGAACGGACCCTGTTCCAGGGCCTTTCCTTCGCAGTGGGCACGGGCGAAGCGCTGATGGTGACGGGGCCGAACGGCAGCGGAAAAACCACGCTTTTGCGCCTAATTGCCGGGCTTTTGCCGCCCACCGCCGGTCGAATCGCGCTTGCGGGTTCGGAAGAACCGGTCAGTGAGGCGGTGCATTTTGTCGGCCATCTCGATGCGCTCAAGGGGGCGCTCACGGTCGGCGAAAACCTCGCCTTCTATCGAAGCCTGTTCGGAGGCGGTGGAACCGCCGTCGGCGAGGCGCTCGGGCGAATGGGTATCGGTACCTTGGTTGCGCTGCCGGCACAGGTGCTATCGGCCGGCCAGCGGCGGCGCGCGGCACTCGCGCGGCTCCTTGTCTCCTATCGGCCGGTCTGGCTCCTCGACGAGCCGGCCAACGCCCTCGATGCCAACGGCCAAACGCTGCTCGTGCGGTTGATGCAGGAGCATCGCGGGCGCGGCGGCATCGTCATTGCCGCGATCCACGCGCGTCTCGATCTTCCAGGCGCCCGCGAGATATCGTTGGGAGGTATCGCTTGAGCGCCGTTCTTGTCGCGATTCTGAAGCGCGACCTAAAGCTTGCGCTGCGCGCGGGCGGCGGTGCCGGCATCGGCGTGATTTTCTTTCTCGCGGTTGTGGCCATTGTGCCCTTCGCGGTGGGCCCTGACCTTCCCTTGCTCAAGCGTATCGGCGCTGCGGTGCTGTGGATCGGGGCGCTGCTCGCGAGTCTCTTGGGCTTGGAGCGCATCTTCGCCGCCGATCACGAGGACGGAAGCCTTGATCTCTTGTTTCTCGCCCCCGCGCCGCTCGTACTGACCGCCGCCGCGAAGGCGCTCGCGCACTGGATCGCCACCGGCCTGCCGCTCGTCGTCATGGCGCCGATTCTCGGGCTGATGCTGGGAATTGATCCGCGCGCGCTCGCAGCGGTAACCGCCACGCTTTTAGCCGGAACGCCGGCCGTCACCTTCATCGGTCTTCTCGCTGGAGCGCTGGCGGTAACGCTGCCCCGCAGCGGGTTGCTTGTCGCGGTGCTGGTGCTGCCGCTCGCGATTCCGCTTCTGATCTTCGGCGTCGCCGCCACTGATGCCGCGGTCACCAACGAAGTTCCGTTCGGCGCGCCGTTTCGCTTGTTGTGCGCGATTTCGCTCTTCTTTCTCGTATTGGGGCCGGTCGCGGCGGCGGCGGCGCTGCGATATGCCCGCGAATAACAGCATTGCCGGCCGCCGCATTGCGGTCGCGATCCAAGCCCGATAATCAGACCTCATGCAGCTTTCCGAATTTGCCAATCCGCATCTCTTCCTCAGGCTCTCGCGCGTGCTGGTTCCTTCACTCGCGGTACTTGCGCTCGTCTTGATTGGCCTCGGGATCGTGCTCGGCTTTCGCGCACCGCCCGACTACCAGCAGGGCGAAATGGTGCGGGTCATGTACATCCATGTTCCCTCCGCCTGGATCTCGCTCGCCGCCTATACGCTGATGGCGGTCGCCTCGCTCGGCACGCTGGTGTGGCGTCATCCGCTCGCCGATGTCGCGGCGAAGACGGCGGCCCCAATCGGCGCTGCGTTCTGCCTGCTTTGCCTTGTCACGGGCGCGTTGTGGGGCCGGCCGATGTGGGGGGCCTATTGGGTATGGGACCCGCGGCTCACCTCAGAGCTCGTTCTGTTTCTGCTCTATCTCGGCGTGATGGCGTTGTGGAACGCAATCGACGACCCTGGCCGCGCCGCTAAGGCGGCCGCGATCCTCACGCTCGTCGGCTTTATCAACGTGCCGATCGTCAAGTTCTCGGTGGAATGGTGGTCGTCGCTGCATCAAGGAGCCTCCGTTTTTCGGCTCAACGGGCCGAGCATTCATCCCTCTATCCTGACGCCGCTCTTGGTTTCGGCGGCGGGTTTCACCGCGCTTTTTTTTGCCCTGCATCTAGCCGCCATGCGCAACGAAATTCTGCGCCGCCGCTTGCGCACCCTCGGCATTCTCGCCGCGGCGGAAGCCGAGGCGCGCTAGCGATGGATCTCGGACCGCACGCAGGCTTTATCGTCGCCGCTTATGCCGCGGCCGCGATCGTCGTGAGCGCACTCGTGCTTTGGACATCCATCGACTATCGCGGGCTCAAGCGCTCGATCGCCGAACTCGAAGCGCGCGGCACCAAGCGGCGCTCGGAACGTTGATCGGCTCATGATGGGACGGCGTGCCGGAATCATTCCTGATCGTCGGCGATGGGCGCATGGCCTACAAGCAGGTCGACCCGATCTCGGGTGATCTTGCCGGAGCTTGAGCGCGAAATCGAAAAGGCGCTCGCCCCCTCATGATTTCGGCGCCTTGGCCGCATAGCGGACGAAAACCGGCGTCTGCGCGAGGGCGAAGATTAGCGTAAGCGGAAGAAAGCCGAACGTCTTGAACGCGACCCAGGTGTCGGTCGAGACGCTGCGCCATACGATTTCGTTCAGGACCGCGAGCGCGAGGAAAAAAAACGCCCAACGCCAGGTAAGCTTTTTCCAACCCTCCTCGGTCAGATGGAAGGCGCCGTCGAGCACGAGTTCAAATAACGGCCGGCCCGTGAGCAGGCCGACAAAGAGGATTGCCGCGAACATCGAGTAGATGATCGTCGGCTTCACCTTGATGAAGGTCTCGTTCTGAAGCCATAGCGTCAGCGCGCCGAAGACGAGCACGATTCCGGCGGTGACTAGGGGGACGATCGGAACGCGGCGGACGAGGACGTATTGGATCGCGAGCGCTGCCATGATCGCCAGCATGAAGGCAGCGGTCGCGAAGAAGATGCCGCCATAGCTGTTGGCGAAAAAGAAAAGAATTAGCGGCCCGAAGTCAAGCGCGAGCTTCGCGAGCGGGTTCATCTTGACGCGCGGTTGCGCGGGGGCAGTCATGTTTCCTTGATGCCTGTTGCCCGCGTCCGGATCAAGAGGCGACAGAATCGGCAAGGCCGACGATCGCGCGAGAAAAGGCGCGCGCGTCGAAGGGCGCGAGATCCTCGACCGCCTCGCCGACGCCGACGAAATGCACGGGCAATCCGAAGCGCGCTGCGATGGCAACGAGGATTCCGCCCTTGGCGGTGCCGTCGAGCTTGGTCAGAACGATGCCGGTGACGCCCGCAACCTTGGCGAAGGCTTCCACCTGCGAAAGCGCGTTTTGGCCGACGGTGGCATCGAGCACCAAAAGCACCGCATGCGGCGCGGTCGCGTCGAGTTTCTTGATCACGCGGTTGATCTTCTCCAACTCGTCCATCAGCGCCGACTTGTTTTGCAGCCGGCCGGCGGTGTCGACGAGCAGAACGTCGCTTTTCTCAGCGCGGGCGCGCTCGAGCGCTTCGAAGGCAACGCCAGCAGGATCGGCGCCGGGCATCTTGGCAACAACTGGCACGTTCACGCGCTTTCCCCACAGCACGAGCTGGTCGATCGCTGCGGCGCGAAAGGTATCGGCGGCGGCGAGCATGACGGAATGGCCGTCCGCTTGCAGCTCCGCCGCGAGCTTGCCGAGCGTCGTGGTCTTGCCTGAGCCGTTGACGCCGACGCCGAGAACGACGAAGGGCTTTTTCGTGACGTCGATGGAAAAAGGCTTCTCGACGGGCGCAAGCACCGCTTCGATTTCGCTTGCGACAAGCGATTTGATTTCGTCTTCGCTGAGTTCATGGCCGGGCCGCGCGCGGCCGACCGCGGCCACGATCTTCTCCGCTGTCGCAGTACCAAGATCGGCCTGAATGAGAAGATCCTCGAGCGCTTGCAGCATCGCCTTGTCGAGCCGCCGGCGGCCGAGATGGGTTATGCCGTCGCCGAGCCGCGAGGCGGTACGCGCGAGTCCTGCCGAAAATCGCCGCCACAGTCCGGCTTCGTTCGCGCTCATGCGCTAGGCGGCGAGCAGTCGCCGACCGTCGTGGCCGGCGATGAATACGTCCTTGATCGTGCCCGGCGGCGGCTGCTGCTCGAAGCGCACTTCCGCGTAGTGCTCGGTATGGCCGCCGCCGCGCTCTACGAGCACCTTACGGCGGCGGCCGATTTCGTTCGCCAGATGCCGGCGCAACGTCGTCACGCCCTTTTCGCGCAGACGATGGGCGCGTTCCTTCGCCACCCTGCGGCCGAGCTGCGGCATTTTTGCCGCGGGCGTGCCTTCGCGGGCGGAGAACGGAAAGACGTGCAGAAAGGTGAGGCCGCAATCGTCGATCAGCGCGAACGAATTGCGAAACGCCGCTTCCGTCTCGGTTGGAAAGCCGGCGATGAGATCGGCGCCGAAGACGATCCCGGGACGTAAGCGCCGCGCCTCGGCGCAGAAGGTAACGGCGTCGGCGCGCAAATGCCGCCGCTTCATGCGCTTCAGGATCAGGTCGTCGCCGGCCTGCAGCGAAAGATGAAGGTGCGGCATCAGCCGCTCCTCTTCGGCGAGCGCGCGCCAAAAATCGCCGTCGACTTCGACTGGATCGATCGAAGAAATCCGTAGGCGCGGCAACTCCGGCAGATGGCGGAGGATCGCGCGCACAAGCGCGCCGAGGCGCGGCTTGCCGGGCAGGTCGGCGCCCCAGGCAGTGAGATCGACGCCGGTGAGCACGACTTCGCTATAGCCGTTCTCGACGAGGCGGCGAATCTGCGCGACGACCTCGTCCGGCAGGCACCGAGCGCGAAGGCCCGCGGCCATAGGGAATGATGCAGAAGGTGCAGCGATGGTCGCAGCCGTTCTGCACCTGCACGAAGGCGCGGGTGCGGCCTTCGAAACCGTCGACGAGATGCGACGCGGTCGCTCGCAGTGCGGCGAGATCGCCGATCTTGATCTTTTCTTCGGCGGCGATGCCGAAATCGAGCGCGGACTTCATTTCGATCCAGGTCTCAAGAGCAGTCTTCGACGCCGTTGCCGAGCACGCGATCGACTTCGGGCATGTCGGCGAAGGTGGCGGGCTCGGTCTGGGCGGCGCAGCCGGTGACGATCACGCGGACGCCCGGCCGCTCGCGCGCCACGCGGCGAATCGTCTGCCGCGCCTGGCGCACGGCTTCCGCCGTCACCGCGCAGGAATTGACGATAATCGCGTTCGCGAGGCCGGCAGCTTCGGCATGACGGCGCATGGTTTCGGATTCCGCCGCGTTCAGCCGGCAACCGAAATTGATGACTTCGAGCGACATAACTTTCCTCAGGCCGCGTTAGCTTCGGAGAGCATGGCAGGCGAAAGCCTGCCTTCAAACTCGATCTCGACCGGCCCGCTCATCAGCACGTGATCGTCGCTTTCGCGCCATTCGATCGCAAGATCGCCGCCCGGCAGTGTAACGCGGACCTTGCGTCGCGTGCGCTTGGTGCGAACGGCGGCGACGGCGGCAGCGCAGGCGGCCGAGCCGCAGGCGCGGGTGAGCCCCGCACCGCGCTCCCATGTTCTCACGATGAGATGATCCGGCCCCGCGACCTGGGCGAGCGAGATGTTCGCGCGCTCGGGAAAGATCGGGTGGTTTTCCAGCATCGGTCCGAAACGCGCGAGATCGTACGCGGCGACGTCATCGACCCAGAAAATCGCATGCGGATTGCCCATGCTGACGGCCGAAGGCGAGTGCAGTACCGGCTTGTCGATCGGCCCGATCTGCAGTTCGATCGCGCGCGTGTCGCGAAATTCCTCGGCGAGCGGGATTTCGTCCCAGCGCAAGCGCGGCGGGCCCATATCCACCGTCACCGTGCCGGGCATGGGTCCGATCTCGCAGGCGACGACGCCCGCCGTCGTTTCGAACGCAAGGGCTGTCCTGCCCGTTGTCTTCGAGACGAGCGCGGCAATACAGCGCATGCCGTTGCCGCAAGCGCCGGCCTCCGAGCCGTCGGAATTGAAAATCCGCACGAAGGCCTCGGTGCCGTCCGTGCGTGGCGGATAGAGCGCCATCAACTGATCGAACGGCACGGCATCCGGCCGAGCTAAGGCGCGCGCTTCGGCCGCCGTGACCGGCACCGGCGCGGCGCGCAGATCGAGCACGACGATCTCGTTGCCGAGGCCGTTCATCTTGACGAAGGGGCGGTTCTGGCAGCGCGCTCATGACAAACCGTCGCGGTTGGGGAGCTTATAGGAGAAAGCGAGGGGCGTTTGCCAGTCGGCGCGGCGGACCACTACCCGTCTTGCTGCATTCGGTGTTAAAGAATCGTGGCGAAACCCGGTTGCAGCCAGGATCAGCCATGGTAGCTCGCCCTGCCCTCATTCCTGTGATGACCCGCTTTCTCGCGGCATTGCTGCTTG
Source organism: uncultured Alphaproteobacteria bacterium (assembly GCA_963751685.1). Lineage (GTDB taxonomy): Bacteria > Pseudomonadota > Alphaproteobacteria > Rhizobiales > Xanthobacteraceae > Palsa-892. The sequence continues at coordinate 534,409 of CAVVVV010000009.1, read as the reverse complement.
CCTTTGCGCTGTCCGCTGGCGCGCAGGCGCAGGAGCCGAAAGCGTCCGCGCCGGGCGCAATCCAGGATCCTTTCGGCGAGGAAGTCATGCTGCCCGAGCGCAAGGCGCTCATTCGCCGCAGCAAGACGAGCTGGGCCAGACGCCTGGGTCAATCTCGTCGCCGCCTTCAAAGCCACGCGCGCGGAAGTCGAGCGGTTGAAACTCAAGGTGACCGGCTCCTCGCTCGTGATTTATCGCTCCACGAGCGATGAGGGCTTTGAATTCGACGCCGCCCTTCCAATCGAAGCCGATCCTGCCTCGCCGCCCGGCGAGGGTTTCAAAATTGAGCCGACGCGCACCGGCAAGGCGATCAAGTTCGTTTATCGCGGCCCGTTCGACGCGATGGATTCGACCTACGAAAATATCAGCAATTACATCGACTCCAAACGCATCGATGCCGAGGACCTTTCGATCGAGGAATATGTGACCGACCCGGTGACGACGAAGCCAGAAGAGATCGTGATCAATATTTACATGCCGCTGAAGAAGTGAGCGGCGGCGGTGTTCTCCGCCGCAACTAGACGATTTCCCAAACCTCGCCCGGTAACAGCGCGCGGAATCGGTAGGGCGGAATGCTCGCCGCCTCGAGTGCGGCGGCAAGCGCTTCGCGCGGCGCGTCGATCGCTTCATAGGTGAGCTTGAACGTGCCGTGATGCTGGGCGAGCGCGAACTCCGCGCCGCAATCGGCGAGCGCTCGCACGGCGTCTTCCGGATTCATGTGTTGGTCGCGCATGAACCAGCGCGGTTCGTAGGCGCCGATCGGCAGCATCGCCAGGCGAAAGGGGCCGTGGCGGTCGCGCGCGGCCTTGAAGTAATGGCCTTCGCCGTAGCCCGAATCGGCGACGAAGTAGATTTTTCCGCTCGGCGTCTCGATCACGAAGGAGGCCCACAAAGCCTTGTTGCGGTCCCAGCAGATTGCGCGCCGACCAATGGCGCGTGCCGACGGGCGTGACGGCGAAGCCGCGGCCGAGATCGACGCGCGTTTCCCAATCATGGGCCCCGGCGCGGATCGTCGGAATCGTAGGCGTGCATGATGGTGTCATTGCCGAGCGGTGTGATCACGCGCGGACGATGCACGGCCGCAAGTCGCGACAACGTCGCGACGTCAAGATGGTCGTAATGGCAATGCGAGACGAGGACGAGGTCGATCGGCGGCAGCGCCTCGAAGGCGATGCCCGGATCGTTGACGCGTTTCGGTCCGACGAAGGTGAAGGGCGACGCGCGCTCGGACCAAACGGGGTCGCACAGAATATTCAGGCCCGCGGTTTGAATCAGCACGCTCACATGGCCGACATAGGAAACGCGGATCGTTTTTCCCTCGACCCGCGTGGGCGGCCGATCGGAATGCGGGCTCGGTGCCCGCTCGGGCCATTTCTCGCCGAGGCGGCTGAAGAAGCGCAAGAGATCGGTCGGTTTTTTCAACGGCGAGCTGTGAGGGTCGAAGAAGCGCACGCCGTCGAAATGATCGGAAATCGGCCCGTCGTAATAGCGTGCGAGCAGGGTTCGCGCCGCCGCGCCGCCGCCCAGCGCGGCGAAGAGCGCGGCAAGGCCCAAGAATAAACGGCGGCGGGAAATCGGCATCGTTTAGCCATATAGAGGCGCGCAAGCCTGATTCCAACGTCTTGACTTGATCTTTTACGACCCCTAGTTTCCGCGCGCTCACGAAAAGTGCGCGAGCTTGATCCACCGCCCACCGGTCCAGAAGAGGCCGGAGGCCAACGCCCGACAGCGCGATGCGCCCTCGGGCGCGAAAGCGTTTGGCGCGATGTTCGACACATTGTCGGAAAAAATCGGCGGCATTTTGGGCCGGCTCACGGGCCGCGGCGCGCTGTCGGAAAACGACGTGCGCGAAGCGATAGCGCGAAGTGCGTCAAGCGTTGCTCGAAGCCGACGTCGCGCTCGAAGTCGCACGCGCCTTCACCGACAGGGTGGCGGAGCGCGCGGCCGGCGCCGACGTGATTCGCTCGGTGACGCCGGGCCAGATGGTCGTGAAGATCGTGCACGATGAGTTGGTGAACGTGCTCGGTTCTGACGCGAGGCCGATCGATCTCGCCGCCGCGGCGCCCGTGCCGATCCTGATGGCGGGGTTGCAGGGCTCGGGCAAGACGACAACCACCGCCAAGATCGCGAAGCGCCTGAAAGAGCGCATGAAGAAGAAGCCGCTGATGGCCTCGCTCGACACGCGCCGCCCGGCGGCGATGGAGCAGCTCGCGGTGCTCGGCCGGGAAATTGGCGTCGACACGTTGCCGATCGTCGAGGGCGAAAACGCGCTTGCCATCGCGCGTCGCGCGATCGAGACGGCGAAGCGTTCGGGTGCCGATGTCGTCCTCCTCGACAGCGCGGGCCGCGTCACCGTCGACGAGGAATTGATGCAAGAATTGGCCGAGGTCGAGCGGGCGACGAAACCGCACGAAGTGCTGCTCGTCGCCGACAGCCTCACCGGTCAGGATGCGGTCGCGACCGCGCGCGCCTTCGACCAGCGCCTGAAGCTCACCGGAATCGTGCTTACGCGCGTCGACGGCGACGGGCGCGGGGGTGCCGCGCTATCGATGCGAGCCGTCACCGGCAAACCGATCAAGCTGATCGGCACCGGCGAGAAACTCGACGCGCTCGAGGATTTCGATCCACGCCGCATCGCCGGCCGCATTCTCGGCATGGGCGACGTCGTTTCGCTGGTGGAGAAGGCCGCCGAGAATCTCGATCTCGGAAAGGCGAAGGCCGCTGCCGAGAAAATGCGCGCGGGCAAGTTCGACCTTTCGGATCTGCGCGAGCAATTGGAGCAGATGAAGAAGATCGGCGGTATTTCCGGGATGCTCGGCATGCTGCCCGGCGTCGCCAAGATGAAGGACCAGATCGCGTCCATCCATCTCGACGACCGCGTATTGAAACGGCAGACCGCGATCATCGATTCGATGACGCCGCAGGAGCGGCGCAATCCCGATGTTCTCAAGGCGAGTCGCAAGAAGCGTATCGCCGCGGGCTCCGGCACCAAGGTCGAGGACGTCAATCGCCTGATCAAAATGCACCGCCAGATGGCCGACATGATGAAGACGATGGGCGGGGCAAAGCGCGGCATGGCTGCCTCGCTCGGCGGCTTGTTCGGCATGGGCGGACCGAGCCCCGAGGATATGCAAAAGCTCGCGGAAAAAATGCCGGGCAATCCGGGATTGCCGTCGAAATTTCCGGGGCTCCCGTCCGGCGGGCTTCCGGGCCTTGGCGGGCTGCCCGGCCTTGGCGCGCCGAAAGACTTCAAGAAGAAATGATCCAGAACCCATGATCTCGAACGAAAGGAACTAAAATGGCTCTTAGCATCCGCCTTGCCCGCGTCGGCGCGAAGAAGCGCCCGCAATTTCGCGTCGTCGTCGCCGATTCGCGCTACCCGCGCGATGGCCGCTTCATCGAGAAGCTCGGCACCTACAATCCGATGCTGCCGAAGGACTCGAAAGAGCGCGTCCACCTCGAACTCGAGCGCATCAAGCATTGGCTGTCGAAAGGCGCGCAGCCTTCCGATCGCGTGTCGCGCTTTCTCGACGCCGCCGGTGTCCTCAAGCGCAAGCCGCGCAACAATCCTGAAAAGGCAGTTCCGCGCGCCGAGCGTAAGGCGAAGGCCGAAGCCGCGGCGAAGGAAAGTGGGGCGAAACCGGCGGAAGCCGCCAAACCCGCGGAAGCCGCGAAGCCCGCAGAAAGCGCCAAGCCCGCGGAAGCGCCGGCGGGCGAGACTGCCGCAAGCTAACGCTCGATGCCGTCGGAGCGGGTCCGCATCGCCAAGATCGGCGCCGCGCACGGCGTGCGGGGCGAGGTGCGGCTCTTCGCCTATACCGAGGATCCGCTCGCGATCCGCTCTTATGGAGAACTTGAAGACGAAAGCGGCACGCGCCGCTTTCGCATCGTCTCGCTGCGACCGGCCAAGGATCATCTGATCGCGCGGATCGAGGGAATCGGCGACCGCAACGAGGCTGCAAGCCTCACGCATCTCGAACTCTACGTGCCGCGCGCGAGATTGCCCCGGCAGAAAGAGGCCGGCACGTTCTATCATGCCGATCTCGTCGGTCTCTCCGTCGAGACGAAAGACGGCGAGAAACTCGGCGAGGTGATCGGGGTGCAGAATTTCGGCGCCGGCGACCTTCTGGAAATCAAGCCCCCGCACGGCGCGAACGTGCTGATCCCGTTCATCGACCAGTATGTGCCGGCCGTCGACGTCGGAGGCGGCAAGATCATCGCCGATCCGCCGCTGGGTTTGTTCGACGAAAACGCCGAAGGCTGATCATGTGGCGCGCGAGCGTGCTCACGATTTTCCCCGAGATGTTTCCGGGTCCGCTCGGCGCGAGCCTCGCCGGCAAGGCGCTCGGCCAAAAAACATGGTCGTGCGAGGCGATCGACATTCGTAATTTCGCCGCGGACAAGCACCGCTCGGTGGACGATAGTCCGGCGGGCGGTGGACCCGGCATGGTGATGCGCGCCGACGTGCTGGCGCGCGCGATTGATGCAGCAGCCCCGGCGAGCGATCTCCGTCCGCGCATCCTGCTTTCGCCGCGCGGCAAACCGCTGACGCAGGTCCGTGTGCGCGAACTCGCGCAAGCACCGGGCGTCGTCCTCGTATGCGGCCGCTTCGAAGGGGTGGACGAGCGGGTGATCGAAACGCGGGCGCTGGAGGAAATCTCGATCGGCGACTATGTGCTCTCCGGCGGCGAGATCGCGGCCTTCGTGCTGATCGACGCCTGCGTGCGGCTCTTGCCGGGGGTGATGGGCAAGGAGGCTTCGAGCGCCGAGGAGAGTTTTGAGGCGGGCCTCCTGGAATATCCGCATTACACCAAGCCGCAGGAATTCGAGGGCCGGCCGATCCCGGAAGTGCTGAACTCCGGCCATCACGGCAAGGTTGCGACCTGGCGGCGGGAACAGGCGGAAAAGGTGACGCGCGAGCGCCGTCCTGACCTGTGGGCCAAGCGCAAGGACGAAACACCCAAAAAAGCATGACAAGCGGCCCGGATTGGCGTATTAGCCCGCCCATCCCGCAAGGACATTAACCCGCAATACGCGGTCCGAAGGACCGGGCGCGAAGGTTGGAAGCCATGAACATCATTCAGACCCTAGAGCGCGAAGAACTTGCGCGCGTCACCCAAGGCAAGAAAATTCCCGGCTTCGCGCCTGGCGACACCGTGCTCGTCAACGTCAAGGTTGTCGAAGGCGACCGCACGCGCATTCAAGCCTATGAAGGCGTTTGCATCGGCCGCTCGGGCGCCGGTCTGAACGAGAGCTTCACCGTGCGCAAGATTTCCTACGGCGAGGGCGTCGAGCGCGTTTTTCCGCTCTATTCGCCGATGATCGACTCGATCGAGGTCGTGCGCCACGGCAAGGTGCGCCGCGCGAAGCTTTATTACCTGCGCGAGCGCCGCGGCAAGAAGGCGAGGATCGGCGAGAAGCAGGACTTTACCGCCGTGTTGGGCGAGGCCGCGGAAGCCGCCGAGATCCCGGCAGCCGCTCCCGCGGAGGCCAAGGCGGAGTAAGTTTAGATGCGTCCGCGTACGCTCTACGACAAAATCTGGGACGATCACCTCGTCGACACGCAGCCCGACGGCACCTCGCTGCTCTATATCGACCGGCATCTCGTGCACGAGGTAACGAGCCCGCAGGCGTTCGAGGGCTTGCGCATGAGCGGGCGCAAGGTGCGCGCGCCCGAGAAGACGCTCGCCGTGGTCGATCACAACCTTCAGACCACCGATCGCTCCAAGGGCATCGACGATCCGGAATTGGCGCTGCAGGTCGAAACCCTCGCCCAGAATGCACGCGACTTCGGCATTGAATATTTCAACGAGCACGATCGCCGGCAGGGCATCGTTCACATCATCGGGCCAGAGCAGGGCTTCACGCTGCCCGGCACCACTATCGTATGCGGCGACAGCCACACCTCGACGCACGGCGCCTTTGGGGCGCTCGCCCATGGCATCGGCACATCGGAAGTCGAACACGTGCTCGCGACGCAAACGCTGATCCAGAGTAAAGCGAAGAACATGCGCGTGACCGTCGACGGCAAGCTGCCGCAAGGCGTCGCCGCGAAAGACATCATCCTCGCGATCATTGGCGAGATCGGCACCGCCGGCGGCACCGGCCGCGTCATCGAATACGCCGGCGAGGCGATCCGCGCTCTCTCGATGGAAGGGCGCATGACGGTCTGCAACATGTCGGTCGAAGGCGGTGCCCGCGCCGGCATGGTGGCGCCGGACGAGAAGGCGTTCAGCTATCTCAAAGGCAGGCCGATGTCGCCCAAAGGCAAGACCTGGGACGAAGCCATGCGCCACTGGGAGACGCTTTTCTCCGACGATGGCGCCGTGTTCGACACCGAAGTGAAGCTCGACGCGGCGGCGTTGCCACCGATCGTGAGCTGGGGCACGAGCCCGGAGGATGTGGTTTCAATCATGGGCGCGGTGCCCGATCCCGCCGACATCAGCGATGAGTTCGCGGCGTCTCTCCAAGCAACGCGCCCTCGAATATATGGGGCTCACACCCGGCACCAAGATCATGGATATCGCACTCGACAAAATTTTCATCGGCTCTTGCACCAATGGCCGCATCGAGGATTTGCGCCTCGTCGCGAAGATCGTCGCCGGCCGCAAAGTGCACGACGGCGTGAGCGCGATGATCGTGCCGGGCTCGGGCCTGGTGAAGGCAGAGGCCGAGGCCGAAGGCCTCGACAAGATTTTCAAGGCGGCGGGCTTCGAGTGGCGGGAGCCCGGCTGCTCGATGTGTCTCGCCATGAATCCGGACAAGCTCAAGCCCGAGGAGCGGTGCGCTTCGACCTCGAACCGCAACTTCGAGGGCCGCCAGGGGCACAAAGGCCGCACGCATCTGGTTTCGCCGGCAATGGCGGCGGCGGCGGCGATCGCCGGCCACTTCGTTGACGTGCGCGAGTGGCCGAAGGTCTGAGGACGCGAGCACGAAGGCGATAAAAACGGGCGCGATTACGCGCCCGTTGAAACGCTCAGCAAGAGCTTCTTGGTGGCCGAGCGGCTGTTGAGCCGCTCTGCCGATCGGTCCTACCACCAAACGCTATTCCAGCGACGGTGACAGCGCCAATGGCTGCCGTAGCGGCGGTGCCAGCAGCGAACCTGCTCGACCGGGTTTTCGACCGTCGAGCCGAGGTCGCGGCCCAGGAAGACGCCGGCGGCTTCGGACGGAGCAGGCATAAGCGCCGTAAGCGCGAGCGCGCCCAGAGCGGCGGCGACAAGAGCGAATTTCTTCAACATAGGATTCTCCTCGGAAGTGCGGACTGAGAATTCGGTCAAACGAATTCGGTTCCCGTTACGGATGACATGACACGGGGCTGGGTTCGAACCACGGCCATCCTCCAATTGCTGAACTGAACCCTGCCTGAGACACCCATTCATCCGGAGTTCAGAAATGTTGCGCCGTCCTCGCAGGTCAACTCCAACAGACGAAGATCCAGTTCTCGGCGCAGCCGCGGCAGGGCCGAATTTTCTTCCAGCATAGCCGCGAATAGGCCGGGTCCCACCAGGCCGGTCCCCAGTAGAGGCCCGGAATGATGAACACCGCGACGCCGGATTGCCGTTGCTCGCGTCGCCAAGACCACCGGCGGTGGCGCACGAAAGCAGGATCAGCATCCGCACCACTAGCGGTCGCGTCGAAGCGAGGCGAAAAAGCCTCGGCGGGCCGCGGCGAATATGAATGAGCGAGCGTCAACGCCAGCGCAGCGGCGGCGATCGGCATAAATGTTTTCAGCATCGAACTTCCTTTCGGATTTCTTGCCCCGCCTCCCGTTATCAATTCCGAATCCGGTATGATGGTTCGACCCGAGCGCTGCAAGCAATAGCGCGATATTCACAGGCGCTCCTTCGATGTAACCAAGGCCCCGATTGCCATGAATCAAACGGACAAGGACTATTGGCGCGGCTTGAAAGCCCCCTCGCTCGCGGACTTTGAGGCATTGGCCGAGGCCGCCTACGCCCGGCTACCCGCGCGGTTCCGCGGGCTCTGCGATCAAGTGGTGATTCGGGTCGAGGATTTCCCGGCCGACGATGTGATCGTGGAGATGGATCTCGAAGGTCCGTTCGACATTCTGGGGCTCTTCACCGGCATCGGGCTTGCCCAAGACGGCGCCGTCGCCGAAACAGGCAGGCTTCCCAATATGATTCACCTCTACCGGCGACCGATTCTCGACTATTGGGCCGAGCATGACGAAGCGCTTGGCGCCATCATCGTCCACGTGCTCGTGCATGAGATCGGCCACCACTTCGGACTCTCCGATGAGGACATGCAGCGCATCGAAAAAGGAGTCTGATGCGGTGCAAAATCAGTAATGCACAGCCGCTGGTTTCGGCCGCTGCGGCATGGTATTTTTGCCAAATCAACAAGCAAAGGGGGAAACGACCATGTGGCGTGCCGACGTACTCGCCTGGCTCGCAGTCGCGGCCTACGCACTGCACATTATGGAGGAACGCATCCTCGGCTGGCACGCATCGATGAAGAAGTCGATGAAGCTTTCGATGGATGTCGATCATTACCGGATCATCGTTCGCGTGTTCTTCGCGCTCGGCGTCATCGCCGCGGTTCTCGTCGGAACGTTGCCGGACGCCGCGCGCGCTTTCGCCGTGTTCTTGCTCATCAACACTCTCGTCTTCCACATCTGGCCGATGATCCGGTCGCAAACTTTCTCGCCAGGTTCATGGACGGCGATCTTCCTGTTTCTGCCGATCGCCTACATGACCTATGTGGTGGCGAACCTGCCGCTGGCGGGATGGATCGTGCCCGCGGTTATCGCTATCGTGATTACGGCTTTCCCACTCCTGCTTCTGGAATACGGCAGGAAAGGACGCCGCTAATTCTCCCTTTCTGACTTTGAAGCTGGCGCCGCGTTCGAAATGAGCGCGGCGCCGGGCCTTTGACGGGGCGGCATAACCGGCTAGAAAGCCCGGCAGAAACCCCACTTTCGAGCCAGTAACGCATGGAAAAATTCACCGTGCTCGAGGGCGTTGCCGCACCCCTCAAGCTCGTCAATGTCGACACCGACAAGATCATCCCGAAGCAATATCTGAAGACGATCAAGCGCACGGGCCTCGGCAAGGGCCTGTTCGCGGAGCTACGCTACAAGGACGACGGCAGCGAGAATCCCGATTTCGTTCTCGAACCAGCCGGCCTATCGCAAAGCCAAAATTCTGGTGGCCGGCGAAAATTTCGGCTGCGGCTCCTCGCGCGAACACGCGCCGTGGGCGCTCCTCGATTTCGGCATCCGCTGCGTGATCTCGACCTCGTTCGCCGACATTTTCTACAATAACTGCTTCCAGAACGGCATTTTGCCTGTCACGGTATCGCCCGAGGATCTCGCGAAGCTCTTCGACGACGCCGAGCGCGGCGCCAACGCGACGCTCACGATCGATCTCGCGAAGCAAGAAATCCGCGGCCCCGACGGCGGCACGATCAAGTTCGATATCGACCCGTTCCGCAAGCATTGCTTGCTCAACGGCCTCGACGACATCGGCCTCACCATGGAAAAGAAATCGAAGATCGAGAGCTTCGAGAAGAATGCGGCCGACAAGAGGCCGTGGGCCTGAGGCGGATGGCGACCTTCAAGCTTCTGCTGCTTCCCGGCGACGGCATCGGGCCCGAAGTGATGGCCGAGGCGAAGCGCGTGATCGCGTTCTTCGAGCGGCGCGGGCTTGCTTCGTTTTCGATCGAGGAAGATCTCGTCGGCGGCGCCGCCTACGACGCGCACGGCAAGGCGATCTCGGAAGCCGCGATGCAGAAGGCGCTCGCGGCCGACGCCATTCTGTTCGGTGCGGTCGGCGGGCCGAAGTGGGACAAGGTGCCCTACGAGGCGCGGCCGGAAGCGGGGCTCCTGCGGCTGCGCAAGGATCTCGGCTTGTTCGCCAACATCCGCCCGGCGATCTGCTATCCGGCGCTCGCCGACGCGTCGAGCCTGAAGCGCGAACTCGTGGAGGGCCTCGACATCGTCATCGTGCGCGAACTGACGGGCGGCGTTTATTTCGGCGAGCCGAAAACCATCACCGATCTCGGCAACGGCCAGAAACGCGCCGTCGACACGCAGGTCTACGATACCTACGAAATCGAGCGCATCGCGCGCGTTGCCTTCGAGCTCGCGCGTAAGCGCCACAACAAGGTGACCTCATCCGAAAAGCGCAACGTGATGAAATCGGGCGTTTTGTGGCACGAGGTCGTGAGCCAAGTGCACGCAGCGCGAATACAAAGACGTGCAGCTGGAGCATCAGCTGGCCGATGCGCTCGGCATGCAGCTTGTGCGCAATCCGAAGCAATTCGACGTGATCGTCACCGACAATCTGTTCGGCGACATGCTTTCCGACGTCGCCGCGATGCTCACCGGCTCGCTCGGCATGCTGCCCTCCGCTTCGCTCGGCGAGATCGATCCGAAAACGAAGAAACGCCGCGCGCTCTATGAGCCGGTGCACGGCTCGGCGCCCGATATCGCCGGCAAGGGCCTCGCCAATCCGATCGCCATGATCGGCTCCTTCGGCATGGCGCTCCGCTATTCGTTCGGCATGGCGAAGGAAGCGGACCTCGTCGAGCAGGCGATCGCCGGCGCGCTCGCCCACGGTCTGCGCACCGCCGACATTCGCGGCGACAGCGCCAAGACCGTCAGCACCTCGGAAATGGGGAGCGCGATCCTCAGCGAGCTCGAGCGTCTCGCTGCCTAAGCACTCAGTAGTTTGGGTAGCCCGGAAGCTCGAACGGTCCCGGCAACGGAAACCGCGTGTTCAAATTATCGTTCGGCGGGCCGTAGTTCATAAACCGGCTATCGAGTGGCAGGAGGTAATTCGTGTAGCGGGCGGTGCCCGGTTTCACGGTCGTACCGGCGTCGAGATAGCTGCGCTTCTGAATGATGATGCGGGTGCGCTTATGCTCGTAATCCTTGGCACCGGCGGGAAGGCTCGAGGCAAGCAGCGCAAACGCTGCGGCAAGAGCGGCAAAAGACGCAAAACGCATGAACGCCTCTCTCGTTATATTCGGACGACGAGGCACAATAGCCTGCTTTTATAAAACGCAATAGCGCGAAAATCGTTCGCGCGAAGGGGCAAGATTCGATTAGCGCCCGGCGATGCGGCCACGCAGCGGCGGCGCGGCCTTTTGCGAAATCCAGTCGTCGGGCCGCTTCGGCGTTGCGGCCAAGATCGATCCCGCCGCGCCGCAGAAATTGCGCTTCAATTCGGCTTTGGCGAAGAAGGATGCGAGCCTGTCGTCGCCGCCCGCGCTCATCATGGTGAGGCGGTCGACAAGGCAGGCGAGCTGGCCGTGCGGCACGATCTCGGGGCCGGCATTGCACCACCAGGCGACAAGGCCGAAGCGCGGATCGTCCCAGCCCCCCGCGACGGCAACGCAAGCGCGCGTCTCGTCGGCACTCGTTACGTTCATGTCGATCACGGAAAGTTCGCCGAATTTCGTCCTGAGCTTGCTCGCCGTTTCCGAAAGTTCGGCATCGATTTTGGAATTGCCGGCGAGTGCGGCAACCGCGTCGAACGGATCGGCAATGACCTCGCCTTCCGTACCCGGGCGATAAAGCTGGATGCGGACGTAGGTACTTTTGTCGCTTGGCGCGCCGAAGGTCATCAAGTCCTTGCGACCGCCACCGTCGCGATGGCGGCGTACGAGATAATCCGATTGGGTCGGATCGAGGCCCTGCATCGCCACGGCGAAGGCGCCGGATGCGCGCGTCACGTCGATCCAGGCGGGATGCGCTTCCAGCGTCGGCGTCACGGAGGACGCCGCCGGCGTCGGCCCGATCAGATCGTAGCCGAGCACAACCGTGCCGGCGAAGATGGCGAGGAAGATGGACGCGCGTAAAAATGCAAAGCCGCGCGCAAAAGTGAGCGGTGGGCGCGGCGCAAAGCGCACGGGTTCGTGGGTGAGCGGATCAGCAAAGCCGATCCGCTTCTGAAGCGGTTTCACGCCTTATACCTCTCCTGCAGGCTGGCGTTGCGATTGCTGCTGTTCTCGCGTAAAAGCCGCTCACTTTTGGTTTCCGGACGGCCATCGTTGCGGCCAAATTTCGGCAGAGAGTGAACAATGGGTTACAAAGTCGCGGTCGTGGGAGCCACCGGCAATGTGGGCCGGGAAATGCTCGCGATCCTTGCCGAGCGCGGATTTGACGCCGACGAGGTGGTGCCGCTCGCCTCGCGCCGCTCGATGGGCGTCGAGGTCTCGTATGGTAACCGCACTCTGAAGATCAAGGCGCTCGAGAACCACGACTTCACCGACACCGACATTTGCCTGATGTCCGCGGGCTCGGCCATTTCGAAGGAATGGACGCCCAAGATCGCGGCCAAGGGCTGCGTCGTGATCGATAATTCCTCGTGCTGGCGCTACGACCCCGACGTGCCGCTGGTGGTGCCCGAGGTCAATGCCGATGCGATCGGCGGCTTCAAGAAGAAGAACGTCATCGCCAATCCGAACTGCTCGACCACCCAGCTCGTGGTGGCGCTGAAGCCCCTGCACGACCGCGCCATCGTCAAGCGCGTCGTGGCCGCGACCTATCAGTCAGTTTCGGGTGCGGGCAAGGAGGCGATGGACGAATTGTTCGCGCAGACGCGGGCGATTTTCGTCTCCGATTCGCCGGAGGCGCAGAAGTTTCCGAAGCGGATCGCCTTCAACGTCATCCCGCAGATCGACGTCTTTATGGAAGACGGCTCCACCAAGGAAGAGTGGAAGATGGACGTGGAGACGAAGAAGATTCTCGACCCCAAGATCCAGGTCAGCGCGACCTGCGTACGGGTGCCGGTCTTCATCGGCCACTCGATCGCGGTCAACGTCGAATTCGAGAAGGCGATTACAGCCGACCAGGCGCGCGAGATCTTGCGCGAGGCTCCCGGCATCCTCATCGTCGACAAGCGCGAGCCCGGCGGCTACGTGACGCCGTTCGAGGCGGTCGGCGAGGACGCCACCTATGTCTCGCGCATCCGCGTCGACAAGACGGTGAAGCACGGTCTCTCGTTCTGGTGCGTCTCCGACAATCTGCGCAAGGGCGCGGCGCTAAATACGGTCCAGATCGCCGAGATTCTCGTCAATCGTAAACTTCTCGCGCCGAAGAAGAAGGCGGCGTAGGCCGGCCGAGGGTGGCACGGCCGAGACCGGCAGGCTAACCTCCGCTAGCACCGATTTTTCTCAGTCATCTTTCATGACAATCGCCGTTCGCCCGCGTCGCAGTGCGCTCTACATGCCGGCCTCGAACGCGCGCGCGCTCGAAAAAGCGCGCACGCTGCCCGCCGACGTCATCATTCTCGATCTTGAGGACGCGGTCGCGCCCGACGCGAAGAAGACCGCGCGGGAACAAGCGGCGGCCGCCATTACGGCCAAGGGCTTCGGTCCGCGCGAAGTGGTGTTGCGCACGAACGCGCTCGACACCGCCTGGTTCGAAGAGGATCTCGCGGCGGCGGTCGCCGCAGGACCCGACGCGGTGCTGGTGCCGAAAATTTCCTCGCCGAAAGAAGTGGCGCTTGTCACCCACAAGCTCGCCGATTTGAAGGCGCCGCCCGGTCTTGCGATGTGGGCGATGATCGAGACGCCGCTCGCGATCCTTGACGCGAACTTCATCGCGGCGGCGGGGCGCGATCCGAAGACGCGGCTCGCCGTACTCGTGCTCGGCACCAACGACATCGCGAAGGAAACGCGCGCACGCATCGTTCCCGGGCGGCTGCCGATGCTCGCGGCGCTCTCGATGGTGATCCTCGCTGCGCGCGCCCATGGCCTCGACGTGCTCGACGGCGTATTCAACGACATTCAAGATGCGGCCGGGTTCGCACGCGAGTGCGAGGACGGGCGGAATCTGGGCTTCGACGGCAAAACGCTCATCCACCCTTCGCAGGTCGAGCCTTGCAACGCCGCCTATTCGCCGGCCGAGATCGAAGTCGTGCAAGCGAAGAAGATCGTTGCCGCTTTCGCCGCGCCGGAAAATGCCGGCAAGGGGGTGATCACGGTCGACGGGCGCATGGTCGAACTCCTGCATGCCGAGATCGCGCGCCGCACCGTGGCGCTTCACGATGCCATCGCGGCGAGAGCGTGATCTCCATGAGCGAAAATCGTTCGGGCCATTTCTTCGAGGATTTCCGCCTCGGCCAGGTGATCAAGCACGCCACCCCGCGCACGCGTCACCGCAGGCGATGTCGCGCTCTATAACGGGCTGTTCGGCGCGCGCTTCGCGGTGCAATCGGCCGACACCTTCGCCAAGAAAATCGGCTATCCGCGCGCGCCGATCGACGATCTCCTGGTGTTTCATGTCGTGTTCGGCAAGACGGTGCCGGACATTTCGCTGAACGCGGTCGCCAATCTCGGCTACGCCGATTGCCGGTTTCTCGCGCCGGTCTATCCCGGCGACACGCTTTCCGCCGTCTCCGAGGTGATTGGGCTCCGCGAAAATTCCAACCGCCAGTCGGGCGTCGTCTACGTGCGCTCCAAAGGCTTCAATCAGAAAGGCACGGTGGTGCTCGACTATGTACGCTGGGTGATGGTGCGAAAGCGTGACGAAGCGGCACCGGCCCCGAGCGCGAGCGTGCCGAAGCTCGCCGACCAGGTCGAAGCCGCCGCACTCGGCCGCGCCGTACCGAAGCTGAAATCCAAGGCTTATGACTACACGCTTGCCGGCAGCGCGCGGCGTTACGCCGACTATCAGGCCGGGCGAGAAGATCGATCACCGCGACGGCATGACGGTCGAGGAGGCCGAACACCAGATCGCGACACGGCTCTATCAGAACACCGCACGCGTCCACTTCAATCAGTTCACCGAGGGCAAGGGCCGCTTCGGCCGCCGGCTGATCTATGGCGGCCATGTGATTTCGCTTGCGCGCGCGCTTCAGCTTCAACGGGCTCGCCAACGCCTTTCACGTGGCGGCGATCAACGGCGGCCGGCATGTGGCGCCGCTATTCGCGGGATGCACCGTGTTCGCCTGGAGCGAGGTGCTGGAGCGGCGGAAATTCCCAAGCGCAAAGATGTCGGCGCGTTGCGGTTGCGCACGATCGCGACCAAGGACAAGCCGTGCGCGGATTTTCCCGGCCGGCAAGGCGAGGAATACGATCCCGCCGTGATCCTCGATCTCGATTACTGGGCGCTCATCCCGCGCTGAAGGCCGGATGTAATCGAGAGGTCGTAGTGGCGGAAAAACGCCCAGACCTCTTCGGCCGCGTCGATGTCGTGATTGCGCATGCCGAGCATGCGCGCGGCCATCGGCGTTTCTCGCCCGGGTCCGATCGACGGCGATTGGTGGCCGCCGTTATTGACGCGAAACAGAACGACGGCGGACCGATCGCGGCAATTCGACCAGTAAATCACCGTCACCGACGTACCGCTGCTCGCCCCTCGGCTCGGCACGGCGGATTCCGCGGCATTGGAGCAGCCGTTCAATTCGGCAAAAAGCTTCGCTGTGTACATCACCGGATAGAGCGACATGACGCCGGGAAGAGCGTTGCCGTAGAACGGCACGATCATGTCCGCCGTGCCGTTGATCATGAGAACCGGCACTGCGCGGCTCGGCTTGCAGGAAGTCCGGTAGGTCGTGGGCACCGTCGCGCTCAAGGTCGCGAAGGCCGCGAACAAATCGGACCGCTCGCAAGCCATGCGGTAGGTCATGTAACCGCCGTTCGAAAGACCGACGAGATAAACGCGTCCGGGGTCGGCGATCCGTTGCTCGACGAGCGCTTGCACGAGCTTGCTCAGGAACTCGACGTCGTCGCCGGGCGGCGCCCAGAAGGTCATGCGCAGCGCCGGATTGCGCCCATCCTTCCAGGAATTGCCAAGGCCATACGGATAGACGACCGTGAAATCCTCGCGATCGGCAACGAGATTAAGGCCGAGATAGGAATCCATCCCGTCGGCGGATTGCAGCATGCCGTGAAGGGCGATGACGACGGGGCCGGGAGAGGTCGGGTTTGGCGGCAGGTGGATACGATAGTTTCGTTGCGCGCCGTCGATGAGCAAGGATCGCTCCTCGTCGGCGCGTGCGGCGGAAGCCGCCAGCGCAATGGCAAGCAGAGCTAGAGATTGCGACCCGCAAGCGTCTTCATGTGGCGATTCATGCCCCTCACCAAGGACAGTCTTCGCCGGCGATATTCAACGAGAATGTGCCGGTTTTCTGTCGGTACCCGTCGTCTCGACAACCCCGTACCCAACCCGCGGAACCTAAACCGCAATGGCTTATTCAACCGTAAACCGATTCGGTCAAGGAGGGCTCATGCGGCCCGCAGATGCTCGACCAACTGGCGTGCAAAGGGCGGCAACTCCGCGCATGCCGCGCACGCAGATCGTGAGGTCGCGGGCGGCCCACGGGTCGGTGAGGGCGACCGCGACAATCTGCCATGGCCCGCGCGGCGCGGCGCGCGGTGGTCTCCGGCACGATGCCGACCCCGACATTGCACTCGACCAGGCGGCAGACTGCGTCAAAGCTTCGCAGCTGAATCCGCAGCCGCAGCGGCCGTCCGATGCGCGCCGCCTTGTCGGCGAGGAAGCGCTGCAGCGCGCTTGCCCGGTCGAGCCCCACGAAATCGCGGTCGAGCACTTGCGCGAAGCTGATCCGCGCGCGCTTGGCGAGCGGATGATCGCGGGCAACCACGAGCACGAAACGGTCCCGGCGAAACGGATAGGTTTCCAGCGCGCCGGCATCGACGGTGCCGGCGACGATGCCGAGATCGGCGACGCCTTCGGCGATCAGCCCGACGATCTCGTCGCTCAGACGCTCCTCGAGATCGACGCTCACATGCGGATGCGCCGTGAGAAACGAGCTCAGGGCCTCGGGCAGAAATTCGGTCAACGCATTGGTGTTGGAGAGCACGCGGATCTGGCCGGCCAAGCCGCCGGCATAAGCGCCGAGATCCTCGCGCAGACGTTCCGCCTGCAAAAGCATGATACGCGCATGTTGCAGGAGCGTGCGCCCCGCTTGGGTCGGCACCACGCCTTGGCGGCCGCGCAGCAAGAGCGGCGCGCCGATCGCTTCTTCCATGTTGCGGATGCGCGTGCTCGCCGCGGCGAGCGCAAGATGGGCGCGCTCGGCCCCGCGGGTGATGCTGCCCGCCTCGACCACGTCGCGAAACAGGCTCAAGTCGGCCAAATCAAAACGCATGGTGTCTGCCTTCGTATTATACGAACGCTAGCCTACGCATAATAAGGATTGCAGTCCAGTTTCCCGGTAGTAGCTTCGTTTTAGGCGAAGCATGGGTTTACGAAACGCATTCCCGAGATGGGAAATGCGGGGCTGATGTATTTAGTGAAGCTTCGGCGAGACGCGTGAAATCGGAAAAATCCTGATGGCCGAACCCAGAACTGCAAGCCGATCGTCCGCTCTCGCCGCATCTCGGCATCTATCACTTCAGCATCACGATGGCGATGTCGCTCGCTGCACCGGATCACCGGCGGCGCGCTCTACTTCGGCACACTGTTGCTGGTCTGGTGGCTGCTCGCGGCGGCGAGTTCGGCGAGGCAATTCGACATCGTCAGCGCCATTTTTGCCTCCTGGTTCGGTCAGCTCGTGCTCTTCGGCTACACATGGGCGCTTCTGCACCACATGCTTGGCGGCATCCGGCATTTCATTTGGGATACGCTCTATTGCCTTGAGCCCGGCGAGCGCGAGTTTCTCGCTTACGCGACGATCGTCGGCTCGACCGCGCTGACGATCGCGGTCTGGGTCGCTCGTCTACATGCTCAAGGGTTGAGAGGGTACGCCATGAAAACACCCTTCGCTCGCGCCCGCGGATTGGGCGCCGCCCATTCCGGCACCGAGATCTTCTGGATGCAGCGGTTGACCGGCGTCGCCAGCGTGCCGCTCACGATTGCATTTATCGCCGTGGTCGTCAGCCTCGTCGGCGCAAGCCAGGCGAGCGTGGTCGCGACGCTGTCGAATCCCTTCGTGGCGATGATCCTGGTGGCCGGTCTGCTCGCGGGGCTCATCCACATGCAGATCGGCATGCAGGTGATCATCGAGGATTACGTCCATACCGAATTCAAGAAGATCGTGCTGCTGATGGCCAATACCTTCTTTACCCTCGCGGTCGGCATCGCGGCGGCCTACGCGATCCTGAAGATCAATTTCGGGCTGTAGACATGGTGTCGAACGGCAAACAGCAGGCAGCGCCCGCGGTTCAAGGCCGCGCCTATCCGGTCACCGACCACGTCTATGACGTGATCGTGGTCGGCGCCGGTGGTTCGGGCCTGCGCGCGGTCGTCGGCTGCGCCGAGGCCGGGCTCAAGACCGCCTGCATCACGAAGGTGTTTCCGACGCGCTCGCACACGGTGGCGGCGCAGGGCGGCATCGCCGCCGCGCTCGGCAATATGGGCGAGGACGACTGGCGCTGGCACATGTACGACACCGTCAAGGGGTCGGACTGGCTCGGCGATCAGGACGCAATCGAATATCTCTGCCGCCACGCGCCGGCGGCGGTCTACGAGCTCGAGCACTGGGGCGTGCCGTTCTCGCGCACGGAAGAAGGAAAAATCTATCAGCGGCCGTTCGGCGGCATGACCACGCACTTCGGCAAGGGAACCGCGCAACGCACCTGCGCCGCCGCCGACCGCACGGGTCACGCCATGCTGCAGACGCTTTATGGTGCGGCGCTCAAGCACAGCGCCGAGTTCTTCATCGAGTATTTCGCGATCGATCTCCTGATGGACGGCGAGGGCCGCTGCTGCGGGGTCGTCGCGCTCGATCTGGAGGACGGCACAATCCACCGCTTCCGCGCGCAGATGACGATGCTGGCGACCGGCGGCTATGGCCGCACCTATTTCACCTGCACCTCGGCCCACACCTGCACCGGCGATGGCAACGCCATGGTACTGCGCGCGGGTCTGCCGCTGCAGGACATGGAGTTCGTGCAGTTTCACCCGACGGGCGTCTACGGCGCCGGCGTCCTCATCACTGAGGGCGCGCGCGGCGAGGGCGGGTATCTCACCAATTCCGAAGGCGAGCGCTTCATGGAGCGCTACGCGCCGTCGGCCAAGGACCTCGCCTCACGCGACGTCGTCTCGCGCGCGATGACGATCGAAATTCATGAGGGCCGCGGCGTCGGCAAGGAGAGGGACCACATCTACCTCCACCTCGAGCATATCGATTCGAAAATCCTGCATGAGCGGCTGCCGGGCATTTCCGAGAGCGCGAAGGTTTTTGCCGGCGTCGATCTCACCAAGGAGCCGATTCCGGTCTTGCCGACGGCGCATTACAACATGGGCGGCATCCCGACGAATTTCCACGGCGAAGCGCTGACGAAATCGAACGGCAATACCGATCAAGTCGTGCCGGGTCTGATGGCGATCGGGGAAGCGGCTTGTGTCTCGGTGCACGGCGCGAACCGGCTCGGCTCGAACTCGTTGATCGATCTCGTCGTGTTCGGGCGCGCGGCAGCGGCGCGCTGTGCCGAGATCATGCATTCCGGCGAGAAGCAGCCCGACCTGCCGGTCGAGGCGACCGATTATGCGATTTCGCGGCTTGATCGTTTCCGCAACGCCAAGGGTGCGACCCCGACGGCGGAACTGCGCGTCAAGATGCAAAAGGTGATGCAGTCGAACTGCGCCGTGTTCCGCACCGGTGAAGTGCTGAGCAAAGGTACGCAGCTCATTCATGACGTATTCGCGGGAATCTCCGACATCCGCGTCAGCGACCGCTCGCTAATCTGGAATTCGGACCTGGTCGAGACGCTGGAATTTGACAATCTGATCGCGCAGGCGGCAGTGACGATGAACTCGGCGCTGAACCGGCAAGAATCGCGCGGTGCGCATGCGCGCGAGGACTTTCCCGAACGCGACGACAAGAACTGGATGAAGCACACGCTGTCTTGGTTCGACGACAAGACCGGCAAGATGAAGCTCGACCATCGGCCCGTGCATGCCTACACGCTGACGAACGAAGTGCAGTACATCGAGCCGAAAAAGCGGGTTTATTGAGAGCGGGACACCATGGTCGAACTGACGCTGCCGAAAAACTCCAAGGTGAAAACGGGCAAGGTATGGCCGAAGCCCGCCGGCGCCAAGCGCCTGACCGAGTTCCGCATCTATCGCTGGGATCCGGAGGAGGAGGAAAATCCCGCGCATCGACACTTATTTCGTCGACCGCGACGATTGCGGGCCGATGATTCTCGACGCCATCATCTGGATCAAGAACAAGATTGACGCGACGCTGACCTTTCGCCGCTCGTGCCGCGAGGGCGTGTGTGGCTCTTGCTCCATGAACATCGACGGGCTGAACACGCTCGCCTGCACGCAAGCGATCGACGATGTGGCGGCGCCGGTGAAGATCTATCCACTGCCGCATCAGCCGGTGATCAAGGATCTCGTGCTCGGATCTTTCCAATTTTTATGCCCAATACGCGGCGATCGAACCGTGGCTGCACACCGAGACGCCCGCCCCCGAGAAGGAATGGCTGCAAAGCCACGCGGAGCGCGAGAAGCTCGACGGGCTCTATGAGTGCATTCTCTGCGCCTGCTGCTCGACGTCGTGCCCGAGCTATTGGTGGAATCCCGAGCGCTACATGGGACCGGCGGCGCTGTTGCAGGCCTATCGCTGGATTGCCGACTCGCGCGACGAGGCAACCGGCGAGCGGCTCGATTTCCTGGAAGATCCGTTCCGGCTCTATCGCTGCCACACCATCATGAATTGCTCGCAGGTTTGCCCGAAGGGGCTTAACCCCGCGAAAGCGATCGCCGAGATCAAGAAAAAGATGGTGACACGGCAGTTCTAGTTGCCATTCGTCCGCGGGCTGCCGTCAGGCCGCTTTCAACATCCGGCTCTGCGCGTCGAGAATCGCGGTCGCGAAGCTGTAGCCGTCGGCCATGAATTCGCGAAAGAGCGAAAGCGGATCGGGCCGCGGATTGGTGATTTCGGCGACGACGTCGTTCGCTTCGAAGCGCAGATCAGCCTCATATTTGCGCGCGATCGCCTGCATCGGATGATTGTGCGACAGGCAATTCATGTAGAGCTTGCGGATCGAGCGATTGCGCGCGGCGAGAATGGTGCGCCCCATCAGCGCCGAGCCGACGCCGGCGTGCTGCCAAGGCTGCTCGATCGAGAAGGCGGCCTCCGCCTCGTTCGAAAAATGATCGGCGGAGACGCGGAGTTCCGCGCAACCGCGCAAGACGCCGTCGACGAAAAATCCGTGGACGACCGAATCCGGTCCCAGCGCCTTCGCCGCGTATTTCTCGATGAAGTAATCGGTGACCGGGGTCCCGAAGCGGTTGGCACGGCTTGCGGGATCGAGGCGCAGGAGATGCTCACGAAAGCGCTCGGTTTCGCCGACCCAGAGCTTGCGGATCACGCCTGGGTGTCTCAATAGTCGTCGTGCATGGTGCATTGCCCTTCGCCCCGATATGGGTGATTTATTCTTATAAATCAATGTATTGCCGCTATGCAGCAAAAGCATGACTGGGCTTTGACAGTTGGATGAAGAAAGGGCCCTTGGTGGGCAACTTTCGACGATATTTGGCGGCTTGGCGCGCAACAATCCTGTTTTGGCGGCAACACTTGCGGCGTTGAAGCGGCAAACAGGGGCCGCTAAGTCTCGCGCGGTCAGAATCATCAGGGGTTCTCTTTCGCATGGCGGCGATCGCGGAGCGCTATGCCGCACGGGTCGCGGCCGGAGAGATCGAACCGGACCCGGGCCAGCTTCACGCGATCGGCCGTTTGGCGCGGCTCGAGCGTGAACTCGCCGACTATCGCCCGCCCGTCAAATCCGGGGCGCTCGGCTGGCTCATGGCGCGGCGGCCGGCGAGCGCGCCGCGCGGCGTCTATCTCTTCGGCGATGTCGGCCGCGGCAAGACCATGCTGATGGATCTTTTCTTCGATGGCGCGCCGTGCCGCGAGAAAGCGGCGCGCGCATTTTCACGAATTCATGGCGGAGGTGCATGCGCGCATTCAGAATATCCGCCACGTGCTGAAATACGGAGAGGGTTCAAACGGTGATCCCATCGCGATCGCGGCCGGCAGCGATCGCCGGAGAAACCTCGCTTCTATGCTTCGACGAATTTCTTCGTCACCGACATCGCCGACGCGATGATCCTCGGGCGGCTGTTCGATAAATTGTTCGCGCTCGGCGTCGTGCTGGTCGCGACATCCAACGTGCCGCCCGCGGAGCTGTATAAGGATGGGCTCAATCGCGCGCTGTTCGTGCCGTTCATCCAGCTTCTGGAAGAGCGTGTGGAGGTGGTCCCGCTCGAAGCGCGCACCGATTTCCGGCTGGAGAAATTGCAAGACGTCGCGAGCTGGCATGTCCCCGCCGACGAGGCAGCGCGCGTGGCGATCGACCGCGCCTGGCGGCGGCTTGCCGGCGCGGATGGCGGGGCGCCGTTCGATCTCCCGCATCTCGGACGCGCGATCCACGTGCCGCGCGCGGGCGGCGGTGCCGCGCGGTTCACCTTCCGCGATCTTTGCGAAATGCCGCTCGGGGCGAGCGATTTCGTCGCTATCGCGCGTGCGTTTCACACGGTGATCGTCGAAAACATCCCAGTGATTGCCGCCGAACAGCGCAACGAAGCCAAGCGTTTTATCCTTCTGATCGACACGCTCTATGACAGCGCGGTGAAGCTGATTGCGTCCGCGGCGGCCGAGCCCGACCGGCTCTATGCCGGGATTGAAGGCTTCGAGGCGTTCGAATTCCGCCGTACGGCGTCGAGGCTCCACGAGATGCGCTCGGCGGATTATCTAGCGTTGCCGCACGGAAGGCGCGATTCGAGGGCGACGGGCGACACCGCCGGCATCGTCGAGACTTGAATGCGAAGAACGGATGAGGTTTCCGCGCTTGAGCGGCTTGTGCAAACGGGCTAGAGGCTAGGCTGTCCCGCGGCCGATATTGCGGCTCCGCATTCCTCCAGCAGGATTTTTCCTTCCATGGCACGCAAGAAGATCGCTTTGATCGGAGCCGGCCAGATCGGCGGCACACTCGCTCTCCTCGCCGGGTTGAAGGACCTCGGCGACATTATTCTCTTCGACGTGGTGGAGGGCATCCCGCAGGGCAAGGCGCTCGACCTCGTCGCAGTCTTCGCCGGTCGAGGATTTCGACGCGAAGATCACCGGCACCAACTCCTACGAGGCGATCGAGGGCGCCGACGTGATCATCGTCACCGCCGGCGTGCCGCGCAAGCCGGGCATGAGCCGCGACGATCTCCTCGGCATCAATCTCAAGGTCATGGCGCAGGTCGGCGCCGGCATCCGCAAATACGCGCCAAAGGCGTTCGTGATCTGCATCACCAATCCGCTCGACGCCATGGTGTGGGCACTGCAGACGGCCTGCGGGTTGCCGAAAAGCATGGTCGTGGGCATGGCGGGGGTTCTCGATTCCGCACGCTTCCGCTACTTCCTCGCCGACGAGTTCAAAGTTTCGGTCGAGGACGTGACCGCCTTCGTGCTCGGCGGCCACGGCGACACCATGGTGCCGCTGGTGCGCTACTCGGCCGTCGCCGGTATTCCGCTTCCCGATCTCGTCAAGATGGGTTGGACGACGGAAGCGCGCATCGAGGCGATCCTGCAGCGTACGCGCGACGGCGGCGCCGAGATCGTGAACCTGCTCAAGACAGGCTCCGCGTTTTACGCGCCGGCCTCCTCCGCGATCGCGATGGCGGAAAGCTATCTCAAGGACAAGAAACGCGTGCTTCCTTGCGCCGCCTTTCTCAACGGTGAGTACGGCGTGAAGGGGCTTTATGTCGGCGTGCCGACGGTGATCGGCGCCAAGGGTGTCGAGCGCGTGGTGGAAATCGAGCTCAACAAGGACGAGCAGGGTATGTTCGACAAGTCGGTCTCGGCGGTGCAGGGACTCGTCGATGCCTGCATCAAGATCGCGCCTGATCTCGGCAAGTGATCTTTCGGAGAATTTTCGCGCGGCACTTCTGAGATTCGAGCATCACCGATGAACATTCACGAATATCAAGCGAAAGCCGTGTTGCGCGAATTCGGCGTGCCGGTGCCGCGCGGTATTCCGGCTTTTTCGCCCGAAGAAGCGGTGAAGGCCGCGAACGAGCTCGGCGGTTCCGTCTGGGTCGTCAAGGCGCAAATTCACGCCGGCGGCCGCGGCAAGGCGGGCGGCGTCAAGGTCGTGAAATCCGTCGACGAAGTGAAGAAAGAAGCCCAGCGCATGCTCGGTTCGACGCTCGTCACGCATCAAACCGGGCCCGCCGGCAAGGAAGTCAATCGCCTCTATATCGAGGAAGGGGCGGCGATCGCGAAGGAGTTTTATCTATCTCTCCTCGTCGACCGCGAAAGCGCGCGCGTCGCCATCGTGGTCTCGACCGAAGGCGGCATGGATATCGAGAAGGTCGCGCACGATACGCCCGACAAGATCGTCACGCTTGCGATCGATCCGGTGACGGGCGTTCGTCCGCACCATGCGCGGCGTGTCGGAAAAGTGCTCGGCCTCGGCCCCGATCAACAGAAGCAGGCGGGCGCGTTGATCTCCGCGCTCTACAAGGCGTTCACCGAGAAGGACATGAGCCTGCTTGAAATCAACCCGCTGATCCTGACGAAGGACGGCAAGATTGTCTGCCTCGATGCCAAGGTCGGCTTCGACGACAACGCGCTGTTCCGTCATCCGGATATCGTGGCACTGCGCGACATTAGCGAGGAAGACGCCAAGGAAGTCGAGGCCTCGAAATACGACCTCAATTACATCGCGCTCGACGGCACGATCGGCTGCATGGTGAACGGCGCCGGTCTCGCCATGGCCACCATGGACATCATCAAGCTCTATGGCGAGGCGCCGGCGAACTTCCTCGACGTCGGCGGCGGTGCCACCAAGGAGAAGGTGACGGCGGCGTTCAAGATCATCACCTCCGACCCGAAGGTGAAGGGAATCCTCGTCAACATTTTCGGCGGCATCATGCGCTGCGATGTAATCGCGGAAGGCGTGGTGGCGGCGGTGAAGGAAGTCGGCCTGAAGGTACCGCTCGTGGTGCGCCTCGAAGGGACGAACGTCGAGCTCGGCAAGAAGATTTTGAAAGAATCGGGGCTCGACGTGATCTCCGCCGACGACCTCGATGACGCCGCGCAGAAGATCGTCAAAGCGGTGAAGGGGAAGAAGTGATGTCGGTCCTCGTCAACAAATCGACGAAGGTCATTTGCCAGGGCTTCACCGGCAAGAACGGCACCTTCCATTCCGAGCAGGCGATCAAATACGGAACGAAGATGGTCGGCGGCACCGCGCCGGGCAAAGGCGGCACGAGGCATCTCGATCTCCCGGTGTTCGACACGGTGATGGAGGCGAAGGAAAAGGTCGGCGCCGATGCGAGCGTGATTTACGTTCCGCCCGCGGGCGCGGCCGACGCCATTTGCGAAGCGATCGACGCGGAAATTCCGCTCATCGTCTGCATCACCGAAGGCATTCCCGTCGCCGACATGGTGAAGGTCAAGCGCTCGCTCTCGGGTTCGAAGTCGCGGCTCATCGGTCCGAACTGTCCCGGCGTGATCACGCCCGGCGAGTGCAAGATCGGCATCATGCCCGGCCACATCCACAAGCGCGGCAAGGTCGGCATTGTTTCGCGCTCGGGCACGCTTACCTATGAGGCGGTGTTTCAGACCACCGCCGAAGGTCTCGGGCAGACCACTTGCGTCGGGATCGGCGGCGATCCGGTCAAGGGCACCGAATTCATCGACGTGCTGGAAATGTTCCTCGCCGACAAGGAAACCGAGGCGCTGATCATGATCGGCGAGATCGGTGGTGCGGCCGAGGAAGACGCCGCCCAGTTCCTGCGCGACGAGGCAAAGCGCGGCAAGAAGAAGCCATGCGTCGGCTTCATCGCAGGCCGGACCGCGCCGCCCGGACGCCGGATGGGTCACGCAGGCGCCATTATTTCGGGCGGAAAAGGAGACGCGGAATCGAAAATCGCGGCGATGGAGGCGGCGGGCATTCACGTGTCGCCATCGCCGGCGCGGCTCGGCAAAACGCTCGTAGAGGTGCTAAAAGGCTGATACAACACGAATTCTCGACTCATCGGCGGCGCTAGCGGGGCGTGGCCGCGTGCATTTCGGAAAAACGGCATCCGTTGTGCATGGGAGCGGAGACCGGAGAGGCCCCGGGATCGCGATCATGGCAAGAGCATCGGACAACGACATCTTTCTCAAGACGTCATTCCTCTATGGCGGCAATGCCGCTTACCTCGAGGATCTAGAGGCGCGCTACGAACAGAATCCGTCGTCGGTCGACGAGGGCTGGCGCTCGTTCTTCGCGGCGCTGAAGGAAGAAAAGGGCGACGCCATCAAGAACGCCAAAGGGGCGTCGTGGAAGCAGCCCGGCTGGCCGGTGCCGATGAACGGCGAACTCGTCGCCGCGCTCGACGGCAACTGGATCGAGGTCGAGAAGACGGTCGGCCAGAAGGTCAAGGCACAAGCGCAGCCGCACGGCGTTGAACTCACGAGCGAAGAGGTCCAGCAGGCAACGCGCGATTCGGTCAAGGCGCTGATGATGATCCGCGCCTATCGCATGCGCGGACATCTGCACGCCAAGCTTGATCCGCTGGGGTTAGAGCCGCAGTTGGTGCAGCCCGAGCTCGATCCCGCTTCCTACGGCTTTACCGAGGCCGATCTCGACCGCAAAATTTTTATCGACCACGTGCTCGGGCTCGAATTCGCGAGCGTGCGCGAGATGGTGGCGATTCTTACGCGCACCTATTGCCAGACGATCGGCGTCGAGTTCATGCACATCTCCTCGCCCGAGGAGAAGGGCTGGATTCAGGAGCGCATCGAAGGCCCGGACAAGGAAATCACCTTCACGCGCGAGGGCAAGCGCGCGATCCTGAACAAACTCGTCGAGGCCGAAGGCTTCGAGAAGTTCATCGACGTGAAATATACCGGCACCAAGCGCTTCGGCCTCGACGGCGCGGAATCCATGATCCCGGCGCTCGAGCAGATCATCAAGCGTGGCGGCGCGCTCGGCGTGCAGGAAATCGTTTTCGGCATGGCGCATCGCGGGCGGCTCAACGTGCTCGCGCATGTGATGGCCAAGCCCCATCGCGTGATCTTCCACGAATTCAAGGGCGGCTCGGCGACGCCGACGGAAGTCGAGGGCTCCGGCGACGTGAAGTATCATCTCGGCGCCTCGTCCGACCGCGAGTTCGACCACAACAAGGTGCATTTGTCGCTGACGGCGAACCCCTCGCATCTCGAAATCGTCGATCCGGTGGTGCTCGGCAAGGTGCGCGCGAAGCAGGACCAGCATCATGCGACGCCGGACGATCGCACGATGGTGATGCCGCTCCTCATCCATGGCGACGCCTCGTTCGCGGGGCAAGGCGTGGTGGCGGAATGCTTCGGCCTCTCGGGGCTCAAGGGCTACCGCACCGGCGGCTCGCTGCATTTCATCGTCAACAACCAGATCGGCTTCACCACCAACCCGCGCTATGCGCGATCCTCGCCCTATCCCTCCGACGTCGCCAAGATGATCGAGGCGCCGATTTTTCACTGTAATGGCGACGATCCGGAGGCGGTGGTGTTCTGCGCCAAGGTCGCGACCGAGTTCCGGCAGAAATTCCAGAAGCCGGTGGTGATCGACATGTTCTGTTATCGCCGCCATGGCCACAACGAAGGCG
Source organism: uncultured Alphaproteobacteria bacterium (assembly GCA_963751685.1). Taxonomy (GTDB): domain Bacteria; phylum Pseudomonadota; class Alphaproteobacteria; order Rhizobiales; family Xanthobacteraceae; genus Palsa-892. The sequence continues at coordinate 506,853 of CAVVVV010000009.1, read as the reverse complement.
ACGAGCCCTCGTTCACGCAGCCCTTGATGTACAAGAAGATCCGCTCGCAGCCGACGACGCTTGAGATCTACGGCAACAAGTTGGAGGCCGAAGGCGTCGTTTCGGAAGGCGAAGTCGAGCAGATGAAGGCGGGCTGGCGTGCGCATCTCGAAGCCGAATTCGAATCGGGCCAAGGCTACCAGCCGAACAAGGCCGATTGGCTCGACGGCAAGTGGTCGGGCATCAAGCAAGCGGACAGCCTCGACGATCCGCGCCGCGGCAACACCGGGGTTGCGCTCGAGCGGCTGAAAGAAATCGGCCGAAAAATCACCAAGACGCCGGAAGGCTTTCATCCGCATCGCACGATCACGCGTTTCCTCGAGACGCGCGCGAAGGCGATCGAAACGGGCGAGGGGATCGATTGGGCGACGGGCGAGGCGCTGGCCATCTGCTCGCTTCTCTTGGACGGCAGTCCGGTGCGCCTCACCGGCCAGGACGTCGAGCGCGGCACCTTCTCGCAGCGGCACTCGGTGCTCCTCGATCAGGAGAATGGCGAGCGCTACACGCCGTTCAATTATGTGCGCGAGGGCCAGGCGCGCTACGAAGTCTGCAATTCGATGCTGTCGGAAGAAGCCGTGCTCGGCTTTGAATACGGCTACTCGCTCGCCGAGCCGAAGGCGCTCACCGTCTGGGAGGCGCAGTTCGGCGATTTCGTCAACGGCGCGCAGGTCGTGATCGATCAGTTCCTCTCCTCGGGCGAGCGCAAGTGGCTGCGCATGTCGGGACTCGTGTTGCTTCTTCCGCACGGCTATGAGGGCCAGGGGCCGGAGCATTCGTCGGCGCGGCTCGAGCGCTTCTTGCAGCTTTGCGCCGAGGACAACATGCAGGTGGCGAACTGCACGACGCCGGCGAATTATTTTCACATCCTGCGCCGACAATTGAAGCGCGACTTCCGCAAGCCGCTGATCCTGATGACGCCGAAGTCGCTGCTTCGTCACAAGCGCGCGGTTTCGAAGCTCGACGAACTGGGTCCGGACACTTTTTTCCATCGCGTGCTGTGGGACGACGCGCAACTGCATCCGAACGGCACCGTCAAGCTTGCCGCCGACGATAAAATTCGCCGCGTCGTGCTTTGCTCGGGCAAGGTCTATTACGATCTCTACGAGGACCGCGAGAAACGCGGCATCGGCGACGTTTATTTACTGCGCGTCGAGCAGCTCTATCCGTTCCCGCTGAAGTCGCTGGTGACCGAGCTTTCCCGCTTCAAGAACGCGGAGATCGTCTGGTGCCAGGAAGAGCCACGCAACCAGGGCGCCTGGGCGTTTGTGCAGCCGTATCTTGAATGGGTGCTCGAACAGGTTCACGCCAAAAGCGCACGGCCGCGCTACGTCGGGCGCGCGGCCTCGGCTTCGACCGCGACCGGATTGATGTCGAGCCACCTGAAACAGCTGAAAGCGTTCCTCGACGAGGCGTTGGGCTGAATCGTTACGGAGATTAGACGATGGCGACCGAAATCCGCGTGCCGACGCTTGGCGAATCCGTCACCGAGGCGACGATCGGCCGCTGGTTCAAGAAAGCGGGCGAGGCGGTCGCGGCCGACGAGCCGCTCGTCGAATTGGAAACCGACAAGGTAACGGTCGAGGTCCCGGCACCGATCGCGGGCGTCTTGTCCGAGATCAAGGCCAAGGACGGCGATACGGTCGCCGTTGGCGCGCTATTGGGCTCGATTGCCGAAGGCGCGGGAGGCGGCAAGGCGACACCGAAGGCGGCGCCTGTGAAAGCGACGGCGCCGGTTGCGGCCGCCAAACCGGCGGCTTCCGCGCCTTCGCCAAAAAAGGTTTCCGGCGACGCCCCACAACCGCCTGCGGTGCGCCGGTTAGCAGCCGAGTCCGGCGTCAATCCCGCGGTCGTCGCGGGCTCCGGCAAGGATGGCCGCGTCACCAAGGGCGATATGCTTGCCGCGATCGCGGCGGGGCCCTCGATCGCGCCGCCGACGCCGTCAATCGCTCGCGCGCCGTCGCCACCCGATGACGCCGCACGCGAGGAACGCGTGCGCATGACGAAGCTCCGACAGACCATCGCCCGGCGCTTGAAGGACGCGCAAAACACCGCCGCCATGCTCACGACGTTCAACGACGTCGACATGAGCGCGGTAATGGCGATGCGCGCGCACTACAAAGAGGCGTTCGAGAAGAAGCACGGCGTCAAGCTCGGATTCATGGGCTTCTTCGTGAAGGCGTGCATCCAGGCGCTGAAGGAAATTCCGGCGGTGAACGCCGAGATCGACGGTGCCGATCTCGTTTACAAGAATTATTATCATATCGGCGTTGCCGTCGGCACCGATAAGGGCCTGGTGGTGCCGGTGGTGCGTGACGCCGATCAGCTCTCGATTGCGGAAACCGAGAAGAAGATCGCAGAGTTTGGCAAGCGCGCGCGCGAAGGTCGTCTCACCATCGACGAGATGCAGGGCGGCACTTTCACCATTTCGAACGGCGGCATATACGGCTCGCTATTGTCGACGCCGATCCTGAACGCGCCGCAGTCGGGGATTTTAGGCATGCACCGGATCGAGGAGCGGCCCGTCGCGGTCAAGGGACAAGTCGTCATCAAGCCGATGATGTATCTCGCGCTATCCTACGATCATCGCGTCGTCGACGGCCAACAGGCGGTCACTTTCCTGGTGCGGGTGAAGGAGGGCCTGGAAGATCCGGCGCGGCTCGTGCTCGATCTATGAAGGCAATTCTTCGGCCCATGCGGCGCGGGCGATCCAGTCATGCGTCGCGGCTGCTTTGTGGGCCGGGCTATTACTCGCCATCTGATTGAATGCCGGCGCTCGCCGGCGAGGTGAAAGAGACATCAAAATGGCCTACGACGTCGTCGTCATCGGCACCGGACCCGGCGGCTATGTCTGCGCGATCCGCGCGGCGCAGCTCGGGTTGAAAATCGCCGTAGTCGAGAAAGACAAGACTTTCGGCGGCACCTGTCTCAACGTCGGCTGCATCCCCTCGAAGGCGCTCTTGCACGCTTCCCACCTCTATGAGGAGGCGGGGCGCGATTTCGAGAAGATGGGCATCAAGGTGGCGGCGCCGAAGTTCGATCTGACGCAAATGATGAAATTCAAGCAAGAAGGCGTCGAGGGCAACGTCAAGGGCGTCGATTTTCTGTTCAAGAAGAACAAAATCGACGCTTATATTGGCAAGGGCAAGATCACGGCGCCCGGCAAGGTCGAGGTTTTGACCGGCAACGGCAAGGCGCAGTCGATTGAGACGAAATCGATCGTAATCGCCACGGGCTCGGACGTGACGCGGCTGCCGGGCATCGAGATCGATGAAAAGCGCATCGTCTCCTCGACCGGCGGACTGGAATTATCGAAAGTCCCCGATCGCCTGCTCGTGGTCGGCGCCGGCGTGATCGGCCTTGAGCTCGGTTCGGTGTGGCGGCGGCTCGGTGCGAAGGTCGAGGTGGTCGAATTCCTCGATCGCATCTTGCCCGGCATGGATGGCGAGATCGCGCGCTCGTTCCAGCGCATTCTCGAAAAGCAGGGCATTAAATTCCGCCTCGCCTCAAAGGTCACCGGCATCGACCAGAAGGGCAAGACGCTGAAAGTCTCCATCGAGCCGGCGGCGGGTGGCAAGACGGAGCAGCTCGAGGCCGATGTCGCACTCGTCGCGATCGGCCGCGCTCCCTACACCGAAGGACTCGGTCTCGCCGAGGCGGGCGTCAAGCTCGACAACAAGAAGCGCATTATCGTCGACGCGCGCTTTAAGACCAACGTCGAGGGCATCTACGCGATCGGCGATGTGATCGCGGGGCCGATGCTTGCCCATAAGGCCGAAGACGAAGGCATCGCCGCGGCAGAAATTATTGCCGGCAAGGCGGGATCGGTGAACCACGATGCGATCCCGAACGTGATCTACACCTTCCCGGAAGTTGCCTCGGTGGGGAAGACGGAAGAGGAATTGAAATCCGAGGGCATTGTCTATCGGGTCGGAAAATTTCCGTTCACCGCCAATGGCCGCGCCAAGGTGAACAGGACCACCGAAGGCTTCGTCAAGATACTCGCCGACGAGAAGACCGACCGCGTGCTCGGCGTCCACATCATCGGCGCCGACGCGGGCATCCTGATCGCCGAAGTCACGCTTGCGATAGAATTCGGCGCTTCATCCGAAGACATCGCGCGCACCTGTCACGCGCATCCGACGCTCTCCGAGGCGGTGAAAGAAGCCGCGCTCGCGGTCGACAAGCGCGCGATTCATATGTGAATCGCGCGCCGCGGGAGAAGCGCAGCCGACGGAAACGCCTGCCTCTAATGCCCAGCGCCGAAAAAGGCGAGTAGCGTCTCGATGAAATGGGGCGAGATCAGGCCGATCCCCGTGAAGACGAGACCGCCAACGCCCAACAACCCCGCAAGATAAGCGAGCGCTATTATGCCGGTGATGACGGTCGCGGAGGCGAGCACGATCGCGATCTGAAAGGCGGCCGAGGCGATTTCGAAGTTATGATAGCGCGCGAGCGAGTAATCGCGCCGCTCCTCGGCGTGCTTCGCGCGCTCGGCAAGCTCCTTGCGGCCTTCCCCGGTCGAGGGCTCCGAATCGTAGCGCTCGGCGGTCTTGCGCCAATCCTCGATCTGCTTCTGCTGCGCAGCCTTAAGCGCGGGATCCGTTGCCGCTAGTGCTCCCACGGTCATGCCGTCGGCGGCGACGCGTACTTGCGTCGCACGGATGGTCTTCGCCTGGAAGAATGCCCATAGGTTCGCGGCTTCGACATTGGAGCTGATCGCGCTGGTCTGCGAACTTTTGCCGAGCGTCTCCGAGAAGGCCAGAAACAGCGCCAGCACCGCGATCAGCAACGCGATTTGTTTGTTCGAGCCTTCGATATGATGACCTTCCACTTGTTCCGCGGCTTCGTGCGCGGCTTCGTGCGGCTTCCGGCATGTTCTCCCTCCCGTTTTCGCGGCCGCACGCTTTCATGAAGCGGGGGCCGAGCGCAAGAGGGTTTAGAGGCGCGCGCGCGGATGGGCGGCCTTATAGGCCGCGATCAGATGAGCAGAATTGACGGCGGTATAAATTTGCGTCGTCGCGAGCGAGGCATGACCGAGCAGTTCCTGAATCGCGCGCAGGTCGCCGCCGCGAGAAAGCAAATGCGTCGCAAACGAATGACGAAGCGCATGCGGCGTCGCGGTGTCGGGCAAGCCCAGCGCGCCGCGCAGGCGCTCCATCGTCAGCTGCACGATGCGCGGCGACAACGGACCGCCCTTGGCACCGCGGAACAATGGCTCGCCGGCGGCGAGATCGAACGGCGAGAGCCTGACATATTCGGCGATGAGCTCCAGCACTTGCGGCAGCACGGGCACCATGCGCGATTTTTTTCCTTTGCCGAGGACGATGATCGAATCGCCCTTGCCCGGCGCCGGCACGTCGCGGCGCGTCAAGGCAAGCGCCTCGGAAATGCGCAGGCCAGAGCCGTACAAGAGCGCGAGCACGGCGGCATCGCGCGCGAGCACCCAAGGCGCGCGTTCCTCGCCGGCGCGGAGTGCCGGATCGGAGATCGCCTTCGCGCTCGCGATCGATAACGGCTTAGGTAGACCTTTCGCCACGCGCGGCGCGCGCACGGCGGCGAGGGCCGCCACCTTGCCTTTTCCCTCGCGTTCGAGAAAGCGGGCGAAGGAGCGTGCGGCGGCGAACATGCGCACCAATGTGCGCGATTCGACTCCGCCGGTGCGGCGCCAGGCGAGAAAAGCGCGGATGTCGGCGGGGGCGAGCTTGGAGAGCGCGGCGAGGCTCGGACGGCCGCCGAGATGTCCTGCGAGGAAATTCAGGAAGGCGGCGACGTCGCGCGCATAGGCCTCGAGGGTAAGCCCGGAAAGATGGCGCTCGGCGGAAAGATGCGCGAGCCAGCGCCCGGCCTCGCGCGCCACATCCTTGGAAGCAGCGGCAAGAAGCGTTTCCGCCGCGGCTTCGGCTTTCTGGTCAGGTGTCCGCGCCATGCTCCGTCCCTTGACAGCGCCTCTCCTTGTCGCTCCGCTCGCCTTTATCGCCCGTTAATTTTCGAACGGAATTCGCAAGATGGCCGAGCGGACCGTCGACGTGCTCGTGCCGGTCGCCGTCGACTCACCCTATAGTTACCGCATTCCGGCGGATCTAGCGCTGGCGCCCGGCGATCTCGTCGCCGTGCCGCTCGGCAGTCGGCGCGTGATCGGCAGCGTCTGGCCCTCGCAAAAGGCCGCACCAGAACGCGCGAAGCTGAAGACGATCTCGGCCAAGCTCGATTTCCCGCCGCTGCCGCAGGAATTGCTGCACCTTGTCGACTGGGTGGCGGACTATACGCTCAGCCCTCGCGGCATGGTGCTGCGCATGGCGCTCCGCTTTGATGCGGAACTCGGCGAGGGGCGCGCGAGGATCGGCGTGCGGCTCGCGGGTGAGAAGCCAGCGCGCATGACGGCGGCGCGCGCGCGTGTGATCGCGCTGCTCGCAGACGGTCTCGTGCGGCCGAAAGCAGAAGCGGCGAAGGAGGCGGGCGTGTCGCTCGGCGTCGTCGACGGCTTGATCGACGAGGGAACGCTCGACGCGATCGAGCTTCCGCCCGAGCCGATCGCGCCGCCGCCCGACGTCGATTTCGCCCGGCCGGAATTAAGCGATGCCCAAGCCGACGCCGCCGAAATTTTGCGCGCGGCGGTTCGTGCCCACGACTTCTCCGTCAATTTGCTCGACGGCGTCACCGGCTCCGGCAAGACCGAGGTTTATTTCGAAGCGATCGCGGAGGCGGTGAAGGCGGGCAAGCAAGCATTGATTCTCTTGCCCGAAATCGCGCTGACCGCGCGCTTCCTCGATCGTTTTGCGGCCCGCTTCGGAACGCGCCCAGCCGAGTGGCACTCGCAAATCTCGCCGCGCCGCCGCGCGCGCACCTGGGAGGGGGTCGCGAGCGGCGAGATCGCCGTCGTCGCCGGGGCGCGCTCGGCACTCTTCCTGCCGTTTCGCGATCTCGGGGCGATCGTCGTCGACGAGGAGCACGACCCCGCCTACAAGCAGGAGGAGGGCGTGCATTATCACGCGCGCGACATGGCCGTGGTGCGCGGGCGGCTTGCCAAGGTGCCGGTGGTCCTTGCCTCGGCGACGCCTTCGTTAGAGACCGAAGTCAATGCGCGGCGCGGGCGCTATCGGCGGCTCGATTTGCCGGAGCGTTTCGGCGGCAGTCAAATTCCGCCGCTTGCCGCCATCGATTTGCGCAAGGAAGGGCCGCCGCGTGGACGCTGGATCGCGCCGCGGCTCGAGGGCGCGATCGGCGAGACGCTCGCGCGCGGCGAGCAGGCGCTTTTGTTCCTGAATCGGCGCGGCTATGCGCCGCTCACGCTCTGCCGCGCCTGCGGATACCGTATGCGTTGCCCGAATTGCGACGCCTGGCTCGTCGAGCACCGCCACCGTAAGCGGCTTGCCTGCCATCATTGCGGCTTCGAGACATCGCTGCCGCCAGCCTGCCCGAAGTGCGGGACGGCGGATTCCTTCGTCGCGCTCGGTCCCGGCGTCGAGCGATTGGAGGAAGAAGTTCGCGAGCTGTTTCCGCAGGCACGCACGCTGGTGTTGTCGAGTGATCTCGCCGGCGGGGTGGAGCGAATGCAGGCTGAACTGGAATCCGTCGCCAAGAGAGAAACCGACATCGTGATCGGCACGCAGCTCGTCGCCAAGGGGCACCATTTTCCGGGGCTCGCGCTTGTCGGCGTGGTGGACGCCGACTGCGGATTGAATCAGGGCGATCCGCGCGCCGCCGAGCGGACATTTCAATTGCTGCATCAGGTGGTCGGCCGCGCCGGGCGGGAGGCGGCGGCCGGAAAAGGGCTTTTGCAGACCTATCAGCCGGAGCATCCGGTGATGGCGGCGTTGATCGCGGGCGACCGCAAGGCTTTCTACGATTGCGAAATTGCCGCGCGCGAAGAAGCGAGGCTGCCGCCGTTCGGCAGGCTCGCGAGCCTGATCGTCTCGGCCACCGACAAGCCGGCGGCGGAAGCGCACGCGCAAAAACTCGCCGTCGCCGCACCGCATGAAGAAGGCGTGAGAATCCTCGGGCCGGCGGAAGCGCCGCTGGGATTGATCCGCGGCCGCCACCGCTGGCGGCTGTTGGCGAAATCGCCGCGCAACTTCGATCTGTCGGGCTATTTGCGAGATTGGCTCGGCCGGGCGCCGAAGCCGAAAGGAAGCGTACGAGTCACGGTCGACGTCGACCCGCAGAGTTTTTTGTAACGCCGTCGGCCGCCGCTTCAGGCATTCTTGATGTCGTTCGCCGCGCGCATGAGAATTTCGACGATTTTCGCTTCGGTGCCAGCATCGCCTTCGAGCCGCTTACCCGCCGATTCGCCCAGATTCGCCATCGCGGCGCCGACGACTTGGGGAAGGCTGGAGCGATCCCCGTCGCTCTCTCCACCATAGGCGCGTCGCATCCTTGCCATCTTGCGGCCGATGGCGGCAAGGCGATCGAGCACTACGTCGACGATGTCGCGATTCGATTTGAGGTAGCTCTCGCCTTCCGGCGTGATCCGGTAGCGCTTCTTGCTGCCTTCGCTCTCGGAGGCGAGATAGCCCGCCTCTTCGAGATAGGTGAGCGTCGGATAGACGATGCCTGGGCTCGGGCTGTACCAGCCGCTCGTCTTTTCCTCGATCAGCTTGATGATCTCGTAGCCGTGGCGGGGTTGCTCGGCGATCAATGCGAGCGCGAGCAATTTCAGGTCGCCTTGCGCGAATAGGCGGCCGATACGGAACATATCGCCGCCACCCGGGCCGCGTCCGCGACCCCAGCCGAAGCCTGGCCCGAAACCGCGATGGCCATGACGACCGGCAGCCCAATAGGAGCCGCAGGATTGGCCGTAACTTCGCATTCCAAACATGTTTTTTCTCCTGCTAGACATAGCTGTTGATATAGCTGATGTAAATATATCTTTAGATATATCTAAATGTCAAGAAGCGCCACCGAACGGGGCTGTTTCCAACCGCACGAAGAAGGAGAAAGCCGCATCGGTGCAATTGCACCGCAGCGAGAAGCTATGTTAGTGAACCGCCGGCTTCCAAGAGGAGCGCGGGGCGCCGCATCCTCTTCCATCGACACTCCGTTGGATTTTTTTGGGCCTTCGCCGCGTCCCCTTTGGGCGCGGAGCGCACCCGAGAGATTGATCGTGACCAACGAACCGATCGTATCCGGCATGGCGGGCCGTTATGCGACTGCGCTTTACGACCTCGCGCTGGAACAGCGCGCGCTCGATGCGGTCAAGGCCGACCTCGACCGCTTCGAGTCGCTGGTCGAAGGTAGCGAAGACTTGAAGCGTCTTGTGCGCAGTCCAGTGTTCACCGCGGAGGAGCAGAAAAACGCGCTCGCGACAATTCTCGAAAAAGCGGGTATTGGCGGACTTGCCGCGAATTTCCTCGCCCTTGTCGCGCAGAAGCGCCGTCTGTTCGCCGTGCGTGAAATGCTACGGGCTTTTCGCGCACTCGTCGCACGCCATAAGGGCGAAACCCGCGCTGAGATTACGGTCGCCGAGCCCTTGTCCGAAAACCATCTGAATGCGCTGAAAGAGGCGCTCAAAAGCACCACCAAGAAAGAGGTCGCGCTCGACATCCGCGTCGACCCCGCAATTCTCGGCGGCTTGATCGTCAAGCTCGGCAGCCGCATGGTGGACGCTTCCCTCAAGACCAAGCTCAACTCGATCAAGCTCGCGATGAAAGAGGCTCAGTGATGGATATCCGCGCCGCGGAAATTTCCGCGATCCTGAAGGACCAGATCAAGAATTTCGGCCAGGAAGCCGAGGTTACCGAAGTCGGCCAAGTGCTGTCGGTCGGCGACGGCATCGCCCGCGTCTTCGGCCTCGACAACGTCCAAGCCGGCGAGATGGTCGAGTTCGAGAACGGCGTGCGCGGCATGGCGCTCAACCTCGAGAGCGACAATGTCGGCATCGTCATCTTCGGCTCCGACCGCGACATCAAGGAAGGCCAGACCGTCAAGCGTACGCGCGCGATCGTGGACGTGCCGGTCGGCAAGGAACTCCTGGGCCGCGTCGTCGATGCGCTCGGCAATCCGATCGACGGCAAGGGTCCGATCAAATCGAAGGAGCGCCGCCGCGTCGACGTGAAGGCGCCCGGCATCATTCCGCGAAAATCGGTGCATGAGCCGATGGCGACGGGCCTGAAAGCGATCGATGCGCTGATCCCGATCGGCCGCGGCCAGCGCGAGCTGATCATCGGCGACCGCCAGACCGGCAAGACCGCGATCGCGCTCGACACGATTTTGAACCAGAAGCCGCTCAATCAATCGAACGACGAGAAAGTGAAACTCTACTGCGTTTACGTCGCCGTGGGGCAGAAGCGCTCGACCGTCGCGCAATTCGTCAAGGTGCTCGAGGAGAATGGCGCGCTCGACTATTCGATCATCGTCGCCGCCACCGCCTCGGACCCGGCGCCGATGCAGTTCCTGGCCCCGTTCTCGGGCTGCGCCATGGGCGAATTCTTTCGCGACAACGGCATGCACGCGGTCATCATCTATGACGACTTGTCGAAGCAGGCGGTTGCCTATCGCCAAATGTCGCTCTTGTTGCGCCGTCCACCGGGGCGCGAGGCTTATCCCGGCGACGTGTTCTACCTTCATTCGCGGCTTCTCGAGCGTGCGGCGAAGCTCAACGACGACAATAAGGGAGGCTCGCTCACGGCGCTGCCGGTAATCGAGACGCAGGCGAACGACGTTTCGGCCTATATCCCCACCAACGTCATTTCGATCACCGACGGGCAGATCTTTCTCGAAACCGACCTCTTCTATCAGGGCATTCGTCCGGCAGTGAATGTCGGACTCTCGGTGTCGCGCGTCGGCTCCGCGGCGCAGACCAAAGCGATGAAAAAAGTCGCCGGCCGCATTAAGGGCGAGCTTGCGCAATATCGCGAGATGGCCGCCTTCGCCCAGTTCGGCTCCGACCTCGACGCCACCACGCAGCGATTGCTCAATCGCGGCGCGCGGCTGACGGAACTCCTGAAGCAGGCGCAATTCTCGCCGCTGAAGATGGAGGAGCAGGTCGTGGTGATTTATGCCGGCGTCAACGGCTATCTCGATCCGTTGCCCGTCAATCGGATCAAGGCGTTCGAGGACGGCTTGCTCGCGCATATTCGCTCCAAGCACGCGGAAATTCTCGACGTGATCCGCAGCTCCAACGATCTCAGCGATGATGTGGGCGCGAAGCTGAAATCGGCAGTCGAATCCTTCGCGAAGTCGTTTGCGTGAATTTAAGGTAACGACGAATGGCGTCACTCAAAGAACTGCGCAACCGCATCGCCTCGGTGAAGGCGACGCAGAAGATCACCAAGGCGATGCAGATGGTTGCCGCGGCGAAGCTTCGGCGCGCGCAGTCGGCGGCGGAAGCCGCGCGTCCCTATGCCGAGCGCATGGAGAAGATGCTCGGCAATATCGCCGCGAGCATCACGCCGTCGCCGGAATCGCCGAAACTGCTCACCGGTAGCGGCAAGAGCGACGTTCACCTTCTGCTCGTCTGCACCGCCGAGCGCGGTCTTTGCGGCGCGTTCAATTCTTCGATCGTGCGGCTCGTCAGGGAACGTGCGAATTCGCTTGCTGCCGAGGGCAAGACGGTCAAAATCTTCTGCGTCGGCCGCAAGGGCTACGATCAGCTCAAGCGCCAATACGAAAGGCAGATCGTGGAGACCGTTGAATCTGCGCGGCGTGCGCACGCTCGGCTACGCGGATGCCAACAGGATCGGTGAAAAGATCGTCGCGTTGTTCGAGAAGGGCGAATTTGACGTCTGCACCTTGTTCTATTCCAAGTTCAGATCGATCATCGCGCAGACTCCGACCGCGCAGCAGATCATTCCGCCGGTCTTCCCCGACAACAAGGAAGCCGGCAACGGCGCGGTTTACGAATACGAGCCCGAGGAAGAAGAGATTCTCGAGGAACTCCTCCCGCGCAATATCGCGACCCAGATCTTCCGCGCGCTGCTTGAGAACGCCGCCTCCGAACAGGGCGCGCGCATGAGCGCGATGGACAACGCCACCCGCAACGCGGGCGACATGATCCGCAAGCAAACCATTACCTACAACCGCACGCGTCAGGCGATGATCACGAAGGAACTGATCGAGATCATTTCGGGCGCCGAGGCGCTCTAAACCGGGATTCAGTAGAGGACCAGCATGGCAACTCCCGCAACGAACAAGGTCGGACGCATCACCCAGGTGATCGGCGCTGTCGTCGACGTGCAATTCGACGGCAGCTATCTGCCGGAAATCCTGAATGCGCTGGAAACGAAAAATCACGGCCAACGGCTGGTGCTCGAAGTGGCGCAGCATCTCGGCGAATCGACCGTGCGCACGGTGGCGATGGACTCATCCGAAGGTCTCGTGCGCGGACAGGAAGTCTCCGACACCGGCCAGCCGATCTCAGTGCCGGTCGGGGACGGGACGCTCGGGCGTATCATGAACGTAATCGGCGAGCCGGTGGACGAGGCGGGCCCGGTACCGCACAAAACGACGCGGGCCATTCACCAGAACGCGCCGGCCTATACGGACCAGTCGACGGAGGCCGCAATTCTCATCACCGGCATCAAGGTCGTCGATCTGCTCGCGCCCTATGCACGCGGTGGCAAGATCGGCCTCTTTGGCGGCGCCGGCGTCGGCAAGACAGTCATCATCATGGAACTTATCAATAATGTAGCCAAGGCCCATGGCGGCTATTCGGTATTCGCCGGCGTTGGCGAGCGGACGCGCGAAGGCAACGACCTCTATCACGAGATGATCGAATCGGGCGTGAACAAGGATCCGAAAAAAAACAACGGCTCGACCGCAGGCTCGAAATGCGCGCTGGTCTACGGCCAGATGAACGAGCCGCCCGGCGCGCGCGCGCGCGTCGGCCTCTCAGGCCTCACGGTCGCGGAATATTTCCGCGATCAGGGCCAGGACGTCTTGTTCTTCGTCGACAATATCTTCCGCTTCACGCAAGCCGGCTCGGAAGTATCGGCGCTACTGGGCCGCATTCCCTCGGCGGTGGGCTACCAGCCGACGCTTGCGACCGACATGGGCGCACTGCAGGAGCGCATCACTACGACGCAAAAGGGGTCGATCACTTCGGTGCAGGCGATCTACGTTCCGGCCGACGACCTGACGGATCCGGCGCCCGCGACCTCGTTCGCGCATTTGGACGCGACCACGGTGCTTTCGCGCGATATCGCCGCCAAGGGCATCTATCCCGCGGTGGACCCGCTCGATTCGACCTCGCGCATGCTGTCGCCGCTGATCGTCGGCGAGGAACACTATGCCGTCGCGCGCCAGGTGCAGCAGGTGCTGCAACGCTACAAGGCGTTGCAAGACATCATTGCCATTCTCGGCATGGACGAGCTTTCGGAAGAGGATAAGATGACCGTGGCGCGCGCGCGCAAGATCGAGCGCTTCCTGTCGCAGCCTTTCCACGTCGCCGAAGTGTTCACGGGCGCGTCCGGCAAGCTCGTGGCTCTCGCCGACACGATCAAGGGCTTCAAGGGCCTGGTCGAAGGAAAATATGACCACCTGCCGGAGGCGGCCTTCTATATGGTCGGCACCATCGAAGAGGCGGTCGAGAAGGGTAAGAAGCTCGCGGCGGAAGCGGCTTGATCAAAGCCAATGGAGGTCGCCGATGAAGAATCCGAAGGTTCTGTTCCTCGTGCTTGGGATCGTCCTGGGTGGGCTCATCGGCTATCTCACGCGGCCAGAGTCCGCCGAGATCAAGATCGGTCCGTTGAACATCGAAATCACCGGAAAGGGCATCGCGCGGCCAAACGATACGCTCACCTCGAACCAGGCAAGCCACATCGGGTTGTTCGCGTTGATCGGCGGTCTCTTGGGGCTCGGTTTTGGCTTTGCGGTCGACAGCGGCAAGATCAAGCTCTGAGCGATTGATCGATGGCAAATTTTCCCTTTGAACTCGCTTCACCCGCGCGCCTCGTCTTTTCCGGCGAGGTAGAGCAAGTCGATGTTCCGGGCGCGGAAGGAGATTTCGGGGTGCTCGCGGGACATGCGCCGCTGATCGCTGCCCTTCGTCCGGGCATTCTCACGATCCGCGAAGTCGGGGGCGCCAAGCGGCTTTTTGTCCGCGACGGCTTTGCCGAGGTGAATTCCTCGGGCCTGACGGTGCTCGCCGAATTCGCCACGCCCGTCGAAGACCTCGACCCGGGCGAATTGCAAAAAGAAGTCGAGGCCGCGGAAGCGCGTCTCGCCGAGGCCAAGGAAGGGCAGGCGCGGGACAAGGCGGCAGAGCGCGTCGAACAACTCAAGCAAGTTCGGACCCAGCTCGGCGCCGCTATACAGGCCGTCCACTGAAGCGGGAAAACTCCCTCACGACCTGCTCGTAGACATTCCGCTTGAACGGGATGACGAGCGCCGGTAGGCGCTCCATTTTTTCCCAGCGCCACTCCACGAACTCGGGCTTATGGCCCCCGTGCGGATGTAAAACGTTGATCTCGCCGTCGTTGCCCAAGAAGCGCAGCGCGAACCATTTCTGCTTCTGGCCGCGATATTTTCCCTTCCAGGCCTTGCGCCCGACATTGGTGGGTAGATCGTAGGCGTACCACTCCTTGGCTTCCGCCAGGAGCGCGACCGAGCGCACGCTGGTTTCTTCGCGAAGTTCACGCAGCGCCGCCTGATACGGCTCCTCGCCGTCATCGAGACCGCCTTGCGGCATTTGCCAGGTATGAACCGCGTCCACGTGCTCCGGCCCGCTGGTGCGGCGGCCGATGAACACGAGCCCCGCGCGATTGAGAAGCATCATGCCGACGCAGGGCCGGTAGGAAAGCTCTTCGTATTTCGTCATCGGAAACGATCGGGCTAAGGGACGGGTGCTTCAGCTCTGCTTAGCCTTCGGCAGGATCGCGCTCAAGGGTACGATGCGGATGCCGCGTTCCTTGGCCGCTTTCGCCCAGCGGGCGATGCGTTCGATCGAGAGCGGCAACGCGCTGGCGGTGCCGATGGCGACGCCGCGTTCGGCGGCGATCGTCTCGAGCTTGGCCAGAGCCGCGTCGATCTCGGCCCAGTTCGCCGCGGCATCGACTACGAGATTGGCTTTAACGAAGGGCGCCTTGGCGGCGTCGGCCGATTGCGTGGCGACACTTCGCGGAGAGGAGCCGTCGTCGAGAAAAAGAAGCCCACGGTTGCCGATATCGCGCAGGACCGAGCCGAGCGCCGCCTCGTTCGACGTGAAACGAGCACCCATGTAGTTGGTGACACCGATATAGCCCTGCATCCGGCTCAGCATCCAATGGAGTCGGTCGAGATTTTGTTCGGGCGAAAGATTCGAAAGCAACGTCTGTGGGCCGGGGTCGTTATCCGGATAGTCGAAAGGCTCCATCGGCAATTGCAGCACGATCTCGTGGCCGGTGCCGCGCGCGCGCGCGGCCCAACGCGAAAGATCGCCGCCATAGGGGGCAAAGGCCAACGTGATCGCATCGGGAAGCTTGCCGATCGCTTCCGCGGTCGTGCTGCCGCCAATACCGAGCCCGCCCACGACGATCGCGATCCGGGGCAATTTGCGGTCGGCGGCTGCCGCGGCGGCGCTCGCGTAGATGTCAAGCGGACGCGCGCCATCATTTCCCGTCCGCGGGATGGCGCCGTGGCGGGAAACTTCCACGAGCCGGGCGTCGACGGAATTTCCCTCGAAGCCGTCTTGCAGTTTCGCGGCGATCGCCGCTGCGGCTGGATCGGCGTTGCGAACGACGACTTCTTGCCGCGCACCGCTCTTGCCATCGATGATGGTGACTGTTTGCGCGCCGGGGGGAACCGCCGCCGCTTTATTCTCGCCAAGGTCGCGAGCGGATGAAACGGCCGGAAGAGTGGCCGGCTCGGATTTTTGCTTCGCGGGGCCCTTTTCGATCGAGACGACGGCGAACGGTTCGCTCGCGCGCGGATCTTTCACGAACAGGAGCCAACCGAGCACGATGGCGGTGAGAAAGCCGAGCGAAGCTGCGATCAGGAGAAACGGCGGAATCGCCAGAAGCGAGCGGTGCCCAATGCTCGTTCCGAGAGGAAGGCTTAGATCGTCCGCCACGAATTCCATCCTCTTCAAGGGCCGAGGTCTGCAGCGAACATCGCGATTGGATGGTTAATGGCGGGTTAAAACCCGCAAACGGGCATGCCCCAAAGCGAAAGCCCCGCCCGAGAACCCGGGCGGGGCTTGATCTTGCTATCCCAACGGAACGGAATTCAGTTCGGAATTGCTCCCTTCGGGTTCGGCGGGAAGGCCGAATTGCGCTGGACGCCGCGCAGGAGATCGAGCGCAAGCGCGAGCTGCTTGTCGTCCTTCGGATCCGGCGGAACATAGGCAGGCGAACCGGCTTGCTCCTCCTCTTTGTCGCCGTTCTTGAGATGGCCGCGAAGCGACGACTCGCCACGCGTCTCGATCTTGCCCTTGAGCTCATCGGGCAGATCTTGAACGAGATCGATATCGGGCGAGATGCCCTTGGCCTGAATCGAGCGACCTGCGGGCGTGAAGTAGCGCGCGGTCGTGAGCTTGAGCGCTCCGAAGGACCCGATCGGGATCACGGTTTGCACCGAGCCCTTGCCGAACGAGCGACTGCCGAGGATCGATGCACGCTTGTGATCTTGCAGCGCGCCGGCGACGATTTCGGAGGCCGAGGCCGACCCGCCGTTGATCAGAACGATCAGCGGCTTGCCGTTGGTGATATCGCCCGGCCGCGCATTGTGCCGCTGGGTGTCTTCCGGATTGCGGCCGCGGGTCGAGACGATTTCGCCGCGCTCGAGGAACGCGTCGGCGACCGCGATCGCCTGGTCGAGAAGGCCGCCGCCGTTGTTGCGGAGGTCAATGACGTATCCCTTGAGCTTGTCCGCGGGTACATCGCGGTTCGACGTCGGCGACGCCCGCCTTCAGTTGCTCGAGCGTGCGCTCGCCCTGAAAGCTGGTGATGCGGAGATAACCGACATCGCCGCCTTCGATGCGGGCGCGCACGTTCTTGATCGAGATGATTTCGCGGACGATCTTCACCTCAACCGGCTTTTCGACGCCCTTGCGGCTGATGCGCAGTTGAATCGATGAATTCACCGGTCCGCGCATTTTCTCGACCGCCTGCTCGAGGGTAAGGCCCTTCACGGGCTCGGTGTCGAGATGGGTGATCAGATCATTCGGCTGGACGCCGGCGCGAGCCGCGGGGGTCCCGTCCATCGGGGAGACGACTTTCACCACACCTTCTTCCATCGTCACTTCGATGCCGAGGCCGCCGAATTCGCCGCGCGTTTGCGTTTGCATGTCGCGGAAATTCTTGGCGTCGAGGAAGGCGGAATGCGGATCGAGTGAAGTCAACATGCCGTTGATGGCCGATTCGATCAGCTTCGCATCGTCCGGCTTCTCGACGTACTGCGCGCGCACGTGTTCGAAAATGTCGCCGAATAGATTGAGCTGCCGATAGGTGTCGGAGCCCGCAGCCTCGGCCGGAGCGCCGATGAGAATCCGCGGCTGTATGGCCAAGAGCGCGAGCAAAGCGCCGGCTCCGGCTCCAAGGAAAAACAGAGAAGTCTTGCGCATTATCCGCGTACCTTTTCGTCTTCGGTTGTTGTTGCCCACCAGGGAGATGGATCGATCGAGTTCCCGTCCTTGCGGAACTCCACATAAAGGACCGGTTCTGAAGAGCCGAACGCCGAGACGGCGGCTACTCTAGACGTATTACCCATCACTGCCACGGGCTCGCTGGTGAGTACAAATTGCCCGAGATCGACGGTGATCCGTTCCATGCCTGCCAATAGGATATGATATCCACCGCCGGCATTAATGATCAAGAGTTGGCCATAATTGCGGAAATTTCCGGCATAAACGACCCAGCCGTCACAAGGCGCGGTGACCTGCGCATTGGGGCGAGTTGCGAGGGAAAGCCCCTTCTCGATGCCTCCGAGGCTATTCGTCGCACCATATTCGTGCAATTTCTTGCCGATCGCGGGTAAAGGCAGCTTTCCCTTGGTCTGCAGGAAGGGAACCGCGGGTGTAATGCGGGCGGAATCGGGTGCCCCGGCACTCGCGGACGGGGCCGTTTCCTCGCGCTTTGCCGCCTCCGCGGCGCGCGCGGCGGCCTCGATCTCGCGCTCCATGCGGTTCACGAGATCTTGAACCGTCTCGACTTGCTTCGCGAGCGCCTGCACTCGGGCGCGCTCGCCCTCCAGCGCCTTCTCGTCTTCGCTCTGTTGGCGCTGGCGTTCGTCGATGAGGGCGGAAATACGGCGGTGGTCCTCCGCCAGCGCCGCGCGATTTTCGACAAGCGAATCCCGTTCGGTCGCGATATCCCGCCGCACGCGCGCGAGTTCCGAAAGATCGGCGACGATCGTCTCCGTCTCGGCGCGCAGTTCCGGAATCACGGCGCCGAGCAGGATCGCCGAGCGCACCGCTTCGAGCGTGGTTTCCGATTGCAGCAGCAGGGCCGGCGCGGGACGAAGGCCGAGCCGCTCGAGCGCGGCTAGAACTTGCGAAAGAACCACCTCGCGGCCGGCCAGCGATTTCTTGAGCTCGTCTTCGCGCTGGTCGAGCGGCGCAAGGCGTTTTTCGGTGTCACCGAGTTTGGTTTCGGCGGCGCGAATGCGCCCGGCCGTATCGATCAGGTCTTGCGAGAATTTCTTGCGGTCGTTCTTGATCTTATCGATTTCGCCCTTGAGCTTTGCTTCTTGTTCGCGGGAGCGCTGCAAATTGCCGAGCAAAGCGTCGAGCTCGCGCTGCCGCTCGGTTCGCTCGATTTGCTTGGCTTCGGCAGGCGCCGGCGGTGTCTGCGGTTGCTGTGCCGTCGCGGCCGCAAGAAGTGCGGCCGACCAGAAAAGCGCGGCAATGCCCTGAAGAGCGCGAATCATAGGGTGCATTCTGCCACCCCACCAAGGCTCGGGTGAGGCGATTTCAGGCACGATGATAGGGGTGGCCCGAAAGGATTGTGACGGCGCGGTAAATCTGTTCCGCGAGCAAAATCCGCACAAGCTGGTGCGGGAACGTCGCGGCGCCGAAAGCGAGAACGAATTCGGCGTCCTTGCGGACCTCCTCGGCTAGGCCGTCGGCACCCCCGATCAAAAAGAGCGCCGCCGCCGCGCCATGGTCACGGAAGGAGGCGAGACGCTTGGCGAAATCTTCGCTGGTCAGGCTTTTTCCGCGGGCGTCGAGCACGATCCGGGGGGCGCCGGTAATCGACCATTTTTTGAAGCCCGTGGCCTCTTCCTTCATGCGATCCGCCGGTCGCCGCGCGCTGCTTTCGGAAACTTCCACCGCTTCGAGGGGCGACAGATTGATGCCGCGCCCCGCCGCGTTCACGCGCTCGAGGTAGCGATCGAGCAATATGCGCTCGGGACCGGTTTTCAGGCGGCCGACCGCCGCGATTCGCAAGCGCATCGGAGGTTCTCGTTGAAGTTCAGGACTTGGCGGGGCGGGCGCGCGCCCACATTTTCTCGAGACTGTAGAACTCGCGCACTTCGGGGCGGAATACGTGCACGATCACGTCGTTGGCGTCGATGAGAACCCAGTCGCAATGCGGCAGGCCCTCGACCCGCACGCGCGAGACGCCGCGCTTGTGCAGCGCCTCGACGACGTTGTCGGCGATCGCCCCCACGTGGCGATGCGAACGGCCGCAGGTGACGACCATGTAATCGGCGATGGTCGTCTTGCCTTTCAGGTCGATGCGGATGGTGTCGGTGGCCTTTTGATCGTCGAGCCGCGCAAGAATGGTCTGCAAGACCTCTTCGGGGGAGGGACGCGTCCCGGCGGAGGAGGCCGGCGACTTGCGGGCAACGGCTACACGTGGGCTGGGCAGGGCTTCTTTCCCCTTCCGTTTGCTGGCGGACCGGCGGCGAATTGTCTTGCCGCCGGATTGCTTTCGAACATATCGGGTCATTGTCGCGACTTTCAACCCTTGCGGATTTCGCCGCAGAACCGGCCCTCAGCGCGGTGGAGGACAATTGCGATTTGAGGCCGTGGAGGAAAACCCAGGCCGGCGGCTTCACGAGGGGAAGCAGCGCGGCGTCACGCTCGTTGAGGCGGGCGTGCGCGAGCGAAGCGGCGGCGGGGGCGGCGAGCGAGGAGAGGGCGTGGTCGCGGCCGGTCGACGACGGCGATAGGAATAATTTCCGCGAGCCGGCGCCAGTTCTTCCAGCGGTGAAGAGCCGCGAGATTGTCGGCGCCGATGACGAGCACGAAGCGGACGAGCGGAAAGCGCGCCTGCAACTTCGCCACCGTGTCGCGGGTGAAGCGGGTGCGCAGCGCCGCCTCGATGCCGGTCACTTCGATGGCGGGGTGGGCGGCGGCTTTGCGACTCGCGGCGATGCGCGCGGCGAGCGGCGGCAGCGCGGTATTTTTCTTCAACGGATTGCCCGGCGTCACCAGCCACCAGATGCGGTCGAGGCCGAGGCGTTTCAACGCGAAGAGGCTGGCGTCGCGATGCGCCGCATGCGGCGGGTTGAAGGTGCCGCCGAAGAGGCCGATGCGCATGCCGGGCGAGGCGAGCGGAAACGAAACGCGCTCGGCGCCCGCGCGCGCGCGCGCGTGCACGGCGCGCTTGCGAGCGGCGCCGCGCTTGCGGCGGGCGGGCTTTCGGCTTCCGCTTGCGAGATTTCATCCGGGCCGAGTTTGTCCGCTGCCGCGGATGCGATACTTGAACGAGGTCAATTGCTCGGCGCCCACGGGCCCCCGCGCGTGCAGGCGGCCGGTGGCAATGCCGATCTCGCCGCCGAAGCCGAACTCGCCGCCGTCGGCGAACTGGGTCGAGGCGTTGTGCAAGACGATGGCGGAATCGACCTCCTTGAGAAAGGTCTCCGCCGCCGCCTTGTCGTCGGTGACGATCGAATCGGTGTGGTGCGAGCCGTAGCGGTCGATATGGGCGATGGCGGCGGCAAGCCCGTCGACGACGCCGACGGTGATGATGGCGTCGAGATATTCGGTCGACCAGTCCTCGGCGCTCGCCGCCAGCACGCGCGAATCCACTTTGCGCGTCGCCTCGTCGCCGCGCACCTCGCAGCCGGCCTCGATCAGCATCACCACGAGCGGCTTCAGGTGCGAGGCCGCGAGTTTCTTGTCGACGAGCAAAGTCTCGGCGGCGCCGCAGACGCCGGTGCGGCGCATCTTGGCGTTCAAGACGATCTTCTTCGCCATGTCGAGATCGGCGGGCGCATGCACATAGACGTGGCACACGCCCTCGAGATGCGCGAAGACGGGAACCCGCGCCTCCGCCTGCACGCGGCCGACGAGGCTCTTGCCGCCGCGCGGCACCACGACATCGACCATGCCGTCGAGGCCCGCGAGCAAAAAGCCGACCGCGGCGCGGTCGCGCGTCGGCACCAGCTGCAGCGCGTCGGCGGGCAGGCCCTCGCGCACGAGCCCCGCGACCATCGCCCGGTGGATGGCGCGGGCGGAGCGAAAACTTTCCGAGCCGCCGCGCAGGATGACGGCGTTGCCGGCCTTGATCGACAAGGCGCCGGCGTCGGCGGTGACGTTGGGGCGGCTCTCATAGACGACGGCGACGACGCCGAGCGGCGTGCGCACGCGCTCGATTTTCAGCCCGTTCGGCCGCTGCCAGCTGGCGATCACCTCGCCGACGGGATCGGGCACGGCGGCGACCGATTCGATGCCCTCGACCATGGCCGAAGACGCGCTTCTCGTCGAGCATCAGGCGGTCGATGAAAGCGGGGGTGGCGTTTTCGCGCCGGGCGCCGTCGATGTCTTCGGCGTTGGCTTGCAGGATCGCGCGCGCCTCTCGGCGCACGGCGACGGCGGCGGCGCGCAACGCCGCGGTTTTGCGGGCGGCCTCGGCGAGCGCCAAGAGGCGGGCGGCGGCGCGGGCGCGGGCGCCGATGTCGCGCATGAGGTGCGCCACATCGCCGTTCTTCTCGATCGCCTCTAGCCGCGCTTCCATCTCTACTCTCCGGCCAACGCCAGGTCGTCGCGGTGGACCATTACGGAGCGCCCACGATAGCCCAAAATCGCCTCGATGCGCTTGCTGTTCTGGCCGACCAGGCGCTCGGCGTCGGCGCTGTCATAGGCGACGAGACCGCGGCCGATCTCGGCGCCGTCGGGGCCGCGCACGAGCACCGCGTCGCCGCGCGCGAAGGCGCCCTCGATCTTGACCACGCCCGCGGGCAACAGGCTCTTGCCGCGGCGAAGCGCGGCGACGGCGCCGGCGTCGACGTGGATGGCGCCTTTCGGCTCGAGCGCGCCGCCGATCCATTTTTTGCGGGCGGTGACGGGATTGGCGGGGGTGAGAAACCAGGTGCAAGGCCCGCCTTCGGCGATGGCGCGCACGGGATGCAGCTTGCGGCCGGATGCAATCACCATGTGAGTGCCGGCGGCGGTCGCGATTTTCGCCGCCTCGATCTTCGTGCGCATGCCGCCGCGCGACAGATCGGATTCCGCCGCGCCGGCCATCGCCTCGATCTCGGCGGTGACGTGGGGCACGATGGGAATCAATTGCGCGGAAGGATTTTCGTGCGGCGGCGCGGAATAAAGCCCGTCGACATCGGAGAGCAGAATGAGGAGATCCGCGCTCATCATGGTGGCGACGCGGGCGGCAAGCCGGTCGTTGTCGCCGTAGCGGATTTCCGTGGTCGCCACCGTGTCGTTCTCGTTGATGATGGGCACGGCGCCCAATTCGAGCAGCTTGCCGATGGTCTCGCGGGCGTTGAGGTAGCGGCGGCGCTCCTCGGTGTCGCCGAGGGTCAGGAGAATTTGCCCGACGGTGAGGTCGACATCGGCGAGCATCTCGGCCCACAGGCGCGCCAACGCGATCTGGCCGACGGCGGCCGCCGCCTGGCTTTCCTCGAGCTTGAGCGGGCCGCTCGGCAGCTTCACCACCGTCCGCCCGAGCGCGATGGCGCCGGAGGAGACGATGAGCACCGAAGCGCCGCGCGTCGCGAAATCGGAGAGGTCGGCGGCGAGCGCGCGCAGCCAGTCGGCGTTGACGGTTCCGGCCTTGCTGTCGACGAGAAGCGAGGAGCCGACCTTGACGACGACGCGGCGGAAGCTCGCGAGCTTGGGCGCTACGGCCGCCATGGCCTCGCTCCTTCTTCTTTTGCGGGCTTGCCGCGGCGTTTTTCGATCAGGGCGTAGAGCGCGCGCAGCACTTCCTTCACGCCCTTGCCGGAATGCGCCGAAATCACCAAGGGCTCCTTGCGGCAGGCGCGCTTGAGCTTGGCTTTCTGCGCCTTGATCATCGCGGGCGTCGCGGCGTCGGCTTTCGACAGCGCCACGATCTCGGGTTTTTTGTCGAGCTTGTTGCCGTAGGCTTTGATTTCCGCGCGCACCGTCTTCCAGGCGAGGCCCGCGTCCTCGCCCGTGACGTCGACGAGGTGCAACAGCGCGCCGCAGCGCTCGACATGGCCGAGGAAACGGTCGCCCAAACCGGTGCCCTCATGCGCGCCCTCGATCAGGCCGGGAATGTCGGCGAGCACGAATTCGCGCGCATCGGTGCGCACGACGCCGAGCTGCGGATGCAGCGTCGTGAACGGATAGTCGGCGATCTTGGGCTTCGCCGCGGTGATGGCGGCGAGAAAGGTGGACTTCCCCGCGTTCGGCAGGCCCACTAAGCCCGCGTCGGCAATCAGCTTCAGACGCAGGCAAATCGTGCGCTCCTCGGCGGGCTGGCCGGAATTGGCGCGGCGCGGCGAGCGATTGATCGAGGACTTGAAATGCGTGTTGCCGAAGCCGCCATTGCCGCCCTTCATCAACACGACGCGCTCGCCGGCGTGCAGAAGCTCGGCGAGCTCCGCGCCGCTCTCCTCGTCGAGCACCTCGGTGCCGGCGGGCACTTTCAGCACCGTGTCGGCGCCGTTGGCGCCGGAGCGGTTGGCGCCCATGCCGTTGCCGCCCTTTTGCGCCTTGAAGTGCTGCTGGTAGCGGTAATCGATCAGCGTGTTGAGGCCGTCGACGCATTCGATCACGACGTCGCCGCCGCGGCCGCCGTCGCCGCCGTCCGGCCCGCCATATTCGATGAACTTCTCGCGCCGGAACGAAATGCAGCCATTGCCGCCGGCGCCGGATTTCACATAGACCTTGGCTTCATCGAGGAATTTCATCGCGTGCTTTCTTCGTCATGGCCGGGCTTGTCCCGGCCATCCACGTCTTGGCATGAAGAAAGGCGTGGATGCCCGGCACAAGGCCGGGCATGACGACGTAGTAGGGGCGCGGCGCGGGCCGTTATTGCGGCGTGGTACATGCGCCTGTCATACAACATCCATAGAGCGTCCAGAACGGTTCGTGCCGCATGACCTCGCAAGCCCTGCATCGCCGCGCATCCGGCCCGAAATCCGCGCTCGCCGCGGGTATCGCGCTGATGCTGCTCGGCTGCTTCGTCTTTTCGCTGAACGACGCGCTCGGAAAGTGGCTGGTCGCCACCTATTCGGTCGGCGAGTTGCTGTTGATCCGGAGCGCCGCCGCGCTCTGCGTGCTCGCCCCCTTGGCCTACCGCGAGGGCTATGCCGCCTTCGCCGCGATGCCGCGCCCGCGCCTGCAAGTCTTGCGCGTCGTGCTTTCTTCGCTCGAAGTCGGCTTCTTCTTTTGGGCGGTCTCTTATCTGCCGCTCGCCGATGTGACGACGTTCTATCTCGCGGGCCCGATTTTCGTGACCGCCTTGTCGCCCTTCCTGCTCGGCGAGACCATCGGCTGGAAACGCCTGTGCGCGGTGATCGTGGGCTTTGCCGGCGTCGTGATCGCGATGCGTCCCTCGAGCGCGGTCTTCGGCCTGCCGGCGCTGATCGCGCTCGGCGGCTGCATCCTCTTCGCGCTGCAGATGATGGTGACGAGGAGCCTGCGCGGCACTCCGGACATCGTGCTGGCGACGACGCAAATCGCCAGCACATTTCTGCTCGGGGTGCTGACCGCGCCGTTCGGCTGGGTGAGCCCGAGCGCGCGCGATCTTGCCCTCTTCGCGCTTCTCGGCCTCATCGCGATGTTCGGGCTTTTCTGCGTCAATCGCTCGCTGAAGCTCGCGCCCGCGAGCCTCGTCGCCCCCTATCAGTACTCGTTCATTCTGTGGGCGATGATTCTCGGCTATTTCGTCTTCGGCGACGTGCCGGGTGCGTTGCTTATCCTCGGCGCCGTGATCATCGTCGGCGCGGGGATATTCCTCTTCTGGCATGAGAATGCCGAGACCGGCGGCGACGAAGCTTTGCCGCCGGTGGCGTAAACGTTCCGCGTTTTTTTCGTCATGCCCGGCCTTGTGCCGGGCATCCACGCCTTCTTCGCTGCAAAGACGTGGATGGCCGGGACAAGCCCGGCCATGACGACGTAGAAGTAGCGCGGCGATGTTCATCGCCCGCTCTTTTTCTTCTCCGCCGCGATCTTCGGCATGCCGCTCTTGCCCCAGGCGCGGAGCGAAGCCCAGATTTTCCGCTCCAGCCGAAAACAATCGGCCGGCACCGAGGCGCCGAGCGCGCGCACGCGCATGAGCGCCGCCCTCGTCCACTGGAAGCCGCACTTCTCGATGACGCGGCGGGAAGCGAGGTTCGTCACCCGGCATCCCACTTCGAGCGCGTCGAGGTCGGTGACGCTGAAGAGATGATCGATCACCGCCCGCACCGCTTCGGTGGCGTAGCCGCGGCCCCAATAGGGCTCGCCGATCCAGTAGCCGACCTCGGGCTCGTCGTCGTTGCGGCGGCCGTAGCCGCAAGCGCCGATCAGCGCGCCGTCTTCGCTTTTGGCGGTGACGGCGAAGGTCCAGCCCTGTCCCTGCTCGGAGAGCGACTCGATCCAGGCGCGGGCGTCGTCGATGCCGTAGGGATGCGGGATCAGCGTCGTCATCTCGGCGATTTTGCGGTTGTTCGCGAGACGGGCGATTACTTTTGCGTCGTCGAGCTTCGGCGCGCGCAAAAACAACCGCTCGGTCTCAAGCACGGGGGTGCTCGAGCTTCCCGGGGAAACACCGCAAGTCATCTGTAGGGCCGCCATGACGGGCTCCTTCGAAATGCGCGAGGGGGAGACGACACCCGTCTCCCCCTCTGGATTCCGGACCCGTTTTACGAGGGTCCCGCGGGGGCGACGAGCGCCGGCGGGGATCCTCGCTGATCTCCGCCGTTACTTGGCCGTAGCCTCCATCGGGACTACGGAAACTGTGACGCGATCTTTAGCCTTGGTGCGGTATTCGACTTTGCCGTTCTGAAGCGCGAAGAGGGTGTGGTCCTTGCCGATGCCTACATTCGGGCCCGCATGCCATTTGGTGCCGCGCTGACGCACGATGATCTTGCCGGGGCTCACCGCCTCGCCGCCAAAAATCTTCACGCCGAGCCGGCGACCAGCCGAGTCGCGCCCGTTGCGTGAGGAACCGCCTGCCTTCTTGTGAGCCATAACTAACTCCGAGTTGGAACTTCTTAGCTTATTTCGATGACAAAATCATTACTTCTTTTTGCTTTTTTCTTTCGGCTTTGCCGCCTTCGGCTTTTCTTTTGTTGCCGCGGCCTTTTTCTCGGCGGCGGGCTTCGCTTCGCCTTCGGCTTTCGTTTCGCCTGTCGGTTTTGCGACCTTCGGCTTCTGCACCCGCGGCTTCGCTTCCTTCGAAGGCTGCTTGCCGTCGGTGAGGATCTCGGTGATCCGCACGACGGTGAAATCCTGCCGGTGGCCGCGGCGGCGGCGCGAATTCTGGCGGCGGCGCTTCTTGAAGGCGATGATGGTGGCGCCGCGGGTGTGCTTGACGACTTCCGCCGCCACCAGCGCGCCGGAAACCAGGGGCGTGCCGAAGGACGGCTTGTCGCCGCCGAGCACCATCACCGGGAAGGTGACGATCTCGCCGGGCTTCGCCACCAGCTTGCCGAGCTGGATCGTTTGATCTTCGGCGACCGAGTATTGCTTGCCGCCCGTCTTGATGACCGCGAACATCGTTCTGTACCGGGTTTTGTGCGAGGGCCGGGCCCTCAAGAAAGCGCGCGGGCCTGAAGCCCGCGCTGTTCTGCGGGTTTATGACGGCCCTATCCGGCCCTGTCAAGAAAAGGGCAATTTCCCTCTCCCCGCGTAGCGGTGAGAGGTGAATGTTTCCCGCGCCTTGTGCCCTACAGACCGCTTCGTTAAGTTCGCCCGGCTTCGCGGGATTTGATCCCCGTGCGGAGAGGTGGCTGAGCGGTTGAAAGCACCGCACTCGAAATGCGGCGTACGGGTAACCGTACCGTGGGTTCGAATCCCACCCTCTCCGCCAATTGGCGTGCAAGCAATTTAGTCTACAAAATTATTTTTTTGCCAAATCGCCCATTCCCTATCAGCGCGCGGCTAGCGGCTATTAACTACGCCAGCGTGCGATCAAGGCTAATTCGGCGGAACGAATGCGCTCCGAGCGCTCAAGCGCTTCGATGTACTCGGCATCGGACTTTAATGCCGCGCGCGCTGCCGCAAGCTCACCGCAAACCATAATGGAAGCGCCGCCTTCATCGTCGCCTTGCAAACGTGCGAGGCGAGCATCCACAAATCTCTGTTGCTCTGTTGTCATCATCATTCTCACTCTGCCGCAACTCCGAATTGAGTTGTAGTATAGCCGAATCCGCCGCGATGACGACCGGAAGATGAGTGCCACCATGACACCAAATTTCGACATTATTGCTGCACTTGCCGGTGTAAGGAGAATCCGAGTGCCAGATATGGAGTCGCGTCTCCAATTACTTCAAACGAAGATCAGGCCGCTGGAAGTTTTCATCTATCTATTTGCAAACCTCTTGGGCAATCCGACTCTCCATCATTCAGGGAGTCTCGGCCGTGGTTTCCGATATCCAAATCCGGATGTGCGCCATTTTTGTTTGCTTAAAGCCGTAAGAGCAATAAGTGGATTTAATGCCGCGATAGTTTTAGCGAGAAAAGGGTACACGCAGGAGATAGCCGTCATAATTCGGACGATCGCAGAATGCGCTACACATATAGAATATGTGATGACTGCTAGTGATAGTGACGTCGCTGGAAAAAAGAAGATTGAAAAATATGTTCAAGAATTCTTCGATGACTATGAGAGAGGAGATGCTGCCGAAATAAGACGCGCACAGGTGCCTCAGCACCTTGTCCATGAAACTATCGCGGCGGACCTTGATCGAGTAATTGAGCAAATGGGTCAAGGAGAAAAATATCGCAATGTTGATACCTTGAAGTTGCTGCGGAACGTCTACCGGATATTTTCCAATTACGTGCATGCAAAATATCCTGAGGTGATGGATTTGTTCGGAGGCACGCCGGGGAAATTTCATCTTCGTGGAATGAACGGAACGCCCAAGGACGCCGAGAATTTGGAAATTTTAGAAACGTACATAACCACAATTTCAAACACGATTAGATTGATGATCTTGCAATTGAATTTAAGAGACATCGTCCAGCGCGATCCTGCCCTTGCGAAGTGGTATGCGCAGAAGTGATTTCCTAGTAGGGCGGTCATTCATCGGCGCGCGCAACGGCGCTCAGCCATTCCTCCTCGACTTTTGCCAAAGCCAGCGCCGCCCCGGCGCGCGTTTTGGTGCGCGCCGCCGCTTCTGAAAATCGTTACATCCGGCGAAAAGAAGGACGAAGCTGCATCTACCTCCAGTTCCGACACGCGTGCTAAGTTCGCTGCGATGGTGACGCGACCCGAAGACCTGCACCCGGCCCTCAGCGAGGCCTACAACGCCGGCGATCTCGAGGCCATGCTGTCGCTCTACGACCCCAAGGCGGTCTTCGTCATCAAGCCCGGCCGCGTCACGAACAGTCCGGCGGAGTTGCGCGCCGCCCTGCAGCACGTCATCGCTCTCCGCGGCCGCATGACCATCAAACCGGACACCTTCACTCGCTCCGACGATCTGGTGCTGGTCCTCGGGACGTTTACGCTCTCCGGCCAGCGCGGCGACGGCACATCGTTCGAGCGCGCTTCGCGCTTCGCCGATGTGTTGCGCCGCCAGCCGGACGGAAGCTGGCGAATAGCCGTCGACAATCCCTATGGCGGCGATTGATTCGAATACGCCCAATCGGAGCCGGTGTGGCGCCGCCGAGGACGGGGCAAGCTTCTGAAAGCCGTTGCAAACGGGGGGCAGAAGGACGAGGCTGCAGAAAACGCCGCACCATCAAACCAGGGAGCGATGCATGCCAAACCCATCAAGGCTCACAAAGCTCAGCGGTTTTGCCGCGATGATGGTGGCCGCACTGCTGCTGGCCGCAACCGACATCGCCACGGCCGGCACGGTGCGCGATCATCGCAATGACGATGTAAAGGGGCCTGGCCATAAGGGGGAAGGCGGCGTCTCGGTCAACGGTCAATCGACGAAAGCGACGAAACCTCCCGATGTGAATCTCAACGGCATCGACAAAGGAAAATCGGACAACTACACGATTCGCGATCATCGCTAAGGCGAAGACGACGCGCCTGCAACGGCGGTTTATTACTTCTTGGATTTATCCTCGATCTTCTCCTTGTGTAGTCCTGGGTTCGGTTTGATCGTCTGTCCTGAGCCAGGCTTGGTCGGCTCGATTGGTCTTTCTTTAGTCGGCGTCCTAATCTCTCGCTCGGGGTTAGATACACGCGCCGGTAAACCACAAGTTTTGCTACCGGTATGATAAACACAACACTGCGTAAAACACGCTATGCAAGCAGCAGACGGACCCGATGATCCTCCACAATTGTTGTGGGCATAACACCAATCATTGCACGCCAAGTGTGCCGGGCTGTTTGCTTTAGCAGCAACTTCCCGCTGGAGAAAATCTCCGACGCCCAAGAAAAATAACGTTACGAGCAATGCGAGTGCGTATGCCCATCCCCATCGCATTTGGTTTCTCCTGTATTACGTCTCAAAGTAATCAGTCGGCCGCTAGCACTCTGACTTAATATCGCTGTGAACGCTATCACTCTGCCGGGATGCGTGGAACCTCTAACGAGGGCCGACGCCTGTTTGCGTGACGGGCTTCACCGAGGCGGCGATGGCGCGCTGTTCGCGGCTGCGAAATGTTATTTCGGCGATCTCATTGCGGTTGGCTGCAACGGATAGCGCTCAGCCCAAGAACGCGCTCGCGATCATGGCGAGGCAGGTCGCGAATCCCGCCACAGGAACCCAGAGCGGAACGCTGACATGCGGCCCCTGCGCCGGCACACGCCGTTGGCGAAGCCGCAGCAGCGCCAAATTCACCAGCGCGAAGACGACGAGCGTCGCCAGCGACGTGCTCTCCGCCAACCGCTCCAACGACACGGTCAGCGCCAGCACGATCACCGACGCCACGATGAGCGCCGTCGCGAACAGCGGCGTCGCCGTCCATGGATGCACGCGGCCGGCAATGCCGGGCAGATCGCCCAGCTTCGCCATGCCGTAGATCACCCGCGCCGCCATGGTCATCTGCGCCAGAATCGTGTTCAGCGTGGCGACGATGGCGATAGCACTGATGGTCGCCGGGCTGATGCCGGCCACGGCGCGGAAGACAAGGCTGAGCGGCGCCGGCGACGACGCGAGTCGTTCAACGGGCACGGCACTGACCGCGATCGCGGCAATGGCGACATAGAGGATCGTCGAGATGAGCAGCGTCAACACCATGGCGCGGGGGATGTCCCGGTGCGGGGCCTTGGCCTCCTCGACCACATTGGCCAGATCCTCGAAGCCGATGAAGGCGAAGAAGGCGAGCAGGCTCGCGAAGGCGATGCCGGACAGCGTGCCGGCTTCGAAGGGCGGCGGCGCCAGCGTGACCGGCAGGTCGACATAAACGCCGGCGACGATGATGGCCAATAACCCGCCAACCTCGATCAGCGTGAACACGCTCGCCAGCAGCACCGATTTCAGAATGCCCCACGCCGCCACGGCGCCCAGCGCCACGACGACGATCACCACGATGAGGCTCCGCGGCAGATCGACAAATTGCTCGATGTAGCCGGCCGATCCGAGCGTGACGGCGGCCGAAGACACCACCCCGATCAGGATCGTCGCCAGGCCCGTCAGCGTGGAGAGCAGCCGCGATTGGAAGGCGGCCCTGACGTAGGCCGCCTCGCCGGCGCTGACCGGATAGCGCGTCGATAGCTCGGCGTAGGAGGCGACGGTCAGCGCCATCACCATGCCGGCGAGCACGAACGACCAGGGAGCGTAAACGCCGGCATGACCGGCGACCGCGCCGATCAGCACGTAGATGCCGGCGCCTATGGTGATGCCGGTGCCGTAGAGCACGAGCAGGGGCAAGCCCAGCCGGCGCCGCAATTTCGCCGGCAGCTCACGCATCGCGCCGACTCTTCTCTGACATCGAGTGCGTATTCTTCAATGCGAAAGAAATGTCCACTGGTAGGGTTTCTCGAGCACGCTTTTGGTAACCCCTCCGAGGATGAATTCCTTGAAGCGCGAATGGCCATAGCCGCCCATCACCAGCAGCCCGACACGGTTTTTTTCCACATAGGCCCGAACGGCCGCTCCGATGGCCTTTTTGGGAGCGGCGATATTTTCCATCTTGGCTTCGATGCCGTGGCGGGCGAGATGCGCTTTCAACTCGGCGCTGCGGCGGCGCGCCGGAAGTTCCTTTTCGTTCAGCACGGTAAAAACGCGCACCTGCTTCGCCCGTTGCAGCAGGGGCAAAGCGTCGGCAACGGCCCGGGCCGCCGCGCGACTTGAATCCCAAGCCACCGCGACGCTATCCAACGAAAGTGCCGCGCCGCTCTTGAGGTCCCGCGGCGGAATCAAGATCGGCCTCCCCGACTTGAATAGAAGGTCCTCGGCGGTGGCATCCGCAAGCGCCTCATTGTCGGTCGCAACGATGGTAAAATCCCGCAAGCGGGCGTGTTCGATCGCGATATTCGGCACTTCGAACTGCGCTGCGGTTTCCAAGATGGCGCTGGAATGCACGCCGGCTTTTTTCGCGGCGCCTTCGAAAGCCCGCAGCAGATCCTTGGCGTTGGAAAGACTTTTTTTTCTTTCGGCCGCCAACATTTCCTGCACGCCGCGATCAATTCCAAGGGCGTGAACGATCGACGACGTTTTGACCTTGAAGTCGACCTCAAAGCCAAGCGCGGAAATGTGCGCGTTCAATTTTTTCGCGAGGGCAACGGCGCTCTCGATCAATTTCTTTTTCGTCGGCGTCGGGTAGCTATCGAGCGCGAGCATAATATCTTTGAGCGGCTGCATTTGATTGCCCTTGCCAATCCAATCCAATTTTCGAAGAAAAACGATCGGGTCGCCTTGATTTATGTCAAGCCGTAGCCGGCGGCGCCATCGACGATCTTACGCATACGATTCGGCGCGCGCACTGACGGCGAGCCATTCCTCCTCGACTTTTGCCAGCGCAATCGCGGTCCCCGCCCGGGTTTTGGCGAGCGAGGCCGCTTCCGACGGATTTTTGGCGTGCAGGGTCGTGTCGGCGAGTCGGGCGTCGATCTTTTCGATCTCGCGCTCGAACTTCGTGACCTCCACCTCAAGCTCCTTGATCCGCCGCTTCAAGGCTTTCAATTCGGAGCGCGCTTCATCGCTGCGGGCGTGGCCGTTCGTGCGCTTGCCTTTCGCCTTTTCTCTTCCTTGGCCGTTCAGCTTATTCGCGCCCGAGGCTCCGAGCACGAGCCTTCGATATTGATCGAGGTCGCCGTCATAGGGCGCGACCGTTCCGTCGGCGACGAGCCACAGACGGTCGGCGCAGGCATCCAACAGATGCCGATCGTGGCTCACCAGCACGACGGCGCCGGAAAAATCGTTGACGGCGGAAATCAGCGCCGCGCGCGCTTCGATATCGAGATGGTTCGTGGGCTCGTCGAGAATGAGCAAATGCGGCCCGTGAAAGGCCGCGAGCCCGAGCAGAAGTCGCGCCTTTTCGCCGCCGGAAAGCTGTTCGACCTTGGTGTCGGCGGCGGCGGCGGAAAAACCCATTTCGGCGGCGCGCGAGCGCACTTTCGCTTCCGGCGCGCCCGGCATCAGGCGGCGCACGTGCTCGGCGGGCGATTCGTCCGCGTGCAACTCGTCGAGCTGGTGCTGCGCGAGATAGGCGATCCGCAATTTGGAAGCGCGCACCACCTTTCCCGATTGCGGCGGCAAGCGGTCGGCCAGCAATTTGGCGAAGGTGGATTTGCCGTTGCCGTTCGGGCCGAGCAGCGCGATGCGGTCGTCCTCGTCGATGCGGAGATCCAGATGGCGCAGGATCGGCTTGCCGGGCTCGTAACCGACGGAAACCTCGTCGAGCACGATGATCGGCGGGGAGAGCAATTTTTCCGGCGCGCGGATCGAGATCGCGGCCGGCGCGTCTTCCACCTGCGCCGCCAGCGGCTCCATGCGGGCGAGCGCCTTGATGCGCGATTGCGCCTGGCGGGCTTTCGAGGCGGTGGCGCGGAAGCGCTCGACGAAGGCGGTGATATGCGCGCGCTCGGCCTCCTGGCGCTTGCGCGCCTTTTGCTCGACGACGAGTTGCTCGCGCCGCTGGCGATCGAATTGCGAGAAGCCGCCGCGATAGAGTTTCAGCTTCTTCTGATCGAAATGCAGGATGAAGGAGACCGAGGAATCGAGCAGGTCGCGATCGTGGCTGATGAGAACGACGGTGTGCGGATAGCGCGCGAGATAATCCTGAAACCACAAGGCGCCTTCGAGATCGAGATAATTCGTCGGCTCGTCGAGCAAGAGCAAATCCGGCTCGGAAAACAGGAGCGCCGCGAGCGCCACCCGCATCCGCCAGCCGCCGGAAAATTCCGCCGTGGGCCGCGCTTGCGCCGCTTCGTCGAAACCGAGGCCGGCGAGAATCTTGGCGGCGCGCGACGGCGCGGAATGGGCGTCGATCTCGACCAGCCGGTTCTCGACCTCGGCGATCCGCATCGGATCGGCCGCGGTCTCGCGCTCGATCATCAGTTTCGCGCGCTCGGTATCGGCGGCGAGCACCATTTGCAGCAGCGATTTCTGGGCCGGCGGGCGCTTCCTGCGCCACGCAGCCGATGCGCGCGCGAGAAGGCATATTGATCGAGCCGGTTTCGATCTCGACCTCGCCCAGGATCGCGCGGAAGAGCGTGGTCTTGCCCGCACCGTTACGCCCGACCATGCCGACACGCGCTCCGTCGGGGATGGCGACGGAGGCGTGGTCGAGCAAGAGCTTACCGGCGATGCGCAGCGAAATGTCGTCGAGCACGATCATGCGCGTGCTTCTCGCAAGCGAACGCGTGCGGTGCAATAGAGAAAAGGAAGAGCAATCGCGTAGCGCCGCCGCACTTGGCGCAAACCGGGCATACGATTATGGGTTCGAGAGCGATGGCTGCTCGCTTTAGAGCATTTTAGACGTCGATTATGCACGACATTGCAATAACGAAAACCCCGGCCATAAAGGCCGGGGGTTTTTAATTTCAGGCATCGATTTCTCAATCGTCGTCGCGGTCGCGGTGCTTTTTCTTGATCACGATCACTTCGCGGTCGTTATCGTGATCGCGGCGCCAACGGCGATGGTCGCGATCATCGCGATCCTCCACTCGTACGCCTGGTATGCCGATTCGAATTTCCTCGGCCTGAACGGAACTGCCAATGACCGACGCCCCCATGAATGCCGGGGTAACGAGTAGACCTAAAGCAACGAACGGAAGGGCAATTTTCTTCATCACACACTCCTTGGGTTCTTATGATTCACAACGCGTTCAGAGAGTGAACGCGCGCGGAGACTAATGGTTCCCTGGGAATGCCGGCGGAGTTTAACGGCTGGCCTGATCGCGCTGCTTGGCGGTGCCGGGATTTTTGCCTTCGTGCGCGGCTTCCGAAGTCATACCGATGATGAACAGAACGAGGGCGACGCGCGCGACAAACTCTTTCAACATGACGTTTCGTCCCCATTGCCCGCACCGAGCAATGCACCCTCGATCAGTCTATTCCTTCCTCGTTAACGGCGATCTAATGCCCGGGCGGAGCAATTCGTTCCAAGGTACAAACAGAGCAATGCAGCTCCCATCCGAAGTCGATGTGGTCGTGATCGGCGCCGGCGCCGCCGGTGTCGCTGCCGGCCGGCGGCTGCAATCCGCGAATTTGACGCTCATCGTGCTGGAGGCGCGCGCGCGCGTCGGCGGCCGCGCGTGGACGGCGGCGGCGGGCGGATTTCCGCTGGATCTGGGCTGCGGCTGGTTGCATTCGGCCGACCGCAATTCGTGGACGAATATCGCGGAAGCGGAAGGACTCACGGTGGACCGCACGCCGCCGCCCTGGGGGAAGCCCGCGCTCGAATACGGATTTTCCGCCGCCGGGCAGCGCGAGTTTCGGGCGGCGATGGCGGCGTTCTATGAGCGGCTCGACGCGGCGAGCGAAGCGGAGCGCGATCGGCCGCTCGCCGATTTTCTCGAGCCGGGCGGCAAATGGAATTCGATGCTGCAAGCCATCAGCACCTACGTCAACGGTGTCGAACTCGATCAGGCGTCGATTGGCGATTACGCGGCCTATGACGATTCCGACGTGAACTGGCGCGTGAGCGAAGGCTATGGCGCCACTATTTCCGCGCACGCGCGCGGATTGCCGCTCGTGCTCGATTGCGTGGTGAAATTGATCGATCACGGAGGACGGCGGCTGCGGATCGAGACGGTGAGCGGCGTTCTGACGGCGCGCGCCGCGATCGTCACGGTGCCTTCGCAATTGATCGCGGAAGAATTGATCCGCTTCGCGCCGGCGCTTCCCGGCAAGCTTGCGGCCGCGACCGGATTGCCGCTGGGGCTCGCCGACAAGGCGTTTCTGGCGCTCGCCGACGCTGAGCGGTTTCCGGCCGAGTCGCGCCTCTTCGGCAAGCTCCACCCTTCGGGCGCCGCCAACTATCACATTCGGCCGTTCGGGCGGCCGCTGATCGAGTGCTATTTCGGCGGCAAGCTCGCGCGCGAACTCGAAGACGCGGGCGAGGGCGCGCTCGGCGCTTTCGCCATCGACGAGTTGGCGAGCCTCGTCGGCAATGATCTCAAGCCGAAGCTGAAGACGCTTGCCGCCTCCGCCTGGGCGCGCGATCCGTTCGCGCGCGGTTCCTATTCTTATGCCTTGCCGGGTCGTGAGGCGGCGCGAGTCCAATTGGCCGAACCGATCGACGCTCGCCTGTTCTTCGCGGGCGAGGCGTGCTCGCCGGAACACTTCACCACCGCGCATGGGGCCTATGAGGCGGGTGTTACCGCCGCCGAACAGGCTATGGCCGCGCTTGCAAAACCGTGAGCCAGCCGCGATTTCCGCGAATTGCGCTGGCTTGATCAGAGCCCGTAAGATCGACCTAACAATAGTGGGAGGACACGCCATGGGCCGGTTCAAAGCCGTTGCGATCGCATTTTGTCTCGGTCTCGCCGCGCTCGCGCTTTCGCGCTCGGCGGTGGCGGAAGACTGGCCGGCACGCCCGATCACGATCGTGGTGCCGTTCGCCGCCGGCGGCACCACCGATATCGTCGCGCGCATCGTCTCGCAGCCGCTCTCCGCGCGGCTCGGTCAATCCGTCATCGTCGAAAATCTCGGCGGCGCCGGCGGCACGCTCGGCGCCAACCAAGCCGCCAAGGCCACGCCCGACGGCTACACGATTTTCATGGCCACCATCGCCCACACCATGGCGCCCGGCATTTACAAAACGCTGCCCTACGATTTCGAGCAGGACTTCGAGCCGATCACCGTCATCGCCTACGTGCCGAACATCGTGATCGTGCACCCCAGCATGCCGGCGAAAACGATCGGCGAGCTCCTCGCCTATATCCGCGCCAATCCCGGCAAGGTGAATTACGGCTCGGCCGGCATCGGCTCGACCGAGCACATGTCGGGGGAGCTGTTGTCGGCGATGGCCAATCTCAAGATGGTGCACGTGCCCTATAAGGGCGGCGCGCCGATGATGGCGGATCTCATCGCCGGCCACATCGAAATGGCGGTCGAGACGAGCGGCTCGGCGAGCCCGCACATCAAGGCGGGAGGCGTGCGCGCGCTCGCCGTCAGCACCGCCAAGCGCTCGCCGCTCTTTCCCGATCTTCCGACGCTCGCCGAGGCGGGGCTCACGGGCTATGACGTGACGACTTGGTATGGCCTCCTGGTGCCGAAGGGGACGCCCGCGGCCGTTCGCGAGCGGCTTTACAAGGAGCTCAGCGAGATTTTGAAACCGCCGGAAATCGCGACGCGGCTCTCCGACATCGGCGCCAATCCCGGCGGCGAGACGCCGGCCGAATTCGCGGCCTTCATCAAAAGCGAAACGGCGAAGTGGATCAAGCTCGCGAAAGACGCGCATATCAGCGTCGAGTGAGGGCCGGGAAAAACCAAGTGCTTCCTTCTTCGAGCGACGTGATCGTAATCGGCGGCGGCAACGCCGCCCTTTGCGCGGCGCTCGCGGCCGCCGAGCACGGCGCCTCGGTGTTGGTGCTGGAGCGCGCGCCGGAGGAGGAATCGGGCGGCAATAGCCGCTTCACGGCGGGCGCCTTCCGCTGCGTCTATGACGGCGTCGACGACCTCAAAGCGCTGATGCCGGATCTCACGGCGGAAGAAATCGCCGGCAGCGATTTCGGCAGCTATCCGGAAGAAAAATTCTTCGATGACATGGGCCGCGTCACCGAATACCGCACCGACCCCGATCTTTGCGAGCTGTTGGTGAAGAAGAGCAAGGAGACGATGCGGTGGATGCGGTTGAGCGGAATCCGCTTCGCGCCGATTTTCGGCCGGCAAGCCTTCAAGGTCGGCGGCAAATTCAAATTCTGGGGCGGGCTGACGGTGGAGGCCTGGGGCGGTGGGCCCGGCCTCATCGACGGGTTGACCGCGGCCGCGAAGAAAAAAGGAATCACTATCGCCTATGAAGCCCGCGCGCTGTCGCTGATCTCCGGCGATGATGGGATTCTGGGCGTGCGCGTCCGCCACCGCGGCCGCAGCGCGGACGTCGCCGCTGGAAGCGTGGTCCTCGCGGCCGGCGGTTTTCAGGCAAACAGCGAATGGCGCACGCGCTATCTCGGCCCCGGCTGGGATCTCGCCAAGGTGCGCGGCACCCGCTTCAACACCGGCGACGGCATCCAGATGGCGCTCGACATCGGCGCCATGCCCTACGGCAACTGGTCGGGCTGCCACGCGGTCGGTTGGGACCGCAACGCGCCGGAGTTCGGCGATCTCGCGGTCGGCGACGGTTTTCAGAAGCACTCCTATCCGTTCGGCATTTTGCTCAACGCCCAGGGCGAGCGCTTCGTCGACGAGGGCGCGGATTTTCGCAACTACACCTACGCCAAATACGGCCGCGTGATCCTGGCGCAGCCGGGCCAGTTCGCTTGGCAGGTCTTCGACAAGAAAGTGCTGCATCTACTGCGCGACGAGTACCGCATCAAGCGGGTGACGAAAGTGCGCGCCGACACGCTCGAGGATTTGGTGCAAAAGCTCGACGACGTGAACGCCGCGCAGGCGCTGGCGACGATCAAAGCCTATAATGCCGCCGTGCGGCGCGACGTGGCGTTCGATCCTAACGTCAAGGACGGGCGCTCGACCGCGGGGCTTGCGATCCCGAAATCGAATTGGGCGAATACGATCGAGGAGCCGCCGTTCGAGGCTTACGCCGTCACCTGCGGCGTCACCTTTACCTTCGGCGGGCTCA
Source organism: uncultured Alphaproteobacteria bacterium (assembly GCA_963751685.1). Taxonomy (GTDB): domain Bacteria; phylum Pseudomonadota; class Alphaproteobacteria; order Rhizobiales; family Xanthobacteraceae; genus Palsa-892. The sequence goes on along the minus strand of CAVVVV010000009.1, from coordinate 468,458 downwards.
AGATCGACTGCGAAGGGCGCGTCATCGATTCCGACGGGCGGCCGATCGCGGGACTTTATGCTGCCGGGGAACTTGTCGGCGGGCTCTTCTACTTTAATTACCCCGGCGGCACCGGGCTGACGGCGGGCGCGGTGTTCGGGAAAATCGCCGGTGATTCGGCCGGAAAGAAAGCGCCGCGCGCCGCGGCGAAGGCAGAAGGCCGGAATTGGTGAGTTTTTATGGTTTGCGAAATCTTAATTTCTGAGGGCCATCGTTCCTCCTGACGCGAGGGTTGGTTTTCTCGCCTGGGGTCGAACGTGGAACGTATTTCGCGACTTGCCGCCGGCATTGCGGTCGCAATGCTCGTGCTTCTTTATCCGGCGGCGCTGATGGCGCAAACGCCGTATCCGGCGCCCTACGGCGCGGAGAATCCGCAGGCCGGGCCGCTCGAATTCGAATTCGGCACCCGCTTTTGGTACTCCTCCGGCAAAGCGCAAAAGACGCTTTATGACTCCTCCGGCGCGCTGCAAGTGTCGCGGCTCACCTGGACCGGCGAGACCGGCCGCAGCTACGAGGGCTATTTTAACATCACCAGCGCCAACGTGTTCGTGAAAAGCTATTTCGGCGTCGGCATGCTCCACGGCAACAATTTGCAGGACGAGGATTTTCCGCCGGTCACCGCGCCCTATTCCTCCACGAATAGCGCCGCCAAGACGGGCCGCCTCAGCTATGCGAGCCTCGATCTCGGCTACTATCTCTGGGACACGCCGGCGGCGAAGCTCGGCGGCTTCGTCGGCTATCACTTCTACCGCGAGAAAATGAACGCTTACGGTTGCGTGCAAACCGCGACCAATCCCGGTATTTGCGTGCCTAGCATTCCGAATTCCGTTCTGGCGTTGACGCAAGAGAACCAATGGTATTCGGCGCGCGTCGGTGTCGCGGGCGAAGTGACGCTCATGCCCAACCTCAAACTCAGCGGCGACGCGGCGTATCTGCCTTACGTGAAGCTGGCGGCGGCGGACATCCACTGGCTTCGCCTCGGCATCGACTTCAGCGGTCCCACGCCCGAGACCGCCCACGGCACCGGCATGCAGTTCGAAAGCGTGCTGTCCTATTATTACAACGAGTATCTCAGCCTCGGCGTCGGCGGCCGCTACTGGCGCATGGACGCACCGCACGGCATGGCGCATTTCGATGAGTCGGTATTCGGCGGCGCTTCGGCGCAAGTGGAAAAATTCCGAACCAACCGCTACGGCGTCTTCGTGCAGCTCGGCCTCAAATATTGACATCTTTGTCATTTGTCATGGCCGGGCTTGTCCCGGCCATCCACGCCTTACTTTGGCAAAGACGTGGATGCCCGGCACGAGGCCGGGCATGACGGAAAAGCTCACCTCTAGCGCGCGATGCGTTTTGCGACCTCTTCGAGCATCACTTCGGTGGCGCCGCCGCCGATCGACTGCACGCGGGCGTCGCGGCTCATGCGCTCGATGGCGCACTCGCGCATGAAGCCCATGCCGCCGTGGAACTGCACGCAGGCATACATCACCTCGTTGACGAGCTCGCCGCAGTAGGCTTTCGCCATCGAGACTTCCTTCACCGCGTCGAAGCCATGGGCATCGAGCCAGGCGGCGTGATGCACGAGCTGGCGGCCGGCCTCCACCTTCGAGGCGAGCATGGCGAGCCGTGATCGGATCGCCTGCTTGTCCCATAGCGGCGCGCCGAAGGCCTTGCGGTCGCGCACCCAATCGAGGGTGATTTCGAGCGCGGCCTCCGCCTCGCCGATCGCCATGGCGGCGATCATCGTGCGCTCGTTCTGGAAATTCTTCATGATCGAATAAAAGCCGCGGCCTTCCTCGCCGAGGATGTTTTCGGCCGGCACGCGGCAATCCTCGAAGACGAGCTCGGCGGTGTCGGAGGAGCGCCAGCCGTGCTTGTCGAGCGCGCGGCTGACGCGAAAGCCGGGCGTGCCCTTCTCGACGAGAATCATCGACACGCTTTGCGAGGGTCTCGCGCCGGAATCGGTCTTGGCGGCGACGCAATACAAATCGGCGTGCACGCCGTTGGTGATGAACATCTTCGTGCCGTTCAGCACATAGTGATCGCCGTCGCGCCGCGCGGTGGTGCGGATGCCCTTCACGTCGGAGCCGGCGCCCGGCTCGGTGACGGCGACCGCGACGATCTTCTTGCCGGAGACGATGTCGGGCATGAAGCGGTCTTTTTGCGCCTGCGAGCCGGCGTTGAAGATGTGGACCGAGGCCATGTCGGTGTGCACGAGCACGGTGATGGCGACACCGGAGAAGGTCGAGCGGCCGAGCTCCTCCGCCAGCACCACGGAGCCGAGCGTGTTCATTTCGGCGCCGCCATATTCGGCCGGATAGCGGATGCCGAGAAAGCCGAGTTCGCCCATCTTGCGCAGCATCTCGCGCGGCGTGAAACCTTGCTCCTCCCAGGCGAGCGCGTGCGGCTTGATCTCTTCCTCCACGAAACGGCGCAGCTGCGCGCGCAGCATTTCGTGCTCCTCGCTGAAATAGGCGGAGCGGAGGGTGGGCTTGGCCTGGTCGAGCATTTAGGCATTGTGCGGCAAGGCGGCTTGTTCTTCAATTCGAATGTAGAGCAGGGGAGCCGCCATGAAATCGGTCCGTGCCGCGGTCGTGCAGAATTCCGCCGTCGTTTTCAACCGCGAAGCGACGCTCGAAAAGGCGGCGCGGCTCGTCAAGGACGCCAAAGGCGAGGGCGCCGAGCTCGTGGTGTTTCCCGAGGCGTTCGTCTCGGCCTATCCCAAGGGGCTCAATTTCGGGGCGGTGATCGGCAGCCGCACGCCGGCGGGGCGCGAGGATTTTCGCCGCTATTTCGACAGCGCGGTTGACGTGCCGGGACCGGCGGTGAAGTTTCTGGGCGAAGTCGCAGGCGACCATGGCGTGCATCTCGTCATCGGGGTGATCGAGCGCGACGGCGGCACGCTCTATTGCACGGTGCTGTTCTTCTCGCCGCAGGGAAAATTCCTCGGCAAGCACCGCAAGCTCATGCCGACCGCCTCGGAGCGGCTGGTGTGGGGCTATGGCGACGGCTCGACGCTGCCGGTGTTCGACACACCGCTCGGCAAGCTCGGCTCGGTCATCTGCTGGGAAAATTACATGCCACTCCTGCGCACGGCGATGTACGCGAAGGGCATCCAACTCTATTGCGCGCCGACAGCGGACGATCGCGACACGTGGCTCGCGACCATGCAGCACATCGCGCTCGAAGGGCGCTGCTTCGTGCTTTCGGCCTGCCAGTTTCTGCTGCGCGGCGACTGCCCCGACGATTACGACGCGGTGCAGGGGAACGATCGCGATACGGTGTTGATGCGCGGCGGCAGCTGCATCATCAACCCGCTCGGCAAAGTTCTCGCCGGACCCGTGTTCAACCAGAGCCAGATTCTGGTCGCCGATCTCGATATGGGGGAGATCACGCGCGGCAAATACGATTTCGACGCCACCGGCCACTACGCGCGGCCGGACGTCTTTCAGCTGCACGTCAACGAGCGGCCGGCGGTGCCGGTGGTGTTCGAGCAGGAGCCGGTGAAGAGCTAGGACGTCAATTCATCAACATGATCGCGTGGCCTAAAGCGAAACGGACGGTCAAACTACCAGCTCGCCGGCAGCCTATTCAGGCCGCGCAATACAAATGTCGGGCGCCAATCCGGATGCTCGGGATCGTCGAGCGCCAAGTTCGGAAAGCGGCGCAAGAGCGTGGCAATGGCGATCTCGGCTTCGATGCGGGCGAGCTGGGCGCCGAGGCAAAAATGGATGCCGCCGCCGAAAGACAGCGGGCGGATGCTCTGGCGGGTGATGTCGAGACGGTCGGGATCGGAATAGACCGCGGGATCGCGGTTGGCAGAGCCGAGCAGGCACAAAACCGTATTGCCCTCGGCCACATCGACGCCTCCAACCGTGACCGCCTTAAGCGCCGTGCGTCCGGTGAGCTGCACCGAGGAATCGAAGCGCAGGAATTCCTCGATGGCGTTGGCGATCAGCGAGGGATCGTTCCGTAACAGCCGCAGCTGGTCGGGATTGCGATAGAGCGCCAATAAACCGTTGCCGATCAGGTTCACCGTCGTTTCATGGCCGGCACCGAACAATAGAATGATGTTGGCGGTTAGTTCCTCGTTCGACAGTTTGCTGCCCTCCTGCTCCGCCTGCACCAGCTGCGAGGTGAGATCGTCGCCCGGCGCGCGCCGGCGCCGTTCGAACAGGTCGCGGAAATACGCTTCCACTTCCACGGTCCTGGCATTCGCCTCGTCGATCTCAGCGCGGCTCAGGGGGACGGGATCGAGCAGCCGTCCGCCGGTGCGCGCGCTCGCGAACAAGATGGCGTGGTCTTCCGGCGGAATGCCCAGCATGTCGCGGATCACGGTCACCGGCAGCGGGAACGCGAAATCGGCGATCAGATCCACATGCCGCGCAGCTTCCATGCGATCGAGCACGCGATCGACGATCGCTTGAATGCGCGGACGCATATCCTCGACGCGGCGGGCCGTGAACGCTTTCACGACGAGGCCGCGGAGCCGCGTGTGATCGGGCGGGTCCAGCTGCAGCATCCAGTAACGCATGCTGCGGTAGACCGGCTCCTCGAGCACCTGCGCACCGAAGCGCCGCGTCATGCGGCCGGCGAAATCCTTGCCGAAGCTCTTTTCGCGCAGGACGAACTGGATGTCGGCGTGACGGCTCGCCAACAAGAATCCATGCGGCATGCGGTATACCGGATCAGTTGTGCGCAGGCGGTGGTAATACGGATAAGGATCGCGAATGAAATCCGGCGACAGCGGGTTGAAGAGGGGCTGTGCCTCTGCGGCCTGCACGGGCTGGTTCAAAGCGCACCTCTCGACTAGCGTTGGACTAAGAGACTAGCACGGCCGAAATTTGACGCAGCCGCCAAACCCCAATCAAATGGCGGGGGCGGGGAAGCGGAGCGGGAGGGTCGCGTGAGATTCGGAATTTTCTACGAGCATCAATTACCGCGGCCATGGGCGGAGGGCGCCGAGCTTAAGCTGTTTCAGGAAGCGCTCGATCAGGTGGAGCTCGCGGACCGTCTGGGCATCGATTTTGCCTGGGAGGTCGAGCATCACTTCCTCGAGGAATATTCGCACTCTTCGGCGCCGGAAGTGTTTCTCGCCGCCTGCTCGCAGCGGACCAAGCGCATTCGGCTCGGCCACGGCATCGTGCTGATGCCGCCCGGCTACAATCATCCGGCGCGCGTCGCCGAGCGCATCGCGACGCTCGATCTCGTTTCCGCCGGCCGCGTCGAATGGGGCACCGGCCAGGGCGCCTCGGCCGCCGAGATGGGCGGTTTCGGCATCGACCCCGAACAGCGGCACCCGATGTGGCTGGAGGCAACGACCGAGGCCGCCAATATGTTGGTGATGGACCCCTACCCGGGATATCAGGGCAAATACTTCTCCATGCCCTGCCGCAACGTGGTGCCGAAATCGGTGCAGAAGCCGCACCCGCCGATCTGGCTCGCCTGCTCCCGCCGCGAGACCATCCACCAGGCGGCGCGGCACGGCGTCGGCGCGCTCACCTTCGCTTTCATCGACCAGAACGAGGCGATGAAGTGGGCGGCGGAGTATTACGACATCATCAAGTCGGATGACTGCGTGCCGATCGGCCACACCGTCAACGCCAATATCGTCATGGTGGCCGGTTTCTCCTGCCACGCCGATGCGGAGAAAGCGCGGCGCCGCGGCTTGGACGGGTTTCGCTTCTTCGGCTACGCGCTCGGCCACCACTATATTTTCGGCGAGCACGTGCCGGGCCGCACCAGCATCTGGGCGAATTTCGAGAAAGCGCGCGACGCGCTGCCGGTATCGCAGGGCGCCGGCGGCATCGGTACGCCGGCGCAGATCGCCGAGAACATGCGCCGCTTCGAAGCGGCGGGCGTCGATCAGGTGGTCTTCTTGCAGCAGGGCGGCAAGAACGAACACGCGCATATTTGCGCCTCGCTCGAGCTCTTCGCCGCCTCCGTCATGCCGGAGTTCAAGGCGCGCCACGCCGCGCGCGAGGCAAAAAAGAATGCCGCGCTCGCGCCCTATATCGAACGCGCGCTCGCGCGCAAAAAAATGCGGCCGCCGCTCGGCGACGGCGAGATTCCCCGCATCCTTGCGCTCGGCCAGCAGCGGGCGCTGCAGGAATCCACCGACGGCAAGACCGCGAATTTCGGCCGCGGCAGCGAGATGACGGTGCCGCTCACTGATCCCTTGAAAAAAGTCGGGACCTAGGCTCATGACGGCCATCAAGGGCGCGGCCGTCGCTTTGACGGGTGCCGCGAGCGGCATCGGCCGCGCGCTCGCCTTCGAGTTGGCGGCGCGCGGCGCCGATCTCGCGCTTGCCGATATCGATGAGCCTCAGCTGACGGCGCTTGCCAACGAGCTCCGGCAGACCCATCAGGTGAATATCAGCGTGCATCGCGCCGATGTCGCGCAGGATGACGAGATCAGCCGCTTCGCGGAGGCGGCGATCCGCCAGCATCCCCGTCTCAATGTGTTGATCAACAACGCCGGCGTGGCACTGCAGGGTTGGTTCGAGGAAATGACCTTGGCCGAATTCGAGTGGGTGATGTCGGTCAACTTTTGGGGTGTGGTGCGCGGCACGCATCATTTTCTGCCGCACTTGCAAGCGCAGCCCGCGGCTCACATCGTCAATATATCCAGCGTATTCGGGTTGATTGCACCGGTCGGACAAACGGCCTACTCGGCCTCGAAGTTTGCCGTGCGTGGTTTCACCGAATCGCTACGGCACGAGCTTGCGGCCACGAACGTGCGCGTGACGTGCGTTCATCCCGGGGGCGTCGCGACCAACATTTTGCGCAATGCGCGCGCGGTCAAGGCCGTCGACGACGAGCGCCGGGCGAAAGCGTCAAAGAGATTCGCTGAAATGGCCAAGACCACGCCGGAGCAAGCCGCCGCCGTCATTGTCGAAGGTTTATTGCAAAACCGTCCGCGCGTGCTGATCGGCGGCGACGCCCGTTTCATGGATCGCGTGCAGCGATGGCTGCCCGCCTCCTATTGGCGCGTTATCGCTTATTTGAACAACGCACCGACACGGCCGGTGGCGCGATGATTGCCGTCGATCCCGAAGAATTCATTGCAGCTTCGTGAGTGCCGAGCAAAGTCCCGCGAGACTTTCGAGATTGTGCACCGGGAGCATGTCGTCGACATGCGGCAGCATCGCGCGGATGCCGCGCGCCCGCGGTTCGAAGCCCTCGTAGCGCAGCAGCGGATTGAGCCAGATCAGGCGGCGGGCGCTCTTGTGCAGGCGGTCGATCTCGCGCGCGAGCTCGCCCCCGTCCTCGCGCTCGAGGCCGTCGGTGATCAGGAGCACGGTCGCGCCTTGCGCCAGCACGCGGCGCGACCAGTTCTTGTTGAAGGCGCGGAGCGACGACGAAATCCAGGTGCCGCCGGACCAGTCCTTCGCCGCGGCCGAGCAGGAGGCGAGGGCGGCGTCGGGATCGCGCGCCTTCAGCGCCCGCGTGACATTGGTGAGCCGCGTGCCGAAAAGAAACGTGGAGACGCGACCGCGCGTCTCGGCGAGCGCGTGCAGGAAATGCAGCACGACGCGGGAGTAGTCGCTCATCGAGCCGGATATGTCGAGGAGCGCGACGAGCGGCGGCCGGCGCGTGCCGGCGGCGCGGCGCTTCAAGTCGATGAGGTCGCCGCCGGCGCGCAGGCTCGCGCGCAAGGTGCGGCGGAGATCGATGCGGCGGCCGCGCGGGTTCGCAACGAGGCGGCGCGCCGGCATTTCCTCGCGCGCGAAGGCGAGCCGCGCGATGCGGCGGCGGGCTTCCAGGATTTCCGCCGCACTCATCTGCGCGAAATCCTTGCGGGCGAACACTTCGAGATCGGAGGCGGTGCCGCGCATGTCATAGGTCAGATCCTGCTCGCGCTGCGGGCGCGGCATCGATTTTACGTCCGTCTGTTGCAGCGCTTCCTGCACGCGCCGCTCGCCCGCCTTTTTGATGGGCGCGGCCGGCGCCAGCGGCAGCATTTCGGAGAGGATCGCCTCGTTCGGATCGCGCCGGCGCCAGAACAGGCGGAAGGCGCTGTCGAATACCGGATCGTCCTCGTGGCGCTTCACCAGGACCGCGTGCAGCGTCCAGTAGAAGTCCTCGCGGGTGGAAAAGCCGGCGGTCTCGACCGCCTCGACGGCGTCGACGGCGGAGCCGGGCCCGAGCTTGAGGCCAGCGGCGCGCAGCGCGCGGGCGAAGGCGATGATGTTCTCGGCGACCGCGGGCGCCGCGCTCATTCCGCCGCCTTTAATTGCGCGCGGCTTTCGGTGAGCATCGCCTCGATCTTCGTCTTGTCGAGGCGGCCGATGTCGTCTTGATATTTCAGCACCACGCCGAGCGTGTCGCCGACGAGCGCCGCATCGAGCGACTTCGCGCCCAGCTCTAGAAGCGCCGAGGCCCAGTCAAGCGTCTCGGCGACGCCGGGCGACTTGAAGAAATCCTCCTTGCGCAGCGCCTGCACGAAGGCGACCACCTCGCGCGCGAGCTTCTCGGAGACGCGCGGCAGGCGCGCTTTCAGAATCGCAAGCTCGCGGGCGAAGGCGGGATAGTCGATCCAGTGATAGAGACAGCGGCGCTTCAGCGCGTCGTGGATCTCGCGCGTGCGGTTGGAGGTGACGATCACGATCGGCGGCGCCTCGGCGCGGATGGTGCCGAGTTCCGGGATCGTCACCTGAAAATCGGCGAGCACTTCCAGGAGAAAGGCTTCGAAGGCCTCATCGGCGCGATCCAATTCGTCGACGAGGAGGACCGGCGGCCCGGCGGGATCGGGCGAGAGCGCGTCGAGGAGCGGCCGCTTCACCAGGAACTTGTCGGAAAAAACGTCGGCCGCGAGCCGCTCGCGATCGGCGCCGCCCCCGGCCTCGGCGATGCGGATCGCGATCATTTGCGCCGCGTAGTTCCATTCATAGAGCGCCGAGGCGACGTCGAGGCCCTCGTAGCATTGCAGCCGCACGAGCCGCCGCTTCAGCGCGGACGCGAGCACCTTGGCGATCTCGGTCTTGCCGACGCCCGCCTCGCCTTCGAGGAAGAGCGGACGCTTCATGCGCAAGGCGAGAAAGACCACGGTCGCCAGCGCGCGGTCGGCGACATAGTTGTTGTCGCCGAGCAGCGCGAGCGTCTCGTCGATCGAGGCGGGCAGGGGATGCGGCAATTTCGACGCGCTCACAAGTTTACTCCACGGCCGGCAGAGGGCCCGTGAAGCCAGTCTACTGCCAAGGCCGCGAAAGCGGGAGTGCGATCAAGCGGCCGCTTCGATCGCGCGCTTCGCCATCACGCCGATGAGATGCGCGCGATAGTCGGCGGCGGCGTGGATGTCGGAGTTGAGGCCGCTCGCGCCGATCTTGACGCCCGCGACCGATTCCGGTTTGAAGCCTTTTTTCAGCGCCGTCTCCAGCTCCTTCGAGCGGAACACGCCCTGTTCGCCGGCACCGGTGACCGCGGCGCGCGCGCCTTTGCCGTTGTCGGCGACGAAGACGCCGACGAGCGCGAAGCGCGAGGCGGGATTGGGAAACTTCGCGTAGCCCGCTTTTTTCGGAATCGGGAAGCTCACTTGCAGGACGATCTCACCCTTGCCGAGCGCGGTTTCGAACAGACCCTTGAAGAATTTCTCCGCCGGAATCTTGCGCTTGGAGGTAATGACCGTGGCCTCGAGCGCGAGCAGCGCGCCGGGATAATCGGCCGCCGGATCGTTGTTGGCGATCGAGCCGCCGATGGTGCCGACGTTGCGCACCGCCGGATCGCCGATCATACCGGCGAGCTTCGCGAGCGCCGGGATCGCCTTCTTGACGGCGGCGGAGGTGGCGACCGAGGCGTGCGTCGCCAAGGCGCCGATCACGAGGGTCTTTCCCTTCACCTCGATCTTGTCGAGGCCCTTGATCGCTTTCATGTCGACGATGTTTTCGTAACCGGTCAGGCGAAGCTTGAGGCTCGGGATCAATGTCTGGCCGCCCGCGAGCAACCTCGCGTCCTTTGCTTTGGCGAGCAGCGCCTGCGCCGCCTTGACGTTCGCCGGACGATGATAGGTGAAGCTGTGCATGATAATCCTCCGCTTACTCGGCGGCCTTTCGCTGTCGGTGTGTTTTTTGAATTGCCTGCCAAACCGTTTGCGCGGTCGCGGGCATGGCGACGTCCTCGGAGCCGACGGCGTCGGTGATGGCGTTGATCAACGCGACGGGTGCGGCGATGGCGCCCGCTTCGCCGCAACCTTTGATGCCGAGCGGGTTCGAGGGGCACTTCGTCACGGTGGTGCCGACCTTGAACGAGGGCAGGTCGTCGGCGCGCGGCATCGTGTAGTCCATGTAGGAGCCGGTCACGAGCTGGGCGTGCTCGTCATAGATGCAGTTTTCCAAGAGCGCCTGGCCGATGCCTTGGGCGATGCCGCCATGCACCTGGCCCTCGACGATCATCGGATTGATGAGGACGCCGAAATCGTCGACCGCGGTCCAGCGCGCGATTTTCGTCTTGCCGGTCTCCGGGTCGATTTCGACCTCGCAGATGTGGCAGCCGGACGGAAAGGTGAAGTTGGTCGGATCGTAGAACGAGCCCTCCTTGAGGCCCGGCTCGATTTCATTCGTCGGGAATTTGTGGCCGACATAGGCCGCGAGCGCCACCTCGCCGAAGGCGAGCGACTTGTCGGTGCCGGCGACAGTGAACTTGCCGTTCTTGAACTCGATGTCGCCGGGCGAGGCCTCGAACAGGTGGCCGGCGATCTTTTTCGCCTTCGCCTCGATCTTGTCGAGCGCCTTCACGATCGCGGTCATGCCGACCGGGCCCGAGCGCGAGCCATAGGTGCCCATGCCGAACTGCACCTTGTCGGTGTCGCCGTGGACGATCGAGACCTGTTCGATCGGAATGCCGAGCCGCTCGGAGACGAGCTGCGCAAAAGTAGTTTCGTGGCCCTGGCCGTGGCTGTGGCTGCCGGTGAGGATTTCCACGGAGCCGGTCGGATTCACGCGCACTTCGGCGGATTCCCACAGACCGACGCCGGCGCCGAGCGAGCCGACCGCGGCCGAAGGCGCAATTCCGCAGGCTTCGATATAGGTCGAGTAGCCCAGCCCCAGGAGCTTGCCGCGGCGCGAGGCTTCCTGCTTGCGGTGGCCGAAGCCTTTTACGTCGGCGATCTCCAGCGCTTTCTTCAGCGTCGCGTCGTGGTCGCCGATGTCGTAGGCCATGATCACCGGCGTCTGATGCGGGAATTTGCGGATGAAGTTTTTCCGGCGCAGTTCCGCCGGATCGAGATGCATTTCGCGCGCGGCGATCTCCATCAAACGCTCGATCACGAAGCAGGCCTCGGGGCGGCCGGCGCCGCGATAGGCGTCGACCGGCGCCGTGTTGGTGTAGACGGCGTCGACCTCGCAATAGATCGCGGGGATGTTGTACTGACCCGAGAGCAGCGTCGCGTAGAGATAGGTCGGGACCGAGGAGGAGAAGGTCGACATATAGGCGCCGAGATTGGCGATGGTCTTTACGCGAAGGCCCAGAATCTTGCCGCCGGCATCGAGCGCGAGCTCGGCGCTGGTGACGTGATCGCGGCCGTGGGCGTCGGTCTGGAAGGATTCGGAGCGCTCGGCGGTCCATCGCACCGGGCGTCTCAACTTTTTCGCCGCCCACAGGCACACGGTCTCTTCCGCATAGATGAAAATCTTCGAGCCGAAGCCGCCGCCGACGTCGGGGGCGATGACGCGGAACTTGTTCTCGGGCGCGAGCCCCATGAACGCCGCCATCACCAGGCGGTGGACGTGCGGGTTCTGGCTCGTGACCCAGAGCGTGGAGGAATCGGTGCCGGAGTCGTAATCGCCGATCGCCGCGCGCGGCTCGATCGCGTTCGGCACGAGCCGGTTGTTGATGAGCTTCAGCCGCGTGACGTGCTTGGCGTTCTTGAAGGCGGCGTCGGTCGCCGCCGCATCGCCGAGCGACCATTGGTAGATCGTGTTTCGCGGCGCGTTGTCGTGAATTTGCGGCGCCTTGGGATCTTGCGCCTTGGCGGGATCGGCGACGGCCGGCAGCACGCCATAATCGACGTGGATCGCGGCGGCGGCGTCCTTCGCTTGGTTCAGCGTCTCGGCGATGACGACGGCGACCTGGTCGCCGACGTGGCGCACCTTGCCCTGCGCCAGCGCCGGATGCGGCCCCATGTTCATGGGCGAGCCGTCCTTCGAAAAGATCGCCCAGCCGCAAATCAGATTGCCGATTTTGTCGGCGGCGAGTTCGGCGCCGGTCAGCACCGCGACCACGCCCGGCATTTTCGCGGCCTTGGCCGTGTCGATCTTCTTGATCGTCGCGTGCGGGTGCGGCGAGCGAAGGAAATAGGCGTAGGTCTGGCCTTCGCGATTAATGTCGTCGGTGTAGTGGCCCTTGCCGGTGAGGAAGCGCTGGTCTTCCTTGCGGCGCACCGCGGCGCCGATTCCGGTTCCGGTCGAGGTCATGGCGTATCCTCCCGTATCGTCGTTCGCTTAGGCGGCCTTGCTCGTCTTGGCTCCGCTTTTCATTGCTTTCGCGCCAGCGGCGATCGCTTTCACGATGTTGTGGTAGCCGGTGCAACGGCAGAGATTGCCTTCAAGTTCGTGGCGGATCGTTTCTTCGTCGAGGTCGTTGCCCTTGCGCGTCACCATTTCGACCGCGGTCATGATCATGCCCGGCGTGCAGAAGCCGCACTGCAGGCCGTGATTTTCGCGGAAGGCTTCCTGCATCGGGTGCAGCGCGCCGCCATTGGCGAGTCCCTCGATGGTGAGCACGTCGGCGCCCTCGGCCGAGAGCGCGAACATGGTGCAGGATTTCACCGCGCGGCCATTCACATGCACGACGCAGGCGCCGCATTGGCTGGTGTCGCAGCCGACATGGGTGCCGGTAAGCCGCAAATGTTCGCGCAGAAGCTGCACGAGCAGCGTGCGCGGATCGACGTCAACGGAATGTTTCTTGCCGTTGACCTTGAGGGTCACGGTGGGCATTACGCTCCTCCCCGAAATTGAGCCGTTCGGCTTGTTTTTGTCTTGATGACTAACTTCGACTTATTCTAGTCTGAGACCGGGCTTAGGGCGGGTCAAGTACGCCTTTTGAGCCTATGCTTCAGCGCTTGAACTTCGCCGCCAGCGCCTCGGCGCCGCGCGCGAGAATGCCGACGTCGGAGCCGACGGCGACGAAGGTGGCGCCGAGTTTGAGCCAGCGGCGGGCGTTTTCCTCGCTGTCGGTGAGGATGCCGGCGGCCTTGCCGGATTTCACGATGCGCGAAATCGCGTCGTCGATCACCGGCAGCACGTCCTTGTGGGCGCGCTCGCCGAGATAGCCAAGCGAGGCATGCAGGTCGGCGGGGCCGATGAAGATGCCATCGACGCCGTCGATCGCGGCAATCGCCTCGATGTTCTTGAGCGCCTCCTTCGACTCGGCCTGCAGCAGCAGGCACGTCTCCTCATGGGCGCGCTTGAAATAATCCTTGATGCGGCCGAAGCGAGTCGAACGCGTCGAGCCCGCAACCCCGCGCACGCCGGCGGTGGGAAAGCGGGTGAAGGCGACGGCGTTTCGCGCCTCTTCGACCGTGTTCACCTGCGGAACGAGCAAGGTCTGCACGCCGGTATCGAGATAGCGCTTGATCGCCACCATGTCGTTCCACGGCACGCGCACGATCGGCGTCACCGGATAGGCGGAAAGCGCCTGCAACAGCGTGAGCACGGTTTCGAGATCGGACGGCGTGTGCTCGGTATCGAGCAGGATCCAGTCGAAGCCGGCGCCGGCGATCATCTCGGCGGCGTAATTCGAAGGGATGTGCGACCACAGCCCGATCTGCGGCGTCTTCGCCTTGAGCGCGGCCTTGAAGTGGTTTTTCGGGAGGTCCATGGGCGCTTCCTTTTACGCGCGTATTCTTCCATGCAATAACATCGCAATTCTTCGATCGGTCAATCCATGCAGCGAAAGCCCGAACAGTTGCGCAGCCACCGCTGGTTCGGCGCCGGCGATTTGCGCGCCTTCGGGCACCGCTCGCGCGCCAAGCGAACGAAGTGAACGCGGCGGGTGAGGGGGAAGGGGCGAATCAGTTTCGCGACGAAGAAAGTCCAAGCGCGGCGAAGGCATCGGCGTGGTGCCGGGCCGGCTCCTCCGAGAAGCAACAGAAAACAATACGGCCGACGGCGCGGCCCGCCTTGCCTCGCCGATCCGGTGGAAACCGCGATCTTTGCCGCACGATCCGCCGGGAAATGATAGACGCCCGTTGAAATCGACGGAAACGCTATGGAGTGGAGTTTGTTGGAACGCGCGAGGACCAGGGAATTGTGATAGCACCCCGCAAGTAATTCATCTTCGCGCGAATTTCCGCCGTGCCAGACGGGTCCGACTGCGTGAATGACGAAGCGCGCAGGGAATTTATAGCCGCGGGTCATCTTCGCTTCGCCCGTGGCACAACCTCTCAGTCCACGACATTCGGCAAGCAACTCAGGTCCCGCCGCGCGATGGATTGCGCCATCGACGCCGCCTCCGCCCAAGAGGGAAGTGTTGGCAGCGTTTACGATTGCATCGACCTTTAGCTTGGTGATGTCGCCGACAATAATTTCGAGGCGCGCGCCATGCGTCTCCGCCTTTAGATAAGAGCCCCCGTCCATGCCCGATCTTAGCGTGGTCGGGCCGTCAGCCAAGCTGTTTGCGGATGTCCAAGGTGCTCCGCTTCCCAATGGCGGAATAATGCTCCTTCAGGAATACGTCGGCGGCTTCTCTGCCGATATCGCGCAGATGCTGGAAGAACGACCACTCGGTGTTGAACTTAGAGCTTGAGCTGAGTTTGGTCAGTTCGTCGTCCGCGGAAATCCGGTGAAGGAGCATGCGGCGATATCCCGCCTTGCCCGCGAGGCGGCGCAATAGGCCGCTGTTCACCAAACGGCTCACGAACCCGATTGCGCGAAACTCGGAAATTAGAGACGCATTGAACGTAATCTCGTTGATGCGGTTCAAAATATCGCGCGCGGTTTGGGGCGTTTCCTCGCGCTCAACCGGGTTGGTCTGCACGAGGACGATGTCGTCGGTGTGGTCGCGCGGAAAAACGGAAATAGCGGCGGGTTGCCGACATAGCCCCCGTCCCAATAGGGCGTGCCTTCGATCTCCACCGCCTTGAACATGAAGGGAAGACAGGCTGAGGCCATGACAACGTCCGGTGTGATTTCCTCATGCCGGAAAATACGCACCTTGCCGGTACGGACGTTGGTCGCCGAAATGAAAAGTTTGATCTCTTTGCACGCACGCACCGCTTCAAAATCGACTTCGCTTTCGAGGATTTCACGGAGCGGATTGATGTTGAAGGGATTGAAGTCGTAGGGCGAGACAAAACGGCTCGCCACGTCCAGAGCGAGAAACATAGGATTGTTGTCGAGCGACCAGTTGCCGAGCAGACGATCCATGATGCCGCGCTGGATCGGGCTCAACCGCCCGTCATGAGAAACCGATCGCCAAAATTTTTCGAGGGCTCGCCGCGCGCCCTCCCGGCCGTTCTTCTGATATCCATCGGACAGCACGACCGCATTCATTGCGCCCGCGCTTGTGCCGGAAATGCCCTCGAACGAAAGCCGCTCGTCTTCGAGCAGCCGGTCGAGCACTCCCCAAGTGAAGGCGCCATGCGCGCCTCCGCCCTGAAGAGCAAGGTTGATCGGCTTCGGCCGTCTAGCTCTTCGAAAAACCATGGCTGCCCCTATATATTGTGCGGTGCAGCAAATTGCTATGGGCCGTTTGGGCTGTTAAGCCCCTGCGCGATATGATGTCACAAGAAACGCAATAAGACGCCGATGAATGCTGGATTTCCTGCTCCTCATCACGATCATGCGCGCTGCGTTGCCGACGCATTGGCGCGCGCGGAGGAGGCTTGTGATGAGCGTGGACGTCGGCTGACGCCACTTCGCCGGCGCGTGCTGCAGACACTCGCGGAAAGTCATTCGCCGCTCGGCGCCTATGACATCGTCGAGAGGCTGAAAAAGACGCGCGAGCCCGCACCGGCGATGTCGGTTTATCGCGCGCTGGATTTTCTCTTGGCCGAAGGCCTCGCACACCGCATCGAAAGCCAGAATGCGTTTCTTGCGTGCATCCACGGGCACGACGACCGACGACATCGTACTATTTCTTGTTGTGCGAACGCTGCGGGACAGTCGCCGAAGTGACATCCGGCGCGCTCGGGCGAGATCTTTCGCAGGCAGCAAAAGGTGTCGGCTTTAGCGCAAAGGCGCGTGTGCTGGAGGTTTCCGGCCTCTGCACCTTCATGCCGTGAAGCGCGACGTTAAGCGCCGCAAATGATCGATGATGAACAACCCGTCGTTCCCGCCGAACTTTCTCCGCTGCAGTTGCCGCCCGCGCAAGCTTCGGGTGCCGGTGCGGGTAGGTTCTCGCTATCATGGTCGGCGGCGGCGCGCCGATCGTCGTGCAGTCGATGACCAACACCGATACGGCCGATGTCGAAGCGACCGCACGACAAGTGGCGGCGCTTGCGCATGCGGGCTCCGAGCTCGTGCGCATCACTGTCGACCGCGACGAAGCGGCGGCGGCGGTTCCGAAGATCAACGAGCGGCTCGCTCAAGATCGGCATCGATGTGCCGCTGATCGGCGATTTTCATTACATCGGCCATAAATTGCTCGCCGATTTTCCGGCCTGCGCCGAGGCGCTCGACAAATATCGCATCAATCCCGGCAATGTCGGCTTCAGAGAGAAGCGCGACCGGCAATTCTCGGCAATCATCGAGATCGCGCTGCGCCACAGAAACCCGTGCGCATCGGCGCGAATTGGGGATCGCTCGACCAGCGAATTGCTCACGCATCTGATGGACGAAAACGCGCGCGAAGCCGAGCCTGCCGATGCGCGGGCGGTCATGCGCGAAGCGATGGTGCGCTCGGCTCTTATGTCCGCCGCGCGCGCAGAAGAGCTCGGCATGCGCCGCGATCAGATTATTCTCTCGGCAAAGTCTCGGCGGTGCAGGATCTGATCGCCGTCTATCGCGAGCTCGCGCGGCGCTCCGATTACGCGCTGCATCTCGGCCTCACCGAAGCCGGCATGGGCTCGAAGGGCATCGTCGCCTCGACTGCGGCGATCGCCGTGCTGTTGCAGCAGGGCATCGGCGACACGATCCGCATTTCGCTACGCCCGAGCCGAACGGCGACCGCACGCGCGAAGTCATGTCGCGCAGGAGCTCCTGCAAACGATGGGGCTTCGCGCGTTCGTGCCGCTCGTCGCCGCCTGTCCCGGCTGCGGGCGCACGACCTCCACCACCTTCCAGGAACTGGCCGCCGAGGTGCAGGGCTTCATCCGCGACCGCATGCCGGAATGGAAGAAGCACTATCCCGGCGTCGAGAGCCTTACGGTCGCGGTCATGGGCTGCATCGTCAACGGCCCGGGCGAATCGAAGCACGCCGACATCGGCATCTCGCTGCCCGGCACCGGCGAAGCGCCGACGGCGCCGGTGTTCGTCGACGGCAAGAAGGTCGCGACGTTGCGCGGCGCGACGCTCACCGCCGACTTCAAGCGGATGGTCGAGGATTACGTGGCGCGGCGCTTTTCGCGCCGCGCGACCGGACGCCGCCGAATAATCAACCGACGAGCTGGGCGCCGAGATTGACCGTGAGCGCGATCACCGCCGTCGTGAACACGAACGACGACGATGCCGTGCACGATCACCAGGCGGCGCATCCTGCGAGACCTGATCACGACGTCCGAGGTCTGCGCCGTCATGCCGATGGTGAAGGCGAAATAGAGAAATCCCAATAGTCCGGCATGGTTCTCGCCCGGAAATTGCAAGCCCGCCGCGGTGAGCTTCTTCTTGTGGCCTTTGCACTCTCGGAATGGATATTCGTGCGCGTAATAAATCGCGAACACCACATGCACGAAGGCCCATGACGAGATCACGGTGCCGAAGGTCAGCGCGAACCTGAGCGCGCGCGAGGTGCCCTGCATCTCCTTCATCGCGAAGATTTCGACGCCGATGGCGATCAGCGTCATGGCGGCGGCGGCGATCACGACCGGTGAGCACGGTGAAGCGACCTTCCTCCTCGGCGCTCGAATGGTCGCGGATGTCCTGGCGCCCTCGTTCTTCCCATCATCACGAGAATCAGCACGATGAAGAGGACCGCGCTCGCGTTCCAGGCGAGCAGCGCGCGCGTCGTGCCGACATCGCTCGGACCGAAGTAGAGCACCAGGGCGCCGAAGATCAGCGAAATCATCATGCGCGGCCGCGCGCGAACCCGCGCGCCAGACGATGCTGAAGAGATTTCTCCGTTTCGATTTTCGCGGCCATCCCGATCCCTCAATGTTCGGCGCGCGGTCACGAATTCCCGCCCGCGGCTTCGAGCATAGCCGCGCGCGGCCCGAACAATAGAGCGGGCGTTGGGGGGGGGGAGAGGGGGGGGTGGGGGAGGGGGGGGACGGGGATTGAGCGGGCGAGCGGGGATCAAGCCCGCCACCTTGCCGTCCGGATTGTGCATGATAAGCGGGACGCGGGGATTGGGTTCATGGTCGGACGCATCGTTTCGGTTGTCATCAAGGCGGCCTTCTGCTCGCCCTGATCCCGCTCGTGCTGGTGCCGGTTTACGCCTTCGTTCCGCCGGTTTCGAACGTGATGCTCTGGCGCTTTCTCACCGGCTCACCGGTGGTGCGCGAGTGGAAACCGATCGAGGAGATCTCCCCCAATCTCGTGCGCGCCGTCATCGCGGCGGAAGATGCGCGCTATTGCCAGCATCGCGGCGTCGATTGGGTCGAGATCGCGCACGCGATCGAAGACGCCGACGACATCGGCGAGGCGCGCGGCGCCTCGACCATCCCGATGCAGACGGCGAAGAACCTGTTTCTGTGGCAGGGCCGTTTTTTTCTTCGCAAGGCGCTCGAGATTCCGCTCGCCATTACATGAGTTTCATGTGGACGAAGCGCCGAATGATCGAAATCTATCTCAACGTCGCGGAATGGGGGCCGAACGGGGTATTCGGCGCCGAAGCCGCCGCGCAGCCGTGCATTTCGCAAGAGTGCACGCGTCTTATTGCCGGAGGAGGCGGCCCTGCTTGCCGCCGTGTTGCCGAATCCGAGCCACCGCGACGCGGCGCGTCCGAGCCCGGGCTTTGCAGCGTCTCGGCGGGCGCTATCGCGCCCAGGCTGACATCGCCGGTTCTCCGATTACCGCTTGTTTGGCGCAATGACGGAAAGCGCTCGGTCCGATCCTCGATAAGCCCCGCTCCCAGTTCCCGCCCGGCGGGCCCACGACTTACGGAGTTGACAATGGCCGTCCCCAAGAGAAAACGTCACCTTCGCGCCGTAATATGCGCCGCTCGGCTGACGTGCTGAAGCAAACCGACCTATGTCGAGGACAAGGATTTCGGCGAACTGCGCCGGCCGCATCACATCGACATGAAGACCGGCATGTATAGGGGCCGCCAGATTCTGAAGCCGAAATCGGCGGAGTAAGCCCGCTCACGGGGGTGCGACCGTGCTGTTCAGCTTTCCGCTCTTTTTGATCTCGTTCGCGATCTACAACATGATCGTGTTCCTGACGCCGGGCGTGTCGTGGAGCGGCACCATTTTGTCCGTGCCGATGCAGTCCGGCGCGGCCTGGACGATCAGCGCGGGCGATTGCCTGATCGCGCTTTCGCTCGGTGTTCCTGTTCTTCGAAGTGCTGAAGGCGACGCGCTCCTATGCGCGCACGATCATCGATCACATGCTTTCGACGCTGGTCTTCATCGGCGCGCTGATCGAGTTCCTGTTGGTGAAGGAAGCCGCGACATCGGTGTTCGCGACGCTGTTCCTGATTTCGCTCGTCGACGTGATCGGCGGATGGATCGGTTTCGATGAGCGCGGCGCGGCGCGACATCACGGTCGACAATCTGCCGCAATAATTCTGGAGCACGATCTTTTCCGAAAACCGGTTCCCACTCTGTCGGGATCATGCTCTAACGCCGCTTCAAACCACGCGGAATTTTTTACTTTCGTTCGAGCGGGCAAGGCCGGCGACGGCGCGATAGACGCTGCGCGCCTTCCGCCGGATCGGCGCGGCGCCGCACGCGGCTTGCGGGCAGGTCCTGCGCCTTGGCGATCAATTGCGCGAGAAAGGCGGCGAGCGGACGCGCCGGCATCGCGGCCTCGGACGAGGAACCGCGGTGACGGCACGAACGATCAGGTTCTTGCTTGCGGACGGCGCTTCATCGGCCTTTTGGTTAACGGGCCGCCGCGCGAGGAACGCGGTATTGAGCGACGTTCCGCTATTGGCTGTGACCCGCATGGCCGTCGTCCTGTCCCGTTTCGGGACGTAAGCGGTCCCGGCAGGGATACAGTCGCAAGCCTTGGGCCGGGCAATTTGTTCCATATGCGGTCACGGGGCGTTAAGCCGCAGGCCATAGCTTTCGCCTTGGCCATTGCCCGAGCCCGAGGTCAGGTTCCCCGTGCAATTTCAGCCGCGATCCGACCGACGCGTGGGGCACTCGCTTTTCAAGAAATCCGCGACCGCGGCCGCGCGGCGCGCGCCCGCGATGCTCGATGCCGCCGCCACCGCCGCCATTTTCAGCGCGGCGAAGGAAGCGGCCTATGTGTGGAATATCGAAACCGACGCGCTCGCCTGGAGCGCGGATGCCTGCGACGTGCTCGCCATCGATTTGCTCGCGGCGGCGGCAGAACGGCATGAGCTTCGCCGCGCTCCTGCACGCGGACAATCCCGCCAATCGCTACGACGTCATCGTCGACTTTTCCGCGCGCGACGAGGGCGCCGGCGTTCCCTACGAGCTTTGCTACAGGCTCAACACCGATCCTTTGAGGCCGCGATGGATCGAGGACAGCGGCCGCTGGTTCGTCGGCTCCGACGGCAGGCCCGCCGCGCCGAGGGCGTGATCCGCCTCGTCACCGAGCGCTACCTCCGCGAGGAAAAGCTCCGGCAACTCTGGCCACGTCCGGCTCACCGGAGAAATGACCCGCGCGCGCCTCCTCGGCGAGCTTTCGCACGCCATTGCCGACGCCGAAGCGAAACGCGGAAGCGTCGGCTTCTTGATCGTCGGCATCGACGATCTTGCCCATGTCAATCGCTCCTATGGCTTCGACGTCGCCGACGAGGCGATCAAAGCCGTCGCCGTGCGGCTGCGCTCGCGCATGCGGGGCGCCGACCTCATCGGCCGCTTCTCGGACAACAAATTCGGTTTCGTGCTGCACGAATGCGAGGCGGAAGATCTGCCGGTTGCCGCCGCCCGCTTCGTGAACGCGGTGCGCGAGGCGCCGTTCGAAACCTCGGCGGGACCGGTGGTGATTTCCGTGACGGCGGGCGGCGTGGCAGCGCCGCGCCACGCCCGCAACATCGGCGAGGCGATCGGGCACGCGCTCGAAGCGCTTGATCTCGCCAAGGAAGCAGGCCGCGGCGCCTTCCGCGCCTACGCGCCGAGCCTCGAGAGCGAGGCGGCGCGGCGCGAGAATCTCCGGCTCACCGACGTGATCGTCGCCGCGCTCAACGACCGGCGCGTGGAACTCGCCTTTCAGCCGGTGGTGCACGCAGAAAGCCGCGCGCTTGCCTTCCGCGAATGCCTCGTTCGCCTGCATGAGCCGGACGGAAAGGAGATCGACGCATTCTCGATCGTGACGGTCGCGGAAAAGCTCGATCTCGTGCGCCTGATCGACCACCGCGTGCTGGAGCTCGCCATCGCCGAGATCAAGGCCCACCCCGATCTCAGGCTTTCGCTCAATGTTTCGGCCTCCACCGTCCACGATCCGCTTTGGCTTTCGGCGCTCGCCACCGTGCAAAACGGCATCGGCAATCGCCTCATCGTCGAAATCACCGAATCCGCCGCGATCCGCGACGTCGAGGCGACGCGCCGGTTCGTAGCACAGGTGAAAAGCTACGGCTGCCGCGTCGCCATCGACGATTTCGGCGCCGGCTACACATCGTTCCGCAACCTCAGGCGGCTCGGCGTCGACATGGTCAAGATCGACGGCTCCTTCGTCGCCAATCTCGAACACGCGCCCGACGACCGCCTGTTCGTGCGGGCGCTTATTGGAGCTCGCGCGCGAGCTGGGCCTCGAGACGGTGGCGGAATGGGTGCAGAGCGAATCCGCCGCGGCGACGCTCGCGGGCTGGGGCTGCGATTATTTTCAGGGTGCGCTTACGGGCCTTGCCGAAACGAAACCCGCTGCCGAAAAAGAAATGGCCGCCGAAGCCGCCGCCGTCTGAGCGGCAAAATTCCGTTCAGCTCTTGTCGCCGGAGCCGCCGACCAGCCGGTCGAGACGCTTCTGCATCTCCGCACCTGCTTCTTCAATTCGTCGATGTTCTCGCCTTCACCTGCCGGCTCACCGCGGGGTTGGCGGCTTGGCGGCGTTCTTCTGCGCGAAGGGCAGAAACATCGTGAAAGCGCGCTCGAACATTTCCATGTTGCGGCGCACTTGGTCTTCCAGCAGATTGATGCCGCCGCCGCCGAAGGTCTTCGACATGCTCTCGCGGAATTGGGCCTGCTCGCGCGTCAAGTTCTCGACCGACATTTCGAGATAGCGCGGCACGAGCATTTGCATCGAGTCGCCGTAGAAACGGATGAGCTGGCGCAGGAACGTGATCGGCAGCAAGTTCTGCCCTTGTTCTCCTGCTCGAAAATGATCTGGGTCAGCACCGAGCGGGTGATCTCTTCGCCGGTCTTGGCATCGAAGACGACGAAGTCTTCACCTTCCTTGACCATGACGGCGAGGTCTTCGAGCGTGACGTAGGTGCTCGTGCCCGTGTTGTAGAGCCGCCGATTGGCGTATTTCTTGATGGTGACCGGTTCTGGGTTCTTGGCCATGACGTTCATACGCTCACCCAACTGTTCTCCCCGAGAAGCCACGACCTTATGACGTTTCCGGCAGAGGGGCTACCCATTTATAAGCCCGCGCTTTGGGCATGCCTAACCGGCGGCCATGGCAGGGACGGCTTATTGACATCGCCCGCCGCCCCCACCAACGATGCGTAATCAAAGGATAGCCGGGCCGCGGCCAAGGCCGGCGAGCCGTGAACAAGGAGAATTCTCATGCAGGACGATGTCGTCATCGTCGGCGCGGCACGCACGCCCGTCGGCTCGTTTAACGGAGCGTTCGCCGGCGTGCCGGCCCATCAGCTCGGCAAGGTCGCCATCGAAGCGGCGATGGCGCGCGCCGGCATCGAAGGCAAGCAGGTTTCGGAAGTCATCATGGGGCAGATCCTGACGGCGGGGCAAGGCATGAACCCCGCCCGCCAGGCCTCGATCGCGGCAGGCGTGCCGATCGAGGTGCCGGCCTGGAGCGTGAACCAGGTTTGCGGCTCGGGCCTGCGCTCGGTCGCGCTCGGCTATCAGGCGATCCTGAACGGCGATTCCGAAATCGTGGTCGCCGGCGGACAAGAATTGATGAGCCAGTCGACGCACTGCGCGTATTTGCGCGCCGGCCACAAGATGGGCTCGCTCGAGTTCATCGACACGATGATCAAGGACGGCCTGTGGGACGTCTTCAACGGCTACCACATGGGCGGCACCGCCGAGAACGTCGCCAAGCAGTGGCAGATCACCCGCCAGCAGCAGGACGAATTCGCGGTCGCCTCGCAGAACAAGGCGGAGGCGGCGCAGAAGGCCGGCAAGTTCAAAGACCGAGATCGCGCCGGTGAAGATCGCCTCGAAGAAGGGCGATGTCGTCGTCGACGCGGACGAATACATCCGCCACGGCGCGACGATGGACGCGGTCACGAAGCTGAAGCCCGCCTTCAACAAGGAAGGCACGGTCACCGCCGCCAACGCTTCGGGCATCAATGACGGCGCCGCCGCGGTCGTGCTGATGAAAGCGAGCGCCGCGGCGAAGGCGGGAAAGAAAGTGCTCGCCCGCATCGCGTCTTGGGGGCAGGCGGGCGTCGATCCTTCGATCATGGGCGTGGGTCCGATTCCGGCCTCGCGCGCGGCGCTGAAAAAGGCCGGCTGGAAGGCCGACGACCTCGATCTCGTCGAAGCGAACGAGGCCTTCGCGGCGCAAGCCTGCGCGGTCAACAAGGACATGGGCTGGAAATCCGAGCGGGTGAACGTGAATGGCGGTGCCATCGCCATCGGTCATCCGAT
Source organism: uncultured Alphaproteobacteria bacterium (assembly GCA_963751685.1). GTDB lineage: Bacteria > Pseudomonadota > Alphaproteobacteria > Rhizobiales > Xanthobacteraceae > Palsa-892. The sequence goes on along the minus strand of CAVVVV010000009.1, from coordinate 444,420 downwards.
CGGCGCCTCGGGCACGCGGATTCTGGTCACGCTGTTGCACGAGTTGGAGCGGCGCAATGCCAAGCGCGGTCTCGCCACGCTCTGCATCGGCGGCGGCATGGGCATCGCCATGTGCGTGGAGCGGCAGTGAAGTAGCACGAGCGAACCGCGGCATTCAGTTCGCGGGCGTTCGCAGGCCAAGGGGAGAATAAGGGGTGGAATCATGAGTCGCGTAGCGTTGGTGACCGGCGGCACTCGCGGGATCGGGGCCGCGATCTCGAAAGCGTTGAAAGCGGCGGGCTATAAGGTCGCCGCCAATTACGGCGGCAACGACGAGGCCGCGGCCAAATTCAAGGCCGAGACCGGCGTTGCCGTGTTCAAGTGGGACGTGAGTTCCTTCGACGCCTGCAGCGCCGGCGTGAAGAAGGTCGAGGCCGAGATCGGGCCGATCGAAATCCTCGTCAACAATGCCGGCATCACGCGCGACGCCATGTTCCACCGCATGACGCCGGAGCAATGGAATGCGGTGATCGGCACCAATCTCAATTCGCTCTTCAATATGTGCCGCCCCGTGATCGAGGGCATGCGCGGCCGCAAGTTCGGCCGCATCGTCAATATTTCCTCGATCAACGGCCAAAAGGGCCAGATGGGCCAGACGAATTACTCCGCCGCCAAGGCGGGCGACATCGGCTTCACCAAGGCGCTGGCGCAGGAGAACGCCAAGGCCGGCATCACCGTGAACGCGATCTGCCCCGGCTACATCAACACGGAAATGGTGCAGGCGGTGCCGAAGGACGTGCTGGAAAAAAACATCCTTCCGCTGATTCCGGTCGGCCGTCTCGGCGAGCCCGAAGAGATCGGGCGTTGCGTGGTGTTTCTTGTCGCCGACGACGCGGGCTTCATCACCGGCTCGACGATGACCGTGAACGGCGCGCAATACATTACGTGAGGCTTTACACCCGCGGCCGGGCGATTTCCGCCGCCGGCGCCTTCGAGATCGCGCTCATCCCTTGAAGTTGTTCTTGCGCTCGCGCAATTCGGTGAACACGGCGGCGGGATCGGCGCCCTTCATGCCGACCGCCTCCGCCACCGCCGGCTCGTCGGCACGCAAGAACGGATTGGTGCGAAGCTCTTCGGCGATCGTCGAGGGCAGGGTCGGCTTGCCGGCGGCGCGGGTGGCTTCGATATCGTTGAGGCGCTTCGCCAGTGCTTCGTTCTTCGGATCGACGGTGACCGAGAAGCGGGCGTTGGCAAGCGTGTATTCGTGGCCGCAGTAGAGCTTTGTGTCGCCCGGCAATTCGCGCAGCTTCAGGAGCGAGGCCCATAAGACCGGCGCCGGGCGCTCGAACGGCCGGCCGCAACCGAGCGCGAACAACGTGTCGCCGGCAAACAACAGCTTCTCCGTGTCGAACATGTAGACGATGTGCCCGGCGGTGTGGCCGGGCGTCTCGATCACGCGCGCGATCATGCCGCCGACGGCGACCGGATCGGCGGGGCCGACCTCGACGTCGATCTGCGGGATTTGCGCCGCTTCCGCGCGCGGACCGACCACCATGGCGCCGTATTTTTTCTTGAGCGCGGGAATGCCCTGCACATGGTCGCCGTGGTGATGCGTGATCAGGATGTGCGTCAGCTTCCAGCCCTCGGCATCGAGCGCCTTTTCGATCGCCTTCGCGTCCGGTGCGTCGATCACCGCCGTCGCATGGGTCGCCCGGTCGCGCAGGATCACCGCGTAATTGTCGGAAAGACACGGCACGAGGCGGACATCCACGTCCATGGTCACGGTCTCCTTTGTTCGTCGCTTGGTTTTCGGCAAGCTATCACGGCGAGTTCAAGCGGCAAGCGTGCCGGTCGGATCGCGCCCGGCGGCAAGCTATTTTCACGAGAATTTCGTAAGATACCCCGGCCATGTTTCTCGACGTCGTCGATCTTCGCAATTTCTATTCGCAGCCGCTCGGCATCGTGGCGCGGCGGCTTTTGTCGCAGCGCGATCCGTGCGCGCTGGCCGAACACGCGCGGGCTCACGCTCGTCGGGCTCGGCTATGCGACGCCCTATCTCGGCGTGTTCCGCGAAGAAGTCGAGCGCACCTTCGCGCTGATGCCGTCGCGGCAGGGCGTGGTGAAATGGCCCACGGCGGCGCCTTCGCTTTCGGCGCTCGTCGAGGACACGCTGTTGCCGCTCCCCGACGCCTCGGTCGACCGCATGCTCGCGGTGCATGCGCTGGAAATGACGATCCATGCGCCCGACATGCTGCGCGAAGTCTGGCGGGTGCTGGCGGCCGGCGGCCGTCTCCTGCTCATCGTTCCCAACCGGCGCGGCATCTGGGCGCGCATCGACACGACGCCGTTCGGACACGGCCGGCCGTTCTCGCGCCGTCAGCTGGTGGAACTGTTGCGCGAGGCGCTGTTCACGCCGGTCGGATGGAGCGAGGCGTTGTGGATACCGCCGCTGACGCGCGTGCCGTTCCTGCGCACGGCGATCGCATGGGAGCGCGTCGGCCGCACGCTTTCGCTGCCTTTCGCCGGCGTTCATATCGTGGAAGCGACGAAGCAGGTGTGGCGCCCGATTCCGGCGCGGCCCGTGCGCAAGCTCGCACCGGTGCTTGACGATAGCGCGATCCGCCGGCGCGTGCATGATCTTTTTAAGCTCGTCGGCGCGAGAGCAGGAACACCGCCTGCTCGCCGAACAGGTTCCAGAACCACCAGGGCGCGTTGAATCGCACCGGCCGTCCGCGGCTGTTGAGCGCGACTGCGCGCTCCATTTTGGCGTTCAACTCGCGCACGAGTTCGACGAAGTCGCGGATCGTGCAGAAGTGAATGTTCGGCGTCTCGTACCAGCTTTGGGAAAGATTCTCGGTCACCGGCATGCGGCCGCGCGTCAGAAGTTGCAGCCGGATGCGCCAGTGGCCGAAATTGGGAAACGAGACGATGGCGTAGCGGCCGATCCGGAGCATTTGCTCGAGCACCCAGCGCGGACGGCGCGTCGCCTGCAGCGTCTGCGACAGAATCACGTAGTCGAAGGCGTCGTCGGGATAATCGGCAAGGTCGATGTCGGCGTCGCCCTGGATGACGGCGAGCCCCTTGGCGACGCAGTAATTCACGCCTTCGCGCGAGATTTCGATGCCGCGGCCGTCGACGCCGCGCGTCTCGGCCAGACAGGCGCAACAGCTCGCCGTCGCCGCAGCCGACGTCGAGCACGCGTGCGCCCGGCGCCACCATGTCGGCGACGACGACGAGGTCGATGCGCGGGGTGAATTGCATGGCCGGCAGCGGGGCCGGCTCGGGGGCGAGCATGATCAAGCCTTTGCCTTGAGCCCGCGCGCCCGCGCGGCGGCTTCGAGAAATCCGCGCACGATCTCGAAAAGCTCGGGCTCCTCGAGCAGGAAGGCGTCGTGACCCTTGTCGGTCACGATCTCGGCGAAAGAGACGGAGGCGCCGGCGGCGTTCAAGCGCGTGCACGATCTGGCGCGCGTCGCTCGTCGGGAACAGCCAATCGGAGGTGAAGGAGACGATGCAGAAACGCGTCTTGGCGCCGCGGAAGGCGTTGGCGAGCACGCCTTCGTAATCGGCGGCGAGATCGAAATAATCCATCGCGCGCGTGATGTAGAGATAGCTGTTGGCATCGAAGCGCTCGACGAAGATCGAGCCTTGATGGCGCAGATAGCTCTCCACCTGGAAGTCGGCGTCGAAGCCGAAGGTCGGCGCCTTGCGGTCCTGCAGCTCGCGGCCGAACTTGCGGTGCAGCGCCGCGTCCGAAAGATAGGTGATGTGCGCGGCCATGCGCGCGACCGCGAGCCCGCGGCGCGGGCTCGTGCCCTCGGTGAGATAGTGACCGTTGCGCCAGTCGGGATCGGCCATCACCGCCTGGCGGCCGACCTCGTGAAAGGCGATGTTCTGCGCCGAGTGGCGCGCGGCGCAGGCGATCGGCAGGGCCGCGAACACGCGCTCGGGATAGGCTGGCCGCCCATTGCAGCGCCTGCATGCCGCCCATCGAGCCGCCGGTGACGCACAGCACGCTGTCGATGCCGAGATGATCGAGGAGCATCGCTTGCGAGCGCACCATGTCGCCGATGGTGACGACCGGAAGCGAGAGGCCGTAGGGCTCGCCGCTGGTCGTCTTCGAGGCGGGGCCCGTGGTGCCCATGCAGCCGCCGAGCACGTTCGGGCAGATGACGAAGAAGCGCTCGGTGTCGATGGGCTTGCCGGGACCGACCATCGTTTCCCACCAGCCCGCCTTGCCGGTCGCTGGATGCTCGCCGATCAAATACTGGTCGCCGGTGAGGGCATGGCAGACCAGGATCGCGTTCGAGCGCTCGGCGTTCAGCGCGCCATAGGTCTTGTAGGCGATCTGAAACGGCGAAAGGTCGACGCCGGCGTCGAGGCGCAAGGGCTTGTCCGGCCCGAAGCGGACGAGGTCGGAATGCGGCTCGTCGGCCTCGCGGCGGATCGCCTCCGCGCGGCTCGCGGCACCTTCGATTTCAACGCGGATCACGCTCATTAACCATCCTCGGGGCGCCTGGAAGCGCTAGAGCTAGAAAGCGGGGGCTTATCCTGTCAATGTTTTCTTTGCGTTCCGCCCGCGCGACCGCTATCACGTCGCCGCTTAACGAACAGCGACAGCCATGCGTGAAACCCGCAAAACCGAGCCGCGGCGCGGCGGCGAGCCGACGCTCGCGGAACTGCGCCAGGAGATCGATCGCATCGACGAGGCGATGCATAGCCTCTTGATCGAGCGCGGCGAGATCATCGAATCCCTGATCGCGGTCAAGCGCACGCAGGAATCGGGCGCGGCCTTCCGGCCCGCGCGCGAGGCGGCGATGATGCGCCGCCTGGTGGAGCGCCATCGCGGCCTGTTGCCGCTCGATACCGTCGAGAGCATCTGGCGCGTCATCATCTCGACCTTCACCTTCGTGCAGGCGAACTACGCGGTTCACGCCGACATGTCGGCGGGCGACGCGCTCACGCGCGATTCCGCGCGTTTCCATTTCGGCTTCACCGTGCCGCTGCAGGCCGCATGTCGGCGCCGCGTCCGTCGTCGCGGCCGTTGCCGCCTCGAAGGGCGATCTCGGGCTCGTGCCGGCCATTGCGCTCGCGGGCGCGGACGCTTGGTGGAGCGCGCTCGAAGCGCGCGAGCGCGCCGAAGATCATCGCGCGGCTTCCCTTCGTCGAGCGGCCCGATCACCCGGCCTCGCTCCCGCTCTTCGTGGTGTCGAAGCCGCTGCGTGGCGGACGCCGCGATCCACGAGGTCGAGATCTTCAGCGTCGCCGTCGCCGGCTGGAGCGCGGCGGCGCGCGCGTGCGATTTCGCCGCTCGCAGAAGTGATCGCGGTGCCGCACGGCTCTTACGACGGCGCCGCCCTTCTCCTGTCGCTGCCGCAAGGGCGGAAGCTCAAGGAAATCACCGACGCGCTGGTGGCGGCGGGCGGCTCGGTGCGCGGCACCGCCCTCGTCGGCGGCCACGCGACCCGCTATACCGTCTCGCCCGCGGCTAAGCGCGCGGGCGGTCAGAAAAAGTCCGGAGTTTCGCCATGACGAGCGCCGAACGTCCGATCCCGTCGCGGCGGCGTTCTCGATATCAACGCCTACGTGCCCGGCCGCAGCGAAGCGCCGGGCGCGGCGAAGGTCTTTAAGCTCTCCTCGAACGAGACGCCGCTCGGCCCGAGCCCGAAGGCGCTCGAGGCGTTTCGCGCGGCGGGCGATTCGCTCGCCTATTATCCCGACGGCGCCTCGACCGCGTTGCGGCAGGCGATCGGCAAGGCGTTCGGGCTCGATCCCGCGCGCATCGTGTGCGGCTCGGGCTCGGACGAACTTCTGAATCTCTTGGCGCAGGCATATCTTGTCGGCCGGCGACGAGGCGATCTCCACCCGGCACGGCTTTCTCGTCTACCGCAACGCGACGCTCGCGGCGGGCGGCAAGCCGGTCGTGGCGGAGGAGCGGAATTTCACCGCCGATGTCGACGCGATCCTGAAGCTCGTGAGCCCGCGGACGCGCATCGTCTTCCTCGCCAATCCGAACAATCCGACCGGCACGTACCTGCCGTTCTCGGAAGTGCGGCGGCTGCACGCGGCGCTGCCTGCCCGCGCGCTCCTCGTGATCGACGCGGCCTATGCCGAATATGTCCGCCGCAACGATTACGAGGCGGGCATCGAGCTCGTGGCGACCAGCGAAAACGTCGTGATGACGCGGACCTTTTCCAAGATTCACGGGCTCGCGGCGCTGCGGCTCGGCTGGATGTACGCGCCCGCTTCCGTCGTCGACGCGGTGAATCGCATTCGCGGGCCGTTCAACGTCAACACGCCGGCGATGGCGGCCGGCATCGCTTCGCTCGACGATCCCGCGCATCTCGAGCGCTCGGTCGCGCACAACACGAAATGGCTCGGCTGGCTCGAGGAGAATATCCGGGCGCTGGGCCTGGAGGTGACGCCGAGCGTCGCGAATTTCGTCCTGATCCATTTCCCGCAGGAGCGCGGAAAGACGGCGAAGGACGCGGATGCGTTCCTGATGAAGCGCGGCCTCGTGCTGCGGCAGACCGGCGCCTATCACCTGCCGAACGCGCTGCGCATGACGCGTCGGCAGCGAAGAGGCGAACCGGCTCGTCGTCGCGGCACTCGGCGAATTCATGGCCCGCGAGGCGGCCCGTGCCTGAGAAAGCGCCCGCGATCTTCGATCGGCTGGCGATGATCGGCGTCGGGCTGATCGGCTCCTCCATCGCGCGGGCGGCGCGCGCGAGCGGGCGCCGTGCGCACGATCGTGGCGACGGCGCGCTCGGCAGCGACGCGCGCAGCGCGTGCGCGAACTCAAAATCGCCGATCGGGTGGTCGAGACCAATGCCGAGGCGGCGCGGGACGCCGATTGCATCATCGTCTGCGTTCCGGTCGGCGCCTGCGGGCGAAGTCGCGGCGGAGATCGGCGCGGCGATCAAACCCGGCGCCATCGTTTCCGACGTCGGCTCGGTCAAAGGCGCGGTGCTGCGCGACATGGCGCCGCATATTCCGGCGCACGCGCATCTCGTACCGGCGCATCCGGTGGCGGGCACCGAGCATTCGGGGCCGGACGCGGGCTTCGCCGAATTGTTCGAAAACCGCTGGTGCATCCTGACGCCGCCCGCGGGCGCCGACGAAAAGGCGGTCGCGAAGCTGAAAGCGTTCTGGCAAAGGCTCGGCGCCAATGTCGAGATCATGGACGCCGGGCACCACGATCTCGTGCTCGCGATCACGAGCCATCTGCCGCATCTGATCGCCTACAACATCGTCGGCACCGCCGCGGATCTCGAGACCGGCACGCGCTCGGAGGTGATCAAGTTCTCGGCCGGCGGTTTTCGCGATTTCACGCGCATCGCCGCCTCCGATCCCACCATGTGGCGCGACGTTTTCCTCAACAACAAGGAGGCGGTGTTGGAGATGCTCGGCCGCTTCAACGAAGATCTCGCGGCACTTACCCGCGCGATCCGCAACGGCGACGGCGATACGCTTGTTCGAGCGTTTCACGCGCACGCGCGCGATCCGCCGCTCGATCATCGAGGTCGGGCAGGAAACGGCGGAGCCGGATTTCGGCCGCCGCCATGCGGCGCACGAGCCGGAAGCGCCGTTGCCGCGGCCCTATGCGAGCGATTAGCGCGCTCGATTGACGAAGCCTTGATCGCGATGTCCGCCGCTTCCGATCTATGGGTGTTCGGCTACGGCTCGCTGATGTGGCGGCCGGGTTTCGATCATCTCGAGAAGCGGCCGGCGCGCCTGCTGGGCGCGCATCGCGCGCTCTGCGTCTTCTCCCACGTCCATCGCGGCACGCCGGAGAAGCCGGGACTTGTACTGGGTCTCGATCACGGCGGCTCCTGCCGCGGCATCGCTTTTCGCATCGAGGCGAAGAAGCGGGAGGCGACGATCGCTTATCTGCGCGAGCGCGAGCAGGTCACGAAGGTGTATCGCGAGGCCGACGCGGCCGGTCATTCTACTCGACGAGCCGGAAGCGGACGTGCGGGCGCTGTGTTATCTCGTCGACCGCTCGCACGAGCAATATGCCGGCGCGCTCTCGCGCGAGCGGCAGCTCGAACTCGTGCGGCAAGGCCATGGGCGCTCGGGCGTCAACCGCGACTATGTGCTGGCGACGGTGAAGGAGCTGGAAGCGCTCGGCATCCGCGACGCCACGTTGGAGTGGTTGGCGGCGCGCTTATAGAGCGCGAACGACGCGCAGCTTCACCTTGCCGCGCGGCTCGAGGCCCTTGCCGATGGCGTAGACCGGCAAGTCGCTGAAGGTGCCGATTTCGCGCGGCGGTCCGGCGAGCGCCGAAAGATCGCGATAGGCGGAAGCGAGCGCATCGTCGTCGCCGGCAAGATGCAGATGCACCTCGTCGAAATCCGCCGGCAACCGGCGCGGATCGAGCGCGACATCGACCGCGATCACGCTCGCGCCTGTCTTCCTCGCGCCGGACGAACAAGGCGACGAAGCAGTCGAAGGCCGGCACGTTCTCCGGTGCATAGACGCTGCAGGCGTAACGATGGCCCGAGCCGCCGTGCCAGAAATGGAAGCGGCGCGCGAGCGCGGGATGGCTCGGGGCGGAAAAGGGGCCGGCGTCGCCGGCCTTGGAGCGAATCATGATGGGATGCATGAGAACAAAACTAGAACGGATTTTGGGATTGTCAACCATTCCCTTCTAAAACGCGGCCGAGTCCGGCGAGTTCCCTCTCGCCTTTCATCCGCAGGCGATTTGTCGCCGTTTCGATCGAAGCCGCTCGGTAATAACCCCGCCTGCGTTCAGGATCGCGCCTCGCGCACGGCATTCTTCGTCGCCGCGCCCTGCTCGAAGGCGTCGAGATGGATGCGGGCGTAGGTCGCGAGATACTTCACGTATTCGATCAGGAGCAGGCGGGTGGTCTGCGGGTTCCTCCACCAGGGCTCGTCGCGCATGCGGTCACTGACGACCGCGTGGGGAATGAGCTCGATGCCGGCAAGCTCGCGAGCGAGTTCGACGAGCGCACGCGGCATGTGCCAGGCGGAAGTGACGACGATGATCGATCGGAACTGATGCTCGCGCGTCCATTGCGCGATTTCCATCGCATTGCCCGTGGTGTTCAAGGCCTGATGGCCGAGATCGACGCAGCAAGCGAACAGCTTTTCGAGATTCGGGCGTAAGCCGGATCAACTCGCCGGGCGTGGTCGTGGGATTGACGCCCGAAATCAGCAGCCGCTGGCCGCGGCCGGTGACCAGCAGTTCCACCGCATCGGCAATGCGCGAAGCGCCGCCCGTCAGCGCGACGATGCCGTCGGCGGAGCGGCGAAACTCCTCTTCCTCGTGCGGAATGGTGCTCGCGAACAGGACGAAGCCGCCGAAAAAGACAACGATCACGAGCGTCATAATTCCCATGAAAGAAGTGACGATGCGCAAGCCTCGCCGCCCGGCGGGACGAGACCCGGTTTCATGCATGTGCGCGCGATCCCGATCGTGCCCCGGGCTCGTCATGGCATCTCCCCGGCCGATGGTATCGCGAAATGCGGCGGGTACGCGACCGATCTCATAAGTGGCGGCCGTCCGGGTTCAATCAATGGCGCGGAGTGTGCGGTGCACGGTGATGCGCGATGCGAGCGCCGTGACCAACGCCATGGCCGCCGCGACGCAGGCAATCCACAAAAAGCCGCGCGTGTTCAAGGCGAAATGGCCGAGGAAAAATGCCGTGTTGCCGCCGCCGGAGAGCGAGCCGAACATGTTCGCAAGCAAACGCGTGAGCCCGAAAAACGCGGCGGCAACGGCGCCGCCGATCAGGCCGCCTTGCAAGCCAACCACGAGAAAATGGCGCGCGAAGGTTCGGGCCACGAAGGTGTCGCGGGCGCCGACGAAATGCAGGACTTCGACGACGGCCCGGTTGGCGGCCACCGCGCCGCGCGTGGCGAAGGAGACCGAGAGCACGGTGGCGGCAAGGACGAGCGCAAGAATGGCGAGACCCGTCAGTGTGACCGCGTCGGAAATCGCGGCGAGCTTCGATGCGAAACCGCGATGATCGTCGAGCGTCGCATTCGGCACGCTATCCGCAAGGGCGCGGCGGAGCTTGCCGAAGTCCGGTGCGGGGCTTGCCCCGACCTTCACTTGCACAATGCGCGGAATGGGCAGGGCGCCGAGATCGGTGCCGGTGCCGAGCCAAGGCTCCAGCAACCGCTCGGTTTCTCCCTTGGAGAAGGCGCGCGCATCGACGACGCCGGCCGTGGCTTTGGCGATCTCCGCCGCCTTGCGAAGGTCGGCTTCGAGATCGCGTCCCGGCAGCGGGCGCACCTGAATGGTCGCTTCGCGTACCACGTCCGCGCGCCATTCTCCCGCGGCCACGTGCACGATCTCGACGGCGCCGACCGTCAAAGCGGCGAGGAAGCTCATGATCGCGACGACCGCGAGCAGCGAGCGGCTGGTCACCGTGTCGTCGGGCAGGATCGGATTGACGTGCGCCACCATCGGCTCGCCATAATCGCGGGCGGGCTTGGGTTCGGCGGCGGGTTGCGAGTCGGTCAAGTTTGCCAATCCGTTTAGTGGCCGAGATAAAGCCGCCCGTCGTCGAGTACGAGCCGCGGCGCATCGTATTGATCCATCAGGGCGACATCGTGGGTGGCGATCAGCACCGACGTGCCCGACTTCTTGAGCTCGACCAGGAGGCGCAGCAATCGCCGCGCCAGCGCCGGGTCGACATTGCCCGTCGGCTCGTCGGCGAGCAGCAATTCGGGACGGCTGATCAGGGCGCGGGCGATCGCGGCGCGCTGTTTTTCTCCGCCCGAAAGCACCGGCGGCAGGGCATGCAGGCGCTCGCCCAGCCCCACCCATTGCAGAAGCTCGACGACCTCGGAACGGTAACTCGTTTCGTCGCGCCCCGCCACGCGCAGCGGCAGCGCCACATTTTCGTAGGTCGTGAGATGATCGAGCAGGCGGAAGTCCTGAAAGACGATGCCGATGCGTCGGCGGAGCGCCGCGATTTCGCTTCGCAGCAGACGCGTCGCGTCGTGCTGGAACAGGGTGATCAGCCCGCGGGTTGGACGCAGCGACAGAAACAGGAGCCGCAACAGGCTCGTCTTGCCGGCGCCGGACGGGCCGGTCAAAAACTGAAAGGAGTGCGGCTCGATCGAGAAGGTGAGGTCCTTCAGGACCTCAGGCCCCGTGCCGTAGCGCAGCCCGACATTCTCGAATCGGACCAATGAGGGTCTCCAGCGAATCGTCTGCCCGGCCTCATCTAGCCCCTTGCGAAGGCAGGCGGCAGCCCGGCCGGTGGAATGTGGACAGGCCGCAAGGCCTGCATTTGTCTGCGCGGATCTGCGCCGGAGTACGGTTTCCGAATCATTAACGCTCCCGCTTCACAATCGGCTTTCCCACCGGATAGTCCCCATGTTGTTGACCTGCCCCTCTTGCGAAACGTCGTTCCGGGTAAAGCCCGATGCCCTGGGGCCGAGCGGCCGAACGGTGCGTTGCGCGCGCTGTCATACGAGCTGGTTCGCGGCGCCCGAAGGGGCGGAGCGGGAGCTCGCGATGACGGAAGCGTTCGCCATGGGCGCTGATCCGACGAGCTTGTCCGTCATTCCCCCGAACGATCCCATCTCCTGGCATGAGCCGCTTGCGGAAAACGAACCGGCGCCGCCGCTCGTGCCCGACAGCGTTCAGCCCATGACATCCTTGCCGGAGAAGGATGCCGTCGAGGCCGAGAACAAACCCGCGCGCCGGGCGCGGCCGCCCCGGCCGGCTCCTCGCAAGTCGTCGCGCAAGGGCCTGGGCGTCGCCATTGTCGCCGCGGCCGGCGCGTTTGTTGTCACGGCGATCGCCGCGCGCGCGACCGTCGTGCGCGCGATCCCCGATCTCGCCGGGTTCTATGCCGCCGTCGGCCTGCCGGTGAATTTGCGCGGGCTCGAGTTTCGCGACGTCCGCACCACGAGCGAAACCCAGGACGGGATCGCCGTGCTGGTGATCGAAGGCAATGTCGTCAACGTCGCCAAACACGCCGTCGAGGTGCCGCGCGTTCGTCTCGCCGTCCTCGGCGCCAACGGTCAGGAACTCTATTCGTGGACGGCGCTTCTTCCGCGCTCGACCTTGTCGGAAGAAGAGAAGGTTTCGTTTCGCAGCCGGCTTGCCTCGCCGCCGACCGAGGGGCGCGAGGTGCTCGTCAGGTTTCTGACGCGCAACGACCTCACCAGCGGCCGATAGGCCGCAGGTCGACGGAGGCTCTCTTGGCACGCATCATGATCGCGGAAGATGAAGCGCCCATTCGAGAATTGCTCGCGCGCGCGCTCGCCCAAGACGGCCATGAAGTGGCCACCGCCCCCAATGGAGCGGCGGCGCTCGAGCAGATTTCCGGCGGCCGTCATTTCGATCTCCTCGTCACCGACATCCAGATGCCGGTAATGGACGGGATCGCGCTCGCGCTCGCCGCCGTGCGCGATCACCGCGATCTCAAGGTGGTACTGATGACGGGATATGCCGACCAGCGCGAGCGGGCGCTGGGCCTCAATTCGCTCGTCCGCGAAGTCGTGCAAAAACCCTTCTCGATTTCGGAAATGCGCGACGTGGTGAAAAAGACGCTGGCGCGGCATTAAAACGCTATCACTTCTGGCCGAATCTACGGGCGTGCCTGACATTTTACGAGAGCATGATCTTTTCCGAAAACCGGTTCCCACTTTTCGGGATCATGCTCTAGACGCCGCGCGTCAGAAAAAGTCCTTCAACAGCCGTTCTAAATAATCGAGCTCGAGCCGCGGCCGGTTCGGATCGCCGAGCCGGCGGCGCAATTCCTCGAGCACGCGCCGCGCGCGCTGCACGTCGATTTCGCCCGGAATCTTGACGGTAAAATCGTCGCCGTATTCGCGCGAGCGGACCGGACGGCCCAAGGGATCGGTGCGCTCGGCCGAGCTCGGCTCGTCGCCCATCGGCTCGCCCATGCCGTCGCCCATCCCGCCCTGCATGGCGTCGGCAAGGCTTTGCGCGCCCTTGCGCAGACTCTGCAAGGCGCGGCCCTGTTGTTCGACCGCGCCTTCGGCATCGCCGCCTTGCAGTGCGCCTTCGGCGTCGCGCATGGCTTGGTCCGCCTGTCCCAGCGCCTCGTCGGCGTCCTTGCCGGGGCCGTCCTCTTCCAGGCCCTCGCCGTTCTGGTGGTCGCGCCGCATTTGCTCGAGCATCTGCTCGAGTTTTTGGCGCAAGCCTTCCTGATTTTGGCGCAGTTCGTTATAGGCGCGGCGCTCGCGATCGCTGGGCTCGGTTTCCGAAGGACGGTTGCGCCGCTCCGCCCGGCTGTCACGCCCCTGGCGGAAGGTTTTATCGCGCAGGCGCTGTTGCTCTTGGATCATGCGGCCGAGTTCGTCGAGCTGGCCCATTCCCTGATCGCCGGGATCCGAGCGCGCCTGCTTCCCGCGGCTCAAGCTGTCGAGCATCGCCTGCATCTCGTCGAGCAGGCGCCGGGCGGCGTCACGCGAGCCGTTGCGCGCGAGGCTCTCGATGCGGTCGAGCATGTTCTTGAGGTCTTGCGGCCGGACGATGCGGGCATTGCGGTCGAGCGGCCGGTCGTCGGTGGTGCCGTCGCGGCGGAGCTGCTCGGCGAGCGCGCGCATGAAGCGGTCAAGCACCTCGCGCATCTTGTCGGTGAGGCGGCGTATTTCTTCGTCGCTGGCGCCGCGCTCGAGCGCTTGGCGCAGCGCGTCTTCCGCCGCGCGCAATTCGCGCTCGGCGTCGGACATGGTGCCGTCCTCGATCAGCACGGCGACTTCCCACAGATAGTCCACCACCGAGCGAAGGTCGTCGTCGCTCTTCGCGAGCGTGAGCCGCGCCAGCGCCGTGCGCAGGCCGAGATAGATCGCGGCTTCCGGCGTGAATTGCTCGGGTGCGATCATCAGCGCGCGCAAGGCCTGCTCGACATTCTGGCGGGCGTTCGCATCGAGCGCGAGGTTGCGGCGCTGCTCGACCAGCGCGCGGGCAAGAAGCTTCGTCGAACGGCCGTTCGGGCAGGCGAATCTCACGCGCTTCGCTCATGCCTTCATTGCCGCCTTCGTCGCGCGCGACCAGCGTCAAAATCGTGGTGACGCCGGCCCAGGGATGCTCGGTCAGGTCGCGCGTGGTTTGACCGGTTCCCGCGCGCGTCCGCGCCTGCGGCAACAGCAGCGAAAAATCCGGCGGCGATACGAGCGGGCGAAGGGCCGGTTCGCCGCCGGCCACCATACGCGGCGGACGCGCGAAGCGCGCTTCCGCGGAAATGACGCCGTAGTCGTCCTCGACCCGGTAATTGAGGGAAATCCCGGCCTGACCGACGATCTGCGGATCTTTGATGTGGGCGATGGTCGGCGGATGGTCGGGCACCGCCTTGAAGCCCCACTGCGCGTTGCCCGCGGGCAGCCCGCGTACGGTCAATGTGCCGCTGTCGGTGACGAGAAAGCGCCGCTCGATGCCGACTTCCGCGGTGCGCGCGGGGGCGTCCTTCGCCTGCTCGGCGAGGCCGCCGGACAGGAGGAGGTCGATGCTCGATAAACCCGTCGCCCGCACGACGAGCTCGCTCCCTGCCGGCACGAGAACGGCCGCGGTTTCGCCCGGCGCCGGTTCGTCGTGACGAATGCCGGGCAAGAGGATCGGCGCGCGGCCGGTGTAGGCGGGCGGCGTCACCCAGGCGTCGACGCGATAGAGCCGCGGATAGATGGCGCCGCTCCAATCGAAGGCGGCCGTGACCCGGCGCAGCTGCTCGCCGTCGGCGATAAAAAAGGAAGCGATCGCCGCGAGCAACACCAAAGCGCGGATCGCATAGGGATCGCGCCAGGCAAGGCGCGGATGCGGCAATCCGGCGCGCAAGTTCTTCGCCCGCTCCGATTCGTGCGCGCGATGGGCGCGCCATAGCGCCTCCATGACCGGGTCGTTCGCCACCGGCGCCAGCCGGTCGGCGAGCGCCGTCGCCGGGCGGTGATCGATTCCACTCGTCGTGTCGAGGCGCGCGAGCGCTTCCGCGCGCCGCGGCAGGCGCAGCCAAGCCAGCGGCGACAGGCAGGCGATCAAGAGCGCGGCGAAGAGAAGGACGCCGACAATGCGCGCGAGCGGCGGAAGGGCGATCCACAGGCCGAGCCAGGAGAGGGCGAGAAAGACGCCGAAAACGGCAAAGGCGGAGGCCACGCGCGGCCAAAGCTTCTCCCACAGGAGCGCATGCCGCGTCCAAGAAAGCGTGCGCGCGAGCTGGCGCCGCGTTTCCTCCCCCACGCCGCGCGGCGCGTCGGGCCCTTCGTTCGATTCAGGCGCCGCGCTCAATGCAAAGCCCTCCAGCGGACACCGGACTAATTTGTCAGCCTAACATGGCCCACTCAGGGCAACGTGCCGGCCGAGCAAATCGTGCGATTTTTCATCAATTTAGCGATTCAACCAAGGCGCCATGCGGTCAAACGCGATGATGGCGTCGACTTCGATTCGCGGGCGGACGATGGCGGCCTCCGTATCCCGCACCAAAACCTCGGGCACCAACGCGCGCGTATTGTAGGTCCCCGACTGCACCGCGCCATAAGCGCCGGCGGTCATGATCGCGAGTAGATCGCCCTCGACGGCGGTGGGCAAATTGCGGTCGAGCGCGAGATAGTCTCCCGACTCGCATATCGGGCCCGACCACGTCGGCGACGATCCATTGCGTTCCGGGGCGTGGCGCGCGCAGCGGGCGAATTTCGTGATAGGCCTCGTAAAGCGTCGGCCGCACCAGATCGTTCATGGCGGCGTCGACGACGATGAAGGTCTTCTCCAAGCCGCGCTTCACGTAGAGGACGCGCGTAATCAAGACGCCGGCATTGCCGGCGATCATGCGGCCGATCTCGAAAACAAGCCTGAGACCGAGCCCCTTGGTGTGGCGCTTGACCATGGCGGCGTAATCGACGGGCAATGGCGGCGGCTCATTGTCCGATTGATAAGGAATCCCGAGGCCACCGCCGAAATCGATATGTTCGAGCCGATGGCCTTCCTGCATCAGGTCGCGCGCGAGCCCGGCGAGAAGTGCCGTGGCGTTCTCGAAGGGCGCGAGTTCCGTGATCTGACTGCCGATATGCATGTCGACGCCGATGAGACGGATGCCCGGAACTGTGGCGGCGTGCGCGCAAAATTCGCGCGCGCGCGCGAGCGGCACGCCGAACTTGTTTTCGGCCTTGCCGGTCGAAATCTTGGCATGGGTCTTGGCGTCGACGTCGGGATTGATCCGCACCGAAATCGGCGCCGTGCGCTTCATCTCGCTCGCGATAGACGACGAGCGCTGCGCAGTTCCTGCTCGCTTTCGACGTTGAAGCAATAAATTCCCGCGGCGAGCGCCGGCCGCGATTTCTTCCTTGGTCTTGCCGACGCCGGAGAACACGATCTTGCCGGCGGGCACGCCGGCAGCGAGCGCGCGCTTCAATTCGCCGCCCGAAACGATGTCGGCGCCGGCGCCAAGACGGGCGAGTGTCGCGATCACCGCCTGGTTGGAATTGGCCTTCAGCGCGTAGCAGACGAGCGAAGGCACGTCGACGAAGGCGTCGGCGAATACCTTGTAGTGGCGCTCGAGCGTCGCGCTCGAATAACAATAAAACGGCGTGCCGACTCGCTCCGCGAGCGCGGCAAGATCGACGCCCTCGGCAAAGAGAACGCCGTCACGATAAGCGAAGTGGTGCATTGTTCAGTTGAGTAATGGATCGAGAACGAAGGGTTCGTCGGGCTTCACCGGATTGCCGAGCTGTCCCTGCGCTTTTTCTCTTTATTCGAAGGCTGGTAATAGCCCGGTAGCGCTGCCTTGGGCGAGGACACGAAACGTCCCTTGCCTTCGTTGGCGGCGACGTTCGAGCCTTCCGGCAGTTCGAGCGGGCCCTTGATGCCGCAGCCGGCAACGCACAAGCGCCGCCGCGAAGCGCGGCGGGCGAAAGCAGGCGGCGGAACAAGGTGGGAAGGCGTGTCACGTTCGATCCCCGATCAAGCGGCTAATATCACGAAAACGTTGTGGCATGGCGAGGGCAGGCAAGCCCGCCCTCGTATTATTTACCCAGCCGTTTCAGCCATTTGCGCGCGGCCGTCGCGCACGTTTTTGGGCGCGGTGCCGCCATAGCTCGTCCGGCTCGCGACCGAACGCGCGACCGAGAGCACGGCAAGCGCGTCTTGCGGGATGCGCTTGTCGATACCCTGCATGTCGGCCAGCGACAGGCGATGCAGGGGTTTTCCGTTCGCCGCGGCATGGGCAACGATCTTGCCGGTGATTTCGTGCGCTTCGCGGAACGGCATGGCGAGTTTCTGCACGAGAAAATCGGCGAGATCGGTCGCGGTCGAGTAGCCTTCGCCGGCGGCGGTCTTCATTCGCTTTTCGTCGGGCGCAAGGTCGCGCACGATGCCCCTCGGTCGCCGCGATCATGAGCGCGAGCGTCGAAAGCGCGTCGAATAACGCCTTCCTTGTCTTCCTGCATGTCTTTCGCATAGGCGAGCGGCAGGCCCTTCATCACGACGAGGAGCTGCACCAGCGCGCCGACGATGCGGCCGGGCTTGGCGCGCACGAGTTCGGCGGCGTCGGGATTGCGCTTCTGCGGCATGATCGAGGAGCCGGTGGTGAAGCGATCCGACAGTTTCACGAGCCCGAAGGAGGGCGATGCCCAGATCACGATCTCTTCCGCGAAACGCGACAGATGCACGGCCGCGATCGCGGCGGCGGCCAGCGTCTCGAGGGCGAAATCGCGATCGGAAACGGCGTCGAGCGAATTCGCGGCCGGCCGGTCGAAGCCGAGCGCCTTCGCGGTCATGTCGCGGTCGATCGGAAACGAGGTGCCGGCGAGCGCCGCCGCACCCAGCGGCGATTCGTTCAGCCGCTTGCGGGCGTCGGCAAGCCGGCCGCGGTCGCGCGCGAGCATCTCCACATAGGCGAGCAGATGATGCCCGAAGGTCACCGGCTGCGCCGGCTGCAAATGGGTGAAGCCCGGCATCACGGTCGCGGCGTGGAGAAGCGCCTTTTCGGCGAGCGCTTGCTGCAAGCCCGCGAGCGCTGGGTCGAGCCGGTCGATGGCGTCGCGGACATAGAGCCGGGTATCGGTCGCGACCTGATCGTTGCGCGAGCGCGCGGTGTGCAGGCGGCCGGCCGCCGGCCCGATCAATTCGGCAAGCCGCGCCTCGACATGGGTGTGGATGTCCTCGAGTGCGCGCGTGAACTTGAATTTGCCGCTCTCGATCTCTGACAAAATCGTGTCTAGACCGCGCGCGATCTTGTCTGCATCTTCCGCGCCGATGATGCCCTGCTTCGCGAGCATGGAGACATGGGCTTTGGAGCCCGCGATGTCCTGGGCATACAGCGCGCGATCGAAATCGATCGAGGCGTTGATTTCCTCGAGGATTTCATCGGGCTTCTCGCCGAAGCGGCCGCCCCACATCCGGTTAGCCATGACCTTGTTCCTTGATCGAGGACCGACGCGATGAAGAAGCCCCGATCCAAAGTCCCGAAAGCCGCGTCTGTGGCGGCCTGTTCTCCTCGCCGCGCTGCTCGGCGCGGTCGCCGGGCTCGCGGCGGTATACGGGATCGGCGGCCTGCAACGCAATGGAACGCCCGTGCAGGCCGACGCCGGCTGCGAGGGCGCGGTCGAGGCGGCACGGCGGCTTCGGCCGCTCGTGCATGGGGAAATCGCGGCGTTAACGCTGTCGGAAACCCCTCGCCGCGTGCCCGATCTTTCCTTCCGGAATCGGCGACGGAAAGCCCGTTCGGCTCGCCGACTTTCGCGGTCAGAGCGTTCTCCTGAACCTGTGGGCGACGTGGTGCGTGCCGTGCCGCAAGGAGATGCCGGCGCTCGACCGGCTGCAGGGGCGGATCGACGGAAAGGAATTCGCGGTCGTCGCGATCAACATCGATACCGGCGATCCGGCGAAGCCGCACCGTTTCCTGGCGGAGGCCGCCATCAAGAATCTCGCTTATTACGGCGATCCGAGCACGAACGTGTTTCAGGAATTGAAGCGCGTCGGCCGCGCGGTGGGTTTACCGACCTCGATCCTGATCGATCGCGCGGGCTGCGAGATCGGCTATCTCGCGGGTCCGGCCGAATGGTCGAGCGAGGAAGCGATCGCGCTCGTGCAGTCGGCGCTCGCGCAATAATTCAGGCGCTGATGTCGATATTGTCGCCGAGGCCCTCGGCCGCCGCGGAAAGCTGCTCTGCGCATTTTGATCGGCGGCGTCGACGAGTTTTACGACCGCGTTGCTGTTGTCGGTCCGCATCCTTGCGATTTTGGCGGCCGCGGCGAGCTGCATCTGCGCGACGCTGGGCGGCGAGCAGGGCTGAAACGAGAGAGCCGACATCCATGACGCACATCCCCCAGCGAGCCCCGGATGATCGCCGTGCCGAGTTAACAATTTGTGCCCGGCCGAAAAGCCCGCGTCTTGACAGCTCCGGCTCGGCGGTTTAATACTTAACCTGATGGTTAAGTATCAACAGGCGGCCCTGGATCGCACCTTCGCGGCGCTTTCCGACTCGACCCGACGCGCGCTGATTGCGCGACTCGGGGAGCGCTCGAGCTTTTCGGTGAGCGAGTTGGCGCGGCCGTTTTCGATGTCGCTGCCGGCGGTCATGAAGCATCTCGACGTGTTGTCGGACGCCGGCCTCATTACGCGAAGCAAGACCGGGCGCACCGTGAGCTGCCGGCTCAAGGCGGCGCCGATGGAAAACGCCATGAACTGGCTCACCCGCTACCAGCGCTTTTGGTCCGAACAGCTCGATCGCCTTGCTGCCTTTGTGGAGAAAAATTCATGCCCGCCAGCCCAAGCCCCCGCGCCGACGTCAAGCCAAGCCTCACCCTCAAACGTCGTCTCAATGCGCCGCCGGCGAAAGTCTACGCAGCGTGGACCGAGCCGGAAAAACTAGCGCACTGGTTTGGGCCCTCGCAGACAGTGTCGGGCTCCGTGCGCGCGGAAATGGATGTGCGCGTCGGCGGACGCTTCCGCGTCAACTTCAAGACCGAGAACGGCGAGCATCACGATGTCGGCGGCGTCTATCGCGAGGTGGTGCCGAACGAAAAGCTTGTTTTCTCCTGGGCCTGGCACACGACGCCGGAACGAGAATCGCTCGTAACCGTTCTAACCAAGCAGGACGGCGACGGCACGTTGTTGACGCTCACGCACGAGCAGTTTTTCGACGAGGCCGCGCGCGACGGACACAAGCGGGGTTGGACGGGGACGCTCGACAAGCTCGAGCGTTATTTCGCTTAACAGTCAAAGGAGTCGGTCATGGACAAGGCAATCGCAACTCAGCGCCAACAGGTTCCCGCGCCAAATCCGGCGCCATGGGCGCACGGCAATTTCTTGCTGGAATGAGCTGATGACCCGCGACGTGGAAGGCGCCAAGCGGTTTTACGCGCAGACCGTCGGATGGAATTTTCAATCCATGCCGATGGCCGATGGCGGCACCTATTGGTGCGCGATGCAGGGCGGAAAGCCGGTCGCGGGAGTATTCGCGCTCACTTCGCCCGCCTATGACGGGGTGCCGGAAAGCTGGATGTCCTATCTCGCCGTCGACGATGTCGACGCGCGCGTCGAGAAAGCGCTCAAGGCCGGCGCCCAGCTGATGAAGCCGATCTTCGACGTGCCCGGCGTCGGCCGCATCGCCATCTTGCGCGAGCCCGGTGGCGCCGGCGTCGGCTGGATGACGCCGGCCTGATGGCCTGGCGCCTGTTGTCACTCGAACGCCTAAAAGGCCCGCGAAAGTGACTGAAGACGAAACCGAAGGAGAGTTCCCATGCAATATGTCGATGGATTTGTAGTGCCCGTCCCGAAGAAGAGCCTGCCGGCCTATCGCCGCATGGCGCAGAAGGCGGGCAAGGTCTGGCGCGATCACGGCGCGATCGAATTTCGCGAATTCGTCGCCGACGACGTCAAGGTGGGAAAGCGGACGTCGTTTCCGCGCAGCGTCAAGCGCAAGCCCGGCGAGACGGTGGTTTTTTCCTGGATCGTGTACAAGTCGCGCGAGCATCGCGATCGCGTCAACGCGAAGGTGATGAAGGACCCGCGGCTGGCGAAGATGATGGATCCGAAGGCGCTGCCCTTCGATGGCAAGCGCATGATCTATGGCGGGTTCAAGAACCTGGTCGACGCTTAGTGTGCCTTTACATCGCGCTCATCGCATCGGTTGCCGCGAGCACGCTCACCGGCAAACGGAGGAGAAACAATGTGAGCGCAAATAGTGAAGCGAAAGCTGGCTCGAACGCTGCCGGAAAAAGACTTCGTCATCAGCCGCATCATTCGATGCCCCGCGCGATCTTGTTTGGAAGGCGTTCACCGATCCCGAACGCATGAAGCATTGGTGGGGGCCGAAGGGCTTCACGGTGATCGCTTCGAAAATGGATCTCCGCCCCGGCGGAACCTACCACTACGGCATGAAGGCGCCCGACGGCTCGGCCATGTGGGGCAAGTTCGTCTACCGCGAGATCGCGGCGCCCGAGCGGATGGTCTTCATCAATTCGTTCTCCGACGAAGCCGGCGGCATCACGCGCCACCCGATGGCCCCGACCTGGCCGCTCGAAATGCTGTCCGTCTTCACCTTCGAGGAAGCGCCCGGCGGCAAGACCAAGCTCACGATCCGCTGGTCGCCGCACAACGCGACGGCAGAAGAGCGCAAAACCTTCGACGCCTCCCATGACGGCATGCGTCAGGGCTGGAGCGGAACGATGGAGCAGCTCACCGCCTATCTCGCCAAACCCTAACGCCGAAACCCATCAGCCAATCAAAGGAGTGTGTGATGCAAACGAATACGTATCTGTTCTTCAAGGGAAATTGCGAGGAAGCGCTCAAGTTTTACGAAAAGACCCTGGGCGGCAAGATCGAAGCGATGATGTCGCATGCTGGCACGCCGGCCGAAAGCCAAGTGCCGGCCGAGTGGAAAAACAAGATCATCCACGCCCGTCTCAAATTGGGTGATCAGTTGTTGATGGCGTCGGATGCGCCGCCCGATCCGTTCCAAAACGCCGCAGGGTTTCTACGTCAATCTCGGTTTTCAGGATCCGGCCGAGGCGGAGCGTATTTACAATGCGCTGTCGAAGGGCGGAACGGTGAACATGGAGTTGCAAGAAACTTTTTGGGCGAAAAAGTTCGGCATGTTCACCGACCGTTTCGGAACGCCTTGGATGATCAACTGCGAAAAGCGCCGCCTAATTCTTCGCAATGATTGCGAGGCGGCGGCGTTTAACGCCGCCGCGGCGCCTTCTAAGTGAAGAGGAGATCGATATGCAAAAAATCACTCCGTTCCTGTGGTTCGACGGCAAAGCCGAAGAGGCCGCGAATTTTTATGTCTCCATTTTCAAGAATTCGAAGATCTTGAGCATTTCCCGATATGGAGAAGCGGGACCGGGGCCGAAGGGAACGGTCATGGTCGTGAGATTCCAACTCGCTGGACAAGAATTTTTGGCGCTGAACGGAGGCCCGCAATTCACCTTCTCGCCGGCGGTATCGCTCGTCGCCAACTGCGAGACGCAGCAGGAAGTGGACGAGCTGTGGGAGAAGCTTTCCGCCGGCGGGGAAAAACAAAACTGCGGATGGCTCACGGACAAATACGGCCTGTCGTGGCAAGTCGTTCCCACGCTGGTGGGCGAGATGATGCAAGACAAGGATGCCGAGAAATCAAAGCGGGTGATGCAGGCGATCATGCAAATGAACAAAATCGAGATCGCCGGTCTGAAGCGGGCCTACGAGCAAGGATGAATGAGCCCATGGCTCTCAAGCTCTATTTCCATCCGCTTTCGTCGTTTTGCCAAAAAGTGCTTGTCGCTCTCTATGAGAACGACACGCCGTTCGAGCCGCATATCGTCAACCTGTTCGAAGAGGCCTCGAGCGCGGCCTTCAAGAAGATTTGGCCTATCGGCAAGTTCCCCGTGCTCCGCGACGAAGGCCGCGACCGAACAATCCCCGAGTTGAGCATCATCATCGAGTATTTGCAGCAGCACTATCCGGGAAAGACACGGTTCGTGCCTGAGGACGCGGAGCTCGCACGGCAAATGCGTTTTCACGACCGGTTTTTCGATCTGCACGTGAACGTGCCCATGCAGAAGATCGTTACCGATCGGCTGCGGCCGGCGGGAAAAAACGATCCTTACGGTGTGGAGCAGGCGAGAGGATCGCTGCGGACGGCCGTCGGCATGATCGACAAGCGCATGGCGGCGAAGAAATGGGCAATGGGCGACGACTTCACCATGGCCGATTGCGCCGCCGCGCCCGCATTATTTTTCGCCGATAAGGTGATGCCCTTCGGTGGGGCGTATCCGAATGCGGCTGCATATTTGACCCGACTCATGCAGCGGCCGTCTTTCGCCCGCGCGGTGAAGGAAGCGGAGCCTTATCTCACGCTCGTACCGAAGCAGACTACCTAGCGCGTCGGCACTGGCTTCTCGCCGCGATAGTCGTAGAAGCCGCGGCCGGCCTTGCGGCCGAGCCAGCCCGCCTCGACATATTTCACCAAGAGCGGGCAGGGTCGATATTTCGAATCCGCCAATCCCTCGTGCAGCACCTGCATCACCGACAAGACGGTGTCGAGACCGATGAAGTCGGCGAGCTCCAACGGGCCCATCGGATGGTGCGCGCCGAGCCGCATCGCGGTGTCGATCGAATCGACGGAGCCCACGCCTTCGTAGAGCGTGTAGATCGCCTCGTTGATCATCGGCAAGAGAACGCGGTTGACCATGAAGGCGGGAAAATCCTCGGCGACTGCGTAGGTCTTGCCGAGATTGGCAACGAAGGCTTTCGCAGCCTCGAAGGTCTCGTCGCCGGTGGCGATCCCGCGCACGAGTTCGACGAGTTCCATCACCGGCACCGGGTTCATAAAGTGAATGCCGATGAAGCGCTCCGGTCGATCGGTGACGGCGGCGAGTCGCGTGATCGAGATCGACGAGGTGTTGGTGGCGAGTATCGCCTCGGGCTTCAGCGACTGGCAGAGGTCGACGAGGATCTTGCGCTTGACGTCCTCTTTTTCGGTGGCGGATTCGATGACGAGGTCGCAAGTACCGAGGTCGGCGAGCTTCTCGGCCGGCTTGATGTGCGCGAGCGCCTGCTTGCGCGCTTCCTCGGAAATCGTGCCCTTGGCAACCTGACGCGCCAGATTGCCGTTGATGCTGGCGAGCCCCGCCTTGATGCGCTCGGGGGCCAGGTCGTTCAACAACACGTCGTAGCCGGCGAGCGCGCAGACATGGGCGATGCCGTTGCCCATTTGCCCGGCGCCGATCACGCCCACTTTCTTGATTTTGCCTGCCATCGCTTTTCCCGCGCCGAATCTCTTTTACGCCGAACTTTGCCTTCCCGCCTATTATTTCTTCGCAAGCTCATTGCCCAACTCCGGCAATGCCTGGAACAAATCGGCGACGAGCCCGTAATCGGCCACCTGGAAGATCGGCGCTTCCTCGTCCTTGTTGATCGCGACGATTACTTTCGAATCCTTCATGCCGGCGAGATGCTGGATCGCGCCCGAAATGCCGATGGCGAGATAAAGCTCGGGCGCCACCACCTTGCCGGTCTGCCCGACCTGCCAGTCGTTCGGCGCGTAGCCGGCGTCGACCGCGGCGCGCGAGGCGCCGACCGCGGCGCCCAGTTGTCGGCGACGGGCTCGATATATTTCGCGAAATTTTCCTTGCTGCCGAGCGCGCGGCCGCCGGAGATGATGATGCGCGCCGCCGTCAGCTCCGGCCGGTCCGATTTCGAAAGCTCCTCGCCGGCGAAGCTGGAAATGCCCGGGTCGTCGGCGGCGGTCGCCGGCTCGATCGGGGCATTGCCGCCTATGCCGACGGCTTGAAACGAGGCAGTGCGCACCGTGATGACTTTCTTCTTGTCGGAGGATTGCACCGTCTCGATCGCGTTGCCGGCATAGATCGGTCGCTGGAAGGTGTCGGGTGACTCGACCTTGATGACCTCGGAGATCTGCATCACGTCGAGGAGTGCCGCCGCGCGCGGCATGAAATTCTTTCCGGCCGTGCTGGCGGCGGAGACGATGGCGTCGTAATTCTTGGCGAGCGCGACGATCAGTGCGGCGACCGGCTCGGCGAGCCGGTGGGCGTAGCGCGCGTCGTCGGCGAGGAGAACCTTGGCGACGCCGTCGAGCTTGGCGGCGGCTTCGGCCGCGGGCTTGCAGCCCTGGCCGGCAACGAGGACGTGCACGTCGGCGCCGAGCGCCTTAGCGGCGGTCATTGCTTTTGCGGTGACGCCATTCAGCGTCTTGTCGTCATGCTCGGCAACGAGAAGGGTCGCCATCAGAGCACTCCCGCTTCGTTTCTGAGCTTATCCACGAGTTCGGCGACGGTCTTCACCTTGACGCCCGCCTTGCGGCCCGCGGGCTCGCTCGTCTTTAGCACTTTCAGGCGCGGGGCGACGTCGACGCCCAAATCCTGCGGCGTCTTCTCCGCGATCGGTTTCTTTTTCGCCTTCATGATGTTGGGGAGCGAGGCATAGCGCGGCTCGTTCAGGCGAAGGTCCGTCGTCACAATCGCCGGCATCTTCAATTTCACCGTCTGTAAGCCGCCGTCGATCTCGCGTGTGACGCTGACGTGGTCACCGTCGATCACCACCTTCGAGGCGAAGGTGCCCTGCGGCCAGCCGAGGAGCGCCGCGAGCATTTGGCCGGTCTGGTTGCAATCGTCGTCGATCGCCTGCTTGCCGAGAATGACGAGGCCCGGCTTCTCCTCCTCGACGATCTTCTTCAAAATCTTCGCGACGGTGAGCGGCTCGACCGTGCCTTCGGTCTTCACGTGGATGCCGCGATCGGCGCCCATCGCAAGCCCGGTGCGGATCGTCTCCGCCGCCTGCGCGGCGCCGATCGACACGCACACGATTTCGGTCGCCTTGCCGCCTTCCCTCAGACGGATCGCTTCCTCGACGGCGATCTCATCGAAGGGATTCATCGCCATCTTGACGTTGGCGAGATCGACGCCGGAGCCGTCGGGCTTCACGCGAACCTTCACGTTCGCATCGACGACCCGCTTCACGGGCACCAACAGTTTCATTCCCAGCCTCTTTCGCGATCGACGATGCGCTTGAAATGGATTTGAGCTTAACGGGCGGGCACCGTATGGCCCGACCTATTAGGTGTCAACGCGCTTGGGCCAATGTCGCAGCGGTGGGGGAATTTGTTTTTCCAGCAGGCGGTCCGGGTCGCAATCGAAGAACTTCACGCCGGGTCGGCGCATGAAGACAACGAGAAGCGCGCCGGCCAGGAGCCCGCCGATATGCGTCCACCAGGCGACTTCTTTGTCGGCGCCGGCGAAGATGTTGAAAAACTGCAGCGCGATCCAGAAGCCGATCACCCATTGGGCGGCGATCTTGATCGGGATGCGCATGAAGGCGAGCACCCAGATTTTGCGACACGGGTGCAACAGGAGATAGGCGCCGACAACGCCTGCGATCGCGCCCGAGGCGCCGACGAGCGGAATGTTGGAGGCAGGATCCGAAGTCCAATGGACGAGCGCGCCCGCGGCGGCGCAAAGAAGATAGAAGAGAAGAAAGTGCGAATGGCCGAGCGCCTCTTCGACGTCATCGCCGAATACCCAGAGAAACGCCATGTTGCTGATGATGTGAATCCAGCTCGCGTGCAGGAAGGCGTAGGAAACGAGCGTGAATTCCCAGGGCACAAAGACCGGCGAAATCAAATTGTGGTGACCGATCCCTGCGGGTGTGAAGGCAAGCGACAGCAGTACCGCGGTCTTGGAATTCGAACCTGAGGCATCGACCGAAAGCATGTAAAGAAAAACAGCGATATTGGCCGCGATCAGGCCCCAGCTCACATAGGGCGGTGATTTGAAGGCAAACGGATTGTTGTCGTAGAGCGGAAAGACCATGCCTTGCCCATGCCTCAGCGATTGGCGCCGGGCATCCACAGCACATCGCGTGCGCCCTTGTCGTTGGCGTAACGGCTCGCAACGAAAAGAAAATCGGAAAGCCGGTTGACGTATTTAAGCGCGGGCGGCGACACGCCTTCTCCCGCCTTGTCGTCGAGCGCGACCATGAGCCGCTCCGCGCGCCGGCAAATGGTGCGCGCGAGATGGAGATAGGCCGCGGCCGGACTTCCACCCGGCAACACGAAGGAGCGCAGCGGCTCGAGATCGGCGTTCATCTCGTCGATTTCTTTTTCGATCCAGCTCACCTGCGCGTCGGTGATCGTCATGCGCGCGCCGCCCGGTCCTTTTTGCGACAGGCACAGGTCGGCCTCGACATCGAAGAGATCGTTTTGCGCGCGCGACAACGCCGCATCGAGCCGCGCGTCGCCGCCCGTATGCAGCCGCGCGACGCCGATCGCGGCGTTCACTTCGTCGAGCGTGCCGTAGGCGTCGACGCGCAAGTCATATTTCTTGCGGCGCTCGCCATTGCCGAGCGAGGTGGTGCCCTCATCGCCGGTGCGGGTGTAAATTCGGTTGAGGACGACCATCTACCGTCTCCTCAGCGCCCGAGCATCCAGATCACGATCATCACGACGAAGATCGCGACGGCTTGCAGCAGCACGCGGAGCCGCATCAGATTTTGCGAGCGGCTCGGCGAGCCGCCCTTCATCATGTTCCAAAGGCCGAGCACGAGCACGATGGCGACCGCGATCAATGCGACGACGATGATGAGATTTTGCAAGGTCGAGGGCATCAACGCTCTCTAGCACAAGCGGCGTGCGGGATCACGCGCTAGCTCAATTGCTGCCGTCGAGCAATCGGCGCGCAATGACCTGGGCCTGAATTTCGGCCGCACCCTCGAAGATGTTGAGGATGCGCGCGTCGCACAAGACGCGCGAAACCGGATATTCAAGCGCGAAGCCGTTGCCGCCGTGGATCTGCACGGCGTTGTCGGCGGCGGCCCAGGCGACGCGGGCGGCATAGAGTTTCGCCATGCCGGCTTCGAGGTCGCAGCGGCGGCCGGAGTCCTTTTCGCGCGCGGCATGATAGGTGAGCTGGCGGGCGATCATGATTTCCACCGCCATCATCGCGATCTTGTCGGAAACGCGCGGGAAGGAAAGCGTCGGCTTGCCGAATTGGAGGCGCTCCTTGGCGTAGCGGAGCGCAAGCTCCATCGCCGATTGCGCGACGCCGACCGCGCGCGCGGCGGTCTGGATGCGCGCGGCCTCGAATGTCTGCATCAATTGCTTGAAGCCCTGGCCCTCGACGCCGCCGAGGAGATTTTCCGCCGGCACCTCGAAGCCGTCGAAGCCGATCTCGAATTCCTTCATGCCGCGATAGCCGAGCACCTCGATCTCGCCCGCCGGTCATGCCGGGCGCCGGGAACGGATCTTTGTCCGTGCCGCGCGGCTTCGGCGCGAGCAGCATCGATAGGCCCTTGTAGCCGGACTCGTCGGGATCGGTGCGCACGAGCAACGTCATCAAGTCGGCACGCACCGGATGGGTAATCCAGGTTTTGTTGCCGTAGATCTTGTAGACGCCGCCCTCGCGTACGGCGCGGGCCTTGAGCGAGGCAAGATCGGAGCCGGTGTTGGGCTCGGTGAACACCGCCGTCGGCAACACCTCGCCCGAGGCGATTTTCGGCAACCAATGTTTTTTCTGCGCGTCGGTGCCGGAGCCGAGGATCAGTTCGGCGGCGATCTCCGAGCGCGTGCCGAGCGAGCCGACGCCGATATAGCCGCGTGAAAGCTCGTCGGAGACCACGCACATCGATTCCTTGCCGAGACCGAGACCGCCAAATTCCTCCGGGATGGTGAGGCCGAAGACGCCGAGCTCCGCCATGTGGGCGACGACCTCGAGCGGAATGTATTGGTTCTTGAGATGCCAGCCATGCGCGTGCGGCACCACTTCCTCGTCGGCGAAGCGGCGCATTTCCTTGCGCATCGCTTCGAGCGTTTCGTCGAGGCCGTCGTCGCCGACGCTGCCTTGCGATTCCTTGATGAGGCCGACCAATTGCGCGCGCGTCGGCCGCGGTGGTTCCTTCCGCGATCAGCGCCTTCACGGCGTTTGTGCGGCGCTGCTCGATTTTAGTCTTCGGCAAGCCCGAGCGAGCCGAGCCGGACAATCTCGCCCTGGCTCATCGCAATGCCGCCGAAGATTTGCGCGAGCGTCTCGCCGAGGCCGATCGCGACGAGCAAGCGCTCGGTTTCGCCGAAGCGGCCGGCCTCCAGTCATGCGCCGGGCGTAGGCGGAAAGCTGGCGGACGACCTCGACATAGGTCGCAAGCCAAGCGAGGCCGTGCACGGCGTGTTGTTCGCGTTCCAGAAGCTCGGCGGAAATCTTGCCGCTCGAGGAAACGCGCTCCTGGACGGCGTTGGCGGCGTCGGTCAGCAGCGCGCCGGTCGCGTCTTCCGCCTCCGCAGCGAGGCGAAGAAGACCGGGTTCGGCGGTGGAGGCGGGGCGGGCGGCGGCGCGGGACATGCGGCTGCTCTTCAATCTTGGCCGGTCAGCCTACTTGTGCAGCGCACAAAAGCAAGGCTGAGCGGCTACGTATTTGTCGGCAGGGGCTTCTTAACCATTCCCGGCTTTCATCCTCAAGAATATCGCAGTTCCGGCGATTTATCCGCCGGAGCCCCGAGGTTTTTCGCCTCTTCAGAGAGTGGGCATGGACTTCTCCCGGCTTGGCTCCCTCCTCAGGCGCCCTCTTTATCTCATTTCGGTCCGCGCCCGCATCGCCGCGCTCGCCTTCATTCCGGTGATCGGGTTCGCGATCATCGGCCTTGCCTATGTCGCGGGCGAGCAGGAAGTCGAAGCCGCTTTCCACAGCGTCAAGACCTCGGGCGAGCTCGCCGATGCCAGCCGCGATTTCAAGAGCGCGATTTCAACCATGCGGGTCAGCGCCAAGGAGTTCGCTACTTGGCCGTCCGAGGACAAGATCAAGACTTTTCAAGACGGCTACGCGCTTGCACTGAAGAGCCTCGAAGTCATTGCGGGCGAAGACGCCGAGCACAAGCATATCGGCAACCTGCAAAGCCGCTTGAAGGAGCTGAAGGAAAGGTTCGCGGCGCTCGTCGAGGAGCAAACGCAACTCGGCTTCACGGATGGCGAGGGCATCCAGCAGCGCATGGTCACCACGGCGGCCGCGGTCGAGCGTATCATCAATGAAGAAATGTCTTGGCTTGCGGATACCGATCAGAAAAAACTCTTGTTCTCGCTCCTGATCATGCGGCGCCATGAAACGGACTATCGGCTGAACCAGCGGCAATATTCCCGCGTCATGTTCTTCAACGAGGTGAAGAATTTCAACACCACGCTCGACAAGATCCGCGGCACGGCTGAAAAGATCGCGCAGCTCGGCGAGCAGGTCAAAGCCTATGCCGACACTTTCGGGGCATGGATCGAAACCGTCGACAGACTCAGCCCTTCGCTCGCCATCATCGACATGGACAGCCGTCAAATGTTTCCCGTGGCCGATGAAATCATCGCGTCGGCGGGCAAGATCGACGACGCGGCGGGGACGGCATTCTTTGCGTCGCAGAGCCGCACCCGATGGATCATCTACACGGTCGCAGGCGTGGTCGTCATGATCGGATTCGGCCTCAGCTGGCTGATCGGGCGCAGCATCACGGGACCGCTCGCCGGCCTTGCCGGCGCGATGAAGCGGCTCGCCGAGGGCGATCTTTCGGCGGAAATTCCCGCGGTGAAGGCGGACGATGAGATCGGCGCGATGGTTCGCACCGTGCTCATCTTCCGCGATCATGCGCGCGAGCGCGACCGGCTCGAAGCGGCACAGCTGCAGGCGAGCGGCGAGCGCGAGGAGCGCGCGGCGATCGTCGAGCGTCTCGTGCGCGGCTTCGGCGACACCGCCGACGTGGCGCTTTCGTCGGTGCGGACGGCCGCGGACAAACTCGGCGCGGCCGCGCAAGGATTGGGCGATACGGCCGGACGGGTCGGATCGGAGGCCGAACAGGCGGCGCGCGCCGCGGGTGCGGCTTCCTCGAACGTCGCGCAAGCCGCGGTCGCCGCCGAGCAACTCGCAGGCTCGGTCGCCGAAGTCGCGCGTCAAACCTCAAGCTCGACCGAGGTGGCCGGCCGCGCCGTAGCCGAGACTCAACGCTCGGTCGGGATCATGGGCGCGCTCGGCGAGGCGGCGAGCCGCATCGGCGAAGTGGTCGGCTTGATCCAGTCGATCGCGGCGCAGACTAATTTGCTCGCGCTCAACGCCACTATCGAGGCGGCGCGGGCGGGAGAGGCCGGGCGCGGCTTCGCGGTCGTCGCGGCCGAAGTGAAATCGCTCGCGAACCAAACCGCGCGCGCGACCGAGGACATCGCGCATCAAATCGGCGCTATCCAAGAAGCGTCCGGCGAGGCCCGCATGGCGATCGATACGGTGAGTTCCGTCATCGAGGAAATGTCGGCGATGGCCGCCTCGATCGCCTCGGCGGTCGAGGAGCAGAACATGGCGGTGGTGTCGATCGCCGACAACGTGGCGAAGGCCTCGAACGATGCCGACGCGGGTGCGGGCGCCATGCGCGGCGTCGAACACGCGGCCGGCGGCGCGCGCGTCACCGCGGGCGACGTGGCGGCGCTCGCCGTGCAGCTCGGCGGCGAGGCGGAGAATCTCAGCGCCGCGATCGGCAAGTTCCTCAACCAAGTGCGGGCGGCCTGAAGCCCCAGATTCCGGGGCCTTTCTTTCCCCTTGCCAGGCGGGCGCCGATTGGCGATTTGATGGCCTTTGCCCAAGGCCGGGGACCGCCGTGAACCGCGTATACCGAATCGCGCTCGACGCCTTCTACGCCTTCAACGAGGACGACGGCTGGGCCATCGCGAGCCACATCGCGCTGTCGGCGCTGATGGCGCTGTTTCCATTCTTGATTTTCGTGACCGCGCTTGCGGCGCTGTTCGGCACCAAGGAGCTTGTGGATCAGACCGCGATCCTTTTGCTCGAAGCCTGGCCGAAGGAGGTGGCGGAGCCGATCGCGAAGGCGATCCATGACGTGCTCACGAACTTGCGCACCGATGCGCTCACCTTCGGCGTGGTGTTCGCGATCTATTTCTCCTCGAGCGGGATCGAGGGCCTGCGGGTCGGATTGAACCGCGCCTATGGCGTGCGCGAGACGCATCCGTGGTGGTGGACGCGGATCGAATCGATTTTCTATGTCTTCTTGGGGGCGATTTCGCTTCTCGCGCTCGCCTTTCTCATCGTGCTCGGCCCGCTGATCTGGGCGACGGCGACGAAATACGCTCCCTGGCTCACGCCGTTCGCGGGCGTCGTGGACCTTACACGCTACGGCCTCACGACGTTCGTGCTCGTCGCCGCGCTGATCGTCGTACACAAGTGGTTACCGGCCGGGCGCCGGAGCTTTGTCGAAATATTTCCGGGCATTCTGGTGACGTTCGCCTTATGGATCGCGGCCGGCGCGCTGTTCGGGTCGTATCTTTCCGAATTCGCCTATACCTACGTCACCTATTACGCCGGGCTCGCCTCGGCGATGGTCGCGCTCGTGTTTCTCTACGTGACGGCGTCGATTTTCGTTTATGGCGGCGAGTTGAATTCGGAGATCCGCAAGCATCGCCGGCGGCACTGAAGCTCTTATTTCACCAGTTTCGCGCCGAAACTCGTGCCGGCGCCGCCTGCGGGCGCAAACGACATTTCGACCTCGGCGCTCTTGCCGCACAGATCGAACTTCCACCGTTCCGACCATGGCGTGCTGCCATCCTTATAGGGCTCGATCTCGCGCGTATCGGTGACCCAGCTTTTCTCGCAGCCTTGCGGGTTTGCGCCGGCGGCCGCCGCCTTCGCCGCGCGGATCGCGTCGCGCTGCAGCCGCGGATCCGCCTTCGTCTCGCCCGGCAAGAGTTCGATCGCGCGCGATTTTTTGTTCTCGAGAAAGAGCATCAGGTTCCGCCGCGCGCGCGGTTCGCACTCGACGACGTAGCGCTCGATCCATGAAACCGCCTGCGGCGCGACCGGATAGGGAAGAATTTCGATGATCGCGATCTTCGTCTCGGCCGGACAGGCATGGCCGGGGACGCTGCTCGCCGAGTGCTTGATCGCCTGTTCGCGCGTTGACGTGAACTCGTTCGAAAAGATTCGCGCGGCGATCTTTTGGCCGAAGGCCTTGGTTGCCGGCCCGCGCTCGGCGCGGATGTAGGGTGCTTGCGCGGTTTGCGCGCCGACGTTCGTTAGTTGCGCGGCGAGCGCGAACGCGCCCAAGGTTGCAAGGCAGAGCCAGCGGGGTTCGCGCATCGCCAATAGGAGATTAGCCGCTCGAGGCCTCGATCACATCGTCGAAGGTGCGCAACCCCGTGCGTTGCGCGTTGACGAGTACCGCCATGTTGCCGGGCTTGTGCTGGTTCTTCCACATCAGCATATGGGCGTGGGGAATCTGCTGCCACGGCAAGGCATCGCTCATGCAGGGATCGACGCGACGATCGAGCACGAATTGGTTGGCGGACGAAGCCTGCTTGAGATGCGCGAAATGCGAGCCTTGAATGCGTTTCTGCCGCATCCATACGTAACGCGCGTCGAAGGTCAGGTTGAAACCGGTGGTGCCGGCGCAAAAGACCACCATGCCGCCGCGCTTCGCCACCAAGGTCGAGACCGGAAAAGTCTGCTCGCCGGGATGCTCAAACACGATATCGACATCGCGCTTGCCGGTGATGTCCCAAATCGCCTTGCCGAAGCGCCGCGCTTCCTTCACCCATTCGTTATATTCGGCGCTGTTCACGTGCGGCAGTTGGCCCCAGCATTTGAATTCCTTGCGATTGATCACGCCCTTGGCGCCGAGACCGAGCACGTAATCGCGTTTGTCGTTGTCGGAAATAATTCCGATCGCGTGCGCGCCCGAAGCCGCCGCGAGCTGCACGCCGAACACGCCAAGGCCGCCCGAAGCGCCCCATACCAGGACGTGATCGCCGGGCTTCACCGTGTGCGGGGCGTGGCCGAACAGCATGCGGTAGGCGGTCGCCAGCGTCAGCGTGTAGCAAGCCGATTCTTCCCAGGTGAGATGCTGCGGCCGCGTCATCAATTGGCGCGATTGCACGCGGCAGAATTGCGCGAACGAACCGTCGGGCGTCTCGTAGCCCCAGATACGCTGCGAGGGCGAGAGCATCGGGTCGCCGCCGTTGCACTCCTCGTCGTCGCCGTCGTCTTGATTGCAGTGGACGACGACCTCATCGCCGACTTTCCAGCGTCTCACCTTGGAGCCGATGGCCCAGACGATGCCGGAGGCATCGGAGCCGGCGACATGAAACGGATTCTTGTGGACGTCGAGAGGGGAGATCGGCTGGCCGAGCGCGGCCCAGACGCCGTTGTAGTTCACGCCCGCCGCCATCACGAGCACGAGCACCTCGTCGTCGCCGACCGGCCAAGTCGGAACGACCTCGATCTGCATCGAGGAGACGGGCGGCCCGTGACGTTCCTTGCGGATGGCCCAAGCGTACATTTTCGGCGGCACGTGGCCGAGCGGCGGAATCTCGCCGATCTCGTAGAGGTCCTTGGGTCCGGCCGATTTCAAAGCCGTCGCCGTTTGCGCCATTGCCGTCAGCCCCTGTCGCTGATTTGCGTCACCTTGCAATGCAGCATATCAAACCGAATGCACCATAGCGAGCGAGCTTGTCGCTGCTTGACGCAGGCGGCAGGCCCCGAATCGCCCTGCGAAATGCCTCGTTTTTCCAGTCGGCAGTGGGGTCGGGCTGGGCTATGCTTCGGCGCTGCGATGGAGATCGAGCCGCTCCTGTCGGAGCGGCCGATTCGTTGAGGGTTGAACGATAAAAATTTAAAGGGAGGGCTACATGGATCCTACAGGTATTCTCGTTTTTCTAATCATCGGTGCGGTCGCCGGCTGGCTCGCCGGCGTCATCATGAAGGGCTACGGCTTCGGGCTCGTCGGCAACATCATCGTAGGTATCGTGGGCGCCGCGATTTCTAGTTGGCTGTTCCCCTATCTGAAAATTTCGCTTGGCGGTGGCATCGTTGGGGCGATCATCGCCGCCGCTATCGGCGCGGTGATCTTGCTCTTCATCGTCGGTCTCGTCAGACGCTGAGGATTTGAATGGCGGAGGCGACCGGGGGTCAAAAGCGGGGATCGGTCAAACGCGATCCGCCATGGTTGATCCGCACCTATGCGGGCCATTCCACGGCGGCGGAGTCGAACCGGCTCTATCGCGCCAACCTCGCCAAGGGCCAGACCGGCCTCTCGGTCGCCTTCGATCTTCCCACGCAGACCGGCTACGATTCCGACCATCCCTTGGCCAAGGGCGAGGTCGGGAAGGTCGGCGTGCCGATTTCCCATCTCGGCGACATGCGGACGCTGTTCGAAGCGATCCCGCTCGCCGAAATGAACACCTCGATGACGATCAACGCCACGGCCGCGTGGCTGATGGCGCTCTACATCGCGCTCGCCGAAGAGCAAGGCGTCGACAAGAAACTGCTCTCCGGCACGACGCAGAACGACATCCTCAAGGAATATCTTTCGCGCGGCACCTACGTGTTTCCGCCCGCGCCCTCGATGCGGCTGGTGAAGGATACGATCCTGTTCGCGACGCGCGAGATTCCGAAATGGAATCCGATCAACGTCTGCTCCTATCACCTGCAGGAGGCGGGGGCGACGCCGCAGCAGGAACTCGCTTTCGCGCTCGCCAACGCAATCGCCGTGTTGGATGCGGTGAAGGCGTCGGGCGCGGTGACGGGCCGCGACTTCGAGGAAGTGGTCGGACGCATCTCGTTCTTCGTGAATGCGGGGCTGCGCTTCATCACCGAGCTTTGCAAGATGCGCGCTTTCGCGGAGCTGTGGGAAGAGATCACGCGCGAGCGCTACAGCGTGACGGCGGAGAAGCACCGCCGCTTCCGCTACGGCGTGCAAGTAAACTCGCTCGGTCTCACCGAGCAGCAGCCGGAAAACAACGTCTACCGGATTCTGATCGAGATGCTGGCGGTGACGCTGTCGAAGAACGCCCGCGCCCGCGCGGTGCAGCTTCCCGCCTGGAACGAGGCGCTCGGCCTGCCGCGGCCATGGGACCAGCAATGGTCGATCCGCATGCAGCAGATCGTCGCCTTCGAGACCGACTTGCTCGAATACGGCGACTTGTTCGACGGCTCAGCGGAAATTTCACGCAAGGTGGGCGAGCTCAAAGCCGAGGCGCGCGAGGAACTCGATCAGATCGAAAAGATGGGCGGTGCGGTGAAGGCGGTCGAGTCGGGCTACATGAAAGAGCGGCTCGTCGATTCCAACACCAGGCGCACCGAGGCGATCGAGCGCGGCGAGCAGATCGTGGTCGGCGTCAACCGTTTCGTTGAAACGGAACCCTCGCCGCTTTCGACCGGCAACGAGGCCATCCTCACCGTGCCGCACGGGGTCGAAGAGGGGCAGATCGCGCGGCTTAACGCTTGGCGGGCGGCGCGCGATAGTGTCGCCGTAAAAAAATCGCTCGATGCCTTGGGCCGCGCAGCCGCCGACGGCTCGAACATCATGCCGACCTCGATCGCCTGCGCGAAAGCGGGCGTTACCACCGGCGAATGGGGCGCGGCCTTGCGAAAAGTCTTCGGCGAGTATCGTGCCCCGACCGGCGTCGGGCGCGCCGCGCGCAACGATGCCACCGGCCTCGACGACGTGCGCGCCGCGGTCGATGCCGCCTCGCGCCGACTCGGCAAGCGGCTGAAATTCCTCGTCGGCAAGCCCGGCCTCGACGGCCATTCGAACGGCGCCGAGCAGATCGCCGTGCGTGCGCGCGACGCCGGCATGGAGGTCGTCTATCAGGGCATCCGGCTCACGCCGGCCGAGATCGTCGAGGCGGCGCAGAGGGAAAAGGTTCACATGGTGGGCCTGTCGATTCTCTCCGGCAGCCATGTGCCCTTAGTGCGCGAAGTGATGGAGAAGCTGCGCGGCGAGGGGCTGAACGTGCCGGTCGTCGTCGGCGGCATCATTCCGCCCGAGGACGCGGCATTGTTGAAAAAGGCCGGCGTCGCGGCTGTATTCACGCCGAAGGATTACGAGGTGAACCGCATCCTCAGCGACCTCGTGAAGATCGTCGAGACGGCGGCGGGCAAGAACGCGGCGTAGCGCCGCCGCGCAAGACTTCCCGTGTGCTCGGCGTCGGACTGCGCTAGCCGCCTAAAGCTCGACTTTGCGCCGCACGTCGGCGGCGCTCACGCCCTGCGCGCGCAGATCGCGCAGCGTCGTCGAGGGGTCGCGCTTGGCGAGCTTTTTGCCGGCGGCATCGAGGATCAGCCGGTGATGGTGATAGACGGGCGCGGGCAGGCCGAGGATTTCCTGCAGCAAGCGCTGCACCGATGTCGCCTGGTAGAGATCGAGGCCGCGCACGACATGGCTCACGCCCTGCAGCGCGTCGTCGAGGACGACGGCCAGGTGATAGCTCGCGGGCGTTTCCTTGCGGCCGAGAATCACGTCGCCCCAGCGCGCCGGCGCGGTCGGATTTTCGCCGCAGATCCCCCCATATTTTTCGATCCAGCGTAGTGGTACCCTGGTACGGGAGAGCGCGGCACTTAAATCGAGGCGCCATGCGTAAGGCTCGCCACTTTCGATCCGTCGCCGGCGCTCGGCCGCCGATAATTCGCGGGCGTCGCCGGGATAAAGCGGCGCGCCGTCGGGATCGTGCGGCCAGTTCGCGCCGCGCGCGGCGACGAGGCGAGCGATTTCGCTCCGGCTTTCGAAGGCGGGATAGACGAGGCCTTCGCGGGCGAGCCTTTCCAGCGCCGCGCGGTATTCGCCAAAATGCTCCGATTGCCGCCGCACCGGTTGTTCCCATTCGATGCCGAGCCATTGCAGATCTTCGTAGATCGCGGTCTCGTATTCCGGCCGGCAGCGCGTTCCGTCGATGTCCTCGATGCGGAGCAGCAGCCGCCCGCCGGCGGCGCGCGCCATGTCGTGATTGAGCAGCGCCGACAGCGCGTGGCCGAGATGCAGATAGCCGTTGGGCGAAGGCGCGAAGCGGAATACGGGGCGGCTTGAGGCGGGTTGCATCGGCACGTTGTAGATGGTTCCTGCCGGTCATGTCGCCCCGCATCGAAAGCGAAGCCGATCTCGAAGCCGGTCTTGCGCGGCTCGTCGAACTCGATCCGCGCCTGAAAGAAGTATTCGCCGTCGCCGGCCGGCCGCCCTTGCGTAAGCGCGCGGGCGGCTTTCACGGGCTCGCGCGCATCGTCGTCTCGCAGCAGCTTTCGGTCGCAAGCGCGTCGGCGATCTGGAACCGGGTCGAGGCCGCCTTCGATCCGTTCCATCACGACACGGTGCTGGCCGCGCGCACGCCGAAATTCCAGCGCGCCGGCTTGTCGCGTCCGAAAATCAAAACTTTCCGCACGGTCGCCCGCGCCGTGCGCGACAAACACCTCGATCTCGATGCGCTGCAGGCGATGCCCGCCGATGCGGCGCATGCGGCACTGACCGCGGTGAAGGGCATCGGCCCGTGGACCGCCGACATTTATCTCCTGTTCTGCATCGGTCATGCCGACGCCTGGCCCGCGGGCGATCTCGCCTTGCAGGAAGCGATCCGGCTCGCCTTCAAGCTGCGCAAGCGTCCCGACGCGAAGCGAATGCAGAAGCTCGCCGAGAATTGGCGGCCGCTGCGCGGGATCGCGGCGTATCTTTTCTGGGCCTATTACCGCGTGATCAAACGCCGCGACGCGGTGCCGGTCGGGCCCGAACGCAAGTCGGCTATAGCCGACTTGCGCATAAATAATGCCGATCTCGAGTAAACCCGAGATCGGTGCGGACGCAAAGGTCGCGTAAGCAATATGTTTGGTCGCTTGCTGGAGTTCGGATAGAACAGCGGGCCGATTCATCCAACTTTCTTTTCGGAGATCGAAATGGCCGCATCGCTCGACGGGCCGCGCATTCCGCCGCTCGGCGGAAAGCCGGCGCGGCAACTCGTCGTCTTTCTCCACGGCTACGGCGCCGACGGCAACGATCTGATCGCGCTCGGCCAGGAATGGCAATCGATCTTGCCGGAGACCGCCTTCGTCTCGCCGCATGCGCCCGAGCCCTGTGCGCAGGCGCCGGTCGGACGCCAGTGGTTTCCGCTCACCTTCCGCGATCCCGACGAGCGCTGGCAGGGCGTCAACAAGGCAGCACCCGTGCTGAATGCATTTCTTGACGAAGAACTCGCGCGCCATTCGCTGCCGCCCGAGCGGCTGGCGCTGGTCGGCTTCAGCCAAGGCACGATGATGGCGCTGCATGTCGGGCTTCGGCGCGCAGGGGCGCCGGCGGCGATCGTCGGCTATTCGGGAATGCTGGTGATGCCCAGTGCCAAAGCGGCGGCTGAAGCCGCGGCGCGGGAGATCCGCGCCCGCCCGCCAGTCCTCTTGGTGCATGGTGAACGCGACGATCTCATTCCGGCACAGACCTTGTTCGTGTCGGCGCAAACGCTCGCCGCGCTTGACGTTCCGGTCGAGTGGCATCTTTCGCCGGCCATCGGCCACGGCATCGACGCCGAAGGCCTGCGCCACGGGGGCGAGTTTCTGACGCGCGCGTTTCGGCCCCGCGCCTGAGGCGAAGGGACCGCTTCACAAAGCCGACATCGACCCGGTAGAATAGGGAAAGACTCGGCACCGCCCGCGGAACCAACCAAAAGCGCACCGCCGAGCGATCAGGGGTTGCGTTCGATGGTTCCGATGTCGCCCGGTGCCTGGCCCGCCCTCGTGCTCAACGCGGATTTTCGTCCGCTGAGCTACTATCCGCTGTCTGTGTGGTGCTGGCAGGACACGATCAAGGCCGTGTTCCTCGAGCGCGTGAACATCGTCGCGCTCTACGACAAGGCCGTGCGAAGTCCGAGCTTGGCGATGATGCTTCCGAGCGTCGTCTCGCTCAAGACTTTCGTGCGCCCCCTCCGGCATCCGGCCTTCACCCGCTTCAACGTTTTCCTGCGCGACCGCTTCGTCTGCCAGTATTGCGGCGAGCGCGAGGATTTGACCTTCGACCATCTGTTGCCGCGCTCGCGCGGCGGCCACACGACGTGGCACAATGTCGTCGCCGCCTGCTCGGGATGCAATCTCAAGAAGGGCGGGATGTCGCCGCAAGAGTCCGGCATGTGGCCGACGCAGATGCCGTTTCAGCCCTCGGTGAACGATCTGCACCGCAACGGCCGGCTGTTCCCGCCCAACTATCTGCACGAGAGCTGGCTCGACTATCTCTACTGGGATACGGAACTCGAGCCGTAAAGGCTTTTGCGCCGCGGCGTTTCGCTTTATTTCTTTTCGCCGCGCACGGCGATGTAGAGCGCGAACAGCGCGAGCGCGCCGGCAATCAGCACGTTGTAGCCGGCGAGCGACAGCCCGAGAAAACGCCACTGCACCTCGTCGCAGGGCACGACGCGCGTGCCTTGAAGCTGTGAGAGAAGGCTGCCGCCGCCGCCCGGCAGGCGCGCGCTCGAGCAGGTGACCGGTCCCTGCCACCAGCCCCATTCGATGCCGGCGTGGTAGGCGCCGAGCGCCGCGCCGTAAGTGAGAATCGCGGCGATGACGAGGAGCAGCAAGCGCGCGAGCCGCGAGCGGCCGGGATCGTGCGCGAAGAAGCCGAGAACGAGCGCGAGCGGAATCGCGACATAGTAGGGAATGCGCTGGTCGAGGCAGAGCGGGCAAGGCACGAGCCCGATCACGTACTGAAAAAACCAAGCGCCGGCGATGGTCGCCACAGCCACGGCGGCGATGATGTAGCCGGCGACCGGGATGGTCGCGTTGTAGAGGGCCAAGGCCGGATTTTTTTTCATGGGAGGTTAAGAAGGTAAGGCGAGGCGGGCCATGGATAGGCGAGGCCCACATGGTATGCAACCCTGCCTTTTTCAAGAAAGTTCCGTCGCCGAGAATTGTGTCCTCGCCTCATCCCGTCGCGATCGTCGCGGAAGAAAATCCGTGGAACGTTGAAGCGACGGCGACGAGTTCCCGCGATCGCGAATCAATAAATTTCCGCTTTGTTGCCCGATTACGAAATATTGGTGCGCGCGTTTTTGTACGCGCGCCTCATTTCCGACTCATCAAAGTGGCGCTTCGCCCCAGTCAACCAGCAAACGATTCGGAGGAATCGTTCCACTCGAGACCATG
Source organism: uncultured Alphaproteobacteria bacterium (assembly GCA_963751685.1). Lineage (GTDB taxonomy): Bacteria > Pseudomonadota > Alphaproteobacteria > Rhizobiales > Xanthobacteraceae > Palsa-892. The sequence continues at coordinate 403,593 of CAVVVV010000009.1, read as the reverse complement.
CAGGACAGGACCATGGGGCGCGCGGGGGCGATGACCATGGAGTCCACATGCGAAGCTTTACTGCGATCCTTATGCTCGCCGCCGCCCTGTCCGTGGGCGGCGTTTTTGAAATTGCGAATGCCACGCCATCGCGCGGACTGGCGTCGCATTACGGCTATAAGAGCAAGACCGCGAGCGGCGAAATGATGAATCCGCAGGCCATGACCGCCGCGCATCCGACACTGCCATTCGGAACCCGCGTCCGCGTCACGGACGTGAGTAGCCACCGCGTGGTGGTCGTGCGCATCAACGATCGCGGACCGTTCGTGAAAGGCCGCATCATCGATCTGTCGACGGCGGCGGCACAAGCGCTCGGCATCGTCGACCGCGGCGTCGCGATGGTCGAAGTCGAGGTCGTTTCCTAGGCAAAAATCAAGCACGAGACCGCTTGCCGCGCGGGGGCGCGCCGCTAATATCCGGCGCGCGTGCCCCCGTGGCGGAACTGGTAGACGCGCCTGACTCAAAATCAGGTTGTCGCAAGGCAGTGCCCGTTCGACTCGGGCCGGGGGCACCATTCCTCTATTCAGGCCACCCGCAAATACGTTAGGCTTTGCTGCCGATAAGAAGCCGCGGCCTTAATCGCGGCAATGCCTGCTAGAAATCCGGGGAGGAACGCCTGTGGTCAAATTTTTAATGCCGTGCGCCGCCGCCGCGCTGGTTTTGGGTCTTAATACCCAAGCCCATGCCGCGGTCCTGACACCGAAGCTCGTTGCGCCGAAGTTTACGGCGCAAGATTTCGTCGCCGAAGCCGCCTGGAAGTGCGAGGGGCGGCACTGTTTCTGGGACCAGAACTACACGGGTCCGGTTCCGCCATTCGCCGCCAGTTGGGGACCGCCGGAGTCGCCCACCTGCTATTACGTGCAGCGCCGCATCTCGAAGCGCTGGGCGAAGGTTTGCCCGGAAGTCCCCTGGCAGGCGCGCTAAGGCTCTGATTGTTCAAGGCGAAACTGGCGCGGGCGCTTCTCGCGCCAGAATCTTTTCGCTCTGGCGATCAGAATATCTTGGTCGCGGCGTAAAAGCCGGCGATGAAAATCGCCACGAATAAAAGCATGATGATGCCGAGCCGCCGCTCAATGAAGTGGCGCGCGCGGTCGCCCCAGAAATAAAGGAGTGTGGCCAAGAGATAAAAGCGCACGCCGCGGGTGATGATCGAAAACACGGTGAACCAAAAAAGGTTATAGCCGGCGAAACCCGAGGCGATGGTGATGACCTTGTAGGGGATCGGCGTCGCGCCCTTGATCAAGATGATCCAGTGGCCCCATTGCGCGTAAGCCGCGCGAAACGTTTCCAGCTTGTCGCCGTAGCCGTAGAGCCTGATGAGAAACTGGCCGAGCGTGTCGTACAGAAGCGCGCCGATGGCATAGCCGAGAAGCCCGCCGAGCACGGAGGCGACGGTGCAAATGCCGGCATACCAAAAAGCGCGATTCGGCTTTGCCAGGCACATCGGCACCAGCATCACGTCGGGGGGAATCGGGAAGACGGAGCTTTCCACGAACGAGACGACGGCGAGCGCTTTAGGCGCCCACGGTCTAGCCGCGAGATCGAGCACCCAGTCGTAAAGACGGCGAAGCATGGCGGGGGCTCTCTATCGGCGGCGCGGGCGCGAAGTCAAAAACGCCCTGAATCGCGTCTCAGGTTCTTAGACGTGCGCGGCGCGGCTTCGGGCGTTCGGGCTGAAGGGGACGAATGCCGACCTTGCTGCCGGCGATAAGGGTCTTCGGCATTTTCTCCGCGATGCCGAGCAAGCGCTCGCGGCGGTCCATTTCGTCCCAAACATCCTGCAGCGTGACCTTGGCCTCCACCCAGAGCACGACGAGATTGTAGAGAAGATCGGCGCTCTCGCGAATGACGTTTGGGCGGTGGCCCATGGCGGCTTCGAGTGCGACTTCAGCCGCCTCCTCGGCGACTTTTTTCGCGATCTTGCGCGGTCCCGCATGCAGCAGGCGGGCGGTACGGGAGGCGGTGGTGTCCTTGCCGCGGCTGTCGCGAACCGCGTCGTACAGCCGGATCAGCGAATCACCCATGTCTTTCAACATACTATGCGCACCCCGCCTTGCGAATCCTTGAAAGCGGAAGAGCGCGAATAGGGCTAAGGGGAGCGACCGTCCATGCTTCCGGGCGATGGCGGGCGCGAGCCACTTGCTCTTGGTGGCGGCATGGTCTTTGCTCGTTCAGTGCGGCAGCCGGGAGCGGGCGAGGCTACGCCGTAAGAAGTCGGGAATTTGTCATGAGTTTCGTGCTTACTGCCGCGAGGATTGTTCCGCTCCAATCTTCTCTTTTGCTTGATGATTTTTTTCGCGGCCACCTTTGCCGGTGGTGCGCATGCGCAGACGCCCATCCGGTTTCTGCTGGATTGGAAAATCGACGGAACTTCGACGCCGTTTCTGCTCGCGATCGACAAGGGTTATTTCAAGGCCGAGGGGCTCAACGTCGCGGTTTTGGAACCCGCGTCATTCGACCCGGGCGAAAGCGAACAGGAAACGATCAAGCGCATTGCATCCGGCGACGTCGAAATGGGATTTGGCGACATCAACGCCATGATCAAGTTCCGCGACCAAAACCCGCAAATGCCAATCAAGGCCATCTACATCGTTCACAACAAGGCGGCCTATTCGGTTGTCGGCCGCAAGAGCCGCGGCGTGATCTATCCGAAGGATCTCGAAGGCAAGAAGCTCGGCGCGCCGACGCGCGACGAGAGCTTCGCGCAATGGAAAATCTTCTTGCAGGCGAACGCCCTCGACGAGAGCAAGATTGCGATCGATAATATCGGCATGCCCGTGCGCGAGCCGATGCTTGCCGCGGGCCAGGTCGACGCCGTCACCGGCCTGTCGTTCTTGTCCTACATCAACCTCAAGGATCGCGGCGTTCCCCCCGACGATATCGCGGTGATGCTGATGGCCGATTATGGCGTCAATCTTTACGGCAACGCGATCCTCGTCAGCCAGAAGTTCGCCGACGAGAACCCGGAGGCGGTGAAGGCCTTTCTGCGCGCGTTCACGAAAGCGCTGAAGGAATCGCTGTCGAAATCGTCGGCCGCGATCAATTCGGTGATCAAACGCAATGAAGTCGCTGCAGCAAAGACCTCGAGCTCGAGCGCCTCAAAATGGCGATCCGCGACAACATCCTGACGCCGGAGGTGAAGGCCAACGGCTATGGCGCGATCGACACGCAGCGGTTTGCGAAGTCCATCGACCTGATCGCGCTGGCCTATCCGTTCAAGCAAAAGCCGGATGCGGGCGTTCTCTTCGACGCCTCTTTTTTGCCGTCACCGGCGCTTCGCAAGGCCAATTGAGCCGATAACCCGCGACGTTGCCGGCGGCCGCAAGCCCGCTAGAGTGCGGATCAAAGCCGGGGCGAGTCCATGTCCTTCCTTCGTCTTTATGCCCGCGTTTTCGCCATGCTCGGCCCCGAGAAGCGGCTCGGCGTGGTGCTCGCGGTCGCCAATGTCGTGCTCGCGGCCACGCAATTCGCGGAGCCCGTCTTGTTCGGCCGCGTCATCGACGCCCTGATCGGCGCGCAAGCCGCGCACCGGGCGCCGTCGTTTCAAGAACTCGTGCCGTTACTTGCGGCGTGGGGCGGCTTTGGCCTCTTCAGCATCGCTGCGGGCGTGTTTCTTGCGCTGCACTCCGATCGGCTCTCGCATCGCCGGCGGCTCGGCATCATCACGAAATATTTCGAGCATGTTCTGCATCTGCCGCTCGCCTACCACACCGGCACGCATTCGGGCCGGCTGATGAAGGTCATGCTGCAGGGCGCGGATTCGCTCTGGGGTCTGTGGCTCTCGTTCTTCCGCGATCATTTCGCGGCATTCGTCACGATCTTCGTGATGTTGCCGGTCGCGGTATTCCTGAACTGGCGGCTCGGGCTTCTGCTCGTCGGGCTGATGATCGTTTTCGCGGCTCATCACCTCCTATGCGCTGCGCCAGACCGAGACGCAGCAACTCGGCGTCGAGCGCTTTCATAGCGACCTTGCCGAGCGGACATCGGATGCGCTCGGCAATATCGCGCTGGTGCAAAGTTTCACGCGCGTCGACGCCGAGGTGAAGGAAATCAAGAACGTCGCGGGAAGGTTGCTGGCGGCGCAAATTCCGGTTCTGACCTGGTGGGCGGTCGTCTCGGTGGCGACGCGCGCGGCGACGACGATCACGATTCTATCGATTTTCCTCGTCGGCACCTGGCTGCACATCCGCAATCTCGTGACGATCGGCGAGATCGTCACCTTCGTGAATATCGCGACGCTGTTCGTCGGCAAGCTCGAGCTCGTGGTCGGCTTCACCAACCGCCTGGTGCTCGATGCGCCGCGGCTCGCGCAATTCTTCGAGGTGCTCGATACGACGCCGGTCAAGGATCGCTCCGGCGCGATCGATCTCGGCCGCGCGAAGGGCCTCGTCGAATTCGACCACGTTTCGCTTTCCTATGACGGCAAGCGCGCGGCGGTCGACGACATCAGTTTTCGCGTCGAGCCCGGCGAGACGATCGCGGTGGTGGGCGAGACGGGCGCCGGCAAGTCGACGGCGCTTTCGCTTCTGCATCGCGCCTGGGATCCGCAAAAAGGCGCGATTCGAATCGACGGACACGACATCCGCGACATCACGCTCGCATCGCTCCGGCGCAATATCGGCGTCGTGTTCCAGGAGGCGCTGCTCTTCAACCGCTCGATCGAGGAAAATCTGCGCGTCGGCAAGCCGGACGCGACGCCGGAGGAAATAGCCGAGGCGCTCGCGCGCGCGCAGGCGAGCGAACTCGTCGCGCGCGCGCCGGGCGGCGTCGGCTCCAATGTCGGCGAGCGCGGGCGGCAGCTATCGGGCGGCGAGCGTCAGCGCATCGCGATCGCGCGCGCGCTGCTGAAAGATCCGCCGATTCTCATTCTCGACGAGGCGACGAGCGCGCTCGACGCCACCACCGAGCGGAAGGTGCAGCTCGCGCTCGACGAGGTGATGAAGGGCCGCACCACCTTCGTGATCGCGCATCGGCTCGCGACGGTGCGCAACGCCGACCGCATTTTCGTCTTCCATGACGGCAGGATCGTCGAGCAGGGAAGCTTCGACGAGCTGGTGAAGCTGAACGGCCGGTTCGCGGACGCTCGCGCGCGCGCAGTTCATGGTGGCGCCGGAGCCCGAGCGGATCGCAATCGCCCGCCCGGCGGAATAATCTTTTACGGGAGTATGATCTTTTCCGAAAAGCGGTTCCCACTTTTCGGGATCATGCTCTAGCGCAGCCGTTCGAGAATCGAGACGTAATTCGCGACCGCGGCGCCGCCCATGTTGAAAATGCCGGCGAGCCGTGCGTCCGCGATCTGCATGTCGCCGGCATCGCCCCGCAATTGCATCGCGCTGATCGCGTGCATGGAGACGCCGGTCGCGCCGATCGGGTGGCCCTTGGCCTTGAGGCCGCCGGACGGATTGACCGGAAGCTTGCCGCTCTTCTCGACGATGCCTTCGTCGATGATGCGGGCGCCTTGTCCGGGCTTGGCGAGCCCCATCGCCTCGTATTCGATCAGTTCGGCGATGGTGAAGCAGTCGTGCGTTTCGACGAAGGAAAGGTCGTAGAGATCGACGCCCGCCTGCTTCAGCGCGCGCCCCCAAGCCTCGGCGCAGCCCTCGAACTTCAAAATGTCGCGCTTCGACATCGGCAGGAAATCCTGCGCGTGAGCGACGGCGCGGAAAGCGATCAACGGCTTGCCGAGCTTTTCCGCGGTCTCGACGTCCGCGAGCACGATCGCGGCGGCGCCGTCGGAGACGAGCGAGCAGTCGGTGCGCTTCAGGGGTCCGGCGACGCGCGGGTTCTTGTCGCTCTCGGTGCGGCAGAATTCGTAGCCGAAATCCTTGCGCATCTGGGCGTAACGGATTAGCGACGCCGTTCTTGTGATTCTTCGCCGCGATGCTGGCGAGCGCGTCGGACTTGTCGCCGTATTTCTGAAAATAGGAACCGGCGATTTTTCCGAACACGCCGGCGAAGCCGCCCTCGATCTCGCCGTCCTCCGGCAGATAAGACGCCTTCAACAGATTTTTTCCGATCTCCGGCTCCCGGCGTTTTGGTCATCTGCTCGACGCCGACGACGAGCACGATGCGCGCGCTTTTCGCGGCGATCGACTTCAGACCCTGATGAACGGCGGCCGAGCCGGTCGCGCAGGCATTCTCGACGCGCGTCGCGGGCTTGAAGCGGAAGGCGGGGTCGGCCTGCAAGACGAGCGCGGCGGTGAAATCCTGGGCGCTGAAGCCCGCGTTGAAATGCCCGAGCACGATTTCGTCGACATCGGCGGCCTCGATTCCGGCGTCGGCGAGCGCCTCCTTCGCGACGCGGACGATCAGGCTCTCGACGCTTTCGGCATCGAGCTTGCCGAACGGCGTGTGGGCGAGGCCCACAATACAGGCAGTCATAAGGGTTGCTCCCGGATGGTTACTGACGGAATATAAGCGTTGTGCGAGAGGTCCGGCGAGCCTGTTTGCCAGGACCGATCGGGAGGATAGACGAAGGGGTTGGATTCGGGCTCGCGCCCGCCGTAATTCCGCCCTTACCCGATTGCTATCGCTTTTCGATCCGAAGGGACGACGGGAACTCGCCGCGTGCATAGCATTTTGTGGCCGTACCAGCGGATTTGTTTGCCTTGGGCTAGCCGGCCTTTTGCTCTGCGCGCTCGCGCGGCCCGCGGCCGCGGGTCCCTATGTCCTCATCGATGCCGACAGCGGGCCGGGTGCTCGCCCATTCCGAAGCGGGCCTGCCCTGGTATCCGGCTTCGGTGACGAAGCTGATGACCACCTTCGTCACCTTCCGCGCCATGCGCGAGGGGCGCGTGAAGCCCGACACGCTGCTCACGGTTTCCGAAAATGCCGTCGCGCAGGACCCGACCAAAATGGGCTTTCCCGCCGGCACGCAAGTGAGCGTCGACAACGCGCTCAAGATGCTGCTGGTGAAATCGGCGAACGACATCGCGGTCGTGCTCGCCGAGGGCATCGGCGGATCGGTGCCGGCGTTCCTCGGCGAGATGAACCGCACGGCAGCCGAGCTCGGCATGACGGCCACCCATTACAACAACCCGAACGGATTGCCCGACGACGGCCAGGTGACGAGCGCGCGCGACATGGCGATTCTCGCCCGCGCGATTTACCGCGAGTTTCCCGAACACGAAATGATGTTCCGCATTCCCGCGATCAAGTTCGGCAAGCGCGTTCATCCGCAACCACAACAAACTGATCGACCATTATGCCGGCGCGACCGGCATGAAGACCGGCTTCATCTGCGCCTCCGGCTTCAACATCGTCGCCAGCGCGAAGCGCGGCAACAAGCGGCTGATCGCGGTCGTGTTCGGCGGCTACTCCGGCGCGCGGCGAAACGAAGACGTGGCGCGGCTCCTGGAAAAGGGATTTTCTCCGCTCGCCTCGATCTCCGCCGTATTCCGCGCGCGAGCCCGGCTCGGTGGAGTCGATTCAGAACCTCGCGGTCGCGCCGGTGAACATTCAGGCCGACATATGCGGCAAGGGCCGCAAGCATCAACCGTCCGAATCCGACATCGAGGAAGACACGGCGGATAGTCAGGGTTCGGATTCGCCCGGTGCCAAAGGCCCGAAGCAGCCGCTGCTGACGCGACCTGCCGCCGTCGATGGAGCCCATTCCGGTGTCGGTGGTCCCCTCGCCGCAAGCGCAGCGAAGATGGCGGCGGACGAAGCCAGGGGGAAAGGCAAGCGGAAAAAGGGCAGGGGATCGCAGAACAGCGAGCAGCCGGCCGAGAAGCCGCCACTCGCCAAGGTCGTGCCTCCGCAGGGAGGACCCTTCCTGCCGCTTTCGGCGCAGCCCGCCTCGACGCAACCGCCGCGGACGCCACGCCCGAACACGCTTCGACCAATCAACCGCTTGAATTCGCGCCGCTCAAATCCAGCACGGCGCAATTCGCCCCGCCCGCCGTGCGTCCGAGCGCTCCGGCACCGGCGGCCGAACCCGCGGAGCCCGTTCGGCGGGTGGTGGCGGCGAGCGCGGAGGCCGTGCCGGCGGCCGCCGTGAAAGAACAACCGGCGCCGCAGGCCGGAAAATCGGACGCGCTTCCGCGATCGGCGCAGGCCTTCGCGCCCGAAAACTCGCTCGTGTTCGCGCCGGTGCTCCGCAACATGTCGGCGGATTCCGAGCCGCCGCTGCAGTTGCCGGCAACCGCGCCGCTGCCGCGGCCGCGGCCGAAACTCTGAGCCGTTGACGACGGGCGCGAGGCGGCGCGCAAGCTCGGTCCCGCCGAGCCGATTCCGCTCAGCGTCATTACGGGCTTCCTCGGCGCCGGCAAAACCACGCTTCTCAATCGGCTGCTGCGCGATCCCGGGCTTCGCGAAACCGCCGTGCTCGTGAACGAGGTCGGCGAAATCGGCCTCGACCATCTGTTTTATGAAATTCTCGACGGCGAGACCGTGCTCTTGCCCGGCGGCTGCCTCTGCTGCTCCGTGCGCGGCGATCTTGTCAATTCTCTCGAGGATATTCTGCGCGGGCAGGACAACGGCAAGAACACGCCGTTCCGGCGCGTGGTCGTCGAAACGACGGGGCTCGCGGATCCCGCCTCCGTCCTGCACGCGATAATGACGCATCCCTATCTTGTGCAGCGCTACCGGCTCGATGGCGTGGTCACGCTTGTCGACGCTGTGAACGGAAGCGCCACGCTCGACGAGCATCGCGAGGCGGTGAAGCAGGCGGCCGTGGCCGACCGGATCGTACTCACCAAGACCGATATCGCGGGCGCCGAAGGGCTCGCGACTCTTGCGCGCGCGGCTGAAGGCGCTCAATCCCGGCGCCCCTATCCTCGACGCGGCGAAGGGAGAAGCGACGGCCGCGGCGCTTCTTGACGCCGGCCTTTACGATCCTTCGAGCAAAATCCCGGATGTGAAGCGCTGGCTCGCCGAAGCCGCGGTGGAAGCCGCCGAGCACGCGCATCATCACCACGACGAGGGCGACCACGATCATCGCCATCATCATCACGACGACCGTATTCGCGTGTTCACGCTCGCGAGCGAGGCCCCGATTCCGGCCGCGACGCTGGAATCGTTTCTCGATCTTCTGCGCTCGATCCACGGTGCGAAGTTGTTGCGGCTGAAAGGGATCGTGCAGCTTGCCGAAGAGCCCGATCAGCCGGTCGTCCTGCATGCGGTGCAGCATGTCATGCATCCGCCGGCGCGGCTTGCGGCGTGGCCCGATCAAGACCGCCGCTCGCGGCTCGTCTGCGTGACGTGGGATCTCGATCCCGCGATCGTGCGGCGGCTGTTCGACGCATTTCTCGGCCAGTCGCAAGTCGACACACCCGACCGCACGGCGCTTGTCGACAATCCCCTCGCCAGCCGCCATTGAGCGCCGTTTGACCGCGGGCGTTGGCTTTTTTCCGTAACCACGTCATAAAGACGCGATGACGAAGATCGCAACGCCGAACCAGGTGCTTTCCTTTTGGAAGAAGGCGGGGCCGAAGCGCTGGTTCAAATCCGACCCGGAATTCGATCATACGATACGGGACAAATTCCTCGTCATGCATCAGGCCGCCGAGCTCGGTAAGCTCGCAAGCTGGGAAGACGAGGCTTCGAGCGCGCTCGCGCTTGTCATCGTTCTCGACCAATTTCCACGCAACATGTTTCGAGGCACCGCGCGCGCCTTTTCGACCGATGCGCTGGCGCTTGCTGCGGCGAAGCGGGCAAACGAGCGCGGCTTCGATCGCGACGTAAAATTGCCCGAGCGGATGTTTTTTTATCTCCCCCTCGAGCACAGCGAAAATCTCGAGGATCAGGAAAGCAGTCTCAAGCTTTTCAATGCGACGAAGGATAAGGATCTGATCCACTGGGCGAAGCTGCATCACGACACGATCCAGCGCTTCGGGCGCTTTCCGCACCGGAACGAAATCCTCGGGCGCGTGTCCACGCCCGAGGAAATCGCCTTTCTTGACGGGGGCGGGTTCCGGGCGTGACGCCCGGTTAACCATCCCGCCAATTCCGAACGGTTTCTTAAATCCGGCCGCGTAAAAGTCTCCCACCGCCGATAAGAGCGGACGGGAGCGTTTATTGTCTATCGCGGGTTCGATTAACGGGTTGCGCAGCCTGCGCTTCGGCGCGGGAGAATGGATCGCGCGCGCGAAGGCGCTGTTTTCCGATCAAAGCCATCATTCGATCGCGCGCCGCGTCGCGGGCTCGGCCTTCGTGATGCGGGTCGCGAGCGCGGCGCTTGCTTATGTCTCGCAGATTTTGTTCGCGCGCTGGATGGGCCGTTTCGAATTCGGTCTCTATATTTATGTATGGACGTGGCTGCTCCTGCTCGGCAGCTTCGTTCCGCTCGGCATTTCCAGCTCGGCGCAACGCTTCATTCCGGAATATAGCGGGCGCGACGACTTCAATCATTTGCGTGGATTTTTGTTCGGAAGCCGCTGGCTTCCGATCCTGATCGGCATCGTGGTCGCGGGCCTCGGCGCCGCCGCCCTCTATGCGCTCGGCGATCGCGTGCCGTCCTATTATCTGGCGCCGCTCGCGCTCGCCGGTCTTTGCCTTCCGGTCCACGGCATGAGCGACGTCAATGGCGGCATCGCCCGCTCCTATAACTGGATCAATCTCGCGATCGCGCCGGCCTATCTGCTGCGGCCCGCCCTTTTGATCGCCGGCATGGCGGCGGTCTATTTCGCGGGCGTGTCCCCGTCGGCCGTCGTCGCGATGATGCATCGCGGCCGCGGTCTATTGGATGACGACGGTGGGACAATCGTTCGCGCTCGACCGCAAGCTTCGAAATGAAATTCACGCCGGGCCGCGCCGCTACGAATTCGGCTTTTGGCTCCGCACGGCGCTTCCGATCTTCCTGGTCGAGGGCTTCTACTTTCTGCTCGCTTACACCGACGTGCTCGTGCTCGATCTGTTCGCCGGGCCCGAAGACGTCGCCGTCTACTATGCCGCGACGAAGACGCTGGCGATCGTCGCTTTCGTCTACTTCTCGGTATCGGCGGCGACCGCGCATCGTTTCAGCGAATATCATGTGAGCGGCGCGCGCGAGCGACTCGAGGCATTTCTCGCCGATGCAGTGCAATGGACCTTTTGGCCGTCGCTCGCGATCACCGTTTGTTTCCTCGCGTTCGGAAAACCGCTCCTCAACCTGTTCGGCGAAGGCTTCGATCACGGCTATCCGTGGATGTTCGTGCTGGCGATCGGCTTGATGGCGCGCGCCTCGATCGGGCCGGTCGAGCGGCTGCTGAACATGGTCGGCGAGCAGCGCGCTTTGCGCCGCCATCTACGCTAGCGCCTTCGCCGTCAATCTTCTCCTTTGCTTCCTACTCATTCCGCGGATCGGGCCGATGGGCGCCGCGATCGCGATCGCGAGCGCGATGGTGGCGGAATCGGCTCTTCTCTACTTCGTGGCCAAACACCGGCTGGGCATCCATGTCTTCATCTGGCGCCGTTGATCGCGAAGCCCGCGCGCGGCTCTCGCTCGAGCCGCGGATCGTCGCGCCGCCGCTGGCGCCGAGAGAAGCCGATGCGCCCGACGCTGCGCGCGAGCCCTTGCTCGTCGCCGAATGGAAAATGCTGGCCGAGTTCAACGCGTCCGATATCGAGGCCTGGCGGGGCCTCGTGGCGCGCGCGCTCGAGCCGAACGTGTTTTTGGAGCCTTCCTTCGCGCTGGCCGCCGCGAAATATCTTCCGGGCGGGCGCGAGGTCGGCGCGATTCTGATCCGCGACGGCGCCCGCCTCATGGGCCTCGTGCCCGGACGGGTCGAGGGGTTTGCGGCGGGAAGGCCGGTCGCGACCTTCGTCGGCTGGACGCATCCTTACGCGCCGCTTTCGGCGCCGCTGCTCGATCGCGAAACGGCGAAAGAAGTCGTCGGCTGCGTGCTGCAAGCGCTGCCCAAGCTTCGCGGCGCTCCGCGGCTCATTCTTTATCCGTTCGTGAACGAGGACGGCGCGGTGGCGCGGCTTCGCGCCGGCGAGCTCGCCCGCAAGGGCATTTCCGTTTCGCGCTTCGATCCGCATCAGCGGGCGATGCTGCAGCCGGCCGCCGATCTCGGGTTTACCCGAGATCGGCAATCAATACCCAAGTCGGCTAAAGCCGACTTGGGTGGCAGTCATCCGCTGGCGTCGGTTTCGGGCGGCCGCCTGAAGGAATTGCGCCGCCAGCGCCGTCGGCTCGGCGAGCTTGGCGTTCTCGCCCACCGGCGCATAACGCGCGGGCCGGAAATCGGTGCCGCGATCGAGGCTTACCTCGCGCTCGAGGCGCGCGGTTGGAAGGGAAGGACGGGCGGCGCCGCTCGATCGCATGCGGCGACATGCGAGTTTTTAAGAAGCGCGGTTCTGGCACTGGCGGCGGAAGGCAAGGCGCAGATCGATCTGCTCGATCTCGACTCCAAGCCGGTCGCCGTCGCCATCACGCTCTTCTCCGGCGGCCGCGCGTGGTTTTGGAAGATCGCCTATGACGAGGATTACGCTCGCTTCTCCCCCGGCGTGCAGCTCGCGCTCGATTTGACCGAGGAGTTGGACTGCAATCCGGGAATTTCGCTGGTCGATTCCTGCGCCGTCTCCGGCCATCCGATGATCGACCATCTGTGGGAGGGCAGGCTCGCCATTGCCGACTGGATGATGCCGCTCGGCGACGTAGGCGGCCCTGTGCTTGCCATCGCGGTCGCTGCGGAAAAAATCCGACGGCTCGCGATCAACGGGCTCCGCGCCGTTCGCAAAATCGCGCGAGCTTAGAGCATAATTGCTTTTAGCCGATTCAGCGCGCATCCCTGACATTTTTGGAGCATGATCTTTTCCGAAAACTGGTTCCCACTTTTCGGGATCATGCTCTAGGCTTTTTCACGCAACAACCGCCGGATTACCTTGCCGGTAGTGGTCATCGGCATCTCGTCGACGAAGACGACCTCGCGCGGATATTCGTGCGCCGAAAGGCGCGTGCGGACGAAATCCTGAATCTCGACCGCCAGCGCGTTCGAGGGCGCATGACCCGGCTTCAATTGCACGAACGCCTTGACGATCTCCGTGCGCACCGGATCGGGCTTGCCGATGGCGGCGGCGAGCGCGACCGCCGGATGGCGGATCAGGCAATCCTCGATCTCGCCCGGCCCGATGCGGTAGCCGGCCGAGGTGATCACGTCGTCGTCGCGTCCGACGAAGCGCACGTAACCCTCGTCGTCGGCGACGCCCTGATCGCCGGTCGTCATCCAATCGCCGATGAACTTGTCGCGCGTGGCGTCCGGCCGTTTCCAGTATTCGAGGAACATCACCGGATCCGGCCGTTTCACCGCGATCTGGCCGAGTTCGCCCGGCTCGCAGATGCTGCTGTCGGCGCGGATCACCGCGACCGTGTGCCCGGGCACGGGCTTGCCGATGGCGCCGGCTTTGCTGACGCCGATCGCCGCCGCGGAAGCGAGCACCAAGTTGCATTCGGTCTGGCCGTAGAATTCGTTGATGGTGAGCCCGAGCGTCTCCCGCCCCCAGGCGTAGGTTTCTTCGCCGAGCGATTCGCCGCCGGAGCCAAGGGTGCGGAGCCGGAGTTTTTCCCGCGGCTTTCCCGCCGAGCGCAGCATGCGGAGCGCCGTCGGCGGGATGAAGGCGTTGCGGACTTCGGCCTCCGCCATCAGCGCGAAGGCTTCAACCGGGTCGAACTTGTCGAATTTCTTCGCCACCACCGGCACGCCGAGCGAGAGCGCGGGCAGGAGCACGTCGAGCAGGCCGCCGGCCCAGGCCCAATCGGCGGGCGTCCATATGCGATCGCCGGGCTGCGGCATGAATTCGTGCGGCAGCTCCACCCCCGGCAAATGCCCGAGCAGCACGCGATGGCCGTGCAGCGCCCCCTTGGGCGGCCCGGTGGTGCCGGAGGTGTAGATCATCATGGCGGGATCGTCGGGCGACGTTTCGACGGGCGTGAAGGACGAAGCGGCGCGCGCGAGCGTTTGGTGGAATCCGAGCGCGCCGCCGGCGGGACCGTCGATCGAGAGCACGAGTTTCAATTCGGGGAGCTTGTCGCGGATTTCGGCGAGCTTGACGAGACCGGCGGCGTTGGTGATCACGGCGCGGGCGTCGGAATTCTGGAGCCGGTAGATGAGCGCCTCGACGCCGAACAGGATCGCGAGCGGCAATGCCACCGCGCCGAGCTTGTAGATCGCAAGATGCGAAATCGCCGTTTCCGTCGTCTGCGGCAGGATGATCGCGACGCGGTCGCCGCGCTCGACGCCATTCGCCGCGAGCGCGTTGGCGAGCCGGTTGGATTCGTGCATCAGGCGCCCGTAACTCACGGATTCGAAGCCCTGGGGCTGCTTGACGAGGAGCGCGAGGCGATCGGGCTCGTTTGCCGCCCATTTGTCGCAGGCATCGACACCGATGTTGTAGCGCGGTGGAATTTGCCAGCGGAATGCCGCGACAAGTTTGTCGTAGTCGCGAATTTGCGGCAGCATTCGTGGACGCCTTTAAATCGCTTTGCGTTGAATCGCCGCGAGCCCCTGGCATTTTTGCTGGAGCATGATCTTTTCCGAAAACCGGGTTCCACTTTTCGGGATCATGCTCTATCGCTCGTCGGGTTCGGCGAGCACGAGCGCCCAATAGACTTTGTATTTCGACTTCGGTGCGTAGGCGGTCGCGATCCCCATTTTCGTGACGGCCGGCATCAGCATGTTTTTGTTGTGGGAAGGGGAATCGCGCCAGCCAGAAAACGCCTCGGCGAGCGTCTGGTAGCCGGCGCCGACGTTTTCCGCCGCCGCCTTGGCGTTGAAGCTCACCGCCTGCAGCCGTTGCTTCAGGCCGCGGCCGCCGGGGTCGTGCGTCACCTTGTCGATCTTGGCCATCGCGCGCGCGTGACCCTCGGCCATGCGGGTCAGCGTCGGGTCGAGCTCGACGACGCCGAGGCCGTTGTTGCGGCGGTAATCGGAGATCATGGATGCCGCGGCGCCGCCGTCTACCTTGGCCTCGGGCGCGGCGAGGTTTTCGTAAAAGGAGGGCTTGGTGGTCGTTTCGGTGCCGCAGCTTGCGGCGAAAAAAGCGAGGATCAAAAACGGCAGGCTTCGCAATAACAAAGTCATGGCTTTGATCTTCCGGCCTTGCGACGGCACTGTTTGCGACGAGGAAAAGGCGGAAGCAAGACCGTTCATTCGGCTTATTTTCCCGCTCATGGCTGCTGGAAGGGCATCTCGATCCCCTCCGTCCGGAAGCTTTGCAGGATCGCGAAATAAAGATCGCTTCGGACTGAGGCGGCGAAGCCCACATTGGTGATGATACAACGCAGCTCGAATTCGAGCGCTTTTTCGCCGAAACCAAGAAGCAAAACGCGCGGCGCCGGCTTTTTTACCACTTGCGGATGCCGGTCTGCGGTGGCGAGCAAAATCTCGCGTACTTTCTCGGGGTTGGAATTGAAGGCAACGCCGACTTTCACGTTGGTGCGGCCGATCGTGTTGAAATGCGTCCAGTTCTTGACGACGTTGGTGACGAGTTCCGAATTGGGAATGATGACGTTGGCGTGCTCGAAGGTTTCGATCTCGGTCGAACGCACGCTGATCCGGCGCACATAGCCTTCCTCGCCCTTCACCACGATGATGTCGCCGACGCGGATCGGCCGCTCGGCGAGAAGAATGATGCCGGAGACGAAATTCGAGACGACCGATTGCAGGCCGAAGCCGATACCGACCGAAAGCGCGCCGGCGATCAGCGCGATGTTTTGCAGATTGATGCCGAGTTGGCCGAGCGCGAGCAGGCCCGCGGCGATGACACCGAGATAGCCGAAGATCGTCGCGATTGAATTCTGCAGGCCGACTTCGAGGCTTGCCTTCGGCAACACGGTATTGGCGAGCCAGCGGTGAACGATGCGCGTGAGTACGAGTCCCGCGATCAACATACCGACGGCCGCGAGCACGTCGAAGAGCGCGACGCGCACCTGTCCCACCTCGATCCCGAAGCTGAAGCGATCGAGCGTCGAGGCGATGTCGGTGATCGAAGCGCCTAATCCGCCGACGAGGAGAAAGGCGGCGATGATGAAGAGGAGCGCCCGCAAAATCCCCGCGATCAGCGTCGCGAAGAAATCGAGCTGTGCGGGCTTGACGCCGAACGTCGCGGCAAGGTTGCGCCGGCGCCCGTGCTCCGCCGGCACGCTCGGGTCGAACAGCGAATCGACCAGCGCCAGCAGAAGCACAAGGCCGCCGAGGACGATCATCGCGTCGACGATGCGGGCGGCGATGAACGCCGCGAGGCTGATGTGGCCGGTTGTCAAAGTGGCAAGAATCGCCGCGACGGCGGCCCAGCCGATGAGCCGCGCCCAGGAAGGAAGACCCTCGTCCTTGCCGTCGTCCTCAGGCGGGCGGTTGGCGAGCAGGAGTCGCGCCAAGAAGAAGGCGACGATGAGCGCCATCAACGCGCTGGTCGCGAGCCGCACCGGCACGTCGGCCGCGAGCACGCGATGAATGACATGCAGGAAGACGGCGAGCGCCACGGCGATGATGGCCCCCGCGATCAGGCGATAGAGCCGGGTCGCGGTTGCGTCATCGAGAAGCATCAGCCGCCGTGCCGGCGCATCGGGCGCAAGCACGGCATGGGTGAGGGCGCTGCCGACCGATAAGAGCACGATGGCGGCAAGCAGGCCGTTGGCGATCTCCGCGACGCGCGCGGGCAAAAGTTCGAAAGCGAGCAACACCTCGATCGACGCGAAGACCGCGAGCGGCGCGGTGGCGGCATCGGCCAAGGCGCGACAGAACGCGACATAGGCCGCGCGCGGATGACGCTCCGCCGACGGCGGCACGCTTTCACGCCCGCGGTCGATCCGGCGCAAAATGACGCGGCGGAGCGCCAGAATTCCGAGGATGAGCGCGACGATCGCGATGAGCGCTCCCGCGATCGTACCAAGGCCGCCGCGCTCCTCGGCCGCGCTTTTCCACCCGGAGACGAGAGACGAGAGCCCTTGCAGTTCGGGCGGCAGACCTTTGCCGGCTTCCAGCCACAGCGCGGGGCTGAGCACGCTTCCGCCGCGCGCGAACAGGCGTTGCATGAAGAGCCCGCGTCTCGCCGCGTCGATGCGCTCGACGATCTGGTCGCCGCGCAGGAGCAGCAATTTTGCCTGTCGCAGCACGCCGTCGAGCGAGCCGAGCAGCGCGGTGAGTTCGGTCCGGAGAGCGGCGACTTTCGGATCTTCCGGCGGCGCGCCAGCCGCCGGCGCGGGACCCAGTTCCTTCAG
Organism: uncultured Alphaproteobacteria bacterium; assembly: GCA_963751685.1. GTDB lineage: Bacteria > Pseudomonadota > Alphaproteobacteria > Rhizobiales > Xanthobacteraceae > Palsa-892. Next base: position 386,414 of record CAVVVV010000009.1, on the reverse strand, counting down.
CCGGTTTCCGGTATCGGCGTGCTGGGGCTCGATCTCGTCTATTTTCGCGCGCAATTTACTCCGCAAGGGGTCGATCGTGTCGCGCAGCGAGGCGAGATCCTCATCGCGACGCGAAGGGCGGATCAGGGTGGCTTCGGCCAAGTCGAAAATCGCGCTGATCGCGCCGAGTCGCTCCCGGGTGGTTTGTAAAGGATCATCGGCGGCGAACGCGCCGGAAAGGGCCGTCAGGGCAAATAGTAAAAAGATAGAGAAAAGCCGGCCGCCTGTTCCACTGGGACGGCGGAATCCGGCGATGGCGGTCATGGCGTTCCTCGGGCTTTATTTCGCGGCCGGGTCTTTGTCATAAAAAGTCTGGCGATCCCGGGAAGACTCGAACTTCCGACCTGCGGTTTAGGAAACCGCCGCTCTATCCAGCTGAGCTACGGGACCGGCTAGCATTATTTAACACAGGCGAATCGCCGATGCATGGCAGCGCGCCCATTATCCTTCGGCCATAGCATGGCTTGAAAGACGCTTGATACGTGAAGCATTCGTTGTACGGTCGGATCGTGCCGAATGTTCAAATTCGCAGGTGGATCAATGTCTGAGATGACGTATCAAATTGTCGAGCACGACGGCGGCTGGGCCTACAAGGCCAACGGCGTTTTTTCGGAACCCTTCTCCACACATGCGGCGGCCCTTGCCGCCGCGAAGAAAGCCGCGCAAGAGCAGCGCGTTCCCGGGCAGACCCACGTCATTCAGTACGAGGATGAGAAGGGCAAATGGCACACCGAAACCGCATCCGGGAGCGATCGCCCCTCCACCGCCGTCAAGGACAGCGCATGAGAGGCGCCGTCGCGTCCAAGGATTGCGATTCCTTGGCGACTTCGGGGTCCCGAGGAATCAACCGTTGAGCATGGCCAAGGCGGCTCGGCGGTCTCCCGGCTTCAGTTTCACGAACAACGCGCGGGCATTCTTGATGTCTTTTTCGCTGCCCGTGTCCGCCGCGAGTTGCAGGGCGACCGTGGTCGGATGATTTTTGCCGCAGATGAATATCAAGGCCTTGGCGAGACGCACCATCGCGGCCTGGTCGATAGCTGTTTCGTCCATTCGATGCCTTTAAAGGGAGTATTGCGGGGGGAATTGGGTGGCTGGCTTCGTCTAGCACAGGTACACCACCTCCGCATTACCCAACCGTCGCAGCCTTAAAGATTCACGATCTTGAATGAAAAAACCGGCGCAGCGGCTCGATCAGCGCGGCGGGTCGATCCTCGGGAAAGAAAAGCTTTGCATCGGGGACCTCGACGACTTCGACGGCGCCGGGAATCGTGCTCTTCAGCCAATACGCCCATTTGAGTTCGAAGAAGATATCGTCCAGGCCCCACACGATGAGCGTTGGAACCTGCAATGCGCGAAGGCCCTTCTCGATCGCCACGGTTTGCGCGCAGTCGAACCCCATCCAGTAGCGATGGAAATTGGACTTCCGCGCTTCGCTGGAGAGCAGCGGCTCCAAATAGACTTTGCTCACCTCATCCGTGAGCACGCCGGGGTCGGCGTAAGCGCGTGCGAAGCTCTGGCGGCGGTTGGCCGGGTCGAAGCGGTCGCGATAGGCATCGGCCAGTTTTCCCTGACGCGCCGCCTCGATCATCGGCAGGACCGCTTTCGGCGGCCAGCCGTCATGCACGTCGCAATTGGTCAGCGTCAGCGTGCGCAGGCGATCGGGATGCTTGGCGGCGAATATTTGCGAAATCGCGCCGCCGCTATCGTTGCCGACGAGATCGACCCGGTCGAGACCGAGCTTATCGAGCAATTGCAGCAGCATTTCCGCTTGCGCCGTGAAGGAGACGTCTTGCGACGTGCTGATTTCCGTATAGCCGAGGCCCATGAGGTCGGGCGCAATGCAGCGCCGCATGTCGCTGAGCCCCGCCATGATATGACGCCAGTGAAATCCGTTGAGCGGAACGCCATGCACGAAAACGAGCGGGGGCCCTTTGCCTTGCTCGACATAAGCGACGTGCCCCACGGGTAGCTCGGCGAATTGGCGCAGGCGATGAAAATTCCGTGCATCCAAGGTTGCTTCTTGCACTTTCGTATTCATGGCTTTTTCTCTCTTTCAAGGTCGCTTGATTTTCGGAAGCGATCGCTTCCTTCGACGGCCAAGATCGATACGAATGTTTTTTTGCAATGGGCGCAATTACGCGCGAGGTAAGTGCGGGGTCTTTTGCGGGCGCTCGAAGATCAGTTGCTGTTGGCAAGCCTGCGCGCGGCTTCTTCCGTCGCCTTGTCCGCCGGAAAAAGACACTCGACCCTTAGCTGCTGCAAGGTCACGTCGTGCGGGTGGGCGAAGGTCGTGAGCGTTGCGAAGAAAGCGAGATGCAAATCGCCCTTTTTCAACTGCATCGTCAGCAAAGGCAGGGCTACGGAAACGGGATTGGCGGTTTTCCAACTCGTCGGCATTCCAGGATAGGAAAGAAGTTCGTCGCGGAGCTGCAAGACACCCGCGCTGTTGCTGACGGCGGCCTCATGATGAATCGACTGAATGAGCGGTCCGACGAACTCCTCCCAATTGATCATGAACCGGCGCACGCCTTTCGGATGGCAGAGGATATGCATCGCATTTTGCGCGCGGTCGTTAGGCAGATCGGCCAGCTCCCGGAACAGACGAAATATGCGTTCCGACGCGGCGTTTCTCATGCGGATATTCCACACATCGTCAATGACGATGGCGGGATAAGGCTCTTGCTGCTCTAAAATGAATTCGAGCGCGCGCCGGACCTGTTCGAGCTCCGGGGCGTCGATTTCCTGATGCGCGTATTTCGGCGCGAATCCGGCGGCAAGCAGCAGGTTGTTCTGATCGAAGAACGGGATGTCCAACACGGTGCCGAGCAGATGAATCATGTCGCGGCTCGGCTGCGCGCGACCGGTCTCCAGAAAACTCAAATGGCGCGCGGAGATTTCGGCTTCGGACGCCAACTCAAGCTGGCTCATCCGGCGAGCCGAGCGCCAATGCTTCAGCAAATCGCCAAAGGAAAGGGCCGCTTGCCGGGGCCGTGGAATGTCCATTTGCTTCATACGCTACACATTACGTTGATTGCGACACGAGGCAATTATCTCGGAGGTAAGTGCGCACGCCGCAAAATCGCCGCCTTGGGGCCGTCTCTAGGGCGGGAAACGGGGACGAGGCGAGGGCGCGCGTGGTTCGGGGTAGTGCGGTTTCTATGCTGGGGCTGATGGTGCTCGCGAATCTCAGCCCTAAATTCCGCACGAGCCGAAACTTGGCCAGCCTGTGCCGGTCCCGGCCTTTCCCCCGCTACCTTTGAAGCCACTGGCGCGCGTGATGGCGCGACCTTTCGGCTTAACGATGGCCGCGAAGTGCGACTCGCCGGCGTCATTGCCGCGAACGACCTCGATGGCGATCCGGGCGCGGCGCAACAGGCGACCGCGGCACTCGATCGCCTCGTCGCCGGAAAACGCGTGCTCCTCTATTCGCTCGCAGATGCCAGCGACAGGCACGGACGAATCCTGGCGCAAGTCGCGCTCGCCGATAACGATGGCGCCTGGGTGCAGGGCTTGCTCGTCGGAAGCGGAATGCTGCGTGTCGGGCCGGAAGCGGGCGAGCCCGCCTGTACCGAGCCGCTGATCGCGCATGAGCGCGCCGCGCGTGCCGCCAACACCGGCCTTTGGACGAAGCGGGATTTCACCGTCGAATCAGCGGATAATATCGCGGCGCTGAACGCGGCGATCGGGCGCTTCGCCGTGGTCGAGGGCAGGGTTATCCGCGTTGGCGAAACCCCAAGCCGCACTTATATCGATTTTGGGCGGCACTACAGGGAGGATTTCACCATCATCATTCCGCGCGAAGCGCGCGCCGGGTTCCGTGCCGCGGGCATCGATCTCGGTGCCCTTCGCGGCAAGCGAATCCGCGGGCGCGGCGTGCTGTTCTCTTCAGGTGGGCCGGCGATTGAGGTACGCAAGCCCGCGTCGATCGAGATCGTTCAGGGCAGCGGCACATGAGTGCGCGCGGAAGAAAAGAATATCGTTCCGGTGCGCGGGCCGCAGGCTGGATCGCGGTCTTGGCGGTTGGGTTTTTGGCGGCCTCCTGCGCGAGCGTCGATATCGACCGCTATGGCCTATCGGAAGCTTCGGCCGCGCGCGACGACGTAGCGAACACGCTACCCCCCGAACAGCGCAAGGAGCACGAGCGGCTCGTCGGCGCTTACGGCGGTATCTATCACGCGCCCGAACTCGAAGCGTTGATTTCCCATACCGTGGATCGGCTGGTGGCCGCGTCCGAGAAGCCCGAGCTGAAGTACCGCGTCACCCTTCTCAATTCGTCCGCGATCAACGCCTTCGCGCTCCCCGGCGGCACGCTCTATGTAACGCGGGGGCTCATTGCGCTTGCCAACGACACCTCCGAGCTTTCCTCGGTGCTCGCGCATGAGATGGCGCATGTGATCGCCCGCCACGCCGCCATTCGCGAGGATCAGGTGCGCCAGGCGATGATCGTGAGCCGCGTGATTTCCGACGTGGTGAGCGATCCCGACCTCGGCGCGCTGGCGCTCGCGAAAAGCAAGATCTCGCTCGCGAGCTTCTCGCGCGGGCAGGAACTGGAGGCCGATGCCGTCGGCGTCGGGATCTCGGCGCGGGCCGGCTACGATGCCTTTGGCGCTTCGCGTTTCCTCACCTCGATGAGCCGCTACGCGACGTTACGCTCGACGCCGGCGGGCCAACCGGGCGGTGGTAGGGATCAGGTCGATTTCATTTCGAGCCATCCCTCGACGCCCGGAGCGTATTTCGATCGCGGTCGCGAATGCCAGCCAATATACGGCGCCCGGAAGCGGCGACCGCGAGCGGAAGGAATTTCTCGATGCGGCCGAGGGGCTCGTCTACGGCGACGACCCCAAGGAGGGCTATCGTTCGCGGGCGCAGCTTCTTGCATCCGAACCTGGGTTTTACATTCACCGCGCCGGAGGGCTTCACGCTCGAGAACACACCGCAGGCGGTTCTGGGCGCCACGGCCTCGGGCCGCGAAGCGCTGCGCCTTGACGCTGTGCGGGTGCCGACCATGACGCCCTTACAGAATTATCTCGCCTCGGGCTGGATCGACGGGGTCGATCAGGGCTCGGTCGAGCAGCTGACCATCAATGGCTTTCCGGCGGCGACTGCCATTGCGCGCGGCGATCAATGGTCGTTCCGGCTTTATGCAATTCGTTTCGGCAGCGACGTCTATCGGCTGGTATTCGCCGCGCGCGATATCACGCCGCAATTCGATCAGGCGTTTCGCGTCTCGGCGACGACCTTCCGGCGCGTCGGCGTCGAAGAAGCGAAGAACGTGAAGCCCTTGCGCATTTCGGTCGTGCGCGTCGGCATCACCGACACGGTGGAGAAGCTCGCCAAACGCATGGCGGTGCCCGACCGTCAGCTCGAACGTTTTCTCGTCTTGAACGGGCTTGAGCGCGACGCCAAGCTCAAGTTTGGCGAACGAGTGAAGATCGTCGCCGAATGAGCGTCGGAGCTTTTGCCAACGAAAAAGGCCCGACGAAACGCCGGGCCTTTTGATATCCATAAGATGAAACCGTCTCAGGCCGCTTCTCTGCTCGTCGCCCGATTCGTCGCCCGATCTTCGGCGTGCGACGCGGGCCCTTCAGGAGGTTCGCCTCGATCTGTTTCGCGGCCTCGGTCTCGGTAATGTCTTCGACCGCCGAAAGCTCGCGCACCATCCGATCGAGCGCCGCTTCGTAGAGCTGGCGTTCGCTATAGGACTGTTCCGGCTGGCTTTCCGAGCGGAAAAGATCGCGCACGACCTCGGCGATCGAAATCAGATTGCCGGAATTGATCTTTGCTTCGTATTCCTGGGCGCGGCGGCTCCACATGGTGCGCTTGACGCGTGCGCGGCCCTTCAAGGTATCGAGCGACTTTTTCACGATGTCGGGGCCCGCAAGCTTGCGCATGCCGACGGCCGCCGCCTTCGAGGTCGGCACCCGCAGCGTCATCTTGTCCTTGGCGAAGGAAATGACGAACAGTTCGAGCTTGTTGCCGGCGATTTCCTGTTCCTCGATCCGCACGATCTGGCCGACGCCGTGCGCCGGATAGACGATATGCTCGTGCGTCCGGAAACCCTGACGGCTATGCGCGGCCTTCTTGACCGGCACCTGCTGGACCTTCGCCGGGGCGTGCACCTTCGCCGCGGCGTGGATCTTGATGGATGAGGACGGCTCTTTGACACGATGTGACCCTTTGTCCTTGCCTTCGCGCGCTTTTGTCCCATCGGCCGATTCAACCGACAGTAGACCGTTTCGCATCCCGCCCTTTCGGGGTGAAGGCGACCAAAGAACACCGCGACTTAGGCTTCAGTTCCGAGATGGAGGGCTCCAAAGGAGCGCCAATGGCCGGCGGATTCGTTCGATGATTGCGACAATATAGCACAAATTGGCCAAAAATCAATGGGTTGCGGCAACGCGGTAGGACGCAACCCGAAGCAAGGTTAAAATCGAAACTGCCGATTGCCGATAATTTTCAGTCGCCCGTGCCCGGCTTCGGCGAAAAATACGCCTCCTTGCCGGATTTGCCTTCCCATTCCTTGGCATCGGCGGGCGGTTCGCGCATCACCGTGATATTGGGCCAGATCTTGGCGTATTCGGCATTGAGCGCCAGCCATTTTTCGAGTCCAGGCATCGTATCGGGCTTGATCGCTTCGACTGGGCATTCGGGCTCGCAGACGCCGCAATCGATGCATTCGTCGGGATGAATGACGAGCATGTTCTCACCCTCGTAGAAGCAATCTACGGGGCAGACTTCGACGCAATCCATGTATTTGCATCGAATGCAGCTATCGTTGACGACGTAGGTCATTGTCTGTGCGCGATATATGGGAAGCGGAGCGGCCTAGCGCACGCTTTTGTCCTTCGCAAGCAAATCGGGTGCGATGGGCATGGATCTTGAGGGCTCGATTTCTTCGTAGAGCCGCCTGGTTGCCGCCGCGGCGGCGCGCCGCTCGGTAAAATCGATGATTCGCAGCACCTTGACCGCCTTCGGCAGGGCAATCGTCAAGACATCGCCCGGGCGAATCGCGCGGCCCGGCGCCTCGACCCGCCTTCCATTTACTCGAACATAGCCCGAAGCGGCGAGCGCCGCGGCGAGCGAGCGCGTTTTTGCGAGACGCGCATGCCACAGCCAGCGATCGAGACGTTGGCGGTTTCCTTCCACGAAGGCTCAGCTCTCGTTCTTTTGCCCGGCTTCAAGGCGGGCCTTCAACTCAAGGAGTGCGGCGAAGGGCGAATTGGGGTCGATGGGCCGCTCCCGGCTGCGCTCGCGCTCGCGCGGCGGACGTTGATCGCGATCGGGACGCGGCGCGCGTCCGGCATGCCGTTCGCGCTCCGGGCGCTCGCGCTTGTGCGATTTATGCTTGTGCGGCCGCTCTCGCTTCACTTCAGGTGCGGGCGTCTCGCTTGCTTTCGCGGCATCCACCGCCGCCGGCGACTGGGGCGCTTGCGGAGCGCGCCGTTCACGCTCTTGCCGGCGCGGCGGCCTGCGCTCGTCGCGCGGACGGCCCGGACGCCAGACTTCGATCATGGCGGGTTCCGAAGATCCGGCCGCAGCGGGAACGGCTTCGGCTGGCTGAAGCGTGGTTTCGCTCGACGCTTCCGCGACCGTTTCGACGGCAGGCTCAGGTTGGATCGGCGCGGCGGCACCGGCCGCATCGGGAAGCGGCTCCGCCGTGACGGGAATCGCTTGCGGGGCTTCCGTTGCTGCTACCGCGACCGTCTCGTCGGGTAGCGGCGTTGCGGCAGTCGCGGCCTCGGGCTTCGTCTCCGGTAACGGCGCGGGACGCCGCTCCATGCGATAGCCGAGCGCACGCAGAATGTTGGCAAAATCCTCGCCCGCGCAGCCGACGAGAGAGGTCATCGCGACCGTCACGGTGAAGCCGCGGCCGTCGGCCGAACCGGCGGGCTTTTCGCCCGGCATGCCGGGCCGCCAGGAAAGCGCCGGACGGATCAGGTCGGCAAGCCGCTCCAGAATATCGACGCGGAGCGCGCGCGATCCGCAAACCCGATAGCCGACGACACGATAGAGCGGCTTTGCGATCTCGGGATCGAGCGGGATCGAGGTGCGCCCGCTCGCCGCCAGCGCCGGAAGCTCGGATATTCCCTTTTGGCCGAGCCCGCCGTGCTTCAGGCCCCACAGCAAAAGGCTCAATGCGCGCGGAGCCGGCTTTAACAGGAGAGGCATATAAATGTGATGGGCGCCGAAGCGAATGCCGTGTGCGCGCAAGCCCGCGCGCGCGGTCTGATCGAGGCCCTTCACTTCCTCCGCGACCCTTTGCCGCTCCAAGACGCCGAGCGCTTCGACGAGCTGGAACGCGACACCCCGCGCAATGCCGGTAATATCCTCGGCCTTGCCGAGCGAGACCAAGGGCCCCAGCAATTTTTCGATATGAGTCTTCAGCCAGAGCGTGAGCCGCGCTTCGACGCTGTCGCGCGCCGGCCCCGTCAACTGCTCGTCGGCGAGGATACGGAAGCGCGGCTCCAGTGCATTCTCGCCCGCGATCAGACGGGCGACGGGGTCGCCGGTCCAGCGCACCGTGCCGTCGGCGGCGAGGACGAACTGCTCATCGGAAGAATCCGCAAGCCGCTTTGCGCGCGCTTCGATTTCGCTCGCCAGCACTTTTTGCGCCGCCGCCCGCAAGGCCTTCGCGTCGGGCTCGCTCGAAGAATCCGCCGCCGCGAATTCGAAACCGGACAGATGACCGATGACGTGACCCTCGACGACCAGGTCGCCCGTCTTGGTGATTTCGGTTTCCAATGCCGCGTTCTCTCTCAGACGCCGCATAAGGACGCTGGTGCGCCGGTCCACGAAGCGCTGAGTGAGCCGCTCATGCAAGGCATCGGAGAGCCTGTCCTCGACGCCGCGCGCCACCCCTTGCCAATGCCCAGGATCGTCAAGCCAATCGGGCCGGTTTGCGGCGAAAGTCCAGGTACGGACCTGCGCGATGCGGTTCGAGAGCGTATCGATATCACCATCGGTCCTGTCGGTATGCGCGACCTGGCGCGCCATCCAGTCGGAGGCAATTCTACCCTCGCGCATCAGGAATCCATAGAGGGTCATCACGAGTTCCGCGTGTGCCGCGGGCGCGATCTTGCGGTAGTCGGGGATCTGGCAGACCTCCCATAACCGCTCGACGGCCTCCGGTGTCTTCGCAAGCGCGACGATCGCGTCCTCTTTGGCCGCGCGCTCCAGCACCAACACATCCTCGGCGAGCGGTGCGCGCGTCAATCCTTCCTCGCGCGGGTTCGCGGCCAAGCTCGCGAGAAGTGCCGCGAGGGAGCGGAAATCGAGTTTGGCGTTGCGCCACTGCATGACGCGCACGGGCTCGAAGTTATGGCTCTCCAGCCGCTCGACGAGTTCGTGATCGAAGGCAAGGCAGCGGCCGGTCGTCCCGAAGGTTCCGTCGCGCGAAGCGCGACCCGCGCGGCCGGCGATCTGCGCCATTTCGGCGGGGTTGAGCCGGCGGAACTGATAGCCGTCAAATTTGCGATCCGAGGCGAAGGCGACGTGATCGACATCGAGATTGAGACCCATGCCGATGGCGTCCGTCGCGACTAGATAATCGACGTCGCCGGATTGATAGATCTCGACTTGGGCGTTGCGGGTGCGCGGCGATAGCGCGCCGAGGACCACGGCCGCGCCGCCGCGCTGGCGGCGGATCAATTCGGCGATCGCATAGACCTCTTCCGCCGAAAAGGCGACGATCGCCGAGCGGCGCGGCAGCCGCGTGATCTTTTTTTCGCCCGCGAAGTTGAGTTGCGAGAGCCGCGGCCGTTGCACGACGTCAATGCCGGGCAGAAGCCGCTCGATCAACCCGCGCACGGTGGCGGCCCCGAGAATGAGCGTTTCTTCGCGGCCGCGCCGGTTCAGCATGCGGTCGGTGAAGACGTGGCCGCGCTCAAGGTCGGCGGCGAGCTGTATTTCGTCGATCGCGACGAAGGCGACGTCGATATCCTGCGGCATCGCCTCGACGGTGGAGACCCAAAAACGCGCGTTTGGCGGCTTGATCTTCTCTTCGCCGGTGATCAACGCCACCGCATCGGCGCCGACCCGCTCGACCGCGCGGTTATAGACTTCGCGAGCCAGCAGACGGAGCGGCAGGCCGATCAATCCCGACGAATGGGCGAGCATCCGCTCGATCGCCAGATGCGTCTTGCCGGTATTGGTGGGCCCGAGGACGGCGGTGACGCCGCGGCCGCGCTGGGCCGGCGGAACGGGTGGAACGGGCGGAAATTTCATCGGCATCGGTTGTCGCCCGCGAGTTCGTTTGGGAATTTCTGTATCATAATGCGACGTTTCGGCCCGGTTCTTGAGACCGTTGTGAAGAAGTTGGAACGCGTCCCGAACGAAAGGCGCCCGAATCGGTGACTCGGCTCGAGTCCATGTTCGTTCGCGTCTAGATCTTGGGTTTCAGCCCGGGCGCGCCACCAATGGCTGCTGCGAGCGGCGCAAAATTCGATCGAATCCTGCAACAGGCGGTTAATTTCCCTCGTCCGCGCGCGAACGGCGGCGGATCACTACCGCGCGACGGGGCTTGCCGCCTGTTTTTCGCGCGCCTCGGCGGAAAAAGTCTCGGCCTCCACGAGGACAACACCCACCAGCGTCACGATTGAAACCCGAATCGGAAAGAGCACGCGCGTGCCGGCCACGGGCGCCAGCCACACGAATATATTCTTGTTGTCTTCCATGTATTTCACTTGCAACCGCGAGGCGCGGTGGCCGGCGATCGGCCGGTAGTCGACGCGGCAAACCAGCATCGGACCGTTGTAGCCCTTCACGTTCTTCGCGGGCTCGGTGCGCTCGTAGGAAAATACAAGGTCGTAGCGTTGGCGGCCGTCAAAAATCGAAACGGTGCGGGCGCAGGAATCGCGCGCCAGCAAATCACCGCTGCCGGGAACCGTAATCACCGCCGCGCTCATCGGATCGACTACGCCCTGGCGATGCTGTTCAGTCACCGGGACACGGTCTTCGTGCGGCGTCGTCGGCGGCGACACGGCGAATTCCTTCACCACGTTGTTCGCGAGCGAAATGCGGATTTCCTCCGCCTTCTTGTCGGATTCGGAGGTGGAAGAATAGGTCGCGGGCGAGACCTTGCCGTTGACGAAATTGCCGCGTGCCGCGACCGAACCCTCGCCCCGCGACACCAGGCGGGCAAGCCCCGTGACCTTGGCGCTGCCGGCCGCCGCATAGCCTTCGTCCGTGATATCGACGGTGAGCGCGGCTTTGCCGATCTCGATGCCCTTCATATCCGCGAGCGCGGCGAGCGAGGCCTTGTAGCGGACGTCGAGCCGCGAATCCGCCAAGGCAGGCGTCGTCGCAACGAGCAAAAGAAGCGTCGCGGCGGCTTTGATGGCGCTACGGGGTCGCATGGTGTTCGAACCTTCTGGGCCGAAGCCGTCGTGGTCGCCAGTCTCGATCTAACTTTATCGCATGTCCGGCGCCAGCACGCTGAATTTTCGCGTGGAGCCTGAATGCGTCGGAACTGTGACCCGCCCGCTTGACGCTATCGAACGCGGCCCTTAAGAGAAGCGCCTTCCGGCGAAGCCGGATTGCATCGGAAGGTTCGATTATGTCGCGGCGCTGTGAACTCACCGGCAAGTCGGTGCTAGTTGGGCACAAGGTCAGCCATTCTAACATCAAGACCAAGCGACGATTTCTGCCGAATCTCTGCAACGTAACGCTGCAAAGCGACGTGCTCGGGCAACGCGTGCGGCTGCGCATCAGCGCCAACGCATTGAAATCCGTCGATCATCGCGGCGGTCTCGACGCATTTTTGATGAAGGCGCGCGCTAGCGAGCTGTCGCCGAGGGCGCTCGAGCTCAAGCGAAAAGTCGCGAAGAAAATCGCCGCTCCCGCGAGCCAATCCGTCGCCTGATCGGCGACCTGAGACGGCTCAAGCGACGCGTTTGCGCGAAATCGGCCGGCTCGGAGCCGACGGTGCCTCTTCGTCGAACAGTTCGGCGAGTTTCTCCGTCATCACGCCGCCAAGCTCTTCGGCATCCACGATGGTGACCGCGCGGCGGTAATAACGCGTCACGTCATGGCCGATACCGATCGCGATCAACTCCACCGGCGAGCGCGTTTCGATATCGTTGATGACGTAGCGCAAGTGGCGCTCGAGGTAATTGCCGGGGTTCACGGAAAGCGTTGAATCGTCGACCGGCGCGCCGTCGGAAATCATCATTAGAATTTTGCGGCTTTCGGGGCGGGCGAGCAGGCGCCGGTGAGCCCAGTCGAGCGCCTCGCCGTCGATGTTTTCCTTGAGCAAGCCTTCCCGCATCATCAGGCCGAGATTCTTGCGCGCGCGCCGCCAGGGCGCGTCGGCGGACTTGTAGATGATGTGGCGGAGGTCGTTTAGGCGCCCCGGATTGACCGGCTTGTTCGCGGCCAGCCACGCCTCGCGCGATTGGCCGCCTTTCCAGGCGCGCGTCGTGAATCCGAGGATTTCAACTTTCACTCCGCAGCGCTCGAGCGTGCGCGCGAGAATGTCGGCGCAGGTGGCGGCGACGGTGATCGGCCGGCCGCGCATCGAGCCGGAATTGTCGAGCAAAAGGCTCACTACCGTGTCGCGGAAATCCATATCGCGCTCCTGCTTGAAGGAGAGCGGCTGGAAGGGATCGATGATGATGCGCGAAAGCCGCGCGGTATCGAGCATGCCTTCCTCAAGGTCGAAATCCCAGGCGCGGTTCTGCTGGGCGAGCAGGCGTCGCTGCAAGCGATTGGCGAGCCGCGCCACGACACCCTGCAAGTGCTGTAACTGCTTGTCGAGATAGGAGCGAAGTCGGGAAAGCTCCTCGGGGTCGCACAACTCCTCGGCGCCGATCGTTTCGTCGAAGCGCGTCGAGAAGGCGCGGTAATCCGGCCCGCGCGGCTCGTTCGCAAGCGGATGCCGCGGCCGCCACGGCTCGCCGGCCTCGCGCGAATCTCCCGAATCGACATCTTCCGGCCGTTCGGCGGAAGGCGCTTCGTCGCTTTCGCTCGCGGCATCGGAGGTATCGTCGGCGGCAAGCTTGGAGTCCTCGGCGGCAGCGCTTTCGCTCGCCTCGTCGCGCTCCGCGCCGCCCTCGTCGCCGGCATGGTCCTCGCCTTCGCCCTCGTCGTCGGAATCTTCTTCTTCGCGGTCGGAAGTCCGCTGCTCGCCCATATCGAGCGAGGACAGGAGATCGTGCACGATCTCGCCGAAGGCGCGCTGGTCCTCGACCTCGTCGGAGAGCCGCGCGAGCTCGCGATCGGCGCGTTTTTCGACGAAATCGCGCCAGATCTCGACGAGCTTCTTGGCGCCGGCGGGCGGCGCCTCGCCGGTCAGTCGCTCGCGCACGAGCATGGCGAGCGCATCCTCGATCGGCGCATCGGCGCGATCGCTGATCTCGGCGTAATTGCCGCGGTGATAGCGGTCTTCCAGCATCGCCGTAAGATTGGAGGCGACGCCGTTCATGCGGCGCGCGCCGATCGCCTCGACGCGCGCCTGCTCCACCGCCTCGAAAATGGCCTTGGCGGTTTCGCCCTCGGGCAGCAGGCGGCGGTGGATCGCGGGGCTATGGCAGGCGAGTCGGAGCGCCATCGAATCGGCGTGGCCGCGCAGGATCGCGGCGTCGTTCTTGCTCATCCGGCGCGGCGGCTCCGGCAGGCGAACGCGGGTCTGCGAGACGATGGGCTTCTCGGCGGCGAAGCCGACCTCGAGCTCGGGCTTGCCCGCGATCGCGCGCAGGCAAGCGGCGACCGCCCGCTTGAAGGGCTCGGCGGGCGGCTCGGTGCTCTTGCTTTTCGTCGTATTCGAGATCGACATTTCAGCTCAGCGCTACGTTCACCGTCGACTCGGGCAGGTCGCGGCCGAAGCAGCGCTGATAGAATTCCGCCACGATCGGCCGCTCGAGCTCGTCGCATTTGTTGACGAAGGTCAGCCGGAAGGCGAAGCCGATGTCGCCGAAAATCTCGGCGTTCTCCGCCCAGGTGATCACCGTGCGCGGGCTCATGACGGTCGAAATATCGCCGTTGATGAAAGCCGAGCGGGTCAGGTCCGCGACCCGCACCATCTTCGAGACGATGTCGCGGCCTTCGGGGGTGCGATAGTGCCGCGCCTTGGCGCAGACGATCTCCACTTCCTTGTCGTGCGGCAGATAGTTGAGGGTGGTCACGATCGACCAGCGGTCCATCTGCCCCTGATTGATCTGCTGGGTGCCGTGATAGAGGCCGGTGGTGTCGCCGAGGCCGACCGTATTCGCGGTCGCAAACAGCCGGAAAGCCGGATGCGCGCGGATCACCTTGTTCTGGTCGAGCAGCGTGAGCTTGCCAGAAACTTCGAGCACGCGCTGGATCACGAACATCACGTCCGGCCGGCCGGCGTCGTATTCGTCGAAGCAGAGCGCGACATTGCGCTGCAGCGCCCAGGGCAGAATGCCGTCGCGAAATTCGGTGACCTGCTGGCCATCTTTCAGCACGATCGCATCCTTGCCGACGAGGTCGATGCGGCTGATGTGGCTGTCGAGATTGACGCGCACGCACGGCCAATTCAGCCGCGAGGCGACCTGTTCGATGTGGGTGGATTTGCCGGTGCCGTGATAGCCCGCGACGAGCACGCGACGGTTATGGGCAAAGCCCGCCAGAATTGCGAGCGTGGTGTCGTGGTCGAAGACGTAATCCGGATCGAGATCCGGGACGTGCTCATCGGTCGCGGAATAGGCCGGGACCTCGAGGTCGACGTCGAGGCCGAAAACCTGACGCACCGACACCTTCATGTCGGGCAGGGGAGGGATGGTGTGCATAGCGCTCATCATTATTCACGTCTGGCCGCGGTCGCGGCGGGTTCGATTCGACAACCGAAGCAGAGAGTCGGGAATTTAGCAGAATCCGGCGCTCTTGAGATAGTTATAGGCCTGGATGATTTCCCGAAGCCGATCCTCGGTCGAGCGGTCGCCACCATTCGTGTCAGGGTGGTGAATTTTGACTAACTCCTTGAAACGAGACTTGATTTCGACGGCCGTGGCACTGATTTCAAGCGCCAGACCCCGAAGGCTTTGCGTTCCGCATTGCGGATAATGCGGCTTTCGGGGGCCTCCGGCATGGGGTGGGCCGCCCCCCCACTTCCTCGAAAAAGCGGAAGGGATCGTGCCAGCGCGTGCCGGATCGGAAGCAGCCTCGCGGGCATTTCGTTCCTCGGCTGAGCGGGCAGCCCGCATGCCCATGCGCCAGGTCGGCCGATGGCCGGTCATGGCGTCCTTTTGATAGGCCGAAACCGCGTCGTCGCCCATGCCGGCGAAATAATTGTAGGTGTGATTGTATTCGCGCACGTGGGCGAGGCAGTAATGCCAGTATTTGCCTTCATCGCCCGCGCCCTTTCGGAGCGCGGTGCGCGCCCGGCTGCTCGCAGCCGGGCCATTCGCAGCGCGGGCAATCGCTTTTCGCGCGCCGCGCTTTTGTCAGGCTTCGTCCGCGAATCGTGTCGAAAAAGGGTGAATCGAGTTTCATGGGTCGGATTATGGGCGCACGATCATGGCGGCACAAGGAAGCGACTGTTTCTCTATAATCATCGTGGGATTGACTAACTCATTGACGCTTGACAGGCGGAATTTCCGGGCAGCCGCATGAACACCGTCGACCGAATTCGAAACACGCTCACGCAAGGCCTTGCGCCCGAACGTCTGGAAGTCATCGACGAGAGCGGCAAGCATGTGGGTCATGCCGGCGCCGTGCCCGGCAAAACGACGCATGTGCGCGTGCGCATCGTGGCGGCGGCGTTTTCGGCGGCAAAAGCCGGATCGAGCGGCATCGGCTCGTGAACGATTTCTTGGCAGCCGAGATCGCCGCGGGCTTGCACGCGCTCGCGATCGAAGCGCGGGCGCCCGGGCGAATGATCATGCCGCCTGCTCCGCAGGGCTTCGCTTCGGAGCGCTTTCAAGGGCGTGACCTTCAGCGCGGTGATGCGGTTCCGCGTCTTGCGCAAGACCTGAAAGCGGAAGCCGTGAAAGGTGAAGGTCTGCCCCGGCTTCGGGAATGAGCTGCGCTTCGTGGATGACGAGGCCAGCGATCGTGGTCGCTTCCTCGTCGGGCAAATTCCATTCCATCGCGCGGTTGAGGTCGCGGATCGGCACGCCGCCGTCGACGGTGACCGAGCCGTCGGCCTGCGGGCGCAGGCCGCTCACCGAGACATCGTGCTCGTCGGAAATGTCGCCGACGATCTCCTCGATGATGTCCTCGAGCGTGACGAGCCCCATCACCTCGCCATACTCGTCGACGACGAGCGCGAAGTGGGTCTTGCGCTTGCGGAAGGCCTTGAGCTGGTCGGCAAGCGCTCGTCGTGTCGGGAACGAACCAGGGTTCGAGCGCGATCGCGCCGATGTCGATCTTGCTTTCGTCGCCGCCGACCGCGTCGAGTTCGCGCAACAAGTCCTTGGCGTGGATCACGCCGACGATGTTTTCGGGCGTGCCGCGCCAGATCGGCAGGCGCGTGTAGGCCGAGGCGAGAACCTCGCTCACGATCTTCTCGGGCGGATCGTCGGCGTTGATCGTCGCCATCTTGGTGCGGTGGATCATGACGTCGGAAACCTCGAGCTCGCGCAAGTCGAGCAGGCCGCCGAACATGTCGCGGTCGTCCTTTTTCACTTCGCCCTCGCGGTGCAAGAAGATCGACGGCGCCGCGCAGCTCCTCGTGGCCGCTGAGCACGTCCTCGGTGGTGTCGAGCCTGATGCCCGAAGATGCGGAGCGACCATCCGACGATCTTCTCGATCGCGATGGTGATCGGCGCCAGCACCCGCACGATCCAGTAGATCGGCCGCGCGACCATGAGCGAAACGCGGTCGGGGTGATTGATCGCGATGGTTTTCGGCATCACCTCGGAAAATACGACGACCACCACCGTCATGATGCCGGTGGCGTAAAAGATGCCGACCTCGCCGAACCACAGAGAGCAGAACGCCGGTGGCGAGCGAGGAGGCGACGATGTTGGCGACGTTGTTGCCCAGCAAGTACCGCGCCGATCAGCCGCTCGCGCATTTCCAAGAGGCGGTTGACGATCTTGCGCGCGTCTGTCGCCGTTTTGCGCAAGCGCATGCATGCGCGCACGCGAGGAAGCGGTCAGCGCGGTTTCGCTGCCGGAGAAAAAGAAGGAGGCGAGCAGGCAGACGAACGACCGCGACGAGCGAGAAAATTTCAAAGAAGGTCATGACCGAATATCTAGGTATTGCGCCCGCCTCGTCGAGGGTCTTGCGAACCGCCTGAATATCAATGCCTTGCGCGATTTCCGCCTTGCCGATGCCGCGCACCAGAACGAACACGAGCGCGCCGCTCGCGAACCTTCTTGTCCTTCGCCATCAGCGCGAGCAGCGCATCGGTGCCGGGCAGCCCGCCCTTGATCTCGGCGAGCTTGGTCGGCAGGCCCACGGCCGAGAAATGCGCCGTGACGCGTCGCGGCGTCTTCGCCGCGGCACAGGCCGAGCCGGCTCGACAGGCGAAACGCGAGCACGATGCCGATCGCGACCGCCTCGCCGTGCAACAGGCGCTCGGAATATCCAGCGGCGGCTTCGAGCGCGTGCGCGAAGGTATGGCCGAGATTGAGGAGCGCGCGCTCGCCGGCTTCGCGCTCGTCGCGGCCGACGATCGCGGCCTTCGCGCGGCAGCTCGTCGCGACCGCATGCACGCGGTCGGGGCCGCCCGCGAACACGTTCTTCCAATTCTTTTCCAGCCAGGCGAAGAACGGCTCGTCGTTGATCAGGCCGTATTTGGCGACTTCGGCGTAGCCGGAGCGGAATTCGCGGGGCGAAAGGCTGTCGAGCAAGTCGGTATCGGCGATCACCAACAGCGGCTGGTGAAACGCGCCGACGAGATTTTTCCCATGCCGGGTATCGATGCCGGTCTTGCCGCCGACGGAAGAATCGACTTGCGCGAGCAAGCGTGGTCGGTATCTGCACGAGATCGACCCCGCGCAACGCGGTCGCCGCGGCGAAGCCCGCGAGATCGCCGACGACGCCGCCGCCGAGCGCAACCACGAGATCGCCGCGCTCGATTTTCGATTGAGCAATGGCGTTGACGACGCGTTCGTAGGTCGAAAAGCTTTTCGAACTTTCGCCCGGACGCATGACGATCGGGACGGACGTGACGCCGGCCGCCGCGAGCGCTCGCCGGCAAGGCTCGAGATAGAGTTTCGCCACGGTTTCGTCGGTGACGATCACGGCCTTGGCCTTCGGCTTGAGCGCGCGCGACGCGCGCGCCCGCCTCACCGAGCAAGCCGCCGCCGATCGCGATGTCGTATCCGCGCTCGCCGAGGTCGACGCGCACGATCACCGGCGCGGTCGGGAGGGCGCGGTCTTGCCCGGAACCGCAGTCATGGCCGCGCTCCAACCGGGGTTGGCGTCGCGTGTTCTCCGGACAAATTCTGCGCGAGCGCTTTGACGATCGCTTCCACCACCGCTTCGTGCGGAACGTCGCGCGAGATGACGGTGATATCGGCCTCGCCGTAACTCGCTTCGCGCTCGGCCAGGAGGCGCTTCAAGACCGCCTTCGGGATCGCGCCACGCGCAACAGCGGCCGGTCGTTCTTGCGCTTCACGCGGCGCAGCAGAAGATCGATCTCGGCCTTGAGCCAGACGGATACGCGCGCGCGCGCGGACGAGCGCTCGCGTGTCGGCATTGACGAAGGCGCCGCCGCCGGTCGCGATCACTTGCGGGCCCTTGTCCAGAAGGCGCGCGATCACGCGCGCTTCGAGCGGCGCGAAAATAGGGCTCGCCATGCTTGCGCGAAAATATCGGCGATCGACATGCCGGCAGCGGCCTCGATCTCCTGATCGGCATCGACGAATTCCAGGCCGAGATGCTGGGCAAGCCGGCGGCCGATGGAGCTCTTGCCCGAACCCGGCATGCCGACGAGCACGATCGAGCGCGCGCCGAGCCGCGCGCGCAGCGCGCTCGGCGCCGTTGCCGGCGGATCGTTTCTGGCGGTGCCCTTGCATGATCGTCTAGCCTGCCTTTTGGCGGCGGAACCTACACCAACGCGGCGCAGGAGCAACGGCGCTTGCCAGAAACCGTTAAACATGTCACCAATTCAGCGGGGCGCGCTTAAGCCGAGTCGGATCGGGAAATGCCGAGCCTCTTCAGATTTCTCGCTCGTCATTGGCGTGATCACCGGCGTGGTTTACGGCGGGCTGTGGTCGCTCGCCCACCTGATCGAGCCGAAGCCGCGCGAAATGACCATCACCATTCCGCAGGATCGGCTCTCCAAGTGACGCCGAAACGAGGACCGAAGCGAGACGCGCGCGGCCGTGCCGCGATCGAGCTCTTTCTCGACATGATCGCGACGGAGCGCGGCGCGAGCCGCAACACGCTCGATGCCTATCGGCGCGATCTTGACGACTACGCCGAATTTCTCGCCGCGAAAGGAAGTCGGCGTCGGCAGCGCTGCGACCGACGACGTGCGCGCTTATCTCGCGGCGCTTGTGAAACGCGGCATGGCGGCGAACTCGTCGGCGCAGAAAACTTTCGGCCATCCGCCAGCTGCATCGCTTTCTCTATGCCGAAGGCAAGCGCAAGGATGATCCCGCCGCCGTGCTCGAAGGGCCGCGGCGCGGCCGGCCGCTGCCTAAAGTGCTGTCGATCGAGGAAGTCACGCGCCTGTTCGAGGCCGCGCACGACGGCGGCGCAAGAAGGCGCGCGAGCGCCGCGCGGAGCATTTGCGCGCGCTCCGCCTCGTTTGCCTGTTCGAGGCGCTATATGCCACGGGCTTGCGGGTCTCGGAATTGATCGCGCTTCCCGCCACGGCGGCGCGCGCCGAAGGCGGGACGATCACGGTGCGCGGCAAAGGCGGAAAGGAGCGGCTGGTGCCGCTCGGGCAGGCGGCGCAGAAGGCGATGCGCGATTACCGCAAGCTGCTCGTCGAAGCGAAGACCGGCGAGACGCGCTGGCTGTTTCCTTCTTTCGGCGATAGCGGCCATATCACGCGGCAGCACGTCGCGCGCGAACTGAAAGAGCTTGCCGCCGCCGCCGGCATCGAGCCGCGCAAGATGAGCCCGCATGTCCTGCGGCATGCCTTCGCGAGCCATTTGCTCGCGAACGGCGCCGATTTGCGGGTGGTGCAGGCGCTGCTCGGCCATGCCGACGTCTCGACCACCCAGATTTATACGCATCTCCTCGACGAGCGGCTGAAGAGCATGGTGCGCGATCTGCACCCGCTGGCCGAGGATTAAGAAGTCCGGCGCGCTTTACCGTCGCTTCTCGCCTATCCTTGACTCCGACCCATGCACGCGGGCAGTTTCCGCCGCCGCGACATGTCCGGTCGCAAAGCCTTTTCATGCGCACCTATCTCGATTTCGAAAAACCCGTCGCGGAGCTTGACGCCAAGATCGAGGAATTGCGTGCGCTCGGCGCCGCCGGCGAGGGGGTCGCGATCGGCGACGAGATCGGCCGCCTCGAAGGCAAGGCGAATCTCGCGCTCAAAGACCTCTACGCCAACCTTACGCCCTGGCAGAAGACGCAGGTCGCGCGTCATCCGCAGCGGCCGCATTTCTCCGATTATGTCGAGCACCTGTTCACCGAATTCACGCCGCTCGCGGGCGACCGCAAATTCGCCGAAGACGCCGCGATCCAGGGCGGCTTTGCCCGTTTCCGCGGCGAAAGCGTGTGCGTGATCGGCCACGAAAAGGGCTCGAGCACGGAAGCGCGCATCAAGCACAATTTCGGCATGGCGCGGCCGGAAGGATACCGCAAGGCGGTGCGGCTGATGGAGCTTGCCGACCGTTTCGACATTCCGGTGATCGCCCTCGTCGATACCGCCGGCGCCTATCCGGGCATCGACGCCGAGGAGCGCGGCCAAGCCGAAGCCATCGCGCGTTCGACCGAAGCCTGTCTCGCGCTGAGGCGTTCCCAATGTCGCGGTCATCATCGGCGAGGGCGGCTCGGGCGGCGCCATTGCGATCGCGACCGCCAATGTCGTTTTGATGCTCGAGCACTCGATCTACAGCGTCATTTCTCCCGAGGGCGCCGCCTCGATTCTCTGGCGCGACACTACCAAGGCGCAAGAAGCCGCGACCAATATGAAAATCACCGCCGCAGGATCTCTCCGCGCTTGGGGTGGTGGACATCGATCATGCCGGAGCCGACCGGGGGCGCCCATCGCCACATGGCTGCCACGATTGCCGCGACCGGCGAGGCGATCGGAGGCGCTCTCGACGGCCTGAAAGGCCTTTCGCGCGAGGAAATAAAGGCGCAGCGGCAACAAAAATTCCTCGCGATTGGGCGTAATCTATAAGGCCTAGCGGCTGGTTCCCGGCCGTTCACGATGGCTGGAGAATGGGGTCTTTCCGTGCTTGCGGTAACCCCCCGTCAAGGGTAACGATTTAGTCAATCATGGCGGATGATTTTTACGGGCTCAGGAGTATCGCATTGAGCCGGCCATGCATTTCCATTTGCGCGCCGCGGTCATGGCCGCGGGCTGCTCGCTTGCGCTCTCGGGATGCCTTCCGGGCGGGGGCATGCTCGTCGGCGAAAAGGCGACGCGTCCTCTTTCCAACGACATGATCGATTCGATCGAGCGCAAGGGCATGGCGAAAGAAACGCCGATCCTCGTTCGCATCTTCAAGGAAGAATCCGAGCTCGAGGTCTGGAAGCAGACGAAGGAAGGTCAGTACGATCTTCTCAAGACGTATCCGATCTGCCGTTGGTCGGGCGAGCTCGGCCCGAAGGTGAAGCAAGGCGACCGGCAGGCGCCGGAAGGCTTCTACATGATCACGCCCGGGCTGATGAATCCGAACTCGGCCTATTACCTCGCCTTCAACATGGGCTTTCCGAACTCTTTCGATAGGTCGCTCGGTCGCACCGGCGCGAACCTGATGGTGCACGGCGATTGTTCGTCTTCCGGCTGCTACGCCATGACCGACGAGCAGATCGGCGAAATCTTCGCGCTCGCGCGCGAATCCTTCGAAGGCGGCCAGCGCGCCTTCCAAGTGCAGGCCTATCCCTTCCGCATGACCGCCGCGAACATGGCGAAGCACCGCGACAATCCGAACATGGCGTTCTGGCGCATGCTGAAGGAAGGCAACGATCATTTCGAAGTGACGCGGCAGGAACCGAAGGTCGAAGTTTGCGACAAGCGCTATGTGTTCAACGCGATTCCGTTCGATCCTGCGCAGTCCTTCAACCCGCAACGCTCCTGCCCCGTCTACGACCAGCCGATCGAAGTCGTCGAGCAGGTGAAAGCGAAGCGCGACGCCGACAACAAGGAATATCCCTCGCTCGTTTCGCCGCGGGCGTCAAGACCGCGCCCGTGCTCACCTATCGCGACGGCGGGATGAACCCGGTATTTGCGGCGAAATTCCCCGAGCGCAATCCAATGAACGATCAGCGGGCGGCTTCGCTACCGACCAATCCGCAGACGGCGCCGGACGCGGCGCGCGAGGATGTAACGTCCTCGGCGGCGAAAGGTCACTTCGGTCGTCACCGCGAAGGAGACGACGCCGACGCCGCAAAGCGATCCGCGCAAGACGGCGAGCGCGCCGGCGCAGCCGAAGCCGGCTCAGCAAGCTCGGCGCGTGGCTCGGAATCAGCCGCAAGAGCGATGATCAAAAACAGCCGGCGAATTCCGGCGCTCCAGCCCAAGGCGCAGACGGCCGGCAACAGCCCGCGCCGCACGATGCGCCGGCGGCAAGGGCGATCTCCCGCGTCAAAACCGGCGCAGGATGAAGCTCCCGACAGCGGCACCATGAAAGGCGCGACGCCCATTCTGGGCGCGGGCGGCCTTTCCTTCCGGTAAATCCGTTTCGTCTGATCGAGAAGTGGGCGCGGCTCTGCGGCGGCGGCGGCGCTATGCCAGCTTGCCGTGGCAGTGCTTGTATTTCTTGCCGGAACCGCAGGGGCAGGGCTCGTTTCTTCCCACCTTGCCCCAGCTTGCGGGATCGCTCGCATTGCGAGCGGCCGAGTCCGGCGAGCTCGCCGCCATCGCGGCCTGCGCCGCCATCTGCGCCGGCGCGAGCGACAATTCATCCTCGCCGGTGAGCGGGTTCACGTGGTGCGCCTGCATAGGCGGCAACGGCTCCATCGGCGGCGGCTGGCTCATGACCTCGACGCGCATGAGCTGCGCGGCGACCGCCTCGCGCAGGCGCGTGAGCAGCGTGTCGAACAGGCTGAAGGCTTCCGACTTGTATTCGTTCAACGGATCGCGCTGGCCGTAGCCGCGCAAGCCGATGACCTGGCGCAGATGGTCGAGCATCACGAGATGCTCGCGCCACAAATGGTCGAGCGTCTGCAGGAGCACCGACTTCTCGACATAGCGCATGATGTCGGCGCCGTATTTCGCGACCTTGGCGGCCATGTGCTCGTCGGCCGCGCGCGTGATGCGCTCGCGCACCTCTTCCTCGGCGATTCCTTCTTCCTTCACCCACTCGTCGATCGGCAGTTCCAGGGTGAGCACGCGCTTCCACCGATTCCTTCAGGCCCTTGGCGTCCCACTGCTCGGGATAGGCGTTCTCGGGAATGTGCTTGCCGACGAGATCCTCGATCACCGAGTAGCGCATGTCGGCGACCGTGCTCGATACGTCGGCCTCCTGCATCAGTTCGATGCGCTGCTCGAAGATGACCTTGCGCTGGTCGTTCATCACGTCGTCGTACTTCAGAGATTCTTGCGGATGTCGAAATTGCGCGCCTCGACCTTGCCCTGCGCTTTTTCGAGCGCCTTGTTGATCCAGGGATGAACGATCGCTTCGTTTTCCTTGAGGCCGAGCTTGGTCAGCATGTTGCCGAGCTGATCCGAGCCGAAGATGCGCATGAGATCGTCTTCGAGCGAAAGGAAGAAGCGCGAACGGCCCGGATCGCCCTGGCGGCCGGAACGGCCGCGCAGCTGGTTGTCGATGCGCCGCGCCTCGTGACGCTCGGTGCCGAGCACGAAGAGGCCGCCGGCGGCGAGCGCTTTTTCCTTCAGCCGCGCGACCTGCGCGCGGATTTCGCCGGCGTGGCGTTCGCGCTCGGCGTCCGATACGTCCTTGATTTCTTGCTTGATCCGCATGTCGGCGTTGCCGCCGAGCTGAATGTCGGTGCCGCGGCCGGCCATGTTGGTGGCGATCGTAATCGCCCCCGGAACGCCGGCCTGCGAGATAATGTAGGCCTCCTGCTCGTGGTAGCGCGCGTTCAAGACCGCGAATACTTTCGACTTCGCCGCGCCGTCGTCGCCGCTATAGAGCGTGGCGAAGGCGTTGGGATCGGAGAAATCGTGCTGCTCCCAGCCTTCTTGGCGGAGCAATTCGGCGAGGCTTTCGGATTTTTCGATCGATACGGTGCCGACGAGCACGGGCTGGCCGCGCTCCTTGCACTCCTTGATTAGCTCGATGATCGCGCGGTATTTCTCGTTGGCGGTCTTGATAGACCTCGTCGTCCTGATCGTCGCGGATCATCGGCCGGTTGGTCGGGATCTCGATGACTTCGAGCCTGTAGATGTCCATGAACTCGTCGGCTTCGGTGAGCGCCGTGCCGGTCATGCCGGCAAGTTTCTTGTACATGCGGAAATAATTCTGGAAGGTGATCGAGGCGAGCGTCTGGTTCTCGGGCTGGATCGCGACGTGCTCCTTCGCCTCCAGCGCCTGATGCAGGCCTTCCGAATAGCGCCGGCCCGGCATCATGCGGCCGGTGAACTCGTCGATGATGATGACCTCGTTGTTCCGCACGATGTAGTCGCGGTCGCGCTGGAACAGCTTGTGCGCGCGTAGCGCCTGATTGACGTGGTGGACGACGGAGACGTTTTCGATGTCGTAGAGATGGTCCGACTTCAGGAGCCCGGCGTTGAGCAGCGCCTGCTCCATCCTCTCCATGCCGGCTTCGGTCATGCGCCACCGTGCGTTGTTTCTCGTCGACCTCGTAATCGGACTTGTCGAGCGGAGGCATGTAGCCGTCGATGGTGTTGTAGAAGTCGGATCGGTCGTCGAGCGGGCCGGAAATAATGAGCGGCGTGCGCGCTTCGTCGACCAGGATCGAGTCGACTTCGTCGACGATGGCGTAGGAATGCCCGCGCTGCACCATCTGCGACAGCTCGTACTTCATATTGTCGCGCAGATAGTCGAAGCCGAGCTCGTTATTGGTGCCGTAGGTGACGTCGCAGGCATAGGCGGCGCGCCGCTGGTCGTCGTCGAGACCGTGGACGATGACGCCGACCGTGAGGCCGAGAAATTCGTAAATCTGTCCCATCCATTCGGAGTCGCGGCGGGCGAGGTAATCGTTGACGGTGACGACATGCACGCCCTTGCCGGCGAGCGCGTTCAGATAAACGGGGAGCGTCGCGACCAGCGTCTTGCCTTCGCCGGTCTTCATCTCGGAGATCGCGCCTTCGTGCAGCACCATGCCGCCGAGCAACTGCATGTCGAAATGGCGCTGGCCGAGGGTACGCTTTCCAGCTTCGCGCACGGTGGCGAAGGCGGGGACTAGAAGGTCGTCGAGCGAGGCACCGGCAGCGATCTGTTTGCGGAACTCCTCGGTGCGCGCCCGCAATTCTTCGTCGCTGAGCTTCTCGATCTCGGGCTCCAACGCATTGATCGCGTCGACCAAGGGATAATAGGCCCGTATCCGCCGGTCGTTGGCCGAGCCGAATAATTTGCGGGCAAGCGCGCCAATCATACCGGGGTCCAAGTCGCGCGGGTTTCGGAGAAGTTGGCGGAGAGATATGGACCGCTCTAGGCCTTGTCAATGCAGCCGATTTTAAAACGGCCTTGCTTCGGACACAGGCTTGCGCCACTTTTCGGCCGCGCCGAACCGGCGCCCATCCAGGGATTTTCCTATGCTCTTCCGCCGATTGCCGCTTTTTGCGATTGCCGCTTCTTTCATTGCCGCGACCCCACAACTTGCGCTTCGCCCAGCAGGCCAGTGATCCCGTGCTTGCGCGCGTCGATGGGGTGGAAATCCACCAGAGCGATCTCGCGATGGCCGAGGCCGATATCGGCGGGAGCCTGCCGCCGGTGCAGGGCGACCAGCGGCGCGACGCGCTGCTCGCCTATCTCATCGACGTCAATTTGCTTTCGCGCGCGGCGGAAGCGAAGAAGGTCGATCAGGCGCCGATATTCCCGCAAAAGCTCGCCTTCGCGCGCAAGAAGGTGCTGGTCGAGGCCTTGCTCGAACAGGAATCGAAGGCGGCTGTCAGCGACAAGGACATCAAGAAATTCTACGACGAGAACCTGAAGCCGCAGAGCGAGGTTCACGCGCGTCACATCCTCGTCGAGACCGAAGGCGCAGGCAAAGGAAGTGGTCGCCAAGCTCAAAGGCGGCGCGGATTTCGCGCAACTGGCGAAGGAAGTGTCGAAGGATCCGGGCTCCGACGGCGGCGATCTCGGCTATATCACCAAGGATCAGGTCGTGCCGGAATTCGGCGAAGCCGCCTTCAAGCTCGACAAGGGCAAGATGTCCGACCCGGTGAAGACGCCAGTTCGGCTGGCACGTCATCAAGGTCGAGGACAAGCGCGAGCGCAAAGCCGCCGCCCTTCGACGCGGTGAAGGACCGCATCAAGACCGTGCTGATGCAGAAGGCGAACGAGGACCTCGTGACCAAGGCGCGTCAAAGCGCCAAGATCGAGCGTCTGACCGAGAGCGCGCTCGCCGGCCGCCGGCGACAAAAAACAGTAACGCTTTCGTGGCGACAGTTTCGCCGCTCGCACCCGCCGCGGTCCCGAGCATGCCGCCGCTTGCCGGCGTCAGGTTGGCGACCGCGCGCCGCCGGCATTCGCTATGAAGGACGCACCGACGTGCTGCTCGCGCTGTTCGACCCCGGCACGAGCGTCGCGGGCGTGCTCGACGCGCTCGAGATGTCCTTCGGCGCCGGTCGAGTGGTGCCGCGAAAAATTGAAATCGGGGAAAGCGCGGGCACTCGTCGTCAATTCGGGCAACGCCAATGCCTTCACCGGAAAGAACGGGCGCGAGGCGGTGAGGTTCACCGCTGCGCTCGCCGCGCGGGCGACGCAATGCAAGCCCGAACGAGGTTTTTCTCGCCTCGACCGGTGTGATCGGCGAGCCGCTGAATGCGACGCAATTCGACGGCGTGATGGACGCCCTCGTCGCCGCGGCCAAGCCCGGACGCCTGGCTCGACGCCGCGAAGGCGATCATGACCACCGACACATTCCCGAAGCTCGCGACGGCAAGCGCGAAGCTCGGCAAAGCGACGGTCCGCATCAACGGCTTCGCCAAAGGCGCGGGCATGATCGCCCCCGACATGGCGACGATGCTCGCTTTCGTCTTCACCGACGCGCCGCATCGCGGCGCCCGCATTGCGCGGCGCTGTCTGAAGAGCGAAGTCGAGGATACGTTCAACGCGGTCACGATCGACGGCGACACGTCGACTTCCGACACGCTGCTCCTGTTTGCGACCGGTGCGGCGGCGAGATCGGGCGCGCCAAGAATTTCGAGCGCGAGCGACGGACGGCTCAAGAATTTCCGCCGGGCGCTCTCCGGCGTGCTCGCCGATCTCTCCGAACAAATCGCGCGTGACGGCGAGGGTGCGCGCAAGCTCGTGCGGGTCATGGTCAAGGGCGCGGTTTCCAAAAAGTCCGCCCGGCGGATCGCGCTATCGATCGCGAATTCCCCGCTGGTGAAAACCGCGATTGCGGGCGAGGACGCCAATTGGGGCCGCGTCGTCATGGCGGTCGGCAAGGCGGGCGAGCCCGCCGAGCGCGATAGGCTCTCGATCTGGTTCGGCGACATTCGCGTCGCCGCCAAGGGCGCGCGCGATCCCGCCTATGACGAGGCGAAGGCCTCCGCCTACATGAAACGCGATGTAATCGACCTCACGGTCGATCTCGGCCTCGGCCGTGGCGCCGATCGCGTGCTCGACTTGCGATCTCACCAAGGAATATGTCGCCATCAATGGCGATTACCGGAGCTGAACCGGCGTGCCCCGCGCTTCGCACGCGCCGCTCGTGCTCGTCGCCGCCTGCGCGCTGATCGATGCCGACGGGCGGGTGTTGCTCACCCGCCGCCCAACCGGCAAGCCGATGGAAGGCCTGTGGGAGTTTCCCGGCGGCAAAATCGAAGCAGGCGAGCGGCCCGAAGACACGTTGATCCGCGAGCTTGCGGAAGAGCTCGGCATCGTCGTGCGGGAGGATTGTCTCGCGCCGCTCACCTTCGCAAGTCATGCCTACGAAGAATTCCACCTGCTGATGCCGCTCTATGTCTGTCGGCGCTGGGACGGAATTGTGGAAGCGAAGGAAGCGCAGGAAATCGCCTGGGTACGGCCGCCGCGGCTGAAGGATTATCCGATGCCGCCCGCGGACAGGCCGCTGATCCCGCACATCGTCGACCTGGTCGCGACGCCGACGAGATGAAGGAAAGTGGGCGCCGCGCGCCTTAGCGGGGCCGGCGCCCGGTTTTTTCGCCGGCGGGCCGCTCGCGCGTGCCGAGCGCATCGGCGAGCCGCATCTTTGCCGAACCTGGCTTCAGCGGCTTCTGCTGACTCTCGTGCGGCGCCCATGCCGAAAGCCACAGCACATCGAAGGTGGCGCGCAGGCGGCCGTCCGGATCGGCGAAGCGTTCGGCGTAAATTTCCTCCGCGCGCGTGCGAGTATCGCGCGCCTAAGCGGCTTGCGGCTGCGCTCGACGAGCGCATTCGCGGCCCCCATGCGCCGCAAATCGTGCAATAGCGTCCGCACGGTTCGGTAGCGCACGGTCATTCGCTCGACATCGGTCACCGGCAGCGCAAAGCCCGCGCGTTGCAGGAGAGAGCCGAGCGTGCGCACGTCGACGAATGGCGAGACGCGCGGGCTTGCGCCGCCTTCCATTTCGGATTCGGCGATGGCAAGGCTTTCCCGCAATTCGCCGAGCGTCTCGCCGCCGAATCAAGGCCGCGAGGAAAAGCCCATCGGGCTTCAGCGCACGGCGAATTTGCGCAAACGTGCCGGGCAGGTCGTTCACCCACTGCAGCGATAGCGCCGACACGACAAGATCGAACGTTTCGTTCGCGAAGGGGAGCGCCTCTTCGTCGGCGGCGATGCGCGGCAAGCGGCGGCACCAAGTCCGCGAGCGGCTCGCAGGCCATGACGCGATCGACCTGCGCCGCCTTGCCGCGAGCGCGGCTGCGAGCGCGTCCCCGGCGTGCCGAGATCGAGCGCGAGCGCGAAACGCCGTTTCACGGCGGAAAGGCGCTCGACCAATTCGGCCGCCGCGGCATCGAGCAGAAACGTTTCGGCCCCTTGCCGTTGCGCCCGGATGCGGCGGGCAAGCAGGAGTTTGCGGTCGAACAGGCGGGGTGCGGCCATGGCGGTGACGATCATGGACGGAGCGCGTAATCTCTACAAATGACCATCACCGAGACCGAAACCGAGATGCCGGGCCCGCGACGCTCGATCGCGGGCTACGTTCGGAAAGCTCGGCCGCTTCGTCATCGATGTCATTTTGCCGCCGACTTGTCTCGCTTGTCGGACGCCGGTGGGCGAAGGAGGCGGGCTTTGCCCGCAATGCTGGATCGGGGCGGGGTTCATCGAGCGGCCCTATTGCGAGCGGCTCGGCACGCCGTTCCCGAGCGATCATGGCGGCCCCTTGATTTCGCCCGCGGCGCTCGCCGAGCCGCCGGCCTATGCGACGAGCACGCGCGGTCGCGCGCTACGGCGACGTCGTTCGCGACCTTATTCATCTTCTTAAATATGGCGACCGGCTCGATCTCGTACGCAGGCGCTCGGGCGCTGGATGACGCGGGCAGGCGCCGAGCTTCTCGCCGATGCCGATACGCTGGTGCCGGTGCCGCTGCATTGGACGCGGCTGTGGCAGCGGCGGTTCAATCAATCCTCGGCGCTTGCGCACGCCGTATCGAAACTTTCCGGCGTGCCCGTCGCCGACCATCTGCTCGCGCGGGCACGGGCGACGCCGCCGCAATTCGGTCTTGCACGCAAGGAACGCGCCCGCAACGTGCAAGGCGCCTTCGAAGTACCGAAGGCGTTGCGGATCGAAGTTAAGGGCAAAAAGCTCGTGCTCGTTGACGATATTTTGACCACGGGCGCCACCGCCGATGCCTGCACGAAAGCGCTGTTGCGGGCCGGTGCTGCGCGCGTCGACGTGCTCGTGCTGGCGCGGGTTGTCGATCACGGCTTGATCGACCCTATGATGGGGCCATCATTTGAGGGAGAGCCCATGGCGTCCTCCAAGACATTTCGCGCAGGCTTGATCCAGCTACGCGCCGGCCGCTCGGTTGCGGCCAATATCGATGCGGCGGCGAAGCTCGTGCGTGAAGCGAAGGCGAGCGGCGCCGATTACGTGCAGACGCCCGAGATGACGAACCTCATGGAGCTGAGCCGCAAGGCTCTCTTCGCCACCATCGTCGAGGAAGAGCGCGATCCGGCGCTCGCCGCTTTCCGCGATCTCGCGCGCGAACTGAAGCTCTTCTTCCATATCGGCTCGCTGGCGGTGAAGGCTACGCCTGAGAAGGCTGCGAACCGCAGCCTGCTCATCGATCCAAAGGGCGAGATCGTCGCGCGCTACGACAAAATCCATCTGTTCGACGTCGAGCTCGCGGATGGCGAAAGCTATCGCGAGTTGAACACCTATCGCCCCGGCGATACCGCGATGCTCGCCGATCTTCCCTGGGGCCGGCTGGGCTTGAGCGTTTGCTACGATCTGCGGTTTCCCGCGCTCTATCGCGCGCTGGCCGAAGCGGGCGCCGATTTCCTCGCCATTCCTTCCGCCTTCACCAAGCAGACCGGCGAAGCGCATTGGCATGTGCTCATGCGCGCGCGGGCGATCGAGACAGGCTCGTTCGTGCTCGCGGCAGCGCAAGGCGGGCACCATGAAAACGGCCGCGACACCTTCGGCCATAGCCTCGTCGTCGATCCTTGGGGACGCGTGATCGCCGAAGGCGGCGTCGAGCCCGGCTGTCGTCATGGCTGAAATCGATCCGGTCCTCGTTACCGAAGCGCGCGGGCGCATTCCCTCGCTGCAGCATGGCCGACGATTCGAGGTCGCGCCCGTCGAAAAGCCGCGGTTGCATCTTGTCGGGAAAGCTTCGTGATCCGCTACAACCTCATTTGCGCCGCCGGCCATGAGTTCGAGAGCTGGTTTTCGAACTCGAGGGCCTGCGACACGCAGTTAAAACGCAAACTGGTTGCCTGTCCGCGTCTGCGATTCGACCAAGGTCGAAAAGGCGATCATGGCGCCTTCGCTCATCGCTTCGAAGCGCAAGCACGATCAAGTGCCGGACGCCGAGCGGCAGCCCGCCGTGCTTCTCTCCGACAAAGATCGTGACGCACGGGCGATGCTGAAATCCTTGCGCGAGCACGTGAAGCAAAATGCCGAGCATGTCGGCGGAGAATTTCCTAAGCTCGCGCGCAAAATGCATTACGGCGAGACCGAGAAACGCTCGATCTACGGCGACGCGAAGCCCGAAGAAGTGCGCTCGCTCCTCGAGGAAGGCGTGGAAGTGCAGCCGCTACCGATCCTGCCGGAGGAGCGGAACTGATGCGGCTCAGTGCGTCCATAGCAGGAACGCGATCCCCACCACCACGAACACGATTCCGATGATTTCGCGCGGCGCGCTTTTCTGATCGAAAAGCCGGCGCGAGACGATTTGCGCGAACAGCACCTCGATCAGCGCGAGCGTGCGGACATTGGCGGCGGTCGTCAGCGCGAAGGCAAGAAACCAGAACTGCGATCCCGCCGCTCCCATGAAGCCCGCGAACAGCGACGGCCGCCATTCGCGAAAGATCGCAAGCAGGCTCTTGCGATCGAACAACACAAGATAGACGGAGAGCAGCGCCGTCTGAATCAAAAGTCCGACGGCGAGCGAGAAGGTCGCGGCCATCACGAAAGATTGCGTCTCGAGCGATAGAATCGCGCCGCGAAAGCCGACGGCGGAAATGCCGAACAGCGCCGCCGCGCGCGATGCCGAACAAGAGGGGCCGGGTCGAGGCGGATGCCGCGCCCTTCGTCCACGACATCATCATTACGCCGGCGGTCGCGACGACAATGGCGAGCACTGTTGGCGCGCGTGAGCCGGTCGCCGAGAAAAACGAAGCCGAACACCGCGACAAGCACGGGCTCGGTCTTGATATAAGCGATGGTGACCACGAAAGATCGCTCGTTCATCGCCAGCAGCATCAGCGCCGTTGCGCCGATTTGCGACACCGCGCCGAGCGTGTCCCAGGCGAGAAAGGCGGGCTCGGAGCGGGTAGCGGCTGGCCGAGCCAATAAGCGACGCCGGTCAGAAACAGAATCCCGAACGGGAGCCCGAAGAGAAACCGCACGAGCGTCGCACCGACGGTGCCGACGACGCGCGTGAGTTCGCGCTGCATGGCGTTGCGCGCGGTTTGCCCGATCGACGCGATGACGGTGAAGACCGCCCAGAGCCAGCCCGCCGCGATCATTCGATTTCTCCGTTCGCTTTCCGACGGCTTTTACTCGAGCAGGATCTTTCCCGAAAACCGGTTTCCACTTTTTGGGATCATGCTCTAGGCGCGCTTTTCGGCGGCGAACATGTAATTCACGTCCATGTCGTCGGAGCGACGCCACTCATCGCGGAAAAGGTCGTACATGATTCCGCTTTCCTCGACGACCGCGAGGCCGTCCGCCTTCAGCGCCGATTCCAGTTCGCCGGGGGTGACGAGTTTTTCCCAGCGATGGGTGCCGACTGGCAGCCAGCGGAGAACGTATTCGGCACCGACGATGGCGAGGGCGAAGCTTTTGAGGGTGCGGTTGATGGTGGTGACGATCATCAATCCGCCCGGCTTCACGAGCGCCGCGCAGCGACCGATGAAGAAAGTCAAGTCGGCGACGTGTTCCACGACTTCCGAGGCGATCACGACATCGAAGGGGGCATGCGTTTGGGCAAGCGTCTCCACGGTCGTTGCGCGGTAATCGATCGCGAGACCGTTTTTCTCCGCATGCAGCTTCGCGGCCTCGATATTCTCCGCCGCCGGATCGATGCCGGTGACCGCTCCGCCGAGGCGGGCGAGCGGCTCGGACACGATGCCGCCGCCGCAGCCGACATCGAGAAAGGCCAATCCTTTCAGGCAATCGAGCAATTTGGCGTCGCGGCCGAACTGCGCGCAGGCCTGATCGCGGATAAAGCCTAGCCGCACCGGATTGAACTTGTGCAACGGCGCCATCTTGCCGCGCGGGTTCCACCAATCGTCGGCGAGTGCCGCGAAACGGGCGACCTCGTCGCGATCGACGCTCGTGCGCTCTCCTGCCGGGCTTTTCACCATGCGCGTGTTCTTAGCGCCTGAGAGCGTTGCGGGCCATAGCCGCCGCCTGTATCTATACGCGCCTTCGCGGGAAAGAGGGCTCTTTCGTCCGCGTTCGCCAAGGATACTGCCAAGGATACGCGCGTCACATGGCCCGGCTCGTCATGAAATTCGGCGGCACTTCGGTCGCCGATATCGAACGCATCCGCAACGTCGCCCGCCACGTCAAGCGTGAGGTCGACGCCGGGCACGACGTTGCCGTCGTGGTCTCGGCGATGGCAGGCACCACCAACCAACTCGTCGGCTGGTGCCGCGAGGCGTCGCTCCTGCACGATGCGCGCGAATACGACACCGTGGTTGCGTCGGGGGAGCAAGTGACGTCAGGCCTGCTCGCGATCGTATTGCAGGATATGGGGGTCACCGCGCGCTCCTGGCAGGGCTGGCAAATCCCGATTTACTCCGACGGGGCGCACGCGGCCGCACACATCGTCGGCGTGAACGGCGAGGAATTGATCAGGCGCTTCAAGGAGCGGCGCGAGGTCGCGGTGATCTCGGGCTTTCAGGGCATCCATAAGGAGACCGGTCGCATCACCACCTTCGGCCGCGGCGGCTCCGACACCAGCGCGGTCGCGATCGCGGCGGCAATCCATGCCGATCGCTGCGACATCTATACCGACGTCGACGGCGTCTATACGACCGATCCGAACGTGGTCGAAAAGGCTAAGCGGCTCGAAAAGATCGCATTCGAAGAGATGCTAGAGATGGCATCGCTCGGCGCCAAGGTGCTGCAGGTTCGCTCGGTCGAGCTCGCGATGCAGCAGAAGGTACGGACGTTCGTGCGATCGAGTTTCGAGGATCCCGAAAAGCCGAAGCTTGACCGGCATAACGAGCCGATCGGTACGCTCATTTGCGATGAGGAGGAGATTTTGGAAAATCAGGTCGTCACCGGTATCGCCTTCTCGAAGGACGATGCGCAAATTTCGATCAGGCGTCTCGCCGACAAGCCCGGCATCGCGGCATCGTTATTCGGGCCGCTTGCCGAAGCGAACATCAATGTGGACATGATCGTGCAAAATATTTCGGCCGATGGCTTTACCGACATCACTTTCACGGTGCCGGCGGTCGATTATGAACGCGCCAAGCAGGCGCTGAAGAAGGCCCAGACGGCGGTCGGGTTCAAGTCGATGGAGGGTGCGGCCGATGTCGGAAAGGTCTCGATCATCGGCGTCGGCATGCGGACGCACGCAGGTGTGGCGGCCCGCGCCTTCAAGGCGCTAGCCGATAAGAGCATTAATATCCGCGCGATTTCGACTTCCGAGATCAAAATCTCGATCCTGATCGATGCCGCCTATACCGAGCTTGCGGTACGGACTTTGCATTCGCTATACGGACTCGATCGGTAGCGCGCGGGAAAGTCCTCGTGCGTTTCCTGTAACCTCCAGCCGGGCCGCGCGGCGCCCGGGAAGGGATGCGGCCCATGCGTGGCGCGCTCGGCGGTCCGCGCGTACTTCTGAGACGGCTTCGCGAGGTGATGGCGGAGCCGGTCAGCGCGCAGGAACGCCTCGACAAGATCGTGGTGATGATCGCCGCCAATATGGTGGCGGAGGTGTGCTCTGTCTACGTTTTGCGCGTGGACGGAAGCCTCGAGCTTTACGCCACCGAAGGTTTGAGCCGGAAGGCCGTGCACTTGACCGTCCTGCGCGCGGGCGAAGGCCTCGTCGGCCTTGTGGCGCAGGAAGCCGCGCCCTTGAATTTGCCTAACGCGCAGGCGCATCCGGCCTTCTCCTACAAGCCGGAGACGGGCGAAGAGATTTATCACTCCTTCCTCGGCGTGCCGGTCCTGCGCGCGGGCAATACGCTCGGCGTCCTCGTCGTGCAGAACCGCGCGCACCGGACCTATAGCGAGGAAGAAATCGAGGCGCTGCAAACGACGGCGATGGTGCTCGCCGAGATGATCGCCTCGGGCGAATTAACGGCGCTCGCCAAGCCCGGCGCCGAGCCCGCCGCTCGCCGCCCGGTTCACGCCAAAGGCGAGACGCTCTCGGACGGCATCGGTCTCGGCTATGTCGTGCTGCACGAGCCGCGCGTCTTCGTGAAGAATTTCATCGCCGACGACTTGCAGAAGGAGCAGCGGCGGCTCGATCTGGCGATCGACACGTTGCGGGCGACAATCGATGTGATGCTCGAGGACGAAGGGGTCGCGCGCGCCGGCGAGCACCGAGACGTGCTCGAGACCTATCGCATGTTCGCGCACGATCGCGGCTGGCTGCATAAGATGCGCGAGGCGGTCATGACGGGCCTCACGGCGGAGGCGGCGGTCGAGCGCGTTCAATCCGACACGCGCGCGCGCATGATGCGTCAGACCGATCCGTTCCTGCGCGAGCGGCTGCACGATCTCGACGATCTCGCCAACCGTTTGTTGCGCGAGCTCCTCGGAGAGGAAAATGTGCTGAAACGCATGGAGCTGCCGGAAAACGCGATTTTGGTCGCGCGCAATATGAGCCCGGCGGCGCTGCTCGACTACGACCGCACGCGACTTCGCGGCGTGGTGCTGGAAGAGGGGGCGCCCACGAGCCACGTGGCGATCGTCGCCCGCGCGATCGGCGTGCCCGCCGTGGGACAAGTCGCGAACGCGGTCGGCATGGTCGACCCGCTCGATGCGATCATCGTCGATGGTGACGCCGGCGAGGTTCATGCCCGGCCGATGCCGGATCTGGAGCAGGCCTACGCCGAAAAAGTCCGGCTGCGCGCGCGGCGGCAAGCGCAATACGCCGAATTGCGCGATCGCCCGGCGGTGACCAAGGACGGTGAGCGCGTGAATCTCTTCATCAATGCGGGCCTCCTCGTCGATCTTCCGCACATCAGCGAGACCGGCGCCGACGGTATCGGTCTCTTTCGCACCGAATTGCAATTCATGGTGGCGGCGACCTTGCCGCGGGCGAGCGAGCAGGCGCGTTTTTATCGCTCGGTGTTGGAGGCGGCCGGCGGTAAGCCGGTCACTTTCCGCACGCTCGATGTGGGCGGCGACAAGCTCCTACCCTATATGCGCAGCATCGAGGAGGAAAATCCGGCGCTCGGCTGGCGCGCCATCCGGCTCAGCCTTGATCGTCCTGCGCTGCTGCGGAGCCAATTGCGCGCGCTGTTGGAATCGGCGCCGGGTCAAGAGCTGCGCATCATGTTCCCGATGGTTGCGACCGTCTCCGAATTCGACCAGGCGCGCGCGTTATTGGAAAAGGAGCTCACGCATTTGCGGCGGCACAAGCACGATTTGCCGGAGACGATCCAGGTTGGCGCGATGATCGAAGTGCCGTCGCTCCTCTTCGCGCTCGACGACATTCTACCCCGTGTCGATTTTCTTTCGGTCGGCTCGAACGACCTGGTGCAATTTCTGTTCGCCGCCGACCGCAGCAACGCGCGCGTTTCAACCCGCTTCGACCCGATATCGGCGCCCGTGCTGCGCGCGCTGAAACTAATCATCGAAAAGGGCCACGAGTACAACAAGCCGATCGCACTTTGCGGCGAACTTGCATCGCGGCCGCTCGAGGCACTCGCGCTGATTGCCGCGGGTTTTCGCACACTTTCACTCTCGCCCGCCGCCATCGGGCCGGTGAAAGCGATGATTCTGGAGCTCGACGTGGGCAAGGCGGCGAAGGTTCTCGATCCGCTGCTGACGTCCAAGCCGGGCAAGGCATCGATCCGCGAACGGCTGAGCGCCTTCGCGGCGAGTGCCGGCATCCCGGTCTGAGCATTGCTATGTTGCCGGCTTCGAGGTTAGACGCGCTGCTCGCCCGCCATG
The DNA here is from genome assembly GCA_963751685.1 of uncultured Alphaproteobacteria bacterium. Taxonomy (GTDB): domain Bacteria; phylum Pseudomonadota; class Alphaproteobacteria; order Rhizobiales; family Xanthobacteraceae; genus Palsa-892. The sequence goes on along the minus strand of CAVVVV010000009.1, from coordinate 349,483 downwards.
CCACGGTGGAGAAGGAGCTTTCGACCAATCTCGACCGCGATACTTATGTGAAGCTCTCGCGCGAGTTCGCCGAGCTCGTGCCGGTCGTCGAAAGCGTGCGCGCCCTGAAGGATGCGCAAGCGCAGCTTGCCGATGCCGAGGCATTGCTCGCCGATCCGAAGACAGACCCGGCAATGGCGCGGCTCGCGGGCGATGAAAAATCGGAGCTCACGCGTCGCGTCGCCGCGCTGGAGGATAAGTTGCGGCTTGCGCTCATTCCGAAGGATGCGATGGATGAGCGCGATGTCATTCTCGAAGTCCGCGCCGGCACCGGCGGCGACGAGGCCGCACTCTTCGCGGGCGATCTCTTCCGGATGTATGAACGCTATGCCGCGCTGCAGGGCTGGAAAGTCGAACTTATTTCAGCGAGCGAAGGCGCGGTCGGCGGCTACAAGGAAGTGATCGCGGCCGTGCGCGGCAAGCGCGCCTATTCCAAGCTCAAATTCGAGTTGGGCGTGCACCGTGTGCAGCGCGTGCCGGCGACCGAGACCTCGGGCCGGATTCATACATCTGCCGCCACGGTCGCGGTGCTGCCGGAAGCGGACGAAGTGGACGTCAAGATCAACGACGGGGATTTGCGGATCGAAACCATGCGCGCGGCCGGCGCCGGTGGCCAGCATGTGAACAAGACCGAATCCGCCGTGCGGATTACGCACATGCCGAGCGGGATCGTCGTCGGCGTGCAGGACGAGCGCTCGCAGCATCGCAATCGCGCCCGCGCGATGGCGATTATGCGCTCGCGGCTCTACGACATGGAGCGGCAGAAGCAAGATGCGGCGCGCGCCGCCGAACGGCGAGGGCTCGTGGGATCGGGCGATCGATCGCAGCGCATCCGCACCTATAATTTTCCGCAGGCGCGTGTGACCGATCATCGCATCGGCCTCGCGCTGCACAAGCTTCCGCAAATTCTCGAAGGCGAAGCGCTTGGCGAATTGATCGACGCGCTGGTCGCCGACCATCAGGCGGCGTTGCTGTCGGCGGAGAACGGCGCATGAATATCCGCCTTGAGGCTGCAAAAGACATGCGCGCGGAATCGGAGACCTCGATTGGCGCGCTGCGCCGCTCGGTGGCGGGGCGCTTGCGCAAGGGCGGAATCGAATCCGCCGAATCGGAAGCGCGGCTTTTTCTTTCTCATGCGCTCGGGATAGACGATGCGGCAATCCTTGCGGAGCCCAAGACCGAAGTGCGGGAAGACGTCCAGCGCTGGCTCGAAGACTTTCTTGCGCGGCGGCTCGCCGGAGAACCGATGGCGCGCATCGTAGGGCGAAAAGAGTTCTGGAGCCGATCATTTCGTCTGGGGCCCGACACGCTCGTGCCGCGACCCGAGACCGAAACCGTGGTCGAAGCGGCGCTCGCCGCTTTTCCGGATCGAAACGCAGCACTTCGCGTCCTCGATCTCGGCACGGGCGCGGGTATTCTGCTCGCCGCCCTCCTCGCGGAGAGGACGCGTTCGTTCGGGTTAGGGATCGACCGCAGCGAGGGCGCGCTTGCCGTTGCGCGCGCGAATCTCGAGGCACTTGGTCTTGGCCCACGCGCCGTTCTTCGCGTGTGGGCGACTGGGGTGCGGCGTTGGGCGGAAAGTTCGATCTTATCGTCTGCAACCCGCCCTATATTGCCGCGCATGAATTTCGCGGCTTTCGAGCTGAAGTGCGTGCTCACGACCCGCGTCTTGCGCTCGATGGCGGCGCCGATGGCCTGGATGCTTATCGCACCATCGTTTCGGATCTTGCCCGATTGCTTCACGCGCATGGTGTTGCGGTTCTCGAGCTGGGACGCGGGCAGGAATACGCGGTCGCAAATCTGGCGCGTGATGCAGGGCTCTCCATTGCCGGTCCCGCCCGCCCCGATCTCGCCGGAATCCCGCGGGCGTTAACGCTTCGCCCGCGGCCATAAAAAAACGCTTGGAAGGCGGACCGATCCGCATTAGTGTCCATCTTGGATTCGACTTGGCATAGGCCACAATCTATAAGGCGGCGGCGTATGAGGGACCCGAAACAACGGTCCCAGAATTGATCCGCCTGGCAAGGGTGCCGGCGAGACCTTTGGGGTCAGATATTTCAATCGAAGTTCGCAAGGTGCGCGAAGAGCGGCTACCGATATGCGAAGCGAAATACGAGTCGTCCGCGCCGGGGCGCGGGAAGAGAGATTTGCGCTTGAGCGCGGATGGACTCTTGAATTGAAAACGATGGAACACTTGCGCGACGCAACGAGCCGCGCGACTCAAGAAATGCGATCCGGCAAAAGCGGGGTTAGCGTGCCGATCGTTCATACGCTGATGGCGAGAACGGAATAAGCGGCTGCCTGCCGCAGAACAGAGAGACTTTCGAACATGAGAAACGGACAACAACAGAAGCGCATGCGGGGCCGCAATCGTAACCGCGGACACAATCCGCTTACCCGCGTTTACGAATCGAACGGCCCGGACGTGAAGGTGCGCGGCACCGCGCATCACATTGCCGAAAAATACGTGCAGCTCGCACGCGATGCCCAGTCCTCGGGCGATCCGGTAACGGCCGAAGGCTATTTGCAGTACGCCGAACATTATTTCCGCCTGATCGCGGCCGCGCAGGCCCAGTTCGCGCAACAAAATCCGCACCAACCGCAACAACCAGCCCTATCAGCGTCCCGACATGGATGGCCGCGACGAATTCGACGAGGGGATGGCGAAGGAGATGAAGTGGCGCCGGGCAATCCGAACGCGCAGCCCTATGCCGGCGGCGCGCCGGTGGCGCAGCAACAGCAGCAGCATCGGCCGCAGCCGCCTAGCCGCAGCCGCAGCCGCAACCGAATTTCCAGGGCTACCCGCAGCAGCGCGCGGCGGCGAGCAAAACGCAGGCGGAGGCGGTTTGCCCGCCTTCATCACCGGCGGCGGCGGAACGCCGCCCGGCCCCGGCAATGGCTACGACAATGAACAGGGGGAGCGCGGCGGGCGCTACGGACGTGACCGCAATCGAAATCGTAACTTTCGCCCGCAGGGCGGAAATTTCGAACAACGCGGCGGCCATCAGGGCGAGGACAGCGCCCGCCTGCAGCGGCGCCCGCCGCCGATCAAAATCCCGCCCCGGCAGAAAGCAAACCTGCGGCCGATCAGCGCGATCCCAACGAATAAGCTTCAGGCCGGAATTTCGACCGGATCGCCTTCGGCTATTTTTCCCGCGGTCGTGACTTCGGCATAAATGCCGAAGTCGGCGTCGCCGCGGCGGCGCCATAAAATCTCCGGGATGTCGATGTCGCGGAGCGCCGTCTCGGGGTTCACTTCGATCGCGGCACAACGCTCGATGCGCTTGATAATTTTCAATCGCGCTTCGCCGATCGCGAGCGTCTTGCCGATGAGGTCGAATTCCGACCAGGCGGGCAGACCCGCGAGATAGAGGTTCGCGCGGAAACGCAGCGGATGTAGCGCTTGGCCGAGCGCGGCGGAAAAATCCTCGACCGTATCGAGATTGATGATCGAGACGACCTTCTTGGCGAGATCCGAGAAGCTATGGCCGGGCGCCTGCAAGATGCGAAAAGCCCCGCGTTTTTCCGAGGCCATGTAGGTCTCGAAGAAATTCTCGATGGCGGCCCGGCCGTCCGGCGTTCTTGAGATCGCCGGTTGCCAACAATTCCCCGTCGCGCTCGATCGAGAGGATAGCCGTTTCGTCGTCATAGCGGGCCGAGAGTGCGGCGAGCCTCGCATTGCGCATCAGGCACAGGAACTTGATCTTGGGCATCCATTGCGGGGCCTCCTGGATCAAAGCCCGAAGGCCCATTTTCGATGGCGTAGAGCCGGTCGCCCTCGATCACTTCGCCGACGCCGAGATCGGCGGACGGGAGACGTTCGGGCGTCAGCCCCTTGATCGGATAGCGGTAGATGGAAACGACACGGGTCACGGTATTTCTTCGCTGTTAGACATACTTTTTTGCAAGCTATGCTTCGACAAAGAGGTTTTTTGCGATCCCGGAAGCTCTTGCCGTTCCGTGGGATGCATACCCATATTCGGACCGGCGGGTTGCCTGCTGGGGACCCGCCGGGGAGCGCCTTAGGCGGCCTGTGGGAGACATCGATGGATTTCGAGAAATACACCGAGCGCGCGCGCGGGTTCGTGCAGTCGGCGCAGTCGCTCGCCTCGCGCGAGGGGCACCAGCAATTCGCCACCGAACATCTTTTGAAAGTCCTTTTGGACGATCCAGAAGGCTTGGCAGCGGGCCTGATCGATCGCTCCGGCGGCCGCTCGCGCGACGCGCTGCGCGAGGTCGAGGCCGCGCTCAACAAACGCCCGAAGGTCGAGGGCGCCGGCGCCGGTCAGCTTTATCTTGAGCCTTCGCTCGCGCGCGTGTTCGACACCGCCGAGAAGGCCGCCCAGAAGGCCGGCGACAATTTCGTCACCGTCGAGCGGTTGTTGCTTGCGCTCGCCATCGAGAAGAATTCCGACGCCGGCAAAATCCTCGCGCGCGCGGGCGTGACCCCGCAGGGCTTGAACGCCGCGATCGAGGAGTTGCGCAAGGGCCGCACGGCGGATTCGGCCACGGCCGAGAACGCCTATGACGCGCTCAAGCGCTACACGCGCGACATCACCGAGGCCGCGCGCACAGGAAAACTCGATCCGGTGATCGGCCGCGACGACGAAATTCGCCGCACTATTCAGGTGTTATCCCGTCGCACCAAGAACAATCCGGTACTGATCGGCGAGCCGGGCGTCGGCAAGACCGCGATCGTTGAGGGCCTCGCCGCACGCATCGTCAACGGCGACGTGCCGGAAAGCCTCAAGGACAAGCGCTTACTCGCGCTCGATCTCGGCGCGTTGGTGGCAGGCGCGAAATATCGCGGCGAGTTCGAGGAGCGGCTGAAGGCAGTCTTGCAGGAGGTCACCGCCGCGAGCGGAGGCATCATCCTCTTCATCGACGAAATGCATACGCTGGTCGGCGCCGGCAAGGCCGACGGCGCCATGGACGCGTCGAACCTGCTCAAGCCCGCGCTCGCGCGCGGCGAGTTGCACTGCATCGGCGCCACCACGCTCGACGAATACCGCAAGCATGTGGAGAAGGATGCTGCACTCGCGCGGCGTTTCCAGCCGGTGTTCGTGGGCGAGCCCACGCTCGAGGATACGATCTCGATTTTGCGCGGGCTGAAAGAAAAATACGAATTGCATCATGGCGTGCGAATCCTCGATTCCGCGCTTGTCGCCGCGGCGATGCTGTCGAACCGATACATCACCGACCGCTTCCTGCCCGACAAGGCGATCGACCTCGTCGACGAAGCGGCGGCGCGGCTGCGCATGCAGGTCGATTCCAAGCCCGAGGAGCTTGATGAAATCGACCGCCGCATCATGCAGCTCAAGATCGAAGAAGAGGCGCTCAAGAAGGAAACCGATCCGGGCTCGAAGGAGCGCCTAAAGCGGCTCGCGAAGGATCTCGCTTCGCTCGAAGAAGAATCGAAAGCGCTGACGCAACGCTGGCAGGCGGAAAAGTCGAAGCTCTCCGACGCGCAGAAGCTCAAGGCCGAGTTGGAGGAGGCGCGCAACGAACTCGCCGGCGTGCAACGGCGCGGAGAGTATCAGCGCGCCGGCGAACTGACGTATGGGAAAATTCCCGAGCTCGAGAAGAAGCTTGCGGCGGTCGAGAGCAAGGCCGGCGACACGATGGTGGAAGAAGCCGTGACCCCCAACCACATCGCGCAGGTCGTCTCGCGCTGGACCGGTATCCCGGTCGATCGCATGCTTGAGGGCGAGAAGGACAAGCTCCTGCGCATGGAGGAAGCGCTCAGCAAGCGCGTGATCGGCCAGGCCGAAGCCGTCAAGGCGGTCTCGACCGCCATTCGCCGCGCGCGCGCGGGACTGCAGGATCCAAATCGGCCGATCGGCTCGTTCATGTTCTTGGGCCCGACCGGCGTCGGCAAGACGGAGCTCACCAAGGCACTCGCGGCGTTCCTGTTCGACGACGAAAACGCGCTGATCCGGGTCGACATGTCGGAATACATGGAGAAGCACTCGGTTGCGCGGTTGATCGGCGCGCCGCCCGGCTATGTCGGCTATGAGGAGGGTGGGGCGCTGACCGAAGCCGTGCGACGGCGGCCGTATCAAGTGATTCTGTTCGACGAAATCGAAAAGGCGCATCCCGACGTCTTCAACGTGCTCCTGCAAGTGCTCGACGAGGGCCGGCTCACCGACGGGCAGGGCCGCACAGTCGATTTCCGCAACACCCTTCTGGTCATGACGTCGAACATCGGGGCCGAATATCTCGTCGCGCTCGGGGAAGACGAGGATGTCGACAAGGTACGCGATCAGGTGATGAGCCTCGTGCGCGCAAACTTCCGCCCGGAATTCCTCAACCGCGTCGATGAAATCATCCTCTTCCACCGTCTTAAGCGCGATCAGATGGGAGCGATCGTCGACATCCAGCTCGCCCGCCTGCAGAAATTGCTCGATGAGCGCAAAGTGGTGATCGAGCTTTCACCCGAGGCGAGGAATTTCCTCGCCGAGAAAGGCTACGATCCTGCTTACGGCGCGCGACCCTTGAAGCGCGTAATCCAAAAGGAATTGCAGGACCCGATGGCGGGGCGGCTGCTCGCGGGCGAGATCAAGGATGGCGAGCGGATCAAGATCGGGCTCGCCAAGGGCGAACTCACCTTCAAGGCTACGGGCGCAGTCGGCCGCGCGGCCTGAAGGAGCGCGAGGCCTTTTATTTCGCGGAGGTCTGCGAGACGCGCGGCGCGCCGGGCGAGCGCTCGAGTATGCCGTCGACGCGAGTACGCTCGCGTTCGAAGTTGGCGAGAATCGGTCCGTCGAGTTCACGTCCGCGCGGAAGCTTGACGCGCATCGGATCGACGAAACTGCCGTTGATCAGCACTTCATAGTGTAGATGCGGGCCGGTCGAGAGCCCCGTGGAGCCGACATAGCCGACCACTTGGCCTTGGCGAACCTTGACGCCCGTTTCGACACCGCGCGCGAAGCCCGATAAGTGCGAATAGGTCGTCATGTAGCCGTTGAGATGCTGGATCTCGATACGTCGGCCATAGCCGCCCGAACTCCAGTCCGCCTCGACGATGACGCCGTTTCCGGCGGCGAAGACCGGCGTGCCGACATCGTCGGACCAATCGACGCCGGTATGCGCGCGCACATATTTCAAGATCGGATGATTTCGCGCGCCAAAGCCAGAGCGGAAAATGCCGCCCGCCATCGGCTTGCGCACCAGAAACTTCTTTGCGCTCTTGCCGGCCTCGTCGTAAAAATCGACGATACTGTCGTCGGTGGTCTGGAAACGGTAGTAGCGACGCTTCTCGCCGCCGATGACGAGCGAGGCATAGAGTACGTCGTTGCCATCACCTTCATCGTTCGCGTAGAGCACGTCGAACGAATCTCCTGCCCGCACCTTGCGCTGCAGATCGACGTCGAAGGAGAAATTACGAATCATGTTGTCGATCATCCCCTTCGGGATTTCGTTCTTGAGCGCGGTCTCGTAGATGCTCTGATAGAGCCGCATGCCCTTGCCGTCGTCGGCGTCGTCGTCATCGCCGATCATCGCGAAGCCCATGTCGCGCGGCTCCTCGACCGTCAAGTAACGGCCGTTGTCGGCGACCGCAACCGTGCCTTCGTGGCCCTGATCGCTGAAGATCGAGACGCGCAGCGGCCGCATCTGGCCGCCCTCGCCCGGTTGCACGAGGAGACGAACGCGCTGGCCTTCCTTCAACCCGCCATCCTTGCCGCGCGGGCCGAACGCATAGACGATCGCCGATTGCGCCTTCGACTCGGTGCCGATGTCGCGCAGGATGCTGCCGAGCGAATCGCCTTTCTTGGCGACAACCGTGCGCTCCGACCAATTGTTTCCGCCGGTGACTTCGGAACTGGTCTTGCCGAAGGTGTTCATATTCTCGAACGTGGCGGGAACATCGTCGGTCGCGAAGCGCGTGCCGCTTTCCACCGCATAGGCAAGGCGGCCGCTGAAGACGCCGCCGATGGTGTTGCGCGCGAGCGAGGGCAATGACTTTCCGCCCTCCTTGTCCGCTTCGATCGCTTCGCGGAGCTTTATCATGACGTCTTCCGGCCGCAGCGTGCCGACGATGCGCGTGCTGGACGGAACCATGGCGAGGTCGCGCATAACGATGCTGAGGTCGCCGCTCGGCTCGGTCTGCGGAATATCGTCGGGCCGCTCTTCCGGATCCGCCTCGGCCATGAGCTTCACGGGATTGAAGGGCGGCACGTTCGAAGCGAAGGAAGACGGCGTCAGCGCGAGGTTCGTCGCGACGCGCACAAAAGGCCGCACGCGCACGATCTCGCGGTCGCCGTTGCGGGTGGTGGTGGAAACGCGGAGAATTTGGCGCGCGAGCGCATGCTCGCCGAGGAGCGAGATGCGGTCGGCCTTGATTGTGGCGTTGGAAAGGCGCTCGCCCGCTGTCTTCAGTGCGAGCCGGGCGATTTCCGGAAACGAGGCGAAGCGATATTCGCCGTCGAGCGCGGCATAGACCGCGCCGCTCATCAGGCTCGCGCCCGAAAGGGCGGTGAGCACGGTCGCGGCAAGCCAGCGAATCGAGATGCGGCGAGGATCGACCGGCTCCTCGTCATGAAGGTCGAGACCGAGCGGGGGCTCGTTACCGAGATCGATCGCAGCGGCAAAGCCGTGCGCTCGCGTTCCCGCTGTTTGTCGCCAGCTTTCCAAACGTCGTCCCCGTCCACTTCAAGGCCGCGGGCGCCGAGCGGTGCCAGTGACCCCGAGCCTTCCCCGTCACTTCGTTCGGGGAATTGTCTGACCCCGACCCACCCTTCGTCTATCCCGGGTTGTCGCGATACACGCGACCATGTGGGAACAATTCGAAAGGCCGGCCAAGACCGTAAAGGCGCCCCGGCATAGTGGCGGCATGATGGCCGAAGAGGCTGGAAAAAACGCGTTGCAACATCCATTTAGGACGATAGTTGACAATAAAAGTCGGCGGAGCCTATATATCCGCCACCACGGTGCGCCGCCGCTCGGCGCGATGGCGCACCTGCGAAGCTCATCACCGTACCGTGGTTTCTCGTCTGGCTCTTGCTGGAAGAGAGAGGCTTCGAAGCCCTCCGGTTTTCCGGAAGGCGGCGCTGGCGGTCTTGCCGCTGGCGTTTGCTGTTTGAAATTGTGGATCGGAAGAAAGAGAAACGTAGGCGGCGGAGTCCTTGCGGACTTTTCCTTCGCGGGTGAAAACCTGTGCGGGAAGGGTCGAAGAGAAACTTCGGCGGTCCTACGTTTCGATTCATCAAGCTTGATCGATCACGGCTCGCGAAAGCGGGACGAGATCGACGTGCTTGGGACTCGTCAAACGTTGTGATCGAGCCGATCAGGATCTCAAACTTGAGAGTTTGATCCTGGCTCAGAGCGAACGCTGGCGGCAGGCCTAACACATGCAAGTCGAGCGCCGTAGCAATACGGAGCGGCAGACGGGTGAGTAACGCGTGGGAACGTGCCCTTCGGTTCGGAATAACTCAGGGAAACTTGAGCTAATACCGGATACGTCCGAAAGGAGAAAGATTTATCGCCGAAGGATCGGCCCGCGTAAGATTAGCTAGTTGGTGAGGTAACGGCTCACCAAGGCTCTGATCTTTAGCTGGTCTGAGAGGACGATCAGCCACACTGGGACTGAGACACGGCCCAGACTCCTACGGGAGGCAGCAGTGGGGAATATTGGACAATGGGCGCAAGCCTGATCCAGCCATGCCGCGTGAGTGATGAAGGCCTTAGGGTTGTAAAGCTCTTTTGGCAGGGACGATAATGACTGTACCTGCAGAATAAGCCCCGGCCAACTTCGTGCCAGCAGCCGCGGTAATACGAAGGGGGCTAGCGTTGCTCGGAATCACTGGGCGTAAAGCGCACGTAGGCGGGTCGTTAAGTCGGGGGTGAAATCCTGGAGCTCAACTCCAGAACTGCCTTCGATACTGGCGATCTTGGAGTCCGGGAGAGGTGGGTGGAACTGCGAGTGTAGAGGTGAAATTCGTAGATATTCGCAAGAACACCAGTGGCGAAGGCGGCTCACTGGCCCGGTACTGACGCTGAGGTGCGAAAGCGTGGGGAGCAAACAGGATTAGATACCCTGGTAGTCCACGCTGTAAACGATGGATGCTAGCCGTTGGTGAGCTTGCTCATCAGTGGCGCAGCTAACGCATTAAGCATCCCGCCTGGGGAGTACGGTCGCAAGATTAAAACTCAAAGGAATTGACGGGGGCCCGCACAAGCGGTGGAGCATGTGGTTCAATTCGAAGCAACGCGAAGAACCTTACCAGCTTTTGACATGTCCCGTATGAGAAACAGAAATGTATCTCTTCACTTCGGGTGGCGGGAACACAGGTGCTGCATGGCTGTCGTCAGCTCGTGTCGTGAGATGTTGGGTTAAGTCCCGCAACGAGCGCAACCCTCGCCCTTAGTTGCCATCATTCAGTTGGGCACTCTAAGGGGACTGCCGGTGATAAGCCGCGAGGAAGGTGGGGATGACGTCAAGTCCTCATGGCCCTTACAGGCTGGGCTACACACGTGCTACAATGGCGGTGACAATGGGAGGCAATGGCGCGAGCCTGCGCAAATCTCAAAAAGCCGTCTCAGTTCGGATTGCACTCTGCAACTCGAGTGCATGAAGTTGGAATCGCTAGTAATCGCGGATCAGCACGCCGCGGTGAATACGTTCCCGGGCCTTGTACACACCGCCCGTCACACCATGGGAGTTGGTTTTACCTTAAGACGGTGCGCTAACCGCAAGGGAGCAGCCGGCCACGGTAAGGTCAGCGACTGGGGTGAAGTCGTAACAAGGTAGCCGTAGGGGAACCTGCGGCTGGATCACCTCCTTTCTAAGGATGATCCTTCGAGTCCGCATCTCGCGAACTCATCGGATCGCTTTGGAACAAATGCCGGCCAGTCAGGCCGGATAATGCGGGACACCGCCGTCTTCGTTTCTCTTTCTTCATCACGGACGAGCCTGCGCAGCTCTTTGATTGGAGCAGCCGGGGGCGTCACGAGCTTTCAAGGCTTGGGGCTTGTAGCTCAGCTGGTTAGAGCGCGCGCTTGATAAGCGTGAGGTCGGAAGTTCAAATCTTCCCAGGCCCACCATCTTTCTCGCGGCCCGGCATTTTTGGAACGCGGAGCCTTTTCGCCTTCCGGGGCCATAGCTCAGTTGGGAGAGCGCCTGCTTTGCAAGCAGGAGGTCGTCGGTTCGATCCCGTCTGGCTCCACCATTTCGATGATGGCGCTGCGACGCCGAGCCGAATTCGTCCGTCCGTTTGATGAAGTTCCGAATTCCCTGCCGCGTTCGCGGCGGGAAAGCAGCTCTATGACATCGTGAAAAGCAGATCATCCGGACATTCGCGCCGAGCAATCGGAGCGAATGCCGTTTATCGTCCGTGCTTGCTTGCAAGCGCGGCGCGATCGACACCCACATCCCCGGATGATTTGCGAAGCAAGCTGGTCTTTTCTCTGAAACGAGAAAAATGAAGACGTCGATTCCGTCTTCGGCGAACGAGCGATCGTTCGTCGAAGGACCCTCTGCCGAGGGGTGGGCATCGACGATGAGAGCAATCAAGTGCTTTAAGAGCATCTGGTGGATGCCTTGGCGCTGAGAGGCGATGAAGGACGTGGTACGCTGCGATAAGCCGCGGGGAGTTGCGAACGAACTTTGATCCGCGGATTTCCGAATGGGGAAACCCACCTTCGATGACTGGAATTCTAAGGTCTTGCGAGCTGCATATTTTCGCGCACGCGAAAATGCGGATCTCGGATCTTGGTTTTCCGAAAGCCGCAAGGCTTTGGATTTCCAGTCATCACGAGAAGGTATGAGACTTCCGAATTCAATAGGAGGTTTTAAGCAAACCGAGGGAACTGAAACATCTCAGTACCTCGAGGAAAGGACATCAACCGAGACTCCGCTAGTAGTGGCGAGCGAACGCGGACCAGGCCAGTGATGAATGCGAGACAACCGGAACCGTCTGGAAAGTCGGGCCTTAGCGGGTGATAG
>CAVVVV010000009.1:0-332500 GCA_963751685.1 uncultured Alphaproteobacteria bacterium | reverse complement strand
CGGGCCTGCCGTCCGACCGCAGCGCCGAAGGTCTCACCGGCTGGCGGCGCGGGCTGGAGCGGGCCGCGGCCCATCCGAATGTCGCGATCAAGCTGTCCGGCCTCGGAGAACCGGGTTTGCCGTGGACGGTCCAGTCGAACGGTCCGATCATCCGCGACGCGGTCAGGATTTTTGGCGCCGCGCGCGGCATGTTCGCGAGCAACTTCCCGGTCGACGGCATCGTCGGCTCGTTCGAGACGATTTACGACGGCTTCCGCGCGGCGGTCGCCGACCTTTCGCTTGCCGATCAGCGCAAGCTCTTTCACGATAACGCGGCGCGGATTTACCGGCTGTAGCGACGCTACCGCGTCAAATCATTCCTCTGCTCTTCCACTTCGCCCAGATCGCCTTCATCGCGGTCTCGGCTTGCTTGAGCGCGTTCTCCGGCGTTTCGATGCCGGTCGCCGCGCGCGCAAACATCGTGTTCAACACCCAAGTATTGAAGGTCTCGTCGATGGCGGCGTTGGAATAGCCGGGATAGCCGACATTCGTCGACCAATCGAGGGAGTCGGACATCACCGCGTATTTATCCGCAGGCACCGCTTTCGCATCCTTGGCGATGAGCTCTTTGAGGTCGGGCACGGTCGCCGGGAAGCAGGGGAAGTTATAGAACTCGCTTGCCAGGAAGCCTTGCCTGAAGCTGTCCATGTAATCGACGAGGAATTTCTTGGCGCCCCCGATGTTCTCGGCGAATTTCCACACGATGTAGCAATCCATCACGTGCTCGAGGCCCATGCGGCGCACGGGGCCCTTGGCGGCTCTCGCGAGCCCGATCTTCTCGTGGATCGGCAGCTTGTCGTTCTCGCCGGCGCGCGTGATCGAAATCGCGTTCAAGACGAGCGAGGATCTCCCCGCCAGCATCTGCCGGTTGTTGGAAGACGGATCCCAGGCGAGAACCTCGGGCGTCTCCGCTTCCTCGAACAGCGCCTTGACGAATTTGAGCGCCTCCAGCGTTTCCTTCGAGTTGATGGCGAGATTGCCCTCGACATCCTGCTCGTGGGCGCCGAACGAATACATGATCGCGCGCATCGCCATGGCGGTGTCGAGTTCGGCCGAAAGGCCGACGCCGACCGGAATGCCGATCTTTTGCTTGATCTTCTTACCGCCGGCGCGGATTTCGTCCCATGAATCCGGCTTCATGCCGATCTCGACCCACAGATCGAGACGATAATTGATCGGATCGGGAACATAGCTGTCGGAGAAGGCGAAATATTTCTTGGTACGCGGGTTGTAGGTACTCTTCACCGCGAGATCGACGGGCTTGCCGTGCCGCTTCTCGCACTCGGCGTAAACGTCGGCGAGGTCGACAGCCTGGTCCTCGTAGACCGAGGGCGGCGCGAGGAACAGCACGAGGTCGTGGCCCTTCTGCGCCGAGACTTCGGCGGCGGCGCGCGTGGAGATGAGATTGAGGTTGATGTTATCGATGATCACCTCGGTGTCGTTCTTCTGGCCCCACTGCTTGGTGTAGGTGTTGTTGAACCACTTGTCGTAGCCGGGGACGAAGTGGCTCCACTGCAGAATTTTGAGCGTCTTGGCGGCGCGCGCAGGATTGACGTGGAAGAACGGGTCCCGACGCTCGCGGCGAGGCCCGCGCCCGCGGCAGTCTTGATCACGTCGCGGCGTGTTAGCCCGCGACGGCGGGTCTTGCGGATGTTCATCGACCCCCCTTCGTCGTCCGGAGCTTGTTTCCCGGGTCTTTGCCGCTCTTGTTCAGAATCACTCCCCTGGCGGCCGGGGGATATTAGGCGGACCGCTCGCGCTGACAACAGTGCGCCCTGGGATTTCCTCTAAATTACTGGATCGCCGCACGAGACGGTCGATAGCGCGAGTGGGCCCGGATTCGCGATGAAGCCGTAAGCTAGGCCGCCTTCCGGCTCGCGAGAAACTCGCCCATGCGCTCGAGCGCCTTCAGGATGTTCGCGGTCGAGTTGGCATAGGAGACGCGGATATAGCCTTCGCCGAGCACGCCGAAATCCGGCCCGCCGATGATGGCGACGCCCGCATCCTCGAGAAGCGCCGAGGCGAGCGCCTTCGCCTTCCAGCCGGTCTGCTTGATGTTGGGGAAGGCGTAGAAGGCGCCCTTCGGCGTGGCGCAGGAAATGCCGGGCAGTCTGTTCAGGCCCTCGACCACGACCTTCCGCCGCTTGTCGAACTCCGCGACCATCGTCGTGCACCGCGTCCTGCGGGCCGGTGAGCGCGGCGATGCCCGGCCCATTGCGTCGGCGCGTTGACGCAGGAATGCAATTCACCGCGAGCTTGCGGCGCATATTCGTAGAGCTTGCTCCGGCCAGACCGACAAGCCGAGCCGCCAGCCGGTCATCGCGTAGGTCTTCGACCAGCCGTTCGAGCAGGATCAGCCGGTCGCGGATCGAGGGATAGGTGAGCAGGCAAACATGCTGCCTCGCCGTCATAGATCATGTGGTCGTAGATCTCGTCCGACATGATCGCGACGTTCGGGATGTTTCTCGAGGCCCGCGACCAGCTTGTCGACCTCGGCCTTCGGCGTGACGCCGCCGGTCGGGTTGGCGGGCGAATTCACGATCAGCAGCCGCGTCTTCGGCGTGATCAGCGACAGCGTCTCCTCGGCCGAGAAGGCGAAGCCGTTCTCCTCGCGCATCGGCACCGGGATGGGCTTGGCGCCGGTGAATTCGATCATCGAGCGGTAGATCGGAAAGCCGGGATCGGGATAGAGAATGTCGGCGCCGGGCTCGCCGAACATCAGGATCGCCATGAACATCGTGACCTTGCCGCCCGGCACGATCATCACCTCGTCGGGCGAGACCTCGACCTTGAAGCGCTTGTGCAGGTCGGCGGCCACCGCCTCGCGCAGCGGCAGGATGCCGACCGCGGGCGTATAGCCGTGATGGCCGTCGCGCAGCGCCTTGATCGCGGCTTCGACGATGTGCTGCGGCGTCGGGAAATCCGGCTGGCCGATGCCGAGATTGATGATGTCGCGGCCCTTGGCGCGGCAAGCTCGGTGGCGCGCGCGAGCACGGCGAAGGCGTTCTCCTCGCCGATGCGGTCGAAGGCCGGCACGGTCTGGCATGAGCGTCATTCCCTTCGCGTTGTTCGCGCCCGTTGATTTCGCGGCGTGACTTTAGCGCGCATGAATTGGTGCACAAATGCGACATTGATTTCGCAGTCCCCGGCGAGGAGCACGATGGCCGAACGACGATGCGCGAAGAAGTCGCGCAAGCGCAGCCTGCGCTCGCAGCTCTGGTTCGACAATCCCGACAATCCGGGCATGACGGCGCTCTATCTCGAGCGCTACCTCAATTTCGGCCTGACGCGCGAGGAACTGCAGTCGGGCAAGCCGATCATCGGCATCGCGCAGACGGGCTCCGACCTCTCGCCCTGCAACCGGCACCATCTCGAGCTCGCCGAGCGCGTCCGCGAGGGCATCCGCGACGCCGGCGGCATCGCCTTCGAGTTTCCGGTGCATCCGATCCAGGAGACCGGCAAGCGGCCGACCGCGGCGCTCGACCGCAACCTCGCCTATCTCGGCCTCGTCGAGGTGCTCTACGGCTATCCGCTCGACGGCGTGGTGCTGACCACCGGCTGCGACAAGACGACGCCCGCCTGCATCATGGCGGCGGCGACCGTGAACATCCCCGCGATCGTGCTCTCCGGCGGGCCGATGCTGAACGGCTGGTGCAAGGGCGAGCGCACCGGCTCCGGCACCATCGTGTGGAAGGCGCGCGAGGATGCTTGCCGCCGGCGAGATCGACTATGACGGAGTTCATCGAGCTCGTCGCCTCGTCGGCGCCGTCGGCCGGCCATTGCAACACCATGGGCACGGCCTCGACGATGAACGCGCTCGCCGAGGCGCTCGGCATGTCGCTGCCCGGCTGCGCCGCGATCCCGGCGCCCTATCGCGAGCGCGGGCAGATCGCCTATCGAGACCGGCAAGCGCATCGTCGAGATGGTGCGACGAGGACCTGAAGCCCTCCGACATCCTGACGCGCGAGGCGTTCGAGAACGCCATCGTCGTCAATTCGGCGATCGGCGGCTCGACCAACGCGCCGATCCACATCAACGCCATCGCCGCGCCATATCGGCGTGCCGCTCGACGATCGACGACTGGCAGCGGATCGGCCACGAGATTCCGCTGCTCGTCAACATGCAGCCGGCCGGCAACTATCTCGGCGAGGAATTCCACCGCGCCGGCGGCGTGCCGGCGGTGGTGGCCGAGCTGATCGCGGCGCGGCAGCATCCACGAGGACGCGCTCACCGTGAACGGCAAGACGATGGGCGAGAATTGCCGCGGCAAGCGATCGTGGGACCGCGACGTGATCCGCCCCTATCGACAAGCCGCTGGTGAAGGAGGCGGGCTTCATCGTGCTGCAAGGGCAATCTCTTCGACAGCGCGATCATGAAGACGAGCGTGATCTCGAAGGAATTCCGCGACCGCTATCTGTCCAACCCGAAGGACCCGGAGGCGTTCGAGGGCCGCGCCATCGTGTTCGACGGGCCGGAGGACTATCACCACCGCATCGACGATCCGGCGCTCGAGCATCGACGAGCACTGCATGCTGTTCATCCGCGGCACCGGGCCGATCGGCTATCCGGGCGGCGCCGAGGTGGTGAACATGCAGCCGCCGGCGGCGCTGATCAAGCGCGGCATCAACTCGCTGCCCTGCATCGGCGACGGGCGGCAATCGGGCACGTCGGGCTCGCCCTCGATCCTCAACGCCTCGCCGGAGGCGGCGGCCGGCGGCGGGCTCGCGCTGCTGCAAGACCGGCGACCGCGTGCGCATCGACCTGAACAAGGGCGAGGCCGAACATCCTGATCTCCGACGACGGAGCTGGCCGAGCGCCGCGCCGAGCTTGGCGAAAGCCGGCGGCTACAAGTCTGCCCGCGAGCCAGACGCCGTGGCAGGAAATCCAGCGCGGCATGGTCGAGCAGTTCGACGAGGGCATGGTGCTGAAGCCCGCGGTCAAATACCAGCGCGTCGCGCAGACAGGCGGCGTGCCGCGGGACAATCACTAAAAGATCGCCATGCCCACTGTTTCCGAAAAACGCGCGAAGCCTTTCACGCGCTTCATGCGAGCGGCTGCTTCGTCATCCCCAACCCGTGGGACATCGGCAGCGCGCGCTGGCTGCAGGGCCTCGGCTTCAAGGCGCTCGCGAGCACGTCGTCGGGCTTCGCCTGGTCGCAGGGCTTCCCCGACAATCACGTGACGCGCGAGATGGTGCTTGCGCATCTTGCGCGAGCTGGTCGAGGCGACCGACGTGCCGGTCAATGCCGACTTCGAAGGCGGCTTCGCGCACGATCCCGCGGGCGTCGCCGAAAGCGTGCGGCTCGCGGTCGCGACCGGCGTCGCCGGCCTTTCGATCGAGGATTCCACCGGCGACCAGGACAAGCCGCTCTACGATCTCGATGCCGCGGTCGCGCGCATGCGCGCGGCGCGCGCGGCGATCGACAAGAGCGGGCGGCGATACGCTGCTCGTCGGCCGCGCCGAGTGCTTCCTCGTCGGGCGGCCCGATCTCGACGAGATGATCGCGCGGCTCAAGGCCTATGCGAACGCGGGCGCCGATTGCCTCTATTCGCCGGGCATCAGACAAGCCGGAGCAGATCTCGGCGGTGGTGAAAGCGGTGGCGCCGAAGCCGGTCAATCTCCTGATCGGCGCTCCGATCGGGCTCACGGTGAAGGACGCCGCGGCGCTCGGCGTGCGGCGGATCAGCGTCGGCGGCGCGCTCGCGCGCTCGGCCTGGGGCGGTTTCATGCGCATGGCGAAGCAGATCGCCGAGGAAGGCCGCTTCGACGGTTTTGCCGAGGCCGCCTCCGGCGGCGAGCTCAACAAGTTCTTCTCCAAGGACCGGAAGCAGCGGGGCGAGCTGAGTGAATCGCGCGTCACGCCGAAATCCGCCGAGCAGCCGGTCGGCCCGGCCGTCGATGCGACGCCGGCGCAAATGACCCGGCGCCGTCGCGCTTGAAGGCCGTTTCGGGCGGGTCGAGAAGCTCGATCCCGCGCGGCACGTGACCGATCTGTGGCGGGCGCTTGGCGCCGACGAGCGGCTCTGGACCTACATGTTCTACGGGCCGTTTTCGCGACGCCGGCGCCTTCTCGAATTTCTTGCGGAAAAATCGCGGCGCTGGAGGAGCAGATCTATTACGCGATCGTCGATCGCGACGGCCGCGCCGCCGGTTGGGCGGCGTTGATGGAAATCCGGCCGCCGGCGCGGGTGATCGAGGTCGGCAGCATCGTTTACGGCCCGGCGCTGCAACGCACGCCGCTCGCCACCGAAGCGCAGTATTTGCTCGCGCGCTATGCGTTCGAGACGCTCGGCTATCGCCGCTACGAATGGAAGTGCGATGCGCTGAATGCGCCTCGCGCCGCGCGGCCTTGCGTTTCGGCTTTACCTTCGAGGGAATTTTCCGCCAGCACATGATCGTCAAGGGCAGAAGCCGCGACACGGCGTGGTTCGCGATGCTCGATTCCGAATGGCCGCGCGCGAAGTCGGCGTTCGAGCGCTGGCTCGACGCCGGAAAATTTCGACGGCGGGCGGCAGCGGCGCTCGCTCGCAGCCATCCGCAACTCGTTATAGGAAACGGAACCGTGAGCGATCGTCTGAAGGGAAAAATCTGCCTCGTCACCGCCGCCGGCCAGGGAATCGGGCGGGCCATCGCCGAGGCTTTCGTGCGCGAAGGCGGCAAGGTCGTCGCGACCGATCTCGATGCCGCGAAGGTGAAGGACTTGAAGGGCGCCGAGGGCCGGAAGCTCGACGTGCGCAATACCGCCGAGATCGAGAAGCTTGCCGCCGGCATCGGCCCGATCGACGTGCTCGCCAATTGCGCGGGCTATGTGCACCACGGCTCCGTGCTCGAATGCTCGGAGGCCGATTGGGACTTCTCCTTCGACCTCAACGTGAAATCGATGCACCGCACGATCCGCGCCTTTCTGCCGGGCATGATCGAAGAAGGGCGGCGGCTCGATCATCAATATTTCCTCGATCGCCTCGTCCGTGAGCGGCCTGCCGCTCCGCTACGTCTATGGCGCCTCGAAGGCCGCCGTGATCGGCCTTACCAAGTCGGTCGCCGCCGATTTCATCAAGAAGGGCGATCCGCGCCAACGCGATCTGCCCGGGCACGGTACAGTCGCCGTCGCTCGACGAGCGCATCGCGACGCTCGCGAAGAACACCGGACAAACGGAGGCCAAGGTCCGCCAGGCCTTCATCGATCGCCAGCCGATGGGCCGCCTCGGCACGCCGGAGGAGATCGCGCTGCTTGCGGTTTATCTCGCTTCCGACGAATCGAAATTCACCACCGGCGCGATCCACCTGATCGACGGCGGTTTCGCGATCTGACGAAAAGGAGAGGCTCCATGCATATTCTCGTCATCGGCGCCGCCGGCATGATCGGCCGCAAGCTCGTCGGAGCGCTTGCTGCGCGAGCAGAAGCTCGGCGGCAAGGCGATCTCGAAGCTCTCGCTGCAAGACGTCGTGCCGCCGCAGGAGCCGCGCGAAAAGCCGTTCGAGATCGCGACGCGCACGGGCGATCTTTCGGTGCCGGGCGAAGCGGCGGCGCTCGTCGCCGACAACCCCGACGTGATCTTTCACCTCGCGGCGATCGTCTCGGGCGAGGCGGAGACCGACTTCGAAAAGGGCTATCGCATCAATCTCGACGGCACGCGCTTTCTGTTCGACGCGATCCGCGCGCGCAACTACTTGCCGCGGGTCGTGTTCACGAGCTCGGCCGCGGTCTACGGCGCGCCGTTCGACGGCGCGATCACGCGACGACTTTCACCTGACGCCGCTCACCTCCTACGGCACGCAAAAGGCGATCGGCGAATTGCTGCTCGCCGACTATACGCGGCGCGGATTTTTCGACGGCATCGGGCTCAGGCTGCCGACGATTTGCGTGCGGCCGGGCAAGCCGAACAAGGCGGCGTCGGGCTTTTTCTCCGGCATCATCCGCGAGCCGCTCGCGGGCGAGGAGGCGATTCTGCCGGTGCCGGACACGGTGCGCCACGGACACGCGAGCCCGCGCGCGGCGGTGGGATTTCTCATCCATGCAGCGACCCTCGACACGTCGAAGGTCGGCCCGCGCCGCAATCTCGCCATGCCCTCGGTTTCGGTCACGGTCGCCGAGCAGATCGAAGCGCTGAAGCGCGTGGCGGGCGCGAAGGTCGCCGCCCGCATCAAGCGCAAGCCCGACCCCTTGGTCGAGCGCATCGTCTCGGGCTGGCCGCAGGCAATCGAAGGCAAGCGCGCGCGCGAACTCGGCTTTCGCGTCGGAGGCGAGCTTCGACGAAATCATCAAGACGCATATCGAGGACGAGCTCGGCGGCAAGATCGCGGCCTGAGCGCGATGCGATTTTCCGCTCCGCTCATTCCGGCGACGCTCAAGCGCCGCTACAAGCGCTTCCTCGCCGATGTGACGCTTGCCGGACGGCAGCGAAATCAACCGTCCACGTCGCCAATCCCGGCTCGATGCTCGGCCTGATGACGCCGGGGGCGCGCGTGTGGCTTTCGAAATCGGACAATCCGAAGCGCAAGCTTGCGCACAGCTGGGAACTGGTTGAAGCCGATTTCGGCGGCGGGCCGGAACTTGTCGGCGTCAACACCGCGCACCCCAATTCGCTCGTCGCGGAGGCGCTCGCCGAAGGGCGGGTGCCGGGCTTCGCCGGCTACGCGCGTCATCGCCGCGAAGTCCGCTACGGCAAGGCGAGCCGCGTGGATTTTCTGCTCGAAGCCGACGGCAAGCCGCCTTGCTACCTCGAAGTGAAGAACGTCCACATGATGCGCAAGCCCGGCCGCGCCGAGTTCCCCGATGCGGTCACCGCGCGCGGCGCGAAGCATCTCGACGAGCTTGCCGCGGAGGCCGGCAAAGGGCGCGCGCGCGGTCATGCTGTTTCTCGTGCAGATCGGCTCGGCGGAAGGGGTTTCGCTCGCGCGCGACATCGATCCTGCCTATGGCAAGGCCTTCGATCGGGCAACGGCCGCGGGCGTCGAGGCGATCGCGCTCTTCGCTGCAAGATTTCGACCGAAGGTATTGAAATCGTAGCACCGATCCCGGTGCTCGGCTGATCCTTGCGCGTGCTCGCTCGATCCCTTACATTCGGGGCCGGGAGCTCATCATGAGCTACGTCGAAGCCGCCACCGCGCCCTTGCGCAAGACCGGGCAGATCAAGCTGCACGGGCCGGAGGGCTTTGCCGGCATGCGCCGGGCGGGCGAGCTCGTCGCCGAAGTGCTCGATCTTCTGGTCGACGAGGTGAGGCCGGGCGTCACCACCGAAAAGCTCGACAAGCTCGTATTCGAATTCGCGCGCGATCACGGCGCGTTGCCGGCGACGCTGATGTATCGCGGCTACGGCAAGTCGATCTGCACCTCGATCAACCACGTGGTCTGCCACGGCATTCCCAACGACAAGCCGCTGCGCGAGGGCGACATCGTCAACATCGACGTGACGCTTGTGCTCGACGGCTGGCACGGCGATTCGAGCCGCATGTATCTCGTGGGCGAGGTGCCGCGCCGCGCCGAACGTCTCGTCGAGGTCACCTATGAGGCGATGATGGCCGGCATCGCCACGATCCGCCCCGGCGGAATGATCGGCGACATCGGCGCCGCCATCCAATCGGTGGTCGAGCCGAACCACATGAGCGTCGTGCGCGATTTTTGCGGCCACGGCGTCGGCCGGCTCTTCCACGACGAGCCGAACGTCGTTCACATCGGCCGCAAGGGCGAGGGCGCGGTGCTCAAGCCCGGCATGTTCTTCACCGTCGAGCCGATGATCAATCTCGGCCGCCCGCACGTGAAGGTGCTTTCCGACGGCTGGACGGCGGTGACGCGCGACCGCTCGCTCTCCGCGCAGTTCGAGCACTCGGTCGGCGTCACGGAAACCGGCGTCGAAATTTTCACGCTCTCGCCGAAAGGCCTGCATCAAGCCGCCCTACCGCGCCTGAGGCAAGCGCCATGGGGCGGCAAGAAGGGCGAGGGCCTTGAAGAAGCGCCGCATTATCACGGCCATCGCGATCGTCTGCGCACGCGCTTCCGCGAAGGCGGCGCCGGCGCGCTCGCCGATTATGAACTCCTGGAGCTCGTGCTCTTCCGCGCGCTGCCGCGGCGCGACGTGAAGCCGCTCGCAAAACGTCCTGATCGAAAAGTTCGGCTCCTTCGCGGAGGTCGTTTCCGCCCCGCCCGCGCGGCTCGCCGAGGTCGAAGGAGCGGGCGAGGCGGTCATCACCGAGCTCAAGATCGTCGAGGCCGCCGCGCACTATCTCGCGCGCGGCAAGGTGCGGGCGCGGCCGGTGCTGTCGTCGTGGAACGCGGTGCTCGAATATTGCCGCGCCGCGATGGCGTTCGCGGAGAAGGAGCATTTCCGCGTTTTATTTCTCGACAAGCGCAATCAGTTGATCGCCGACGAGGTGCAGCAGACCGGCACCGTCGATCACACGCCGATCTATCCGCGCGAAGTAGTGAAGCGCGCGCTCGAGCTATCGGCCACCGCCGTCGTTCTTGTGCACAATCATCCGTCGGGCGATCCGACGCCCTCGCGCGCCGACATCCAGATGACGAAATCGATCGTCGATGTGGCGCGGCCGCTCGGGATCGAGGTGCACGATCACATCATCGTCGGCAAGGAAGGGCACGCGAGCCTCAAAGGGCTGAAACTCATTCCCTGAAGGCGGCGCCTTACGGCCGCGCCAGCAACAGCGGACGCGGCGTGTCGGGCACCTTGGCCCAGCCGCCTTCCTGCTGGCGGCCGAAGCGAAGACGCTCGCCCTTGGCGGAAAACAAAATGATATCGCCGCGGTCGAGCACCCAGGACAACCGGCCCGAAGCGGGTGATCGACTGGTCGCAGCCGGACTTCACGCTCACGACGAAGGTGTCTTCGCCGGTTGACTGATCGGTGAGCGTAACGGTGCAGATCGCCGGGCCGTTGGGGCGCACGAGGTTCCATTCGCCCACGAGGTCGGCGAATTGCGGCGCCTCGCCCGGATCGACGAATTGCAGATTGGCGAGGAAATAGACGCCGTCGCCCTCGCGCAGCGCCTCGTATCGTCCGCCGACGCCCTCGGTGAATTCGGAGACGGTGCGCTTCGCCGCATTGACGAAACGGATCGAGCCGGCGATCGCCGGGCAGCCAAGCGACGGTTTCGTTGAGGAATCCGAAAAGCGGATGGCAGGCTGCCTTGTCGTAGACGAGCGCGAAGCCGGGACCGACGGGTTTCAGCGTCGAGCGTAATCGAGCATTTGCGGTCGCCGATCGCGCTCGAAAGCTCGTAATTGGCGGCAAGTGTCTTGGCGTCGGGGATCACCGGTATCATCCACCGGAACGGGCGCCGGATTGAGCGCTTGCGCGGCGGCAGGCCCGCCGAGAGCGAGCAGAAGAATCAGCGCAATGCCGATCGGATGCATGGAAAAGTCTCGCGCGAGAATCCGGCAAGAATTCGATGCGAAACTAGCATGCGAACATAAGCCGAACTACGTGCAAAGCAGAGGCTATTTCCGCTTCGGCGGCCAAGGCGTTTCCGGCACCGGCGTGAGCGGGCCCGCCCCCTTGGCCCACGAGGCGAGGTTGTCGACGAGAAGCTGACCCATGGCGCGCCGCGTGTAGTGCGAGCGCGGAGCCGACATGCGGCAAGAGCACGACGTGATCCATCTCGATCAAATCTTTCGGCACGCGCGGCTCTTCGGCGAAGACGTCGAGGCCGGCGGAGAGAATCGTTTTCGATTTCAGCGCTTCGATCAGCGCCGGCTCGTCCACTACCGAGCCGCGCGCGACATTGATGAGGATCCCGTTCGGACCGAGCGCCTTCAGCACTTCGGCGTTGATCATGTTCTTGGTGCCGGCGCCGCCGGGAACGATCACGATCAGAACGTCGACGTCGCGCGCCATGGCGACGAGATCGGGATAGTGCTTGTAGGAGACGCCCGCCGCGGGCTTGCGGCTGTGGTACACGATCGGAACGCCGAAGGCTTCGATCCGGCGCGCGATCGCCTTTCCGATCCGGCCCATGCCGACCATGCCGATGGTGCGGTCGCGGAGCGTGTGCGAAAGCGGGAACGGCTTTTCCAGCCACTTGCCCGCGCGCAAATAGCGCTCCGCCTGCGGAAGCTGGCGCACGGTTTGTAGCAAGAAGCGCAAGCGTCGTGTCGGCGACCTCCTCGTTCAACACGTCCGGCGTGTTGGTGACGACGATGCCGTGCTCGCCGGCCCATTTCGCGTCGACGGAATCGTAGCCGACGCCGAAATTGGCGACGATCTCGAGCTTGGGCAGCTTTCCCATCAGCGCGCCGTCCACCGGGAAGTGACCGGCAGTCGCGATGGCGCGAATACGGGGAGCAATCTCGGCGATCAATGCGTTGCGGTCCTTGGCCTTGGCCAGCCTGTGCACCGTGAAAAGCTGGTCTGCCTGTTCCTCGATCAGCGGCATCATCGGGCCGGTGAGGATCAAGTCGAGCTTATGGGTCGCGGTCATGAATTCCTTCCGTGAATTTCCTGCGCTGCGAAGGGGTTTATCGGGCGGGGAGCGGCTTGTATGAGCCTTTAGTCGCTTGATTTCGCAGTGCGGGCCATGCTGGCATACCTAATGGACTTGCCCGCAAGGGTAAATCAAAAACAAGAACGGCCCTCGCGAAAAGCGGCCGAAACGGGCAGGAAACCACCGGTAGAGAGAGGCGCATGGCGTCGGTCGAAATTCGGGACGTGCGTAAGGCCTTCGGCGCGACCGAAGTCATTCATGGCGTCAATGTCGTGATCGAGGACGGCGCCTTCGTGGTGCTGGTGGGGCCGTCAGGCTGCGGCAAGTCCACGCTTTTGCGCATGATCGCGGGGCTCGAGAACATCACCGCCGGCCAGATCAAGATCGGCGACCGCGTGGTCAACGACCTGCCGCCGAAAGCGCGCGATGTCGCGATGGTGTTTCAGAATTACGCGCTCTATCCGCATATGACGGTGGCGGCGAATATGGGCTTTTCGCTGAAGCTGCGTCACGCGCCGCAGGAGGAGATCGACGCCCGGGTCAATCGCGCGGCGGCGATCCTCGGCTTGGAGCCGCTGCTCGAGCGCTATCCGCGCCAGCTTTCCGGCGGCCAGCGCCAGCGCGTGGCGATGGGCCGCGCCATCGTGCGCGACCCGCAGGTGTTCCTGTTCGACGAGCCGCTTTCCAATCTCGACGCGAAGCTGCGCGTGCAGATGCGCACCGAAATCAAGGAGCTGCACCAGCGGCTCGGCACGACCACGGTTTACGTCACGCACGATCAAATCGAGGCCATGACCATGGCCGACAAGATCGTGGTGATGCATGACGGGCTCGTCGAGCAGATCGGCGCGCCGCTCGAGCTCTACGACCGGCCGGCAAATCTGTTCGTCGCGGGCTTCATCGGCTCGCCGGCGATGAATTTTTTCAAGGGCCATGTCGGCGCGAACGGATCTGCAGTCTTCGAAACGTCCGACGGAATCAAACTGCCGCTCGCCGGAAAACCCGCCGGTTCAGATGGGCGGCCGGCGATCTATGGCATCCGGCCCGAGCATTTCGCGCTTGCCGACGACGGCGCACCAGGCGAGGTCATCGTCATCGAACCGACGGGCCCCGAAATTCAGGTCGCCGCGAAGCTCGCCGGTCACGAAATCATCGCCGTCTTCCGCGAGCGCCACAATTTCAAGCCGGGCGACAAGATCCGGCTCAAACCAGATCCGAAGCTCGTCCATCTGTTCGACGAGGCGACGGGAAAAAGACTGAACGCATAACAAGGAGGAGGAAACGACCATGACGAACTTCACTCGCCGCACCGTGATCAAGGGCGGCACCGCGCTCGCCGCAACGGGCGCGCTCACGGGACCGGCGCTCTTCGAATGGGCGCGCGCCTGGGCCCAGGCCGCGCCGTGGAAGCCGGAAAAAGACGCCAAGCTTTCGATGCTGCGCTGGAAATATTTCGTGCAGTCGGAAGACGAGGCATTCGTGAAGCTGATCGAGGCCTTTACCCAGGCAACCGGCGTAAAAGTCGACATCTCGCGCGAATCCTACGAGGACGTGCAGCCGAAGGCTTCGGTGGCGGCGAACACGGGTACCGGGCCCGACCTGTTTTGGGGCCTCTATTCGCTGCCGCATCTCTTCCCGCAGAAATGCGTCGATGTCACCGACGTCGCGGATTATCTCGGCAAGAAATACGGCGGCTGGGTCGATTCCGCGATCAAATACGGAAAGGAACGGCAACAAGTGGATCGGCATGCCGATCTGCTACAGCGGCGCGTTGATGAACTATCGCATCAAATCCATGAACGCGGCCGGTTTCCAGAAATTTCCGACGACGACCGACGAATTCCTGGAATACGCAAAAGCCACGAAGAAAAACAACACGCCCGGCGGTATGGCGCTCGGCCACGCCTCGGGCGACGGCAACACCTGGGTGCATTGGTGCTTGTGGGCGCATGGCGGCCAGGTCGTCGACAAGGACGACAAGGTCATCATTAACTCGCCGGAGACCGTGAAGGCGCTCGAATACGCGAAGCAGCTCTACGACAACATGATCCCCGGCGTCGTTTCGTGGAACGACGCGTCCAACAACAAGGCGTTCCTCGCCGAACGAGATCCATTGGACCAACAACGGCATCTCGATCTACGTCGCGGCGAAGAAGGATCCCGACCAAAAAGGAAATCGCCGAAGACATGAATCACGCGTATTTCCCGATCGGACCGGCCGGCAAGCCGACCGAGCTGCATTTGATGTATCCGATGCTGGCGATGACCTACACGAAGTATCCGCAGGCTTGTAAGGCACTGATTGCCTTCATGCTGGAGGCGGACAACTTCAATCCAGTGGATCGAGTCCGCGCAGGGCTATCTCACGCATTGTCTCAATGCCTACGACGCCAATCCCGTTTGGACCGCCGATCCGAAAACGACGCCGTATCGCGACGTCGCCAAGCGGACGTTGACGGCCGGAGGTCTCGGTTCCGTCGGCGAGAAGGCGGCGACCGCGATCGCCGACTTCGTCGTGCTCGACATGTTCGCGAACTTCTGCAGCGGGCCGTGAGGATGCGAAGGGCGCGATCAAGATCGCCGAGCGCCAGCTCAGCCGCATCTATCGCGCATAAAACAGGAGGCCGGGCGGCAATCGTCGCCCGGTCTCTTTCATTTTCGACAATCCGAAGGACAAGGTCTTGGCCGAAGCCGCACTCGGAACGAGAACGAAAAGAGAGCCTTATCCTCGCGTCACCGCGTGGGATCGGCTGAAGACCAACCGTGAGTGGTTGGGCTGGTGGTTCATGCTGCCGGCGGCGGCGTTTCTCGTTCTGTTTCTTGCCTATCCGCTCGGGTCTCGGCGTTTGGCTTTCGTTCACCGACGCGCGGATCGGCCGCACGGGCGTGTTTATTGGGCTCGAAAATTACGAATGGCTCTGGGACGACTCGGTGTTCTGGGTCTCGGTATTCAACACGCTGCTCTACACGGGCGTCGCGAGCGCGGTGAAATTCGCGGTCGGGCTCTATCTCGCGCTGCTGCTGAACGAAAATCTGCCGTTCAAGGCGATCTTGCGCTGCCGTCGTGCTGATCCCCTTCATCGTGCCGACGGTGCTTTCGGCGATCGCTTTCTGGTGGCTGTTCGACAGCCAGTTTTCGATCATTTCCTGGTCGCTCAAGAAACTGCACCTGATCTCGACGAACATCGATTTTCTCGGCGACCCTTGGACCGCGCGCTGGTCGGTGATCTTCGCCAATATCTGGCGCGGCGTGCCGTTCATCGCGATCACGCTGCTCGCCGGATTGCAGACGGTGTCGCCCTCGCTCTACGAGGCGGCGACCATCGACGGCGCTTCCACGTGGCAGCGGTTTCGCTTCATCACCTATCCGCTGCTGACGCCGATCATCGCCGTGGTGATGACGTTCTCGGTCTTGTTCACCTTCACCGATTTCCAGTTGATCTGGGTGCTGACGCGGGGCGGCCCGGTCAACGCCACGCATTTGATGGCGACGCTCAGCTATCAGCGCGCCATTCTCGGCGGGCATCTCGGGGAGGGGGCGGCGATCGCGACGGCGATGATCCCGTTCCTGCTCGCGGCGATCCTGATTTCGTGGTTCGGGCTGCAGCGGCGCAAATGGCAGCAGGGGGAGAGCAATGACTGACGTGCTCGCCTCGAAACCGGTCGATCCGAAGATCCGTGCTGACGGGCTCGTCGGCGGTCGCCGATCACTCGGAGGGCATGAGTTATCTGGAGTCGCTGCCGCAGGCGGCTCGTCACGCTTTATTTGCCGCTCGTGCTCATTCATGCTCGTGCTGATGTTTCCGTTTTACTGGATGGCGTTGACGGCGATTAAGCCCGACGAGCAACTGCTCGATCTCGAAACAATTCAACCCGTTCTGGACCTGGACGCCGACGCTGAAGCATATCCAGAAGCTTCTGTTCGAGAGCAATTATCCGCTGTGGCTCTGGAACACGATGATGATCGCCACGTGCGCGACGGTTCTGTCGATCGTCGCAAGCGTGCTCGCGGCCTATGCGATCGTGCGGCTCCGCTACAAAGGCGCGCAATGGGTGGGCGGCGCGATTTTCCTCGCCTATCTCATTCCGCCCTCGATCCTGTTCATTCCGCTCTCGACCGTCGTCTTCCAATACGGCTTGTTCGACACGCCGTTCGCGCTGATCCTCACCTATCCGACAATTCTGATCCCGTTCTCGACCTGGCTGTTGATGGGATATTTCAAGACCATCCCGTTCGAGCTCGAGGAATGCGCGCTGATCGACGGCGCGAGCCGCTGGCAGATCCTGACCAAGATCGTTTTGCCGCTGGCGGTACCGGGGTTGATCTCCGCATTCATCTTCTGCTTCACGCTGTGCTGGAACGAGTTCATCTACGCGCTGACGTTCATTTCCTCGACGAGCCACAAGACGGTGCCGGTCGCGATCGTGAACGAATTCGTCGACGGCGACATCTACCGCTGGGGCTCGCTGATGGCGGGCGCGCTCGCGGGCTCGCTGCCGCTCGTCGTGCTCTATGCCTTTTTCGTCGAGCACTACGTATCGGCGATGACCGGCGCGGTGAAAGAATAGGAATTCAGCGAATTTCGGAGGATCGCGATGGCTAAGGAACGGATCGGTTTTATCGGCGTCGGCCTGATGGGCCATGGCATGGCGAAGAACATCGTCGAGAAGGGCCACCGCTCACGATTCTCGGTCACAAGAATCGCGCGCCGGTCGAGGATCTCGTCAAGCGCGGCGCCGACGAGGCGCGCTCGGCAAAGGAGCTTGCCGAGAAAAGCGACGTGATCTTCTTGTGCGTCACGGGCGCGGCCGAGGTCGAGGCCCTGATGCGCGGCAAGGAGGGGGTCGCGGCGGGTGCGAAGAAAGGGGCGATCGTGATCGATACGTCCACGTCCGAGCCGACGCTTACGCGCGCGCTTGCCGAAGAACTCGCGGCGCGCGGCGTCGTCTTCTGCGACGCGCCGCTTGCGCGCACGCCGAAGGAAGCGGAAGAGGGCAAGCTCGGCGTTATGATGGGCGGCGATGCCGCGACCTTCGAGAAGGTGAAGCCGATTCTGTCCTGCTTCGCCGACACCATCAATCATGTCGGGCCGGTCGGCGCCGGTCACGCCATCAAGCTCATCAACAACTTTCTCGCGATGGGCTACGGCGCGATTTACGCCGAGGCGATCGCGCTTGCGCGCAAGGCGGGGATCGAGCCGAAGACGTTCGACAAGGTGATCCGCGGTGGCCGCATGGATTGCGGCTTCTATCAAACCTTCATGGGCTACGCGCTCGACGGAAACCGCGAGTCGCACAAATTCGCGCTTCGAAATGCGCATAAGGACATGCGCTACGTCGCCAATCTCGGCAACGCCAGCGGAATCGCAAACGCGCTCGCGGCCGCGGTCAAGAATTCCTACGCGGCGGCGGAAAGCATGGGCTATGGCGGCGAGAACGTGCCGCTCCTGGTCGACGCGATCGCCCAGTTGAACGGGCTTTCGCCGTTACACGCGGCGAAGCGCTCGGCGGCGGAATAGTCACTCGCTGACCTGCGCCTTGATGGAATCTTCGGCCCGCATCCGCTTCTCGCGATACAAGAGATAGAGCCCCGATACGATCACGATGGCGACGCCGGCTAGCGTCCAGCCGTTTGGCCTGTCGCCGAAAACGAGGAAGCCGGCCGCGATCATCCAGACGATCTGGGTGTAGATGAACGGCGCCAGGATCGGCGCGGGCGCGCGCCGGTGCGCCATGGTCAAGAACAAATGGCCGATCCAGCCGCAGGCGCCGGTCGCGACCATGCCGGCGACGAGCCACGGATTGGCGGGCGTCATCCATACCAGCGGCAGGGGCAGCGTGGTCACCAGCATGCCCACGAGCGCGGAATAAAACACCGTCGTCGCCGTCGAGTCGTAGGCCGCGAGCACGCGCGTCGACAAATTGTAAAGCGCGTAGGAAATCGCGCTCAGCACCGAGAAGATGGCGGCGGGATGAATTCCGCCGGCGCCGGGCCGGGTGACGAGCAGGATGCCCGCGAATCCGACGAGGATCGCAACCCAGCGGCGCGGACCGATCCATTCGCCGAGCATCGGGCCGGCGCAAAGCGCGATGAAGAACGGTGCGGTGAAGCCGATCGCCGAGGTCTGATCGAGCTGGAGATATCGAAGTGCCAAGAAATTGAAGACGGTCGAGAGCAGAAGCAGCGCCGAGCGGCCGATCTGCAGCCACGGGCGCTTGGTTTTGAGCAGCCCTGGCGTCGTCCAGGGATTGATGAATAGGAGCGAGAGCAGAAAGTGGCTGGCGTAGCGGCCCCACACGACCTGGAGCGTCTCCATGTGGTGGATCAGCACCTTCGCCGTCGTGTCGAGAAGGGCGAAGCAGAATAAGGCCGCGCACATGAGCCCGATGCCGACAAGGCGGGCCCGCGCGTCGGTTGCCGCGGGCAAAAGCCGAGCGCTCTTGGAAACGCCTTTGCGCATCGTCCGGGGTCGTCAATACGTAGCGCGGCCGCCGGAGAGATCGAACACCGCGCCGGTCGTGAAGGAGCAATCGCTCGAGGCGGCGAAGGCGACCGTCGCGGCGATTTCCTCGACGGCGACGAAGCGGCCGCGCGGAATTTTCGACAGCATGTAATCGATATGCTCTTGCGTCATTTGCGCGAAGATCGCGGTCTTGGCGGCGGCCGGCGTCACGCAGTTCACCGCGATGTCGTATTGCGCGAGCTCCTTGCCGAGCGACTTGGTGAGCGCGATCAACCCCGCCTTCGACGCCGAATAGGCCGGCGCGTTCGGGTTTCCCTCCTTGCCCGCGATCGAGGCGACATTGACGATGCGGCCGTATTTCCGCGCGATCATTGCCGGCACGACCGCACGGCAGCAATGAAACGGCCCGGTGAGATTGATCGCGATCACCTGGTTCCAGTCCTTCGGCGGATATTCCCAGGTCGGCTTGTTGGGGCCGGAAATACCGGCATTATTGACGAGAATGTCGATCCGCCTGAAGGCGACGAGCGTTTCGTCGCGCGCATGCTCGACCGCCTTTAAGTGCGTCACGTCGACGCCGAAGGCCTCCACCTTGCCGCGGCCGACAAGCTCGGAGGCCGCACCCTCGGCAAGCTTTTGGTCGCGGTCCCAGATCGCGACGGAGGCGCCGGAATCCAGCAGCCGTTCGACGATCGCGCGCCCGATGCCCTGCGCGCCGCCGGTCACCACGGCGATCCGGCCGGCAAGATCGATGCGGTTGGCCATCGATGTTCCTCTCAAAATGGGCGTCTTCGCTCTGAGAGTAAACGACGAAAGCGCCCGGCGCGAGCATATAAGAAGCGCGCTTGCGGACGGCGCGACCCGCCCCTAGGTTGCGGCGGTTTTATAGCGAGTGGACCGCATGTTGCCGAAGCGCTTCTGGACCGAAATGACCTGGGAAGACTTCCGCGACGGCGACCCCGGCGGCTGGATCGCCGTGCTTCCGGTCGCCGCCGTCGAGCAACACGGCCCGCATCTCCCGGTCGGCGTCGACAGCTTCATCGCCGAGGGCTATCTCTCGCGCGTGCGGTCGCTGCTGCCGTCGTCGCTGCCGGTGACGTTTCTTCCGCTGCAAGCCATCGGCAAATCGGACGAACACGTTGCGTTTCCGGGCACGCTGACGCTTTCCGCCGAAAGTGCGATCCGCACCTGGACCGAGATCGGCGAAAGCGTGCACCGGGCAGGCGTCGAGAAGCTCGTCATCATCAATTCGCACGGCGGCAATTCTCCGGTCATCGATATCGTCGCGCGCAATTTGCGCGTCCGCTTCGGCATGCTCGTGGTCACCACCTCCTGGCACCGGCTCGGCTATCCCAAGGGGTTGTTTTCGGATGAGGAGCTTCTGCACGGCATCCATGCGGGCGAGATCGAGACTTCGCTCATGCTCGCGATCAAGACCGAAACGGTGCGCGGCAAGATGCCGAACGCGAAGCCCTCGACGGTCGCGATGGAACACGAATTCAAGCAGCTGCGCGCCAGCCGCCCCGCCGGCTTCGGCTGGATGGCGCAAGACCTTCATCCGAGCGGTGCGGTCGGGAACGCTGCCGCCGGAACGCTCGACAAGGGCGAGGCCGCGCTCGATCATGGCGCGCGCGCTTTTGTCGCGCTCATCGAGGACGTTCATCGCTTCGACCTCGCGCGCCTGAAAGAAGGCCCGCTCGGCGAAGATTTTTGAGCCAATAGCCGGTCGGATCAGAATCCGTGCCCTCTGGCGGCACTGAGGATATGTTGTATCGCTTCGAAATTTGATATAATGTATCTGCTCGACAGCCGCCCGAACGCGCGGCCAGCGGGGTCACCGCTCATGCAAGCTCACACCCACGATCATCATCGCGGCCGCGTCGAGATCCCGCCTTCGCTGTTGCGGCTGTCGGCGCTGCAGCGGATTGCGATCGCAATCGCTCTTATCGGCGCTGCTTTGGGGCGCCGTTGTCTGGGCGATCGTCTAGAGGGCCTCGAATGACCGCAGCACTTCAATTCCGCAACCTCACGCTCGGCTATGACCGCCATCCGGCCGTGCATCATCTCACCGGCACGGTGACGGACGGCGCGTTGCTCGCGATCATCGGGCCGAATGGCGCGGGCAAGAGCACGCTGCTGAAAGGAATCGTCGGCGTGCTGCGGCCGCTCGACGGCGCGATCGAGCGCGCGCAAGTCAAGAAAGAAGACATCGCCTATTTGCCGCAGATCGCGGAGATCGACCGCATCGTTTCCGATCACGGTTTACGATCTCGTCGCCATGGGCCTTTGGCGGCGCGCGGGCCTGTTCGGCGGAATTTCAAGACGCGAACGCGACGAAATCGAGAAAGCGATCTCGGCGGTGGGGCTCGAAGGTTTCGAGGGCCGCACCATCGGCACGCTTTCGGGCGGGCAGATGCAACGCGCGCTGTTCGCGCGGCTCTTGCTGCAGGACGCGCAGCTGATCTTGCTCGATGAGCCGTTCACATCGCTCGATGCGAAGACCATTTCCGATCTTCTCGATCTCATTCATCGCTGGCACGGCGAGCGGCGAACGATCCTGATCGTATTGCACGACCTCGATCTCGCGCGGGCGCAATTCCCCGAGACGCTCCTGCTCGCGCGCGAGGCGGTGGCCTGGGGGCGAACGCAGGACGTGCTGACGGCGGAAAATCTGCTGAAGGCGCGGCAGATGTGCGAGGCCTTCGATCGCCACGCCGAAGTCTGCGAAACCGACGCGGCTTGAGATCATGTACGATTTTCTGATCGCGCCCTTCATCGAATTCGAGTTCATGCGGCGCGCGCTGGTCGGCGCCTTCGCGCTCGCGCTCGGCGGCGCGCCGGTCGGCGTGTTCCTGATGCTTCGGCGCATGAGCCTGACCGGCGACGCGATGGCGCACGCGATCTTGCCGGGGGCCGCCGTCGGCTTTCTCGTCTCGGGTCTCGATCTTTTCGCGATGACCGTCGGCGGCATCGTCGCGGGCTTCACGGTCGCGCTCGGCGCCGGCCTGGTCGCGCGCACGACCGAATTGAAGGAGGACGCCTCGCTCGCCGCCTTCTATCTCGTTTCGCTCGCGCTCGGCGTCTTGATCGTCTCGCTCAAGGGATCGAACATCGATCTTCTGCATGTCTTGTTCGGCAGCGTGCTCGCGCTCGACGACGCGACGCTCATTCTGATCGCGGCGATCGCCACGATCAGCCTGTTGACGCTCGCGATTCTGTGGCGGCCGCTGGTGCTCGAATGCGTCGATCCGAACTTCCTGCGCTCGGTCAGCGGAGCGGGAGCGCCGACCCATCTCGCCTTTCTCGCGCTCGATGGTTCTCAATCTCGTCGGCGCCTTTCATGGCGCTCGGCACGCTGCTCGCCGTCGGCATTGATGATGCTGCCGGCGGCGGCCGCGCGCTTCTGGGCGAAGGATCTGACCTCGATGATCGTCATCGCCGTCGCCGTTGCGGTCGTTTCCGGCGTGGTCGGCCTGCTCGTCTCCTATCATTCGGGGGCGGCGGCCGGACCCGCGATTATTCTGGTCGCGGGCGTCTTTTACGCGGTGTCGGTCGTGCTCGGCCCGGTCGGCGGCCTCAGGCGCCATCTCGTGCCGGGCCGGCATCTCGAGGCCTGAACCATACGGAGATGTTCATGTCGATCCGTCGAATTATTTTCGCCGCTCTTGTACGCGCGCTCGCGGGCGCACTGCCGGCGGCGGCGCAGGCGCAGGAAAAGCTGCCGGTGGTCGCGACGTTCTCGATTCTCGGCGACTTCGTGAAGAATGTCGGCGGCGATCGCGTTTCGGTGGCTCTGCTCGTCGGCCCCGAAGGCGACGCCCATGTCTATCAACCTTCGCCCGCCGACGCGAAGAAGCTCGCCGGCGCCAAGGTCATCTTCGTCAACGGCTTCAAATTCGAGGGCTGGATCGACCGGCTCATCAAGGCGTCGGGCACGAAGGCGAGCGTCGTGGTCGCGACCAAGGGCATCAAGCCGCGCGAGATGGCGGACGATGACGAGGCGAAGAAAGGCCAAGCGCACGAGCATGCGGCGTCGATCCGCACGCGTGGCAATCGATCGCGAACGCAAGAATTTACGTGGCGAATATCCGCGATGCGCTGGTTGCCGCCGATCCCGGCGGCAAGGAGACTTACGAGAAAAACGCCGCCGATTATCTTGCCAAGCTCGCGGCGGTGGAGACCGAGGTCAAGGAAGGGATCGCGAAAATCCCGGCCGAGCGGCGGAAGATCATCACCAGCCACGATGCCTTCGGTTATTTCGGTGCCGCCTATGGGTTCGAGTTCATTGCGCCGCAGGGCGTGTCGACCGAGACGGAAGCCTCGGCGCGCGACGTCGCGAAGATCATCCGACAAATCAAGGCGCAGAAAATTCCCGCCGTTTTCCTCGAGAATATCTCCGACCCGCGGCTGATGCAGCGGATCGCCGACGAGACGGGCGCGAAAATCGGCGGCAAGGTCTATTCCGACGCGCTTTCGGCCGAAGGCGGGCCCGCATCGACCTATATCGACATGATGCGGCACAACATCCGGCAATTCTCGGCGGCATTGACGAGCTGAAACCGCGCACGCGTGCCGGGCTTGTCCCGGCGCTTCATTGCTCCTAGATCATGAGCGCTCGGGCTTTGTGCCCGAGCGCTTTGTCATTTGGCCCGTTCCGATGCCCGATAAAATTCCCGTCACCGTGCTCACCGGCTATCTCGGCGCCGGCAAGACCACGCTGCTCAACCGCATCCTCTCCGAGCCGCACGGCAAGAAATACGCCGTGATCGTCAACGAATTCGGCGAGATCGGCATCGACAACGATCTTGTCGTCGGCGCCGATGAAGAGGTGTTCGAGATGAACAACGGCTGCATCTGCTGCACCGTGCGCGGCGATCTGATCCGCATCCTCGACGGGCTCCTGAAGCGGCGCGGGCAGTTCGACGGCATCCTGGTCGAGACCACGGGCCTCGCCGATCCCGCGCCGGTGGCGCAGACGTTTTTTCTCGACGATACGGTCGGCGGCCGCACGGCGCTCGATGCGGTGGTGACCGTGGCCGACGCGAAATGGCTGAAGGAGCGGTTGAAAGATGCGCCGGAGGCGAAGAACCAGATCGGCTTCGCCGATATCATCCTTCTCAACAAGACCGATCTGGTGACGCCGGAAGAACTGCACGACGTGGAATCGCGCATTCGCGCGATCAATCCCTACGCGAAGGTTTACCGCACCGAGCGCTGCGACGTGCCGATCCAGTCCTTGCTCGGGCAGGGGGCTTTCGATTTGCAGCGTATTCTCGCGATCGAGCCGGAATTTCTCGCGAGCGATCACGGTCACGACCATCGATCACGGCACGAGCATGACGACAGCCACCATCATCACAATGGCGGTCCAAAGCACTATCACGACGAGGACATGCAATCGCTGTCGCTGAAGAGCGATAAGCCGCTCGATCCGGAAAAATTCCTGCCCTGGATCAATGATTTGGTTGCCACCGAAGGCCCGAAGATTCTCCGCTGCAAGGGGATTCTCTCATTTAAGGACGACCCGCAGCGTTTCGTGCTGCAAGGCGTGCACATGGTGCTCGACGGCGACCACCAGCGCGACTGGAAGGCCGGACGAGAAGCGCGAAAGCCGGCTCGTGTTCATCGGCCGCGAACTCGACGCCGCCGCGATCGAGCAGGGCTTTCTCGCCTGCGTCGCCTGAGGCGCGCCGGTTCTTCCATGCCTGTCGAGAACGCCTCGCTGACATCGAAGGTGCGCGCGATCGAGGCGGGAAGCCATGTCGTCGCGATCCATTTCGTCGGCGAGAGCGCCGCGATTGCGACCGGCGAAGGCGAAATCCTGATCGCCGGCGGCAGCGAAGCGCTGATCAAAGCGCATCAAGGGCGCGATCCTCGCCGCGGCCGGCGACGGCAAACGGATTTTTACCGCGGGCGATGACGGCAAGCTCGTCGCCACCGACATCGAAGGCGAGGCGGAAACGCTCGCCGATTCCGGCGGACAAGTGGATCGATCAAGTCGCGCTCGGGCCCGCGGGCGCGATCGCGTGGTCGGTCGGAAAGACCGCCTTTGTTCGCGCCAACAAGGGCGAGCGAAGCTTGGAAGTGCCCTCGACCGTGGGCGGGCTTGCCTTCGCCCCGAAAGGGCTGCGGCTCGCGATCGCGCATTACAACGGCGCGACGCTCTGGTTCCCGAACGCGGAAGCGAAGCCCGAGACGCTCGCCTGGAAAGGCTCGCATCTCGGCGCGCTGTTCTCGCCCGACGGCCGTTTTCTGATCACCACGATGCAGGAATCGGCCCTGCACGGCTGGCGGCTTGCCGACGGCCAGCACATGCGGATGTCCGGCTATCCCGCGCGCGTGCGCTTCATGAGCTTCACCGCCGACGAGGAATGGCTCGCGACGTCCGGCGCGCAGGAAGTGATTCTGTGGCCGTTTCGCGACGCGCGACGGGCCGATGGGCAAGGAGCCCTTCATGCTCGCGCCCGGCCCGAAGGACACGCGCGTGACGGCCGTCGCCTGTCATCCAAAGCAGGCAGTTGCTCGCGGCCGGTTACAGCGACGGGATGGTGCTCTTGGTGCGGCTTGCCGATGCCGCCGAGGTTCTCGTCAGTCGCCCGGCCGGCGCGCCGGTCAGCGCGCTTGCCTGGCGCGGCGACGGGAAGCATGCTTGCCTTCGGGACCGAGAGACGGAAAGGCGGGATTGCTGCCGCTCTAAAGATTGCGCACCAGGATGTTCTTGAACTGCCAGGGATCGTCGTGATCGAGATCCTCGGGGAAGAACATGTTGCGGTCCTTCAGCGGGTTCCAATCGGTATAGGTGCCGATCACCGGCCCGAGATACGGCATCTGCACGTCGAGGCAGCGGCGGAAATCCATCTCGTCGGTCTCGACGATGCCGGCCTTCGGATTTTCGAGCGCCCAGACCATTCCGGCCATCACCGCCGAGGTCACCTGCAGGCCGGTGGCGTTCTGATAGGGCGCGACCACCTTCGTCTCCTCGATCGAAAGCTGCGAGCCGTACCAA
The DNA here is from genome assembly GCA_963751685.1 of uncultured Alphaproteobacteria bacterium. Taxonomy (GTDB): domain Bacteria; phylum Pseudomonadota; class Alphaproteobacteria; order Rhizobiales; family Xanthobacteraceae; genus Palsa-892. The sequence continues at coordinate 306,557 of CAVVVV010000009.1, read as the reverse complement.
TAGGCGTTGTTCTTGTGGCCGTAGAGGAGGACGCCGAGCTCGTCGATGCCTTCGACAATTTCGTCCTCGTCCATGATGTGCCAGGCCGGCTGGAAATAACCGCCGGAGCCGAACATCTCGTGCAACGAAAGCACGGCGTCGTTCGCCGGATGGTAGGCGTAGTTGCAGGTCGGGCGAAAGGTCGACCTTGTTGCCTTCGCGCAGCGTGAAGTAGTCGGCGATCGAAATCGATTCGTTGTGGGTGACGCAAAAAGCCGTATTGCGCGCCCGGCGTCGGGCACCACGAACGCACGCGCGTGTTGGCGCCCGGCTGCAGCATGTAGATCGAGGCGCCGCAGCCGTTTTTGTGGTTGCGGCCGGTCGTCCGGCATCCATTTCTCGTGCGTGCCCCAGCCGAGTTCGGCGGGCTGCGAGCCTTCCGAAATGAATCCCTCGATCGACCAGGTGTTGACGAAGGTCTTGATCGGCTTTGGCGTTGCCGCACTTGCGTGTCGCGCTCGGCGATGTGAATGCCGGTGACGCCGGTCTTTTGCATGAAGCGCGCCCATTCTGCCTGCGTTTTCGGCTCGGGATCGTTGATGCCGAGATCGGCGGCGATATTCAAAAGCGCCTGCTTCACGAACCAGTTCACCATGCCGGGATTGGCGCCGCAGCAGGAGACGGCGGTCACGCCGCCGGGGTTCTTTTTCGCCTCGCCGCGCACCATTTCGCGCAGCGCGTAATTGGTGCGCGCGGCGCGCGTCGATATTCTTGTCGAAGTAAAAGCCCTTCCAGGGCTCGACGACGGTGTCGATGTAGAAGGCCCCGATCTCGCGGCAGAGCTTCATGATGTCGAGCGAGGAGGTATCGACGGAGACGTTGACGCAGAATCCCTGGCCGCCGCCGGCGGTGAGCAGCGGGGTGAGGATTTCGCGATAGTTCGCCTTGGTGAGCCCGGTCTGGATCAGCTTGATGCCGCGCTCGTCGAGCAGAAATTTATTCTTGTCGGAGGGATCGATGACGACGAAGCGCGACTTGTCGTATTCGAAATGCCGCTCGATCAGCGGCAACGTTCCCCTGCCGATCGAGCCGAAACCGATCATGACGATCGGACCCGTGATGCGACCATGAACCGGCCATTTGCTCATGTTCGGACCTCCATGATGCGCGGCGGGGCAATGCCGCCTCATGAAACGACAGGCAATTCGGCCTGCGACAAAAATGTCCGAAACTCATGAGGCACGGCGGGCGCGGGAGGTCAACGATTTCGCCGCGATTCCTGTGGATTTTTCCGGCGCCAGCGGCGCCGTCTCGCCGGTCGCGACGACCATTCCGCGCGCGTCACGAAGCGCGCCGGGAACGAGTTCGAGCGCGAGAAAACGGTCGCGTTCGAACGGGCCGGGCAGGCGAAGATGCTCGGTCGGTGCGCGCGAGAAACCGAAGCGCTTGTAATAAGGCTCGTCGCCCACGAGCAGCACGGCGCGATGGCCGAGCGCCGCCGCCTGTCGATCGCCGTTCGCATCAAGGCCGAGCCGATGCCGCGGTTACGATAAGAGGGATGGACCGCGAGCGGCCCGAGCAACAAGCGCCGGCCGATCGGCGCCCGGCGGAAACGTGCCAAAGCCGCAGCGTGCCGATGAGGCGGCCGCTTTCCGGTTCGCGCGGAAAACGACAAGCCTTCCGCCGGCAGCCGCCCTTCGCGTAAGCGTTCCGAGGTCTTTTTGCGCCGCCTGCGACCCAAGGCAAGGTCGAGCAGCGACTCACGGGCGCCGGCCTCGGCCGGCGCCTCGCGATCGATGCGGATCATCTCCTAGATGACGTAGGATTTGAGCGGAGCGAAGCCGTTGAAGGCGACCGAGCTGTAGGTCGTCGTGTAGGCGCCCGTCGCCTCGATCAGCACCTTGTCGCCGATCTCGAGGGAAACCGGCAGCATGTACGGCTCTTTCTCGTAGAGCACGTCGACCGAATCGCAGGTCGGGCCCGCGATCACGCAAGGCGCGACCTTGCCGCCGTCCCTCGGCGTGCGAATCGGATAGCGGATCGACTCGTCGATCGTCTCGGCGAGACCGCCGAACTTGCCGATGTCGAGATAGACCCAGCGCACCGGATCGTCGGCCGATTTCTTCGAAATCAGCACGACCTCGGCCTCGATCATGCCGGCGTCGCCGACGAGGCCGCGGCCCGGCTCGATGATCGTTTCCGGGATGCGGTTGCCGAAATGCTTGCGGAGCGCGCTTGAAGATCGATTTGCCGTAGGCATCGACCTTCGGGACGTTCTTCAGGTAGCGCGCGGGGAAGCCGCCGCCGAGATTGACCATGGACAAGCGTGCAGGCCGCGCTCGGACATCTCGTTGAAGATCGCCGCCGCGGAGGCGAGCGCCTTGTCCCAGGCCTTCACGTCGTTCTGTTGCGAGCCGACGTGGAAGGAGATGCCGTGAGCGACGAGGCCCAGGCGATGGGCGTGTTCGAGAATGCCCGGCGCCATTTCAGGCACGCAGCCGAATTTGCGGGAAAGCGGCCATTCGGCGCCCGATGCCGTCGCACAGAATGCGGCAAAACACCTTCGAGCCGGGAGCGGCGCGGGCGATTTTCTCGACCTCCGCCTCGCTATCGACGGCGAACAGCCGCACGCCAAGCTCGTAGGCGCGCGCGATGTCGCGCTCCTTCTTGATCGTGTTGCCGATAGGAGATTCGGTCCGCCGTCGCTCCGGCGGCGAGCACCATCTCGATTTCGGCGGCGGAGGCGGTATCGAAGCTGGAGCCGAGCTCGGCGAGGAGCTTCAGGATCTCCGGCGCCGGATTGGCCTTCACCGCGTAGAATACCCGGGTGTCGGGCAGCGTCTTGGCGAAGGCGAGGTAATTTTCGCGGATGACCTCGAGGTCGACGACCAGGCAAGGGCCTTCCTCGCGTCGTCGCTTGAGGAACTTGCGGATACGTTCAGTCATTTCTTTGTCTCCCTTCATCCATTCCAGGCCCGGGATGACGGATGCCGAAGGTTTACGCGCGATTGCGCTTCCCCGCGGCGGGCCCTCACCCGCTGCCGGCCGGCAGGCCGGCCTTTGAACTGCCGATGTGACATTCGCGTTTCCGGAAACCGGACCTTGATGTCACTGCTTGGATTGGGGAGAGCCCCGCACCGCACAGCCGGCAAGAGTAGTGCCTCTTCAGTACTGCCAACTCCTACCATCGGAATCCGATGAGACCAAAAAAGCCCGCTACGTCGTTGCTTTAAGTCGCGTCCCTCGCGGAGAGCGGGGTTCGCCGGTTTTGTCTCCGGCTACCGGTCTGCCCCGACAGCTTTCCGGCCTCTTGTCCGGATTTCTGCCGACCGGCACGCGACAACAGGCACGTGCGAAATTGGGCAATCGCGATGTAAGTGAAAATTTCTCTCACTATGCAAGAGAAAATCGCTTGACGCGCGAAAAAAATTTCTCTTGGCGAAGTCGCGAAGCAAAATCTAAATTGAAAGTTAAATTCGCGCGGCGCTCGCGCGCGCGCCGCTCAGCGATCAAAAAACGGTTCGATCTTCGCCGCGCGACGAACAAAATTGAAGATGATGAAGCAGGCGACGGCGCCGAAGATCGCCTGCAAGACGTAAGCGCCGATGTCGCCGAGGCCAAAAAGTCCCGCGATCGCCCATCCGGTCGCGAATCCGGCGCCGATTATCTCCGTTCCGATCAGAATCGCGGCGCTGATCACCGTAATCACGTTGGTCCAGTGAATTCGGCTGGCTCCGCTGGCTGCTTCGGACATCTTTTGCTCCAAAATCGGCCCGCCAGTTTCGTTTTGGCACACTGCCGGGCTAGAATGGCGGGCAATCTGGCGCGGAACGGCACCCGATCAAGCTCGCCGGCCGCGTTTTTCGTTTGACCGTAAGCTTTGAGGAACGGGAATCATGACCGAATTGAGTGCGAAGAGCCGCCGAGGTGTTGTCGTTGCGCCACACTTTCTGGCCGCCGAGGCCGGACGCGACGTATTGAAGGAGGGCGGAAACGCTCTCGAGGCGGCGATCGCGGCGGCTGCGGCGATCGTGCCCGCCTATCCGCACATGAATCATATCGGCGGCGACGGTTTCTGGATCATTCGCGAGCCGTCGGGGAAGATCCGCTACATCGAAGCCTGCGGCTATGCCGGCTCGAAGGCGACGCAGTCGACTTCTATCGTCGCAAGGCTCAAGACGATCCCGGAGCGCGGCGCCGAATGCGGCACTCACGGTGCCGGGCGCTATCGGCGGCTGGATGCTCGCGCTCGAAGCCGTCGAAGGCGCTGGGCGGCAAAATGCCGCTGTCGCGGCTTTTGGAAGCGGCTATCGCGATCGCTCGCAAGGGCAGCCCTGTCACCCACTCGATGGCGTGGCGGCTCGCCAGTGATCGCGGCGCCGAATATCGAGGCGCCGGGCTTCCGGAAGCCTTTTTTATCGAGGGCAAGCCGCCGAAGGTGGGCGAGACGCTGCCCCCGGCCGTCTCGCCGACACTTTTGAGCAGCTCGCCATGGCGGGTCTCGACGATTTTTATCGCGGCGATATCGGCCGCGAGATCGCCGCCGATCTCGAGACGGATCGGCAGCCCGGTGACACGCGCAGACCTGGAGAAATACCGCGCCGTCCTTCGCGAGCCGCTTTCGATCAAGCTGAAAGCGGGCACGGTCTATACCTCGCAGCCGCCGACCCAGGGCTCGCCACGCTCCTGATCCTCGGCATCTTCGAGAAGTTGGGCCGGCCGAAGCCGAAAGCTACGACTATCTGCACGGCCTGATCGAAGCGACGAAGCGCGCCATGCTTATCCGCATGCGGATGTGACCGATTTCGAGCGCTTGAAGGAAAATCTCGGCGCTCTCTGACGCCCGCGGCGCTGGAGCGCGAGGCGAAGGCCATCGATCCGAACAAGGCCGCGCCCTGGCCGCAGCCCGCCGGAAGGGCGACACCATCTGGCTCGGCGCCGTCGACGACTCGGGCCTTGCCGTCTCCTATATCCAGTCGCTCTTCTTGGAATTCGGCTCGGGCTGCGTGCTGCCCTCGACCGGCATCGTCATGCAGAACCGGGGCTTCAGTTTCTCGCTCGATCCGAATTCGCTCAATCCGTTGGAGCCGGGCCGACGGCCATTTCACACCCTTATGTCCGGCGATGGCGGACCTTGGACGACGGACGCGTATTTTCGTTCGGAACGATGGGCGGCGAGGGCCAGCCGCAGACAATAGCGGCCGTCTATACGCGCCACGTCACACTATAATGTGCCGATCGCGGAAGCGATCGACCGGCCGCGCTGGATTTTGGGGCGCACCTGGGGCACCGAAATCACCAATTTGCGACTTGAGATCCCGCTTTCCGACCGACATTATCGACGCGCTGAAGAAGGCCGGTCACGACATCGAAGTACTTCCCGACGCTTATTATGAGATCATGGGTCACGCCGGCGGCGTTGAAATCGAGCCGAATGGCGAAATCGAGGGCGCGCATGATCCGAGATCGGATGGCGGGGCTGCCGGGGCATAATAGACTTAAGCGTGGCATTCAGCCCGCATTCGGCGGGCCGTTACGCCATGCTTCCGCCAGACTGCCTTGGCGTGGTCGAAGGATTTATAAGACTAGCCAGCCATGAAATTTTTGTGCGCCGAGCGGCGCTTGCCGCGCTTCTGCTCGCCAGCACGGGGGCGCGGACGCGCATCCGCATGTGTTTGTCGTGGCGAAGAGCGAATTGATCTATCGCCCGACGGCAGCTCAAGGAAATCCGCCACGCGTGGACTTCGACGAGATGTTTTCGGCATTTGCGGCTCAAGGGCTCGATAAGAATGGCGACGGCAAGTTTTCGCGCGAAGAACTCGCGGAGCTCGCCAAGGACGAACGTGAAGTCGCTGAAGGAGTTCGCCTACTTCACCATGAGCAAGAAGAGGCGAAAAGCCGCTCGAATTCGAGGACCCGGTCGATTATTGGTTGGAGGCCGACGACAAGAACATACTTACGCTGAATTTCACCTTGCCGGTGAAGAGCGGGGCCCCGAAGGCAGCATCGCGCTCGATGTTTACGACCCCACCTATTTCATCGCGTTTTCGCTGGCCGAGGGAAAACCCGTTTCGCTCGGGGGCGCCCCCGCGGGGTGCGCGGTCGAATGCAAAGGGTCCCGATAGTCCGCTGCGAAGGCAATTGGTCCCGAAATCATTTTTCGCGCAGCTTGAAGCGGGCTCAAGCTACGGCGAGATGTTCGCGAACCAGCATCAAGGTGCGCTGCCCGTGAAGCGCTGATGGCGAGTTTTTCGCATGCTGGGTTTGCCATTGTTGTCGGTGCTGATCGGCGCCGCTTTCTTCGCCCATGCGGTGCCCGCGTTCGCCAAGGCTCGCCCTTCGGCGCGCCGCCCGGCGCGGGCGCGCCATCATCGGGCCTTTTGGCCAGTGGATTCTCGCGAAGCAGGCGGAATTCTATCGTTTGCTCTCGAAAGCGGTGAGCGCGTCGAAAACGGACGGCAAGGCGGCATTCGGTTTTGCCTGGCTTTTCATTTCTCTATGGCATTTTTCACGCGGCGGGCCCCGGCCACGGCAAGGCGGTGATTTCGTCCTATCTCGTCGCCGATGACGCGACGATGAAGCGCGGGATCGTGCTTTCGTTCGCGGCGGCCCCTCGCGCAGGCGATCACCGCGATTGCGCTTGTCGGTATCGCGGCGCTCGTCCTCGGCGCCGGCGCGAAGGCGATGAACGACACCGTGCGGTACCTGGAGCTTGGGGCCTACGGGGTGATCGTGCTGTTCGGATTTTCGCTGGCGTGGCGAAAAGGCCGGGCCTTCTTCGCGTGCTTGCGGGGCAGCCGAGTCATCCCATGCCAGGCCACGATCATCACGATCACCGCATCACCATGATCACGGGCATGGACCCGGCCATCACCACGTGCACGACGAGCATTGCGGTCACTCCCACGGCCCGGAGCCCGCGGAGCTCAAGGGCAAGGGCTGGCTGAAGCGCGGGCTCTAGGCGGTGGTCGCCGTTGGGATTCGGCCGTGCTCGGGCGCCATCCTCATTCTCGTCTTCGCGCTTTCGCAGGGAATTTTCGCAGTCGGGGTTGTTGCGATCTTCGCCATGGCTTTCGGCACCGCGATCACCGTGGCCGCGATCGCGCTAATTGGTGTTTTGGGGAAGGGAATTGCGTTCTGGTTCTGCAGGCGCCCCGCGGGCGGCGGGAACCTGTTGATTTATGGGGTCGCGGTGCCGCGGCGCTCGGGATTGTCGCCGTCGGGGCGCTGTTTATCACCGGCATGATGGCTTCGGAGCGCTTATTTCCCGGCTGTTTGCCGCGACTCCACGGTTTCGGCGCGGGCTATGTTCAGGCCGTTCTTGACCGGGATCGATCACGATGGTTACAGGAAAGATGTTACGGCTCGTTGGCCGGCTGGCACTGATCACCGGGGCCTCGAGCGGTCTCGGTGCGCGCTTCGCCGAGGTGGCGAGCGCGAATGGAGCCGCGGTCGTTCTGGTCGCCCGCCGCCGGGAGCGGCTCGACGCGCTGAAGACGAAAATCGAACAATCCGGCGGCCGGGCGCTCGCGGCCCCCGCCGATGTCACCGACCCCGCGGCGCTTGCGGGCGCCTTTGACGCCGCCGAAAAAACCTTCGGAACGGTCGATTTGATGGTGGCGAATGCCGGGATCGCCCGCATTGCCCGCGCGCTCGACATGACGCGCGAGACCTGGCGCGAAGTGCTCGATGCCGACCTCGACGCGGTCTATTTCGGCTGTCAGCAGGCGGCGAAACGCATGGTCGCGGCCAAGAAGCCGGGGGTGATCGTGACCATTGCCGCGATTGCGGGCTTCGGGGTCGAGCGGGGACTTTCGGGCCGTTAACGTCGCCAAGGCGGGCGTTCTGCAGGCGACCAAGGCGCTGGCGCTCGAACTCGCGCGCCGTCAAATCAGGGTCAACGCCATCGCGCCGGGCTACATCGTCACGGAAATCAATCGGGAGTTTCTTGCTAGGCGAGGAGGGCGAGAAAATACGCGCCCGCCTGCCGCTCAACCGGCTGGGCAACCCCGCCGATCTCGACGGCGCCTTCTTGCTGGCTTGCCTCCGATGCCGGGCGGGGAATTACCGATTCGGTCATCGTGGTCGATAACGGGCACCTGCTGTTGGGACTGGCATAACAGCCCTGGCTTATTCCGCAGTGCGCCAAATTGCGGTTTATCCCGCCGGCCAGCAATTTCGCTGCCCCCATGCCTGTGATTACGAAATTGCGCGGGGCCCCGCTTCGTGCGAATTTTAGGTAGCGTGCTGACCTTAAACGCCTGTCTTGGGCGCGCATACTATATAGGTAGAGCAGTCGCCCCCGGAGTTCACGCCCCATGGCGAATTACAAGGTTTCCCTCGACGACAAATACGATCTGGCCAAGGACCGCGTCTTCGTCACCGGCACCAGGCGCTGTCCGCGCTCTGCCTGATGCAGCAGGAGCGCGACCGCCGCGCCGGGCTCAACACCGCCGGCTTCGTCTCCGGCTATCGCGGCTCGCCGCTCGGCGGGCTCGACCAGCAGTTCCTGCGCGCCAGAGCGCCGCTCGACGCCAACGACATCGTCTTCCAGCCCGGCCTCAACGAGGACCTCGCCGCGACCGCGCTCTGGGGCACGCAGCAGGCCGAGCTGCGCGGCGAGGGCAAGTACGACGGCGTGTTCGGCATGTGGTACGGCAAGGGCCCGGGCGTCGACCGCACCGGCGACGTGTTCCGCCACGCCAACTTCGCCGGCTCCTCGAAGCACGGCGGCGTGCTCGCGCTGATGGGCGACGACCACACGGCGGAATCCTCCACCACCGCGCATCAGTCCGAATTCCATTTCGTCGACGTGATGATCCCGATCCTGAACCCGGCCGGCGTGCAGGAGATTCATCGACTACGGCCTCTACGGCTGGGCGATGTCGCGCTTCTGCGGCTCCTGGGTCGGCGCTCAAATGCATGCACGAGACCATCGAGTCGACGGCCGTCGTCGACGGCCGCGCTCGACCGCGTGAAGATCGTCATCCCGGCGACGACGTTCACGATGCCGCCGGGCGGGCTCAACATCCGCCTGCGTCGACGGCATCCTCGAGCAGGAAGCGCGGCTGCACGACTACAAGCGCGACGCCATGCTCGCCTTCGTGCGCGCCAACAAGCTCAACCGCATCATCATCTCCGGCGGGCGCAACCCGAAGATCGGCATCATCACCGTCGGCAAGAGCCTATCTCGACGTGCGCCAGGCGCTCGACGAGCTCGGCATCGACGAGGTCAAGTGCAACGACCTCGGCCTCCGGCTCTACAAGGTCGCGCTGCCCGTGGCCGCTCTCGCCGCGCGGAGCTGATCGACTTCGCCGACGGCCTCGACCTCATCATCGTGGTCGAGGAGAAGCGCTCGCTGATCGAGGTGCAGGTGCGCGAGGAGCTTTACGGCACCGCCGAACCAGCCGATCTGCATCGGCAAGAAGGACGAGCAGGGCAACTGGCTGTTCCCGGTCAAGGGCGCGCTCGATCCGAACGACATCGCGATCGCGATCGGCGAGCGCGCTGCTGCAGTACGGCGACAACGACGAGCTCGCGGCCGCGTCGCGCGCCTGAAGCAGGCGCAGCGCGTCGCTCGCCGAGACGCAGGACGTCGCGGCGCGCACGCCGTATTTCTGCTCCGGCTGCCCGCACAATACCTCGACCATGGTGCCGGAGGGCATGCGCGCCTATGCCGGCATCGGCTGCCATTACATGGCGCAGTGGATGGACCGCTCCACGCTGCGGCTTCACCCAGATGGGCGGCGAGGGCGCGAACTGGATCGGCGAGGCGCCGTTCTCGAAGCGCGGCCACGTGTTCCAGAATCTCGGCGACGGCACCTACAACCATTCCGGCTATCTGGCGATCCGCGCCGCGGCCGCGTCCGGCGTCAACATCACCTACAAGATCCTGTTCAACGACGCCGTCGCGATGACCGGCGGCCAGCGCAACGAGGGCGGCCTCACCGTGCCGACAGATCGCGCGCCAGGTCGCGGCCGAAGGCGCGAAGCGCATCGTCGTCGTCACCGACGAGCCGGACAAATATCCCGACGGCATCGACTGGCCGCCGGGCATGACGATCCATCATCGCGACGAGCTCGACGCGGTGCAGCGCGAGCTCGCCGACGATCGCCGGGCGTCACGGTGCTGATCTACGACCAGACCTGCGCCGCCGAGAAGCGCCGCCGCCGCAAGCGCGGCGCAGTTCCCGGATCCCGACAAGCGCGTCGATCATCAACGAGCTCGTCTGCGAGGGCTGCGGCGATTGCGGCGTGCAGTCGAACTGCGTCGTCGGTGCAGCCGCTCGAGACCGAGTTCGGGCGCAAGCGCAACATCGACCAGTCGAGCTGCAACAAGGACTTCTCCTGCGTCAAGGGCTTCTGCCCGTCCTTCGTCACGGTGCACGGCGCGAAGCTCAAGAAGCGGCCGAGGCGGCGTCGACGCGCCGGCCGACCTGCCGCCGCTGCCGGAGCCGGCGCTGCCGGCGATCGACCAGACCTTCGGCATCATCGTCACCGGCGTCGGCGGCACCGGCGTCGTCACGATCGGCGGCGATCCTCGGCATGGCGGCGCATCTCGAAGGCAAGGGCGTCGGCGTCATCGACATGGCCGGCCTCGCGCAGAAGGGCGGCGCGGTCTACAGCCATATCCGCATCGCCAACGACCCGGACGACATCCACGCCATCCGCGTCGCGGCGGCGCGGCGCCGACCTCGTGCTCGGCTGCGACATCGTCGTCGCCGGCACCAAGAAGGTGCTGGCCGCGGTCGAGCCGGGCGGCACGCGCGCTGGTCGTCAACACCGCGGAAGTGCTGCCCGGCGACTTCACCCGCAACGCCGATTTCTCGCTGCCGACCGAGCGCCTCAAGCGCGCGATCGCCGACGGCGGCCGGCGCGGACAGCAGCCACTTCGTCGACGCGACGCGACTCGCGACCGCGCTGCTCGGCAATTCGATCGCCGCCAACATGTTCATGCTCGGCTACGCCTATCAGATCGGCGCGCTGCCGCTCTCGGCGGAAGCGATCGAGAAGCGCGATCGAGCTCAACGGCGAGGCGGTGGCGATGAACCTCGCCGCCTTCCAGCTGGGGCCGCCGCGCCGCGGTCGAGCCGGCAGCGGTCGAGGCGCTGGTGAGCCGGTCGCCGGACGCCGACGCGACGCGCGCCGGCTGTCGCAGATCGTTCGACGAGATCGTCGCGCGCCGCGTCGCGTTCCTCACCGACTACCAGAACGCCGCCTATGCGCGAGCGCTACCGCGCGCTGGTCGACGAGGTGCGCGCGGCCGAGGCCGCGAAGGCGCCGGGCAAGACCGGCGCTCGCCGAGGCGGTCGCGCGCTATCTGTTCAAGCTGATGGCCTACAAGGACGAGTACGAGGTCGCGCGGCTCTACACCGACGGCGCGTTCGAGAAGCAGGTCGCGCACGACCTTCGAGGGCGAGAACCTGCGCTACGAGTTCCATCTCGCGCCGCCGCTGCTCGCGCGCAGACGGACCCGGCCACCGGCGTGCCGAGGAAGATGAGCTTCGGGCCGTGGATGCTGCAGGCCTTCCGCGTGCTGGCGAAGCTCAAGTTCCTGCGCGGCACGCGCGCTCGACCTGTTCGGCTACACCGCACGAGCGCCAGCACCGAGCGCCAGCTGATCGCGCGACTACGAGGCGATCTCGACGAATGATCGCCGCGCCTGACGCCGCAGAACCACGCCTCGCGGTCGGCTCGCGGCGATCTCCCGGAAAAAATCCGCGGCTTCGGCCACGTCAAGGAGCGCAACCTGAGGCCGCGAAGGCCGAGGAGGCCGTCCTTCTCGCCCAGCTTCCGCGACGCCGTGACGTCCGGCGCACCCGCTCCGATCGCGGCGGCCGCCGAATAAGCGGTCTGCCTTCGCAAAAGATGGCGGCGTCGCTCGCGGCGCCATAAAGCCGCTATGCGGCTGGCTTGCATGCGGTCATTATGTATGCGAATGCAATTTTGGCCGACCGCCCATCGCGCGGAAGCCGCGCTTCCGTCCGTCAACTGATCGCCTTGCGAAACGCGCAGCTCGACTGCAACTGATCGGGCCAAGCTCCGACGAGCGCGGAGCGAATGCGAGAGACTGGGCCGGCCGTAACTCGACTCGCGGGAGGCGATCAGGAGCGTGCGCGGCGACAGCGACGGACCTCTGACGGATACGTTTCCGAAGCTGCTGATCCACAACGCCGCGCCGCGCGGCGGCCGCACCGCCATGCGCCACAAGGATCTCGGCATCTGGCAGTCCTGGACCTGGGACCGAGGTGCTCGACGAAGTGCGCGCCTTCGCGGTCGGGCTGGAGGAGCTCGGGCTGAAGCGCGGCGACAAGTTCGCCGATCGTCGGCGCCAACCGGCCGCGGCTCTACTGGGCGATGTGCGCCGGCGCAGTGCGCTCGGCGCCGTCCCGGTGCCGTCTATCGCGGACTCGGTCGCCGACGAGATGGCCTATGTGCTCGAGCACGCCGAGGTCGACGATCGCGGTGGTGCGAGGACCAGGAGCAGGTCGACAAGCTGCTGTCGATCGCCGAGCGCCTGCCCGACTCTCGCCACATCGTCTACGACGAGCCGCGCGGGCTTGCGCGACTACGACCACGCCCGGCTGCAACTCGATCGCCGACGTGCAGAAGATCGGGCCGCGAGCGCTCGCCGATCCGCGCGCGTCCGCCGCTGCGCTGGCGAGGCTCGATCGCGCAGGGCAAGGGCGCCGACCTCGCGCGTCATCCTCTACACCTCGGGCACGACCGGGCGGCCGAAGGGCGTGATGCTCACCTACGACAACGTCGATCATCTCGGCCGCAACGGCAATGCGCTTCGACAAGCTCGACGAGAACGAGGAGGTCATCGCCTATCTGCCGCTCGCCTGGGTCGGCGACCACATCTTCTCCTACGCGCAGGCCATGTCGCCGGGCTTTTGCGTCAATTGCCCGGAGAGCCGGCGAGACCGTCGTCGAGGACCGGCGCGAGATCGGCACGACCTACGCCTTCGCGCCGCCGCGCGTGTTACGAGAACCTGCTGACGCTCACCATGGTGCGCATGGAGGACGCCGGCGCGCTCAAGCGCCGGATGTTCCAGTTACTTCATCGAGCACGCGCGCAACGTGGGGCGAGAAGATCCTCAACAAGGAACCGGTGCCGCTGCACGCGCGGCTGCTCTACCGGCTCGGCGACGTTCTGGTCTACGCGCCGCTGAAGAACCGCTTCGGGCTCTCGCGCATCCGCGTCGGCTACACGGCGGGCGAGGCGATCGGGCCGGAGATCTTCCGCTTCTACCGCTCGCTCGGCATCAACCTGAAGCAGCTCTACGGGCAGACCGAAGCGTCGGTCTACATCACCGCGCAGCCGGACGGCGAAATCTACGCCGACACGGTCGGCAAGCCGAACATCGATGTCGAGATCAAGATCGCCGACAACGGCGAGGTGCTGTTCCACTCGCCCGGCGTGTTCCTCGGCTACTACAAGGACCCGGAGAAGACCGCCGAGACCAAGACGCCGGACGGCTGGGTGCGCACCGGCGACGCCGGCTTCTTCGATCCGAAGACCGGGCACCTGAAGATCATCGACCGCGCCAAGGATGTCGGCCGGCTGCAAGGACGGCACGCTGTTCGCGCCGAAATACATCGAGAACAAGCTGAAGTTCTATCCCGAACATCAAGGAGGCGGTGGCGTTCGGCGACGGGCGCGACTTCGTCACCGTGATGCTCAACATCGATCTCGTCGCGGTCGGCACCTGGGCCGAGCGCAACAACGTCGTCTACGGCTCCTATCAGGAGCTCGCCGGCGCATCCGCACGTCTACGACATGCTCGCCGAAGCATGTCGACGAGGTGAACCGCTCGCTCGTCCGAGGAGCGCGCATGGCGGGCGCGCAGATCAGCCGCTTCCTCATCCTGCACAAGGAGCTCGACGCCGACGACGGCGAGCTGACCCGCACGCATGAAGGTCCGCCGCGGCTTCATCGCCGAGCGCTACGCGCCGCTGGTCGCGGCGCTCTACGACGGCTCGAAGGAGGCCGACATCTCGACCGAGGTCACCTTCGAGGACGGCCGCAAGGGCACGATCTCGGCGCCGCGTGAAGATCCGCGACATGCGCGACCTATCCGGTGCCGCGGCGCGAGCGCCGATCGGAGAAGGCGGCATGAGAGCGCCGTCGGGCAGCCGAGATCGCGGCCGGCGAGTTCTGCTCGCGGTCGAGAACGTGTCGCTCGCCTTCGGCGGCGTGAAGGCGATCACCGACGTCTCCTTCGACATCCGCAAGGGCGAGATCCGCGCCATCATCGGCCCGAACGGCGCCGGCAAGACCTCGATGCTCAACGTCATCAACGGCTTCTATCACCCGCAGCACGGCCGCATCACCTTCAAGGGCAAGACGCGCCGAGGATGCGCCCGCACGAGGCGGCGCGCGGCGGCATCGCGCGCACGTTCCAGAACGTCGCGCTGTTCAAGGGCATGACGACGCTCGACAACATCATGGCGGGCCGCTCGCTGAAGATGCGCAGGAACTTCTTCTGGCAGCTCCTTCGCCACGGCCCGGCGATGCGCGAGGAGGTCGAGCACCGCAAGCCGTCGAGGAGATCATCGACTTCCTCGAGATCCCGCACATCCGCAAGGATTCCCGGTCGGCAAGCTGCCCTACGGCCTGCAGAAGCGCGTCGAGCTCGGCCGCGCGCTCGCCATGGAGCCGGACCTGCTGCTGCTCGACGAGCCGATGGCCGGCATGAACCTCGAGGAGAAGGAGGACATGTCGCGCTTCATCCTCGACGTGAACAATCACTACGGCACCACGATCGCGCTGATCGAGCACGACATGGGCGTGGTGATGGACCTGTCCGATCGCGTCGTCGTGCTCGACTACGGCCGCAAGATCGCCGACGGCACGCCCGACGAGGTCAAGCGCAACCAAGCCGTGATCGACGCCTATCTCGGCGTGGCGCACTGAGCGGCGATGATGGACATCCTCTACAAGATCTTCATCGATCCGTTCGTGCAGATGGCGCCGGCGCCGGACCTGCTGGTGCAGACGCTGTGGGAAGGGCTCGTCGCCGGCGTGCTCTATGCGCTGATCGCGCTCGGCTTCGTGCTGATCTTCAAGGCGTCGGGCGTGTTCAACTTCGCGCAGGGCATCATGGTGGTGTTCGCGGCGCTGACGCTGGTCGGGCTCTACGACCTGCTCATCCGCCTCGGCGTGTCGCGCCGGTCGTCGCGGCGTTTCTCGCGCTCGGTCTCACCATCGGCGTGATGTTCGTCCTCGCGGTCGCGGTCGAGCGCGTGGTGCTGCGGCCGCTCGTCAACCAGCCCGACATCATCCTGTTCATGGCGACGTTCGGGCTCGACCTATTTCCTGATCGGCCTCGGCGAGCTCGTCTTCGGCGGCAATCCGAAGGTGATGATCGCCGACCAGCTCTACCTGCCGCAAGGCGCGATCGATTTCAAGATCTTCGGCGGCCTCGTGTCGCTGCAGAAGATCGACATCGCGGCGGCGGTCATCGCCTCGATGATGGTCGCGGGGCTCGCGGTCTTCTTCTCGAAGACCCGCATCGGCCGCGCGCTGCGCGCGGTCGCCGACAGCCACAAGGCGGCGCTCTCGGTCGGCATCTCGCTCGAACAGATCTGGGTGATCGTGTGGTTCGCGGCCGGCATCGTGGCGCTCGTCACCGGCATCATGTGGGGCGCGCGCTCGGACGTCTCGTTCGCGCTGCAGATCATCGCGCTGAAGGCGCTGCCGGTGCTGATCCTCGGCGGCTTCACCTCGATCCCGGGCGCGATCGTCGGCGGCCTCATCATCGGCGTCGGCGAGAAGCTCGGCGAGTTCTACTGGGGCCCGCTGCTCGGCGGCGGCATCGAGAGCTGGCTCGCCTATGTCATCGCGCTCGTCTTCCTGCTGTTCCGGCCGCAGGGCCTGTTCGGCGAGAAGATCATCGAGCGGATCTGAGGAACGAAGAATGTTCTACCGCGAAGCCGGCCAGTTCAAGACGAGCTACGCCGCCGACAGGCGGTGTTCCCGCTGCGCCAGGACCGCATCGGGATGGCGGCCATCCTGTTCGTCGCCTTCGTCGTCATTCCCTATTTCGGCAACAGCTTCCTGCTGCAGGCGGTGATGATCCCGTTCCTGATCTTCGCGCTCGCCGCGATCGGGCTCAACCTCCTCACCGGCTATACCGGCCTGCTCTCGCTCGGCACCGGCGCCTTCATGGGGGTCGGCGCCTATGCCTGCTACAAGCTGACGACGCTGTTCCCGGAGCGTCAACATCCTCGTCTGGATCGTCGCCTCGGGCTTCTTCTCGGCCGCGGTCGGCGTGCTGTTCGGCCTGCCGTCGCTGCGCATCAAGGGCTTCTACCTCGCCGTCGCGACGCTTGCCGCGCAGTTCTTCCTGCAGTGGTGCTTCATCCGCGTTCCGTGGCTCTACAACTACAACGCCTCGGGCGCGATCGAGGTGCCGACGCGCACGCTCTTCGGCGTTCCGGTCACCGGCCCGACCGCGACGCCGCAGGCGCGCTACCTCGATCGTGCTCACCATCGTCGTCGTGATGACCTGGATCGCCTCCAACCTCGTGCACGGCCGCATCGGCCGCATGTGGATGGCGGTGCGCGACATGGATATCGCCGCCGAGCTGATGGGCATCCGGCTGCTGCCGACCAAGCTGCTCGCCTTCGCGGTGTCGTCCTTCTATTGCGGCGTCGCCGGCGCGCTGATGGTGTTCCTCTGGTACGGCGGCGCCGAGGCCGACGTCTTCTGACATCAACCAGACCTTCTTCATCCTGTTCATGGTGATCATCGGCGGCCTCGGCAGCCTGATCGGCTCGTTCTTCGGCGCGGCGCTGATCTTCATCCTGCCGATCGTTCTGCGCATCCGTGCCGGCCGAACTCGGCATGCCGATTCATCGCGGCGACGGTCGAGCACTTGACGCTTCATGATCGTCGGGCGCTTGATCATCTTCTTCCTGATCGTCGAGCCGCACGGGCTCGCGCGGCTCTGGCAGATCGGCAAGCAGAAGCTGAGGGTCTGGCCGTTCCCTATTGATGGGGCAAACTTGAACCAATTCCTGCCCGTCTTGCCCGGTTAGGCGAGACGGTCAAGGTAAGCCCCACGCGGGGCATCGACACGCAGACGGCTGGAAGCGTCCTGCTGCCGGCCGAAAAAATGGGAGGACTAGAAATGCGTATCAAAGCAATGGTCCTCGGCGCTGCGATCGGCGCGATGGCGGGCGTTCCCGCTGTCGTTCGACCGCGTCGGCCGCAAGACACGATCTACGTGCCGCTGCTCACCTATCGCACCGGCCCGTTCGCGGGCTCCGGCATTCCGATCGCCAACGGCATGCACGACTATCTCGACATGCTGAACGAGCGCGACGGCGGCATCGGCGGCGTCAAGATCGTCGATCGAGGAATGCGAGACCGGCTACGACACCAAGAAGGGCGTCGAGTGCTACGAGTCGACCAAGGGCAAGAACCCGGTCGTCATCAATCCGTATTCGACCGGCATCACGCTGCAGCTGATCCCGAAGGCCGCGGTCGACAAGATCCCGGTCCTGTCCATGGCCTACGGCCTTTCGGCTTCGGCCGACGGCAAGATCTTCCCGTGGATCTTCAACCCGCCGGCCACCTACTGGGACGGCGCCTCGGTGTTCATCAAGCTACGTCGGCGAGAAGGAAGGCGGGCTCGACAAGCTCAAGGGCAAGAAGATCGGCCTCATCCATCTCGACGCGCCCTACGGCAAGGAGCCGATCCCGCTGCTCGAGCAGCTGGCGCAAGGAATACGGCTTCGAGCTGAAGCTCTATCCGGTGCCGGCGCAGGACATGCAGAACCAGTCCTCGCTCTGGCTCAACGTCCGCCGCGACCAGCCCGACTGGATCTATCTGCAGGGCTGGGGCGCCATGAACCCGACCGCCGTCAAGGAAGCCGCCAAGGTCGGCTTCCCGATGAATCGTCTGGTCGGCGTCTGGTGGGCGGGCGGCGACGACGACGCGCGTCCCGCCGGCGCCGAGGCGAAGGGCTACAACTCGCTCGACTTCCACGCGGTCGGCACGAACTTTCCCGGCGATCCAGGACATCCAGAAGCACGTCGTCGACAAGGGAATGAGCAAGACCCCGAAGGACAAGGTCGGCGAGAACCTCTACAACCGCGGCGTCTACAACTCGATGCTGATCGCCGAGGCGATCCGCAACGCGCAGAAGATCACCGGCAAGAAGGCGTCACCGGCGAAGACGTGCGCCGCGGCCTCGAGACGCTCAACATCACCGACGCGCGTCTGAAGGAGACTCGGCTTGGACGGCTTTGCGTCGCCGGTGAAGGTCTCCTGCAACGACCACAACGGCCACCACAAGGTCTTCGTTGCCGCAGTGGGACGGCACGAAGTGGGTGAAGGCCTCCGACTGGATGGAGCCGATGAAGGACAAGGTCCGGCCGCTGATCGAGGCGGCCGCCAAGGACTACGCCGAGAAGAACGCCGGCTGGCCGAAGCGCACCGAGGCTTGCGACAAGACGTCGTAAATTCGGAGCGAGACGAAACGTAACGTGAGGGGGCTGGGCATCGCACGGCGAGCCCGCCCCCTCATTCGCATCCGCTACCGCTCAAAGGTGACAGCTCATGACCGCCGCCGCGCCCGCTCTCGCCAACGATCGCATTCTTTCGGTCAACAACATCGAGGTCATCTACGATCACGTGATCCTCGTCTTGAAGGGCGTCTCGCTGGAGGTGCCGCGCGGCGGCATCGTCGCGCTGCTCGGCGCCAACGGCGCCGGCAAGACCACGACGCTGAAGGCGATCTCCAACCTCCTGCACGCCGAGCGCGGCGAAGTGACCAAGGGCTCGATCCATTTCGACGGCACGAGGTGCATCGCCTGTCGCCGAACGAGCTCGTGCGCCGCGGCTGCATCCAGGTCATGGAAGGCCGCCACTGCTTCGCGCATCTCACGATCGAGGAGAACCTGCTGACCGGCGCCTTCACGCGGCGCGACGGGCAGGCCGCGATCCGGCGCGACCTCGAGCTCGTCTATTCCTATTTCCCGCGCATTGCCGCAGCGCAAGACTCGCTCGCCGGCTATACCTCCGGCGGCGAGCAGCAGATGTGCGCGCATCGGCCGCGCGCTGATGTCGAAGCCGAAGATGATCCTGCTCGACGAGCCCTCGATGGGGCTCGCGCCGCAGATCGTCGAGGAGATCTTCGAGATCGTGAAGCGGCTCAACGAGAAGGAAGGCGTTTCGTTCCTGCTCGCCGAGCAGAACACCAACATGGCGCTGAAATACGCCACCTACGGCTACATCCTCGAGACCGGCCGCGTCGTGCTCGACGGCGAGGCGAAGGCGCTGCGCGAGAACGAGGACGTGAAGGAATTCTATCTCGGCATCGGCGAAGGCGGCCGACGCTCCTTCCGCGACGTCAAGCACTACAAGCGCCGCAAGCGCTGGCTGGCGTGAAGAGCCGAAGAGCGCCGAGCGATGGCCGATCATTATGATCAGCTGGAAACGCGCGAGCCCGGCGCGCGCGAGCGCGATCTTCTGGCGCGGCTGCCCGCGCTCGTCGCGGAGGCGATGAAGGCGCCGGCTTGGGCCGCGCATCTTGCGGGCGTCGATGCGAAATCGGTGACGAGCCGGGCGGCGCTGGCGAAATTGCCGGTGCTGCGCAAGTCCGAGCTGCCGGCGATGCAGAAGAACAAGCCGCCTTTCGGCGGCTTTCTGTCGCATCCGATCGCGGAGTTCGGCCGGCTCTTCACCTCGCCCGGCCCGATCTACGAGCCCGAAGGCCGCGGTCGCCGATCCCTGGCGCTCGGCGCGCTCGCTTGTTCGCCGCGGGCTTCCGCACGGGCGACATCGTCCTCAACACGTTTTCCTATCACCTCATGCCCGGCGGGTTCATTCTCGACAGCGGCGCGCGCGCGCTCGGCTGCGTCGGTGATCCCGGCCGGACCCGGCAACACCGAGCAGCAGCTCGACATCATCGAGCACCTAAAGCCGGTCGCCTATACCGGCACCCCCGACTTCCTGAAAATCCTGCTCGACGCGGCGAAGGCCGCGGGTCGCGACGTTTCCTCGCATCAAGAAGGCTCTCGTTTCCGGCGCGGCCTTTCCGCCGTCGCTGCAAGCGGAAATCGCAGGCGCGCGGGATCGATGCCTATCAGTCCTACGCCACCGCCGATCTCGGCGTCATCGCCTATGAGACCGCCGCGCGCGAAGGCATGATCGTGAACGAGGACGTGCTTCGTCGAAATCGTGCGGCCCGGCACCGGCGATCCGGTGCCGGAGGGCGATGTCGGCGAGGTGGTGGTGACCTCGTTCGATCCGCATCATCCGTGGATCCGGCTCGCGCTCGGCGATCTCACGGCGGTGCTGCCGGGCCGCTCGCCTTGCGGGCGCACGCAATATGCGGATCAAGGGCTGGATGGGCCGCGCCGACCAGACCACCAAGGTGAAAGGCATGTTCGTCCGCCCCGAGCAGATCGCGGAGATCGCCAAGCGTCACCCGGAATTGAAGCGCTTGCGGCTCGTGGTCACGCGCGAGGGCGAGCAGGACGCGATGACTTTGCGCGCCGAATCGGCGAAGGCCGATGCCGCGCTCGCAGGCGAGATCGCATCGAGCTTGCAGGCGATCACCAAGCTCAAGGGAAGGGTCGAGCTTGCGGCGCCCGGCTCGCTGCCGAACGACGGCAAGGTCATTTCCGACGAGCGCGCGGCGAAATAGCGGCCGCGATTGACGCGCCTTCGCGCCCGCGCCATATCCGATACATGGATCGAAAAAATTCAGCGGGCGGCATTGGCGTCCTGTTGGTGAATTTAGGCACGCCCGACGCGACCGATTATTGGTCGATTCGCCGCTATCTCAAGGAATTTCTCTCCGACCGAAGAGTAATCGAGACGAACCGCGTGCTGTGGTGGTTCGTGCTCAATC
Organism: uncultured Alphaproteobacteria bacterium; assembly: GCA_963751685.1. Lineage (GTDB taxonomy): Bacteria > Pseudomonadota > Alphaproteobacteria > Rhizobiales > Xanthobacteraceae > Palsa-892. The sequence goes on along the minus strand of CAVVVV010000009.1, from coordinate 285,705 downwards.
TCGTCATTCTGCCGATTCGCTCCGCGCGCAAGGGCCGCGACTACGACAAAATCTGGAATCGCGAACGGAACGAATCGCCGCTGAAGACGATCACGCGCGCGCAATGCCGATAAGCTCGCCGCGCATTTCGCGGGCGACCGCCGCATCACCGTCGATTGGGGATGCGCTACGGAAATCCGTCGATCCCGTCGCGTCTCGCGGCCTTCGATAAAACAGGCTGCGAGCGCATTCTGATCGTCCCGCTCTATCCGCAATACGCGGCGGCGACGACGGCGAGCGTGGGCGACAAGGTTTTCGAGGCGCTCGCCAAGCTGCGTCGGCAACCGGCGCTACGCATCGTGCCGCCCTATTTCGACGATCCGGCTTATATCGAGGCGGTGGCGTCCTCGCTCGAGGAGGAACTCGCGAAGCTCTCCTGGAAGCCGGAGGTCGTGCTCGCCTCGTTTCACGGGATTCCGAAGGAATACGTGCGACAAGGGCGATCCCTATGAACGCCAATGCTTTGAGACGGTGCGCCTGCTTGCGCGAGCGCCTGAAGCTCGACGAGAGCAGGTTTCGCCTGACGTTCCAATCGCGCTTTGGGCGCGCCGAATGGCTCACGCCCTATACCGACGAAACGGTGCGGGCGCTCGCGCGATCGGGCGTCAAGAATCTCGCCGTGGTGACGCCGGGCTTTTCGGCCGATTGCCTGGAGACGCTCGAGGAAATCGCGGTGGAGAACGCCGAAATCTTTCGGCACGCAGGCGGCGAGCGCTTCGCCGCCATCCCTTGCCTCAACGATTCCGAGCGCGGAATGCGCCTGATCGGCGATCTCGTCGAGCGCGAACTCGCGGGATGGATTTGAAGACGATCATCGCGCCTGATCAGGCGACGCCGATGCGCAGCAACTCGTGGACGCGCACAAGCCCGACGGGCTTTCGTTCCTTCCACGACGAACAAGGCGTTGACCTTGACCGCGTTCATGAAGCGCCAGCGCCTCGCCCGCGAGCTGATCGGGCCGTACGGTCTTCGGTTTCCTGGACATCACGTCGTCGACCGAGCGCGACAAGAAGATTTTCGGTCATGTGCCGGCGCAGGTCGCCGTCGGTGATGATCCCGATCAGCATCGCCCGCCGCATCGACGATGCCGACGCAGCCAAAGCCTTTCGCCGTCATCTCGACGATCGCGTCCGCCATGCGCGTGCCGTCGCGCACGAGCGGCGTTGCGTCTCCTTTGGTGCATCACGTCGCGCACGAAGGTCAGGCTTGCCCCGAGCTTGCCGCCGGGATGCAGCGCCTTGAAATCGAGCGCGGTGAAGCCGTGGCTTTCGAACAGCGCGACCGCGAGCGCGTCGCCGAGCGCGAGTTGAATGAGCGTCGAAGTCGTCGGCGCAAGACCGAGCGGGCATGCCTCGGTCGCCTGCGGCAGCAGCAGCAAAACGTCGGCGGCCTTGGCGAGCGTCGATTTGGCGTTCGGCGGTGACCGCGATCAGCGCGACGCGGAAGCGCTTGGCGTATTCGATGAGATCGCGCAATTCGGCGGTTTCGCCCGACCAGGAGAGCGCCACGATCGCGTCGTCGCGGGTGATCATGCCGAGATCGCCGTGGCTCGCCTCGCCCGGATGCACGAAATAGGCGGGCGTTCCGGTCGAGGCGAAGGTGGCCGCGATCTTGCGGCCGATATGGCCGCTCTTGCCCATGCCGGTGACGATCACGCGGCCGCTCGCGGCGCGGATCTTTTCCACCGCGCGCGACGAAGGCCTCGGCCGAGGCCGTTATTGATGGCCGCGGACAGCGCGGCGAGTCCCGCCGCCTCCGTTTCCAGCGTCCGCAGTGCGGAGCGAACGAGATCGGAGGAAATCCCCAAATCGGCGGCTTTGCGGCCCTTGGCGCCGGCCATGAACGAACCCTCGCTGTCCCTCAAGGGCGGTTTTCCTAGCACGGCCAAGGGGGGAGGCGACCCCGGCGGAGGAACAAGGGTCCGTTAACCATGCGCATTTTACCTTCGTTAACCATACGGACGATTGAAGAGCCCAGACGGTGCCGCGCCATTCACGACCCGGACGATCGAGCGCCGCTGCCGCGCTCGTGCTTTCGCTATGCGCGGCCTCCGCTTTCGCCGAAGGAGAACGGCGACGGTCTCGCGCGCGCCGGCTTGCGCTCGACGCTGCCCGCAAGAGGAGGCGAGAGCGCTCAGCTTTCTCAATCGGACGGCCAGCCATTCGGCGCGCCACCCGCTTCGGGCGCGAGCGACACCGGCTTCGTATCGGCGGAGCAAGCACAGTATCGCTTGAAGCATCGCAAGAAGAAAAAACCGGCAACCGCCCTAGCGGAAACGCACGGCGCGGCCGGCGGCGCCCATTCAAGGACGCGCGCAACGGACGAATGCCGCCACCGGCATCATCACCTCGGCGATACCTTCCACAGCGGGACCGGTGAAGCGCACGAGGGCGGAAGAGGAGCCTTACGGGCCGGTGGGTGTCCGCGCCGGCGCTTTCTTGCTGAAGCCGAGCATCGAGGTTTCGGAAGGCTATGACGACAATCCGCTGCGCACGCAGGGCGGGCCCGGGTTCGCGTTTCACCACACTGAAGTCGGAGTTGAGCGCGAAATCGGACTGGTCGCGCCACGAGCTGTCGGTGAATCTGCGCGGCTCCTTCACGCACTATAGCGACGTCGACCACAATGACCGTCCCGACGCGGCGGCGATCGTGCGCGGACGGATCGACGTCACCAAGACGACGCGCATCGAGTTCACGGAAACGGCGGCGCTGACGACGCAAAGCGCCGGCACGCCCGACTCCGTCAGCGGCGCGAAAAGGCCGCCCAACATTTATACCCTCGGCAGTACGGTCGGGGTGGTGCAGGCGTTCAATCGTCTCGAGCTCGGGCTCTATGGCGGCTACGAGCGAAACATTTATCAAAACGCGGATTTGATCGGCGGCGGCGTTCTCGACCTCTCCGACAGCAACTACAACACCTATTCGGCAAGGTTGCGCGCGAGCTACGAGGTGACCGGCGGCGTGAAGCCGTTCGTGGAGGCTTCGGTCGATACGCGGGTCTTCGACCACACGTTCGACTCTCTCGGCATTCGGCGCGGCTCGGACGGCATGAAAGCGGATGTCGGCATTACCGTCGACCGGCCGGAGATCCTCAAGGGCGAGGCATCGATCGGCTATGGGCGGCGGACCTACGACGATCCGACGCTGCCGAATGTTTCGGGGTTGATGGTCGATTCCTCGCTGGTGTGGAAGGCGACGGCGCTGACCAAGGTCACGCTCGGCGTGACGTCGACAATCGGAGAAAGCACGCTCACCGGCGCAGCGGGCGTCTTTACGCACGAGGCGAAGGTCACCGTCGATCATGAATTCAGGCGCTGGCTTATCGGCTCCGCTTTTGCGAGTTACGGCATCGATGATTATCGCGGCATCGACCGTGTCGATAATCGCTTCACCTATGGCGGCGCCTTGACCTATTACCTCACTCGCTCGTTCGCGCTGCGCGGCGAGCTGCGGCAAGAGCGGCTGACGTCGAATTCACCGGGCAATAATTACACGGCCAATATCGTGCTGGTCGGGGCGCGTCTGCAGCGTTGAGTGGGCTGCCCGAAGGAATCATATTTTCGGCCTGATTGCGCTTGAGAGTGCGGTCTTGCCTTGATGGGAACGGCTGATGGGACGAAAGCGGATGGTCACGGCTGAAGGCGCTTCGTATCGGCGGCGCAAGGCGCTGCTCGGCGGAATTCTGCTCGCGGTTTCGGTGCCGCTCGCGCCGGCCTTGCCGCAAAGCGAGAACGATCAGCGCTACCAATCGTTCATTACCGGGAACGTACCGCAATCGGCGCCGGCGGCGCGGGGCCCGACGCATCCGCTGATGACGCCCGAGGCGATTGCCTCCGCGGCGTCCAATTTCGGTCGTTGCCTTGCATCGCTTTGGCCGCTGGCCGCGCAGCGCGGCATCTCCCGGCGCACCTTCGATGCGGCGACGCAGCGGGCTCGCGCCCGATCTCAAGATCATGGATCTTCTGGACCGGCAGCCCGAGTTCGAGAAACCGATCTGGGACTATCTCGACGATCTCGTGAACGAAAACCGTATCGCCACCGGGCGCCTCGCCGTCGCACAAAACCGCGAGGCGTTCGACGCCGTTGAAAAAGCCTACGGGGTTGATCGCTATATTCTCGCGGCGATCTGGGGAATCGAGTCGAATTTCGGCACGCAGGGCGGCGAGCGCCCGGTGGTGCAATCGACCGCGACGCTCGCCTGCATCGGCCGGCGGCAAAACTATTTCCGCGAGGAATTTCTCTCCACGCTCGAGATTCTCCAACACGGCGACGTGCCCGCCGAGCATCTGAAGGGCTCCTGGGCGGGCGCCTTCGGGCCGACGCAATTCATGCCGACGTCCTTCAAGCGCTACGCCGTCGATTTCGACGGCGATGGCAGGAAGAACGTCGTGGATTCGATTCCCGACCTGCTCGCCTCGACCGCCAACAATCTGAAGCGCGACGGCTGGCACGCCGGTTCGAGCTGGGGCTACGAAGTGGTGCTGCCGCCGAGCTTCAATTTCATGCTTGCGGATCGCTCGGTTCGAAAGACGATCAAGGAGTGGGCAGCGCTCGGCATCAGGCGTGCGGGCGATAGATCGTTCCCGCGCCCCGGCGATACTCGCCTTCCTCACCGCACCCGCGGGCGGGCGCGGACCCGCCTTCCTGATGATCGAGAATTTCCGGGTGATCATGAAGTACAATCCGGCGGAGGCCTATGCGCTGGCGATCGGCCATTTGGCCGACCGCATGCGCGGCGGCGGCCCGTTCGTGCAATCCTGGCCGCGCGACGAAGGCACGCTCTCCCGCGGCGAACGCTTCGAGCTGCAAGAGCGGCTCGCGACGCTTGGATACGACGTCGGGGAAAACGACGGCAATCTCGGCCCGCGCACGCGCTCGGCGCTGCGTGATTTTCAGACGCGCGCTGGGCTCGTGCCCGATGGCTTTGCGAGCGGAAAACTGCTCGATCGCTTGCGGGGCGCCCGCTGATCCGCGAATAAACCGCACGCGGCGGGCATTTCGAAAAAGTCTTGAAATGGCCGCGAAACTCGGCCATCGCTGTGGGCTTATCCGAGCGTCAGGCCCGCCATGGTCCGCAGCTTCTTTCTTTACTCTTCTTGCTGGGAGCCGCCCTCGTCGCGAGCTTTGCGAACGAGGCAGCGGCGCAGCGCGACGATCGCTTCTTCTTCCTGCGCGATCCGTTCCGGCGCGAGCGCTCGCTGTTCAATTTCCCGGGCTTCGAAGCACCGCCGCCGCCGCGCAAGGTCATCGTGGAGCCGCCTTCGGACCAGCCGACCGGGCTCGTCTACGGCTCGAGCGCCGAAGCCGATACCCAACGGATGATCAGCGCGACCGAATATGTTCTCGTGTTTGGCGACGTGATGGCCGAGCAGATCGCGCAAGGCCTTGCCGACGCCTTCGTGAACGACCGGCCTGAAGTGGCGATTTCCAGAAAGACGAAGACGAATTCGGGCTTCGTGCGTGGCGACTTTTACGATTGGGTCGGGCAGGCGCCGGCGCTGCTTGCCAAGGAGAAGGTCACGGCGATTGTCGTGATGCTGGGGGTGAACGATCGCCAGCCGCTCCGCGACGACCAGGGGGCCTATGAATTCCGCACCGACCGTTGGCGGGAACTTTACGGCAAGCGCATCGAGGATTTTCTCGTCAAATTGAAGGAAAAAAACGTTCCGATCTTCGTCGTCGGCATGCCTTCGATGCGCAACCCGAAACTTTCGACCGACGTGGTCTATCTCAATGAAATTCTCGCCGAGCGCACGCGCAAGGTGGGCGGCTATTACGTCGATGTGTGGGACGGGTTTGCTACCGAGGCGGGGGACTTCATGGCGAGCGGCCCCGCGCTCGACGGTCAGATACGGCGACTGCGCGCGGCCGATGGCATCCATTTCACCAAGGCGGGACAGCGCAAGCTCGCCCATTATGTCGAGCGTGAGCTGATCCGCCTGTTCGATTCTCACGGCGGAGGGCAGCCTGTCATTCCGCGCGACACAGTGCCGGAAACCCCACCCTCGGCGGCGAGGCAGCCGGGGCAGGCGCCGACGCCTGCCGTGCGCCCGATCGCGGGCCCGGTGCTGTCACTGACCCAACCGGCGGCGCCTTCGGGACCGCTGGCCGGCGGTCAGCAGAGCGCCAGTCCGGCAAGGCCTCCCGTGGTCGATCCCATTGCCGCGCGAACGCTGGTCGAGGGAATTCCGGCCGAGCCCGTTGCCGGGCGCGCCGACGATTTTCGCTGGCCGCCGCCGGAGGCTAACTCGCAAGAATCACCGCCTGCCGCCGCAAAAGGAAAAGCGGCGCCGGCGAAGCCCGCGGTGGCGCGCTAGTTCAGCGCGGCAGCGTCGTCGATCCCATCAGGAACTTGTCGATCGCGTGCGCCGCTTGCCGGCCCTCGCGAATCGCCCAGACCACCAGCGATTGCCCGCGTCGCATATCGCCGGCGGCGAACACCTTCGGGATCGAGGTTTGGTAGGCGAGGGTGTTGGCATCGACATTGCCGCGCGCGTCGAGCTTGACGCCGAGATTCTTGATCATGCCTTCATGCACGGGATGCACGAACCCCATCGCCAGCAGCACGAGGCCGGCATCGAGTTCGAACTCGCTGCCGGGCAGCGGCTTCATCTTGCCGTCGACGCGAACGCAATGAAGTTTTTTCACTTCGCCGCCCGCGCCGGAAAACCGCTGCGTCATCACCGCGAATTCGCGCTCGGCGCCTTCTTCCTGGCTTGACGAGGTGCGGAGCTTGAGGGGCCAATCCGGCCAGGTGAGCAGCTTGTCTTCATGCAGCGGCGGCTGCGGCATGATCTCAAGCTGGGTGATGGAGAGCGATCCTTGGCGCGCGGAGGTTCCGATGCAGTCGGAGCCGGTGTCGCCGCCGCCGATCACGATCACATGCTTGCCGGTAGCGAGAATCGGCTCGCCCTTTTCCGCCGGTTCGCCGCTGATGCGCCGGTTCTGTTGCGGCAGGAAATCCATGGCGAAGTGAATGCCCTTGAGCTCGCGGCCGGGGATCGGAAGATCGCGGCCTTTCTCGGCGCCGCCGGACAAGAGAACCGCGTCATGCGCCTTGACGAGTTTGTCGACCGGCTCGTTCACCCCGACATGGGCGCCGTAATGAAAAACGACGCCTTCCGCTTCCATCTGCGCGACGCGGCGCTCGACGTGATGCTTTTCCATCTTGAAGTCGGGGATGCCGTAGCGGAGCAGGCCGCCGGCCTTGGCATATTTTTCGTAGAGGTGGACTTCGTGGCCTGCGCGCGCGAGCTGTTGCGCGGCGGCCAATCCCGCAGGGCCGGAGCCGACCACAGCGACTTTTTTTCCGGTCCTGGAAGCGGGCGGCTCGGGTTTCACCAAGCCTTCCGCGAACGCGCGGTCGACGATCGCGCATTCGATCGTCTTGATGGTGACCGGCTGGTCGATGATGTTGAGCGTGCAGGCAGCCTCGCAAGGCGCGGGGCAAACGCGGCCGGTGAATTCGGGAAAATTGTTGGTCGAGTGGAGATTGCGCGCGGCTTTTTCCCACTCGTTTTTATAGACGAGGTCGTTCCAGTCGGGGATTTGGTTGTTCACCGGACAGCCCGTGTGGCAATAGGGAATGCCGCAATCCATGCAGCGCGCGGCCTGATCGCGAGTTTCCTTCTCCGGAAGCGGGATCAGGAACTCGCGATAATGCTTGAGTCGCTCGGCGACCGGTTGGTAGTGCCGATCCTCCTGCTCGATCTCCAAAAAGCCGGTAATCTTGCCCATTGGCCCTAGGCACCGGCTGCGAGGCGAGGCTTCTCGGCCTCTTCCTGGGCCTTGAGCTCGGCGAGCGCGCGGCGATATTCGACCGGCATCACCTTGCGGAATTTCGGCAAATAATCCTTCCAGGCGACGAGAATTTCCGCCGCCCGCTTGGAGCCCGTGTAATGCGCGTGCCGCGCGATCAGGCGATGCAGCCGGGCGGCATCGTGACGGGTCATATCCTTCATGACATCGACACGGCCATGGGCCGCGAGATCGCGCGCATGGTGATAAACCCGCTCGCTCACGTCCTCCTCTTCGGCGACGGGTTCGAGCTCGACCATGGCGAGATTGCAGCGGCTCTTAAACGTGCCGTCGTCGTCGAGGACATAGGCGATGCCGCCCGACATTCCGGCGGCGAAATTGCGTCCGGTACGGCCCAGCAGCACGACAACGCCGCCCGTCATGTATTCGCAGCAATGGTCACCCGCGCCCTCGATGACGGCGGAGGCGCCGGAGTTGCGGACCGCGAAGCGCTCGCCGGCGATGCCGCGGAAATAGCACTCGCCTTCGATGGCGCCATAGAGCACGGTATTGCCGACGATGATCGACTCTTCCGGCACAATGGCGCTGTCCGCCGGCGGCCGAATAATGAGGCGGCCGCCCGAAAGGCCCTTCCCGACGTAATCGTTGCCCTCGCCGTCGAGTTCGAAGGTAATCCCGCGCGCGAGCCAGGCGCCGAAGCTCTGGCCCGCCGTGCCCGTGAACTTCACGTGGATCGTGTCGTCGGGGAGGCCCGCATGGCCGTAGCGCTTGGCGACCTCGCCCGAGAGCATGGCGCCGGCGGTGCGATCGGTGTTCTTGATCGCGGTCGCAAGCCTCACCGGCGCGCCGCGGTCGAGTGCCGCCTGTGCCTCGGCGATCAGCTTGCGGTCGAGGATCTTGTGAATCTTGTGATCCTGCGGCTCGCATTTGAAAATATTCACGCCCTTCGGCGCTTCGGGCTTGGTGAAGAGGCGCGAGAAATCGAGGCCTTTGGCTTTGGCGTGCTCGACGACCTTGCGTCGGTCGAGCATCTGCATTTGGCCGATCATCTCGTCGAAGCAGCGATAGCCCAGCGACGCCATCAGCTCGCGCACTTCCTCGGCCACGAAGAAGAAATAATTGATCACGTGCTCGGGCTGGCCCTGGAAGCGTTTGCGCAACACGGGATCTTGCGTCGCGACGCCGACGGGGCAGGTGTTCAAATGGCACTTGCGCATCATGATGCAGCCGACGGCGATCAGCGGCGCCGTCGCGAAGCCGAATTCGTCGGCGCCGAGCATCGCGCCCACCACGACGTCGCGGCCGGTGCGAATGCCGCCGTCGACCTGAACCGAGATGCGGCCGCGCAGGCGATTGGCGACGAGCGTCTGATGGGTTTCGGCAAGGCCGATCTCCCACGGCGAGCCCGCGTGCTTGATCGAGGTGAGCGGGGAGGCGCCGGTGCCGCCCTCGTAGCCGGCGATGGTCACGTGGTCCGCGCGCGCCTTCGAAACGCCGGCGGCGACCGTGCCGACGCCGATCTCGGAGACGAGCTTGACGGAAACCCAGCCCTCGGGATTGACGTTCTTCAGGTCGAAGATAAGTTGCGCCAGATCCTCGATCGAATAGATGTCGTGATGCGGCGGCGGCGAGATCAGGCCGACGCCCGGCGTCGAGTGGCGCACCTTGGCGATGATCTTATCGACCTTGTGGCCGGGCAGCTGGCCGCCTTCGCCGGGCTTGGCGCCCTGCGCGATCTTGATCTGCATCATGTCGGAGTTGACCAGATACTCGGTCGTCACCCCGAAGCGCGCCGAGGCGACCTGTTTGATCGCCGAGCGCATCGAGTCGCCGTTCAGCAGCGGCTTGAAGCGGTCGGCTTCCTCGCCGCCTTCGCCGGTGTTGGATTTGCCACCGATGCGGTTCATGGCGATCGCAAGCGTGGTATGCGCCTCGCGCGAGATCGAGCCGAAGGACATGGCGCCCGTCGAGAAGCGCTTGACGATGTTCTTCGCGGACTCGACCTCATCGAGCGGAACGGGCTTGCGGTCGTCCTCCTCCGCGGGCTTCAGGCGGAAGAGCCCGCGGATCGTGTAAAGCCGCTCGGACTGCTCGTTGATCGTCTCCGCGAACTCGCGGTACTTCTGCGGGTTGTTGCCGCGCACCGCATGCTGAAGGGCCGCGACAGTCGTCGCGTTCCAAACGTGCTCTTCGCCGCGTAAGCGCACGGCGTATTCGCCGCCGACGTCGAGCATTTCGCGGTAGATCGGGGCGTCGCCGAACGCGTCGCGATGCCGCTCGACGGATTCGTGCGCGACGCCGTCGAGCCCGACGCCTTCGATGCGCGTCGCGGTGCCGGCGAAGAATTCGGCGACGAAATCCGAAGCAAGCCCGACCGCGTCGAAAATCTGCGCGCCGCAATAGGACTGGTAGGTCGAAATGCCCATCTTGGACATGACCTTCAGCAAGCCCTTGTCGATCGACTTGATGTAGCGCTTGAGAATTTCCTTCTCGTCGAGCTTCTGTGGCAACTCATCCTTGGCCGCGACCAGCGTCTCGAAGGCAAGATAAGGATTGATCGCTTCGGCGCCGTAGCCCGCGAGACAAGCGAAGTGATGCACCTCGCGCGCCTCGCCGGTTTCGACCACGAGCCCGACGGAAGTGCGCAAGCCCTTGCGAATCAAATGATGATGCACAGCCGCGGTCGCCAACAACGCCGGGATCGGTACGCGTTCCGGCCCGAAGTGACGATCGGACAGAATGATGATGTTCACGCCGTCACGAACGGCCTTCTCGGCGCCGTCGCAAAGGGCTGCGAGCGCCTGCTTCATTCCGGCGGCACCGCCCTCGGCGGAATAGGTGATGTCGAGGGTCGCCGACTGGAAATAGGAATCGACGTCGGCGATCTCGCGGATTTTCTCCAGATCCTCGTCGGTCAGGATCGGCTGGTGCACCTCGAGGCGCTTCTTGGTGGCGGCGCCCTCGAGATCGAAGAGGTTCGGTCGCGGCCCGATGATCGAGACGAGGCTCATGACGAGCTCCTCGCGGATCGGGTCGATCGGCGGGTTCGTCACCTGCGCGAAGTTCTGCTTGAAATAGGTGTAGAGGAGCTTCGGCTTGTCCGACAAAGCCGAAATCGGCGTGTCGTTGCCCATCGAGCCGATCGCCTCCTCGCCTTGCGTCGCCATCGGCGACATCAGGAACTTGAGGTCTTCCTGCGTGTAGCCGAAGGCTTGCTGGCGATCGAGCAGCGCGAGATTCGAGCGCGGCGCTCGCGATTTCGCGGCCGGAAGCTTTTCGAGCATGACCTGCGTGCGATCGAGCCATTCCTGGTAGGGATGCAGCCGCGCGAACCGCGCCTTGATCTCCGCATCGGGGACGAGACGGCCCTCCACGAGGTCGACCAGGAGCATCTTGCCCGGCTGCAGCCGCCATTTCTGCACGATGTCTCGCTCAGCGATCGGCAGCACGCCCATTTCCGAGGCCATCACGATGCGCTCGTCGCGGGTGACGAAATAGCGCGCGGGGCGCAAGCCGTTGCGGTCTAGCGTAGCGCCGATCTGGCGGCCGTCGGTGAAGGCGATCGCCGCCGGGCCGTCCCACGGCTCCATGAGCGCTGCGTTGTACTCGTAGAAGGCGCGACGTTCCTCGTCCATGAGCGGGTTGCCCGCCCAGGCTTCCGGAATCATCATCATCACCGCGTGGGCGAGCGAATAGCCGCCGCGCACGAGAAATTCGAGCGCGTTGTCGAAGCAGGCGGTGTCCGACTGGCCTTCGTAGGAGATCGGCCAAAGCTTCGAAATGTCCTTGCCGAAAAGGGGCGAGTCCGCGGTCGCTTGCCGCGCCGCCATCCAGTTGTTGTTGCCGCGCAGCGTGTTGATTTCGCCGTTGTGGCAGATCATCCGGTAAGGATGCGCGAGCGACCAGGTCGGAAAGGTGTTGGTGGAGAAGCGCTGGTGCACGAGCGCGAGCGCGCTCTCGAAATCCGGATCGCGCAGATCCGGATAATAGGTGCCGAGCTGGTCGGCGAGGAACATGCCCTTGTAGACGATGGTGCGGCAAGAAATCGAAACCGGATAATAGCCCGATCCCCTGCGCTCGCGCATACCGTACACAATGCCCGAGATCGTCTTGCGCAAGATGTAAAGGCGCCGCTCGAATTCATCCTCGTTCTTGATCTTCGAGCCGCGGGCGATGAAGATCTGTTGGTGCTTGGGCTCGGTCGGCTTCACCGACTCGCCGAGCGTCGAGTTGTCGGTCGGCACGTCGCGCCAGCCGAGTATCTTCATGCCTTCGAGCGCGACTTGCTCCTCGTAAATCTTGCGGATCTTTTCGCGCCATTCCGCGTCGTGCGGCATGAACAAAAAGCCGACGGCGTAGTGGCCGCGTTCCGGCAAGGCGAATCCCAAAGCCTTCGCTTTCTTCGCGAAAAACTTGTGCGGCGTCTGCACCAGGATGCCGGCACCGTCGCCGGCGCGCGGATCGGCGCCGACCGCGCCGCGATGTTCGAGATTGAGGAGAATCGTCAGGCCGTCTTTGACGATCTGATGCGAGTGGCGGCCCTTGATGTCGGCGATGAAGCCGACGCCGCAGGAATCCTTCTCTAAGCTCGGGTCGAAAAGACCCGAAGCGATGGCCGAAGCGGGAAGATCAGATTGCGGTGCGACGCGCGCGGCCTCGTACGCCCGGCCCGCCTTGCCGCTGCGCTTGCCGCCCTGCGCACTCCGACCCCGTGCCATTTTCCTCGCCTCTCAAGCTTACACGCTCCTGCATTTCTGCGCCATTCGCCGCGAGCCGCGCCCTTGCGGCCCTCCTTGCATGCCCTTCACGATGATAGCGGCGCTTGGTGATCCGTCCCGGCTAGGCCACGGCTCGGTGCGGTCGAATCGGCTACCGGCGTTTTCGCCGATTTGCCGGCAATTGTTCTTTGGGCCGACCGTTTGCCATTGCGCCTTTGTCCAATTGGGACAGCATCACTGTCATAATGACAGAACTACCCCCTTCGCACAAGAACAACGGCCGCAAAATTTTCCACTTGTTGCGGCGGCCTCGCCGCCGCCGAAAGAAAACGTATGAGCCGGTCGGCTGGACGCAATGGAGATGCGGAGAATGGCGACCTGCAACGGCGCTCGTCCAAAGTAAGCCGCATTCCAATGCGCGACTTCGCAACGGGGACGGGCTGCCAAAAATAGAGACCGTTGGAGGTCATTCATGAATAGGTCGCCTTCCGCGCGTGCCGCCGCCTATGCCGTTTCACTGGCTGCATTGGCTTGGTGCGCGGGATCGCCTGCCGCCGCCCAAATGTATCCGCCGCCCGCGCCGTACTATGGCGTGGCTCCCGGCCAGGTGCTGGCGCGCGTTCAATCGCTGGGATTGCGGCCGGTGAGCGAGCCGCACCTGCGCGGCCCGGTATGGGTTGTGCGCGCCGTCGGGCGCGACGGAACACTGGTGCGTGTGCTCGTCGATGTGGAAACGGGTCGGGTCGTCAACATGGTCGCGATCGATCGGCCATACCCGCCGCGTCTGGCATCGGGTGGCCCGGCCGGCGAAGGACCGTGGGTGCCGATGCGCGGACCGGGATACGATCAACTGCCGCCACCTGTGCCCGGCGGCCAGTATGGCCCGCCTCCCGCAGGCGAAGGTTATTCGTCTCCCGGAGGTGCATACGCGCCGGGACCGCAGTCCTCGCGCGTACCCGCGGTCGATCCGTTAATGGGCGTGCCGCCCGAATTCAGGAAGGGCGCGAACGGCAATGCCGTTCAGCCCGAGAAGAAAGTCGCGTCGCGTCCGAGCACGCCGCTGCCGAAGCCAAGACCCTCCGACGCGCCTCAGGATGCGAGCAAGAAGGACGCGCCCACAGTCGCTGCGGGTCCGAAGGAGCCGGAAGTCACCGGTTCGGTTCCGTCGAGCGATAAAAAGACGCCGGACTTCCCGGTGCAGCCGCTCGAATAAATCAAAGGGCGCCCCGGACAGCCGGGGCGCCCCTCCTCTTCACACCATCTGCCGGATTATCAGGCGGCCTTTGCGGGCTTCGCCTCGATTACTTTGCCGTTGCCAGCGCCGATCGTGATTTGGCGCGGCTTCTTGCTCTCGGGAATCTCGCGTACGAGATCGACGTGCAGGAGTCCGTTCTCGAGGCTCGCCCCGCGCACCTCGACATGCTCGGCGAGTTGGAAGCGGCGCTCAAAGGCACGGGCCGCGATGCCCTGATAGAGCACCTCGCCGTCCTGTCCCTTTTTCTCCGCGGTTTCCTTTTCGCCGCGGATCGAGAGCGTGTTTTCCTTCACCTCGATGTTCAATTCCTTCTCGGTGAAGCCGGCCACCGCGACCGAGATACGGTACGCGTTCTCGCCGGTGCGCTCGATGTTGTAGGGCGGGTAGGCTGGATTGCCGCCGTCCACGCCTCCGAACGAATCGAGAAGCGAGAACAGGTGGTCGAAGCCGACGGTCGAACGATAGAGGGGGGTAAGGTCGAAAGTTCGCATGGCATATCCTCCTTTGAAGCGACATGCAGGGCGAGCCCGCCCAGGAGCGGCCGGGCCCGGTTTCAATTGCGCCGCCAAATGGCCTGCGCGGGCGCAGATGTGGGTAGGGGTTTGCCGCCTCGCAAGGGGCCGGCGGGCCCCTATATGAACCCTAGATGAATGGCCGCTTTTGGCGAGGTTCAGGCCCACGCCTGTAGCTCGAAGGCAGAAAAATTTGGACCGCGGCCGCGTTTTGCGCCTGCGGGTATTCGGCTTTATGCGGCAGCGCGGCTTGAAGCGGCAAAGAAAAGGGCTTGCGGTGTCGAGGCGGACATTCGCAACGCTCCTTGTCGCCGTGGCGTTGACGCTCGCCGTCGACTTTTCCGCCTCCGTATCTTTCGCTCAGCATGGGTTTTTTCTGCACCGCCGGCGAATCGGCAGAATCGTGATCGTTCCGCGCCGTCCGCCCGTGCCCTTCATCCGGCCGGGCATTCCACTGCTGCCTTACGACTATTACAGCCAGCGGGGTATTGAGCCCGGCGGCCATCGGCCGCTCGGCGCGAGCGAGGTCGTGAGTTCGCTGCGGGCGCGCGGCTTCCGCGATATATCGCCGCCGCAAAATCGCGGCTTCACCTACATTACCGAGGCAACGGGACCGCGCGGCGAACGGGTGCGCCTCATCATCAACGCGAAGAGCGGCGGGATCGACGGCGTGCGGGCAATCGGCTTTGACGACCGCCACTGAGCGTTGCCCTATGAAATAGGCCGTTGTAACTGAAGCGTCGGACGCGCATTCGCGCGACCGACAGCGGCAAGGCTTTATGACACTCCACAGCATTCCGGCGAACCCGGTGCCCGAGGGCGCCGTGGCCGGTCACCTCATAACCCCCGATGGATTGAAGGTGCGCTTTGCGCGCTGGAATCCGACCGGCCCGCGGCGCGGGACGGTTTGCCTCTTCAGCGGCCGGACCGAGATGATCGAGAAATATTTCGAGGTTATTCGCGAGCTGCGTGAGCGCGGCCTTGCCGTCGCGGCGCTGGATTGGCGCGGGCAGGGAGGCTCCGATCGGCTGCTTGCGGACCCGCGCAAAGGCTATGTGCGCTCCTTCGACGATTATCAGACGGATCTTGAAGTCTTCATGCGCGAAATCGTGCTGCCCGATTGTCCCGCGCCGATCTTCGGCCTTGCCCATTCGATGGGGGGAGCCATTCTGCTGGAGGCCATTCATCTGGGCCGCCGCTGGTTCGACCGGCTCGTCTTGTGCGCGCCGATGATCGATCTTGTCGGTTACGCCGCCCGGCCGGCGACTCGCGTCATCGCCAAAATCGGCACGATGCTTGGTCTCGGCAAATCCTACGTCCTCGGCGGCGGGCCGGCGCCGATTTCGAGCAGACCCTTTAGCGGCAATCCGCTGACTTCGGATCCCGTGCGCTTTGAGCGCATCAGGGAGCTGGATGAAATACCGGGGCTGGGGCTCGGCTCGCCGACTTTCGGTTGGGCCAATGCCGCTTTTCGGGTGATGGAGCGCCTTAACGATCCGCTCTATCCGACCGCGCTGCGGCAGCCGCTTTTGATTTTCGCCGCCGGCGAGGACTCGATCGCCTCGACCACGGCGACCGAGCGCTTCGCGGTCAGATTGCGCGCGGGCTCCCACCTCATCATTCCCGGCGCCCGGCATGAGATTTTGATGGAACGCGAGGTCGTCCGCGCGCAGTTTTGGGCGGCCTTTGACGCGTTCGTGCCGGGCTCGCCGCTCTATCGCTAAATTCAAACCTGCAAAAGCTTGAGCGCCTCGGCATGCACGCGCTTGTCGCCGGCGGCGACAATTCTTCCGCCGCTAGTCGCCGCCTTGCCGGACCAGTTCGTGACGATCCCGCCCGCGCCCTCGATGATCGGAATGAGCGCGACGATATCGTGCGGCTTGAGGCCCGTTTCGATGACGAGATCGACGAAGCCCGCGGCGATCATGCAATAGGCGTAGCAATCGCCGCCATAGCGCGAGAGGCGCGTCTTGGCTTGTACTTTTTCGAACAGTCCGCGTTCTTGCTCGCTCATCAGAAGCGGGCTTGTGGTGAATAGCGTCGCCTCGGAGAGACTGCGCGCAAGCCCGCACATTCAGGCGTCTCTCGCCCGCGGGCCCGCGATAGCGGGCGCTCGCGCCATCACCGGTAAAACGCTCGCCGATGAAAGGCTGATGCATCATGCCGTAAACCGGCAAGCCATCCTTCAGGAGGCCGATCAACGTGCCCCAAGCCGGCATCCCCGAGATGAAGGATTTCGTGCCGTCGATTGGGTCCAACACCCACACATAGGCGGCGTTGGCGCCCTCGTCGCTGAATTCCTCGCCGACAATGCCGTGCTGGGGGAATGCCTTGCGGATGAGCGAGCGCATGGCCTGCTCGGCGGCGCGGTCAGCAGCGGTGACGGGGTCGAAGAGACCGGCCCTGCCCTTGTTTTCGACCCCGAGCGTCGTGCGGAAGAACGGCCGGATCGCCTCGCCCGCAACGGTCGCGAGTTCATCGACGAAGACCGCAAAATCGACCGCTCCCATTCGGCTGCTCCTTGGTCACGTTTAGCCGCGCTCGGCGCGTGCGGTCGAGATTGTCGTGCGACGTTGCTTGCGCAGAGGCGCCACGCGGTACGAGATTCGCGGTCGCTGTCAAAAGGTCCGTGGCTGCGACGAAAAGGGCATTAGGACAGCAATGCAGACCCTTGCGGGTTTTGCATCGCGGTGTATATTGCTGCAACGCGATAACGCGATGGCGTCGCGTTATCGCCGCCCTCCTTGGGCGTTTCCTCCCTAGACTTGGGCCGCTAGCAACCCTAGCGGCCCTTTTTCTTTCAATGGCTTAGCGAGGTTAGACGATTTGTCTGACCACTCCACCTCGTTCGGGGGTGCCTGCCGGACTGGAATCGCGACCCCGTGGCGGATCGAGTTCCAAGCCATGTTTCCCACCGAACATAGCAGCTATGCGTTTCGTGCAACTTCGGCTTACTCGGCCGCGTCACGCAACGGCTCGATGCCGTGCGCGGTGATGGCGGCTAGTTTTGCGATCGTGCGGCCGAGATCGGCGCGCACATATTCGAAGCGGGAAGTCCGCCGATATTCGCGCTCGTCCATATAGAGCGAGCGGTTGATTTCGATTTGCGCGGCGTGAAGCCCGGCGGCCGGATCGCCGTAATGCTCGGTGATGAAGCCGCCGGCATAGGGCTTGTTGCGCAAGACGCTGTAGCCGAGATCGCGCAGGGTTTCCTCGATCACATCGGTCACCAGCGTCGCGCAGCTGGTGCCGTAACGGTCGCCGAGCACGATGTCGGCGCGCGGCCGCTCATCCCTGCCGCTCGCGCTCGAGGGCATCGAGTGGCAATCGAGAAGGATCGCGAGGCCAAAGTTCTGCTGCGCCCGCATGACGAGACGGCGCAGCTCGCGATGATAGGGCTTGTAATAAAGCTCGATTCTGCCGAGCGCCTCGTCGACCGGCAGCCGGCGGTCGTAAATTTCGCGCGCGTCGCCGACCACGCGCGCGATGGTGCCGAGCCCGCCCGCGACGCGGAGCGAGCGCGTGTTGGCGAAAGCCGGCAACCGGCCCTCGAACATGCGGGGATCGAGCTCATAGGGCTCCCGGTTGACGTCGAGGAAAGAGCGGGGGAAGTGCGCCCGCATCATCGGCACGCCGAGACGAACCGCTTCGGCGAAGAGCTCGTCCACGAAGGTGTCCTCGGAACGCCGCAATACCGAGAGATCGAGCCGCGTCTGGGCGAGAAACGTCGCCGGGTAGGAGCGCCCGCTATGGGGCGAATTGCAGACCACCGGCCCCGACAGCATGGCGGGCTCCGCGACCTCGAAGGGCGGATCGAGTTCGTCGACGATGTAGGCGGTCATCTCGGGTCTTGGTCTCTTTAGGGATGGATCGTAACCGGGTTTACCATCCATTGTGCAAGTTCATGAGGCCGCTTGTGAAGGCCATTGGCATGATTTATCCGCCTTCACCCACCGTTTACCGGCATGGCTGTTTATAGGGGCAATTCAAGTGAGTGCGGGGACCGAATGAGCGAGGAAGCCGAAGTCGCGAGCCCGAAGATCCTGCTCGCCGAAGACGACAACGACATGCGGCGCTTCCTCGCGCGCGCGCTCACCAAGGCGGGCTACGAGGTCGTGTCCTTCGACAACGGCAAGGCGGCCTATGACAGGCTGCGCGAGGAGCCGTTCGAACTGCTGCTTGACCGACATCGTGATGCCGGAGATGGACGGCATCGAACTCGCGCGCAAGGCGACCGAACTCGATCCCGAGCTCAAGGTCATGTTCATCACCGGCTTTGCCGCGGTCGCGCTCAATCCGGAAAACAACGCGCCCAAGAACGCCAAGGTGCTTTCCAAGCCCTTCCATCTCAAGGACCTCGTCAACGAGGTCGAGCGGATGCTCGCGGCGTGAAGCGCCGCGCTTGCGCCCCCCCGGCGCAGCCGATATAGGAGCAGCCTTCAAGCAGCCTTCAAAAAGGGCGCGTAGCTCAGCGGGAGAGCACTACCTTGACATGGTAGGGGTCACAGGTTCGATCCCTGTCGCGCCCACCATTTCGCTTCGAATGACACGGGACTGAAAATGAAAATCCGCAACTCGCTCCGCTCGCTGCGCAAGCGCCACCGCGACAACCGCCTCGTGCGCAGAAAGGGGCGCGTCTATGTCATCAACAAGACGCAGCGCCGCTTCAAGGCGCGCCAGGGCTGACGCTCGAGACGAGATCCTTCCGACGCTTGAGATTTCGCCGCAATTCCATCCTTTGCTCTTCGGCTGGACTGGCCCTAGAGTTTGGCATGGCGAGGCTTCGAATCTTTCGATTGATGGTGTTGGCGGGAGCGCTGTTCGCGGCAAACGGCGAGCGCGCGCTCGCACAGTCACAAACTCCAGTGCTGCGGGAAGCGCTGCCGGAAACGAAAGCGGCTCCTGTCCGCCGTCCGCTCCGCGCCGGCAAGGCCGATCGCGCCGCACGGCTCGACATGCTCTACGAGGCGCTCGCCAAGGCTCCGAACCAGGCGATCGCCAAGATCGTCGAAGCGAAGATCGAAGCCTTGAATATTCAATCGGGCAGCGCCACCGCCGACCTTTTGATGGTGCGGGCGCGCTCGATGATCGAGGCCAAGGACAGCAAGCTCGCCTTCGAGCTACTGGGTTCGGTCATCGACATCGCCCCGAGCTTCATCGAAGCGCGGGCGCAGCGCGCGACCCTCTATTACGTGACGAAGAACATTCCCGGCGCGCTCGCGGATCTGCGCGTCGTGCTTGCGCGCGAGCCGCAGGCATTACGGTGCGCTCACCGGCCTCGGCGTGATCCTGCAGGAGATCGGCGAGGACAAGCGGGCGCTCGAGGCTTTCCGGCGCGCGCTTGCGGTCGATCCTTATCTCGATTCGGTTCCCGACATGGTGAAAAAGCTCGAAGTCCGAGGTCGAGGGTCGCGACATTTAATTCGGGCGAGGGCGGCCTCGCCCTCAATCGGTCTCGGTCGACTCGCCGCCGACGAAAGCGACCCGCACCATATTGGTCGCGCCCGGCGTGCCGAGAGGGACGCCGGCGACGAGAATCACCCGCTGGCCTTCGCGCGCGAAGCCTTCGCGGAACGCGATATTGCAGGCGCGCGCAACCATCGCATCGATGTCGCGGGCGTCCTCGCTGACGACGCAATGCGTGCCCCACAAGACGGCGAGTCTGCGCGCGGTCTCCAGCTTCGGCGAGATCGCGACGATCGGCGGCTTCGGCCGCTCGCGCGCGACGCGCAGCGCGGTGGCGCCCGAACTCGTCAGACAGAGGATCGCGGGCAAATCGAGCGTTTCGGCGATCTGGCGCGCGGCGGCTGAGATCGCATCGGCGCCGGTCGCTTCCGGGTTGGGACGATGCGGATCGATCACGGCGTGATAAGTCGAATCGCGCTCCACCTCCTGCGCGATGCGGTCCATGGTTTGCACGGCCTCGACCGGATATTGGCCCGCGGCCGATTCGGCGGAGAGCATGACCGCGTCGGCGCCATCGAAGATCGCGGTCGCGACGTCCGAAACCTCGGCGCGCGTCGGCACCGGCGAAGAGATCATCGATTCGAGCATTTGCGTCGCGACCACGACGGGCTTTCCGGCCTGGCGGGCGTCGTGCGTGATCCGCTTCTGCAGGCCGGGCACGCGTTCGAGCGGCAACTCCACGCCGAGATCGCCGCGCGCGACCATGAGCGCGTCGGAGAGCTCGATGATTTCGGCGAGCCGGGTGATGGCCTGCGGTTTTTCGATCTTGGACATGATCGCGGCGCGCCCGCGCGCGATCTTTTTCGCCTCGGCGACGTCTTCCGGCCGCTGGATGAAGGAGAGCGCGACCCAGTCGACGGCCTGCTCCAAGGCCGCATCGAGATCGGCATGATCCTTGGGCGTCAGCGCGGAGACCGTGACGATGGTATCGGGAAGACTGACGCCCTTTCGATCCGACACGCGCCCTTCGACCTCCACCTTGGTCACGGCGCGCGTGCGCGAGGCCTCGGTGACGACGAGCCGTACCTTGCCGTCGTCGACCAGGAGCCGATGTCCCGCCTGCAAGGACGAAAGAATTTCGGGATGCGGCAAGAAGACGCGCGCGGCATCGCCCGGCTTCGGATCGTTGTCGAGCACGAAGGTCGCGCCGGCGCGCGAGCATGGCGCTCCCCGTCGCGAACGTGCCGAGGCGCAGTTTCGGGCCCTGCAGATCGGCGAGGATGCCGATCGGACGGTCGTGTTTCTTTTCGATGGCGCGGATCGCGCGAACGAAGGTGCGCAAGCCTTCGTGCGAGGTGTGGCTCATATTGATGCGGAAGACGTCGGCGCCCTCGATGAAGAGCCGCTCGATCGTGCCGGGATCGGAAGAAGCGGGACCGAGCGTCGCGACGATCTTGGTTCGGCGCTGCCGTCTCATCGGCTCGGGCGCGCCCTGCCGAGGCTGGCGGCGAGACCGGCGCGGTTTGTCCCTGTTCGGTGAGCTGAACGGTCCAGTTTTTTTGCTCGCCGGTATCGACTTCGAAGAAACCGGTGCGATCGAAGCCGCGCGCGAGACAATCCGCGATGCCTTTGATGGTGAACTCTTTTTCGCGCGTGCACATGAGGGCCTGGCCTGCCCATTCGCCGCCCTGATCGTAATCAAGCGCATAGATATAATAAAAGCGTGCGACAAGCGGTCCGCGCATCAGCGTCTCGCAAGTGTTCGCTGCCACGTTCCACCAGCCCTCGGTGGTCCAGACGTCGTTGTCCTTGTAGCCGACGGCGACGCCGACGCGGCTTTGCGTGCGGTTGCAGAGACGAAAATCGGCATGCGCAACCGCGGGGCGGCGAGCGCGGTGAGGAAAAGCGCGAGGCGGGCGATCCGGACGCTTTGTCGCATCGGTTGAAAATCCTGACGCTTCGAATCAAGTTTGTCGTTCAAACGGATCGGCGCCTTTTTCCGCCGCGCTCGTTACTAGTGTCCCGATTCCGAAGTTCGTAAGCCCTTGCGGCACACTCTTATACGAACTTCGGAATCGAAGGGACACTAGAGACTCTCATGATTCTAGTACCCCTTTGAACCCGAAGTTCGCAACCGTCCTTGCGGCTCGCTTTGGGCGAACTTCGGGTTCGGGGCACTAGTGTCAACGAGGATCGCCCGCAGGTCATTGACGTTGGTGCAGGTGGGCCCCGGGGCGAGAAGGTCGTCGAGCCGCTCGAAAAAGCCAGAGGAATTATTTTCGGCAAGAAAACGGGCAGCATCGAGGCCGAGCGCGCGGGCGCGCGTAAGCGTGGTGCTCGTCGACAAATGCGCCCGCCGGATCGTCCGGCCGGCCCACGCCGCCGTCGGTGCCGTCGGTATCGCCGGCGAGCGCCGCGATGCCGGGCGGCGCCGTCGAGCGCGAGCGCCAGCGCCAGCGCGTATTCCTGGTTCGGCCCGCCGCGGCCTTGCCTTGCCCTTTGCCTTGCAAGGTGACGGTCAGCTCGCCGCCGGAGAGGAGCAGCATGCGCTTGCCTTGGCCCGCAGCGCCAGCGCCCGCCGCGCATGATCGCGCGCCACTTCGCGCGCCTCTCCCTCGACGCGATCGTCGAGGATGACCGGGATCAGGCCTTCCTCGCGCGCCGCGCGCGCGGCCGCGGCAAGCGCATCGGCGGGGCGCGCGATGATGCGGTATTCGCCGCGCGCGAAGACGGCGGCGCCGGGCTTCGGGGTTTCGTTCGCGGGCTCGCGCAAGGCGCGCGCGATCGGCAGGCGGCATTTCCACCTTTCGCCGCCGCAGGATCGTCTCGGCGTCGGCGAGCGTGCTCGGGATCGGGCACGGTGGGGCCCGAGCCGATCACGGAAGGATCGTCTCCGGGCACGTCGGAAATCGCGAGCGTCAGCATTTTTGCGCGGCCGGCGAGCGCGGCGAGGCGGCCGCCCTTGATGCGGGAGAGATGCTTCCGCACCGTGTTGATCTCGCGAATGTCGGCGCCGGAGGCAAGCAGCGCGCGCGTGAGCGCGCGCTTGTCGTCGAGCGAAACGCCGGGCGCGGGCGCGATCCAGTTCGCCGAGGCGCCGCCCGAGAGCAGCACGAGCACGAGATCGGTTTCTTTCGCCGATTGCGCGAGCAGAAGCACGCGCTCGGTCGCGGCCAGAGCCGCGCGGCGTCGGGCACCGGATGGCCGGCCTCCACCATCTCGATCCGTCGGGTCGGCCGGCCATAGCCGTGGCGGGTGACGGCGATTCCCTCGAGCCGCTCGGGCGGGAATCCCGCGCTCGAAATAATGCCTCTCGGCGACTTCGGACATCGAGCCCGCCGCCTTGCCGGCGGCGAGCACGATGATGCGTCCCGCGGCCGGCGCGTCGGGCAAGGCCGGCGGCAGGCAGGACGCGGGATGCGCCGCGGCCACCGCGGCGTCGAAGATTTTGCGAAGCAGAGCCTTGGTTCTTGTACGATCCATCGCGCGTGCTTACTTCGAAGGCTTGGGAAGGCGGACATACGAAGCGGCGCTCGCGGGCGAGCGCCGCGTGTCATAGAATGGACGAAGCCCGCGCACAATCGACCGCGAAAGGATCGGCCGCATGAAGAAGATCGACGACCGCACGCGCACCGAGCTCGAGGCCGCGGTCTTCCGGCGGCTCGTGCGAGCATCTGCGCAATCGCATCGATGTGCAGAATATCGACCTGATGAATCTCGCGGGCTTCTGCCGCAATTGCCTGTCCAACTGGATGAAGGACGCCGCCGACGAGAAAGGCGTGCCGATGACGAAGGACGAAAGCCGCGAGGCCGTCTACGGCATGCCTTACGAGGAATGGAAACGGCGCCATCAGAAGGAAGCGGGCGGCGAGCAGAAAGCCGCCTTCGAAAAAACCCGCGCCTCGCACTGAATCGTCGCAACCGAAGACAAGGAGAACGCGATGGCGGGAAGCGCCAATTTCGCGAAAGGCAAGCTGAAATCCTTCGTCGAGCGCATCGAGAAGCTCGAAGAGGAGAAGAAGACGATCGCGGACGATATCCGCGAGGTCTACGCCGAGGCCAAGGCCGAGGGCTTCGACGTGAAGGCGCTGCGCGTCGTGATCCGGCTCCATCGGCAGGACACGGAGGAGCGCCGCGAGCACGAGGCGCTGGTCGAGCTTTATCGCGATGCGATCGGGATTGGCGACGGCCGCTAGAGGCGGCCTCAACAGGCGGAGGCGAGCGAGCCCGTGACGATTTTCCCGCCGCTCTGATGGGCGAAGTAGCCGGCGGTGGTGGCGACGGGATCGAGCAAGATCGTCAAGCCCGGATTGATCCGGATGCCGCAAGTCGGCGGTGAACTGAACGGGCTGTCTGGCTGAGCAGGATCGACGGCGAATGGGCGGCGTCGCCATAGAAGCCGGGCGAACGGGCCGGTTCCTGCAGGCGGGCGACATCCTGCGGCTGCGGGCGCGAGCGCGATCGCAGCCGTCTGCGGCGCAATCGGCGCGCTGATGCGCTGCGGAACGGCTTCGGGCGCGGCATAGCCGAGGGCCGAGGTCGGCTTCTCCCCGCCGGTGATCGCCAACGGCAGGGAAGCGGTGACGTCGGCCGATGCCACCTGGCGTCCGTTAAGCGGCAACGAAGCGAGGGCCGCGTTCGAGCCGGCTTCCATCGGCCGCGCGCGCGGCAGCGGCGCCACGGATCCGGTTGTGGCCGCGACGGAATCGGGCCCCTTCGTCCATTGCAATTGCGGGCCTGGCGCGGGCGTCGCGGGCGAAAGCGAGGCGACCGCGACCGGCCGCGCGGTCGGTTCGGGATTGGCTTTCGCGTTCGAGGCGATGCGCGGAGCGGGCTGCGCGCGCACGGCGGCGATCTTGCCGTCGTCGTCCTCGCTGCCGTTCTTCTTGCTGAAGATCGAGGCGAAGAGCCGCTTCATGCGGCCGCCGTCTCCGGCCGCGTCCGAATCGCCTTCGTCGGCGTCGCTGCGCGACGCGAAGGCGGCGACCGGAACCACTTCTTTTCCGCGCGACTGAATCTCGGCGAGCGCCAGCTGGTAGCCGGGCATCGGCCGGCCGTCGGCGGGAATGTGAACGGTCTTGCCGTCGGGGAAGAGGCGGGCGAGATATTCGCGCGAGACCTTCGGCCAATGCCGCACATTGCCGGTATCGAGATGGACGAAGGGCCAGCCGGAGGTCGGATAGAAGCCGACGCCGCCGCGCTGCAGCCGCAGACCCGACGTCGCGCAGCTGCGACAGCTCGACGCCCGGAATGTAGAAGTCCATCGCCTTGCCGAGCATGTGCTGGCTGAACTGGGCGACGCCGCGGCTCTTCGCGCGCAGCATCGCGTTGGTCGAGGGCGCGCGGTAGCCGCAGACGATCTGGATCGGCTCCTTGCCGCCGACCTCCCGGTTCACTTCCCAGAGCAGGTCGAAGAGATAGCGGATCCATCTTGATCGGCTCTTCGATGCGCCAGTCGCGCAAGAGATGGTTCAGTTTTTCAAGCGCGGCCTCGTCGAATTTGCCCGTCGCGCTTGTAGGTGATGATGAGATCTTCGCCGGTGTGCAGGTGATGCAAAGAGATCGTGCGCGTGTCGCCGTTGGCGATCACGCTTTCGAGCGATTCGGAGCCGAAAAAGAGAAGAGGGCGGCTAAGCCGATGCGCTGGCCGGCACGGAAGTTCAGGAAGCCGGCTTTGCGCGCGGGTTGATCTGGCACGTGCCCTCTTCCGTTACGAGTTGTGCCTCAGTCAGTCACCGCGCCAGCCGCCACGCGGCCGCGAATGGCTAACGCACTGTGATCGTTATCGGAAAGGGTTAACGGAGTGTTGTCGCCCCCGCGCCGTCCGATGCGATTTCCGTAACCATGGAGTGTGGCGAAATCGGGCCACGCCATAGCGAACCGCCCCCCGCTTGGTTAAGCGGAGGGCGGGAACCTTCGAAACTGGCGAAATTT
The DNA here is from genome assembly GCA_963751685.1 of uncultured Alphaproteobacteria bacterium. Classification (GTDB taxonomy): domain Bacteria; phylum Pseudomonadota; class Alphaproteobacteria; order Rhizobiales; family Xanthobacteraceae; genus Palsa-892. The sequence continues at coordinate 260,083 of CAVVVV010000009.1, read as the reverse complement.
AGCGGAAAAGGCCGAAGAATCCGCCGCGGTTGGTTTCTTGCCGTACTTCGCGGCCGCGGCCGCGGCGGTCGTCGCGGCGATAATCGTCCCGCGGCTGGAAGGACTCGGAAGAAGCTCGCGAACGGGTTCTCGAAACGCCCGTCGGGAACCGCAAAACGCAGCGCGTCGCGGCTGACGGTGGCGCTGCCGACCCCATGCTGCTCGACGGCGACATCGGCAACCTTGCGCTCGTCGGTTTTCAGCGCCTGCAACACGCGGGCATCGCGGCCATAGATGTCCTCGCGGATCTCGAGCTTGCCGTCATCGCCGACGAAGGCCGTCTGGTAGGTGATGTGAACCGGCAGGGGCTTGGGGAAATCGATGTTGATCTCGTTGCCGCCGAACATCTTGTGAATCTTGTCCTGGGTGTAGCCGTCCTTGGGAAGCTCGATCGACAAGAGCTTCTCGGCATACGTGATCGGATTCTCCACGCGCATGCAGCCGTGGCTGAAGGCGCGCTTCGATTCCGCGAACAGATGCTTGTCCGGCGTGTCGTGCTGGTAGACGAGGAACTTGTTCGGGAAATTGAAACGGACGCGGCCGAGCGCGTTCTTCTCTCCCGGCGGCTGGTAGATGCGAACGGTGCCGTCCTTGTTGTTCTCCATCTTGAGGCCGATCCGCGCCAGCGCGGTCGGATCCTGCCGCAGCACCGGCAGGTATTCGTTGGCGATGATCGAGGGCGGCACGTTCCAGGTCGGATTGACCGTGATGAATTTCATGTCCGGGCTGATCATCGGCGTCGCCATGCCCGGCTTGCCGGTGACGATCTTCGTCGTCCAATAGGTCGAGCCGTCGCGCACGATCTTCAGCGTGTAGTCGGGGATGTTGACCATCACATAGGCGTTGCCGAGCTGGGCATTGCCGAGCTCGATGCGGCAGCCAGCGCCAGCGCTCGAGATTGGCGAGGATGATGTCGGCGTCGCGGTCGCGGCGCGGGCCGTTGATGGAATTGATCGTGGCCTGGCCGAGAACGCCGTTGCCGCCGAGCTTTTTCTCGGCCTGATATTTCTTCACGGCGTCGGCGAGCGCCTGATTATAGGCGGTGTTGTCCTCGGCCGGCACGCCGAGGCGCTCGCGAAGAAGCGGCACGCGCGGATCCTGCATCAATTCCTTCGCGAGCTTGAGCGGCTGGCCGTTCGGAATGCGCGCGGGCGCGCTCTCGCCCGTCTTCGCGCGCGCTTCGGCATATTTCGCCTTCAGCGCCTTGTAGGCCGGATGCTGCGGAAGATAGGACGCGAGCGTGTCCTTGGCTGTCGCTGGTCGCGGCGAGCTTCGCCAGAACGTCGGACGGCTCGGGGAACTTCGAGATCGTAATAGATGTCGTTGCTGATGCGCGTGAAGGAGACGCGGCCGGTGGCGGCGTGGCGCGCATAGGCGAGCGCGGCGACGGTGAGCTTGAGATCGGCATCGGCGAGCGCGTCGGGCATCCAGCCCCGCCTTCATTTCGGGCGCCGCGTATTCGGAGGGCTCCAGGCCATCGGCGTCGACGCCCTTGAGATAAGCGACCGTCGAGGCGGCGCGCGCGTTGCCGGCGCCGTTGTCGATCCACAGCGGCGCGAAGCCGCGATTGCGATAGAAGGCCTCGACCGCGTCGCGCTCGTTCTTGCGATCGAGATAGCGGCCGCTCTTGCTGGCGAGGAGATCGCGCAGCTTCTCGGCGATCGCGGCGTCCGCCGTCGAAAGCGAAGTCGCGATCGGCGCCTTGACGAGGTCCTTGCCGGTATAAGCCGGCACCGGCGCCGCCTGCTGTTCGGGTTGTCGCCGGCGTCGCGGCGGAGCCGCGGGCTCCATCGGCGTCGCCTCGGCGGAGGCCGCAACGGGATTCGGCGTCGGACGGCACGACCGTCACGGCGGGAGCCGGCGGCGTTGGCCCTTGATGTCGGCGGCGGTGGGCGGCGGTCACATTCGCGGTTTCGGGAACCGGAATGAGCTTGTCGATATTGGGCTTTGCCTCGGCGGAATTCTGCGCGATCGCGATCGGCGCGCGCGCCGAGGGCTCTCCCGGGGCAATCGACTGGGCGGAGGCGGCCACCGGCGTCAGCATGGTCGTGGCCGCGAGAAGAGGCCAGAATCGTGCCCTCAGCCCATGAGAATGCCGTGCCGGATTCATACCGCGCCTCCTCGGTTACCCCTGCTTCTGGCAGACCCGGCCCGTTCTAATCAAGGCATAAGCGCCTCATGAGGCCATTCTCGGGTAAGTGTCACTTCCCGGCCACGCCAGTTTCCTGCATTTCGGCGGGTTCGCCCTCCGGGCCCGTCGGCAAGGCCCAAATCCTTGAGCTTGCGATAGAGCGTCGAGCGGCCGATCCCGAGCCGGCGGGAAACCTCGGTCATCCGGCCGCGATAATGGGCAATGGCGAAACGGATGGCGGTTGCCTCGATTTCCTCCATCGGCCGCACGTGTCCGTCGGCGCCCAGAAGCGGAAGCGAGTCCGTGGCGGCCGCCGGCGCCGTCTCCGGGCGCATCGATCACAAGCGGGGCGGACGCGGGTTCCTGCGCTGGCCGCGGCGGCAGGGGAGCGGTTGCGGTGCCGCGAAAGCCTCGAAGCCCGGCACCTGCGCCGCGATCTGGGGAAATTCGGCGACGCCGATCTCGTCGGTGTCGGCGAGCACGACCGCGCGGAACACGGCGTTCTCGAGCTGGCGCACGTTACCCGGCCAGCGATAGCTCGTGAGCATCCTGATCGCCTCGGCCGAAACCGAGCGCACGCGCTTTCCTTCCTCCGCGGCGAAGCGCGTGACGAAACGGCGGACGAGATCGGGCACGTCCTCCAGCCGCTCGCGCAGGGGCGGCATGGTGATCGGAAAAATGTGCAGGCGATAGAAGAGATCCTCGCGGAAGCGTCCGGCCTTCACGAGTTCGAGGAGATTGCGATTGGTCGCCGAGATCAGGCGGAAGTCGACCTTCACGGGCTTGCGAGCGCCGACGGGATCGACCTCGCCTTCCTGCAGCGCGCGCAGAAGCTTTACCTGCGCGTCGGCCGGCAACTCGCCGATCTCGTCGAGGAACAGCGTTCCGCCGTCGGCTTCGACGAACTTGCCGAGCTGGCGCTCGGAGGCGCCGGTGAAAGCGCCCTTCTCGTGGCCGAACAGAATCGATTCGACGAGATTGGCGGGAATTGCGCCGCAATTGACGGCGACGAAGGGCTTATCGGCGCGCGCGCCCGCGGCGCGGATGGCGCGGGCGAGCAATTCCTTGCCGACGCCCGATTCGCCTTCGATCAGAACGGGGATTTCGGAGGCCGTCGCTTTTTCGGCGAGCTTGAGCGCGGCCTGCATTCGGGGGCTCGCGGTCGAGAAATCGGAGAAGGCGACGGTGCCTTCGGCGGCGCGTTGCATGCGGCGCACCTCGCCGGCGAGCGCCGCTTGCGCGAGCGCGTTCCGCACCGAAACTTGCAGCCGCTCGGGCCCGACGGGCTTGACGACGAAATCGATGGCGCCCGCGCGCATGGCGGAGACCACCGTGTCGATCGAGCCTTGCGCCGTCAGCACGATCACGGGCGTATCGATGCCGCGCTCGCGCAGGCGGCCGAGAACGCCGAGGCCGTCGAGATCAGGCATGACGAGATCGAGAATGGCGCAGGCGATGCCGCGCGCCTTCGGGGCTTTCGAGCAGGCGTACGGCCTCTTCGCCGCGCTCCATCACCTCCGGCTCGTAGCCGAAGCGGCGAAGCATGGCGTCGATCAGGCGGCGCTGGACCGGATCGTCGTCGACAACGAGTACGCGCGTGGCCATAACCCCTCCCGGCGGGCAAAGCCCGTCCCGTGGCAGGGACTTTGCGCGACCGCCGTTAATGGAATCTGAAGGCCGGCCTCCTCCTCGCCGAAAACGTCGCCGTAACAAGGATTGATCCGCCGTACCGCGAGCCACATTTCTATGTAATGTGAACAGGCCAATCAGATTCTTGCGATCCCCATGTCCTCATCCATGTCGCCTTTCAACTCACCCGTCTTCCATGTTTCGGCCGGAGCCGCCGCCCGCGTGAACGAGGCGAGCGCCATGCTGCCCGAATGGAATCTCGCCGATCTCTATCCCGCGATCGACGCGCCGGAGGTGGCGGCGGATCTCGCGCGCGCCGACGCCGAATGCGTCGCCTTCGAGGAGACCTATAAGGGAAAGCTCGCTGACATCGCCGCCTCGCCGCAGGCCGGCGACAAGCTCGGCGCCGCGCTCAAGCGCTTCGAGGCGATCGGGGAGTTGCTTGGCCGCCTTGGCTCCTTCGCGGGCCTCGTCTATGCCGGCGATACGGCCGATCCGAAGCGCGCCAAGTTCTACGGCGACGTGCAGGAAAAAATCACCGCCGCGTCCTCGCATCTCCTCTTCTTCACGCTCGAGCTCAATCGCATCGATGACGGGCTGATCGAGAAGGCGCTCACGCCGACCCCGCTTTCGGCTACTACCGGCCGTGGATCGAGGACGTTCGCAAGGAGAAGCCCTATCAGCTCGAAGACCGCCTCGAGCAGTTGTTCCACGAAAAGTCGGTGACGGGCGAGGCCGCCTGGAACCGGATGTTCGACGAAACGATCGCATCGCTCCGCTTCAAGGTCGGCGGCAAGGAATTGGCGCTCGAGCCCACGCTCAATCTGTTGACGGAGCCGGAGGAGGCCAAGCGTAAAGAGGCGGCGGAAGCGCTCGCCGAGGTTTTCCGCGCGAATCTCGCGCACCTTCACGCGCATCACCAACACGCTCGCCAAGGACAAGGAAATTTCCGACCGCTGGCGCGGCTTCGAGGACATCGCCGACGAGCGCCATCTTTCCAACCGCGTCGAGCGCGAAGTGGTGGAGGCGCTGGTCTCAGCGGTGCGCGCGGCGTTCCCGCGGCTTTCGCACCGCTACTACGCCATGAAGGCGAAGTGGCTCGGCAAGGAGCGGCTCGAATACTGGGACCGCAACGCGCCGCTGCCGAAGGTCGAACAGCGCCACGTCGACTGGGACGAGGCGCGCGATACGGTGCTCTCGGCCTATGGCGGCTTCTCGCCGAAAATGGCGGATATCGCGCGCCGCTTCTTCGACGAGCGCTGGATCGACGCGCCGGTGCGGCCCGGCAAGGCGCCGGGCGCGTTCTCGCATCCGACGGTGCCGTCGGTGCATCCCTATGTGCTCTTGAATTACCAGGGCAAGCCGCGCGACGTGATGACGCTCGCGCATGAGCTCGGCCACGGCGTGCATCAGGTGTTGGCGGCGCAAGCAGGGCGCGCTGATGGCGGCGACGCCGCTGACGCTCGCGGAGACGGCGTCGGTGTTCGGCGAAATGCTGACCTTTCGCGCGCTGCTGGCGAAGACTTCGGAGCCGGTAGCGAGGAAGGCGATGCTCGCCCAGAAGGTCGAGGACATGCTCAACACGGTCGTGCGCCAGATCGCCTTCTATACGTTCGAGCGCAAGGTCCACACCGAGCGCAAGCACGGCGAGCTCACGGCGGAGCGTTTGGGCGAAATCTGGATGGAGGTGCAGGCCGAAAGTCTCGGGCCCGCGATCCATCTCGGAGCCCGGCTACGAGACGTTCTGGACTTATGTCGGTCATTTCATTCACGCGCCGTTCTACGTCTATGCCTATGCGTTCGGCGATTGCCTGGTGAACTCGCTCTACGCGGTCTACGAGCGCGCCGACAAAGGCTTCGCCGAGCGCTATCTGGCAATGCTTGCCGCCGGCGGCAGCAAGCATCACTCCGAGCTTCTGAAGCCCTTCGGCCTCGACGCCCGCGATCCGGAGTTCTGGCAAAACGGCCTCGGCCTGATCGAGCGGATGATCAACGAGATCGAATCGCTCGACGCCAAGGCGTGAGCGCCGCTTGCAACCCCGCCGGCAGGCGCCGAGATAGACTGCGGACAATATGACCGACCACGAACGCAATCGTTTCTCCGCCCGGGCCGCGCGCTATGCGCGCGTCGGCACCAATGTCGGCGGGGTCGCGGCACAAATGATCGGCTCGCGCGTGTTCGGCTTCGCGCTCGACCGCGGCGCCAATGCGATCGCGCTCGCCGCCGCGCTCGGCAATCTCAAGGGACCGATCATGAAGGTGGCGCAACTGCTCGCCACCATTCCGGACGCGCTGCCGGCCGAATACGCCGCCGAATTGATGAAATTGCAGAACGAGGCGCCGCCGATGGGTTGGGCCTTTGTGCGGCGGCGGATGGCGGCGGAGCTCGGGCCCGAATGGCAGCAGAAGTTCGGCTCCTTCGAGCACGCGCCCGCGGCTGCGGCTTCCCTCGGCCAAGTGCATCGCGCGGTCTCGCACGACGGCAAGCCGCTGGCCGCCAAGCTTCAATATCCCGACATGCAGTCGGCCGTCGAAGCCGATTTACAGCAGCTCGAGATGATCTTCGCCATCCGCCGCCGCATGGACCCCGCCATCGACACGCGCGAGATCGCCAAGGAAATCGGTGCGCGTGTGCGCGAGGAGCTCGACTATCGTCGCGAAGCGAAGCATGTCGCGCTCTATCGCGAGATGCTCGCCGACGTTCCCGAGGTGCGCGTGCCCAATGTGTGGCCCGCGCTTTCGACCGGACGATTGCTTGTGCTCGATTGGCTTGAGGGCAAGAAACTGCTCGCCTACAAGGAGGCGTCGCTGGAGATTCGCAACCGGCTCGCCACCGCAATGTTCAAGGCGTGGTGGCTGCCGTTTTCCCGCTTCGGCGTCATCCACGGCGATCCGCATCTGGGCAATTACACCGCCTTCGAGGAGGCGGGTGAGCCGCGCGGCATCAACCTCCTCGATTACGGTTGCATCCGCATTTTCCCGCCGAAGTTCGTCGGCGGCGTGGTCGATCTTTATCGCGGTCTCCGGCACGGGGAGGAGGCAAGGGTCGTGCACGCCTACGAGACCTGGGGCTTCCAGGGGCTCTCGCGCGGGTTGATCGACGCGCTCAACATTTGGGCGCGCTTTATCTATGGCCCCTTGATGGACGACCGCGTGCGTACCGTCGCCGACGGGGTGAAGCCTTCCGAATACGGCCGCCGTGAGGTCTATCGCGCGCATATGGCGCTGAAGGAGCTCGGGCCGGTCACCGTGCCGCGGGAATTCTTGTTGATGGACCGCGCAGCCGTCGGGCTCGGCGCCGTGTTCTTGCATCTTGCCGCCGAGATCAATTTCCACCGCCTGTTCGAAGGCGCGATCGCGGAGTTTTCGGTAACCGAGGTGGGCCGCCGCCAAGCGGCGGCGCTCGATGCGGCCGGGCTCGAAGCCGCGGCGTAAACGGTTGCCGGAGGTAGGCCTTTTGGCTAAGCCTTCAACCTTGAAAATAAATCTACGCGGCAGCCCTCGATTGATTTGTATCAATGGATTTGACCATAAAAATAGATTAGGAACGCGCAGGCTTACGGGGGAACGGCGATGGCCGATCACGGCACACCGAAATATTCGACGGCTCAAGGCAACGATTACAGGCAGCACGAGGGCACCTACGAGGATTTTCTCGCGCTCGCCAAATGGGTCGTGGTGGCGGTCGTCGTTCTCCTCGTCTTGATGTTCGTTTTCCTCACCTGATTTCGCGGCAGCTTCCGCCATGAAGATCGCAATTCCGGCGGAGACCGATCCCGGCGAGCCGCGCGTCGCGGCGACGCCCGACAGCGTCAAGCGCATGGTCGGGATGGGCGCCGAAGTGACGGTGGAAAAAGGCGCCGGCGAGCACGCCGGCATTCTCGATAAGGATTTCGAAAGTGCGGGGGCCAAAGTCGCGAGCGGCAGGGACGCAGTCGGCGGCGCCGACATCGTGCTGAAAGTGCGGCGGCCTTCGAAGGCGGAGCTTCCCGGCTACAAGCCCGGCACCATCGTCATCGCGATCATGGATCCGTTCGGCAACGAAGCGGCGCTTGCCGATATGGCGGGTGCCAAGGTCGCGGCCTTCGCGATGGAGTTGATGCCGCGCATCACGCGCGCGCAGGTCATGGACGTGCTTTCGTCGCAGGCGAACCTCGCGGGCTACCGCGCGGTGATCGACGCCGCCGCCGAATACGGTCGCGCGCTGCCGATGATGATGACGGCGGCGGGCACGGTTCCCGCCGCGCGCGCCTTCGTCATGGGCGCGGGCGTCGCCGGCCTGCAAGCGATCGCGACCGCGCGCCGGCTCGGCGCGATCGTGACCGCGACCGACGTGCGGCCGGCGGCGAAGGAGCAGGTGGAATTGCTCGGCGCGAAATTCGTCGCGGTCGAGGACGAGGAATTCAAGCAGGCCGAAACCGCCGCCGGTTACGCCAAGGAAATGTCGAAGGAATATCAGGCGAAGCAAGCGGCCCTCGTCGCCGCCCACATCGCCAAGCAAGACCTGGTGATCACCACCGCGTTGATCCCGGGGAGGGCGGCGCCGAAGCTCGTCTCCAAGGCGATGGTGGAATCGATGAAGCCGGGTTCGGTGATCGTCGATCTCGCGGTCGAGCGCGGCGGCAATTGTGAACTCGCAGAGCCCGACAAGGTGGTCGAGCACAACGGCGTGAAGATCGTGGGCTTTCTGAACGTGCCCGGACGGCTCGCCGCGACTTCGTCGGCGCTTTACGCGAAAAATCTGCTCGCTTTTCTCGACCTGCTGGTGAAGGAAAAGAAATTGAACGTGCCGTGGGAGGACGAAATCGTGAAGGCAACGCTGCTCACGCGCGACGGCGCGGTGGTGCACCCGAACTTCAAGCCGAAGGGAGCCGCGTGATGGGCGAAATGGCGGTCGTCGACCCCTTCGTTTTCCGGCTTTCGATTTTCGTGCTCGCGGTATTCGTCGGCTATTACGTGGTGTGGTCGGTGACGCCGGCGCTGCACACGCCGCTGATGTCGGTGACGAACGCGATTTCCTCGGTAATCGTGGTGGGCGCGCTCTTGGCGGTCGGCGTTTCGGTGGCGGGCGACGAAACGGCGTCGTGGTGGGCGCGCGGCCTCGGCTTCGCCGCGCTCACGATGGCGGCGGTCAACATCTTCGGCGGCTTCCTCGTCACCCAGCGGATGCTGTCGATGTATCAGAAAAAGAAAAAGTGAGGCGGCGATGAGCGGGAATATCGTCGCACTGCTCTATCTCGTCGCCGGCGTGTTGTTCATTCTCGCGCTGCGCGGGCTTTCCAATCCTGAATCGTCGCGGCAGGGCAATCTGTTCGGCATGGCCGGCATGGCGATCGCCATCGTCACCACGCTTGCGGCCTCGCCACCCGCCGGCTTGATCGGCTGGGCGCTGGTGGTGGGCGGGCTTGCGGTCGGCGGCGGCATTGGCGCCGTGACCGCGCGGCGGATCGCGATGACGGCGATGCCGCAGCTCGTCGCCGCCTTTCATTCGCTCGTGGGCCTTGCCGCGGTGCTGGTCGCCGCCGGCGCGCTCTACGCGCCGCAGGCCTTCGGCATCGGCGCGCCGGGAGACATTCACGGCCAGAGCCTCGTCGAAATGTCGATCGGAACCGCGATCGGCGCCATCACCTTCACCGGCTCGATAATCGCCTTCCTCAAGCTCAACGGCAATATGAGCGGCGCGCCGATCATGCTGCCCGCGCGTCATGTCATCAATATCCTGATCGCGCTCGCGATCCTCGCTTCGATCGTGATGTTCGTGCGCACCGAAAGCCACGCCCTGTTCTGGGCGATCGCGCTCTTCTCCTTCCTGATCGGCGTCTTGATCATCGTTCCGATCGGCGGTGCCGACATGCCGGTCGTGATCTCGATGCTGAATTCTTATTCCGGCTGGGCGGCGGCCGGCATCGGCTTCACGCTCGGCAACACGGCGCTGATCATTACCGGGGCGCTCGTTGGCTCCTCGGGCGCGATTCTGTCCTACATCATGTGCAAGGGCATGAACCGCAACTTCTTCGCTGTGATCCTCGGCGGCTTCGGCGGCGAGACCGCGGGTCCGGCGGGCCACGTCGAGACGCGGCCGGTGAAGCAGGGCTCGGCGGAAGACGCCGCCTTCATCATGAAGAACGCTTCGAAGGTGATCGTCGTGCCCGGCTACGGCATGGCGGTAGCGCAGGCGCAGCACGCGTTGCGCGAGATGGCCGACAGGCTGAAGGCAGAAGGCGTCGAGGTGAAATACGCGATCCATCCGGTGGCGGGCCGCATGCCCGGCCATATGAACGTGCTCTTGGCCGAGGCGAACGTGCCCTATGACGAGGTGTTCGAGCTCGACGACATCAACTCGGAATTCGCGCAGGCCGACGTTGCTTTCGTGATCGGCGCCAATGACGTGACCAACCCCGCCGCCAAGACCGATCCGAAATCGCCGATCTTCGGCATGCCGGTCCTCGACGTGGAAAAGGCGAAGACGGTCCTGTTCGTAAAACGCGGCATGGGCTCGGGTTATGCCGGCGTCGAGAACGAGCTCTTCTTCCGCGACAACACGATGATGCTGTTCTCCGACGCGAAGAAGATGGTCGAGAATATCGTCAAGGCGCTTTAGCGCGCCCTTGCTCAGGTTGAACCGGCGCGCGTTCCCATATTTTTTAAGCATGATCTTTTCCGAAAGCGTTTTTATGAGCTGATCTTTCCGAAAACCTTTCCTTCGGCTTTAACCGCCCCAAGGGCCGCTTTTCGTTTCCGGCGGCGCCGGCTCGTTCCACGGGCCGGCTTTCGTGTCTTCGGAATCGGGCGCCGCCGTTTCATCCGCGTTTTCTTCCGGCGCTTCCTTCGGTGCGGGGAGCGCCATCGGCCCCGGATCGTGACCGCCGGCGAACTTCACCAGCGCCGCCACGCGCCGGTCGACCGAGGGATGGGTGTCGAAGAGATTGCTGAAGCCCTCGCGCGGATTGTCGACGCACATCTCCATCACCGCCGAAGTCGCGCCCGGCAATTCGCCTCGGCCCTCGATCTTGCGCAATGCCGAGATCATCGCGTCGGGGTTCTTGGTGAGCTCGACGGAGCCCGCGTCGGCGAGAAATTCGCGCGAGCGCGATAGCGCGAGGCGCACCACCACCGAAAGCAGCCAAGCGACGAGGATGAGCACGACCGCGATCAGAATTGCCGCCGCCGCGCCGCCGCCCTTACGGTCGCCCGAGGAAGAAGTTGAAGACGACGAGCGGCCGCCGCTGAAGCTTAGCTTGTATTCGTGAACAGGCGGAAAATCATCTCGCCGAAAAACGAGACGACGCCGGCGATGATCATGGCAATCACCATCAGGCGTACGTCGCCGTTGCGGATGTGGGTGAGCTCGTGGCCGAGCACGGCTTCCAGCTCCGCCTGGTTGAGCGCTTTAATCAGGCCCGTTGTCACCGTGATCGAATATTGCTTCTGATTCATGCCGGCGGAGAAGGCATTGAGCGCGTCCGATTCCATCACCTTGAGCTTGGGCATCGGAATGCCGCGCGAAATGCAGAGATTCTCGAGCGCGTCCCAAAGCTTGGGATAATCCGTGCGCGAGACGATCTCGCCGCCGGTGAGCGCGTCGATCATCGATTGATGAAATTTATAGGCGACGAGAATCCAGACAACCGTGCCCAGCGTCGCCCATGGCACGGCGGGCACGAAGTCACGTTCCGCGCGCAACAGGATGATCTGCAAATCGTCGCCGCCGCGCAGAAAGGCCTCGGCGACGAGGGCGCCCGCGAACACGAGCACGTAGATGAGAAAAAACAGTCCAATCAGCAGGAAAGCCGAGCGCACCCGGTTTCCGCGGATGTGCGTGTAAAGACCGTAGGCGGTTGCCATGGCCCGGTCCTTCGCCGCTTGCGGGCGCGTCTACCTCAGAACTTCACGCTCGGCGGCTGTTCGAGCTGGCCGCGATCGGCGCCGAGATCGAAGAACTCGCGCTGGCTGAAGCCGAGCATGCCCGCGACCAGCGCCGCCGGGAAACGCTGGATGCCGGTGTTGTATTCCTGCACCGCGTTGTTGAAGAAGCGGCGGGCGGCGGCGATCTTGTTTTCGATGTCGGACAGTTCGCTCTGCAACTGCTGGAAATTCGTGCTCGCTTTGAGGTCGGGATAGGCTTCGCCGAGCGCGAGCAGTCCGCGCAGGGCGCCGGTGAGCTGGTTTTCGGCGGCGGCGACCTGGCCCGGCGTCTGGGCGGCCATGGCGGCATTGCGGGCCTTGACCACCGCGTCGAGCGTGCCGCGCTCGTGGGCGGCATAACCCTTCACGGTTTCGAGCAAATTGGGGATCAAATCGTGCCGCTGCTTCAACTGCACGTCGATGTCGGCGAAGGCCTGATTGACGCGCTGTCTGAGCGTGATGAGGCCGTTATAGATGAAGATGGCGAGAACGATCAGAAGACCGACGACACCGATAAAAATCCAACCTGAAGTCGACATGGACGTTGCTCTCCCGCGGCAGCAATCGGGCAAGCCTAGCGCATAATTTGCGTTTGCGCGCAACTCTCGCGCGCCGCGCGAATTTTGCAGGCGCGTGCTATCCAACGGCCATGGCGATATTGAAATCCATTCTCCTGTTCCTGTTGGTCGGCTACGGCGCGATGGTGGCACTCGCCTATTTCGCGCAGCGGGCGCTGATGTATTTCCCGGACCGGACACGTACGCCGCCCGCCCAGGCGGGTCTTCCCGAAGCCGAAGAGATCGTCATTGACACGGCCGACGGCGAAAAGCTGGTCGCCTGGTACGTGCCGGCGGCGGAAGGAAGGCCCGTGGTTCTCTACTTCCACGGCAATGGCGGCGCACTGGTTCATCGCGTCCGCCGCTTTCGCGGTTTGATCGCGAACGGCAACGGGCTCGTGGCGCTGTCCTATCGCGGCTACGGCGGCTCGAGCGGAAGTCCGACCGAAGAAGGGCTTCTCGCCGACGCCGCTGCCGCTTATGCGTTCGCGGTTGCACGCTATCCGGCGCAACGGATCGCAGTGTTCGGCGAATCGCTCGGTACTGGCGTTGCGATCTGGCTGGCGGGGGAAAAGCCGGTGGCGCGCGTCCTCTTGCAAGCGCCCTATACCTCGATCATCGATGTCGCCGCCGCTGCCTATCCGTTCCTGCCGGTATGGCTTCTGCTCAAGGACCGCTATCGCTCGGACGAGCGCGTCGGCCGCGTCAACGTTCCTGTGCTCGTCATCCATGGCGAGCGCGACCGCGTGGTGCCGATCGAATATGGCGAGCGGCTCTATGCCCTCATCCGTGCGCCAAAGAAATTCGTGCGCTTTCCCGAAGGCGGCCATGTCGATCTCGATCAAAACGGCGCGCTCGATATCATCCAGAGCTTTCTCGCCGAGTCGCTGAAATAGAAATAAAAACGCGGGCCAGGGGTCGAGCCTGCCCGCGCTTGATAATCGTGTGAATTCGCCGATCAGCGGTGCGAGCCGCTACCACCACCATAACCACCTCCGCCGCCGAAGCCGCCGCCGCCCCCGCCGCCGCCATAACCACCACCGCCGCCGAAGCCGCCGCCGCCGCCAAAGCCGCCGGGCCTGCCGCCGCGGCCACCGGTCGCGCCGGGCACGATCTTGGGCTTCGAGGGTAGAAGCCCCTCGCGCTGGGCGCGCTTGCGCGCGAGCTTACGCGCGCGCCTGATCGCTTCCGCCTTCTCGCGGGCGCGCTTTTCGGAGGGCTTTTCGTAGTGACCGCGCAGCTTCATCTCGCGGAAAATGCCCTCGCGCTGCATTTTCTTCTTGAGCGCCTTGAGGGCCTGGTCGACGTTGTTGTCGCGAACGAGAACCTGCACGTGTCTTCCTCTTTTCAAGTTTAGGCGTGGTTCGGCTGAGCATCCCGCGGCAAAAGCGGCGAGCCTCACCGAGCGCGCGGTGCGTACCAGAAAAGACCGGGAAAGTCCACCACGGTCCGATATCGGCCCCTACCGGGAAACGTCGGTGGCGGCTCGTGCGGGGCGCTAATTATTTCTCTACTTTCACCCTCGTTACATGCCCCATCTTGCGCCCCGGCCGCGTCTCGCGCTTGCCATAAACGTGCAGGGTAGCGCCGGGCTCGGCGAGGAACTTCTTCCAGCCGTCGATTTCATCGCCGATCAGGTTCGTCATTTCGATCTTGCCGAGGCGGCGCGGCTTGGCGAGCGGCCAGCCGGCGATCGCGCGGACATGCTGTTCGAACTGGCTCACGCTCGCGCCGTCGATCGTCCAATGTCCGGAATTGTGCACGCGCGGCGCGATTTCGTTGACGAGCAGGTGATGCTTGCCGTCTTTCTCGACAACGAACATCTCGACCGTAAGCACGCCGATATAGGAAAGCTCGTCGGCAATTTTCCGGGCAATGCCGACCGCCTCCTTGGCGACAGCGGCAGGCACGGCGGCCGGCACCAGCGAGCGGTGCAGGATGTGATCGCGATGGATGTTCTCGATCGGGTCGTAGGCCGCGAAGCTGCCGTCGCGCCCGCGCGCGGCGATGACGGAAATCTCGCGCTCGAACTCGATGAAGTCCTCGAGAATCGCCGGAACTTCTCCCAGCTCCTTCCAGGCCGCGGCCGCGTCGCCGTCTCCTCTGACCAGCACCTGGCCCTTGCCGTCGTAGCCGAGCCGTCGCGTCTTGAGCACGGCGGGCGGCTCGATCTGCACGACGGCGACGGAGACATCGACCTCGGAGCCGATTTCCGCGAACGGCGCGGTGCCGATGCCAAAATCGATGAGGAAGTTTTTTTCCGCGAGCCGGTCCTGCGTCGTCGCGAGAATGGCGGGATCCGGCAAGACGACGCTGCGGTTGGTGACGAGAAAGTCCGCAGTCTCGGCGGGCACGTTCTCGAACTCGTAGGTGATGAGATCGACGCTTTTGGCGAAGCGCGTGAGCGCAATTGTCGTCGTCATAGGGGGCGCAGGTTTTTTCGCTGGCGACGTCGAAGGCGCAGGAATTCGGGTTCCGGCGAATAGACGTGGCAGCGGATGCCTAGCCGCGCGGCGGCGAGCGCGAGCATGCGGCCGAGCTGGCCGCCGCCGAGAATGCCGAGCGTCGATCCCGGCTTGAGCGCGGGCAAATTGGCGGCCATGGCTCCCCGTCAGTTCTTCGGGCGTTTGCCGACCGAAGCGGTCTGGCGGCTGCGGAATTGATCGAGACGCTTGGCGAGCTTCGTGTCGGAGAGCGCGAGCACCGCGGCAGCGAGCAGGGCGGCGTTGATCGCCCCGGGCTTGCCGATGGCGAGCGTGCCGACCGGAACGCCGGCCGGCATTTGCATGATGGAGAGAAGACTGTCCTTGCCCTCGAGCGCCGTCGTGTTCATGGGCACGCCGAACACGGGAAGCGAGGTGAGCGAGGCGGTCATGCCGGGCAGATGCGCGGCACCACCGGCGCCGGCGATCACGACCTTGAAGCCGTTCTTGCGCGCGGACTTGGCGAATTTGAACAGGCGCTCGGGTGTGCGATGCGCCGACACGATCAAGCTCTCGTAGCCGATGCCGAGCTCGTCGAGCGCCGCCGCCGTGAAGCGAAGCGTCTCCCAGTCGGATTGGCTACCCATGACGATCGCGACCGGCCGCTTTCCTGCGGGCATTCTTTGGCACCCCCTGGCGCAAGAAAGCAGCGGATTATAGGAGTGGAAGGGGTGCTGGCAAGCGAGGCTTCAACTAGTGTCCCGATTCCGAAGTTCGTAAGCCCTCCCGGCACACTCCCATACGAGCTTCGGAATTATAGGGACACTAGCAACTCTATGATTCTAGTGCCCCTTTGAACCCGAAGTTCGCAACCGCGCTTGCGGCGAGGTGTGTGCGAACTTCGGGTTCGGGGCACTAGCAGGGAATGGGGTTAATTCGATGAACCGTGGCCGCGTGCGGAATGCGCGCCGGAAACCGCCGGGTGAAAAGCGCGTTCGTGCGCGGCGCGCGCCGACCGAGCCGAACATGGCGCCGCCGACATCGAAACCGAGGGCAAAGCCGCGCGCCTTGCCGATGCGGCTCGCGGCCGAGTTAGACGCGCTCAAGGAGGAGCTGGCGCGAGCGCGTGCGCGTGTAGCGGAGCTTGAGTTGCGCGTCGACGAGGATCCGCTGACCGGTCTCCTCAACCGGCGCGGCTTCCAGCGGGCGCTTGAACGCGCGCTCGCCTATGTCCAGCGCTACGGCGCGACGGCGGCGCTCTTGTTTCTCGATCTCGACGGTTTCAAGGCGGTGAACGACCGCCACGGCCACGCGGCAGGGGATTGGGCGCTCGGCCGCTTGGCGCGGTTGATTTCGGGGCATGTGCGCGCGTCCGACGTGGTCGCGCGCATCGGCGGCGACGAGATCGTGGTGCTGCTTTGGAATTTGCGCGCGGATCAGGCCGAGGCGAAAGCGCGCGCGATCGAGGATCTGATCGCGGCTTCGCCGTTCGAGCAGTCCGGCAAGCGCTTCAAGCTCGGTCTTTCCGTCGGCTTCACCATGCTCGCGCCCGGCGACACGGCCGCGGCCGCGCTCGCGCGCGCGGATGCGGCGATGTATGCGAGGAAGCGCGAGCGGCGAATTTAGCGGCTAGCGCTTGAGAAACGGCTGCATGCCCTCGCGCGCAAGCTCGTCGGCGCGCTCGTTCTCGTCATGCCCGACATGGCCGCGCACCCAATGCCAGGCGATTTGGTGGCGCTCGGCGGCGGCCTCGAGCTGCTTCCACAAATCGACATTCTTGACCGGCTTCTTGTCGCTGGTGCGCCAGCCGTTTTTCTTCCAATTATGCATCCACTGGGTAATGCCGTCGCGCAGATACTGCGAATCGGTGTGCAATTCCGCCGGGGTGCGCGTCGGGCAGCGCTTCGAGCGCGGAGATCGCCGCGAGCAATTCCATGCGGTTGTTGGTGGTCGCGGCCTCGCCGCCCTTCATCTCGGTGATCTTGTCGCCGTCGCGAATGATCGCGCCCCAGCCGCCCGGGCCCGGATTGCCGGAGCAGGCGCCATCGGTATGGATGATCGACGCGGCTCATGCGGCGAGCCCGTAATCGCGCGCATGGTCGATGCGGCGGTGGAAGCGGAGTTTTTTCAGATATTCGAGCGGGTCTTTCGGACGCACGAGCGCACCGGGCGGAACGTTGAGCCAGTCGACGGTGCGGGTCAGCAGAATGCGGAGCGCCGCGCCGCGCGCAAGCAGCGGCAGCGCCTCCACCTCGCTCCGCTCGAGCTTGCGTACGCTGCTATAGCCCGAGAACAATGCGCTGGCCCTTGGTGACATTGAACGAGCCGTCGATTTCGAAGCACCAGGCATTGAGACAAATCGCGATTTCGTAAGCGAAGAGGTCGTTGCAGGCGAAATAAAAATCGATCAGGCCCGAAAGCTTGCCCCCGAGGAAGAAAACGTTATCGGGGAAGAGATCGGCGTGGATGACGCCGGCGGGCAGCGCGCGCGGCCAATTCTTTTCGACATGGGCGAGTTCATCGACGATCAGCTGCGCGAGACCCGGCGCCACTTCGTCGGCGCGCGGCGCGGCCACGAGCGCGAGATTTTTCCAACCCTCGAGCCCGAGCGCGTTGTCGCGGCGCAGCTTGAAGCTCGCGCCGGCCTGATGCAGTTCGGCCATCGCGCGGCCGAGCGCGGCGCAGTGGATGCGCATGCGGGCGGCGCAGCCAAACGCCTTCGAGAAACGTAACGATCGTCGCCGGCCGGCCCGCAAGCTCGCCGAGGGCGTTGCCCTTGCGATTCTTCACCGGCTGCGGGCAATTGATGCCGCGCGCGGCGAGATGCTCCATCAGGCCGATGAAAAAGGGCAGGTCGGCGGCGGCAACGCGTTTTTCGTAGAGCGTCAGGATGAAATAGCCGCGCTCGGTGTGCAGCAGATAATTGGTGTTCTCGACGCCCTCGGCAATGCCCTTGAAGGACATCACGGTGCCGAGATCGTAGCCCACGAGAAATTTTTCGAGTTCCTCCTCGTCGACATGGGTATAGACGGCCATGAATCGCTCACTCGGCTCCACAAGTCGATGTTTCCGACTTGTGTCTGTTTCATGCCGATCTCGGGTAAACCCGAGATCGGCGCGCGCGGGCCGGTGGCCGCGGCGGGCGCGATAGGCGTCGCGAAGCCTCACCTCGCGCGAGAAGAGGTCGTCGCCGGCAAGCCCCTCGCGCGCAAGCAGGCGGTTCTCGATATGCGTGCTGGTTCGCGATCTCGCCGGAGACGAGGATATGGCCGACGGCGACGCCGCGCTCGACGAGCGCGCGCGCGAGCATGCAGGCGATGGCAATCGAGCGGATCGCGTTCCGCGCACATCAGTGCGATGCGATGGCGCGCGCTTTCGGCGACGACGCGGTTCAGCCCCTGCGCGCAAGCTTTCAGGCGTTGAAGGATTTTCGCGCGCACGGCCGCCCAATTCCTTGCCGCAATAAAGATAAGCGATACCGTTTTTTTCAAGCGATTTCGCCAGCGCATCGCTTGTTGAACTGCGGCGCGTAGCGCGAAACGGGAAACGAGCGCACGTCGGCGATGGCGCTCACGCCCGCGCCTTGCGCGAGCGCGATGAACTGCTCGATCGGATGGTTCGAGTGGCCGATGGTGAGAATGCGGACTCGTCCATCGCGCTCACTCCGCGGCATCTTCGCGCAACTCGCGCGGAAGCGGAAAGAAGACATCCTCGGCGGGGCCGGAAACGTTTTCGACGCGCAACGTCGTAGCGCGCGGCGAAGGCGGCGATGATCTCCTCGACCAGTACTTCGGGCGCCGAGGCGCCGGCGGCGAGGCCGAGGCTTGCGATCTTTTCGAACGCCGGCCAGTCGATATCGGCGGCGCGTTGCACGAGCGCGGTTTTCGCGCAGCCCGCGCGCTCGGCGACCTCGCAAAGGCGCTGCGAGTTGGAGCTGTTGGGCGCGCCGACGACGATCATGGCGTCGACCTGCGGCGCCACGCGCTTCACCGCTTCCTGGCGGTTGGTGGTGGCGTAGCAGATGTCTTCCTTGTGCGGACCGACGATGGCGGGAAAGCGCGCGCGCAGGATCGCGACCGATTTCGGCGGTGTCGTCGATCGAAAGCGTGGTTTGCGTGACGTAGGCGAGTTGTTGCGCATCGCGCGGTTGATACGCGCGCGCATCGCGCGCGGTTTCGATCAGAACCACCGCGCCCGGCGGGAAGCTGGCCCATGGTGCCGATCACCTCGGGATGGCCGGCATGGCCGATCAGCACGATCTCGCGCCCGCGCTTGAAATGCACCATCGCCTCGCGGTGGACCTTGGTGACGAGCGGGCAGGTGGCGTCGATCGCGAACAGCTTCCGGCGCGCCGGCTTCCTCGGGCACGGCCTTCGGCACGCCGTGGGCGGAGAAGATCACCGGCCGGTCGCCATCCGGCACCTCGTCGAGTTCCTCGACGAACACCGCGCCCTTTTGGCGCAACGATTCGACCACGTATTTGTTGTGAACGATTTCGTGGCGGACATAGACCGGCGCGCCGTATTTTTCGAGCGCGCGCTCGACCGCGTCGATCGCCCGCACCACGCCCGCGCAAAAGCCGCGCGGCGCGCACAACAGGACGCGCAGCGGCGGTTTTTCGGCGGCGGGCGGATTAGCAAGCGAATTCATGGGCATCGATTTGCGTCCGGGCTTCGATCACCCTATATAACGGCCAACCCCGGTGAATTCGAGGATAACCGAGGCTCCGTCCGAAAGAACGGGCGGAGCGCGAAAACCCTTAGCACAAGCCCGATTCAAGAGATTCTGCCATGGCCGAAGCCCCCCTGATGCCCAAAGCGACCGCCGTTTGGCTCGTCGAAAACACCACGCTCACCTTCGAGCAGATCGCCGATTTCTGCAAACTGCATCCGCTGGAAGTGAAGGGCATCGCCGACGGCGAGGTGGCGCAGGGAATCAAGGGCCTCGACCCGATCACCACCAGCCAGCTCACGCGCGAGGAGATCGACGAGGCGCAGAAGGATCCCAGCCACAAGCTCAAGGCTTCGGAGAAGCGGGTGGCGCTGCCCGAGGCGAAGCCCAAGAAAAAGGGCCCGCGCTACACGCCGGTGTCGAAGCGCCAGGACCGGCCGAACGCAATTCTGTGGCTCGTGCGCAATCATCCGGAGCTGAAGGACGCGCAGATCATGCGGCTCGTCGGCACCACCAAGTCGACGATCGAATCGGTGCGGAGCCGCACGCATTGGAACGCGGCGACGCTGCAGCCGCTCGATCCGGTGACGCTCGGCCTTTGCTCGCAGATCGAGCTCGATCACGAGGTGGCGCGCGCGGCGAAGGAAAAACCCGTCAAGGTCGAGGAGCAGCACACGACGCTGTTGCCGGCTTCGGAAACGACCGCGCGCGCGGAAGCCGCGGCCGCCGCCGCCGCCGAGCGCGAAGCCGAAAGCGGCCGGCCGCAGAAGGAAGCGCCGGTCGACGTGGAGTTGGTGTTCGCCAAGCTCGGCGGATCGAAGAAGGGCGAGTGTGCTGGGCGAAGCCCACGAACCCGAATCCATAAACGCCGGCGAAAAAGTTGGACCATGGAGGTTATGATTCCGGCTCTCGGCGCTCGCGCCTCAGCCGAATGACAAGCCTATGCGTCCTTTACCGGCACGGTGTAATTGAGCGCGAGCCGGCCGCCGTCGACGTAAATAATCTCACCCGTGATGTAGCTCGCGTCGTCGGAGGCAAGGAAAGCCGCGACGGAAGCGACCTCGTCCGGCTCGCCGATGCGGCCGAGCGGCGTGCGCGAGAGAATTCGCCGCTTCGCCTCGGCATCGGTCGCGACCGCCGACAGAATTTCCGTCATGATCGATCCCGGACCGATCGCGTTCACGCGAATGCCGTGAGGCGCGAGCGAGAGCGCCATCGTGCGCGTGAGCTGCAGAAGCCCGCCCTTGGAGACGGAATAGGGCACCTGGTTCGCGATCGCGACCGTCGAATTGATCGAGGCCATGTTGACGATCGCGCCAGGCTTCTTCCCTGCCTTTACCTGTGCGACCATTTTTCGCGCGGCGAGCTGGCCGACGAGAAAGCCGCCTTTGAGGTTCACGCGCAACACGCGGTCGAAATCGGACTCCTTCAGATCGATAAAATCGGCGCCATGAACGATGCCGGCATTGTTCACGAGCACGTCGATGTCGCCGCCGAAGGCTTTGCAAGCTTCGGCGATCAGATTTGCCGCGTCCTTCGCCTCGCCCACGTCGCAACGCACGAAGCGCGCCGCGTTGCCGAGACGTTTGCTTCGGCCGCAGCCCTTCGCGCTCGTCGATATCGGCGAGCACGACGTGGGCGCCCTCGGCAATGAAGCGTTTGGCGCAAGCGAGCCCGATGCCGCGCGCGGCGCCGGTGACGATGGCGATTTTGCCGGCAGAGTCTGGCCATAATTGTTCCTCACTCCCTCTCTCCGCTTGGGGGAGAGGGTCGGGGTGAGGGGCGATTATAAGCCTAGTACTGCGCGTCTGTTGTTGCCCCTCACCCGGCGTGCTGCGCACGCCGACCTCTTCCCGTAGGGACGGGGAGAGGTGAAGGGCTCAGCCTCCGTACCCGCGCCCCTTCAGCGCCGCCCCGATCTCGTCGAGGATCGCTGGATCGTCGATGGTCGCGGGCATGGTCCACGGCTCCTTGTCGGCGATCTTCTTCATGGTGCCGCGCAGGATCTTGCCGGAGCGCGTCTTCGGCAGGCGGTTGACGGTAATCGCGAGCTTGAAGGCGGCGACCGGGCCGATCTTGCTCGCGCACGAGCGCGACGATCTCCTTCTCGATCTCGGCGGAGGGCTTGGTCGACGCCCGACTTCAGCACGATGAAGCCGCACGGCACCTCGCCCTTTAACTCGTCGGCGACGCCGATCACCGCGCATTCGGCGACGTCGGGATGCGACGACAGCACCTCCTCCATGCCGCCGGTCGAGAGCCGGTGCCCGGCGACGTTGATGATGTCGTCGGTGCGGCCCATGATGAAGAGATAGCCGTCCTCGTCCTTGAAGCCGGCGTCGGCGGTCTTGTAGTGGCCGGGAAATTCCGTGAGGTAGCTTTCCTTGAAGCGCTCGTCCTGCTGCCACAGCGTCGGCAGGCAGGAGGGCGGCAGCGGCAGCTTCACCACGATCGAGCCCATCTTGCCGGTGGGCACCTCTTTCGTTTGCTCGTCGACGATCCTCACGTCGTAGCCGGGCATCGGCACGGTGGGCGAGCCGTATTTCACCGGCAGCGCGCCGAGGCCCATCGGATTGCCGGCGATCGCCCAGCCGGTCTCGGTCTGCCACCAGTGATCGATCACCGGGACCTTCAAGATGTTCTCGGCCCATTTGATCGTGTCGGGGTCGGCGCGCTCGCCGGCCAGGAACAGCGTGCGGAATTTCGACAGGTTCTTGCCGGCGACATGCTTGCCTTGCGGGTCGTCCTTCTTGATGGCGCGGAAGGCGGTCGGCGCGGTGAAAAGCGCCACCGCGCCGTGCTCGGAGATCACGCGCCAGAAGGCGCCGGCGTCGGGCGTGCCCACGGGCTTGCCTTCGTAGACGACCGAGGTGCAGCCGTGCAGGAGCGGCGCATAGACGATGTAGGAGTGGCCGACGACCCAGCCGATGTCGGAGGCGGTCCACCACGTTTCGCCGGGCTGAATGCCGTAGACGCCGTTCATCGACCATTTGAGCGCGACCATGTGGCCGCCATGGTCGCGCACGACGCCCTTGGGGATTCCGGTCGTGCCGGAGGTGTAGAGAATGTAGAGCGGGTCGGTGGCGAGCGCACGGCACGCAATCGGCGCTCTTGCCGTCGCGGAGCGCCGCGGCGCGCAGCGATGCCCAGTCGTGGTCGCGGCCGGAGATCATCGGCGCTTCCGCTTGCGGGCGTTGCAGGAGGATCACGGCCTCCGGCTTCGACTTCGCCATCTTGATCGCCTCGTCCAACAGCGGCTTGTAGGCGACGATGCGGCCCGGCTCGATGCCGCAAGAGGCCGTCAGGATCAGCTTTGGCTCGGCGTCGTTGATCCGCGTCGCCAGCTCCTTCGGCGCGAAGCCGCCGAACACGACCGAATGGATGGCGCCGATGCGCGCGCAGGCGAGCATCGCCACCAGGGCTTCGGGCACCATCGGCATGTAGAGAATGACGCGATCGCCCTGCCGGACGCCGAAGTCGCGCAGCATGGCGGCGAACGCCTTCACCTCGTCGAGCAATTCGGCATAGGTGATGGTGCGCTTGGTGTTGGAGACGGGGCTGTCGTAGATGAAGGCCGCCTGCTTGCCGCGCCCCGCCTTCACATGGCGGTCGACGGCGTTCAAGCAGGTGTTGCACACGCCGCCCGCGAACCAGCGGCCATAGACGCCGGCGGTCTTGTCGAAGACCTTCTTCGGCTTCTCGATCCAGTCGATCGCTTCCGCCTGCTCGCCCAGAATCCCTCCGGGTCGCGCTAGCGAACGCGCGTAGATCTCCGGGTAGCGGCTCTTGGTCTTGGCATCCATGGCATCCTCCCCGGCGTCATCCTCGCCTTCTTTCGATTGTGCGGCGGCGGGCGCGCTTTGCACAGGGCGGGGAGATTATCATTTCCGCTATGCGCCGGCGGGCCCGTTCCTCGCCGGCGCTTGAGGCCGGCGCGCCGGAACGCTAGCGTTCCGCACGCTAGACCGAGGGGGAGCCTGTGACGAAAAGCGCGCTACGACACCGATCTCGACCGCAATCCGGCGAACTTCCAGCCGCTGACGCCGCTCTCCTATCTCGAGCGCGCGGCGGCGGTGTTTCCGGATCATGCGGCGATCATCCACGGCAAGCTGCGCCGCAACTATCGCGATTTCTACGCGCGCTCGCAGCGGCTCGCCTCGGCGCTTGCCAAGCGCGGGATCAAACGCGGCGACACCGTCGCGGTCTTCCTCGCCAACACGCCGGCGATGCTGGAATGCCACTACGGCGTGCCGATGACCGGCGCCGTGCTCAACACGCTCAACACGCGGCTCGATGCGCCGATCATCGCCTTCTCGCTCGACCATGGCGAGGCCAAGGTCGTCATCACCGACCGCGAATTTTCCAAGATCATGAAACCGGCGCTGGCGGCGGCGAAAGCGAAACCCTTGGTGATCGATTACGACGACCCCGAATATGCCGGCGAGGGCGAGCGCATCGGCGCGCTCGAATACGAGGAATTTCTCAAGCAGGGCGACGAGAACTACGTGCGCGCCGCGCCCGGCGACGAATGGGACGCGATCTCGCTCAACTACACCTCCGGCACCACCGGCGATCCGAAGGGCGTCGTCTATCACCACCGCGGCGCGGCGCTGTTGGCGGTCGGCAACGTCGTCACCTGCGGGATGAAGAAGCATCCGGTCTATCTGTGGACGCTGCCGATGTTCCACTGCAACGGCTGGTGCTTCCCGTGGTCGATCTCGGTCGCGGCCGGAACGCATGTGTGCCTGCGCCAGGTGCGGGCGGCGGCGATGTACGAGGCGATCGCGGCCCACAAGGTCACGCATCTCTGCGGCGCGCCGATCGTGATGGCGACGCTCCTGAACGCGCCCGAAAACGAAAAGAAGCCGCTGCCGCACGTGGTCGAATTCTTCACCGCGGCCGCGCCGCCGCCCGAAGCCGTGCTCGCGGCGATGAAGGGCGCGGGCTTCAACGTCACGCATCTCTATGGCCTGACCGAAACCTACGGCCCGGCGGTGGTGAACGACTGGCACGCGGAATGGGATAGGCTCGCGCCCGCCGAGCAGGCCGCGAAGAAGGCGCGCCAGGGCGTGCGCTACGGCGCGCTCGAGGACCTCGACGTGATCGACCCCGAGACGATGAAGCCGGTGCCGCGCGACGGCGAGACGATGGGCGAGGTGATGTTCCGCGGCAATGTCGTGATGAAGGGCTACCTCAAGAACAAGTCGTCGAGCGAAAAGGCCTTCGCCGGCGGCTGGTTTCATTCCGGCGATCTCGGCGTGCGGCATCCCGACGGCTATATCCAGCTCAAGGACCGCTCGAAGGACATCATCATCTCGGGCGGCGAGAACATCTCGTCGATCGAGGTCGAGGATGCGCTCTACAAGCATCCGGCGGTGCAGGCGGCGGCGGTGGTGGCGCGGCCCGACGACAAATGGGGCGAGACGCCCTGCGCCTTCATCGAGCTGAAGCCCGGCGCCAAGGCGACGCCGGACGAATTGATCGCGCACTGCCGGAAGAATCTCGCGGGCTACAAATGCCCGAAGCACGTGGTCTTCGCCGAATTGCCGAAGACCTCGACCGGCAAGATCCAGAAGTTCAAGCTGCGCGAGATGGCGAAGGCGGTTTAGTCAGCAAGGCGAAACGCGGCTATAGCGACGTTATTTTAATGACCGATCTCGAGTAAACCCGAGATCGGTGCGCGGGCTCATTTCCGAATTCCCGAATTTAGCTGGGCTTGGGATTTTTCTTGCCTTGGCGGGTTTCTCGTTGGCCTTGTCGTTGCCCAAGAGCAAGCCGCAGGTCGCGGCCTCCTTGCTCGTGAGCTCCCGGTTGTCTTTAAAGTTCGCGACGAGGCGGCGCAATGACGCCCCTGCGCATATCTGCGCGGACGCCTGCGGCGTAGCGATGGCAATCGATGGCCAGGCCGAATGTGCAATTTCTTCATGTTCCCCCCGGTTCCTGAATGTAGCCCGCGCAACGCTAGCGGCGTGCGATTCTGCTGGCAACACTCAATACTGGTGGGAAAAATAAAACCCGCGCCGTTTGTGCGGCGCGGGCCGGAATTCGAAGACTTCTAGCGAAGCTTAGTGCCTTCTTCTTCGGCTGCGCGAACCAGAACAGGATGCCGCAGGTCCAAGCCTCGGGCGCCGTCAGCTCGCGATTGTCGCGAGCGTTCGCGACGAGCGCGGACGTGATGATTCCGCCGGCGCAGGCGAAAATCGGCCACGGGAAGCTCGCAGCCGCCGAACACGGGTCCGCGGACGACAGGCGCAGCCGTGAACGGCATAGCTCGCGGTGGGCACCGCCGCCACGGCCATGCTTGCGGCGAGCGTCGCCGCGATCAGTTTCTTCGTCTTCATCTCGCACCATCCTCTTTCGAAACGAGACCCGTGCTGCTCGCGCGGCGCGGCCTCCTGGGTTGCTTGGGATTTGCTCGATGAGGCGAAGATGGATTCGGCCGCCGCGCTTGTTCGCGCGGAGGATCGAATCGAACGATCGCGTGATCGATTTTTTGCGCGGCTCGAATCGCCGCCGGAACGCCGATACGCAACATCGTCAACTCCAACTCAACGAGTTGCGCGAGGTTTATTCGAAAATTTATTTCAAGTGTTGCGGGTTCGCGCGTTAGCCCTACCCGTTAGCGATAAGAATTGAGGTTACCGCGCGTGCGATTCGCGCCGACCTTGCCAAAAACAAAACCGCCGGCGTTTGAAGCCGGCGGTGCGATAGAATGCGCGAGAAGATTTTTTTAGTGAACGGTGGCGCTCGTTTCGTGTTTTAACCGTTCGATGCGGTCCTTCAGTTGCAGCTTGCGCCGCTTCAGTTCAGCCAATTTGAGATCGTCCGATCCGGGATGGGCGAGTTCTTCTTCGATTTCCCGCTCCAGAGCCCGGTGCAATTGCTCGAGTTCGACAAGATCCGCCTGAATGGACATGGGGTAAGACCCTCCGGTTCAGGATTCCGACGCTCAACTGAGGAGGATTGTGCCATGACGCTCGACCGAAGTCGATCATGGACGGCCATTGCAGCGCCGAAATCCACTACCCGCCTCGAGATTTTAGGGCAATACTCCGGGCGTCCGGGTAAGCCGGGCCGGACACGCATCGCAGGGCCATGAACAGCGAGGAAGAACGCCAGCTTTCCGCCGACCTCGAGCGGCTGAAACAGGAGCACCGCGATCTCGACGCGGCGATCGAGGCGATGCTGAGCGCTCCCAGCTACGACCGGCTGCAGATTCAGCGCCTGAAGAAGCGCAAATTGCAGCTCAAGGACCAGATCAACCGAATCGAGGACCAGCTGTTCCCCGACATTATCGCCTGATCGCGGGGCGCGTGCGCGTCAAAGCACCTTCATCAGATTGTCGGCGCTGGTGGTCTCGGCCTTGCCGGCATTTTCCTCGATATTGAGCACCTTCACGACGCCATCGTCGACGAGCATCGAGTAGCGCCGCGAGCGCACGCCGCCCATGCCGCGCTCGGAGCCGTCGTAATTCAAGCCGATGGCCTTGGCGAACTCGCCATTGCCGTCGGCGAGGAAATCGACCTTGCCGTCGGCCCCCGCCACTTTCGACCAGGCGCTCATGACGAAATGATCGTTGGTGGTGGTGACCGCGATCGTATTGACGCCCTTCTTGTGGAACTCGCCGGCCTTGTCGACGAAATCCGGGCAGATGATTGCGATGACAGGTGGGGGTGAAGGCGCCGGGCATGCCGATCAGCACGACCTTCTTGCCCTTGAAAATGTCCGCCGTCGTGCGCGGTTGCGGCCCATCGGCCGTCATCATGCGGAAGGTCGCATCGGGAATTTTATCGCCCACTTTGATGGTCATCGTTCTCGCCCTCTCCTTGATCGGCACCGATAGTCGTTTGAACCCCGCAAGGCCCATC
The DNA here is from genome assembly GCA_963751685.1 of uncultured Alphaproteobacteria bacterium. Classification (GTDB taxonomy): domain Bacteria; phylum Pseudomonadota; class Alphaproteobacteria; order Rhizobiales; family Xanthobacteraceae; genus Palsa-892. Next base: position 232,860 of record CAVVVV010000009.1, on the reverse strand, counting down.
CTATTCGAGCGCGCGGTTTAGTCGAGCGGGGCCTCGACCTCGATCGCCCTATCGCCGGCGGCCAGCGTGAGGATGAGCTTCGGCGGAATGGGCGGCCCGCCGGGCGGGGCGCCGTCGATGACGAGCCGAAAGCGGAGCTTGCCGTCCTTCGATTCGATCTTTTCGGGGAGCGGCAGCGCCCAGCGATCGTCCGGCCCCTCGGCGAAAAGATCGAACGAGCCGGCGGGCGCCGATGCTTCGACGAGCGCGCGCGGCGTGACGCCACGCTCGAGGCTCACGCGGGTGATCGATAAGCCAGCGGTATTTTCGCCGAGCGAGACGCGCGGCGGCACGCGTTGCACGGATCTGATCGAGCAAACCCAGGGAAGCGCTCTCGCCGGCGGGGATCTCCAACAGCAGTTCCGCGTCGGCCGGAACGCAAAGCTTCTCGCAAACGGCGAAATCGAGCTTGAGCTTCAGCCTGACGGGACGCGCGGGATCGGCCGGGCGGACGACGAGGGGGAAGACGATATCGCCGTGATAGCCGATCGATTTGGCGCCGCTTTCGTCAACGAAACGCTCGGGCGCCGGCCATTTGACCTCGATGGCGGCGAGATTTTCAGAGCCGGACCAGTCGAAGCGCGGCGGCACGCCCGCATCGCCCGGATAGCGCCAATAGGTCTTCCATCCGGCTTTCAGCCTGATCTCGACGCCGGCGCGAAGCGGGGCGTTCGCCTCCATGGTCGGCGAGCAGCCGCGCGTCGGCCTGCGCGCCCAAGACCCAGGGCGATTCGAGGGCGTACGCCGGCGACAGCCAAGCGCCGGCGGCGAGCGCGATGAAGAGAAATAAGGCAGATCGGGCCATGGGCTTCCTAGACTACAATGCTGGCTCAAAGCCCAAGCACGTTCGCGTGAAGAATTAAGGCAGCTGTCGCGGATTTGCATTGCCGCAATGTCGCGCTAGATTCGCACCATGCGGATCGGCCGCACTCACCTTGAAGCCGGCAAGGGCAAAAAACCCGGCTATCTCGACGGCCAAATTCTGGTCGCGATGCCCACGATCCGCGACGACCGCTTTTCCCGCACCGTGATTTATCTCTGCGCCCACTCTTCGGAAGGCGCGATGGGGATCGTGATCAACCAGCCGGCGCCGCATATCGACTTCGGCGATCTTCTTGTGCAGCTCGAGGTCATTCCCGACAACAAGCTCATCGAGTTGCCCTCGCGCGCGGGCGAGGTGAAGGTCTTGAAGGGCGGCCCGGTCGAAACCGGACGGGGCTTCGTGCTTCATTCCGCCGACTTTTTCATCGAGAACTCGACGCTTCCCATCGACAACGGAATTTGCCTCACCGCGACGCTCGATATCCTGAAGGCGATTGCGCGCGGGCAGGGGCCGCAGAGCGCGGTGCTCGCGCTCGGCTACGCGGGCTGGGCGCCGGGGCAGCTGGAGAGCGAGATTCACGCAAACGGCTGGCTCAATTGCGAGGCCGACCCCGATCTCGTTTTCGCCACGCGCCCGGAATTGAAATACGCAAGCGCGCTACGCAAGATCGGTATCGATCCGGCCAAGCTGTCGTCCGACGCCGGTCACGCCTGATCCGCGCCTTAACTCGCTCTTGCCGCGAGCCGCCGCTCGGGTTTCGGCGTCGGCGCGATCAACTGGCGCGCTTCTTCCGCCGTCATCGGTTCGCCGAACACATAACCCTGCGCGAAGTGGCAGCCGAGCTGGAAAAGTTCGACCGCGTCGGAATCGGTCTCGGCGCCCTCGGCGACGACTTCCATGTGGAGATCGTGGGCAAGCGCGATGATCGAGCGCAGGATGACGGGCCGCGCGCCGCCGCGCGCCGGATCCGCGCACGAATTGCTGGTCGATCTTGATCGTGTCGAAGGGAAACCGCTGCAGATAAGCGAGCGAGGAATAGCCGGTGCCGAAATCGTCGAGCGAAAGGCCGGCGCCGAGCTCCTTGATGCGGGCGAGCATCTGCGCCGCAAGCTCCGGATTTTCCATCACCAGCGATTCGGTGATTTCGAGCTTGAAGGTGCCCGGGGCCAAGACGTTCCGCGAAAGCACGCCCTTGATGTCCTGGATGAGATCGTGGCGCAGAAGCTGGCGCGAGGAGACGTTCACGCTCATGAAGATCGGGCGGCGGGCGTTCGGCATCGCGCGCTGCCAGACGGCGAGCTGGCGCGCGGCGCGCTCCAGCACGAAATGGCCGAGGTCGACGATGAGGCCGGTCTCCTCCGCGATCGGAATGAACTCGGCGGGGCCGATGCGGCCGAGCCGCGGATGGTTCCAGCGCAATAGCGCCTCGAAGCCAGCGACGGTGCGGTCCTCCAGGCGGATGATCGGCTGATAGAGGATCGAGACTTCGTCGCGCTCGAGCGCGCGCCGGAGATCCGATTCGAGCGTGAGCTGGTCGATCTTCTGCGAGCGCATGGCGGGTTTGAACACCTCGATGCGGTCGGCGCCCTGCTGCTTGGCGGAATACATCGCGAGCTCCGCGTCCTTCAGCGCCTCCTCGCGCGTGCGCGCTTGGCTGTCGATGAGCACGAGGCCGATCGAGGCGGTGAGGAAGATCTGGCGCGCGCCGAAGCCGATGGGCGCGCGCAACGAGCGGCGAATGGTGTCGGCGAAGGCGGTGATGCGCTCGGGCTCGCGCTCGGAAATGAGGATCATGCCGAACTGGTCGCCGGCGATGCGCGCGAGCGTGTCCTGCGGCTTCAACAGGCGGCCGAGCCGGCGCGCGATGGTGAGCAGCATCGAATCGCCGACGGTGAGGCCGACGCTCGTGTTCACCTGCTTGAAGCGGTCGAGATCGATGACGATGACGGTCGGGCGGATTTGCTCGTCGACGCGGGCGAAGGCGAGGGCGGCGTCCAGGCGGTCGAGGAACAATTCGCGGTTCGGCAGACCCGTGAGGTTGTCGTGCACGGCGTCGTGCAGCACCCGCTCCTCGGCGATCTTGAGTTCGGTGATGTCGGTGAGGGTGCCGACGACGCGCAGCACTTCGCCGTCGGTGCCGACGACGGGGCGCGCGCGCAGCGCGAACCACAGATAGTGGCCGCTTTCCGCGCGCAGTCGGAGTTCTTGAGCGATGCGTCCGCGCCGCTGCTCGAGAATGGCGTCGAGCGACATGCGAAAACGGTCGCGGTCGGCGGGGTGAAGAATTTCGAGCCAGCCGGCGGCGGCGGTTTCCAGCGTGCCGCGCTTGAGGCCGAGATGCTGCTCCGCCTCGGGGCTCGTATAGATGAGGTCGCGGCCGACATCCCAATCCCAGACCACGTCGCCGGAGCCGGTGAGCGCGAGCGCGCGGCGCTCGACGTCGTTGACGATACCCTCGGCGCCGACGCCGGCGAAGGCATGTTGCATCACGGTGAAGCCGATCAGCATCACGATGAGCTCAAGGCCGCCGAGAAGTGCCGGCGCGATCAGGTCGTTGGTGAAAAGCCCGGCGACGGCGAAGCCCGTGGTGAGGACCCACATGGTGAGCAAGAACCAGGTCGGAATGAGCAGGACCGCGCGGTCGTAGCCATGGGTCGCGAGATAGACGATGAGACCGAAGCCGACGATGGAGACCGCGAGCAAGGAAAGGCGCGCGATGCCGGCGGCGATCGCGGGATCAATGAGGGCGAGCGCGACGAGGGTGGCGAGGAAGATCAGCCAGCCGGCGGCGACGTGGGAGTAGCGCACGTTCCAGCGCCCGAGATTGAGATAGGCGAAGAGGAACACGATCAGCGTCGCCGCGAGGATCGCTTCGCCGGCGGCGCGCCAGAACTGCTCGGCGACCGGCGACAGCGCGAACACCTTGTTCCAGAATCCGAAATCGATGCCGATATAGCCGAGCACCGCCCAGGCGAGCGCGGCGGCGGCGGGGAACATGATCGAGCCTTTCACCACGAAGAGAATCGTGAGAAAGAGCGCGAGCAAGCCCGAGACGCCGATGACGATGCCGTTATAGAGGGTGAAGGAGTTGATCTTGCCCTTGTAGGCTTCCGGCTCCCACAAATAGAGCTGCGGGATGTTGGAGGCGGCGAGCTCGATGACGAGCGTCACCGTCGTGCCGGGATCGAGGGTAATCAGGTAAATGTCGGCGTCGTTCGAGGCTTGCCGCTCTGGCCGGAAGCCCTGGCTCGGCGTGACGCTCGCGATCCGCAAGCTGCCGAGGTCGGGCCAGAAGAGGCCCGAGCCCGCCATCTGGTAATGCGGCGCCACGATCAAGCGGTCGAGCTGCTCGTCGGTATTATTGGAAAGCGCGAGTACCGCCCAATCGGTGGCGGCCTTGCCGCTCGCCGATCGCACCTCGATGCGGCGCACGATGCCGTCGGTGCCGGGCGCGGTCGAAACCTGCAGCCGGTCGCTGTCGGTTTCGTAGCGCTCGGCGGCGGGAAGAAGATCGACGGCGGGCGTGCCCGGCCGCACCGCGACCGCCTCGACCGCCCATGCGTGGCCGGCGCCCGCCAGCACGAGGGCAAGCACGAAACACGCGACAAATCGGCTGCAATGCAAGCGGAAATCCCCGAACGCGGCCCGCCCCTGATCGGGCAAAACGATCCGTAGCGGCAGGTTGCGGCAGCGGCAAGGCAAGGTCAGGCGCCGACTTCGAGCACGATTTTGCCGACATGGGCGCTCGACTCCATGCGCGCATGCGCCTTCGAGGCCTCCCGCAAGGGAAATGTGGAATCGATCACCGGCTTGATCTTGCCCGCCGACAACAGCGGCCAGGCTTTCTCCTCGAGGTCGCGCGCGATCATCGCCTTGTCGGCGACCGGACGCGGGCGCAGCGTCGAGCCGGTGTGAGTGAGCCGCTTCTGCATGATCTTCAGAAGATTGATCGCGACCTTGAAGCCCTGCTGGGTCGCGATCTGCACGATGCGGCCCTCGATAGCGGCGGCGTCGTGATTGCGCTCGACATAGTCGCCGCCGACCATGTCGAGGATGAGGTCGGCGCCGCGACCGCCGGTCGCCTCCTTCGTCGCGGCGACGAAATCCTGCGTCTTGTAGTCGATGGCGAAATCGGCGCCGAGCTTCTTGCACGCCGCGCATTTTTGCGGCGATCCGGCGGTGACGATCACCTTGGCGCCGAAGGCTTTCGCCAGCATGATCGCGGTGGTGCCGATGCCGCTCGAGCCGCCGTGGATCAGGATCGTTTCCCCCGACTTCAGCGCGCCGCGCTGAAAGACGTTGTGCCAAACCGTCATGCAGGTTTCGGGAAGGGCCGCGGCCTCCAGCATCGAGAAGCCTTTGGGGATCGGAAGCGCGACCGTCTCGTCGGCGAGGCAATACTCGGCATAGCCGCCGCCGGCGACAAGCGAGGTTACATGATCGCCGACCTTCCAGCGCTTCACCTTGCCGCCGACCGCGGCGACTTCGCCGGCGATCTCGAGGCCCGGGATATCGGGCGCGCCGGGCGGCGGCGGGTATTGACCCTTGCGCTGCATGACGTCGGGGCGGTTGACGCCGGCGGCGGCGACTTTCACGAGAATTTCGCTTTCGCCCGGCTTCGGCACGTCGCGCTGCTCGGGCTTCAGCACCTCGGGGCCGCCGGGAGCGCTGATGGCGATTGCGGTCATGCGGGTGGGCAGCGGCATGGAAACTCCGGCTTGAAACGGGACGTTTCTCCTACGAATTCCGTCCGGCCATGACAACGGCACCCCGGCTCCGTTAACCTGGTCCGGCTCCCCGGAGGGACGCGATGGAAGAAGAACCGATCCGCCGCCCGAAGACCGTGCACGAAATCGGCTCGGACCTCAGCCTGTTGTCGGTGGGGGAGCTGCGGGAGCGGATTGGCGCGCTACAAGAGGAAATCGCGCGTCTGGAGGCCGTCATCCGCTCCAAGGAGTCGTCGAAGGACGCCGCCGACACCTTCTTCAAGCGCTGAATTGGCGCCGGTGCTCGCCTTCGCTCAAGCGCGGCCGTAAAAATTAACCATTTATTAAGGTTTCCTGCCCATTATCGATTTGTCCAGCTTCTGGACGCGAGTGGCTCCTGTCCACTCTGTTTGACGCCTCCCTGTGAAAAACTCTTAAGAGCCGCTTCTAGCGGCTCTTTTTTTCATGTCCCGGCCCGGCACGGAAGCGCGGCGCGCGATTTGCAAGTAGTTCAGCGGCCCGCGCAAAGCGGGACAAGGCGGCTTTACAAGCCGCCCTTGTTCGTCGGATCAATAGAGCCGGGACGGAGTAGCGTAATGTCCGAAGTATCGAGTTCGGCGGATCCCGTCGTGTTGGCAAAGCGCCGCGCCACGGGTGAAGCGTTCAGCGCCTTGTTCCGCGAAGGCATGGCGCTCGTGGAGATGACCGCCGCCTATCTCGACGGCCCCGGCCGCAAGGAAGCGAAGGGGCTCGATCGTTCCGCGGCGCTTGCCTATGCCACCGAATCGATGCGCCTCACCACGCGGCTGATGCAGCTTGCGTCGTGGCTCTTGTTGCAGCGCGCGGTCAACGAAGGCGAGCTCACCTTCGACCAGGCGCGCGCCGAGAAGATGAAGGTGAAGCTCGCCCCCTATCAGCCGCCGCACGAGGATTCGCTGACGGCGCTGCCGAAGAAACTGCTGCAACTCATCGCCAATTCGCGGCGCCTGCACGAGCAGGTGGCGCGGCTCGATCAGCTCGTCTATGGCGGCGTCGAAAAAGCGCCGGTGCCGCTCAAGCCCGGCGCGAATCCGGTCGAAACGCAGATCGGCTTGTTGAAGGCGGCCTTCGGCGGACGGGATCGCTAGACTCGGGCTTCCGGCCACAGGCCGCATCGAAAAATTCTCGACTTCCATCGTCAGCGCGCCGAAGGTCGGATTACGTGACCGATGGCGTCGCGCGCGCGGCGATCAAGAACTGAACCGAAAGGTTGTCGATGCCGGAGCGAAGCGCAGGCATCTTGATGTATCGCCGCGCGGGCGACGCGGTCGAAGTGTTGCTCGTGCATCCGGGCGGGCCGTTCTGGAAAAATAAGGACGACGGCGCCTGGTCGATTCCGAAGGGATTGTACGAGACGGGCGAAGAAGCGCTCGCCGCAGCCAAGCGCGAATTCGAGGAAGAGACGGGGGCGACGCCCGCGGGCGAATTCGTTCCGCTCGGCGACTTCCGGCAATCGAGCGCGAAGACCGTCTCGGCGTGGGCGGTGGAAGGCGAGTTCGACGTGACGAAGCTCAAGAGCAATACGTTTTCGCTCGAATGGCCGCCGAAATCGGGGAAGGTAAGCGATTTTCCCGAAATTGATCGCGCCGCTTGGCTCTCGCCGGATGAGGCGCGGCGGAAAATCCTGAAGGGCCAGCGGCCCGCGCTCGACGCATTGCTGGCACGGCTGGGCTTGAGGAAATAACTCTAATCCCAAAATTTCGGACTCGTCTCCTCGAGACAGCCGCCGAGTCGGAGCGGCGCGATACGAAGCGCGCGCCCAGAACGCTCGTCGATCTCGACCGCGACGCCCACGAGCGTGCCCTCGCCGGTCGCCGGCTCGAAGCGGGAGGATGGAACCTTGGTGAGGAAGCGGCGGATCGGCTCCTCCTTGCCCATGCCCAAGACGCTGTCGTAGTCGCCGCACATGCCGATGTCGCTGACATAGGCGGTGCCGCCGGCCAGCACGCGGTGATCGGAAGTCGGCGCGTGGGTATGGGTGCCGACGACGAGCGAAAGGCGGCCGTCGAAATAATGCGCGAATGATTGCTTTTCGCTCGTCGCCTCGGCGTGGAAATCGCACACCGCCACGTCGCAGGCAGCACCAAGCGGGCAGGCGGCAAGCTCGCGCTCGACCGCGGCGAACGGATCGTCGAGCTGATCCATGAACACGCGGCCCATCGCGTTGATGATGAGGACGCGCGCGCCGCTCTTCGTCGCGGCGAGCGCGGCGCCGCGTCCCGGCACGCCGGCCGGATAGTTGAGGGGACGGATCAATTTCGGCGCGCGCTCGATAAAGACGAGCGCCTCGCGCTGGTCCCAGGCGTGGTTGCCGAGCGTGATCGCGTCGGCGCCGGCGTCGCAAAGCTCGTTGTAGATCGCTTCCGTGATGCCGAAGCCGCCGGCGGAATTCTCGCCATTGATCGCGACAAAATCGAGTTTCCAGCGCTCGCGCAACTTCGGCAGCCGGCTCGTCACCGCCTCGCGGCCCGGCCTTCCGACCACGTCGCCGAGAAAAAGAAAGCGCATCAAGTACGCCCCGCCGCGAAGACGAGGCCTGCCTCGGTGATGATGAAATCGAGCCGTTGATCGTGCGCTTCCACCGGCACCTTCTCCACTTCCTGCGCCGCGAAGCCAAGGCCGATCGCGACGATTTTCTTCTTCGCGCGCAAGGCGGCGAGCGTCATGTCGTAATAGCCGGCGCCATAGCCGATGCGATAGCCGGCGCGGTCGAAGGCGGCGAAGGGGACGAGCAGAATGTCGGGCGCGACCTCCGGCGCTTCCGGACCCGGCTCGCGAATGCCCCACACGCCCGCGACGAGCGGCTCGCCGAAGCTCCAGGCGCGCAAGGAAAGCGGCTTGCCGCGGCCCATCACTTTCGGCAGGGCAAGACGTGCGCCCGCCTTCGAAAGCGCCCGCAACAAGGGCACCGGATTGAACTCGGTGTTGATCGGCGAAAAGCCGGAGACGATCGCGCCTTTCGGCACTTCGACCGGAAGCGCCGACGCCGCGATCTTGCGGGCCGCGCGCACACGGTCATCGGGCGGTATCAGATCGCGCCGGGCAAGCGCCGCCTCGCGCAATTCGCGTTTTTGGTCGGCGACGGGTTTTGCCGCGGCGAGGGTCATGCGGCCGAAGATAGAGGAAGAATAAAGTGCGGGCCACGAGCGCCGTTGAAGACGGCGATCCCGGGAAGCCTACGAAGTAGGTGGGTGCCGTAATAGCCGAGCCCACGGGCAAGGCCAGGGACAGCTCCCTTTGGGATCGTTATGGCCCCGGAGAATTGGTCTCCTGACGCACGCCGCAGCACCGCGCAATCAATGTAGACTGCTTCCGCGCGTGCAGCCAGTCCCGCCCTCAACCGAGCGCCGTTCCGCCGCCGCCCAGCCCGCTGTTCAACGCGTGTGCGAGACGCTCGATTCGCTCGGCGGCTTTTTCGATGGTCTGCGCGCCCGTGCGCTCGGCCGCTTCGATGCGGTCGGCGACGGCGAGCCGCGTTTCCTGCAGGCCCTCGATTTCCTGCTCGAGCGCGCGGATGCGGCGGCGGGCTTCGGACAAGCTCATCAGCGACCATGATCGCGGCCATCACGGCGAGACGCGTATCGCCGATCTCGCCGAACGCCTCGCGCAGTTGCGCGAACTTCTGGTCGAGGTCGCGCGCGAGCCGCATCAGATGGTCTTCTTGGCCGTCGTCGCAGGCCATTCGATAGACGCGGCCGCCGATGGTGACATTGACTTGGGCCATGGGAACTCCGGATCTATCGCTCCTGCGCCGAAAGCGCGGCGCGGATGGTGTCGGCGGCATGTTCGAGGCGGCGGGAAACCTCGCGATTGGCGGCTTCGAGATCGGTGGAGCGCGCGCGCATACGATCGAGCTCGGAGGCGAGCCGCGAGCGGTCGCTGCCGAAGGCATGCAATTGCGATTCAAGGGCTTCGCGGCGGCGGCCGTCGTCGACACAGCGATTCACCGCCGCTTCCAACGTATCGATCGCGGCGTCGAGACGCCGGTTGGCCGCATCCATCGCGCTCAAAGTCGACTCACTCCCACGGGTCGAGAGTAAAGGTCCGCAAGCATCGTGCGTCAACGCCGGGGGCGAAGTTATGACCAGGAGGAAAAGCAAGGCGGAGCGCCATTTCGCGCGCCGAAACGGGCCGCGCGCATTTTGACTCCCGGGCCTCGCGTGTTATTCAATCCGCGCCTTCAAAATGGAGGCTTCTAGAGAGATCGACGTGAGCACGCGCGCGAACCACGACCGCATGGCCAACGCCATTCGCGCGCTTTCCATGGACGCGGTCGAGGCGGCGAAATCCGGTCATCCGGGCCTGCCGATGGGCGCGGCCGACGTCGCCACCGTGCTCTTCACGAAATTCCTGAAATTCGACCCCGCCGACCCCGCCTGGCCCGACCGCGACCGCTTCGTGCTCTCGGCCGGCCACGGCTCGATGCTGCTCTATTCGCTGCTTTATCTCTGCGGCTATCCGGCGATGACGATCGAGGAGATCAAGCGCTTTCGCCAGCTCGATTCGAAGACCCCGGGGCATCCCGAGAATTTCATCACCGAGGGCGTCGAGACCACCACCGGCCCGCTCGGCCAGGGGCTCGCCAACGCCGTCGGCATGGCGCTCGCCGAGCGCATCCTCGCCGAGGAGTTCGGCGGCGACATCGTCGATCACTTTACCTATGTGCTCGCCTCCGACGGCGACCTGATGGAAGGCATCAGCCAGGAGGCGATCGCGCTCGCGGGACATCTCAGGCTTTCGAAGCTCATCGTGTTGTTCGACGACAACGGCATCACCATCGACGGCAAGCTCTCGCTCGCGGATTCGACCGATCAGGTCGCCCGCTTCAAGGCTTCCGGCTGGAACGCGAGCCGTATCGACGGCCACGATCCCGCGGCGATCGAACAGGCGATCGAGGCGGCGCAAAAGTCCGACAAGCCGACGATGATCGCCTGCCGCACTACGATCGGCTTCGGCGCGCCGCATAAAGCGGGCACTGCGGAAGCCCACGGCTCGCCGCTCGGCGCCGAGGAGATCAAAGGCGCGCGCGAGAAGCTCGGCTGGAACTATCCGCCGTTCGAAATTCCCGCGGAGATTCTTAGGCGAGTGGCGGAAGGCCGGCACGCGCTCGGCGGACGCGCACAAGAAATGGAAGAGCGCGTGCAAGGCGCTCGCCGCCGACAAGCGGGCGGAGTTCGAGCGCCGCATCGCCGGCAAGCTGCCCTCGGCGCTCGTCGGCGCCGTGCGGCAGATGAAAGAAAATGCCGCGCGCCAAGCCGCAGGAGATCGCCACACGCAAGGCGTCGGAGCTCGCGCTCGAATCGCTCGTTGTCGCCGTGCCCGAGATGATCGGCGGCTCCGCCGACCTCACCGGCTCCAACAACACCAAGACCAAGGCGATGGCCGTGATCGGCCCGGGCCAGTTCAAGGGCCGCTTCGTGCACTGGGGCATCCGCGAGCACGGCATGGCGGCGGCGATGAACGGCATGTCGCTGCATGGCGGCATCATTCCCTATTCCGGCACCTTCCTCGTGTTTTCCGATTACTGCCGGCCTTCCATCCGCCTCGCCGCCCTGATGGGGCGGCGCGTCATCCACGTGATGACGCACGATTCGATCGGCCTCGGCGAGGACGGGCCGACGCATCAGCCGGTCGAGCATCTCGCGGCGCTGCGGGCGATCCCGAACTTGCACCTGTTCCGCCCAGCCGATCTCACGGAGACGGCCGAATGCTGGCAGCTCGCGCTCGAATATACGGACGGCCCCAGCGTGCTCGCGCTCACCCGCCAGAATTTGCCGGCGCTGCGAACCGTTTTCGAGGAAACCAACAAGTGCGCGCGCGGCGCCTACGAACTCGCGCCCGCCAAGGGCAAGCCGCAAGTGTCGCTATTCGCCTCGGGTTCCGAGGTCTCGCTTTGCATGGCGGCGAAAACCGAGCTCGAAAAACAGGGCATATCCACGCGCGTGGTATCGGTGCCCTGTCTCGACTTGTTTCTCGCGCAGGACGAAAGCTATCGCGCGGCGATCGTCGCCGACGCGCCGATCAAGATCGCGGTCGAGGCCGCGGTTCGCCTCGGCTGGGACGCGGTGATCGGCACGGGAACCTTCATCGGCATGAACGGGTTTGGCGCCAGCGCCCCCTATAAGGACCTTTACCGTCATTTCGGAATTACCATGGAAGCGATTGTCGCCGCGGCTTTCGCTGCGCTAGGAGAAAAGCGCGAATTGCCGCGCAAGGAGAGAGCATGACCGTTCGCGTCGCCATCAACGGTTTCGGCCGCATCGGGCGCAACATCTTGCGCGCCGTCGCCGAGTCCGGCCGCAAGGACATCGAAGTGGTCGCCATCAACGATCTCGCGCCGGTGGAGACCAACGCGCATTTGCTGCGCTACGATTCCGTGCATGGCCGCTTCCCCGGCGAAGTAAAGACGGGTCCGGACACGATCGACGTCGGCCGTGGGCCGATCAAGGTGACCGCGATCAAGGATCCGGCGGCGACTGCCGCACAAGGAGCTCAAGGTCGACATCGCACTCGAATGCACCGGCATCTTCACCTCGAAGGACAAGGCATCGGCGCATCTCGCCGCCGGCGCCAAGCGCGTGTTGATCTCCGCGCCCGCCGACGGCGCCGATCTCACCGTCGTCTACGGCGTCAATCATGACAAGCTCACGAAGGACCATAAGGTCGTCTCGAACGCCTCGTGCACCACGAACTGCCTGGCGCCGGTCGCCAAGGTTTTGAACGACGCGATCGGCATCGAAAAAGGCTTCATGACGACGGTGCATGCCTACACCACCGACCAGCCCTTGCTCGACCAAGTGCACAGGGATCTTTATCGCGCCCGTGCGGCGGCGCTTTCGATGATCCCGACCTCCACTGGCGCTGCCAAGGCGGTCGGCCTCGTATTGCCGGAACTCGCGGGCAAGCTTGACGGCGTCGCGATCCGCGTGCCGACGCCGAACGTCTCGGTCATTGATTTCAAGTTCGTCGCCAAGCGCAAGACCGACAAGGAAGAAGTCAACGCCGCGATCAAGCGCGCGTCCGAGCAGCAATTGAAAGGCATCCTCGCCTATACCACCGCGCCCAACGTCTCCATCGACTTCAATCACGATCCGCATTCCTCGATCTTCCACATGGAACAGACCAAGGTGATGGACGGCACCTTCGTGCGCGTGATGTCGTGGTACGACAACGAGTGGGGCTTTTCGAACCGCATGGCGGACACCGCCGTCGCTATGGGCAAGCTCGGCTGAGGATTGTTCTCGCTTCCGTGATGATAAAATTTCACACGCTCGACGATCTGAAAAAATACCGGCATCAAGAATAAGCGCGTGTTGCTACGGGTCGATCTCAATGTGCCCATGAAGGGGAACGAGGTCGCCGACACGATGCGGCTAAAAGCGGCCGAGCCGACCATCAAAGAGATCGCCGATGCGGGCGGGAAGGTAATTCTCCTTTCGCATTTTGGCCGTCCCAAGGGACGCGATCCGAGCCAGTCGCTCCGACCGATTGCCGCCGTACTATCTCGCGTGATCGGCCGGCCGGTCGCGTTTGCGGAAGACTGCATCGGCGAAGTTGCTGAAAAAGCAGTCGCGGCCATGAAGCCCGGCGACATTCTTTGTCTCGAAAACACGCGGTTTCATGCGGAGGAAGAAAAAAACGACCCGGAGTTTGCGCGCAAACTTGCTCGCCTCGGCGACATATTCGTCGACGACGCTTTTTCCGTCGCGCATCGCGCTCATGCGTCGAATACGGGCATCGTGACCCAATCAATTCGCGCGGGCGCGGTTGGAACGCCGATGCCGGCCTTCGCCGGGCGCACCATGCAGGCGGAGCTGGAAGTGCTCGGCAATCTATTTGAGAAACCGCAGCGGCCGCTTGCCGCCATTGTCGGCGGGGCGAAGATTTCGACCAAGCTCGACCTATTGGGCAATCTGATCGACAAGGTCGATATTCTGATCATCGGCGGCGGCATGGCCAATACATTCCTGGCCGCGCAGGGCAAGGGTATGGGAAAATCCTTGTGCGAGACAGACCTATTGCCGACCGCCCGCGAGATCATGGAAAAGGCGAAACAAAAGCGCCGCGAAATCGTTCTTCCGGTGGATGCCGTGGTGGCGCAGAAATTCGAGGCCAACGCGCCGTCGCACGTGGTCGACGTGGATCATATTGGTGCGGCCGATATGATGCTCGATATCGGCCCCAAGTCGATCGGGCATGTCATTTCCGTCCTCGCACGCACGAAGACCCTTGTGTGGAACGGTCCGTTTGGCGCGTTCGAGATCGAGGCGTTTGATAACGGCACCGTCGAAGTGGCGGAGGCGGCGGCGGAGCTGACCGAAGCCGGCAAGCTCGTGACGGTGGCGGGCGGCGGCGATACGGTCGCCGCGCTGCATGCGGCGGGCGTAGCCGAGCGCTTTACCTATATTTCGACCGCGGGCGGCGCCTTCCTCGAATGGCTGGAAGGAAAGCCCTTGCCCGGGGTCGAAGTCTTGCGGATACAATAAGCCGGAAACGAAGGAGGATGCCATGAACCTCTCAGAATTGAACAAGGTCGCCGAAGCCATGGTGAGGCCCGGCAAGGGCATCCTCGCCGCCGACGAATCCACGGGCACGATCAAGAAGCGCTTCGAGGCGATCGGCGTCGAATCCACCGCCGATACGCGGCGCGATTATCGCGAACTTCTATTCCGCTCGATCGAGGCGATGAAGAACCACATCTCCGGCGTGATCCTCTACGACGAGACCATCCGCCAGAACGCGAAGGACGGCACCCCGCTCGTGAAGCTGATCGAGAAAGCGGGCTCGCTGCCGGGCATCAAGGTCGACAAGGGCACGAAGCCGCTGCCGTTCTCGCCCGGCGAAGTCATCACCGAAGGTCTCGATGGGTTGCGCGAGCGGCTCGCCGAATATCGCGGCTTCGGCGCGAAATTCGCCAAGTGGCGCGCGGTGATCGACATCGGCGAGGGCATTCCGAGCTGGAACTGCATTCAGGCGAACATGCATGCGCTCGCGCGCTACGCGGCGCTCTGCCAGGAACGAAGAGATCGTGCCGATCGTCGAGCCGGAAGTCCTCATGGACGGCGCGCACGATGCCGAGCGCTGCTACGCCGTCACCGAATGGGTGCTGAAGACGCTTTACATGGAACTCTTCGAGGCGAAGGTGCCGCTCGAAGGCACGGTACTGAAGCCGAACATGGTGATCGCCGGCAAGAAATGCGCGAAGCGTGCGTCGGTCGAAGAGGTCGCCGAGAAAACCGTGCGCGTGCTGAAAGCATGCGTGCCGTCGGCGGTGCCGGGCATCGCATTCCTCTCCGGCGGCCAATCCGACGAGGAGGCGACCGCGCATCTCGACGCCATGAACCGCATCGGCGGCTCTGCCGTGGAAGCTCACCTTTTCCTACGGGCGTGCCTTGCAGGCGGCGCCGCAGAAGGCATGGTCCGGCAAGGCGGAAAACGTGGCGGCGGCGCAACGCGCTTTCGCCCATCGCGCCCAGATGAACGGGCTTGCGACCGAAGGCCGCTGGTCGGCGACATTGGAGAAGAAAGCGGCTTGAGCCGCCCCGCTCGCGGGAAGTGCCGTTCGCTTTCGCCGGCCTTCCGCGCCTACGATTGAAACGATGAATCAGAACAAAGCCGAGCGGCCGCCTGCGCGCTTGATCCTGATGACGCCGCCGATCGCCGAGGCGGCCGCTTTTGCCGATCTGTTCGCGGTAGCATTTGCCCTCGGCGATATCGCCGCAGTGGTCGCGCGCTTCGCGCCCGCGAGCGATGCCGAATTGTCCGCCCGCATCAATGCCTTGCTGCCGCTCGCGCAGGAGCGTGGCGTCGCCTTCCTACTTTACGAACAGGCCAGGTCTGCGGCGAAAGTCGGCGCCGATGGCGCGCATCTTTCCGGCACGCAAACGTTGCGCGACGCACTGCCGATCTTGAAGCCTGGCCTTATCGCCGGCGTCGGCGGTTTGATCGCACGCCACGATGCCATGCTCGCCGGCGAATTGGGCGCCGACTATGTGATGTTCGGCGAGCCGGACGCCGCCGGAAAATCTCCTTCGTTCGAGGCGGTCGTCGAACGCGTGGCCTGGTGGGCGGAAATCTTCGAAATTCCGTGCGTCGCGTTTGCGGAAACCGCCGATCAGGCTGCGGAACTCGCGCGCGCGGGCGCCGACTTCATCGCGCTCGGCGGCGGCGGTCTGGAGCGATCCGGCGCGCGTGAAAACGGTCATCGCCGAAGCCGCCGCCCGCATTTCTGCGGCGGAAATCCTCGCATAGATCTCGTCGATGTGGCCGCGGCTCGTACGCTTCGCCGCACTTGACGGCGTTGCCTGTCGGGCTGGCACGACAACGCGTAATCCGCGCAGAGGATGTCCATGAAGCTCAACGGCAACGAAATCCGGCCCGGCATGATGATCGAGTATGACGGCTCGCTGTGGATCGCGGTGAAGACCATGGCGGTGAAGCCCGGCAAGGGGCCGGCCTACAATCAGGTCGAGCTCAAGAACATCATCGACGGCCGCAAGCTCAACAACCGCTTCGGCTCCGACGAGCGGGTGGAGCGCGCGCGGCTCGAGCAGAAGGACTTTCAATATCTCTATCGCGAAGGCGACAATCTCGTCTTCATGGATAACGACACCTACGATCAGATCGAGCTTTCCGCCGACTTCGTCGGCGAGCGCGCCGCGTTTTTGCAAGACGGAATGAAGGTGACGCTTGGAATTGCACGACGACAAGCCGATCGGCATCAAGCTGCCCGATTACGTCACGCTCAAGATCGTGGAAGCCGATGCGGTGGTGAAGGGCCAAACGGCGGCCTCTTCCTATAAGCCCGCGAAACTCGAGAACGGTCTTCGCATTCTGGTGCCGCCCTTCGTCGGAGTCGGCGAAAAGATCGTCGTCGACACCAACGAGACGACCTACGTGCGCCGTGCGGAGTGATCGAGGCGCTTCCCTGCCAAGGGCGAGAGCGAAGCGCACTTCATGATCCGCTCCGCCCTCATCACCGTGATGGTGCAGGCCGCGCGCAAGGCGGGGCGCACCCTGACGCGCGATTTCGGCGAAGTGGAAAATCTCCAGGTCTCGCAAAAAGGGCCGGCCAATTTCGTGTCGGCCGCCGACCGCCGCTCGGAAGAGACGCTCTATCGCGAGCTTTCGAAAGCGCGGCCGACCTTCGGCTTCTTGATGGAGGAGCGCGGCCGCGTCGCCGGAACCGACCCGCAGCATGAATGGGTCGTCGATCCGCTCGACGGCACCACCAATTTCCTCCACGGCATTCCGCTGTTCGCGATCTCGATCGCGCTGGTGCGGGACGGCCTGCCGGTCGCGGGCGTCGTCTACAATCCCGTCACCGACGAAACTTATGTCGGCGAGCGGGGCCAGGGCGCCTATCTCAACAATCGCCGTCTTCGCGTCGTCCGCGCGGAGCGAACTCGCGGATTGCGTCGTCTGCTGCGGCATCCCGCATCGCGGGCGGGGAGATTTGGAGCGCTTCCGCACGGAGCTTGCGGCGGTGCAAAGCGCGGTCGCCGGGGTCCGCCGCACGGGAGCCGCGGCGCTCGATCTCGCCTGGGTCGCCGCCGGCCGCTTCGACGGCTTTTGGGAGCGCGGCCTGTCGCCTTGGGATCTCGCCGCCGGCCTCTTGCTCGTGCGCGAAGCGGGCGGGTTCGTCACCGATCTCGACGGCGGCGATGCCATTCTCGAGAAAGGCTCGGTGGTGGCGGGCAACGAGCTCATTCATCGCGCGCTTCTCGCGGCGTTAGAGGCCGCTTGACCCCGCCGCGATTTCGCCGCCTCCTCGCGGCAGTAAGTCCTCTGGTACTGATTGTCCGACGACAGCGCGAGTGACGGCCATGGCGCGCGATTTCGACACCCCGATCAAGATTTCCTCGCCGCGAATTTTTCTCGTGCGGATGCTCGTGTTCTTGATCCTCTTCGCGTTGCTCGCGGTCGTCCTCTATCGGCAGATCTGGGCCGCCTTTCTCGCCAATCCCGGTCTCAACGGCATCATCCTCGGCGCGCTTCTGATCGGGATCGTGCTTGCGGTCCGCCAGGTCTTGCGGCTGTTTCCCGAAGTCCGTTGGGTGAACGGCTTCCGCGTCGCCGATCCCGGCATCGCGGTGGCGCGGCCGCCCGTGTTGCTCGCGCCGATGGCGGCGCTGTTGCGCGAGCGCACCGGCCGCATGGCGATCTCGCAGACCACGATGCGCGCGATCCTCAATTCGATCGCCACGCGTCTCGACGAATCGCGCGACATCGCGCGCTACCTCACCGGCCTCCTCGTCTTCCTCGGACTGCTCGGCACCTTCTGGGGATTGCTCGATACGGTCGGCTCGATCGGCAAGGTCATTCAGTCGCTCGAGGTCGGCGGCGATGCCGGCGCGATCTTCGAGAATCTGAAAAGCGGTCTTGCCGCGCCGCTCGGCGGCATGGGCATCGCCTTTTCCTCGTCGCTGTTCGGCCTTGCCGGCTCGCTCGTGCTCGGCTTCCTCGATTTGCAGGCGGGCCAGGCGCAAAATCGTTTCTATACGGATCTCGAAGACTGGCTTTCGACCACGGTGCGCGATCTGCATGCCGGCGACGGCGCCGCCGCCTCGCCGGCGTGGATGATCGATCAATTCACCGCCGCGATCGAGCGCCTCGAGCAGGCCGATCAAGGATTCCGGCCCGCAGCAGGCGAGCGAAGCGACCGTTCAGCTCGCCGACAGCCTCAAGGCGCTCGTCCAGCATATGCGCCAGGAGCAGCAGATCGTGCGCAGCTGGGTCGAGGAGCACGGCGAGCAGCAATCGGAAATCCGCAAGTTGCTTGGAGAAGCTGTCGCGCACGCCGGCGACCGAGCGGAGGCGCTGATGGCGCTCAGCAAGCGCGGACGCGAACGCGCGATCGACTATTGGCCGGGCTTCGTCGACGCGCTGTCGACGCTGCTTCTTGTTTTTACGTTCTTGTTGTCGGTGTTCATGATCGCGCAATTCTTTCTCACGCAGGAAATCACCGGCAAGGAAAACATCCTCAACCGTCTTACGACGCAGATCAAGCAGCTGTCCGAGCTGCTTGTCGCTTGAGCGGGCGAATTCGGGCTCGCTCGAAGACCAGATGGCGGCTTTGCGCGCGAGCCTGAAAGTCGGCGGAAAGTGAGCGCGACCGGTTGCGCCAGGGAGCGGAGGGCGGCGACAAGACGCTATCCACGCAACTCGAAAACGAGCGCGATATCAATCAGCGCGCCGCCTCGCAGATCGAGATCCTCAACCGGCAGATCGCCGCGCTACGCCGCCAGCTCGCGGCAATCCAGGAGGCACTCGATGCCTCCGAGCAGCGCCACAAGGAGAACCAGGCCAAGATCGCCGATCTCGGCCAACGGCTGAACGTCGCGCTCGCCCAACGTGTGCAGGAGCTGACGCGCTACCGCTCCGAATTCTTCGGACGCCTGCGCGCAGATTCTCGGCAACAGGCCCGACATTCGCGTCGTCGGCGACCGCTTCGTGTTTCAATCCGAGGTGCTGTTCGATGCCGGCTCCGCCGCCTTGCGGCCGGAAGCGCTGCCCGAGCTCGACAAGCTCGCCGAGGCGCTGCGCGAACTCGAGAAAAACATTCCGGCGGACATCGCCTGGATCGTCCGTATCGACGGCCACACCGACGCGCGCCCGATTTCGACCGCGCAATTTCCCTCGAACTGGGAACTGTCCTCGGCACGTGCGACCTCGGTCGTGCAATACATGATCTCGAAGGGCATCTCGCCACAGCATCTCGTGGCCGCGGGCTTCGGCGAATTCCAGCCGATCGACGCCGGGACGAGCGAAGAGGCCTTTCGCCGCAACCGGCGAATCGAACTGAAGCTCACGGAACGCTGAGGCGTGCCGAGCGTCGTTCTGCGCCCTTATCGAGATGACGATCTTGAAGCCGCGCTCGCGCTCTGGCGGCGCGCGTGGGACGTGGCGATGCCGGAAATCGATTTCGGCGCGCGGGGCGATTGGTGGAGAAGCGCTGGATCGACGAGCTGGCTCCCCGCAATTCAATCGTCGTCGCGGAAGCCCAAGGGTTCGTCGGGTTCGTCGTGATCGACGCGAAATCCGGCTATCTCGATCAGATCGTCGTTCGTCCCGAGAGCTGGGGATCGGACGTGGCGAAGGCGCTCCTCGACGAGGCGAAACGTCTCACCGCCGGCAGCATTGCGCTCGACGTCAATCAATCAAATGCGCGCGCAATTCGCTTCTACGAGCGGGAGGGATTCGTCCGCACCGGCGAGGGCGTCAATGCGCTCTCCGGCAAGCCGACCTTCCGTTATGCGTGGCAGCCCGATCGCTAAACGATCTTCAAGCGGCGGCGCCAAACTGCAATTCGGCGAGCCGGGCATATAGCCCGCCCGCCGCGATGAGACTTTCGTGCGTGCCTTCCTCGACGAGGCGCCCGTGTTCGAGCACCAGAATGCGGTCGGCGCCGAGCACGGTCGCAAGCCGGTGCGCGATCACGAGCGACGTTCGCCCTTCCATCGAGCGCTTGAGCGCCTCCTGCACGAGCGTCTCGCTTTCGGCGTCGAGCGCGGACGTCGCTTCGTCCAAAAGCAGTACCGGCGCGTTGCGCAGGATCGCGCGCGCGATCGCGATGCGTTGGCGCTGACCGCCGGAAAGCGTGATGCCGCGCTCGCCGGTCTCGGTTTCGTATTGCTCCGGCATTGGCTGCACGAATTCGTCGACGAGCGCGAGCTTGCCCGCCTTCTCGACCTCGGCGTCGCTCGCGTCCAGCCGCCCGAGACGGATATTCTCGCGAATGCTCATGGCGAAGATCGCGACGTCCTGCGGCACCAGCGCCAATTGCCGCCGCACCTCCTGCGGATCGGCCTTTGAAAGATCAACGCCGTCGAACAGAATTTTGCCGGCGAGCGGATCGTAAAAGCGCAATAGCAAATGAAAGAGCGTGCTTTTGCCGGCGCCCGAGGGGCCGACCACCGCGACGCGCTCGCCGGGCCGTACCGCAAACGAAATGCCGGCGAGCACGGGCGTCGTGGGGCGCGTCGGATAGGCAAAGGTGACATCCTCAAAGCGGATTTCGCCGCGCGCGGGTTTTGCAAGCGCCACTGGCCGCGCCGGTGCGCGGATTTCGGACGCGACGCTCAGCAGCTCCGCGATCCGTCCCGCCGCGCCCGCCGCCTGGTTGAGCTCGTTCCACACTTGCGAAAGCTCGCTCAGGGCGCCTGCCGCGAATACCGCATAGAGGACGAACTGGCTGAGCGTTCCCGCCGTGATCTTCCCCGCCAGCACCCCCTGCGCGCCGGTCCACAAGACGCCGACGATGCTTGCGAAGACGAGGAAGATGATCGCCGCGGTGAGCCAGGCCCGCGCGCTCGTCGATTGCAGGGCGGCGACGAAGGAGCGCTCGACCGCAGCGCCGAAACGCTGCGCGCGCCGCGTCCTCGCCGGTCAATGCCTGCACGGTGCGCACCGAGCCGATCGCCTCCACCGCGAAGGCGGAGGCGTCGGCAAGCGTATCCTGCGCCGCGCGTGCGCGTCGCGTCACCATTCGTCCGAAGGCGACGAGCGGCAGCACGATCAGCGGGATCGCGATCATGACGAGGGCGGACAAATGCGGGCTCGTCACCACCATCATTGTCGCGGCGCCGAGGAACAGCACGAAGTTGCGGAGCGCAATCGAGGCGGAGGTCCCGAAGGCGGACTTGATCTGGGTGGTGTCGGCGGTGAGCCGCGAGACGATCTCGCCGACGCGCTCGCGATCGTAGAAAGCCGGCGACAGCGCGATGACATGCGCGAAGAGGGCTTCGCGCAAATCCGCCACCACGCGCTCGCCCAGCGTGATCACGAGGTAGTAGCGGAGCGCGCTCGCGGCTGCGAGCACGGCGGCGACGAGCAGCATCATTTCGAAATAGCGGTCGATGAAGCCGGCGTTCTCCGGGGCGAAGCCGAAATCGATCATCTGGCGCACGGCAAGCGGCACCGCGAGCGTCGCCGCCGAGGCAAGCATGAGCGCGCCGAGCGCTGCCGCGATCCGGCCGCGATAGCGCAGGCCAAAGGGCACGAGCGCCCGCAACGGCCGCAGACCGCCCGCCGCCTTCGCGGCTAGTCGCGCGTTTTCGGTGCTTTCGTTCGCGGCTTGAGTCATCGTGCGCTCTCCTGTATGTAGCCGCGCAATTGAGGCGTCTGAGGTCTAGGCCCGCGCCGCTCCACGACAAAGAGGTTTGCAGCCATGAAGCCCGGCATCCACCCCGATTACCATCCCATCAAGGTGACGATGACGGACGGTAGCGAATACACGACGCGCTCGACCTGGGGCAAGGCGGGCGACAATTTGCAGCTCGATATCGATCCCAGGACGCATCCCGCCTGGACCGGCGGGCAGCAGCAGCTTCTCGATCGCGGCGGCCGTCTCTCGCGCTTCCAGAAGAAGTTCGCGGGTTTCATCAAGACCGGCGACCATACCGTGAGCCAGCCGGCGAAGAAAGAAGACAAGCCCGCGCCGAAAGCCGAAAAGGCCGCGAAAAAGAAGTAAGCGCCGGTACTTTGAATACGTGGACCCCCCGCGCTTCCGGCGCGGGGTTTTGTTTTTGAGTAGGGCTTTTCGCCGCGGCGGGGCCCGCGGTGAAGCGTCCGAGCGGCCGGAATCTTTATTTCTGCTTCCCGCCGCTCTATAAGCCTCGCCGCACGGAGGAATCATGGCCGGGCATTCGCAATTCAAGAACATCATGCACAAGAAGGGTCGCGCCGACGCGGCCCGCGCGAAGCTGTTCGGCAAGCTCGCGCGCGAAATCACGGTCTCGGCGAAGATGGGCCTGCCGGACCCGGCGATGAACCCGCGGCTGCGCGCGGCCATGTTGGCGGCGCGCGCCGAGAACATGCCGAAGGATAATATCGAGCGCGCGATCAAAAAATCGCAGGGCGGCGAAGGCGAGAACTACGAGGAAATCCGCTACGAGGGCTACGCGCCGGGCGGCGTGGCGGTGATCGTCGAGGCGCTCACCGACAATCGCAACCGCACCGCCTCGGAAGTACGCTCCTATTTCACCAAGCACGGTGGCAGCCTGGCGGAAACCGGCGCCGTCTCGTTCATGTTCAAGCGCGTCGGGGTCGTGCAATACGACGCCGGCAAGGCGAGTGCCGGACGCCATGCTCGAGGCCGCGATCGAGGCGGGCGCCGACGATGTGTCTTCTTCCGCGGTCGGCCACGAGGTGATCGCGTCAGCCGAAAACCTCCACGAAGTCGCGCGCGCGCTTGAGGCGAAATTCGGCGAGCCGGCGAAGACGGGTTTGGTGTGGCGGCCGCAGAATTCGGTCGCCGTCGACGACGAGGCGGGCGAGAAGATCCTGAAGCTGATCGAATCGCTCGAGGAAAACGACGACGTGCAGAATGTCTACGCCAATTTCGAGATTTCCGACGCGCTGATACAGAAAATGAGCGCATGAGCGCAGCAAAAGCGGCGCGGAATCGGGTGGGGCGGTCGGCGAAGCCCGTTAAGCTGCAAGGATGACCGATCCTTCCCGGCGTGCGCGCCTCGTCGGCTACGCGGCGCTTCTCATTACTGTCGCGATCTGGGGCGCGTGGATCGTATTCACGCGCCAGGCGGTGACGCATTCGCTGCCGCCCTCGGCGATTGCGCTGTTGCGCATGATCGCGCCGACGGTCCTGCTCGCGCCCGCGATCTGGCACGCGGGCATTTTCGCGCGCGGCAGGATCGTTCCGCTGATTTTCTGCATCATTGGGGCGGGCACGCCGTTCGTGCTGCTGACGGCGACCGGCATGGAATACGCGACGTCGGCGGATTTCGCGGCGTTGGTGCCGGGCACGATGCCCATTCTTGTCGCGCTGATCTCGGCGCTATTCTTCAAAGAGCGCTTGGGCTGGCTACGGGCGCTCGGCTTTGTCTGCTGCGCGGTCGGCGTGTTCGCGATCGCCGGTCGCAGTCTCGCCGCCGCCGATGCCAACACATCCATTCGGCCATCTGCTCTTGCTATGGGCGGCGCTGAACTATGCCGGCTACACGCTCGGCTTCCGCGCGAGTGGCCTCACGCCGATCGAGGCCACCGGCATCGTCGCCTTCTGGTCGCTGTTGATGATCTTGCCGTTCGGCACCATGCCAGTGATCGAGGCGATCCGCGCCGGGCAGGTGCACGAAATCGTTTTCCAGGCGGTGCTGCAAGGGGTGCTCTCCGGCATCATCGCGCTCGTTGCCTTCAACACCGGTATTGACCGGCTGGGCGCCTCGAAGGGCGCCGCCTTCGTCGCGTTGGTTCCCGTCGTCGCGACGGGGCTCGCGATCCCGATTCTCGGCGAGTGGCCGGACCTTGCCGCCATCGTCGGAGTAGCGACCACAAGCCTCGGCGTTCTGCTCGCGAGCGGAATTTTGGCGACGGTTAAAACAAGCGATCAAAAATCGGCAGGCTGACGAGGCCGGCCAAGCCGATCAGCGCGTAGGCGATGCGGCGGTAGATTTGGTCGGATGCGCGGTCGAACGAAACCGCGCCGAAAAGAAAAAGCGCCGTGTAGGGGATGGCGAGCAAGACCGCGAGCGCGAGCGATTCCCGGCTGAATAATCCTTCGACGAAGTAATTGATGCAGCCGGCGACACCGAGCACGCCGAAGAACACGAACATGTTGGCGCGCACGGTCGCGGTTTTCAGCGCGCCGCCCAGCCAATAGAGAATGACCGGCGGCCCGCTGATTTGCACCGCGCCGCTGGCGAGCCCCGCGATCGCGCCGACGGCGAGCGTGATCGGCAATTTCGGCTTGCCGTGGTAGCGCCAGCCGCTGGCGAGCAAAGGCAGCGCGAAAAGTACGAATGCGCCGATAAACCAGCGCAGCGCCGTGGGATCGACAACCAGCAACAGAAAGGTTCCGAGCGGGAGCAGGAGAAGTGCCGCCGCCGTGACCGGTCCGACGTCGCGCCAATCGCATTGCGGAAACGCCCTCACGCCATAGGGCGCGCCGCTCGCGGTATCGATCAGGAGGAGGCTCACGGCGGCAATTTTCGGCTCATAGACGGCGCTGATGAGCGGAATGTAAATCAACGCGGACCCGAAGCCTGCGAAGCCGCGGGCCGCACCCGCAATGGCTGAAATGGCGGCCGCGAGCAAGAAGCGCCGTTCCGAAAGCACAGCGGTAAAGGTGGAAACGTCAGGAAGGTCTATCATGCGGGGGCGATTTGCGGTCTAAAGCTGCCGAGGGCGAAACGCCAGCGCAATAGCATGAACCGATCCATTCGCATTCTCGGGCTCGATCCGGGCCTCCGCCGTACCGGCTGGGGGGTCGTGGAATGCGCCGGTAATCGGCTCTCTTATATCGCCTGCGGCGCAGTCGAGACGAACGACAAGGACACGCTCGCCTTGCGGCTCGCGGCCCTCTACGAGGGGCTCGTTGCCGTCATCGCTCTGCATGCGCCGCACGAGGCGGCGGTGGAGGAGACCTTCGTCAATGCTGATCCGCGCACGGCGCTGAAACTCGGCCAGGCGCGCGGCATCGCCTTGTTGGTTCCGGCGAAGGCGGGCTTGCCCGTTGCCGAATACGCGCCGAACCTCGTGAAGAAATCGATCGTCGGGGCGGGCAGAGCGGAGAAGATGCAAATTCGCAAGATGATTGCCGTATTGCTGCCGAAGGCGGCACCCGAGAGCGAAGACGCCGCCGACGCGCTTGCGATCGCGATCACCCACGCCCATCACCGCTCGGCGCCCGCGCTTCGGCTCGCGGCGGGAGGCGGGCGATGATCGGCAAGCTTCGCGGCGTCATCGACGCTTACGGCGAGGACTCCGTCGTGCTCGACGTGCACGGCGTCGGCTATCTCGTGCATTGCTCGGTGCGCACGCTGCAATCGCTTGCCCGCTCCCGGCGAAGCGGCGACGATCTCGATCGAGACCTGGGTGCGCGAGGACCAGATCCGGCTCTATGGCTTCGCCACCGATCTGGAGCGCGAGTGGTTCCGCATCCTCACCGGCGTGCAGGGCGTCGGCGCCAAGGTAGCGCTCGCGGTGCTCGGCACGCTGAAGGTCGCCGACCTCGCCAATGCGATCGCGCTGGGCGACAAGGCGCAGATCGCACGCGCGCCGGGCGTGGGACCGAAGCTCGCGCAACGGCTCGTCACCGAGCTGAAAGACAAGGCGCCGGCTTTCGCCAATGTCGATCCCTCGGTGGTGCGCTTGCAAGGCGATCTCGCCGAGCGCCGCGCGCCGCTGCCGGTGAGCGAGGCGGTCTCGGCACTCGTCAATCTCGGCTATGGGGAAATTCAGGCAAGTGCCGCGATCGCCGCCGCCGTGCGCTCGGCAGGCGACAAGGCGACGACGGAATCGCTCATTCGACTGGGGCTTAAGGAGCTGGCGCGATGAGCCGCCCTCTGGTCTCCCCCGAACGCCGCGACGAAGATCAGGCGGAAGCGAGCCTGCGCCCGCAGCGGCTTGCCGAATTCATCGGGCAGGAAAAAGCCTGCTCCAATCTCAAGGTCTTCATCGAGGCCGCGCGCACGCGAAAAGAAGCGCTCGATCACGTGCTCTTGGTCGGTCCGCCCGGGCTCGGCAAGACCACGCTGGCGCAGATCGTCGCGCGCGAACTGGGCGTGAATTTCCGCGCCACTTCCGGGCCGGTGATCGCCAAAGCCGGCGATCTTGCGGCACTCCTCACCAATCTCGAGGACCGCGATGTCCTGTTCATTGACGAAATCCACCGGCTCAATCCCGCGATCGAGGAAATCCTCTATCCGGCGATGGAGGACTATCAACTCGATCTCATCATCGGCGAGGGGCCGGCGGCGCGCTCGGTGAAGATCGATCTTTCGCGCTTTACGCTGGTCGGCGCCACCACGCGCTCGGGTCTTTTGACCACGCCGCTGCGCGAGCGCTTCGGCATTCCGATTCAGGCTCGGCTTCTACGAGGTCGCGGAGTTGGAAACGATCGTGAAACGCGGCGCGCGCGTACTCGGCCTTTCGGTCACCGCCGACGGCGCGCACGAGATCGCGCGGCGCGCGCGCGGCACGCCGCGCATCGCCGGGCGTCTTTTGAAGCGCGTGCGCGACTTCGCGCTGGTGGCGGGCGACAAATCCATCGAGCGCGCCGTCGCCGACCGCGCGCTCGGGCATCTGGAGGTCGATGCCGCCGGGCTCGACGCCATGGACCGCCGCTACCTCGTCGCTGATCGCGGAGCACTATGGCGGCGGGCCGGTCGGCATCGAGACGATCTCCGCCGCGCTCTCCGAGCCGCGCGACGCGATCGAGGACATCATCGAGCCGTTTCTGATCCAGCGCGGCTTCGTCCAGCGCACGCCGCGCGGCCGCATGCTGACCGCGCACGCCTTCAAGCATCTCGGCCTTGCCGAACCCGCTCGCGACGCGGCACAAATGCCGCTCTTCGATCAGGGCGAGGACGAGTGAAAAAACCCGGCCAGGACACGATCGACGGAGCTTGCCGGCCGCCTGATCGCAGGCGGCCATGCGATGCAGGTGCGCGTCTATTACGAAGACACCGATTTCACCGGCATCGTCTATCACGCCAATTATCTGCGCTTCATGGAGCGCGGGCGCACCAACTACCTGCGGCTGATCGGCGCCGATCACCGCGCGCTATTCGAGCAGACCGAGAAGGAGGCGCCGAGCTTCGCCTTCGTCGTGCGCTCGATGAAGATCGATTTTCTCAAGCCCGCCTTCATGGACGACCTGCTGGAAGTCCGCACGCTGTCGCGCGAGGTTTCCGGCGCCTCGATCACGCTCTTGCAGCGGGTCGTGCGCGGCGAAGAGGTGCTGGTCGAGGCGGAGGTGCGCGTTGCCTTCGTCTCCGAGGGCAGGCCCAAGCGCATCCCCGAGCCGCTACGCAAGGCGATGGGAGCGGATGCCGAGCGCAACCCCGAGCGCGTCTAGTGTCCCGATTCCGAAGTTCGTAAGCCTTCGCGGCACACTCGCATACGAACTTCGGAATCAAAGGGACACTAGCAACTCTATAATGCTAGTGCCCCTTCTGAACCCGAAGTTCGCAACCCCGCTTGCGGCACGGTGTGTGCGAACTTCGGGTTCGGGGCACTAGTGATAACTTTACATTAAGCACGAGAGGCGCTCTTTAAGCGCCGGGACGGGCCCGAATGCCCAAGTTTGGACAGATTCCGTGCCGAATTGAGCCGATGGGGGAGGGCGGCGACACCGAGCCCAGCAGAATTGCCAGGCCGTTGCCGGGGCGAAGCCCGATCCATCCATTTTATTTTTCTCATGCGGCGTTCCGGCCTTCGGCCCGAAGCCAAAGAGCCGAGGAAATTGTTCGATGAATCCTTCCGACGTCGCCCAAGCGCCGCTCGCCTTGCCGGCTGCCGACGTTTCGCTGTGGGCGCTGTTTATCCAGGCCCACTTCGTCGTCAAGACGGTGATGATCGGCCTGATGATCGCCTCGGTGTGGGTATGGGCGATCGTCGTCGACAAGACGATCCTCTATACGCGCACGCGCCGCGCAGATCGACCGCTTCGAGCAGGTGTTCTGGTCGGGACAAAATCTCGAGGAGCTTTATCAATCGCTCTCCTCGCGCCCGACCCATTCGATCGCGGCGCTTTTCGTGGCGGCGATGCGCGAGTGGAAGCGAACCTATGAGGGCGGCGCGCGCACGCTCACGGGCCTCACCGAGCGGGTCGAGAAGGTCATGGACGTGACGATCTCCCGCGAAGTGGAGCGGCTCGAGCGGCGGCTGCTGGTGCTCGCAACCGTCGGCTCGGCGGGCCCCTTCATCGGCCTGTTCGGCACGGTCTGGGGCATCATGACGAGCTTCCAGTCGATCGCCGCCTCGAAGAACACGAGCCTTGCGGTAGTCGCGCCGGGCATCGCGGAAGCGCTGTTTGCCACGGCTTTGGGGCTTGTCGCCGCCATACCGGCGACGATTTTCTATAACAAGTTCTCGAGTGAAGTGAGCCGCCTCGCCCAGCGTCTCGAAGGCTTCGCCGACGAATTTTCGGCGATCCTGTCGCGCCAGGTCGACGAGCGAAGCTTGAGGGATCGGATATGGCCGCCAACGCAGCAGGCAGGGTCATGGCAGAGCCGCCGCAGCCGGCGGCGCTCGACTCATGTGATGAGCGAGATCAACGTCACGCCGATGGTGGACGTGATGCTGGTGCTGCTCATCATCTTCATGGTGGCGGCGCCGCTGCTCACCGTCGGGCGTGCCGATCGATCTGCCGCAGACGCAGGCGAAGTCGCTCGACCAGGATCGCGAGCCGCTCACGGTCACGGTCAATGACAAGTGCGCAGACTTATCTGCAGAACACCGAGATCAAGCTCGATGAGCTGGTGCCGAAGCTGCAGGCGATCGCCAAGAACGGCGCCGACGAGCGCATTTATGTGCGCGGCGACAAGAAAGTCGATTATGGCAGCGTGATGCGCGTCATGGGGCGCCTGTCCGCCGCCGGCTACCGGCGCGTCGCGCTGATCACCGAGGTCGAAGGAAACTGATGCAAAGCTTCCGCCCGAGCCTTGCGGTCTCCGCGATCTTTCACGCGGTCATCCTCTGATGGGGGCTGATCTCGTTCACGCCGAAGCCGCTCGATGCCGTGCGGACGGAAACGATGGCGATCGACCTCGTGCCGATCAGCGAATTCACCCTGAACAAGGCGGGCTCGAGCAAGGCGGCGCCGAAGCCGGAGAAGATCGCCGAGACGAAAGGGGATCCGAAGGAGCTCACCGATCTCGTCCAGAAGGTCACCGAGAAGCAGGAGATCAAGGCGGCCACGCCGCCGCCCGCCGAGCAACAAAAGCCGGAGGCGAAGGTGGAGGACAAGAAGCCCGAGGCAAAGCCGGACCCGAAACCCGACCCGAAGGAGGCGCTGAAGAAGCCCGAGCCGCCGAAGAAGCCGGAGCCGCCGAAAGAGCAGCCGAAGACGGCCGCGCAGCAGATGAAGGCGGCGCCGACCAAGCAGCGCGATTTCGATCCGAACAAGATCGCCGCCCTCCTTGACCGGCGCGAGCCGCAACGCCAGAAAATTTCGTCCGATACGCCGCCGGCGACTTCGCTGGGCGTGAACCGCGGCACCGCCGAGCCACTTTCCATGAGCGAGATTGGATGCGATCAAGCGCAAGCTGATGTCGCTATGGAACCCGCCGGTCGGCGTCGAGAATCCGCAGGAACTGATCGTTACCGTCCGCTTCAAGCTCAAGCGCGACGGCACGCTCGACGGCGCGTCCGCTGGTCATGAACAGCGGGCACAGCCAGAACTTCATGATCGCTCGCGAGAAGGCGATCCGCGCGATCTTCATGGCGCAGCCCTTCAATACGCTGCCGCAAGAAAAATTCGACTTGTGGCACGACATGGAAGTCACCTTCGACCCGCGCGAGATGTCGGGCGGCTGAATTCGCTTCGCACTCCGCGCTCCCATAGGAAATCCGAACGTCGTCATGACCAACAAACCGGTTACTCCTTCCCCGCTTGCGGCGCGCTTGCTTTCGCGCCGGCGCCTGTTGGCCGCAGCGGGAGGCGCCGCCGCGGCCGCTTTCGTCGCCTGCAGGATCACGCCGGCGCAGGCCGTGCTCAAGCTCGACGTCACGCAAGGCACGCCGCAGCCGATTCCGATCGCGATTCCCGATTTCGTTGCGGGCGGCGCGCCGGAAGAAGGCGGGCCCGGCCGCGAAGTGAATCCAGGTCATCACCAACAATCTTCGCCGCTCGGGCCTGTTTCAGCCGCTCGATCCCGCCTCCTTCATCGAGCGCATCCAGACGATCGACGCCAACCCGCGCTTTCAGGACTGGCGCGTGATCAACGCGCAGGCGCTGGTGACCGGCCGCATCGGCCGCGTGCCGGACGGCCGCTACAAGGTCGAATACCGGCTGTGGGACGTATTCGCCGGAAGCTATCTCAACGGCCAGCAGTTTTTCGGCCAGCCCGACAACATGCGGCGGATCGCGCATATCATTTCCGACGCAGATTTACGAGCGCATCACCGGCGAGAAAGGCTATTTCGATTCGCGCATCGTCTTCGTCGACGAGACGGGGCCGAAAGACCGCCGCATCAAGCGCCTCGCCATCATGGATCAGGACGGCGCCAATGTGCGCTACCTCACGAGCGGCGAAGATTTGGTGCTGACGCCGCGCTTCAACCCGACGAGCCAGGAAGTCACCTACATGTCCTATGGCCGCGGCGAGCCGCGGGTGCTGTTGATGAACGTCGAAACGCGCCAGCGCGAGGTCGTCGGCGACTTCCCCGGCATGACCTTCAGCCCGCGCTTCTCGCCCGAGGGCCAGCGCGTGGTGATGAGTCTGCAACAGGGCGGCAACTGCGAACATCTTCGTCATGGATTTGCGCTCGCGGCGCACCACGCGGCTGACCGATACGCCGGCGATCGACACCGCGCCTTCCTATTCGCCCGACGGGCGTTCGATCGTGTTCGAGTCGGATCGCGGCGGCGGCCAGCAGATTTACATCATGAGCGCCGACGGTTCCGGCCAGCGCCGCCTGTCGTTCGGCCAGGGCTCCTATTCGACGCCGGTATGGTCGCCGCGCGGCGACATCATCGCCTTCACCAAGCGCGGTGCCGGGTCGTTCGCGATCGGCGTCATGCGCACCGACGGCTCGGGCGAGCGGATCCTGACGGAGGGCTACCACAATGAGGGACCGACCTGGGCCCCGAACGGCCGCGTGCTGATGTTCTTCCGCGATCCCGGCGGCAATGCCGGCCCGCAGCTCTTCACCGTGGATCTCACCGGCTACAACGAGCAGCGCGTGCCGACGCCGAGCTACGCCTCGGACCCTGCCTGGTCGCCGCTGCTGTCCTGAGTTCGCCGCGGCGGCCTTGATATGGCCGTTTTGCCGAACAAAGTTCCCGTTAATTCATTGCTAACCACGTCGGCCGGTTTCCCCGATGAGCCACGGAGAAATCTCGATTTTTCGCTATCGGGCCAAGGTTCCATCAAGGTTGACGGAATATTCGATTAACCCTCGAGCGGTTAGATCAGGCCCGAGTTTCGGTAAGGGGATAAAGGGAGCCAGCCGACATGATGGATTTTAAGCGGTTCCTTCGCGGGTTGCGTTTCGCCGCATTGCTCGGGTCGGCGATGATGGTTGCCGCCTGCGCGAGCAATCCAAACGATCCCAACGCTCCCGGCGGGTCCGCTGCCACGCCCGGCTCGGCGCAGGATTTCGTCGTGAATGTGGGCGACCGCGTATTCTTCGAAACCGATTCGACCGAGCTCACGCCGCAGGCGCGCGCCACCCTCGACAAGCAGTCGCAGTGGCTGAACCAATACAACCGCTATGCCTTCACCATCGAAGGTCACGCCGACGAGCGCGGCACGCGCGAATACAACATCGCGCTCGGCGCCCGCCGCGCGCAGGTCACGCGCGATTATCTGATCGCCCGCGGCGTCGACGGCTCGCGCATGCGCACGATTTCCTACGGCAAGGAACGGCCGGTCGCGGTCTGCAACGACATCTCCTGCTGGTCGCAGAACCGCCGCGCGGTCACCGTGCTGAATGCGGGCAGCACCTGATCGAGCGCGTTTCCGATTTTGCCGCAGGCCGCGATTTAGTTTCGGCGCCGTCAAAGAAGCCCCATTTTGGACGCACTCCGTGCCCTATGGTAAAAACCGGGATGCGCGGGTTGTACGGGGAAGCGAATTGCCGTTTCCACCTCGCGCTCGAATGAATGCCATGATTTCCGCGACCGTCCGCATTTTCGCGCTCGCTCTTGCCGTTTGCCTCTTCGCGGCGGCGGCACAGGCGCAGCTCTTCGGCCGCTCCGACGATCGCCGTCCGCAAGAGGATGCCGGCGATCTCTCCGTGCGTCTCGATCGCATGGAGAACCAGTTGCGCCAACTCACCGGCACGATCGAGCAGCTGCAGTACCAGAATCAGCAATTGCAGCAGCAGTTGCGGACGCTGCAACAGCAGGTCGACGCCGGCGGTCCGCCGCGTTCGACGCAGCGGCCGCCGCTCGGTGCGGGTCAGGGTCCGGCTCCGGCCGCGCCCGTCTATCAGACGCCGCCGCCGGATCAGCCGCCGGCGCAAGGCGGGCGGCGCGGCGACGCGTTCGACCCGAACGCGCAGCCGACCGCGCCCGGCGCGCCGCGCCAGCTGGGCACCATGCAGGGCACGATCGAACAGCCGGGGCAGGCGCCGGTGATCTACGGCCGCGCCCCCGGTCAGCCGATGGACATCGGCTCGTATTCGGGCAATGGCGGCAACGATCCGCAGCTTGGCCCCGCTCCGGGGTCTGGCCGCGGGCAGCAGCAAGCGGTGCTGCCGCCGTCGAACAGCCCGAAGGACGAATACGACCTTGCCTATGGCTACATCCTGCGCCGCGATTACGCGGCGGCGGACGATGCCTTTCGCACCTTCATGCAGAACCACGCGGGCGATGCGATGATTCCGCAGGCGCATTACTGGCTCGGCGAAAGCCAGTTCCAGCGGCAGCAATATAACGACGCGGCGGAAACTTTCCTCGACGTCTACAACAAATACCCGCAGAGCCCGAAGGCGCCCGAGGCGCTGATGCGGCTCGGTCAATCGCTGGCAGCGCTCGGCAAGCAGGACGCGGCCTGCGCCTCGCTCGGCGCCGTATTGCAGAAATATCCGAAGGCCTCGGCCGCAAGTGAAGGCGACGGTTCAGGCGGAACAGAAGCGTGTCCGCTGCTGAGGGCGGCGGCGCTGCGATCGCCGAGCGCGAACTTTCGACCTTCTTTTCCGAATTTTCCGATTTTCGCCGCGTGATCCTCGCCGTTTCCGGCGGGCCGGATTCGACGGCGCTCTTGTCGCTCGCCGCGCGCTGGCGCGCCGGCCGCAAGAACGGCCCGTATCCTCGTCGCGGCGACGATCGATCACCGCCTGCGGCGCGAAGCGAAGAAGGAGGCCGCCATGGTCGCGCGCCTCGCGAAGCGGCTGAAAATCCCGCACCATACGCTGGTCTGGGCCGGCAAAAAGCCAAAGACCGGCTTGCAGGAGGCAGCGCGCGGCGCGCGCTATTCGCTGCTCCTCGGATTGGCGCGCAAGGTCGGCGCCGATGCGATCGCTACCGCGCATACGCGCGACGACCAGGCGGAGACGATTTTGCACCGGATCGCGCGCGGCTCCGGGATCGGCGGGCTCGCCGGCATTCGCCGCCAACGCGAGCGTGACGGTATCGTTCTGTTGCGCCCGCTGCTCGACGTCCCCAAGACGCGGCTTGTCGCGAGCTTGCGGCAAGCGCGCATTCCCTTCGCCGACGATCCTTCCAATCGCGACCCGCGCTTTTTGCGCGCGCGCCTGCGCAAGCTCGCGCCCGGTCTGGAGCGGGAAGGGATCGATGCGGCAAAACTATCGCTGTTGGCTCGCCGGCTCGCGCGCGCCAATGCCGCGATCGAACAGGCGGCGGCGGAAGAATGGAAGCGAGCGCTCCGCGGCGCGGCCCGCGGCTCGCTCGAATTCGACGCGCCGAGCTATTTCGCGTTGCCGGCGGAAATTGCGCTCCGCCTCCTCGGCCGCGCCATCGACGGCACGGGTCATGAGGGTCCGGCGGAACTTCGCAAGCTCGAAGCGCTTGCAAGAAGCGCTCGCCGACGCCAAAGCCGCCAACCGGACGCTCAAACGCACGCTGGCGGGGGCGGTGATCGAGCTCGATGATCGCCGTCTTTCCATCGATTCCGCCCCGGCACGGCGTAAACCATCCCGGCGGACCGCGGTAAGGACACGCTGAGGATTTGGCAAAATCTGCCTTCGGGCCGCCCCTTTCCCTTGTTTCAAAGGGGGGCGGAGCCTATTTTAACTTTCCGCGGCTAGGCTGCCGGGGCTAACCCTCGGAAGACTCGCCAGAAACTGGGGACTTTTCCCGCGAAAGGCCGGCGATGAACGCCAATCTACGCAATTTCGCCCTCTGGGTGATCATTGTTCTGTTGCTGCTGGCGCTGTTCTCGCTGTTCCAGAACCCCGGCCAGCGGACGGTCTCCAACGACATTACCTTTTCGCAGCTGCTTGCCGACGTCGACCAGGGGCGGGTGCGCGACGTCGTCATCCAGGGCCACGACATCACCGGCTCTTACAATGACGGCAAGCCCTTCCAGACTTACGCGCCGCCCGATCCGAGCCTCGTGCAGCGGCTCTACGGCAAAGGCGTCTCGATCACCGCCAAGCCCCCCGGCGACAACGTGCCGTGGTTCGTGTCTCTCCTGGTTTCGTGGCTGCCTTTCTTGGCGCTGATCGGGGTATGGATTTTTCTCTCGCGCCAGATGCAGGGGGCCGGCGGCAAGGCGCTCGGCTTCGGCAAGTCGCGCGCGAAGCTCCTCACCGAAGCGCATGGGCGCGTCACCTTCGACGACGTGGCCGGCGTCGACGAGGCGAAATCCGATCTTGAGGAAATCGTCGAATTCCTGCGCGACCCGCAAAAATTCCAGCGTCTCGGCGGACGGATTCCGCGCGGCGTGCTCCTGGTCGGCCCGCCCGGCACCGGCAAGACGCTGATCGCACGCGCCGTCGCGGGCGAAGCAAACGTGCCGTTCTTCACCATCTCCGGCTCCGACTTCGTCGAGATGTTCGTGGGCGTCGGCGCCTCGCGCGTGCGCGACATGTTCGAGCAGGCGAAGAAGAACGCGCCTTGCATCATTTTCATCGACGAGATCGACGCGGTCGGCCGTCATCGCGGCGCCGGCCTCGGCGGCGGCAATGACGAGCGCGAGCAGACGCTCAATCAATTGCTCGTCGAGATGGACGGCTTCGAGGCGAACGAAGGCATCATCCTGATCGCCGCCACCAACCGGCCCGACGTGCTCGACCCCGCGCTGCTGCGCCCCGGCCGCTTCGACCGCCAGGTCGTGGTGCCCAACCCCGACGTGGTCGGCCGCGAGCAGATTCTCAAGGTTCACACCCGCAAGGTGCCGATCGCGCCCGACGTCAATCTGAAGACCGTGGCGCGCGGCACGCCCGGCTTCTCCGGCGCCGATCTTGCCAACCTCGTCAACGAGGCGGCGCTGATGGCCGCGCGCCGCAATAAGCGCATGGTCACCCAGCACGAGTTCGAGGACGCCAAGGACAAGGTGATGATGGGCTCCGAGCGCCGCTCGCTCGTGATGACCGAAGAAGAAAAATTGCTCACCGCCTATCACGAAGGCGGGCACGCGATCGTCGCGCTGCACGTGCCGGCGACGGATCCCGTGCACAAGGCCACGATCATTCCGCGCGGCCGCGCGCTCGGCATGGTCATGCAGTTGCCGGAGCGCGACAAGCTTTCGATGTCCTACGAGCAGATGACCTCGCGGCTCGCGATCCTCATGGGCGGCCGCGTCGCCGAGGAGCTCGTGTTCGGCCACGACAAGGTGACCTCGGGCGCCGCCTCCGACATCGAGCAGGCGACCAAGCTCGCGCGCATGATGGTGACGCGCTGGGGGCTTTCCGACCAGCTTGGAACGGTCGCCTATGGCGAGAACCAGGAAGAAGTCTTCCTCGGCTATTCGGTGTCGCGCCAGCAGAACATCTCGGAGGAAACGGTCAAGAAGATCGACGGCGAGATCAAGCGCTTCGTCGAGGACGGCTATCAGATGGCGAAAAAGATCATCTCCGAGCACCGCGCCAATCTCGAACTGTTGGCGAAGAGTCTGATCGAATACGAGACGCTCACCGGCGACGAAATTAAGGACCTGTTGCTCGGCAAGAAGCCGATGCGCGAAAGCGCGAGCGAACCCACGCCGCGCGGCTCCGCCGTGCCGTCGGCCGGCAAGCCGCGCCCGCGCCCGGAGGCGGGAGACGTCGCGCCGCAACCGCAAACCTGACGGCGGCGACCGTATTGACGCGAAACGCCTGCCGGTTGGCGGGCGTTTTTCTTTGCCGCGGCCGCGGCTAGTGCCCCGAACCCGAAGTTCGTATGAGAGTGTACCGCGAGAACTTACGAACTTCGGAATCCGGACACTAGGGACGATACTCCTCAGCGATGGCGCTCTCTCTTCGCGACAAGCTCACGATGCTGATGCCGCCGTCGCTGTTCTATCGGCGGCGGATCGGCGAGGAAGCGGGGAGCGGCGAGCCCGAGCTCGCGCTCCTGCAAAAGCTCGTGCCGCGCGGCGGCACCGCCATCGACGCCGGAGCCAATCAAGGCATTTTCGCCTATGCGCTGGCGGAAATCGCCGAGCGGGTGGTGGCGTTCGAGCCCAACCCCGATTACGCCTTCTTCGCGCGCTGGATGCTGCGGGGCCGCGCCGAGGTGCAGGAATTTGCGCTTTCCGACGCGCCGGGCCGCGCGACATTCTACGTGCCGCTTTCCGAGGAAGGCATGGTTTTGCACTTTGCCGGCAATTTAAAGCGAACCCATAGCCAGTTTCGCCACATGAAAACCTATCAGGTCGACGTGCGCACGCTCGACAGCTTCGGCTTCGCCGACGTCCGCTTCATCAAGGCGGATGTCGAGGGGAGCGAGCGCGAGGTGCTCGACGGCGCGCGGGAAACCATCGCCCGCGACCGGCCGGTCCTTTTGCTCGAGCTATTGTCGGGTACCCACGAAAATCCCGGCGCTTATGCCGCCGCGATCTGCGACGATTTCGGCTATGATGCCTTCATCGTCCAGCACGGCGAGAAGATCGCGGCACTTCCCGCCATCGCGGCGTTGGGCAAAAATACCAGCTGGGGTACCCCCATCGAATCGCGGAACGTTCTCTTCCAGTCGCGCGCGAGGAAAGCGAAATGAACCTATCCGGGCTCCGATTGCGAACGATCCATTGGATGATCTGCGCGAGCGCGCTGTACGTCGCCGGGAATGAAGCCTTCGCGAACGATTCCACTGCGGAGCTCGCGACCGGCGGCCTCATCTTCGTGCAAAACGACGATGTGGAGATGCGGGCCGAGGATCTTTTCATCTCGGCGGCGGAAATCCGCGTGCGCTATCGCTTCTTCAACCACACGGCCAAGGACGTAACGGTGCTCGTCGCCTTCCCGATGCCGGAGATCAAAATCGACGGGCAGGACGACAACATTGCCGTGCCGACCGAGGAGCCGGTCAACATTCTCGATTTTCACACGACGGCGGGCGGAAAGCCGGTGACGACCGAGGTCGAGCAGCGCGTGTTCGCGGCCGATATCGAGCGAACGCAATACCTGCGCGATCTCGGCATTCCGCTGGCGCCGCATTTGCCGTCGACCAGCGCGGCGCTCGATCGGCTGCCGCGCGCGAAGTGGGACGAACTCGTGAAAAACGGCGTGGCCGCGATCGAGGAGTACGATGTCGGCAAAGGAATGGAGCGGCATCTCGCGCCGCGCTGGGCGCTCCGAACCACCTTTTATTGGCAGCAAACTTTCCCGGCGAACGCTGAAATCTTGATCGATCATCGCTACAAGCCGAGCGTCGGCGCGACTTCCGGCACGTCGATCGGTTCGACTTATGGACGGCCGAACGATCCCGACGAACAGGCGCGGGCGAAGAAATATTGCTTTGACCGCGACTTTCTTACCTCTGTCGTGCGGGCGCGCGAGGCGGCCAAGACCGAAATCGGCGCCGTTCACCGAGGAGCGCATCGAGTACATTCTGAAGACCGGCGCCAACTGGTCCGGCCCGATCAGGGACTTTCGGCTCGTGGTCGACAAGGGCGCCGCCGACAGCTTGGTCAGTTTTTGCGGGGAAGGCGTGAAGAAGACCGCGCCGACGGCGTTCGAGATGCAAAAGCGCGATTTCACCCCCGACGGGAATTTCTCCGTCCTGATCCTAAAGAAAATTCTGCCGCAATAAGCGGCAGGAGGGGGCCGAAAAGGCTTAAGGCGGAAGGGCGGTTAACGACCCGCCCAGGGTCGGTAACGATCAAACACATTTCTTGAAGCTTTCGCCGCGATCCTCGGCATAGTATCACGGCGCGCGACAAGGGCGCGACTTCCAGCAAGGTCAAGGGGATCATGGCGCGTAAGTATTTCGGCACCGACGGCATCCGCGGCCGCGCCAACGGCGCGATCACGGCGGAGCTCGCGCTCAAGGTCGGCATGGCCGCCGGCCTCATGTTCCAGCGCGGCGACTACCGCCACCGGGTGATCATCGGCAAGGACACGCGGCTCTCCGGCTACATGATCGAGAACGCGCTGGTCGCGGGCTTCACCGCGGTCGGCATGGACGTCTTGCAGACCGGCCCGTTGCCGACGCCGGCGGTGGCGATGCTCACGCGCTCCATGCGCTGCGATCTCGGCGTGATGATTTCCGCCTCGCACAATCCGTTCGACGACAACGGCATCAAGTTTTTCGGTCCCGACGGCTTCAAGCTCTCCGACGAGATCGAGGACGAAATCGAGAAGCTCGTCGACGCCAACCTCGCCAAGCGCCTTGCCAAGCCCGACGCGCTCGGCCGCGCCAAGCGCATCGATGGCGCGCACGACCGTTACGTTGAATTCGCCAAGCGCACGCTGCCGCGGAATCTGTCGTTCGAGGGGCTGCGCGTGGTGGTGGATTGCGCGAACGGCGCCGCCTACCGCGTCGCGCCCGAAGCGCTGTGGGAGCTCGGCGCCGAGGTGTTTCCGATCGGCGTCGATCCCGACGGCTTCAATATCAACCGCGAATGCGGCTCGACCGCACCGGAGGCGCTATGCGCCAAAGTGCGCGAAATGCGCGCCGATATCGGGATCGCGCTCGACGGCGACGCCGACCGTGTCGTGATCGCCGACGAGAAGGGTCACCTCGTCGACGGCGACCAGATCATGGCGCTGATCGCCGAGAGCTTCAAAGAAGATGGAAAACTCGCGAAGCCCGCGATCGTCGGCACCGTGATGTCGAATCTGGGGCTCGAGCGCCATCTCGTCGCCAGCGGCCTTGAACTCATTCGCACCCGGGTCGGCGATCGTTACGTGCTCGAGGCGATGCGCGACGAGGGCTACAATGTCGGCGGCGAGCAATCCGGTCACATCATCCTTTCCGACTACACCACCACCGGCGACGGATTCGTCGCCGCGCTGCAGGTGCTCGCGGTGGTGAAAAAGTCGGGCAAGCCCGTGTCGGAAGCCTGCCACCGCTTCGAACCGCTGCCGCAGATTCTGAAGAACGTGCGCTACAAATCGGGCAAGCCGCTTGAGGACGCCAAGGTGAAGACCGCGATCGCGTCGGCGGTGAAGAAACTCGACGGTCAGGGGCGTCTGGTCATCCGCCCGTCGGGCACGGAGCCGGTGATTCGCGTGATGGGCGAGGGCGACGATCGGGAACTGGTGGAAGCCGCCGTCGATCACGTCATCGAGGCGCTGACGACGGCCGCCGCCTAAAATTTTTCTTTAACCAGCCGTTAAATTTCGTTAGCGCGCGGTTAACGCCCGCGCGCGAAGCCGCGCCGTTCTTGAATTTCATGGGCGCGAAGTTATCGCGCGCGAGAGCGGTCGGCGGATGAACGCAAGTGGTTAAGCGTTAACCTTAAGCGCCTCTTAAACTTTAGCTGCGAACGTCCCGCCATTCGTAACTGGCGTACGCCGCCCTTTCCGGCGCGCGCATGAATGGAAGGAACGTCAAATGCAGAGCCTCCGGAATTTTGCGCTCGCGGGCGCCACCGCGCTCGCTCTCGTGCCCGCCGCGGCGCGCGGCGCGGACATGCCCGTGCCACCGCCGATGTTCAGGGAGCCCGTCGAGGACTACGGCGCTTGGTACCTGCGCGGCGATATCGGCATCACCAATCAGCGGGTGAAGAAACTCGACAGCCCGGCTTTCGATTCGACCGTGACCGTTCTCGAGAAGGGCTTCGAGAGCGCCGGCTTGTTCGGCCTCGGCATCGGCTATCAAATACAACAACTGGCTTCGGTTCGACGCGACCGGGGAATATCGCGCCAACTCAACATTCCACGGCCTTGACGCGTTCCCGAGTGTGGCGAACCCCCCGGCGATCAGCACCAACCAGTACACGGGCGTGAAGTCCGAATGGCTGTTCCTGTTCAACACTTATCTTGATCTCGGCACATGGCATTCGGTGACGCCGTTCGTTGGCGCCGGCATCGGCTTCGATCGCCTGACGATCGGGAATTTCACCGACAGCAATATCGTGGATCAGGCGCTCGGCTGGTCGCCGAACAATTCGAAATGGAACTTCGCCTGGGCGCTACATGCAGGGCTTTCCTACCAAGTCACGCCGAACTTCATCGTCGAGCTGGCCTATCGTTACGTCGACCTCGGCAATGGCGCGACCAAGGATCTGCTCGCTCCTGACGGGTCGAACCCATCCTTCAACCCCATCCTGTTCAAACACGTCACTTCGAACGATCTTAAGCTCGGCGTGCGCTGGATGTTCGCCGACACCTTCTTCCCGGAGCCGCCGCTCATACGCAAATACTGAGCGGATAGCTCTTCCGAAAAAGGCGGCGCGGGAATTTCTCGCGCCGTTTTGTTTTTGGCGCGGCCGCACCCGTGGCATTCCACGCCTGCTGACATATCAGAGCGATGTTGCGCCGCACTTGACGCCGGGCTCGTCTTCCGCCAATCCCATCCGTGGGACACCCCTCCCCACCGAGGGGCGACTATCTGGAAGGATAGAAGCCATGGCAAACAAGCCCAATGTGCGGCCGCTTGTGCCGCATTTTTCGTCCGGCCCCTGCGCGAAACGCCCCGGCTGGAATCTCGAAAATCTCAAGAACGCCCTTGTCGGACGCTCGCATCGCTCGAAACCGGGCAAGGCGCGCTTGAAGCGCGCGATCGATCTGACGCGCGAACTTCTGGGCGTGCCGGCGGGCTTTCGTATCGGCGTGGTGCCCGCCTCCGACACCGGCGCCGTGGAAATGGCGCTGTGGTCGCTTCTCGGCGCGCGCGGCGTCGACGTGCTCAGCTGGGAAAGTTTCGGCGAAGGTTGGGTCACGGATATCGTGAAGCAGCTCAAGCTCAAGGACGCGCGCGTCTTGAAGGCGCCCTATGGCGAGTTGCCGGATCTAGCGCAGGTCGATTTCTCGCGCGACGTGGTCTTCACGTGGAATGGCACAACTTCCGGCGTGCGCGTTCCGAACGGCGATTGGATCAAGTCCGATCGGCAAGGGCTCACGATTTGCGACGCGACCTCGGCGGCGTTCGCACAATCGCTTCCCTTCGACAAGCTCGATGTGGTGACCTTTTCCTGGCAGAAGGTCCTGGGCGGCGAGGCCGCGCACGGCATGCTGATCCTGTCGCCGCGCGCCGTCGAGCGCTTGGAATCCTACGTGCCCGCGTGGCCGTTGCCGAAGCTCTTCCGCATGACCAAGGGCGGCAAGCTCAATGAGGCGATCTTCGAGGGCGAGACCATCAACACGCCGTCGATGCTTTGCCTGGAGGACTATCTCGACGCGCTCGAATGGGCGAAATCGATCGGCGGCCAGCCGGCGCTGATGCAGCGCGCCGACGCCAACCTTGCCGCGATCGAAGCCTGGGTCGCGAAGACGCCGTGGGCCGAGTTTCTCGCTCGCGACAAAAAAACCCGCTCCAATACTTCGGTTTGCGTCGCGGTCGTCGATCCCGCCGTCAAGGCGCTATCCGCCGACGGGCAAGCCGCCTTCATCAAGGCGATGGCGGGTA
Organism: uncultured Alphaproteobacteria bacterium; assembly: GCA_963751685.1. GTDB lineage: Bacteria > Pseudomonadota > Alphaproteobacteria > Rhizobiales > Xanthobacteraceae > Palsa-892. The sequence continues at coordinate 190,892 of CAVVVV010000009.1, read as the reverse complement.
CGCTCGAGAAAGAAAACGCGGCCTATGACGTCGCCGGTCATCGCGACGCGCCGCCGCACATTCGCGTCTGGGCGGGGGCGACGGTGGAGACCTCGGACATCGAGGCGCTCTTGCCGTGGCTCGATTGGGCGTTCGGCGAGGCCAAGGCTTCGCTCGCCAAGGCCGCGTGAGGGAGGTGGCTATGGCTCCCCGGGTTCTCATTTCCGACGCGCTTTCGCCCGCCGCCGTCCAGATCTTCAAGGATCGCGGCATTGAGGTCGATTTCCAGCCGAACCTCGGCAAGGACAAGGAGAAGCTCGCCGAAATCATTGGCGGTTTCGACGGCTTAGCGGTGCGCTCGGCCACGAAGGTCACGTCGAAAATTCTCGATCGCGCGAAGAAGCTCAAGGTGGTCGGCCGCGCCGGCATCGGCGTCGACAACGTCGATATTCCGGCGGCCACGGCGAAGGGCATCATCGTGATGAACACGCCGTTCGGCAACTCGATCACCACCGCCGAGCACGCGATCACCTTGATGCTTTCGCTCGCGCGCCAAATTCCGCAGGCCGACGCTTCGACCCAGGCCGGCAAGTGGGAGAAGAACCGCTTCATGGGCGTCGAGATCACCGGCAAGACGCTCGGCATCATCGGCTGCGGCAATATCGGCGCGATCGTCGCCGACCGCGCGCTCGGGCTGCGCATGAAGGTGATCGCTTACGACCCGTTTTTGTCGCCGGAGCGGGCGGTCGATCTCGGCGTCGAAAAGGTCGATCTTGAGGAACTCTTGCGGCGCGCCGACTTCATCACGCTGCATGCGCCGCTCACCGAAAAGACCAAGAACATTCTCGACGCCAAGGCGCTCGCCAAGACCCGGAAGGGCGTGCGCATCATCAATTGCGCGCGCGGCGGGCTCGTCGACGAGACGGCGCTCGCGGCGGCGCTCGATTCCGGCCATGTCGCGGGCGCGGCCTTCGACGTGTTCACGACGGAGCCGGCAACGGAAAATCCGCTGTTCGGGCACCCGAACGTCATCTGCACGCCGCATCTCGGCGCCTCCACCAACGAGGCGCAGGAAAACGTGGCGTTGCAGGTCGCCGAGCAAATGTCGGATTATCTTCTGCGCGGCGCCATTTCGAACGCGGTGAACTTCCCCTCGATCACGGCGGAAGAGGCGCCGCGGCTCAAGCCCTTTATCGCGCTCGCCGAAAAGCTCGGCTCCTTCGCCGGCCAGCTCACCGAAACCGGCATCACGCAAGTGCACATCACCTATGAGGGCACGGTCGCGCAGATGAAGACAAAGGCGCTCACTTCCGCCGCCCTCGCCGGGTTGTTTCGCCCCATGTTGCAAGACATCAACGTGGTCTCGGCCCCGACCATCGCCAAGGAGCGCGGCATCGTGGTCGAGGAGACGACGCGCGAAGCCGAGGGCGACTACGAAAGCCTGATCACCGTGACGGTCGTCACCGAGAAGCAGTCGCGCTGGGTTTCCGGCACCGTGTTCGCCGATGGGCGGCCGCGCATCGTCAACATCAAGGGCATCCGCATGGACGCCGAATTCGGCCAGTCGATGATCTACATCACCAATCTCGACAAACCCGGCTTCATCGGCAAGTTCTCCTCGATGCTCGGCGACGCCGGCATCAACATCGCGACCTTTCATGTTGGCCGCGAGGCGCCGGGGGGCAACGCCATCGCGCTGATCGAGGTCGACGGCGAGGTGCCGCCCGACGTGCTTGTGAAGGTGCAGGCGCTGCCGCAAGTGCAGTCGGCGAAGCCGCTGAGATTCTAGACGGACCGGGCGGCGTTGCGCGCGGTCGCGACGGCGATGTCGTTGCGATCAGCCGCTCGTCTGCACGGGCGCTATGCGGATCGCCGTTCGCCACGGATCGCGGACGATGATGGCGCTGCCGTTCTTTTCGACCGGCAAGCCCGCGATTTCGACGCGGGCGCGCACCGCCGCGACATCCGCATCGTCCGGTAATTCGATCACGAATTGCTCGAGGCCGGCGGCGGTCTTGAGGGGAAGCGGGCCGTTTTTGCTCTCCCAGACGTTCAATCCGAGATGGTGATGATAGCCGCCGGCAGAAACGAACAGCGCGCCGCGCCATTCCGCCGTTCGCTTGAAGCCGAGGATGCCGCAATAGAATCGCTCGGCTTCCTCGATGTCGCCGACTTGCAGATGCACATGGCCGATGCGGCTCCCGGCGGGGACATGTCCGCTCGCCGGCTTTCGCGCTCCCTCGGCGAGAAGGCCCGCGAAATCGAGCGGCGCGTTTCCCATGGTGACGAGACCGTCGTTCCATCGCCACTCGGCGCGCGGCCGGTCGCGATAAATTTCAAGCCCATTATTGTCCGCGTCCCAGAGGTAAATCGCCTCGCTCACACTGTGGTCGGCGGCGCCAAGCTCGACGCCGGCGTTTGAAAGGCGGGCGATCGTCTGACCGAGCGCGGCGCGGTCGGGGAGCAGGATCGCCACATGATAAAGGCCGGTTGCGTGACGCGGCCGCGGCGTGGTGCCCGGCGCCACGTCAAGAAACAGAAAAGGCTTGCCGCCGGCGCCGAGGGCGATTTTGCCGCTCCCGCGCTCGAGGAGTTCGAGCCCGATCGCATCGCGGTAAAAGGCAAGCGCGCGACCTTCGTCCGCCACCCGCAGGGTCGCGGGACCGAGTGTCATCGCTGCCGGTAATGTCGCCATCACCGGAAGATCGGCATGCGGCGCAAGAACCGCAAGGGCGGGTTTGCTCACAACCCGGCCAAGCTCAGCCCGGGCATCATGCGGCAATGCTTCTTGTCACTCGCCGCGGTATCCGGTACCAGAAGAAACCCTGGCTCTCTTCGTGCCGGGGCTTTTTGTGTCGGCATCCAGAAGGAGAGAGTGCGATGCCGAACGTCGTGGTGGTCGGCGCCCAGTGGGGCGACGAAGGCAAAGGCAAGATCGTCGATTGGCTGAGCGAGCAGGCGGACGTCGTGGTCCGCTTTCAAGGCGGCCACAATGCCGGTCACACCCTCGTCATCGACGGCGCCACCTACAAGCTCTCGCTGCTGCCTTCGGGCATTGTGCGGCCCGGCAAGCTGTCGGTGATCGGCAACGGCGTCGTGCTCGATCCGCACGCTTTCGTCGCGGAGGTCGAGAAGCTCAAGGCGCAAGGCATCGCCATTACGCCGGACAATCTGCGCATCGCCGACAATTGCGCGCTCATCCTGACCTTGCATCGCGAGCTCGATGTCGCGCGCGAAAGCGCGGTCGGGCTTGCGGATCGGCACGACCGGCCGCGGCATTGGCCCCGCCTATGAAGACAAGGTCGGCCGCCGCGCTATCCGGCTCACGGATCTTTCCGAGCCCGCCGCCATGGACAACAAGATCGAGCGCCTGCTGGCGCACCACAACGCGCTTCGCCGCGGTCTCGGGCTCGCGGAAGTCGCGCCGAGCGCCGTGCGCGAGGAACTAGCCTCGGTCGCCCCGAAAGTTCTGCCCTTCATGGACCGGGTGTGGGCGCTGCTCGAGGAGCATCGCCGCAAGAACAGCCGTATCCTGTTCGAAGGCGCGCAGGGAATCATGCTCGACGTCGATCACGGCACCTATCCCTTCGTCACCTCCTCGAACACGGTGGCGGCGCAGGCGGCGACCGGCTCGGGGCTCGGCCCGCGCGCGATCAATTACGTGCTCGGCATCGCCAAGGCCTATACGACCCGCGTCGGCGAGGGACCGTTTCCGACCGAGCTCAAGGACGACACCGGAAAGCTCTCGGGCGAGCGCGGAAAGGAATTCGGCGTCGTCACCGGCCGCCCGCGCCGTTGCGGCTGGTTCGATGCGGCACTCGTGCGCCAGACCGTGCTGACCGCCGGGATCGACGGCATTGCCTTCACCAAGCTCGATGTCCTCGACGGCCTCGATCCGATCAAGATTTGCACCGGCTACCGGCTCGACGGGCGCGAAATCGGCTATTTTCCGGCAAGCCAGGCCGCGCAGGCGCGCCTGGAGCCCGTTTACGAGAATATCGAGGGGTGGAAAACCTCCACGCACGGGGCCAGAACATGGGCGGAACTCCCTGCGGCGGCGGTAAAATACGTGCGCCGGGTCGAGAATCTCATCAATTGCCCGGTGGCGATGCTATCGACGAGTCCCGAGCGCGACGATACGGTTCTGGTCCAAAATCCGTTCCAATCCTAAGCCAGGCTGATGTCATCGAGGATCGACCGGAGCCTTTGTAGATGACCGATTATCAGCCGTTACTGGCACGCGCGATCGGCGGGCTTGGAGCGCAATACGCGGCGAGGCACGGCGCGCGATCTATGACCGCGCGCGGCAGGCGCTCCTCAATCAGCTTCGAGCGGTCAATCCGCCGCTCGCAGATTCCGATATCACGCGCGAGCGGCTCGCGCTCGAGGATGCGATCCGCAAGGTCGAGACGCAAGCGGCGCAAGCCAATCCCGAGGCGATCCGCGCTCCGCGTCCTCCTTCCGCTGCTCCGCGCGCGCCCGCTCCCGCTCCCGCACTCCTCGCGAGCCCGCCGCCGCCGCAGCTCAACCGCGAGCCGTCCGCGCCGCCGCGCGCGCCGGTTATGGGAGCGGCGGAGCCGCGCATGGCCGTCTCTCAGCCGCCGCGCGCGGAGGAATGCCGCCGCTCGCAGGCAGCGCGATTTCGATCGGCCGATGACCGCGCGCGCCGCAGCCGCGTGCCGCGCCTCCGCGCGAAATAGACGCGGAGGCGACGAACGGCGGCCGGCCGCAACGCGAGACCTATCCGGATCCCAACCCTTTGCCCGCGCCGGCGGCATGCGCGGGTCGCCGCGACGATCTCGACTATCGCGCCGGAAGAGCGAATGCCGAACACCGGTTGGACGCGCCGCGCATCGCACCGGACCGCGCCGATCAATCCAAGATTTCTCCCGACGATTTCGCCCCAGGCCCGCGCGGGCGCCGCCTGCAGCCTCGCGCCCGGCGCTGCGCCCGCGCGCGAAGGGGCAAGGCTTGCGGGCGAAGCTCCTGGTCGGCGGGCTTGGTCGCGCTTCTTTTCGCGGTGGCGGGGCTGCTCGCTTACATTCATCGCGATCGCGTGCTGGCGCTGTTGGGCGTCGGCCCGCAAGGATCGCAAGTCGCCAGCCGATGCGGACCGGCCGAAGGCGAGCGACCGGGTTTCGCCGCAAGTCAATGCGCCGCCGTTCGACCGCCCCTGTCGCGCCGCCCGACCGCCGCGCCCGCCGTCGGCCAGGTGGCGACGCTCTACGAGGAAAACCCCGGCGGGCAGCAGCAATTTCAGAATTTTTCGGGCACGGCGGTATGGCGGACCGAATCAGTAAACGTCGGTCCCGGCCGCGCGCCGGATCTTGCGCTACGCGTCGAGATCGAAATTCCCGACCGCAAGATGAACATCAGCCTACTTCTCCGCCGCAACATGGACGCTTCGTTTCCGGCGAGCCACACGCTCGAAATTCAATTCAACACTCCGGGAGACCCGTTCGGCGGAATTTCCAGCGTGCGCGGCATGCGCGCCAAGAACGCGGAAGCCGCGAACGGCTCGGTGCTGATCTTGAGCGAGCCCGAAAAAATCAAGGATGGCGACGTTCTGTTCGCGCTTCCCGATACGCAGCTCGAGCAGAATATCCAGCTCCTGCGCGAGCGGCCGTGGTTCGACATCGCGTTTTTCTACAATAACGGCCGCCGCGGCGTGCTTGCCTTCGAGAAGGGCACGCCGGGCGAGCGCGCGATCAACGATGCATTGACGGCTTGGGGGCAGGGCGGCTGAAGTTTCGCCGCCTGCCTTACTGCGAATGCGCGGGCAGCGCCGCCGGCGCTTCGATCTGGCGCAGGCGGCTCACCACCGCCTGCTGCACTTTTTCGAAGGCGCGCACCTCGATTTGCCGCACGCGCTCGCGCGACACGCCGAATTCGCCGGCGAGTTCCTCGAGCGTGATCGGATCGTCGGAAAGGCGGCGCGCCTCGAAGATGCGCCGCTCGCGATCGGTGAGCACGTCGAGCGCTTGTCCCAGCGCCTTGCGGCGGTTTTGCAACTCCTCGCTTTCGACGAGCGTCGATTTCCTGATCGCGGCGCTCGTCGACGAGCCAGTCCTGCCATTCGCCGGAATCGGCGTCGGCGCGGATCGGCGAATTGAGGGAGGAATTGCCCGCGAGCCGGCGGTTCATGTCGATGACGTCCTTCTCGGTGACGCCGAGACGGGTTGCGATCGACTTCACCTGATCGGGCTTGAGGTCGCCTTCCTCGAGCGCGGACAGGCGGCTCTTCGCCTTGCGCAGATTGAAGAACAGGCGCTTTTGCGCGGCGGTGGTGCCCATCTTCACGAGCGACCACGAGCGCAGGATGTATTCCTGGATCGAAGCCCTGATCCACCACATGGCGTAGGTCGCAAGCCGAAAGCCTTTGTCGGGCTCGAAGCGCTTGACCGCCTGCATCAGGCCGACATTGCCTTCGGAAATGACTTCGCCGATCGGCAAGCCGTAGCCGCGATAGCCCATTGCGATTTTGGCAACGAGCCTTAGATGCGAAGTGACGAGCTTATGCGCAGCGTCGCGGTCGTCGTGTTCGCGCCAGCGCTTGGCAAGCATAAATTCTTCCTGCGGCTCCAGCATCGGGAACCGCCGGATTTCCTCTAGGTAGCGTGAAAGTCCGCCTTCCACAGTGAAGGCGGGAAGCGAAGTCGAAGTGCGGGCCAAAGCGGCCTCCTTGTTTCGGGCCCCCGGGATCGGCGGGCCACAACCGGCTGCTCATCGAGCCAACCGTAACTGCACACATATAGGTTCCGGGTGCGGCGCCGCAAAGGCGGCAAAATCACTTGGACGTGAAAGTGCTTAGCAAAAAGGCGAAGTCCGGCGGCGGATTTTGCTCGAATCTGCAGCGTTTCGCCGCTCAGCGGATGCACGAAGCCGAGCAGATATGCATGCAGCGCCTGCCGCTCGAACGCGGCCAAAGCACGCTTGGCCTTTGTGGATAACAGCGCGGCGCGGGTGCGGAAGCCCGCGCCGTAGACGGCATCGCCCAGCAGCGGATGTCCGATCTTCGCCAGATGCACGCGGATCTGGTGCGTGCGGCCGGTCTCCAGCCGGCATTCGACGAGGCTTGCAACCGGCTTTCCCTTGGCATCGCGATAGACCGCGCGCGTCTTGTAATGCGTGACGGCGCGGCGGCCGCCCGCGCGCACGGCCATTTTTACCCGCGATTTCGGATCGCGGCCGATCGGCTTGTCGATCGTGCCCTCGCGCGGGTCGGGAACGCCCCAGACAAGGGCGAGATAGCCGCGCTCGAGCCCGCTCTGGCGTCCGTGATCGGCGAATTGCGCCGCCAGCGCGCGATGGGCGCGGTCGGTCTTGGCGACGACCAGCAGGCCGCTCGTGTCCTTGTCGAGCCGATGCACGATGCCGGGCCGCTTCTCGCCGCCGATGCCGGAAAGGCTCGCGCCGCAATGCGCGATCAGCGCGTTGACGAGCGTGCCGGTGCGGTTGCCGGCGGCGGGATGCACGACGAGGCCGGCGGGCTTGTCGATCACGATCAGCTCGCTCGTCCTCGTGGACGATATCGAGCGGAATGTTCTCGGCGGCGGGCTTGGCGGGCGCGGCGGGCGGCACCGCAAGCTCCACCGGCTGCGCCGGTTTGACCCGATATTCGGGGTCACTTATCGTGCGGCCGCCGACGCGCACCCTGCCGTCGAGGATCAGCCGCTTCAGCCGCGTCCGGCTAAATTCGGAAAACTTCGATGCGAGAAAACGATCGAGCCGGTTGTTCGCCTCGTCCGCGCCAACGATCGCCTCGACTATGCGGTCCTCGCCGCGCGTTTTCGGCATTTGAAATTACCCGATGAATCCTTCCGAAGGCGACGATCTCAGCCCGGACAAGTGCGCGTCGTCCAGCGCGTGCGGCGGCTGATGTTCGGCTCGTTGCTGATCATGGCGGCGGGCTTTCTCGCGGTGTTTGGCGTGATCGCCTACCGCCTTTACGCAAGCGCGGAAAGAGCCCGGTCGCCGATGGAGGAGACGCTCAATCTCGCCCGCGGCGCGCGGGTGGTGTCCACTTCGGCCTCCGGCAATCGGCTCGCTGGTCGACCGTCGAAAATCGCCGGCTTGGTGGAAGTCTTGATCTACGACATCGAGACGCTGCAGCCCAAGGGCCGCTTCGTCATCAAATCGACGCCGTGAGGCGGGCGGCTTGATCCTGGCCGCCGTTCGGGGCTAAAGCTCTTGGCGGCCTAGCGCCAAGCTCCCTTCGTCTAGCGGCCCAGGACGTCGCCCTCTCACGGCGAAAACAGGGGTTCGAGTCCCCTAGGGAGCGCCAATCAAATCAAGAGTGGGAGTTGCGGCCATCGCAGTATCGATCCGGTGGCTCAGAACATTCCATTTCGAAGAAACACCGGCGGATGTCGACTTATCGCCTTGAAAAGCTTTTTGCCCCTCGCTCCATCGCCATCGTGGGTATAAGCGCGCGGCCCCATTCGGTCGGGCATATCGTCCTCAAAAATTTGAGAAGTGGCGGATTTGCCGGCGACCTTTATCTTGTCGATCCCCATCACGACAGGATCGACGGCATAGCGACCGTTCCCGATTTCAAATCTCTCTCCTCAGTGCCGGATCTCGCGGTGATTTCTGTACCGGCGGCGAGTGTCCCCATCGTCGTGGGCGAAGCCGCTGCGAAGGGCGTCGGTGCGGCCATCATCATCACGGCCGGTCTCGGGCATGGTGCCGGTTCTTTAGCCGAGGCCGCAGAAAAGGCGGCACGAACGAGCGGCATGAGGCTTCTCGGGCCGAACTGCCTCGGTCTCATTCATCCGGCGGCAAAACTGAATGCGAGTTTCGCGGCCCACATGCCGAAGGCGGGTCATATTGCGCTGATTTCCCAATCGGGCGCCGTGGCAGCAGGCATTGTCGAATGGGCCTCGCAGCGATCAGTCGGCTTTTCCGCCGTGGCCTCGATCGGCGATATAGTCGACATCGACTTCGGAGATATGCTTGATTTTTTTGCGCTCGACCCGGCAACGCATTCGATCCTGCTCTACATCGAATCAATCAAAGGCGCGCAGAAGTTCATGTCCGCGGCACGATCCGCCGCGCGGACGAAGCCCATCATCGCAATCAAGGCCGGACGCCACGCCAAAGCTGCAACGGCAGCGGCGACGCATACCGGCGCCTTGGCTGGCTCGGACGCGGTTTATGATGCGGCGCTACGCCGTGCGGGAATTCTTCGGGTATTCGACCTCGATGAGTTTTTTGACGCCACCGAAACGCTTGCCCGGCTGAAGCCGTTTGCCGGCGACAGGCTTGCCGTCTTGACCAACGGCGGAGGCATCGGCGTTCTCGCCGTCGATAGGCTAAGCGACCTTGGCGGAAACCTCGCTACGCTGTCGACGGAAACGAAGGCGCGGCTCGACGCCGTGCTGCCGGCGATATGGTCGAAATCGAATCCGGTCGATATCGTGGGAGACGCCGATCCGGACCGATACGGCATCGCGCTGGAAGCCTTATTGTCCGATCGCGAAAACGACGCGGTGCTGGTGATTTAAGTGCCGACGGCGCTTTCGTCGCCGATAGAGACAGCCAAGAAGGTAACGGAAGTCGTCAAGACACGGTGGGCAAAAATCTATCCGCCTAAACCCGTTCTATGCGCCTGGATCGGCGAAGGGCCGGACACCTCCGTGGTGTTCTCGTCGGCGGGGATCCCGCACTACGCGACCGAAAAGGACGCGGTGAACGGGTTCATGCACCTTGTGCGCTATCGCCAGGCACAGGATGCGATCATGAAGGTTCCGCCGAGTCTTCCGGATTCATTCTCGCCCGACGTAACGAAGGCACGCGAAGCGATCGAATCCGCGCTTCGAGAAAAGCGCCGCTGGCTCGATCCCGTTGAGATAACAAAGCTGTTCGGTGCCTATCGGATTCCTATCGCGAGCGCATCGGTCGCAAAAACTCCGGATGAGGCGGCCCGCGTGGCGGAATTGCTGTTGAAAGACAGCGCTGCCGTGGCCGTTAAAATTTTTTCGCGCGACATCACTCATAAATCGGATGTCGGCGGGGTGGAGCTTAATCTCCGGAGCGGGCAAGCCGCGCGAGAGGCGGCGAACGCCATTCTGACGAAAGCAAAGGCCGCGCGGCCCGATGCGCGGATCGATGGCGTCACGATTCACCCCATGATCGCGCGTCCCAACGCGCGCGAGCTGATCGCGGGCATCGCCGATGACCCGACGTTCGGACCGGTGATCGTTTTTGGCCGCGGCGGCACGGCGGTCGACGTGATCAATGATAAGGCGCTGGCTTTGCCCCCGCTCGATTTGAATCTCGCCCGCGATTTGATTGAGTCAACGCGCGTTTCCCGGCGGCTGAAAAGCTATCGCAACGTAGCTGCGGCCGACGAAACCAGCATTGCTCTTGTTCTGGTCAAGCTCGCGCAAATGTCAGCCGATATTCCCGATATCGTCGAACTCGATATCAATCCGCTTCTCGCCGACGAGATGGGGGTTATCGCGCTCGACGCTCGCGTCGCCGTTGCTCCTGCCGCGCAAGCGGATAAAAAACACGGCAATCGCCGGTTTGCCATTCGGCCCTATCCCAAGGAGTGGGAGCGCAGGACTATTTTTGGAGCGGGGCGGAAAATCTTCTTTCGTCCGATCAGGCCTGAAGACGAGAAGCTATTGCGAAAATTCCTTGAAAAAATCACGCTGACTGATTTGCGGTTGCGCTTCTTCGCGCCCATCAAGGAGTTCAGCGATCTCTTCATCGCGCGCTTAACCCAGCTTGATTACGCGCGCGCCATGGCCTTTATCGCGATCGACGAGGAACATGGCGATCTGCTTGGCGTGGTGCGCTTGCACATCGATGCCAACTTCGAGGCGGGCGAATATGCGGTGCTGGTGCGGTCCGATCTGAAGGGGCAAGGTCTGGGTTGGAAGCTCATGGAACTCATGATCGAGTACGCACGCCGCGAGGGTTTGAAGCGAATAGAGGGAGAAGTACTCGCGGAAAATACCTCAATGCTCGAGATGTGCCGCGAGCTAGGATTTCAGAGCACATCGCTCGCCGAAGATCCCACTTTGCGCCAAGTGAAGCTGCAACTTGCCAGTGTTGCGGATGTCCGCTGACGCCGACGAAGTGTTATAAGTCTCTCACGGCGAAAACACGGGGCTCGTGCTCCCGAGGGAGCGAATTGGAGGCAGCGTGAAAAGCTACGATGTTTGTGAATGCGGCGCGCCTTTGCAAATGGTCGAGCGGCCGACGCCAAAGGTTGCGGGGACCGAAGTGCTACTCAAGGTGATCGCCGCCGGCGTCTGTCACAGCGACCTGCATATCTGGGACGGCTATTATGAGATCGGCGACGGCAAACGGCTGATGCTCAAGGACCGCGGCATCAAGTTGCCGCTCACCATGGGACACGAAAATGTCGGTGAAGTCGTAGCACTTGGTCCCGATGCCAAGGGCGTCAAGGTTGGTGATCGCCAACTCGTGCATCCGTGGATGGGTTGCGGCGAGTGCGCCGTCTGCAAGCGCGGCGAGGAGCAGCTTTGTCTCAAGCCGCGAAATCTCGGCGTCTTCACGGCGGGCGGCTACAGCGATCATTTGATGGTTTCGCATCCGCGATACTTATTTGATATCGGCGATCTGCCGCCGGAGAGGGCCGCGCCGCTTGCCTGCTCCGGCATCACCACCTACGGCGCCTTGAAGAAGGTCGGCCCGTTGCTCATGGAGGAGCTTGTGGTGATCATCGGCGCTGGCGGTCTCGGGTTGATGTGCCTGGGTCTGCTGAAAGCGATGGGCGGGAAGGGCGCAATTGTGGTGGATATCGATCCGATCAAGCGCGATGCGGCCATGAAGGCCGGTGCGAAGGCGGTGATCGACGGTGCCGCGCCCGATGCCGCGAAGCAGATCATAGAGGCAACAAAAGGCGGTGCCTGGGCGGTGATCGATCTTGTCGGCTCTTCGAGCACGACGCGGCTTGGCGCCGACAGTCTGATAAAGGGCGGCAAGCTCATCATCGTCGGCTTGTTCGGCGGCGATATCACGCTGCCAACGCCGTTCTTTCCGCTGCGAGCGATGACGGTGCAGGGCTCCTATGTTGGAAGCCTCACCGAGATATCGGAATTGCTCGATCTCGTCCGACGCAAAGGTCTTCCGTCGATCCCCGTAACCACCCGTCCGCTCGCGGATGTAAATGCGGCGCTGAACGATCTTCGCGCCGGCAAGGTCGTCGGCCGGGTCGTGCTGACGCCGGCGTGATTCGCCGCACTACCTTGCCGTCATTCAATGCGGAGCGGCAGCCGCTCCGTTCAGGATTTTGAGTCCGTGGTTGATCGCGTCGATGGCGACGCTTTTTCCAAGCCCGTGCTTCGCGCCGATTTGCCGTTTTAATTCGACGTCGGAGGGCCGTGGCGCGCCCATGATCGCGCCCGCCGCAAGATCGCGGGCTTGCCGCCGCTTCTGAAACTCCTCGGCCATTTGCCGGTCACGCAAGGCATGTTTGTCCGCCTTTGCATGGCCGTTTTTCGGCGCGCCATGACGTGAGCCTGATCCTGCAACGATGCTTGGCTCTTCGCTCGCGACCGTAAAGGCATGATAAAGACCCGCAAACGCCAATGAGCTGAGAACCGCTCCGAGCGCGGCCTCTAAATCGGATTGTCCCACGCGAATGAGATATTGCTGAATGTGATCCAGTTCCGTCAGCATTTGCGCGGCCCAAAATACCGCGTCGGCTCTTTTGCGTTCGCACACGATTTTGCGGGATTGCGCCGGATCAAGACCGGCCTTCCTGATCGTCTTGCGGGCTATTTCCCTCAGCCGGTCAAAATTGGCCTCAAGCTGCGCAGCAAAGTCCACGTTGGGACCAAACGAATATACCCCCGGCTTTACGTCGAGGCTGCCCGGATCGGCAAAAAGAAAATCCAATAGCTCCTTCGGATTTTTAATTGTGCGGGTTGTCATGGGCAAACATCCGCAATTGATTCTGAATTTCTAATGGCAAGGCCGTCCTGCCATTTCCGTGTTCAACAACCCGGACAGATTGCCATGAGGTCCAGCGAAGCGGCGCGGAGATTGTCGCCGTGGTTAAAAGAACTTGTGCGGAATGTGGGAGTCGGGCGGAGCAATGTGTCGCCCTCTCATGGCGCGAAACTGTTTCAGCGCTTGAAGCACGTTTACTGTACCGGCTACCGGCGCCCAGCAGCCGCAATTGCGGAAGGTGGGCTGAGGGGCCGCGAAATAAGGCGCGATCCATAAGGCCGGTCGCGGTGACGCCAGACCGAAGGCGGCACGCCCATCATCTTCTTGAAAGCGCGGCTGAAAGCCGCCTCGGATTCGTAGCCGATTTCGGCGGCGACGGTTGCGACATTGGCGTTGCCGCCGCTCAGAAGTTCCGAGGCGATTTGCATTCGCCATTTGGCGAGATAGTGCATCGGTGGAATGCCCACCAGATCCGCAAAACGCTCCGCCAGAACCGAGCGCGACAGGCCAACTTGCTTCGCCAGTTCATCGATCGTCCAGTTATGGGCGGCTCCTCCGTGCATCAGTGACAGCGCTTTGCCGACGAAAGGATCGCGCAGGCCCGCCAACCAGCCGGCTTGTTCCGGAGGCAGGGCCTCCAGATGCCGGCGCACTACCTCGATGAACATCAGCTCGCTCAGCTTGGCGAGGACGCTTTCGCCGCCGGCACGCTTCTCCGCCGATTCCGCCACAGCAAAACGAATAAATTGGCCGAGCCAGCCTGCATCACTGTTCTGTGGGTCTCCGGCCTTGATCACTGGCGGCAGGTTCTCGAGCAGCGGATTGAACGGCCGCGCATCGCAGGCGAGGAAGCCGCAGACGAGCTTGGCCGAGGCCGGCCCGTCACCGCCGTAGTTGATGAAGAACGGCAATTGGCTGGCAGTGACGGCGTCGAGCGCGTCCGGTGCGACCGGATCGGCGCGCATGCCGGGGCTGCTCGACATGACATGCGGATCGCCATGGGTGAAGACGATGACTTCGCCGGCTTCGAGCGCGATCGGCTGTCCGCCGACGATGCTGGCGAAACACCGGCCCTCGGTGACAACATGATAAGCGATCAGATGCTCGGCACCGGGCAGGATCTTCGGCAGCACCATCTCCCGCAGCGGCTGCTCGGCGACCCACGGTTCCTTGGCGGTGACATCGAAGAACACCGCGCCTGTCAGCCGTACCGTTCTCAATAAATCGGATAGCGCGTCCGCAGCCATTCAGTCTCCGGCGGACGCCCGGGCACTAGATCTGGACGCCCTGCCAAAGGCCTCTCGAATTCCGGACGTGGTGTCAAGCAATGCGGACGTCCAGTCATTCGCATTCCCCGCCCCAAAGCTTAGGAAACCGCCTCACGCCCGCATCCTCCTGCGGGATGACGCGGAAAGCTCGATGACACGTCATTGTCGCTGCAGAAAAACCGCCGTTCGCGTCAAATCCAACAAGGAAGGAACTGAACGATGAACGTTCGAACAGCGATCCCCGCCACCATCGATCTCGCTACGATCAAGGGTCGTCAGCAGGTCGCCTGGAGCTCCGGCGACTACGCCATTGTCGGCACTACCTTGCAAATCGTCGGCGAAAGGCTCTGCGAAGCCGTCGATCTCCGTAGCAACCAGCAGGTCCTCGATGTCGCCGCTGGTAACGGCAATGCGACGCTCGCCGCGGCCCGCCGTTTCGCTGACGTGATGTCGACGGACTACGTCGGCGCGCTTCTTGAGCGCGGCCGCGAACGCGCCAAAGCCGAGCGTCTGTCCGTCACCTTCCAGGAAGCCGACGCGGAAAAGCTTCCCTTCCTGGAGGCCAGCTTCGATGTCGTGCTTTCGACCTTCGGCGTGATGTTCACACCCAATCAAGAGCGGGCCGCGAGCGAGCTAATTCGCGTCTGCCGTCCAGGCGGAAAGATCGGCATGGCCAACTGGACGCCCGAGGGTTTCATTGGGCGGCTGTTCAAAACCATCGGCAAATACGTTCCGCCCGCACCGGGCGTGAAATCGCCGTCCCTGTGGGGCAGCAAGGCGCATCTCGACACGCTGTTCGGCTCGAAGGGGATCGTCGGAGCGGAGAGCAGGATCTTTGTCTTCCGCTACAAGTCGCCCGAGCACTGGGTCGAGATCTTCCGCACCTACTACGGCCCGGTTTTGAAGGCGTTCGAGGCGATTGATGCGAAGGCGCGCAAGGCGCTCGAGGCGGATCTCTACGCTTTGATCGACGAATTCAACGTCGCCGACGACGGCACGATGGTCGTCCCCAGCGAATATCTCGAGGTTGTGGTCGTCAAGAAGTGACCGATATGATCCCGTCCAATGCGGAGCTAGAAGGGAATCGTGTTCGCTGGCGCAAGCGTCCGGAGCCTGGGATGAGCGAAACCGACAATACGATTCCGATCGAGGCGTGGAACACGGTTTTGTTCGATAAGTTCCGCCGCTTCCGATACGTCCTGACCCAGGGACTTTCGGGCCACAGCGATGAACTGTTCCGGCGCCAGCCTTATCCAGCGGGCGCACGCGTACTCGACGTAGGATGTGGCTTTGGCGACACCACGCAACGCATTGCGACCCAGGTGAACCCCGGCGGCGAAGCCGTGGGCGTCGATTGCTCGCAGAACTTCATCGACATTGCGTCGCGCGAAGCGAGGCAAGCAATGGTAAAAAACGCTTCGTTTGTTGTCGCTGATGCGCAATCCGATAATCTTCGTGGCCCTTACGATCGCGTTTTTTCTCGCTTTGGCACCATGTTTTTCAATTTGCCGGGAGTTGCACTGCGTAACATTCGGCGCGCGCTCGCGCCCGGCGGCGAGTTGTCGATGATCGTGTGGAGGCGTCGCGAGGATAATCCTTGGCTGCACGAAGCCGAGCTGCGTGTGAGAGAAATCGTTCCCGTCATCTCGCACGAGGAGACCGGAGAGGTGCATTGCGGCCCGGGTCCGTTCTCAATGGCTGGTCCGGACATGGTGAGCGACTTGCTGCGAGGCGCGGGATACGAGCGCATCGCATTCGCGCGCTACGATACCGACGTCTGTATCGGACGATCGTTGGACGATGCCGTGGAGTTTGCCTTGGCGCTGGGACCGGCGGGAGAGATCATCCGGCTCGCCGGAGAAGAAGGCGAAAAGCGCAAGGGGCAAGTTGTCGACGCGCTGCGCAAGATTTTTTCCGCGCATCAGCGCTCCGACGGCATTTGGGCTGGTTCAAGCACCTGGTTCGTCACCGCGAGGAATCCTGCCCACTAGGGGCTCGCCGCCCTGTCGGCTCTCGAATTCTGGACGTGATATCATGCAATGCGGACGCCCGGTCATTCGCGTCCGCCGCCACAAAGCTTAGGTAACCGTCTAACGCGCTGATGCGTTAGTGACATGAACGAGGTACAGCCATGGCGACACACAAAGGCGAATGTTTCTGCGGAGCAGTGAAGATAGAGGTCTCGGGTGAACCCGTTGGCATGGGGTATTGTCATTGCAACTCATGCCGTACGTGGTCAGGCGGGCCTGTCAACGCGTTTACGCTTTGGCAGCCTGATGCCGTGCGGGTCACGGCAGGCGCCGAACATGTTGGCGTGTACCAGAAGACGCCAAAGAGCGAGCGGAAATACTGCAAGAAATGCGGAGGCCATTTGATGGCCAATCACCCTCCGCTGAAATTAGTCGATGTGTTCGCCTCCACACTGCCTAAACTGAAGTTTACCCCAGGCGTCCATGTCAATTACGCCGAGACCGTTCTGCGGATGCGGGACGGACTCCCGAAGTTGAAAGATTTCCCGGCTGAGCTCGGCGGATCGGGCGAGCAGATCGCGGAATAGCGCCTTCAACGCCGGTGAGCATACGTCTCCGCTCACCGGCGCCCGCCCATTCATAGCGAAAGCAGGGTCCGCATCCTCGAGCGGGCGCCATCTCGTATTCCGCGATCACGAAAGCGGGACGCACCTTGTTTTTTACCATTCCGAACGTATGTATCCGCAGTGGACGAGTGATTAGATCGGCCGCGGATCGTAGACTGGGGGTGGCGAGTCGGCGATTCAAAACGACCAGCCGCCTTTTCAGGATTCATTGTCATGACCGAACCTATTGGCACCGCGAAGCAGGCCACCAAACTATTCGAGAATACCTATGCGACGTCCGTCGATGGTATGCGGGAGTACAGTCTCAAGGTGCTTGAGATTGCCCGCACGAATGCCGACACCGCTTTCGACTACGCGCAGCAGATCATGAGCGTGAAATCTCCGTCGGAAATGATGGAACTTTCGACAGCGCACGCCCGCAAACAGATCGAGACCCTCACCGCGCAAACCAAGGAACTGACTACGCTTGGCCAAAAAGTGGCGGCGGCGAGCGGAGAACCCCTTGCGAGCGGAATCGCAAAAACCTTCAGTAAGGTCGCCTAACCGCTAAACTCTAGTTGATATGTGTATTTGGAGCTCGGGTTTCTTAACCCGAGCTTCAGACGTTCGCATCAAAAAAGCCGTGCATGGGCGCTTCGTTTGGCCAAGGCCAACGGCAAGCGATTCTCGCACTGACCGCCGGTATTATCGCGCCGACCCACTACCCGACGCCGTCCGAACGGCGCGGCCGGCGCGCTTTCCAGGGTGCTTCAGCCACATAACAACAAAGGAACAACGCATGAGCGAAGATACAGTAAAGCCCGCAATTCCGCGTGCCGACGCGATTCCCACCGACGGTTACGTATTGTCGATCGATGGAAAGTTGAAAGCGCGATACGAGACCTCGAAAGAAGCTCTGGCGGCAGGCGCAAAACTCAAACAGAGTTTCCCGGTGATCCAGGTCGAGATATTTGACGCGGCGGAGCGTGTGTATACTGCGGTAAAGGCGCAACAGAAGTAAGCGGACAGGGCACTTTCCTGGGAAGATTCCCGATTGGCGGGCCTTCCCCAAGTTTTGGTCTGACCCGCGCCCACAACTGCGCCGGCAATGCTAGTTTAATGCCGAATTTATCGAGCCATCAAGATGATTCGCCCCATCCCCATCCCCGAGTGGCGCCTGATCCGGCGTTTCTGGCAAAGCGCTTGCGGATTCTGGAAAGGCGCATCCGTTTGGCGCGTTTGGTTCTTGACGGCGTTTTTGTTCATCGCCGTGATTCTGCAGTTGCTGATCCAATTTTGGCTGAACTACTGGAACCGCGATTTTTTCAATGCGATCCAGCAACGAGACACGGTCGCCGTCTGGACGCAGGCGAAAATATTTTTTCCGCTTGTCGTTTGCAGCATCGCCGTCGCGATGTTCTCGATTTGGGGCCGGATGACCATGCAGCGAAAATGGCGTCAGTGGCTCAGCCAGCACCTGTTCGATTATTGGTTGGGGGATGGCCAGTCTCGCCGGCTCATCATGTCGAAGGATGCGCAAACCCCGGAATACCGGATCGCCGAGGACGCAAGGGTCGCGACGGAAGCGCCCGTCGATCTCGTGCTCGGACTATTCACGTCGCTCATCACGGCGACCACGTTTATCGGCGTTCTGTGGACGATCGGCGAGGTTCTTCCCGTCAACGCGTTCGGTCTGACGCTCGTCATTCCCCGCTATCTTGTGGTCGCTGTCGTCGTTTACTCGATTTTGCTGGCAGCGACGACGATCGTGATCGGGCGGCATTTCGAGGGTATCATCGAAGGAAAGAACCAGGCGGAAGCGCAGTTGCGATCGATCGGAGCCCATCTGCGCGAGACCAGCGAAGGAACGGCTTTGCCGGACGGCAAGACGGACGGGCGCCGCCAAATTGCCCGGGCATTGGATGAGGTGATCGCGCGCTGGCTCGAAATCTGCTGGCAATTCGTGCGGCTGACATTCATCTCGCAGATGAATTTGATACTCACTCCGGTTATTGCCCTGCTGCTTTGCATGCCAAGATATCTCGAAGGATCCATGAGCCTCGGTGAAGTCGTCCAAGCGGCGGCAGCCTTCGTCATGGTGCAGGGGGCGTTCAATTGGGTTCAAGACAATTTCGGCCGCCTCGCCGATTGGACCTCTTCGGCCAATCGAGTGGCATTTCTCCTGCTCGGATTGGATCAGATCAACGGACAAAGCGACGGCGGTGCTTCGGCCAAATCTCCGCCCGTCGTGAGCCTGCACCGGTGAGAAGCAACCCGGCGGATGCGACCCACGCCGCGGTGCTCGATCCGCACGTTAAAGCACTACTCGCCATGTTGGTGGCGGCCGGCCGCCCCAAGACCTGGCAGGTGGCGCCGGCGGGGGCGCGCATAGCGCAAGCGTAAGGGAGCGGCGAACAACCCGCGCCAATCGACAAGCGGCACGAGCCGTGCGGCGGCAATCGCTACTACGAACGTTGCGATCCAAACCATGCGTGCGCCGTAGCGATCGTGCGGGCCGGAGAACACGCCGCACACAGACGCATTGGCCAGCACGCCGAGAGTGATCGTGGCCGCAAGCGGCCCGAGATCTCCAAGTTCGCGTCGGTGATGGGCGAGGAGGAGAAGAAAGGGCAAGAGCGCCAGCGACGCGAGCGCGATCGTCTCGTGCAACAGGTTTAAATTCTCGAAGTGCAGGTGGCCGTAACGCTGCTGAGCCGAGTGAGAGGATGCGACCACTTTCGGAAACAACCGTTCGATCACCCCATAGCTATCCCAGACCGACATGACGAGGCCGTCGCCGGTCTTGACCATGACGAGCTGCCGAGCGGTGGCGAGCAAGGCGGTGGCGATGTGCAGTGTCGGATATTGCACCAGGCTCTTCGCCGTAATCGCCGCCATCTCGGGTCCACCGTAGAGGAATCCACCAACGCGGGCGAAGCCGTCGCCGGGCCCTTGGTGCCATAGGAAATCATCGCCGGTGGACGGCAGGCGATAGCGATGCGTGCAAAGCTTGTAGCGCTCCTCGCCCTTAGGACAATTTTCGACGAGGAAACGCTGCACGATGCCGTCCTGGACGAGTCGGCTGAACGGGAAAGCGATGCCGCCTGGCGTCCAGGCAAGCGCCCCGGTGAGGACGAAGTTCGCGCCCGGCACCAGGGCCAGACCAAACACGATTGCAAATGCTGCACGTCTTAGCCCGGCCCAGGGGAGGAATTCGGAGCGGTTGAGGATCCGGAAGGCCGCGAATGCGGCCAGCAGAATGACCAACACCGCCAGCGTCGCGTTGTGGCTCGCGGCGGCGAATGCCACCATGCCTGCGAGTCCGACGCGCTCCCAACGCGCTAGCGCTTCGGTGCGAAACACGACCTTGGCCAGCCCCACGGGCTCGTCGGCGGGCGGCTTGCCGCGAAATACGAGGAGGTAGAGTGCGAGCACCGATAGCCCGGCGAAGAGATCGGGCATCAATTGTCCGGCGAGCCAAGGCACGGCGGTTGTAACTGAGAGTAGCGCCATGAGCATGACGAGTGGCAGCGGCTTGTCGCCGAACCCGTGACTCCTCAACAAGAGGGCTACGATCCAAACCGTCAGCGCCGATTGGGCGATCACCACCGGCCAGAAACTTCCGAACGCGCCGGCGCTAAGCCAAAGGCCATAGACCCCCGAGCGGCCGGCCGCGAGCGTGCCGTCGAACGGGCGGGCGAGATAGCCGCCGGTGTCGAAGAACAGGAAGGGAAATCCGTTCCACAGCGCCGGAATAAGTAGCAGGAAGACGGCCGCGGCAGCGGCGCCGAAGCGAAAGACCGATCTCATGGCCATGGCAGGATCCCAATACGGAATGAGACTGCGCTCGTTCGCTAGAACGAGTCTGTGCAATATTGGCCACGCTCGCCGCGTTCCACTCCAAGCGATCAGGATCAAGGAACATTCGGACGCCTCACGCGTTTACTCATGACTCGCCTCACCAAAAAAATAACCCGGCTGCGATCATGCGCCGGGAATAGAGGACAATTAATCATGCGTAAAATTTTCAACATTGGTATTGGATTAACATTCGCAGCATTAGCTGCGCTTCCTGTAACTGCAAATGCGCAACAAGATGAGAGAGTCCTCACAGGCGCGGCAATCGGAGCGGGCACCGGAGCGGTCATCGCAGGGCCTCCGGGCGCGGTAGTTGGTGGGGTCGTCGGCGCTGTTGTGGGCGGACCCCGTATCACTCACCACCGTTCATGCTGGATGGATGATTACGGTGATCGTCACTGCCGTTGGCAGTAAGAAAGCCTCGTCGTAAGCAAAGTTTTCTCCTTGCAAACCCTGTCGTTCGGTCTTCCGTGGCCGGACGGCGGGGTTTCGATTACGGAGTATCGCTGGGGCTGCTTGCCATCCGAAAATTTTATCTAAGTCCATAGCTCATCACCGCGGTTTTAAGCTGTTGGTTCAATTTTGATTGAATTGCTTCCGGGAAATCCCGCCGCCTGCTATCATCCATCCTAATCCAGCGTTCGTCGGGGAAATGTCGGACAAGAGCCCGTCGTGAGTTTGCACCGGTGAGAAGTAATTTGACGGATGCGGCCCACGCCGCGGTGCTCGATCCGCACGTTAAAACGGTGCTCGCCATGCTGGTGGCGGCCGGCCGCCCCAAGGTCTGGCAGGTGGCGCCCGCCGAGGCGCGCGAGGGTATCCTTGCACTTGCGAAAGCGGCCGACGCCAAGAATGTGCCGATCGGCCGGATCGAGAACGGCGAATGGCCGGGGCCGGCGGGGCCGCTCCGCTATCGCCTCTATACGCCGGCCGGTTCGGCCGCAGGAACGCTTCCCGCAATCGTCTATTTCCACGGCGGCGGCTACGTCATCGGCAATCTCGATACGCAAGACGGAATGTGCCGCTTGCTCGCCAATGCGAGCGGTTGCCGTCTCGTCTCGGTCGACTATCGGCTGGCGCCCGAGCATATGTTTCCGGCGGCGATCGAGGACGGGATCGCGGCCGTCAACTGGGTGGCGGGCGAGGCGGCACGGCTCGGCATCGATCCGGGGCGCCTCGCGGTCGCCGGCGATTCTGCCGGGGGAATCTCGCGGCGGTCGTCTGCCAATCGGCGAAAGAGGCCGGCGGACCGAAGATCGCCCTGCAGGTGCTGTTCTGCCCGGCGACCGACGTCCTTCGCGACACGGCATCGTTCCGCGCCTTCGCCGAAGGCTATCTGCTCGAAGCCGAAAGCATCCGCTGGTTCGGCAAGCAAACCTATCCGCCCGATGCCGACCCGCGCGATCCGCGCATCTCGCCGCTCTATGCCGGTGACCTTTCCGGTCTGCCGCCGGCGCACATCCACACCGCCGCTTTCGATCCGCTGCGCGACGAGGGCAAGGCTTATGCCGACCGGCTGCGGCAGTCCGGCGTGGCGGTGCGCTACATTTGTCACGCCGGCATGATCCACCACTTCTATGCGCTGGCGGGCGCCATCCCCTATGCGTTCACCGCGATCGAGCAGGCCGGCGGCGCCATCAAGCAGGCGCTCCGGTGAATTGCAGACGCTTGGGCTATTTTTTAAGCTAAATTCACATTTTGATATTGCATTATTTCTTTCACCCGCAATTTATTTTGTTTTATTTTTCTAAATCACATGTTATATGCGAATTACGTTCTAACAACATTTATTACTGAGTGAAATAGGGGCTAGACGATGTCCACAGCAACGAAATCCCTCGATCGGCTGAGCGAAAGCCGCCTTGTTCTCAGCGAAGATTGGCTTTCGGTTGGCATCGGCCTTGCTGTCTTCCTGCTCGCGCTCGCCGGCCTCTCCGGCACCGACTTCCTCGGCTGGGTGGTCACCACCGCGGTGTGGACGGATCCGGCCACGGCGCTCGGCGCCGGCTTCGAAGCTCTATGCCGCGCTCGGCGGCACCGGCGCGCTGGTCGCGACCTATCTCGCGCTGCTCGTCGTGCTCTCGCTCGCGGCGGTGGCGCTTAAAGCCAACGTCACGCGCTTCGCCGTCGCCTTCACGGTGGTGTTCGGCTTGCCTATGCGAGCTGGATCGCCGGCAGCTACGCCTATCTCGCCGTGGTCACGCCCGCCGATCTGCAGAAATTCGGCATCGGCTGGTCGCTCAAGCTCACCAACGAAGGCGGCTTCATCGTCGCGCTTCATCGCCGGCATCGTCATCGCCAATTTCTTTCCGCGCTTCGCCGAATGGCTGAAAGAGGCGATCCGGCCCGAGCTCTACATCAAGATCGCGATCGTGATCCTCGGCGGCTTCCTCGCCGTCACCTTCGCCGCGCAAGCTCAATCTCGCGAGCTCGCTGGTGCTGCGCGGCATCGCGGCGATCGTCGAGGCCTATCTGATCTATTGGGCGGTCGTCTATTTCGTCGCGCGCCAATGGTTCGGCTTCAGCCGCGAATGGTCGGCGCCGCTCGCCTCCGGCATCTCGATCTGCGGCGTCGCGGCCGCGATCGCGACCGGCGGCGCCATCCGCGCGCGTCCCGCGGTGCCGGTGCTCGTCTCCTCGCTCGTGGTGATCTTCGCCGTGGTCGAAGTTCTGATCCTGCCGTGGATCGCCACCGCGTTCCTCTCGCACGAGCCGCTGGTCGCCGCGGCCTGGATGGGGCTCGCGGTTAAGACCGACGGCGCCGCCATCGCCGCCGGCGGCATCACCGAGGCGCTCATCCTTTCGAAGAACGCCGCCGAAGGCATCCGCTATCAGCCGGGCTGGATTCTCGGGCACCACGGCGGCGGTGAAGATCTTCATCGACATCTTCATCGGCATCTGGGCCTTCCTGCTCGCCTATATCTGGACGAACCACATCAACGTCACGCGCGACAAGGCGAAGGCCTCCGAAATCTGGCAGCGCTTTCCGAAGTTCATCATCGGCTTCGTGGTGACGTTCGCGATCGGGCTTGCCATCGCGCTCACGAGTTCGCCGGCAACGCTCGCAAAAGCTCACGCCGGCGATCGGCGAGGCCAACACGTTTCCGCGTGATCTTTTTCATCCTGACCTTCTTCTCGATCGGCGTGCTCTCGAACTTCCGCAAGCTCTGGCAGGACGGCTTCGGCAAGCTCGCCGCGGTCTATTTCGTGAGCCTGTTCGGCTTCGTGATCTGGGTCGGGCTCCTGATCTCCTGGATCTTCTTCAGCGGCATCAAGCCGCCGCTCGCGACCTGAACCCCTTCGGAGGCAAAACCCATGTCGAAAATCGACGTTCAACAGGAACTCGAGAAAGCCCATGCCGAGCCGCTGTTGCCGATCGAAAAGAAATTGATCGGCTGGAGCCTCGGGATCGGCGTCGCGCTTCTCGCGATCCTCGCGTTCTTCAATCACCTCTTCCCTGTGGCAGGCGCCTAAAGCCTGACAACTGGCCGGGCGCGCTTGACGGCGCGCCCGGCATTTTTCGGCCATTCAGCGCATCACTTCGCGAAAGCGCGCGATCGGCGTGGAATTGCGGATGAGCGTCATCGGGATCGAGAAGTGGCCGCGATCCCACACGAAGCGGTTGTCGTCCGGCACCTTCCAGTCATCGATCAAGGAGAGTGCGCTTGCAAACGGCGTCACCACGTCGCGGCGGCCGAGCACGGTGACGATCCTGTCCGGCGGCACCGCCGGCTCCGGGCGCGGATCGAGGATGGCGGCGTAGCTGTCGACCTCTGCCAGCGTCCAGCCTTTCCTTTCCGCCTCTTCGACGCCGCCGACGATCTTGGCGATTTCGCCGCGCTGCGCCGCCTCCGCCATGCGCCCGCAATGGGTAATGAGAAAAAGCCCGTCGGGCCGCAAATGTCGCGGCCACTCGCGGGCGCGGTCGGCCGCGAGCTGCGCCATTTGCGCGCCAAGGCTCGTGCCGCCGAAGGCGAGCGCGCCGCGCGAGGTTCTGCGCGACCAACCGGCGAGCACCGCCCATTCCCGCAACGCCCCCAACACCGCATCGAGAAGTCCCATTGGATGCGTCGCGATCAATCGCTCGCCGCCGAAATAGCCGGCGGGCGCACGTCGTCCGTGCCAAGGCGCCTCGGGGCGGATGACGCGAAAGCCCGCCTTGCAAAGCGTGTCCGCCTCGTCGATGAGCCCGCGCCAGTGGTCGAACTCGACGCAAATCCCGTGGCCGAAAATGATCGTGGGCGCATCGGCCCCGCCTTGCGGCTCGTGCACGCGGGCGTAGACGGTGTCGCCGAGCCGCGATGAGGGGCTCTTGAAGCGCAGCCAATAGTCGGCGCCGGCGATCCCGGGGATCGCGCGCGAGACTTCGATTTCGGGCATCGGGTCGGGTGCGGCAACGAAGGACGCGAGATTGCGGCGTGCCTCGCCATAGACGGCGGCGACCTCGGCGGGTGTCGCGGTCTCGATCCGCGCGCGCGGGACTTGGCGATCGAGCAGAAAGAGAAAGAATCTCCGCGCGGCGTTATAGGCGTGGCGGCTGCCGAGCCGCGCCGTTTCGACGGCGCTGCGATAATTCGTCGAGCTCTCCTCGGCGCCGAAGAAGACGCGCTGCCATTCCGCTTCCAGCGCCTGCGCGCGGGCTCGGGCGCGATCGCAGCGCGCGAGTACGGCTTCGAGACGGTTGCCATGTTCGAGCCGGCGCCGCATCGGCACCGCTTCCCAAAAACGCTCGGCGGAGCCGTCGGCAAGCTCAGCCGCCGCCCATAGGCGCGACGCCGGGAAATAAAGGCGGCGGAGCATCCAGGCGCTGAAGCCGTCGAACCAAGGCCAGGCGAGCAGATAGCCCGCGAGGCTGCGCCGAAAGCGCTCGGCGCCAAGGCCCGGGCGCCGGTCGCGACGAGGCCCCTCACGGTCCGATGCTTCGCTGATTGCCGGGCTTGCGGAGGATTCGACCGGGAGCATTTTCTTCCTTTGATCCGTTGTTCGCGGGCGGCCTTGCGGTTTGGCCGGGCGCGGGTGGTAGTCTCACATCCTTTAGACGGGTGGGCCGCGATGTCGTCAACCGTTACGCTGCCGCTTTGGATTGTCGTCTCCCTTTCGGCGCTCGCGATCGTCGCCGTGCTCGATCGCCTGTTGGTGCCGAGCGTGCGCTGGGCGCTTCGACGGCGCGCCAACCGTGCCATCGACAAGATGAACACGCGGCTGCAGATGCAAATCCAGCCGTTCAAACTCACCAAACGCCAGGTGTTGATCGACCAGCTCGTCTATGACCCCGAGGTCCTGCATGCGGTCGAGCAATACGCCAAGGAAAAAAACGTGCCGCGCGAAGTCGCGGTCGAGAAGGTAAAGCGCTACGCGCGCGAGATCGTACCCTCGTTCAGCGCCTATGCCTATTTCGGCATCGGCGCGCGGCTCGCAAGAATTCTCTCGGAAAGTCTTTATCGTGTGCGCATCGGTTATCGAAACGACGAAGCCTTCGCGCGCATGGCGCCGGGCTCCTCAGTCGTCGCTGTCATCAATCATCGCTCCAACATGGATTACGTGCTGGTGACCTATGTCGCCGCAACCGCATCGGCATTGAGTTACGCCGTCGGCGAGTGGGCGCAGATTTTTGGCCTGCGCGAATTGATCCGCTCGATGGGCGCCTATTTTATCCGCCGAGATTCCCGCGACGCGCTCTATCGCAAAGTACTCGCGCGTTACGTCCATATGGCGACGAGTGCCGGTGTCGTGCAGGCGGTGTTTCCCGAAGGCGGCTTGAGCCGCGACGGCCGCTTGCGGCCGCCGAAACTCGGCCTCCTCAGCTACATGGTTTCCGGTTTTGATCCGCAAGGTCCGCGGGATGTGGTGTTCGTGCCGGTAGGGCTCAACTACGATCGCGTGCTCGAAGATCGTCTGCTCACGGCCGCCGTCAATCCCGAGCGCGGGGAAAAGCCGGTCTTTAGTTTCAACGCGCTGACCTTCGCGCGGCATTTTTTTGAACATCTGTGGATGGCAGCCCGTGGCCAGCGGCATCGCTTCGGCTACACCTGCGTGAGCTTCGGCGAACCGATATCGTTGCGGGCTTATCTGGCCGAGAAGGGCATCGATTTTCGCACGATGAAACCCGAAGCACGTCACGCCGAAATCGATCGACTCGGCCACAAATTGATGGAGGCGGTGGGCCGGGTTGTGCCGGCGCTGCCCGTATCACTTGTCTCCACTGCAATGGTACAGGCTGGCGCGAATGCACTTACGCTTCTGGAAATCAAGGAGCGAGTTTCGGTCCTGATCGGCCGGCTCGAGGCTTCGGGAGCTTATGTTCATATTCCACGCGCCGACCGCGACTACGCCATCGATTTGGGCCTGCGTACGCTGACGCTCCGCAACATCGTGGTGGAAGAGGAAGGCAGCTATCACGCCAATCCAAACGAATTGATCTTGCTGGAATATTATGCGAACGCCATCGCGCATCTTTTCACCAACGCGCCCGTTGGAGTCGTCGCGGCGCCAAAGGCAGCGGAGCCACTGCGCGCGCAAGGTTGAGCCAGCAGAATCCGGAAATGGAAAATTTTGTCATCAATCTCGCGCGGGAGCCGAAGAAGTTCGAGAATTTTCTCAAGCTCAATAGCGGCTGCCAGATCGACTTTCGGCGTTATGAGGCCTGCGACGGCGCGGCGTTGAGCGAAGCGGAAGCCGTCGAGATGAAGGTCGTGCTGCCCGGCAAGAAATTCACCAAGGGCTCGATCGGCTGCGCCATCTCGCATTTCCGCCTGTGGCAGCAATGTATCGAGAAGGGCGAGCCGATGCTCGTGTTCGAGGACGACGCGGCGATACGGAACGACTTCAACGAGGCGTTTCCGAAACTCTTGGCGGGGCTCGAGGGCTGGGATTACCTCACCTTCGGCTACAATACCGATTCGATCCTCGATATCGAGATCGCCAGAGGCATGAGTTCGGCGGTTGCCTTCACGCCGAACTATCCGAGCGAGCAGACGCTGAAGGATTTCGTGCGCTCGGCAAAACCCGCCGCCGCCTACCGCCTCAACAACTGCTTCGGCACCTGCGGCTACGCCATTTCGCCCGCCGGCGCGAAACGATTGTCGAGGCTCTGCTTTCCGATGGACAACCGCTCCATCACCATCGCGGCGCTGAAGCGCACGTTTCCCGCCTTCAATTTCGATTGCATTCTGAACGACGTCTATCCGAAGATAGAGGCCTACGCCTCATATCCGCCGCTCGTCCTGCCGAAGAACGATCGCAACGTCTCGACGACGATCAAGGAATAACCGGGAGTCAAAAAATGCCTGTTGTCAAAAACAAACAGATTTTGCTCGCCTCGCGTCCCGAGGGAGAACCAAAGCCCGCGAATTTCAAGGTGGCCGAGAGCGAGCTGCGCGAGCCCGGCGAGGGCGAAATTTTGCTGAAGACGCTTTGGCTCTCGCTTGACCCCTACATGCGCGGACGCATGAGCGCGGCGAAATCCTACGCCAAGCCCGTCGAGCCCGGCGAAGTGATGGTCGGCGGCACGGTGAGCGAGGTCGCGGCGTCCAAGCACAAGGACTACAAGCCCGGCGACATCGTGCTCTCCTATGACGGATGGCAGCAATACGCGCTGTCGAAAGGCATGGGCCTGCGCAAGCTCGACCCGAAGCAGGCGCCGGAGCAGACCGCACTCGGCGTGCTCGGCATGCCGGGCATGACCGCTTATACGGGGCTTCTCAGCATCGGTCAGCCGAAGCCGAAGGAAACCGTCGTGGTTGCGGCGGCGGCGGGTCCGGTGGGCTCGCTCGTCGGCCAGATCGCCAAGATCAAGGGCGCCCGCGCCGTCGGCATCGCCGGCGGCAAGGACAAGTGCGATTATCTCGTGAAGGAGCTCGGCTTCGACGCGGCGGTCGACCACCGCGCGCCGGACATGGCGGCAAAACTGAAAGAAGCTTGCCCGAACGGCATCGATGTCTATTTCGAAAATGTCGGCGGTGCGGTGTGGGACGCGGTGTTTCCGCTGTTGAACGATTTCGCGCGCGTGCCGGTGTGCGGCATCGTCGCGCATTACAACGACACGCAGCTTCCGCCGGGGCCGGACCGCACGCCGATGCTGATGGGCGCGGTGCTGCGCAAGCGGCTGACGCTGCGCGGCTTCATCGTGTGGGATTTCGCGGCGCAGGAGAAGGACTTCCAGCGCGACGTCGGTCAGTGGCTGCGCGAGGGCAAGATCAAATATCGCGAGGACGTGGTCGAGGGCCTGGAAAAGGCCCCGGACGCCTTTATCGGCCTCCTGAAAGGCAAGAACTTCGGCAAGCTCCTGGTGCGTGTCGCGCGTTAAATCTGGAGCATGATTTTTTCCGAAAACCGGTTCCCACTTTTCGGGATCATGCTCTAGCGTTTAATTTGCTCGATCGATTTTACGCGACCGCCGTCGAGCGTCACCACGGTGCCGGCGAGCCGCTCGATCTCCTCGCGCGCGTGGCTGACGTAGAGGATGGGAATTCTCGCGGCACCCACCAGTTTTTCGAGATAGGGAAGAATCTCCTGCTTCCTCGCCTGGTCGAGCGAGGCCAGCGGCTCGTCGAGAAGAAGCGCCATCGGATCGGCGAGCAGCGTGCGGCCGATCGCGACGCGCTGGCGCTCGCCACCCGAAAGCGTGCGCGGGCGGCGCGCGAGCAAATCCTCGAGGCCGAGCAGTCGCACGACCTCGTCGAATTTCACACCCGCGCCATGCCCCGCGATCCAGCAGCCGTAGAGCAGGTTCTGCCGCACGCTGAGATGCGGGAATAATCGGCTCTCCTGGAAAACGACGCGTACGCGGCGTTTATGCGCCGGAATGTCGATTGCCTTTTCCGAATCGAACAGCAGCGTATCGCCGATCGCGATGCGGCCGCGCTCGGGCGCGAGCAATCCCGCAATGGCGTTGACGATGCTGGTCTTGCCGGCGCCGGAGGGGCCGAAGAGGGCGGTTACTGTTGCTTCGCTCCTGAAGCGGGCGTCGAGGGCGAAATCGCCGAGCATTTTTCGCACCGTGACGTCGAACACCGCTCAGCCCTCGATGCGCGCGGTAATGCGACGCGATAGAAATTCGGAGACGACGAGGGCGGCGAGCGACAGCACGACGGCGACGGCGACGAGGCGGGCAGCATTGGCGTCGCCGCCCGGCACTTGCGTGTAGGTATAGATCGCGGTCGGCAGCGTACGGGTCTCGCCCGGAATATTGGAGACGAAGGTGATGGTGGCGCCGAATTCGCCGAGCGACTTGGCGAAGGCGAGCACGAGGCCGGCGAGAATTCCGGGGAGCGCAAGGGGGAGCGTCACGGTGAGGAAAACCAGCGGGGCGTTGGCGCCGAGCGTGCGCGCGGCGTCCTCGAGGCGGCGATCGGTGGCTTCGAATGAAAGGCGGATTGCGCGCACCAGGAGCGGAAAGCCCATCACGGCGGCGGCCAGGGCCGCGCCGGTCCAGCGAAACGAAAAGACGATGCCGAGCGTGGATTCAAGAAAGGCGCCGATCGGCCCGCGGCGGCCGAACAGGATGAGTAGGAGATAGCCGGTGACGACCGGCGGCAGCACCAGCGGCAGGTGTACGAGCCCGTCGAAGAGGATCTTGCCGGGAAAGCGCCAGCGCGCGAGTGCGTAGGCGGCAAGCGCCCCCACGGGCAGGCTCGCGAGCGTGCCGATGGTCGCGACCCTGAGGCTCAGCCGGATCGCCTCCCATTCGTCCGGCGAGAAATGAAACCAGTCCATCAGCTGGACGAGCGGCGTGCGAGCACGATGAAGCCGTTCCTCTCGAAGACGGCCCTCGCTTCGGGACTTGCGAGATAGCGTAAAAATTCATCGGCGCGCATGTTTTTCGAATTCACGAGGAGCGCGGCCGGATAAACGATCGGTGGGTGGCTATCCTCGGGAAACGTGCCGACGATTTTCACGTTCGGCTCGGCGGCGGCGTCGGTGCGGTAGACAATGCCGAACGGCGCCTCGCCGCGGGCGACGAGCGCGAGCGCCACGCGCACGTTTTCGGTCTCCGCCACCTTGTTCGCGACCGAACTCCAAACGCCGAGCTTTTCCAGCGCCGCCTTACCGTATTTACCGGCGGGCACGGCCGCGACGTTTGCGATCGCAAGCCGCCCGTCATCTAGAAGGCCGGCAAGCGGGAAATCCGGCTCGATCTTGACGTCGCCTTTGGTCCAATCCTTGGCAGCAACCAGCACGATGGAATTGCCGAGCAGGTTGCTACGCGTACCCGCTTTCACGAGATTTTTCTTATCGACGTAATCCATCCAGTCGAGATCGGCGGAGATGAAAAGGTCGGCCGGCGCGCCTTCCTCGATCTGCTTCGCCAATGCCGGGCTTGCGGCATAGCTCGTCTTGACCTCGATGCCCGATTTCGCGGTCCACCCGGCGGCGATCTCGTCGAGGGCATTTTTCAGGCTCGCGGCGGCGAAAACGACAACGGGTGCGCTCTGCGCGGCTGAAGGCGCGGGCGAAAGAGAAGCGGCAAGCGCGAATGCGATCGCGAAGGCCGCCGTTTGGAACGGCAGGCGCATGACACTCTCCCGCGAGGCAAATGCCCCGGTTAGTTGGGTTGAGATCGCTGCCGCAAGTTCCCTCGAACGGGGGCAGGATTCATCGCCCGCCTTCTCCGGCGGATCGCGTCAAGCGCGAATGCGGAAAATCTAGTCTGAAAAGTGCCGCGGAAACAAGCCCGAAAACGCTCTCGGCTCAGGTGCGGCCGGAGCGCGATTGCAACGCGCGAATGCGCTCGGCCAGCGTCAGCGGGCGATCGCCGCCGTTCGTTTCGGCGGCGCCATGTTTGGTGCCGGCTCCGCCGTTCTGGCGCGTTGGCTTAGGGACGGGTTGATCGAGGATGCGCTGGATCGGCGAAGCGCTGCCTTCCAAATTCGTCGCCAGCCGCACGACTTCGGCGGCGACATCGTTGATGCGCTCGCGCAGAAGCGCGCTCTCGACCCGCTCGCTGGCCCAGTTGGATTCGGCCTGCTGCTTCAAGGTCGCGGCTTCCTGCTGCAACCGGTCGCGATCCTCGCGCACCTGGGCGAGTGCGCCCTCGTTCAGCGATTTCTCGGCCTTCAGCGCCTCGATGGTGGCGCTAAAGGAGCGCGAAGCGCTTTCGATCTCGCGGTGGAGTGCCGCCGCTTCGGCGCGGCTGACCTCGATCTCGCGACGCGATTCGATCAGCTGCGCCTCGCGCTGGGCGAGACGGCCCGTGACTTCGGTCTCGCGCTGGGCGGCGAGGTCCGCTTGGCGGCGCGCTTCGGCTTCAAGACTGGCGATGTTGCGCGATAGCGATTCGGCTTGCTGCCGGCCCTCGGCGGTGCGGTCTTCCATCTCGGCGACGCGGCGGGTGAGCGTGTCAGCCCTGCCGCGCTCGTCGGCGAGCGTGCGGGACGTATGATCGACCTTGCTGCGCTCTTCGACCATCCGCTCCTCGGTGCTCGCGATCTCGCGCTCGAGATTGGCGATGCGGCCTTTCAAGTTCTCGCACTGGCCTTCGAGCGACTTGATTTGCGTCGCCCGGCTGTCGGACTCGGCGGTCTTGTCGGCGAGCGCACGGGCGAGCTGCGCCATTTCCCCGGCCTTCGTGCGCAACTCGGATTCGGCGGCGTGAAGTTCTTTCGATTTCAGCGCGAACTCTTCCTCGGTACTTTTCAGCTTTTCGCGCAGCGTCTTTTCCTGTGCCTCGAGGGCAGCGGCCAACGCCGATTTCTCGTCGGCCTGCACCTTCAACAGACGAATCGTCTCGTTCTTGCGGCCGATCTCGGCGAACTGCTCGGTGGTCTTGAGTTTCAGCGATTCGACGCTGGTCTCGAGCCGACGCGTCGACATCGCGAATTCGGCGCGCAGCTGATCCTTGTCGGCCTGGATCTCGGCCATCGAAACGGGGATCGCGCCTTCGATGCGCTTGGTGGTGAGCCTCACCGCCCGGTGCCAGACAGCCGAAAGCAGGATGAGTGCAACAAGGCTCGCGGCCAAAAAGCCGAGAGCGAAAAACATGATCAATTCGATCACGTTACGGGCCTCACGCGATGAACTGAAACGTCGCTCACTGGATGACACACGCCTGATTAGAAGACCAGCTTAACCAAAAATTAACCTTAGCGGGAGGCCGAAATGCGGCCTTTCACTGCACGGAATGAAGGCGGGAACTCCGCTCGGCGCCGAGGGCGGCTCAGAGCGGGTTCCAAGTCGCCTGCGGGGTGAACTTCAGATAGCCGATATTGGCACCGAGCCGTAGGCCGACGCCGGAGCGGATCGGTACCAGCACCATGCGGTCCCATGATAGAGCGGTGGCGCCAAAACCGCCGATAAAATAGGCGGACCCCGATATGCCGACGAAACGCTGAAAGATCGAATCCACGCGCGGCATGCTGTAGACCAAAATCATGGTGCGCGCCCCGTCGCCGCCGAGGTCGAAGCCAAGCGAGGGGCCTTGCCAATAGACCCTCAGGTCGCCGGCATTGCGCGTATAAAGCGTGCCTTCGCCGTAGCGCAGGCCGACCGTGATCGCGCCGGAGGCTTCCTGCCCGAGGATATAGCCGTTCGGCTGCCCCCACTGGGCGAAGGCCTTTTCGATCACGAGCGCGAGGTCGCGCGACACGGTGCCGAAGAAGCGATGGCCGGCGTCGACCAGCTCATTGGAGGAATAGGTGCCCGGCGGCTGTTGCTGGGCAAATGCCGGGGGGGCGGCAAATACGAACGCAAGAAGAAGGAGCACAATCGCGCGGATCTGCGCCATGCGAGTTCTCCGGTTTGACCGATGCGAGGTTCGGAAGGCCCTTAACTGCCCGCACACTGAAGCCGGCTACCATGAGGCGAGCCGACTTCAGCGCGAATCAGGCGCCTGGTTACCGGCTCACTCTGGCGGTTCGAAGGCGAAAGGGGAAGTCACGATGGCCGCGAGTGCGGGACAGCGCGGGACTCGCAAGACGTGTGGCGGGGCGGTCGTTGCCCTCGCCCTATCGGTGTTCTTGCTGGGCCTCGTCGGCGCGGGACAAAGCCGGGCCGCGATCACCGCACTTGTGATTTCCGACCGGCTCACGGGCCTCGCGCTCTATGGTTTCGATCCGGTGGCCTATTTCGTCGACCAAGAAGCGCGCGAGGGCTTGGCCGGCTTCGAGCTGAAGCATGCCGGTCTCGTCTGGCGCTTTCGCAACGAGGGCAACCGGGCGGCCTTCAGCGAGCGGCCCGGCGACTACATGCCCCGTTTCGGCGGCTACGATCCGTTGGGAGTGGCGCGCGGCGTCGCGACGTCGGGCTATCCGTCGCTCTTCGTCATTCACGACAACAAGCTCGTGCTGTTCATGAGCGAGGAAAACCGCATGACGTTTCTCGCAAACCCGAACGAAACGATGAGCGCCGCCGAAGCGGCCTGGCCGCAGATCGCGCAGAGGCTCGCGCCTTAAACCGCCGGTGGTGCGCCCCAGGCGATGAAACCGCCGAGCCGGAAGTTCCGCGCGCGCGCGCCATAAGCAAGCGCCCCGCCATTTGGCGCCTGCATGCTTCCACCCGCCGCGACGACGAGCGCGTGGCCCGCCGCCACATCCCACTCGCTCAACGGCGCGAGACGCGGATAGGCGTCGGCACGTCCTTCGGCGACAGCGACGAATTTAAGCGCCGACCCCATGATCAGGCGCCGCTCGATGGGGAGCGTCGCCAGAAATTGCTCGGTCTCCGGGTCCGGGTGCGAGCGGCTGACCGCGACCACGAGTTGGGCGGGCCGCGGCCGCGTGCGAATAGGGGTTGCCTTGGCGCGATCAAAATCGCCGCCCGGCGGAAGGGGGGCGCGTAAAGCGCTTCCTGCCGAGCCCGCATACAGAATGCCGAAGGCCGGCGCGTAGATCAGGCCGAGCTTCGGAACGCCGCCGCTGATGAGGGCGAGGTTGACGACGTATTCCTGCTGCCCCGCAAGAAATTCACGCGTACCGTCGAGCGGATCGACGAGGAAGAATTCGCGTCCCGGCTCCGGCAGATTTCCGGCCGCGACACCTTCTTCCGCGATGATCGGTACACCCGGCAGGATTTGCTCGAGCCCTTCGCGCAACACTGCTTCCGATGCTTCGTCGGCGGCGGTGACGGGACTGAGATCGACCTTCGAGCGCGGGAGGAGATCGAGCGGGGCGGTCTCCAGGATGCGATGACCGGCCGCGGCGGCAAGTTTGGCGAGCGGTTCGAGCAGGCGCGCATACTCGCCGGCGCTCATTGATTGTCCCCGGTCATGTTTTGATCCGCGCTGGCATGGCTGGCAGTGGCGGTGTATCACACAGCCGTTCTTTCGTCCCTGAAGCGATTCGCTTTTTTCGCGAGTCCCGTCCGCACATGAGCCAGCCGGTCACGCTAGACGCCCTCGATCTCACGGCGCTCGTCTGCTCGCGCGTTTGCCACGACGTGATCAGCCCGGTCGGGGCCATCGTCAATGGCCTCGAAGTGCTGGCCGACGAAAAGGACGAGAAAATGAAAGAGGTCGCGCTCGACCTCATCCGCAAGAGCGCGGTCCAAGCCTCCGCCCGGCTGCAATTCGCGCGGCTCGCCTTCGGCGCGGCCGGCTCTGTTGGCGCGCAAATCGACCTTGGCGACGCCGCCGAAGTCGCCAAAGGTTTCCTCGTCGACGAGCGTCTGAAGGTCGTGTGGAATCTGCCGCGGGTGCTGTTGCCGAAGAACCGGGTCAAGCTTCTGCTCAACCTCTTGATGATCGCCTCGGCCGCCATCCCGCGCGGGGGCACCCTCACGGTCGATCCGGTCGGGGATGGGGAAATCATGGGATTTCGCTTGCGGGCGGAGGGCGCGAATGCCCGCATCCCGCCCAAGGCCGAGGCCCTTTTGGCGGGCACTCCGGCCGAAACCCTCGATGCCCATGCCATTCAGCCCTATTACGCGGGACTCTTGGCCCGTGCCGCCGGCCTCAACGTGTCGATCGCCTCAGAAGGCGGGGGAATCGTCCTCAGCGCGACCCCCTAATGGCCCCGCCGGAAGCGGTATCTGGGTGAGGTACGCTCCCTTTTTTTCAAGCAAATTTAACCGCTAAGGCCCGAGAATCCCGCCCGGACAAGACGCGGCTTCCGGAAGGGGCTGGCGTCGCCTTTGCGCCTACGCCTTTTGCATCCAGCGGGTCCCGCCATGGACGACCTCTTGCGCGAATTCCTCACCGAGACGAGCGAGAGCCTCGACGTCGTCGATGTCGAATTGGTGCGCTTCGAGCGGGAGCCCAATAACGCCGAAATTCTCGCCAACGTCTTCCGGCTCGTCCACACGATCAAGGGCACGTGCGGCTTCCTCGGCCTGCCGCGGCTGGAGGCACTCGCGCACGCGGCGGAGACCCTCATGGGCCGCTTCCGCGACGGCCTGCCGGTCACAAGCGAAGCCGTGACGGTGGTGCTTGCGACCATCGACCGCATCAAGGAAATTCTCGCTGCCCTCGAAAGCGATCAAGTCGAGCCCAAGGGTAGCGACGAAGATCTCGTCAAGGATCTCGTGCGCCTTTCGGGAGCGGCGGCGGCGCCCTCGCAGAACCAAACCGTCGGCACGCTGGTGCATCAGGTCCTGGAGCGGCCACTGCGCCCGGGCGAGGTTTCGCTCGATGAGCTCGAACAAGCGTTCCGCGAGACGCCAGGCCAGCAATTAAGCGCGCCGCTTGCGGCGGAGCTCGAAGGCGAGCGCCGCTCGGATGACGACCGGCGCGCGGCGATCCGGCGCGAGGAAGAGCAGCGCGAAGCGGCGGTGAAGGCGCAGACGCTGCGCGTGCAGGTCGAGACGCTAGAGCGCTTGATGACGATGGTTTCGGAACTGGTGCTGACGCGCAACCAGTTGCTCGAAATCGTGCGCCGAAGCCAGGAGAGCGAATTCAAGGCACCGCTGCAGCGCCTTTCCAATGTCACCGCCGAATTGCAGGAAGGCGTGATCAAGACCCGCATGCAGCCGATCGGCAATGCCTGGTCGAAGTTGCCGCGCATCGTGCGCGACCTTGCGAACGAACTCGGTAAGGAGATCGAACTCGAAATGCACGGCGCCGACACCGAGCTCGACCGCCAGGTGCTCGAGGTGATCAAGGATCCGCTCACGCATATGGTGCGCAATTCGGCGGATCACGGAATTGAAACGCCCTCGGAGCGCCGGGCCGCCGGCAAGTCGGAAAAGGGAATGCTGCGGCTTTCGGCCCGTCATGAAGGCGGCCACATCATCATCGCGATCGCCGACGACGGCCGCGGCCTCAACCTCGAACGCATTCGCGCCAAGGCCGTGCACATGGGGTTGATCTCGGCGAACGACGAGCTCACGGATGCGCAAATTCGGAAATTCATTTTCGCGCCGGGCTTCTCCACCGCGACGACGGTGACGAGTGTCTCCGGCCGCGGCGTCGGCATGGACGTGGTGAAGACCAACATCGATCAGATCGGCGGCAGCATCGACCTCAAATCCGTGCAAGGCCGCGGCGCGACCTTCACGATCAAGATTCCGCTCACGCTTGCGATCGTGCCGGCGTTGATCGTCGAGGCGGCGAAAGAGCGTTTCGCGATCCCGCAGGTCTCGGTGCTGGAACTCGTTCGCGTGCGCGCGAATTCGGAGCACCGCATCGAGCGCGTGAAGGACGCACCCGTGCTGCGGCTCCGCAACAAGCTGTTGCCGCTCGTGCATCTCGGCTCGCTGTTGCGGCTTTCCGGCGGGGAAGCAGAGGACGGCGGCTTCATCGTGGTGATGCAGACCGGTAACCGCACCATGGGCGTCGTCGTCGACGGCGTGTTCCATACCGAGGAAATCGTGGTGAAGCCGATGGCCACAAAGCTCCGCGACATTGCGATGTTCTCGGGGAATACAATTCTCGGAGACGGCTCCGTGATCCTGATCCTCGATCCGAACGGGCTTGCAAGCTCGCTCGGCGGCCGGCTCGACGCCGCCGAATTCGCGGAGCAGGAACCGGCGGCCAAGATGCGTGTCGAGGAAACCGATCGTCCGATTTCGCTGCTGGTCTTCCAGGCGGGAGACGGCGCACCGAAGGCCGTTCCGCTGTCGCTCATCACCCGGCTCGAGGAAATCGACGCCAAGGACATCCAGCAATCGAATAGTCGCCCGCTGGTGCAGTATCGCGGCACGCTCATGCCGCTGGTGCCGGTCAATGACGGCGTGCGGATCAGGACCGAGGGCATGCAGCCGCTTCTCGTCTTCATTGAAGCCGGTCGTGCGATGGGAATCGTCGTCGACGAGATCGTGGACATCGTCGAGGACCGCCTCAATATCGAGGTCGGCAGCGCCACGCCCGGAATTCTCGGCTCAGCCATCGTCAGGGGGCAGGCGACCGAGATCATCGACGTCGCTTATTTCCTGCCGCTTGCCCACCAGGACTGGTTCCACCGCAAGGAAATGGGCGCCGAGACGCGCAAGCGCCGCCTTCTGTTCATCGACGACTTCGGCCTTCTTCCGCAACATGCTGACGCCGATCCTGAAGGCGGCGGGCTACGACGTGACCACGGCCGCGGACGGTGCGGAAGCGCTGGCGCTCGTCGAGAAGGCGAATGGCTTCGACGTGATCGTGAGCGACATCGAGATGCCGGGGGTCGACGGCTTCGACCTTGCCGAGGCGCTGCGGGCGAATCCGCGCATGGGGCACGTGCCGATCATCGCGCTCACTTCCCATACCTCGCCGGCGACGCTTGAGCGCGGCCGCCGCGCCGGCTTCCGCGCCTTCGTCGCCAAGTTCGACCGCCAAGGATTGATCGCCGCGCTCAAGGACATGCCGTTCGAAATCGATAAGGCCGCTTGATGCAAAACAACCGGGAAATCGAATTCGTGACCGTGTTGATCGCCGAGCAGTTGTTCGGCCTGCCGATCTCACGCGTGCACGACGTGTTCATGGTCGATCGTCTTACGCGCGTGCCGCTCGCGCCGCCCGAGATCGCCGGTATTTTGAACCTGCGCGGGCGCGTCGTGACGATGATCGACATGCGCTGCCGCCTCGATCTTCCGGCCCGCGAAGGCGGCCGGGGCAACATGGCCGTGGGCATCGAATACCGCGGCGAATCCTACGGCCTCCTCATCGACAGCGTCGGCGAGGTGCTGAAAATTCCGGCGGCGAACCGCGATCCTAATCCGGTAAATCTCGATCCGCGCTGGTCGCGGGTGGCCGAGGGTGTCGTCCAGCTCGACAACCGGTTGATGGTCGTCCTCGACGTCGATCGCGTACTCGAACTCAAGACGCTAGAGCTTGCTGCATAGTTTCGTAGAAAAGGAGTCCCGAAAATGAAACGTTGTCTTGTAATCGACGATTCGAGCGTGATCCGAAAGGTGGCGCGGCGAATCCTCGAAGGCTTCGGCTTTGCCATCGTGGAGGCGTCCGACGGCCGTCAGGCGATCGAATCGTGCACGAAGGAGATGCCCGACGCGATTCTCCTGGATTGGAACATGCCGGTCATGGACGGCTACGAATTCCTGCGCGCGCTCCGCGCCATGCCGCACGGCGACAAGCCCAAGGTCGTCTTCTGCACGACGGAGAACGATCTCGCGCACATCGCCCGCGCGATGCATGCCGGCGCCGACGAATACATCATGAAGCCGTTCGACAAGGAAATCGTCGAGGCGAAGTTTCAGGAAGTCGGCCTGATCTGAAGGTTGCCTTCCGCCATTCGGCGGAAGGCCGGTTCCATGCGTTATTCGGTGGGTTGAGTTCCGGTTGAGTATCATGTCCTTGCCGCAGATCGCCCCTAAAAGTACTACGGGGCCCGCTATCCGCGTCATGATCGTCGACGATGCGGTAGTCGTGCGCGGCCTGATGTCGCGATGGCTTTCGGAAGAATCCGGTATCGAGATCGTCGGCACGTTCCGTAACGGCCGCGAGGCGGTCGACAACATCCTGAAGCTCAAGCCCGATGTCGCCGTGCTCGACATCGACATGCCCGAGCTCGACGGCCTTTCCGCGCTGCCGCTTTTGTTGGCGCGCAAGCCCGATCTCGTCGTGATCATGGCCTCGACGCTCACGCGCCGCAACGCCGAGGTGAGCTTGAAGGCGCTTTCGCTGGGCGCCATCGACTACGTGACGAAGCCGGAGACGAGCCGGGAAATCATGTTCACGCAGTCCTTCCGCCGCGAGATCATCGAGAAGATCCGGCATCTGGGCCGCCGCCGCGCGCGCGACCGCGCCGTTGCATCCGAAAGCGCCCCATGGCGAGGCGGCTGAAGCGCGTGCGCAGGCGATTTCGTTGCGGCCTTTTTCCTCCGTGCCTCCGCGCGCTGCTTGCGATCGGGAGTTCCACCGGCGGCCCGCAGGCGCTGCAAGTGATGATTCGCGGCCTGTCGCCCGTGCTCGCCCGTTTGCCGGTCGTGATTACGCAGCACATGCCGCCGACCTTCACTGCCATCCTCGCCGAACACCTCTCCCGCGCCGCCAATCGGCCCGCGCATGAGGGCGTGCACGGCGAGACGATCAAGCCCGGGATGCTTTACGTGGCGCCGGGCGGCAAGCACATGCGGCTCGAGCGGCATGCGGAAGCGGCCGCGATCGTGCTCAGCGACGCGCCGCCCGTGCATTTCTGCAAGCCCGCGGTCGATCCGTTGTTTCATTCGGCGGCGGCGGTGTTCGGTCCGGCGCTCCTTGCGGTCGTACTCACGGGCATGGGCACCGACGGCACCGAGGGCGTGCGCGACGTCGCCGCGGCTGGCGGCAGCGTCATTGCGCAGGACGAAGCGTCGAGCGTGGTGTGGGGCATGCCGGGCTCGGCCGCGCACAGCGGACAATGTTCCGCGGTGCTTCCGCTCGACGAGATCGCACCTAGAGTCGTGCGCCTGATCAGCGGGGATCGCTCGTGACGCCGCTCGATTACGAATATTTGCGCAAGCTCCTGCGGGAGCGATCCGGTTTGGTGCTCGCGCCGGAGAAGCAATATTTGATCGAAAGCCGCCTGATGCCGGTGGCGCGCCGCGCCGGCTGCGCGTCGATCTCGGAACTTGTGCGACGCCTGCGGGAGCCGGACGCGGAACCGCTCAAGGCGAACATCACCGAGACGATGACGATCAACGAATCGTTCTTCTTCCGCGACAAGATTCCGTTCGACCGCTTCCGTGACACCGTGCTTGCCCGCGCTGCTGTCCGCGCGCGCCAAGACGCGGCGGCTTGCGCATCTGGTGCGCGGCGGCCTCGACCGGCCAGGAGCCCTATTCGCTTGCCATGATCTTGAAGAGCATGCAGGAGAAATTTTCGGACTGGCGCATCGAAATCATTGCCACCGACATCTCAAACGAGGTGCTGGAGAAGGCGCGGCTTGGCATTTACAGCCAGTTCGAGGTGCAGCGCGGCCTGCCGATTCAAATGCTGATGCAGCATTTCGAGCAGGTCGGCGAGCAATGGCGAATTTCGGAGGCGATCCGCAAGATGGTTCAATTCCGGCAACTCAATCTGCTCGCGGATTTCGCCTCGCTCGGAACCTTCGACGTCGTGTTTTGCCGCAACGTGCTGATCTATTTCGACCAGGCGACCAAGGTCAACGCGCTTGAGCGCATTTATCGCCAGACCGCGCCGGACGGATTTCTGCTGATGGGAGCCGCCGAAACGGTGGTCGGTCTCACCGATATCTTCGTGCCGCTCGCCGACAAGCGCGGGCTCTATGTGCGGGCGGAGCCGCAGCCGCCAAAGCCGAAGCTCACCGTCGCCGCGCGTTGAGCGGGGCCCAAACAAAACCCCGCCTCGCGGCGGGGTTTTGTCTTTAAGAGAGTTGAGCGTGGACGATTAGGCGGAAATGCGTCCTTCGCCCTCGATCGGCTCGCGCAGCACATAGCCGCGGCCCCAAACGGTCTCGATGTAGTTCTTGCCGTTCGAGGCGTTGGCGAGTTTCTTGCGCAGCTTGCAGATGAAGACGTCGATGATCTTCAGTTCCGGCTCGTCCATGCCGCCGTAGAGATGGTTGAGGAACATCTCCTTGGTCAGCGTGGTGCCTTTGCGGAGCGAGAGCAGCTCCAGCATCTGATATTCCTTGCCGGTCAGATGCACGCGCGCGCCGCTCACCTCGACCGTCTTGGTGTCGAGATTGACGACGAGATCGCCCGTGTTGATGACCGACTGCGCATGGCCCTTCGAGCGCCGCACGATCGCATGGATGCGCGCGACGAGTTCGTCCTTGTGGAAGGGCTTGGTCATGTAGTCGTCGGCGCCGAAGCCGAGACCCTTCACCTTGTCCTCGATGCCGGCGAGGCCGGAGAGAATCAGGATCGGGGTCTTGATCTTGGCGACCCGCAGCGACCGCAGCACCTCGTAGCCCGACATGTCGGGGAGGTTGAGGTCGAGAAGAATGATGTCGTAGTCGTAAAGTTTGCCGAGATCGACGCCCTCTTCGCCGAGATCGGTGACGTAGACGTTGAAGCTCTCGGACTTGAGCATCAATTCGATGCTCTTCGCCGTCGCGCCGTCGTCCTCAATCAGAAGCACTCGCATGCCAATCCCCTTCCAGGCCCTTTTCGGGGGACTCTTCCGGCCCGGGCGCCGCTTGCCCGTGTTGCCGGCTCGGAATTCACGATTCGCACGCTAACTAGGAATGGTTAACAGAACCTAATTCCCATCCACAAGGTCATTACG
The DNA here is from genome assembly GCA_963751685.1 of uncultured Alphaproteobacteria bacterium. GTDB lineage: Bacteria > Pseudomonadota > Alphaproteobacteria > Rhizobiales > Xanthobacteraceae > Palsa-892. The sequence continues at coordinate 148,747 of CAVVVV010000009.1, read as the reverse complement.
GGGCAAATCTTCGCGAATTGTCGTAAGATATTGACGTACGGTCAGATTCGTCCAAGACCCCGGTTAACATGCGACTTCAAGAAGCCGGGCCAAGCAACACCCCGAACACGCCGCCCCGAAAGGGGTCGGCGCCCGGAGGGTTCCTTAAGCATTAAGGGGCCGGGTAAACAAAACGTTGCCGAGGGAAGCCGGAGATTCGATGAAGGCCTTGGCCGAGCAGATCGCGGAACTCGACGGACCCGAGATCTATGGGCGGGTCGCGGGGGTGCGCGGACTGATGGTGGAGGTGGCGGGCCCCGTCCATGCCATGCCCGTGGGTGCGCGGGTGGTCATCGAGACGGATCAAGCGCGAAGCGTGCCCTGCGAGGTCGTGGGCTTCGCCGGCGACAATGCCCTCCTGATGCCGTTTGCCCCCCTGGAAGGGGTGCGGCGCGGCTGCCGGGCGCTGGTTTCGTCCGCCTCGGCGGCGGTGCGGCCTTCGGTGGGCTGGCTCGGGCGGGTGATGAATGCCATGGGCGAGCCGATCGACGGCAAGGGGCCCTTGCCGCTGGGTTCCTCCCCCTATCCCTTCCGCTCGCTACCGCCGCCCGCGCATGCGCGCCGGCGTGTCGGCGGCCCGCTCGACCTCGGGATTCGCGCATTGAACGCGTTCACCACCTGCTGCCGCGGCCAGCGCATGGGCATTTTCTCGGGCTCCGGCGTCGGCAAGTCGGTGCTGCTTTCGATGCTCGCCCGCAACGTTGCCGCCGACGTCTCGGTGATCGGGCTCGTCGGCGAGCGCGGCCGCGAGGTGCAGGAATTCATCCAGGACGACCTCGGGGAGACGGGCCTTGCCCGTTCGGTGGTGGTGGTTTCGACCTCCGACGAGCCGGCGCTGATGCGCCGGCAGGCCGCGTATCTGACGCTCGCGATCGCCGAATACTTCCGCGACGAGGACAAGGACGTACTTGTGCTGATGGACTCGGTCACCCGTTTCGCCATGGCCCAGCGCGAGATCGGCCTTTCGGCCGGCGAGCCGCCCACCATCGAAAGGCTATACGCCCACTGTTTTCACCGAATTGCCCCGGCTCTTGGAGCGGGCGGGGCCGGGCACGGCGGCAAGGCACGATCACCGGCCTCTTCTCGGTATCTGGTCGACGGCGACGACCATAACGAGCCGGTCGCCGATGCCGTCCGCGGCATCCTCGACGGGCACATTGTCATGGAACGGGTCATCGCCGAGCGTGGGCGTTACCCGGCCATTAACGTCTTGAAATCGATCTCCCGCACCATGCCCAGGCCTGCGACCCGCACTACTTGCCGGCCGTGATGCGGGCCAGGCGGCTCTTGTCGATTTACGGGGATATGGAGGAGCTGATCCGGCTTGGGGCCTACCGGGCAGGGGTCCAATGCCGAGACGGACGAGGCAATTCGGCCTATTTCCGGCCCTGGAGGCTTTTCTTGCCCAAGGTAAGGAAGAGGCAACCAATCTGGGCGAAGGATATCGCCGCCTGGCGCAAATCGTAGGCGCCGGGGCAACTGAATCCTAACCGGTCGCGTGGAGTATCGCCGGTATGAAATCGCGTGAAACCCTGATCCGCCTGAAGCGTTTTCAGGTCGACGAAAAGCGCCGCCAGGTCGCCCAGATCGAAGTCGATGATCGCCGAGTTCGAGCGGATGACCGCCGACCTCGAGCGTGAAATCAAGACCGAGCAGGAGCGCGCCGGCATCACGGATCCCGGCCACTTCGCCTATCCGACCTATGCCAAAGCCGCGATCCAGCGCCGCGACAATCTCGCGCGCTCGGTCAACGACCTCAAGGTTCAGCTGGAGGACGCCCGCGCGGCACTGGCGGAAGCGTTCGAGGAGCTGAAGAAGGTCGAGATCCTGGAAGAGCGCGATCATCAGCGCGAGCGCGCCGAGGATGCCGCGCACGAGCAGGCCGAGCTCGACCATATCGGCGCTCACCGCGTACGGGTCTGAATTCAATCAGATCAGCGATGATGGGCACGTGCGGCGCCGCCGTGCGCGGCAGGATGCCGTGCAGGCGCGGGTCGTCGGCGATCTCGATCGAGCGCGAATAGGGCACGAAGCCCGTCTTCATGATAAAATTCGAGCGCGCGCGGGTGATCGAGCGTGCAGGTGTGGATCGTCACCCGCTTCGGCGCGCGCGCCCAGGCGATCTCGAGCGCGCGATTCATCAAATAGCGCCCCGCCCCCTTGCCGAGCAGCGAAGGAACGACGCCGAGAAACGCGATCTCGACGTCGGGGAAACGGCGGAAATCGATTTCGAGGATTCCTTCGTCGCGGCCGCGATGGCGGAGCGCGTGCACCTCGACGGCTTGGTCGTGGGTGATGGTGGTCAGCGCCGCGTCGTCCATCGCGAGCCGCGAGAACCACATCCAATCCTGGCCGACGCGGCGGTAGAGTTCGCGATACCAGCCGAGCTCGGGCGCGGGCTGGCGGCGGAGCGCGTATTCACCCTGCTTCACATGGTCGCGCCGCAGCGGGAGCTTCGTGCGCATTTCGAGATGCGTGACCACCGCCGAGATTTGCCCCGGCGGCAGCAGCGTGAATTCGTCCTTGAGGGGGCCGGGCATTGCGGTCCGTCCGCGGTTTGGGGACTTCGGTCTCGATCCTCGACCTGCGCCGCCGCTTCAGACGCTGCCGACCGTCTTCAGCCGGATGCGCGGGTGAATTTCGCCTTGCGATAATACCGTAGTCTGCGGCCGGAAGCGCTCGACGATCGAGCGCACGAAGGGCCGGGCGGCGGCGCTGGCGACGCAGGACCGGCGATTCGGACTGGCGCCCGGCCTCCTCGAAGCGCTCGCGCACGAGGCTCACGAATTCGGAAAGCTTCGAGGGCTGCATGGCCAGCGTACGGCCGTCGCCTTCGCCGACGATCGATTCGGCGAAGGTCTGCTCCCATCGGGGCGACAGCGAGATCAGCGGCAGATAGCCATGCGGCGACAAGATTCATCGCGCAGATCTGCCGCGCCAGGCGCCCGCGCACGTGTTCGACGATTTGCGCCGGATTGCGGGTGCGTGGGCAACGCATCGGCGATGCCTTCGAGGATGGTGCCGAGATCGCGGATCGAGATGCGCTCGGAAAGCAGGTAGCTGGAGCACGCGCTGAATGACCGAATGCGAGATCTGCGACGGGCACCATGTCCTTGACGAGATCGGCCTGCTCCTTCGGCAGTTCCTTGATCAGCTTCTGCACCTCGCCATAGGAGAGGAGGTCCGCCATGTTCTCCTTCAGCACCTCGGCGAGATGCGTCGAGAGCACGGTCGCCGCGTCGACGACCGTGTAGCCGCGGAGCGAGGCTTCCTCGCGCAGGCTGTCGTCCACCCAGGTGGCAGGCAGGCCGAAGGTGGGCTCGACCGTGTGCAGGCCGGGCAGGTCGACCTGCTGCCGGCGGGGTCCATGACCATGTGGCTGCCGGGTTGCACCTTGCCGGTGCCGGCCTCGACTTCTTTCACCTTGATCATGTAGCTCGTGGACTCGAGCTGGACATTGTCGAGGATGCGCACCGACGGCATCACGAAGCCCATTTCGCTAGCGAGATTTCGGCGCAGCGCCTTGATCTGCTCGGTCAGGCGGTCGCCGCCATTGGGCGCGTTTACGAGCGGCAGCAGGGCGTAGCCGATCTCGATCTTGAGGTCGTCCATCTTCAACGCCGTCGTGATCGGCTCCTCGGCGGGCTTGTCGCTTGCGGCCGCGGTTCGCTTTCGCGGCTTCCTGCGGCGGCGGTCACGCGCGTCCGCTTGTCGACGAAATAGGCGATGCACGCGCGGCGCCGACGCCAAGCGTGAAGAAGGGAAACATCGGAATGCCGGGCAGGATGCGCCATGACGATCATGACGCCCGCCGACATGCCGAGCGCCTTCGGATAGCCGGAGAGCTGGCGCAGCAGCGCCTGGTCGGCGGCGCCGCTGACGCCGGCTTTCGACACCAGCAAGCCGGCGGCGGTCGAAACGATCAGTGCCGGAATTTGCGTGACCAGACCGTCGCCGACGGTCAGCAGCGTGTAGGTGTGGCCGGCGGCGGCGAAGGTCATGCCCTGCTGGGCCGACGCCGATGATGATGCCGCCGATGATGTTGATGAAGACGATCAAGCAGGCCGGCGACCGCGTCGCCGCGCACGAATTTCGAGGCGCCGTCCATGGCGCCGAAGAAGGCGCTTTCGTCCTCGAGCTGCTTGCGGCGGCGGCGGGCTTCGGTCTCGTCGATCAGACCGGCGGAAAGATCGGCGTCGATCGCCATCTGCTTGCCGGGCATGGCGTCGAGGGTGAAGCGCGCGGCGACTTCGGCGATGCGGCCGGAACCCTTGGTGATGACGACGAAGTTCACGATCACCAGGATTCGCGAACACGATCATGCCGATGACGAAATTGCCGCCCATGACGAAATTGCCGAAGGCCTCGATCACGTGGCCGGCGGCGGAGGTGCCGGTATGGCCGTTGGCGAGAATGAGCCGGGTCGAGGCGAGATTGAGCGCGAGCCGCAGCATGGTCGCGATCAGAAGCACCGTCGGGAAGGACGGAGAACTCGAGCGGCGTGTGAATGAACAGCGCCGTCATCAGGATCAGCACCGAGAAGATGATCGAAAGCGCGAGCGCAAGATCGAGCAGGAGCGGCGGCAGCGGCAGCACCAGAACGACCAGGATCATCATGACGGCGACCGCAAGCGCGAGATCGCCGCGGCGCAACAACGCGCCCAAATCGGCGAAGCTCGGCAGTTTCATGCCGGTTGCGACGGTCTCTGCTACGGTGATGTCGGTCATGCCCTTTGCCGCGCGAAGGCGCTTTTCCCCTGCAGGGCAAAATTTGCCGGGTGCATGGTTAGCGGGCGGTTAACGGACCGGGGTCCTCGGGGGTTTTTCCCGCTGCTTTTCGGGCGTTTCGGCCCCGATCATGCTCCGGGGGGACATTGTTGTCGCAAAAATGCGAAAGGCGCGGGAACTCCCGAGGCCCGAGCCCTGTCGCTCCCCCTTCGGATCGCTGCGAGCGGCCCTGAGCGATGTCAGGCCGCCGACGAGGCGATGCCCGAAGTCGGGCGAGGGCACGGCGTAGCCCTCGGCCATGTATTCGTTGAGCTTGTTGCGCAGCGTGCGGATCGAGATGCCGAGAATGTTCGCGGCGTGCGTCCGATTGCCGAGGCAATGCTTGAGCGTGTCGAGAATGAGATCGCGCTCGACCTCGGCGACCGTGCGGCCGACATGCGAGGCGGTCATTTGCTCCGCGACGCGCGCCGCGTGCGCGGCGGGGCCGTGCGCGGCTTCCAAGCCGGGCGCCGTCGGGAAGGCGGATCGCCTCGACGCCGATCTCGGCGCCGGTCGCGAGCAGCACGGCGCGGTGAATTGTGTTCTCGAGCTCGCGCACGTTGCCGGGCCAGCGGGCGCGCTTGAGTTCGTCGCGCGCGTCGGCCGAAAGCGGACGGACCGGAAGTCCGTTTTGCTTCGGCATAATGGGCGGCGAAGTGACCGGCGAGCTCCAGGATGTCCCCGGGCCGTTCGCGCAGCGGCGGAATTTTCAGGTTCACGACGTTGAGGCGATAGAGGAGATCCTCGCGGAATTTTCCGTTGCTTCACTTCGTCCGCGAGATTGCGGTTCGAGGTCGCGACGATGCGGATATCGACCGGCACCGGCTTGCCGCCGCCGACGCGGTCGATGACGCGCTCCTGCAATGCGCGCAGGAGCTTCGCTTGCAGCCGCGCGTCCATCTCGGAAATTTCGTCCAACAGCAGCGTGCCGCCGTTCGCTTCCTCGAACTTGCCGATCCGGCGCGCGATCGCGCCGGTGAAGGCGCCCTTCTCGTGGCCGAACAGTTCGGATTCGAGCAGGTTCTCGGGAATCGCGGCGCAATTGATCGAAATGAAGGGCTTTGTTGGCGCGCGCGCTTCGCTGGTGAACGTAGCGCGCGACCATTTCCTTGCCGGTGCCGGATTCGCCGGTGATCAGGATCGAGGCCTCGGAGGCCGCGATCTGGCCCGCGAGCTTGACGATCTCCGCCATCGCCTCGTCGCGAAAGACGAGATCGCGGCGCGTCATCGGTGACGGCCGCGAGCACGGCGGCGATCAATTCGGGATCGGGCGGCAGGGGGATGTATTCCTTGGCGCCGGCGTGAATGGCCGCCACCGCCGCGCGGGCGTCGTTGTCGATGCCGCAGGCGACGATCGGCGCTGAAAAGTGCTCGGCAGCGAGCCTGTCGGCGAGATCGCGGATGTCGAGGGCGACGTCGACCATCAGGAGATCGGCGCCGCGCGCGCGCAGCACCTTCAGCGCCTGATCGGTGTCCGTCGCGTGCGTGACGGCCGCTCCGCGGTCGACCGCGATCTTGGTCGCGGCGCTGAGTTGGCCTTTTAGCGTTCCAATGATGAGGAGTCGCATGGCTATCTCTCCCTACAGACTGTCAACTGCGGTCGGACTTGATGATTTCGGTCATGGTGATGCCGAGCCGCTCCTCGACGAGCACGACTTCGCCGCGGGCAACCAGCCGGTTGTTCACGAAGATATCGATCGATTCGCCGACCTTGCGGTCGAGTTCGAGCACGGTGCCGGGCCCGAGCTTCAGAAGATCGCCGATATCCATGCGCGTGCGGCCGAGCACCGCCGAGACATGCACCGGCACGTCGAGCACGGCTTCGAGATCGGACGCCATTTTCGACGAGATGGAATCCTCGGGCGCGGTCGGCGGCGCCGATTCGGCGCGGGCGACCATGTCGACGTCGCGCTCGAGATCCGGAAGCGGCGGCGCCTTATCCGTCTGATTGTTGGCCGTGGGTTGGTCGCTCATTTTGCACTCTCCGGACTCGGAAATGTTCGCGGATTTAGCGTCGCGGCCGAGATAGCGCGCGACTGCCTCATTGATGCGCGCTTCGATCGCGGCGCGTTCGCGCGTAACGCCGCCGTCGGCCCATTCGATGCGGCAATCGTCGGCCGCCAGCCCGGGCTCGGGCAATAGCACCAGCCGGCCGGCATAGCCGCGCGTCTCGGCGAGCTTCATCAAGCGGCCGCTCGCGCTCTGCACGAGGTCGCTTGCAAGCCGCACGACCACATGCGGAGCGGAACGCACCTGGGTGAGAATTCCGCTCACCAGGCGCTCGATCTCGACGACAGGCTCGCGGGCGATCAGGCCGGGGGCGAGCTGGCGCGAGACCGCGAGCGCGACCTCCACCGCTTCGGCCTCCAAGCGCGCCTCGAGCGTCTTGAGCTCGGCGGCGATTTCCTCCATCGCTTGCGCCACCTTTTCCGCCGCGTCGGCGGTGCGATGCTCGATCTTGGCGAGCGCCTCCGTCGTGGCTTCGGTGAAGCCGCGGCTGGTAACCCTCGGCCTCGGCTTCCTTCATGGCGGCGGCGTGTTCCGCCGCCGACACGCGCGCGCGCCCGCCGCGCGAGCGGCCATCGCCGAATTCGTCGTCGAAGAGGAATTTCACCGGGCGATTTTCCGGCTGCTCCGTCTGCGCTGCTCTCTGCTCGGCGGTGACTGACATGCGTTCCTCAGTAAATCAGTTCGTCTTCGCCGCCGCGGCCCTTGGCGATCACGATTTCGCCCTTGGCGGCGAGATCCTTGGCGAGGTTCACCATCAGCGACTGCGCCTCGTCGACATCGCGCAGCCGCACCGGCCCCATCGATTGGATGTCGTCGAGCAGCATCTTGCCGGCGCGCTGCGACATGTTGGAGGTGAAGAAATTGCGCACCGCCTCCGAGGAAGCCCTTGAGCGCGAGCGAGAGCTTGTCCTTGTCGAACTGGCGAAGCAGCGTCTGGGCGGAGGCAGAGTCGAGCTTCACGAGGTCGTCGAAGGTGAACATCAGGGTCTTGATGCGCTCGGCCGCCTCGCGGTTCGATTCTTCGAGCGCGGTCATGAAGCGGGTTTCGGTCTGACGGTCGAAATAGTTGAAGACTTCCGCGATTGCCTCGTGGGCGTCGCGCTTGCTCGTCTGCGATAGGTTCGACATGAATTCGGTGCGTAGCGTCTGCTCGACGCGCTCGATCACGTCTTTCTGGATCGATTCCATCCGCAACAGGCGATTAATGACGTCGAGTGCGAGCTCGTCGGGCAGGATCGCGAGCACGCGGGCGGCGTTCTCGGGCTTGATCTTGGAGAGCACGACCGCGACGGTCTGCGGATATTCGTTCTTGAGATAATTCGCGAGGATCTCTTCCTGCACGTTGGAGAGCTTTTCCCACATGTTGCGGCCGGCGGGACCGCGAATTTCCTCCATGATCGAGTTGACGCGATCATTGGGCAGGAATTCGCTCAGGAGCCGCTCGGTCGCGATCGAAGTCGCCCATCAAGGCGCCGGTCGCCGAAAGCTGGCCGACGAAATCGACCAGCAGGTGCTCCACCGATTCGGATTCGATGGTGCCGAGCGAAGACATGGCGATGGACAGCGAGCGGATCTCGTCGTCGTCGAGCAATTTCCAGACGCCGGCGCCGTGCTTTTCGCCGAGCGCGAGAAGGAGGATCGAGGCGCGCTCGATGCCGGTGAGCACGCGCCGTGCCTGCGCCGCCGCCGCCGAAGATTGCGCTGGCGGCGGCGCTTCGGAGGCGGGTTTTCCCTTCATCGAGAACAGGGAGTCGACGAATGCGGCGGCACCGGCCATGACTTACGTCCTCGGCTCGTGGATCCACTGCCGGATGATTGCGACAGTTTCGTGCGGATTGCGGTCGGCAAGCTCGCCAACTTTCTGGATCGACTGCTGCTGTACCTCGCCTTGGATCTGGGCGACCTCGATCAGGCGGGCGGCCGGATTGTCGGTCTTGGATTTCGGCGCCGGCAGCGACGCCTCGGCCGGCGCATGCGACACGGACGCGGCGGAGCCGGGTGCTGCGATCGCGCGCGTCGATTCGTCGGGCGTCACGATGCGGCGGATGAGCGGCCGCACCACGAACAAAAGCACGAGGCCCGACAGAACGAGGACGACGAACATCTGCACGCCCTGAAAAATATCGTCGGTGGTGAAGCGCAGCATGCTGAAGAAGCCGGCATCCTCGGCGATGACGGGAACGCCAGGGGAATCGGCGAAGCGCAGGTTCACGACCTCGACCTGATCGCCGCGCTTCTGGTCGTAGCCGATGGCGGAGCGCACGAGCGCCGTGATGCGGTCGACCTCTTCTTTCGAACGTGGCGCATAGGTCGCTTCCGCCGTGCCCGCGCGCGTGTAGTTGCCGTCGACGAGGACGGCGACCGAAATCTTTTTGACGCGGCCGGCATCGACGGTCTCGGTGCGGGTGGTGCGGGAAATCTCGTAATTGACGATTTCCTCGCTCTTCTTGCTCTGGTCGCGTGGGGTGGTGGCGGTCGGCTGGCCGCGCGCATTGCCGCCGGGCACCTCGTTGCCGACGGACACGCCACCGTCTTCGCCGCCGCCGCCGGTGAGGGCGCTTTCCTCGCGCGTCTGGGTCGAGCGCACGACCTTGCTTTCCGGATCGAAGATGTCGGAGGTCTGCTGGATGCGGCTGTAGTCGACTTCGGCCGACACCTGCACGCGAGCATGCCCCGGGCCGACCACGCTCATGACGATCGATTCGATCTGCTCCCGGAGCTTGCGCTCGTAGGCGGCGTGGCGATCGTCGAGGCCGGAGGCGACGGCGTTTCCTTCATCGCCGGCGCCGTCGGCGAGCAATTGTCCCTGCTCGTTCACGATCGAGACGCGCTCGGGCTTCAATCCCTTCACCGCCGAAGCGGCGAGATGGCGAATGGCGCGCACCTGGCTCGTATCGAGTGCGCCGCGCAGCTTGAGGACGATCGCGGCGGAGGGCTCTTGCTTGTCGCGGGCGAATAATTGCCGCTCGGGGACGACGAGATGCACGCGCGCCGCCGCGACGCGGTCGAGCGAGCGGATGGTGCGCGACAGCTCGCCTTCGAGCGCGCGCAGGTGGTTGACGTTCTGCACGAAGGAAGTGGTGCCGAGCGTGTCGGACTTGTCGAAAATCTCGTAGCCGACCGAGCCGCCGCGCGGCAATCCGGTTTCGGCGAGCCGCATGCGCAGCCGCGTCACCTGCGTCTTCGGCACCAGCACCGTCGCGCCGTCGCCGCGCAGCTCGTAGGGAACTCCTTGCGTGTCGAGTTCCTTCACGATGCGTCCGGAGTTGTCGAGGGTGAGCTCGGTGAAGAGCGGCGCCATCGTCGGCTGCGAAAAGCGCATGATGACGAAGGCGAAGAAGCCGATCAGGATCGCCGTGGCTGCGCCCATGGCGGCGATTCGCGCCGGCCCCAGCGTTTTGACGAACTCGATAAGACCATTCACTTGGGGATTCCCTCTGCCGGCCGGCTTGCGGCGATGACGCGTTTCGGCGCTAGGCAATAATTTCCGGGTTCAAGGTTGCAAAACCGTTAACGATCAGGGGTTTGCGGAAGGCCCGGCAAAATTCGCGGGCCGCTTTGCTGGCATTGAGTAATCCGCGGTCAGCTAGCGCCCGCCAGATGACGGCCTCGGGGGTTCATGTCGGCTGCAGATATGGTATTTAGAAACCTTCATATAATTCCATGATATATATCTATATTTTACAAAACTGTTGCAGTTTATCGCAAAATATCAGCCACAGGTATGGTGTCTTGCCCTCTAGCCACAAGCGGCAGCAAAGTGCGAATAGTTCTAAATTCGCAGGCATCGGGCGGCGCCGAAAAAATGGATTACCCACAACTCTTCGCCCATGCGCTCGACCGGCTCCGCCGCGAGCGGCGCTATCGCGTGTTCATGGAGATCGAGCGCGACGCGGCCCGCTTTCCGCGTGCGGTTTGGCATTCGCCCGCCGGCGCGCGCGAAATCGTGGTGTGGTGCTCGAACGACTATCTCGGTATGGGCCGCCACCCGGCGGTGGTCGCGGCGATGGTCGAGACCGCGCAGCGCACGGGCGTCGGCGCCGGCGGCACGCGCAACATTTCCGGTACCAGCCGCGCGATCGTGGAACTTGAGGCGGAACTTGCCGATCTCCACGGCAAAGAATCGGCACTGGTGTTCGGCTCCGGTTATGTCTCGAACGAAACCGGAATCGCCACGATCGCGAAGCTCTTGCCCGATTGCCTGATCCTGTCGGACGAGGCCAACCACAATTCGATGATCGAGGGCGTGCGGCGCGCGGGACGCGAAAAGGCGGTGTTCCGCCACAACGATCTCGATCACCTCGAGGAATTGCTGCGCGCGACCGGCAACCGGCCCAAGCTCATCGTGTTCGAAAGTCTTTATTCGATGGACGGCGACTTGGCGCCGCTCGCTTCGATCTGCGATCTCGCCGAACGTCACGGCGCCATGACCTATCTCGACGAAGTGCACGCAGTCGGCCTTTACGGAAAGCGCGGAGGCGGCATTGCCGAGCGCGACGGCGTGATGCATCGCATCGACGTCATCGAAGGCACGCTGGCCAAGGCCTTCGGCGTAATCGGCGGTTATCTCACGGGCAAAAGCGAGACGATCGACGCCGTGCGCTCGTTCGCGCCCGGATTCATCTTCACGACGGCGCTGCCGCCGCCCGTGGCCGCGGCGGCGACGGCTTCGATCCGCCACCTCAAATCGTCGAGCCGCGAGCGCGAGCATCTTCAGGCGCAGACGCGCAAGACCAAGGCCGCGCTCGCGCGCGCCGGCTTGCCGATGCTGGCATCGCAGACGCACATCATCCCGGTGATGGTCGGCGAGGCGGGCGTGTGCAAGGCGGCGAGCGATCTTCTGCTCGTGGAGCACGGTATCTATCTGCAGCCGATCAACGAGCCGACGGTGCCGAAAGGCAGCGAGCGGCTGCGCGTGACGCCGACGCCGTTCCATGACGACGGATTGATCGCGGAACTCGCCGACGCGCTGGTCAAGACCTGGAAAGCGCTCGACCTGCCGTTCGCGGGCAAAGCGGAAGCGGCGGAATAACGTTCAACCGACTTTCGGCGCCAGCACGCCGGCCTTGGTCTTGCCGACGCCGAGATATTCTTCCAGCACTCTGGGATCGGCCTTCAGCGCCGCGCTCGTGCTTTCGTGCACGATCATCCCGCGCTCGAGAATCGCGGCGCGGTCGGTGACGGAAAGAATTTTCTGCGCGTTCTGCTCGACCAGGATCGCGGAGAGCCCTTCCTCGCGCATCACGTGCGAAAGCGCTGCGATCAGTTCCTGCACCAGGATGGGTGCGAGCCCCTCGAGTGGCTCGTCGAGGAGAAGAAGACGCGGGTTGAGCACGAGCGCGCGGCCGATCGCGAGCATCTGCTGCTCGCCGCCGGAGAGTTGATTGCCGAGGTTGCGGCGGCGCTCCGAAAGACGCGGAAACAGCTCGTAGACGCGCGCGACGGACCAGCGGCCGGGTCGCGCCACCGCGGTCAGGTTTTCCTCGACGGTGAGCGATTTGAAGATATTGCGCTCCTGCGGCACCCAGCCGACGCCCCGGTGCGCCCGCCGGTCGGGGGAGAGCCGGGTGATATCGACGCCACCGAGACGGATCGCGCCGCTGAAATAGCGCGTCACGCCGACGATCGAGTTCAGCAACGTCGTCTTGCCCATGCCGTTGCGGCCGAGCAGCGCCAGCGAGCGGCCTTCCTCAAGGCGAAGCGAGACGTTCGACAGCACCACCGCCTCGCCGTAGCCGGCGGAGAGTTTGTCGATTTGCAGCACTTCAGGCATCGATCGCCTCGCCGAGATAGACCGCGCGCACGCGCGGGTCGCGCGCGATCGCCTCCGGCGCGCCCTCGGTCAACAAGGCGCCGTTGACCAGCACCGAGATGCGGTCGGCGAAGCTGAACACGAGGTCCATGTCGTGTTCGATCAGGAGCACGGTCACGTCCTTGGGCAGGGCGGCGACGGTGGCGAGAATTTCGTGACGCTCCGCTTCCGGCACGCCGGCGGCGGGCTCGTCCAGAAGCAACACGCGCGGGCGGCAGGCGAAGGCCAGCGCGATTTCCAGGAGACGCTGCTTGCCGTAGGGCAGGATCGCCGTGCGCGCGCTCATCACATCGGCGAGGTGAAAGCGCTCGATCAGCTCGATCGACTCTTCCACCACGCCCTGTTTGCTGCCGGCAAGCCGCCACCAGTCGCGGCCCGAGCCGAGCCGCTCGGAAATCGCGATGCCGAGCGTCTCAAGCGGCGTGAGATCGGCGAACAACTGATTGATCTGGAAGGTGCGCGCGATGCCGAGCCGCACGCGCTCGTGCGGCTTCAAGCCGGTGATGTCGCGACCGTCGAGCCGGATGCGGCCGCCGGTCGGCTTGAGCACACCGGTCAAGAGATTGATGAGCGTGGTTTTGCCGGCGCCGTTGGGGCCGATCAACGCGTGGCGGGCGCCTTTCTCGACCTTCAGCGAGACGTCGCTCGCGGCGACGATGCCGCCGAAGCGCTTGTCGAGATTTTCGGTGGCGAGCACGGTCGGCATCGGGCACTCGCGCCTAGGCCGCGCGCTTGCGCGGGCGCAGGCGGAGAATCCGCTTGCGGATCGCGCCGCGCAATTGCTCGAGGCGCTCGCGACCGACGACGACGATCACCACGAGCATGAGGCCGATCCAGAACTGCCAGTATTGCGGCGTCATGCTGGCGAGCCAGTCCTGCATCAGCTTGAAGATCAGCGCGCCGATGATGCCGCCGTAGAGATAGCCGGTGCCGCCGATGATCAGCATCAGAAGCACGTCGGCGGAGCGCTCGAAGGAAAACATGTCGAGCGAGGCGAATTGCGTCGTCTGCGTGAGCAGCGCGCCGGCAATGCCGGCATAGCCCGCGGCGATGGTGTAGACCGCGACCAGCCGGCCGTTCACGGAAACGCCGATGGCGGAGGCGCGCAGCGGATTTCCCTTCACCGCGCGCAAGGAAAGCCCGAAGGGAGAATTGACGATGCGGCGTGCGAGCAGAAAGAGGATGAACAGCACCGCGAGGCTGTAGGCATAGGCGGTGTGGCCGAAAATATCGAAGCGGAATAGCCCGAACAGCGGCGTCGATGACGACACCTTGCAGGCCGTCGGTGCCGCCGGTGAGTTCGTCATAGCGATTGCCGAGTTCGCGCAGCACCAGCGCGATGCCGAGCGTCACCATGATGCGCGTCAGGTCCGAGCCGCGCAGCACCAGGAAGCTCGTCAAGAAACCGAATGCGGCGGACGCGACCCCCGCGATCAGGAGCGCCGAGCGCGGGCTCGGTGACGAGCTGGTGCTTGGCCAGGAGGCCGGCGCAATAGGCGCCGAATCCGAAGAAGGCGGCTTGGCCCAGCGAGATGATGCCGGCATAGCCGAGAATGAGATCGAGCGAGAGCGCGAACAGGCCGAGGATCGCGATTTCGGTGAGAATCAGGTGCCGGCTCGGCAGGAGGAAAACCGTCGCGAAGGCGGCGACCCAGAAGACGATTTCGGAAAGCCGCCAGCGCGCGCGGCTCATCACGAGACGCGCGACGTCGGGCGGGGCGAGGCGGGTCGAACTCACGGCGCTCGTCCGGCAGCCGGCCTCATTTCGCGCTCCCGCGCGCGAACAATCCCTGCGGCCGCCAGATCAACACCACGATCATGACGGTGTAGATCGCGAATGCGCCGAGCTTCGGCACGTAATATTTGCCGGCGACGTCGGCGATACCGAGGATAATCGAGGCGAGGAACGGCCCGGTGATGCTCGAAGTGCCGCCGACCGTCACCACGATCAAGAAGTAGATCATGAACTTGAGCGGAAAGTACGGATCGAGGCCGAGGATTTCAGCGCCGAGCGCGCCGCCGAGGCCCGCCAGGCCCGATCCCACCGCGAAGGTCGCGGCGAAGACGGCATTGACATTGATGCCGAGCCCGCGCGCGACCCGCTCATCGTCGACGGAGGCGCGGAGCCGGCTGCCGAAGCGGGTATAGCTCAGTCCGAATTGTAGCGCCGCCGTCAGCAGGCCGCAGATCACGATGATCAGGAGCCGGTACTTGCCGATGCCGACGCCGAAGACGTTGAATTGGCCCTTCAGGTAATCCGGCACATCGATGAACTACCTGCGAGGAGCCCATGGTGTAGTCGACCGCCGCTACCGCCATGAACACCAGGCCGATCGAGAACAGCACCTGGTCGAGATGGCTCTTGCGGTAGACGTGAATGTAAAGCGTGCGCTCGAGCAAAAGTCCGAGCAGCGCCGCGGCGAAAAAGGCGATCGGCAAGCCGAGCAGAAACGGAACGCCGAAGCGGTTCACGGCGATGAAGGCGACGTAGCCGCCGGCCATGGCGAAGGCGCCGTGCGCGAGATTGACGAAGTTCATCAGCCCGAGCGTGACGGCGAGCCCGCAGGCGAGCACGAACAGGAGCATGCCGTAGGCGATGCCATCGAACAGAATGGTCAGCATGGCCGATGTTCGCCGACGCAATGACCGCGCGGCAAGCGGCGCGCGGCTTCGAGCGGACCGCGCGCCGTCCTGTTGCGGGCTATTTCTTGGCGGCCTTGATCGGATCCTTCACCGCCTCGAAGGTCGCGAATTCCACGTTGTAGAGCTCGCCGCCGACCCTCTCGACGCGGCGCATGTAGATGTTCTGGATGATGTCGCGCGTCTCCGGGTCGATCGAGATCGGCCCGCGCGGGCTTTCCCACTTCATCCCCTTCATCGCGGCGATCAGGGCGTCGCCGTCGGTCTTGCCGCCGGTCTTCTTCAGTGCCTCGTAGATCAGGTGGATGCCGTCATAGCCGCCGACCGCCATGAAGCCGGGACGCTGGCCGTTCATCAGCTTCTTGTAGGCGGCGACGAAGTCCTTGTTCGCAGCAGAGGGATGCGCTGCCGAATAGAAGAAGGCGGTGACGGCACCAAGCACGGCGTCGCCCATGTTGTTGAGGAGGTCGTCGTCGGTGACGTCGCCGGGACCGATCAGCTTGATGCCGGCCTTGTCGAGGCCGCGCTCGGCATATTGCTTGACGAAGGTGCCGCCCTGGCCCGCGGGCACGAACACGAAGAGCGCGTCGGGCTTGGCGTCGACCGCGCGCTGCAAGGCCGGCGAGAAGTCGGGCGAGGCCAGCGGCACCTTGATCTCCTCGATCACCTTGCCGCCGGCGGCGGCGAAGCGTTCCTTGAAGGAGTTCTGCGCGTCGGCGCCGGGCGCGTAATCGGAAACGAGCGTCACCACCTTCTTGATGCCGTTCTTCGCCGCCCAGTCGGCGATGATGACGCAGGACTGCGCCAGCGTGAAGCTCGTGCGCGCGATGTAGGGCGAGCGCTCGGTGATGATCGAGGTGCCGGCCGCCATCACGATCTGGGGCACCTTGGCCTCGGTCGCGAGCGGTGCCGCGGCGAGCGCCGACGGCGTAATCCCGAAGCCGGCGATGAAACTCACCTTGTCGTTGACGATCAACTCCTGCGCGAGCCGCTTGGTGTTGTCGGGAACGGTACCGTCGTCCTTGAGGATGACCTCGATCTTGCGGCCGGCGACGGTGTCGCCGTGCTGCTGCATATAAAGACGCGACGGCGGCGTCGATCTGCTTGCCGGTCGAGGCCTGCCCGCCGGTCATCGGCAGAATGAGGCCGATTTTCACGCTCTCCTGCGGCCGATACGCCGCCGGCGAAAGCCACGGCGGCGGCGGCCAAAAGGCCGGCGAGAATCCGTTTCATCATCTGACTGTCCTCCCCTTATGTTCTTGATCTTGCTTGGAGGAAGACACTTCTCCCCGTGCGCTCCCCCGCTCGGGAAATGGGTAGCGCGGAACCGCAAGCGAGAAAAGTCTTTAGGGTGGAGGGTGCTTGCCTATAATCGGGAAATTAGAGGATTGCGGCGGCGGCACCTGCTTTTCGCGGCGCGGTATGGGTGATTTCAAGCGGTCTTTGTCGCGCCGTAATGGCTGACACCATGGCGATAGTTTCATCGGGGATTGGCAACATGATGCGGCGGCTCAAACTTTCGTTTCCATCAGCGGTGGCGGTTCTCGCCGTCCTTCTGGCGACGGGTCCGGCGCTCGCCGTGAGCTGCCGCACCAGCGCGAGCTTCGAGCGCTGGCTCGACGAGTTCAGGCGCGAGGCGGCGGCTGCCGGCATCTCGCAGCGAGCGCTCGCGGCGGCGGCGCCCGGCTTGGTTTACGATCAGCGCATCGTCAACATCGACCGCGGCCAGCGCGTCTTCAACCAGACCTTCATCGAATTTTCCAACCGCATGGTCGCCGCCTATCGCATCCAGCGGGGCGGCCAGCTGATGCAGCAACACGGCGCGGTGTTTTCGCGCGCGAACCAGCAATTCGGCGTGCCGGCGGCGGTGATTACCGCCTTTTGGGGGCTGGAGAGCGACTTCGGCGGCAATCTCGGCAAGGAGAAGTCGCTGCCGGCGATGACCTCGCTCGCCTATGATTGCCGCCGCGCGGAAATGTTTCGCGGCCATCTGTTGTCGGCGCTGCAATTGATCGATCGCGGGGACTTGCGGCCCGAGGAGATGGTCGGCTCCGTGGGCCGGCGAAATCGGCCAGACCCAGATGATGCCGACCGAATACAATCAATACGGCGGTCGACTATGACGGCGACGGGCACCGCAACCTGATTAGAAGCGTGCCCGACGTCATCGGCTCGACCGCGAATTATCTGCAAAGCCTTGGCTGGAAGCGCGGCGAGCCATGGCTCACCGAGGTGCGCGTGCCCGCCCAATTGCCGTGGGATCAGGCCGATCTCACGATCCAGCATCCGCGCTCGCAATGGGCGCAATTGGGGAGTGACGCTTGCCGATGGCCGTCCGCTGCAAGCGGACGGATTGCCCGCCTCGCTGGTATTGCCGATGGGAAGGCTCGGGCCCGCCTTCCTCGCCTACGAGAATTTTCAAGTTTATCTCAAATGGAATCAGTCGCTCGTCTATTCGTTGACCGCGGCCTATTACGCCACCCGGCTCGCCGGCGCATCGGCCATGCACAAGGGCAACGGCACGCCGGTGGCGCTTACCTTTGAGCAGGCGAAGGAGCTGCAACAGCTGCTGCGGCGCTATGGTTATACGGGCGAGATCGACGGCAAACTCGGACTCTCGACGCGGGCGGCGGTGAAGGCGGCGCAGATGAAGCTCGGCCTTCCGGCGGATTCCTGGCCAACGGCGGAATTGCTGACGCGGCTACATAGCGGATGAGGATCGCCGCGAACGGGCGCAGGATTGATGTGGCGGAAACCCCGGAGCGATGCTCCGGGGATTTTTTTAGGAATTACGAAGGTAAAGCGCGGCCGCGGCGCGGGAACCCAATCACGTTCCGCACGTTATCGGGTGCCGAAGCAAGCGGATCACTTTATGGACCCCGAAAACCTTTCCGTCCGTTATCCGAAACCGCGCAGCAACACGGTTCTGACCGTTGCGCTGACGCTTTGTTTCGGCGGCCTGTTCGTGCTGGTCGCCGTGGTCGCGGCCTTCGCGGCGGTGTTGGTCGCCGGCGAGAAGACGATCTTCTCCAATTTTATTTATCTTTTCGCGGTTCTGCTTTATCTCGGCGCGATCGTTAGCGCCCTCGTCGCGGCCGGCCTCAATCTCGATCTGCCGCGCTGGACGAGCCCGTGGCCGACACGGGCGGCGGCGAAGCCGCAACCGATCGGACGCCTGCTGAGCATTTCGTCGGTGCGCGCTTCGGTTCCCCGCTCGACCAGTTCGGCGTGGTTTCGGTTGGATTGATTGCCCGCGGCATATTGCAAAAATATTGCGCGCAGCCCCGTCGCGCATGCTCGACAGGCGCGGTTCAAAAAATCTGCGGCCGAACCTGCAACTAGCTCATTCCAAGGCTCTCCAATCGGTGCCCTCGACGCGACGCGAGCGTGATATTCTCGCGCCGCGAACGATCACGTCAGCTATGGAGAACGCGCATGAATCCGATCACTCTTTTCTTGACCGTCGTGTCGGTCCTCTTGGGCCTGGGGGCGGGACTGGGCGGATTTACCTCGTCGCCTTCGCGCTTCTTTGCGCTTGCCGTCATCGTTGCCGCCTCGCTCAAGATGGCGAACAACTGGGAGAAGTTCGTGATCCTGCGCGCCGGCAAGTTCCAATCGGCGAAGGGGCCGGGCCTCTTCATCATCATCCCCATTCTCGACGCCGTGACGGCGGTGATCGACGAGCGCATCCAGACGACCGCCTTTGCCGCCGAACAGGCGCTGACGAAGGACACGGTGCCGGTCAACGTCGATGCCATCATCTTCTGGCTCGTTCACGACGCGCAAAAGGCCGCCTTGAACATCACGAATTACCGCGAAGCGATCGACCGCGTGGCGCAGACTTCGCTGCGCGAAATGATCGGCGCCACCATGTTGTCGGCGCTCCTATCGGAGCGGCAGGCCGCCGACGAGGTGCTACGCGCCGAAATCAGCCGCAAGACCGCCGAATGGGGAATTATGGTCAACTCGGTCGAAATCCGCGACGTTGCCATTCCGGTCGCCTTGCAAGACGCGATGTCGCGGCAGGCGCAGGCCGAGCGCGAGAAGCAGGCGCGCGTCATTCTGGGATCGGCCGAGGCGGAGATCGCCGGAAAATTCGTCGAGGCCGCCAAGCTCTATGCCGACAATCCCGCCGCGCTGCATCTTGCGCTCCATGAACATCATTTACGAAACGACGAAAGAGCGCGGGGCGACGATCCTCATGCCGACTTCGATGGTCGACAGCATGAATATCGCCGGTCCTCTTGCGCTGGCTCTCAAGGAAACGCCGCTGAAAGGAACTTGAGAATATCGCGCCGGGAAGTTCTAAAATCTAGACTGATAAAGGCTGCATGAAAGCGGAGGATAAAATGACAGAGGCAGAGCCAAAAAGTTCGTCCCAGCCGGCGGTCTCGGACACCGGGCTCGCGTTTATCGTCTATCTTCTTTATTTCGCGGGATACCTGACCGGCATCACCAAAATTATCGGCGTGATTATCGCGCATTTGCAGTCAGGCTCGATCGACCCCGTCGCGCGTTCGCATTTTCAGTTTCAGATCCGCACGTTCTGGATCGGCCTGCTGTATCTCATCGTGGGAGCCGTGCTCCTCTTCGTCGTGGTTGGCGCCTTCGTTTTATTGTGGTGGCTGGTGTGGTCGATTGTTCGCAACCTCAAGGGCGTTCTCGCGCTCAACGAGAATAGGCCGATCGCCAATCCGACTTCCTGGATGTTCGGGTGAACGCCTAACTATACGTAGATTTCTAAACCTTCGCGGCCGACGATCGTTCCCGGACGTCGCGCGTCGACTTCGGCGCCAATGCGATCGAGCATCTCATCGTCATGCTGCGGGTCGTGGTGAAATAGCACCAGCGTATCGACGTCCGCCGCATCGGCGAGACGCACGCCCTCCTGCCATGTCGAGTGACCCCATCCGATGTGTTTCGAAAATTCATCGTCGGTGTAATTGGCGTCGTAGATCAGGAGATCCGCGCCCTCGATGAGGTCGAGCACGTTTCGATCCAAGATTCCCGATTTGTGTTCCGTATCGGTCACATAGGCGATCACTTTATCGCCGACGTCCAGGCGATATCCGGTGCAGCCGCCGGGATGATTGAGCGGCGCCGTCCTGAGCACCGCACCGGAGTAAGGCGTTAACGTTTCACCGGGTCGAAAATCGCAATATTCTATTTTTGCCTTGAATTCATCGAGGCCCACCGGAAACAGGGGATCGGCCATCATGGCGCCCAGCGCCTGCTTGGTGGTGCGTCCGGGCAACAGACTGCCGCCCCAAAGTCGAATTTGATTGGTCGGAATGTAACAGGGCGTGAAGAACGGCAGGCCGCAGACGTGATCCATGTGAAAGTGACTGTAAAAAATGTCGGCCTTCAATTTCGAGCCGCTGGCGACGAGCGTTTCTCCCAGCCGCCGAAGCCCCGTTCCGCCGTCGAAAATGACAAGCTTGTCGTCAAAGCGAACTTCGATGCAGGCAGTGTTGCCGCCGTATTTTGCCGTTTTCGGATCCGGACAGGCAATTCCACCGCGCACCCCCCAGAAACGGACTGCGAGTTGGTTGGAACTCGCGGTCGAGCGCGGCACTCGGGAATCGGAACGGGGGGGACGGTCAAGCATGGTCTGCATGGCGGTCTCCGAAGGTCATGTAACCTTGAATTCTGCCACCTTCGGTATCCAACCACCTATGAAGTAGGTCACACCCCCTCCGGTATTATCGCGCTCCGTTACCGGCCAATTCGGCGGAAAACCGTCTCTTGGGTGGAGCGGCGCCGCTCGCGCGATAGGCGCGCAACGATTTCGCCAGCCCGGGCACTAGGGATTATCGATGCTCGCGAGCGTGACGAGGGAGGCGCGATCGGTCAGTACGATGACGTTTTCTTCGATCCGAAGAATCCCGGCGCGTTGCCAGTCGCCCAGGCATTTGTTGACGCTTTCGCGCGTGGCGCCGACAAAATTACCAAGTTCTCGTTGCGACAATTGGATTTCGATGCCGCGCGGCGAAGCGCTGGCGGAGGCATCTGCAAGGCGCAATAGCGTCTTTGCCAGCCGTACCGGCAATTGCAGCAAGGCCAGCTCCGAAATTTGCTGATCCGTTCGGCGCAAGCGCTCACACAGGACTTCGACCACTTTCAGCCACGCCGACGGATGGCGATCGAGAAGGGCGAGAACGTCGGAGCGCTCCAGCACCGCAAGATGGCACTCCGTCATGGCCTTGGCATCGGCGGTCCGTTCTTTGCCGTCGAGAACGGCGATTTCACCGAATACTTGGCCCGATTGCAGAATGGCAAGGACAATTTCCTTGCCGCTGGCCGAAGGGATGCTGATCCGAATACTGCCGCTGAGCACCGCCATCATGCTGTTGCCGGGTGAGCCCATGGAAAAGATCGTTTGTCCCGCGGCGAAGGTCCGCAGTTTCGCGGGCCCGACAAGAAGCCGCCGTTCTTCGCTGGAGAGGCCGCTAAACAGGCTGCACGCGCCGAGGAGACGCTGGGCCTCTTCTATGTCGCTAAGCTTCAATAGCCCTCCAAGTATTCACTTGGCAGAATGCTCAAAGTAAAGCGTGGTGTGCGAAAACTGAAGGGCTTTTAACATAGCCCGGTTCGCTGGTAGGGAAGGGCGGTCTGGGGGCAGGGGCAATCAGGTCGCAAGCCGGGGCCAGTCTACAATCCGCTCGCCCGCAATAACGAACTGCTCGTTTGTATGGAGCCGCGAAAATGCTAAGAATGAATGATCCATTTCAGCTTGCACGAGAGACGCGATGACCGCCGCTCATTTTGACATTCCAGAGCGATCGATAGGCGTAGCAATATTTTCCGCGCTCATATCGGCGCTGCGATGGGCAATTCTCATCGCGCTCCTCGTTCTCTTTGCGCCCTATGCATTGGACTATTTTGACAACGCCCGGGCCCATCCGGCCGCCAAATATGTCTACGACGGGCGAGACTATCTGTTGCGGACGGCCGGGCCCGAAATCCGCGCCTATATTCCTGTCAGAATTGGCGGCAAAGATCGGACCGATTGGATCCTAGCGGCCGGACTTATGCTCGCGGCGGGTATTTTGGGATCCGTTCGCAGGCGAGTTGAAAACGCGTCCATGCGCCGGCGCATGCGAAGGCAAGTCAGCGCTTGGAAGCGCGATATGCACATCGCCGACAATTCGGCCGAGGCCAAGGATCTAGAGCGAAAGATCGAGGGCATTCGCACAGGGGATGAAGTCGTCGACCGGCATGAACTGTTGAAAATTTTCGCCGAGACGAAGAAAAAACTCGATACGTTGGGCAGGGAAGTGGCCTTTTTGTCGATCGACGTCGTGAATTCCACGGCGATGAAAGAGCGAGAAGAAGCGGCATCGGTTCAATACGATTTCCACGAATATCGCAAATTGGTCGAAAACGTCTTTAGGGCGCGCGGCGTTTTGAAGTCCACCTGGACGCCCGACGGCGTCATGGCGTGCTTTTCGAACGTCGACGAAGCGGTTTCCGCCGCCAAGGACGTGATCAAGGGGCTCGGTCCTTTCAACAAGAACGTAAAGCTGATGTCTCGGGATTTTTCGGTTCGCTGCGGGGTCAATGCAGGCTTCGTGCATTTCGACGATGCGACGCCGCTTGAAGCGATGTCGGACCGTGTGATCGACATTGCGGGCCATATGCAAAAGCACGCCAAGCCCGGATCGGTGGCGGTGGCGAGGAAAGTCATCGAGCCGTTGCGCAACTTGCAAGGATTCGAGCCCACGGAGCAGGTCATTGATGGCTACGAGGTCGCGCAATGGGCTCCCGGCAATGAGAGCCGGTAGCTCCTGAAAATTTTCAATGAGTGCTGACAAATCGCACGCCGTCCGGTGTGCCTGCATCTTCGGAACGCGGCCGGAGGTCATCAAAATGGCGCCGGTGATCCGGCGCCTGAGAGAATCGGATTGGGCAAGTCCCGTCGTCATTGCGACCGGCCAACACGACGAGTTGTTGGACATCGCCTTGCGCGATTTTGCGATCAAGCCTGACCATGCAATTCCCCACGATATGAACTTCGGCGCGATCGTGAATTTGCTCGGGGCTGTCGCGACCGAGCTTGACGCACTGTTCGAGAAGATCAAACCGCACTGCGTGATTGCGCAAGGCGATACGACCACCGTCTTTGCGACGTCGCTCGCCGCCTTTTATCGCCGTATTCCATTCGTGCATGTGGAGGCAGGACTGCGAACCGGCGATTTATCCGCCCCCTTTCCGGAAGAATTTCATCGCCGGGCGGTTTCGGTGGCGACCACCCTTCATTGCGCTCCGACCTCAACCGCCGCTCAGAATCTTAGAAACGAAAATATTCCGGAGGCCTTGATTCTTGTTTCTGGGAATACGGTGATTGATGCGTTGCTGGAGATCGCCGCGGAAAATCCGGAGCCTCCGAAAGGATTTCCCAAGGTCGCGCGTCCCATTCTGATGACGGCCCACCGCCGCGAGAACTTCGGCGAACGGTTTCGCGAGGCGTTTTTGGCCATTCGGGCTTTTATCGACATGTCGCCCGATACAGCGCTTTTTTTCCCGCTGCATCCAAATCCGGCCGCACGCTCGGTCGCGCACGAAATCTTTTCAAATCACCCGCGGATCACGTTGACCGACCCGCTGTCCTACCGGGAGTTGGTCGGCGCCCTGCAGAGATCGTGGATTGTGGTCACCGACAGCGGCGGCTTGCAGGAAGAGGCGCCGGCACTCGGAAAACCGGTTCTCGTTTTGCGCGATGTCACCGAACGGCCGGAGGTTGTCGAGGCGGGCGTGGCTCGGCTCGTGGGCACCGCGCGGGAGCGGGTTTTTGGCGCTCTGGCGGAGCTGCACAAAGATGCCGCAGCCTACGAACGGATGGCGCGGCCCGTTTTTCCGTACGGGGATGGTCAGGCAGCCAAAAGGATTATATCTTCAATTCCACAATTCATTGGTGTCGGCGGCCAGGGCTACAGCCGGCACTGAGGCTTGGAAACAATCGCGCGGTTCGCGCATCGGGGCGGGGGTATGGGCGGCCACACGGCGTTTGTTCTCGAATATCGCTATTACATTGAAATTATCACGATCGTCGCGGCCGTCATCATCGCCATCTCAAGCGTCGATGACATGTTCGTCGACGTTCTCTATTGGTTTACGAAATTTTTCGGCAACGGCCACAGCAAAGAACGCAATCGTATTGCCGACCGCAAGTTTATTGACAGCCTTCCGGAGCAGCCTTTCGCGATCATGATTCCGGCGTGGCGCGAGCACGAAGTGATCTTCTCGATGCTGTCGTCGAATTCGCGGCTGCTTCGATACAACAATTATCATTATTTCGTCGGGGTCTATCGCAACGACAAGCGAACGGCGGCGGAAGTGAAACGCGCTCAAGATCTTTATTCGAACATTCATATCGTTACGGTCGAACGCGACGGACCGACAAGCAAAGCCAACTGCCTCAATGAAATCGTCGGCGCGATTTTTCTGTTCGAAGCGAAGAGGAAAATTTCGTTTGAGGGCATTGTGATGCATGACGCGGAGGATCTGATCCATCCGCACGAGCTGAAACTGCTCAATTTCCTCATCAATAAATACGAATTTATTCAGCTGCCGGTATTCTCGTTCACGCGGCCGCTACGGGACTTCGTGGGCGGGATCTACATGGACGAGTTCGCGGAGCACCATACCAAGGACCTCGTCGTGCGCGAGCGGATGGGCGCCGTCATTCCGTGCGCCGGCGTTTCCGCATGCTTTAGTCGAAACGCACTCTCACTCCTTGCCGATATGAACAGTGGCGAGGCGTTCCGGACGAAGTCTTTCACCGAAGACTATGACATCGCGGTTCGTGTTCATGAATTGGGAATGCGAACGACCTTCGTGTCGAATCCCGTCGGCTACTCGATCGACATCAACGAGGACAATGGGCAGCCGAATGTGGTCACGCACAATTTGCCCATTGCGACACGCGAATTCTTTCCCTCCGATTTAGGAGGAGCTTACCGTCAACGCGCTCGCTGGTTGATCGGCATCATTTTCCAGGGCATTGCGGAAATCGGGTGGCGCGGCGGAATGGCAACAAAATACTTCTTTAGCCGCGACCGGAAAAGCTTAATTACAAATCCGACGGTGATCGTCGGCTACTTTGTTCTCGCGAGCCTTGTCTTAGTCGAACTCTATCTTGTCTATTACGGAGACGGCGCACTGCATCCTTACATATTCCTAAACTCGGATTTGGTTATTACGCTATTTTTAGTCAACCTCTTCTTCCTAGTTTGGCGCATTGTTCATCGCATGTATTTCACGACGAGAATTTACGGACTGACGCACGGTTTGATGTCGGCGCCGCGGTTGATTGTCGCGAGTTTTGTGAACTTCTTTGCTACCATGCGTGCAACGCGCATCTATTTGCACCACCGGGCGACAGGAAAACCGCTTGTATGGGACAAGACGCCGCATGCTTATCCGTTCTCCATGGGCGACGATACGTCCGTCGGGGATGAAAGCGGCGCACGTGACCGGAGCCGAGGTGGACGCGGAAAAGAGCGCGGGACTGATTTGCCGCATGGCCGATAGGCTATTCGGCAAAGCGGAACGTCGATCAAAATATTTCAATCGGGCATTCGCTCTCTCGCGGAAATTTCGTAATCGATGTAACTCGTTTGCAGCCGGACAAAGCGCTGTCCTGAATCGGGCCATGTTGATCAATTCACGCGCAATTCCTTGGTTCTTTTCACTGTTTCTCCTGCTGCATGGCCCGCTCGCCTTGGCGCAGGCGATCGCGCATCTCTATGCGCCGCGGCCGCCCGCCGGTTCCGCCTTTGTCAGGGTCATCAATCCCAACGCTTCATCGATGAGCGTCCGAAATCGGTGCGAGCGCGCCGGAAGATCGGTTGTCGAGCGAGACTCAAATCGCGACGATCTATCGGATCGTTCCCGGAAACGAGCCGTTGACGATCGAGGTCAATGGGCAGGTTGCCAAAAACACGGTCAATCCGCCGCCGGACAAATTCGTCACGCTTCTTGTGAAGCCCGCGAAGAATCAGTTCGAGTTGAAGATGATCGTGGAGGACACGTCCCAAATGGATGGGTTGCGCGCGGAGCTGCGCTTCTACAACGCGATTGGCGGCTGTACCGGCGGGCTCAGCGTGGTCGATGGGCCGCAAGTATTTGAACCCACGCCAACCGATTCGAGCCGGCGCCGCTCGATCAATCCAGTCGAAGCCACCCTCTATGGCGAGTGCGACAAAACCCGATCATCATTGTGGAAACTGCCGTCTCTCAAGTCAGGTGACCACTACAGCATTTTCCTGATAGGAGACCTCGCCGGTCCGAAACTTGTCGGTCAATTGGATCAGACGGAACCCTATCGTGGCCCCACGCAGTAAAGAACTGCTCTGATGGTTTTTGTCAGCGACAGTTTTATATTCTTTTTCTTGCCGATATTCCTGCTGTTCTACGTTGCGACGCCCGCTTCGCTCCGCAATCTCACCATATTGATTTTCAGTTGGGTGTTTTACGCGTGGTGGAGGGCGGACTTCCTGCCGCTTCTTGTCGTCATCGCCGCATGGTCCTGGTTGACCGGTTTATGGATCGGGCGTTCGGCAAAGCCGTATGACAAGCTCGTTTTGCTCCTGGCGATATTGGGTCCGCTTTCCGCGCTGATCTGGTTCAAGTACGCCAATCTTTTCGCCGAGACAGCTCGCGGCTTGGGGACGCCGATCCGGGATTGGGTGCCGATCATCCTGCCCATCGGTCTATCTTTTTTTGTTTTTGGCGCGATCTCCTATTCGATCGACGTATATCGTCGAACTCGTGAAGGCAGAGCCGAGTTTCGTGAGCTACGCGACGTATCAATCGATGTTCGGACATCTCGTTGCCGGGCCGATTGTCCGTTACGAATGGGTGGCCGAGCGTTTGCGGTATCGGATATTCGATCGCGCCGAATTTTCGTTGGGCGTTCAGCGGTTCATGATCGGGTTTTCGCAAAAAGTTCTGATCGCGGATACGCTGGCGCCGGTCGTCGATTCAGGTTTTTTGCTGGGCGCGCCGACAACGGCCGATGTGCTTGTTGCCGTCATTGCGTATGGCATGCAGATTTACTTTGACTTCGCCGGCTATAGCCATATGGCGATCGGCCTGGGATTGATGGTGGGGCTGAGGTTTCCGGAAAATTTCAGGAATCCCTATCTCAGCACGTCGCTCACCGAATTTTGGCGGCGCTGGCACATCAGTCTCTCGAGCTGGCTGCGCGATTATCTATACATTCCCTTGGGCGGGAACCGCGGCGGTTTGATCCGGACCTACGCTAATATTCTGATCACCATGGCGCTGGGTGGATTGTGGCATGGCGCCAGTTGGACGTTTCTATTGTGGGGATTGTGGCACGGGATCGGATTGGTCAGCGTACGGATCTGGCGATCGCTCGGACGCGAAGTTTCGGCGCCGGTTGGAAATCTCTTGACGGTTGCTTTCGTATTCGCGGGCTGGCTCCTCTTCCGCGCGCAGGATTGGGCGACGGTCCGGAATATGACCGAGGGCTTGATGGGTCTTCACGGCGCGCGGTTTTCAGATGCGTACAGCGCCGCGCTGCGGCCGACGGAATTTGCGGGCATGCTCATTGCAATCCTCGCGATTTATTGGCCGCTGACGAGCTCCATTGCGATCAAACCGACGATGAAAGCGGATCTTCTTGGATGGTCGGTATTGCCGCTGTGGCTGATTTCGCTTTGGGTTTTGCAGGGCCGGGCGGTTGTGCCGTTCCTCTACTTTCAGTTTTGAGCGATGAAATTCGAAACCGACACATTGAAAACCATCATCTTCCTCGCCGTCATTGGCGCCGGGGCCGCGTTTGCAATGGGACAGTTGCTGTTCGTGGACAGAATTGCGGTGACGCGGGCAATGCGCTGGGAACATCTGTTGGATGGCAGCGCCTCCCACGTGATCGATAAAAGCATCGTTCAGGGTATGCCGCGGAGCGCTTGGCTGAATGCGGTCGTGGACGGCGTGCTCTACAAGGCGAGCGGCGATGCCGGGCCCGAAGTGCGCTCCGGTTGTGAAGGATGGCTATATTTGGCGGAAGAGATCCGGGAAGTGCCAAACGGCGAGCGCTTCGTGGTCGACAGGGTCAGGCTCGCCAAACGAATCGCATCGGATCTCGATCGCCGGCGCATTAAACTGGTCGTGCTCGCCGTGCCCGATAAATTCGAGATGACCCGCGACTACCGTTGCGGCTTGCGAGCGGCACGACAAATAAATAGCCGCGTCGATGCCTGGAAACAAATCGCGTCGAGCCCAGGGCTCTCCGCGATCGATTTGATCACGGGGTGGCCCGTTCCCGGTTTTTGGAGAACGGATAGCCATTGGGACCGAACCGGCGCGCGATTTGCCGCCGACAAAACCGCCGCAATCGTCAATGACGCTGTCGGACGAGGAGAGCAAACGGTTCGTCTGGTATCCGAGACTTCGATCCATGAACGGCCGGGCGATTTGATGCGGCTCGCTAACCTTGATCGAACCGCCGCCTGGTTTGGTCCGCGGCCGGATCTAGAGCGCAATGAGACTGCCTCCATCGCTCGCACCGGCGGTCTTCTCGACGAGCCCGCCCCCGCCTCGGTGATCCTCGCCGGATCGTCGTTTTCCCTGAACTCCGGCTTTCTCGATTACTTGGAAGTTGCTTTGTCCCGAGAAGTCGCACAGCAAAGCAAGCCGGGCAGCGGTTTTTCGGGTGCAGTACTTGAGTTGCTCGGCGAGCACTCGGTCTTGATGGGACAAGCGAAGGTGGTCGTGTGGGAGTGGCCCATGCGATCGCTCACTCAACCTCTGACCGAAACGGAGCGCGCCTATTTGGCGCGCGAGGGACAGTGATCGCATGAAATTGCTGCGACGGACTTATATTCAGTTTTGCCTGGGCGTCCTCATTGGAATTCTATTCACCGCAGGGATTTCAGTCACCGCGAAGAGTGAAGATCGCTTTGTACCCGCAGTGATTGAGGGCAAGAGCAAATGGTTATTTCCCGGATGGGAGAGTTTGACGACCGCCGATACGGCAAAGGTCGATCAGTGCATCAATCTCATTCGACAGGCCAGGGATGAACTTGCGGCCAAGAAAATCGAGTTACTTGTGCTTGTCGTGCCAATGAAGGCGGCTGTTTATCCGGATTATTTGCCGGAGGATTACCCGATCAGCCGGGAAATCCTTTCTCGCTATGATTATATTCTGTCACGGACCAGTCTTGCGGGGATTGTGATTTCCGATTTGCGCCAGACTTTTCTCCGAATGGCTGCGGATCGACGCAATGCTTTTTATCGAACCGATTATCACTGGACGGCCTCTGCCTCTGAGGCAGCCGCTGTCCTTGTTGCAACAGAAATTCGCCAGCGTTGGAAACTCGTCGGGAAGGCTCATACCGGCATGAAGATTGGCTCTTGGGTCGATGAGACGCGTTACGGCGATCTTGCAAACTTACTGCCGAACGATCGACGGAAAGAAATTGGCGAGGAAGTCTTTACGGTCAGGAAAAATCCGGCGCAGGGAAATCTACTGGACGAGGGTGCCAATCCTATCCGCATTGTCGGCAACAGCTTTGTGCAACCCTATCTCGGATTTTCGCAAAGATTGTCCCACGAGGTAGATCGTCCGGTCGGACTCACGTGGAATTTTGGCAATATCGGACCCTGGTCAACCTTCTTGCAATTCCTTCGGTCGCCGGAATTCAAGACGCAGCGGCCACAGGTCATCGTTTGGCAGTTCAACGAGGGCCAATTCATGAACGGCCCCGATGCGATTGGACAGTGGGACGCACCTGCAATCGTGACGCCGAGTGCATGGCTCGAGCAAGTCAGGGCTCGTCTCGAAGTCCGATAAGTTGATGACCAATTGGTGTTGTAAAAATACAACTGAGTCCGATGTTGGGACGCGCAGTTGCTCAGAGGGATCGATTTTACACTCTGTTCGTGTATTATTTTATGAGTGGTGAGCGGTTCATTTGGCTCGAGGTTCCGCTTACAATGCAGGTTGTGTTGCCGCCTCGTTCGGCTGTGACGCGAAGTAGCGAAGGTCGGCTATCGACCCCTGTCTTGGGGGGCTGGAATTTTGACCAATTACATCGAGTTCCGTGATCCGCGATTTTTCGTCATGGGTCCGGGACAACGGTGCGAGTTCGTTTGATGGGGCGACGACTGAGCGTGGAATGTCAGGGGCGCCGATAGAGTTTATCGGCTTAAGGGTAGCGCGGCGAAATGGCTCGCGTACAGAACAGTTATAGTTGCGTAGCGGGCATGAGAGCCCGCGGTCAGCGCTCGTGGTTTAGCGCTGTTTTGCTCTTCACCGCGCTGTTTTTGATACTTCCAGCCCGGGCACAAGAGCCGCCGCTCGCTGGCCCGGCATACACGAAGGCTGATGAGGCATACACAGCCTTTAAGAAAGGCGACTTTCCGACCGCCATCTCGAAGGCAAAGGAAGCAATTAGTTTCCGGCCTGATAGTCTTCAGCTCAGGCTGTTGCTGATCGATGCGCTCGCCGCGGGCGGCAATCTAGAAGAAGCGGACGCAGCCGATACCGAAGCACTCAGCAAGTTCCCTAAAAACGCAGATCTGATCTCGCGCCAAACAACTATTCGCGAGCGCATCGCTTACAAAACAAGATCGGAAACCTATGCCTATGCCGATGCCGCGCTAAAGGCGTTTGCACGCCAAGACTATCAAACGGCAGCGACGGAGGCTCGTCGAGCAGTAGCCGCTGATCCAACCAACCGTTCTTACCGTCTGATTTTAGTCAACTCGCTTATTGCCGCAAACGATATCGACGAAGCGAACACGCAGGTCGCCGACGCGATTGCGAAAGTCGGAGACGATCCTGAGCTTCTCAATCGGCAACGCTTTATCGCCGAACGCATCCTTGCCCGGCCTCGGGCCGAGGCTTACGCAGCGGCCGATGCCGCCTACAAGGCTTTTGCGCAAAAGGACTACGCCACCGCCGCGGACGAGGCTCGCAAAGCAATTCAATTAGACCCCGATAATCGTTCTTATCGCGTGCTCCTCGCGAACATTGAACGCACGGCTCGCGCACCGGCGCGGGTGCAGAGCCGCGGCGAATTGCTTGCGCAGAAGGGTTACAGCAAACAACGGCGAGGAGACTATGCCGGCGCCGCGGCCGACTTTGCGGGCGCTTTGCGCGCCGGTTTACCCACGGCGTCCCAGACACGCAGCGTCCGGCTCGCGCTGGCTGATTGCTATTTGGCGGCAAACGATCCGCAATCCGCCTTGGATGTGCTTGCGCCTTTTGGCGCAGCGTCGGGCTACGATGTGGCTATAAGGCGCGGCTACACGCTGCAAGCGCTTAAGCAACCTAGCGAAGCAATCGAGGCGTTTGAGCTCGCCGGCCGTAGCGCGCGGACCGCCCAGGAGCGGGTTACGGCGCTGACCGCAGAAATCAGTTTGCTTGCTCAATCCGGCCGGAAACAGGAGGCACGCGCGCGCTTTGAAGAAGCGCTCGCGGGCGGAGAATTCCGGGCTGCTTCAGCTGCGGATATCGCGAATCTCGCCCTGATCGTAGGCAACGAGCGAATTGCATTGGAATATTACGATCAGATGCGTGCATCTCAAACGCTGAAAGGAACATCGCTCTTAAACGCCGGGTATATCGCGACCCGACTAAATCAAACTCCCCAAGCGATCGCCTATTTCGAGAGCGCCGTGGATGCCTATTACGCCGGCGCGCTTCCTCTCGACCCGCAACAATTGTTTACTCTCCGCCGCCAAATCGCCGAAATGTCGCGAACATGGGGCGCTTACGCGTCGGCGACTTATTCGAAAGCGGGAGCGGGACCCAGCGTTATTTTTTCGCCCCCTACAAAGGGGGGCAACACGTTGCAGTTAGGCGCAGAACTCTATTGGCGTCCCTTCGGATATCTGAACGGAAGCGTCTTCGACCTCTTTGTTCGCGTATTTGAGGCGCCCTATATCCAAATGGGCGGCGGGGGCGCGAGAACGACTCAAGGAATGTGGGGCGCCCGCTGGAAGCCCATCGGACAGATCAACTGGATTGTTGAAGCCGCCCAAGTATTCAAAATCGGCGACGCATCGCGTAACGATTGGCTGCTGCGGACCGGCTACTCCGACGGTCGCGGAACGGATCTACGGGTCGACGTATCGAGTTGGCCGACTTGGCAATTCTATGCCGACTTCAATCACTTCGTGAATAACTCGGAGAACACGGCAAACGCCGATCTTCGTATCGGCTACAGCTATCGGCTCGACGCGGTCGATCCGCATCTCGTTCTATTTCCGCACCTGGGAGCGTTCGCAAATTACGACAATAAGCTGGGCACGCCCGCCGCATATGCGGTCGGTGCAGGAGCCACGCTGCGGTACTGGTTCAGAGAGGACCGATACACTGCGCCCATGTCTTATATAGACTTGACCGCGCAATACAGAGCGCGCGTGGCCGGCGACGAACGAGCGCAAGGCTTCTTTGGTCAAGTACTCATCAGTTATTGATTTCGACAGATCTTGCTAGAAAAATCTCGTCTGCGCCCAAGTATTATCGCAATGGTTTTAAGCAAAGTGGGGGTCGGAACTAGCTGGCCCTCATGCGCGCCGATGCAAGCGGTTTTTGCTGCTCGTTCGGCAGCAGGAACAGTGCCAGCGAGCAAGCAAGCAATCCAATCAGCTGCGCAACGGGGAAGAAAATTATCCCGATAAAAGCAGTCCAACTGACGGCGATCAGAGCAAAATCGCGCAAAATCGAGCCGACACGGCGCTTCGGGTTTACCGCGAAAATATGCGGGAAATCGGCGAACTGCGCAGCGCCGAATGACGTCGCTATGTCGGCGGGCGCAAACGTTTTGCGTGCATGAGCATACGCGCGATTGCCCTGGATCATCATGATTGCCTCGCCCTGTTCCGCGCGGGATTTTTTCCCGCTTTTTCTGGGGGACAGTTTTGAGCCGAGGCCGTGCTTTAAGTACTAACAACTAAAGACAAGTGCGCAGAACTACGCAGAAATCCCAATTCGACGCGAACAAAGCTCCGTGCTGATTAATCGCTGCGTATCGCGGTGAAGAGCAATCGATGAAAGTTTTCGGGAGCCCATTAAATTTTAATTCACGATGCCAATCCCCGCACAAACGGCCCATCCAAATGCTCGAATGAATGCGGTTTTGAACGCTGTCCTTTAGTTGCAGTCGACCGCGCAGACGCAAAAAAAAGACCGCCCCTCGGCGGTCTTTTTCATCCATGAAAAGGTGCGTTCGATCGGTGTCAGGCAGTCGCCAACTTGTTCTTGCGGCGATAGGCGAGGAAGCCGAGGCCCGCGAAGCCGATCATCATCATCGCCCATGTTGAGGGCTCCGGTACGGCGCTCAAGAATTGCACATCGCTGAGCATGAGCCAAGGCTCCACGAGGGTATGATTGCCCGTCCGCGGATCAATGATAAACGGATCCTGAGCAACCGTAATAGCCAGCGCATCGGGGAGTTCAGGTCCCTCAAACAACTGCAATATAAATGAGTTTCCGGTAATACCGGGCCCACCAAAGATGATCGAGATTTTTTCCACGCCCGGATCCCCAAAGGGGGTCATAGTAAATGGTAGTGAATTGCCATTGACTTTAATATCCGCGGGCAGTCCGACTAGGCCATTATCCAGGCCAAGACCTCCGCCAGACATATAAAAATCAATTTCCTTCACCGTCGGAACGCCGGCAAGATTAAAAGTCATCGACGGATCTTGATATTTCCACCCCACATATTGGGTGGGTCCGAAATCCCACCTTACGGTCGCGGCGCCGTCAGTCAGCAAGCCGGTGCCACCGCTGAGCGGCGCGTTCGGCGTCGTCGCTACACCACCGGGATTCGGGAGGTAGGTGTGATCCAGGTAATTGAAGGTTCCCTGCTGATCAATCCCGTCGCCGTTCAGCATGGAATAGGTGCTCACGGTCAGCACATTGGCCGACGCGCCGCCGAAGGTGACGGTGAGCGCAAGAAGTGCAGTGCACCCGAGAATTGATTCCATACGCATAATACGCCCCCAATGATCTCTGCCTGACATTGCACGTCTACTCCGCGCTGCCAGAATTCAAGCCACTTCGGCGAAAACTACTGAAGAATCAGCGGAGCGTCAAACCAGCGGTTGTGCCAATTCTGGAGGCAATTGCGGCCTTTACGAGCGCGCTAGAACGGTAACGGACAACCCGCGCCGCTCTAGAACCTTGCAAATTAAGGCCATTCGGCCGCGGCCGCGGCACAACCCTGGAACTTTCATTATCGTGTGGCTCGAAAATCACATAGTTGGGGGAAACGTCGGGCGGAAGTCATGTCGCACCCGAAAGACCGAGGGTTTAGTTGACTCCAGGTTGCGGATGCCGTGAAGTTGCACTGCGGCACTGAGTTTTCGGGCGATTCCAAGGGGATCGCTTGAAATGAATGGTTTGGGGGATGTGACTATGCGCGCACGAATTCTTGGCGCGGCTGCGGCTATTTCTATTTGCGTGGCGACCTATCCCGCAGTCGCAGCGGTCAATCTGATCCAAAACGGTAGTTTTGAATCGGGAATCAACCCCGGTGGTGCATTCAACACGCTGTCGAATGGCGACACCTCGATCGATTTTTGGACAGTCGGTGGCAGCATCGACTACATCCATGGCTACTGGCCGGCGCAAGATGGAAGCCGCAGTCTCGATCTCAATGGGTTCGAGTCGCTTGGCTCGGTCAAACAAGATTTCAACGTCGTGAACGGCGGGAAGTACACTGTCAGCTTCTGGCTCGGAGGCAACCCCGACGGTCCGCCGACTATTAAGCAGGTCGGCGTCGACGTGAACGGCGGGTTTCAGACGTTTACATTCGACTCCTCCGGCTCGTCGCTTGGCGACCTGGGTTGGAAACAATATTCCTTCGGTTTCACCGCGATTGGAACTACGGAGACGCTTAAATTCGTGAGTTTGGATTGCGGCAACCCCGATGCCTGTTCCTTCGGAGCGGCACTCGACAATGTCTCCGTATCCGCCGTGCCCGAACTTTCGACCTGGGGCATGATGCTGCTCGGCTTCGCCGGCATCGGCTTCGTCGCCTATCGGCGCTCCCAGAAGAGCGCCACGGCTGGCGCGGCAGTCTGATTGTCTGGAGGTTTTAAAGTGCGAACGAATGTGAAAGCCGTTTTGTCGGGCGCTCTCTTTGCCGCCGTTCTTGGTATCGGCGCCGCGAAGGCCGATGTGATTCCCTATCCCAATATTGGGACGGCAAATCCTGTAACTTACAATTTCACGGCACAAGGCACCGGCGATGTTATCGCCTATTTCTATACTTCCTCAGCCGGTTACGACGAGACGATCGGTCTTCTCGTCAATGGGGTGTCGACCGGAATCACGGGGCTGCCCAATCACGGTTCGGCATTCGGTCAGGCGCTTGATCTCGGCTTTGCCAATGCCGGCGATACGCTCGTATTCACGCTTCACGTCTCGACCACGGGCGATGTCTTCTACTCAAATTCGGCGCTGAATGCCGATGGCGGCTTCAATCACGTCTACTCCACTGCTTACAGCGGAGGCGGAGGCATACCGGCGGGCACCTTCCTCGCTTTCGAGGACCTCAATGGCGGCGGTGACAAAGACTATAACGACACTTCGTTTGTTGTTGATCCCATCACGTCGGGGGTTCCCGAGGCGTCCACCTGGGCGATGATGCTGATTGGCTTTGCCGGCATGGGCCTTGCCGCTTATCGGCGATCGAGAAAGATCTCTGGCATAAGTGCAATGGCGTGAGCGTGTGATTCAATTATAGCCACTAGGAGACGGTGAGATGAAATTGAAAGTAGCGCTTCTTGTCACGGCGATGTCCGTGGCTGCTTTCACCACGGCCAATGCAGAAGTCGTGACCGCGCCAGCACTCGACTCGGTGAGCGTCACGATTGGCGACAGCGGCTTTGAGAAGATCTTTACCAAAGAGGTTCCTGGCAGGAGAAGCTGTTCCGCACTTTTGTTGTCGAAGATTTGCCATCCAGTTTTCGGGCCGGCACGATTTTCCTGACCGAGCCAGCGAACCAGGACGAATCGGATGCTTCCATCATCAAGAAGCTAGACGGAAAAAATGTGAGTTCGTTTTTATACAGCGACGTCCTCACCATCACGGCTCGGAAAATAGGCTCTGATGATGATCGCTCGGAACATTCTGAGGATTCAGAGGGCTCTAAACGCTATCAAATCACAGTCTCCTTCGTGTCGGATGGCGCACCTAAGGAAGCTTTTGAAGATTTTCCGCTAATTAAAAATCACAGTTTTACAATCGATGAGACGGGTCGACCGCAGGATTTCAGCGATTTCTTCGGACTTAAAACAGGGTCTGTCGTGATTCAGTCCGATGATCCGCCGCTGGCTTCGGGTGTTCCTGAACTGTCGACTTGGGCGATGATGCTGATCGGGTTTGGCGGAATTGGTTTTGTCGCCTATCGCCGGACTAGGAAGCTCTCACCTCCTGTCCCTGTCGCCTGATCAGAATTCTCCCAATCCCCTTCAAAGCCCCGGATCACCATCCGGGGTTTTTGTTTGGTGACGCCACCGAAGAGAGATTATTCGGCCCATCGCCGTGACTGGACGCCGAAACCGCAGAATAAATCTGACCGTCTGCGCGTTGGGAGGCCGCCGAATTGCCTCGAAGAAGAGGTCTCATTATTCTCGCCGGAGCGGGACATCCGAACCGCGATTGTTTAAACAGCGACGGGCATGAAGATCACACTCGCATTATTTTCCTTTGCTTTTGCGACGGGGGAAGCCATGGGGCAGGCGCCCTCGCACAGCGAGGCCGGGCTCGAGAGGTTCGATGTCGCCCAGAATTTGCAGCCTGCGGCGCCACGCCAATCGACCATGAGCTTTGAAACGCGTGTCCTTGTTCTGAGCCCAAAAGCCTCGACGCGCCCCGACGAGACGCATGCGGCGCTCGCGCTCAGCAATACGAGCTTCGCCGGCGACATCACGTTTCGCGGCCGCGTCAAAACCGTCCAGCAACTGCGCTCGGGCTCGCCGCCCAATCCGTGGGAATGCGCGTGGATCGTGTGGAACTACCAACCCGGTCGCTTTTATTACGTTGCGATCAAGCCCAACGGCTGGGAAATCGGTAAGCGTGATCCAGCATACAGGGGTCACCAACGATTCTTGAAAACCGGAGAAACGTCCTACCTGATCGGCATATGGTACGACTTTGAAATCACGCAGAAGCAAAATGAAATAACGGTACGCATAGACGATGTCGAAGTCGCTGCGATTAGAGACATGGTGCGTCCCTACATGTCCGGCAAGTTCGGTTTTTATACCGAGGACGCGGAAATCCAAATTGGCGATATCACCGCACCCTTCCATGAGGATTTTGGGGACTATCCGCTGGAGGTTCATCGTGGCGATGGACACGTCGTCAAAAATTGGTTCATGCCGTTTCTCGGTCACGGCTATGCGGCGATTGCCACGGCAAAAAAGTAGACGGTCAGGATGCGCCCCGCGGCCACCTTGGCCTGATAAAGTGGTTCGGATAAAATCCAGCGAGGGTACCTACCCATGACCATATCGTCGCGTCTACATGGATTAACCGCCGGCATCGTCATGGGCATCTTGGCTACAAGCCTCGCAACCGCGCAGCCTGTTCCACCCAGCCCGAGTGCCGCACCGAAGACGATGAATGAATCCGCTGGCGAGCGGCGAAAGGCACTCGAGGAAGAGGCGATACAGCGGCAGAAACGTCTTGAGGAGTGGGACAAGCGTACCCTCGAAGCGACCGAGACACGCAATCGCAAACGGGCCGATTGTCGCCGGCAGGCGAGCGAGCAGAAGCTGCACTTCATGAAACGCGTGCGTTTCATACGGAAGTGCATGGCCGGCGGCGCAGCGCAGTAAGATCGCGCTCGCCGAAACGGAAATGACCGAAACTGCTTAATCTCGATGAAGAGGATCAAAGGCCAGTCGCTGCCTTGTCTTCGTCGGTAAAAATCCAAAAGCCTCGCGCCGGTAACCTCAATTCTTATTGCTAACCGGTATGCCTAATTCGGCAATGCGCAACACTTGAATTAAATTTTCGACTAACTCTCGCCAACTCGTTGAGTTGGAATTGGTGAAGTTGCGTAGCGCAGTTTGCACGGCCATCGAACTATCGCCGCACATAATTTCGTACGCATTTGCGTTGACCGCCTGCACGAAGTGCGACGGCCGATTCACATCCTCCTCATCGAGCAAATGAGGAGAGAGCGATGACGAAACTCAAGTTGATTGTCGCGGCGATGATCGTCGCGATCTTTACGGCCGGTGTGCCCACCGGTGCATCCGCGCACTACTATCCTCCCAAGATGGTAAAAGTGCCCGGCGGCAAGCACTTCGGCGGCGGCGGCGGCCCATGGCTGATCTTCGCGTGCGCCGGCGGCATCATCACTTCGGCGCTGGTCGCCAATTCCACGCAGAACCGGGAATTGACCTGGGACGAAGCGGCGAGCTGCGGCCTCTTGTACTGGGTGCACCAGCCCCATTAAGAAGCGTCAGCGAGCTTGGGATAGGGGCCCGCGCCTTTCTCACGGCGCGGGTCTTTTCTATTGGTTATTCCCGTCATTGGCGGCCTAGCCGCCGGGGCGGGCCGCAGGCGCGACGATCTCAGGCGCTTACGGCTTTTTCCCGAATTTGACACCGAGCCGTTCGTTATTTTTCCACCGCACCTGCGAGCCCCGCCCCGAATTGGAAGCGTCGAAAACCAACTCGAAACGGTCCGGCACGGTATCGTCCGGCGAGATGCGTAAGCCCGCGCCCGAGTTGGTCAAATCATAGACCATGCAGTCGATCAAAGTCGGTGACTCGGCGGCCGATATCTTGGCGTGCTTGAGCATATGCGTGCGTCTCACGCTTCTTTTGTCTTGCATGACTGATACCCTGGTGAAAGCGATCGAACGAGCCCAGGCTACGGCGGAGAGATTTCGCAGTCCCTAAAATGATCGTAGAATTTTGGGGGTATCTTGGACAAATGTCTCGGTAAACGGGGGCCTAACGTGATCAGAGAAAGTCTGGAGTAATTCCATTTTGAGCGGCAGTGTCCGCTTCGGGTCAAAAGCGGACATTAGAAATGCCAGACAATCCAATACGACAAGAACCAGAACACGACCGCTAGCCACGCGAAATTTGCCAACACGCCGAATACAAGAATCGCCGTGGGAAACTCCCGCGGGATCAGGTTCAGCGGGTTGATCCATTCGGCCGGATTGAAACGTTTCTTGTATGACTTTTGCATCACTACCTCCTCTGTGAAAGGTTGCCAGGATGCTTTTATGATGAGGGGGGCGGGTCGTATGTGAAGCACATCACGCTCGATAAAAAAATCCAGCACAGCTTGCGTCGCCCCCTGCCGAACGGTCGAGTTGGAGGATTAGTTTAGCATTGGCATTTGCGCGTTGAGTTTGCTTCGCTCAGTCACCGCTGCAATCCCGCAGGAGGCCCTCATGAACGTCAAAGTCGCCGTGGTGCAGGCACCTCCGGTGTTGCTCGACCGTGCCGCGACCATTTCCCGTATGCTGCAACATGTGGCTGACGTGGCCGCGGCCGGGGCCAAGCTCGTTGTCTTTCCGGAAGCCTATATTCCCGGTTATCCAACCTGGGTGTGGCGGCTGAAACCTGGCGGCGATATGGCGCTCGCCGGCGAAATCCACACGCGGCTGCGCGAGCAGGCGGTTGATGTCGCGCGGGGCGACCTGAAGCCGATCACCGAGGCCGCCGCGCATCATGGGCTCACGATAGTCTGCGGGCTACACGAAATAGATTCTGAGTTCAGCGGCACGACACTTTTCAATACCGTAGTCGTGATCGGTCCTGAGGGCACGATTCTCAATCGCCATCGTAAGCTCTTGCCCACCAATCCCGAACGTATGGTGTGGGGACGCGGCGACGCGCGCGGCTTGCGCGTCGTTGAAACGCCTGCGGGTCGCATCGGATGCCTAATCTGCTGGGAAAATTACATGCCGCTTGCACGCTACGCCTTGTATGCGCAGAACCTGGAGGTTCTCGTCGCGCCGACTTGGGACTGCGGCGAGGAATGGATCGCGAGCATGCGGCACATCGCGCGAGAAGGCGGCTGCTGGGTGATTGCCACGGGCACGGCCCTTCAAGCGGGCGACGTACCCAAGAATTTTCCAGGTCGAGATCGTCTCTTCAGCGATGACGGCGAATGGCTATGTGATGGAGGAGCATTGATCGTGCGGCCTTTCGGTAAGGTCGAAGCCGGACCGCTCAATCGGGAAAAGACGGTGCTCTTCTGTGACATCGACCCCGCTGCGGCGCCGCAATCCCGTCGATCTCTCGACGTGACGGGTCATTACGCACGTCCTGATATCTTTAGCCTCCAGGTCAACCGCGCGCCTTTGCCGCCTGTTGAGTTCCGGGATAGCTGACCCCGCTGCGCTTAGCGCAGGACTAAGACCGTGCCTAGTCGCTCCTTGACGGAGCATTCCGATTGCGTTCCACTTTGGAACTTAAGCAAGGGGAACCTTCATGGCCACAGGTACCGTTAAATGGTTCAACGCCCAAAAGGGATATGGCTTCATTCAGCCCTCGGATGGAGGTAAAGACGTCTTCGTCCATATCAGTGCCCTGGAGCAGGCGGGCATTTCGAACTTGGCGGAAGGCCAAAAAGTGTCTTACGACGTGGTGACGACCGATCGCGGTAAAACCGCAGCGGGCAACCTCAAGGCGATGTGACGTCGTCGGCCGCGCCCACGCTCACAGCCTCAAGTAAAAAAATGTGCAGCGTTGCTACTATCCCTCCGGCGTGATCGCTGAAAGGCAGCTAGGGCCGGGGGACAGTAACGCGCGCGCTATTCGTTGAGCTAAAGCCGAAGACCGCGGAGCCGCACGGGCTATGCTCAACGGTTGATTTTTAAAAAATCCGACAGCCGGGATCCGAATGATCTGTCTTTTACGCGGTACGCTTGTCGCGATCATTGTGGCCTTCGTCGCAAATTGCAGCAGCGCCGTATTCGAGGCGATCGATTCCGCAACCGTGCCCATGAACGGGCATGTCTATTTGATACGCGGACTGCTGGGCGAAGTCTTTTCGCGCGGATTGGACCAACTGGCCGAAAATATCAATAACCGTGGCGTTCGCGCGAGTGTGCACGGGTTATTTGAGGTTAGCTCCCTCACTGAGGAAATTATCAAAAAATATAAGGATGATCCTTCGTCGGCGCCCATTATCCTGATCGGTCATTCATCAGGGGGTGACGCGATTATTTCAATGGCGCAAAGAATGAAAAACGCCAACGTTCCGGTTGGTCTCGCCTTCGGTTTTGATCCGACGCCGGTTGCGGGTTCCGTGCCGGACAATGTCGAGGTGTTTATCAATCTTTTTCAAAAATCCAATCCGATCGGCGGTGGCGAAGTAAAGGCGGCGGCCGGGTTTCGCGGCCGGCTGATCAACGTCGATCTGCGAGAACACAATGAAATTATACATATAACTTTGGATAAATCGTCGAAGATCCACGAGCTTGTCGCCGACGAAATCATTGGGTTCGCGGCGTTTTCGCGTCGAAAACAAGCGGACGCACCAGTGGAAGGACCGCCCAAAAGTAAAAAACAAAAGAGACCTTCTCCCGATACGCCGGCACTGAATTTTGCGACGCCGCTGGACGTGAAGTATGTCGTCCCCCGCAACGAACCGATCGAACTTTGGGACAGCGGATTGCGCGCAACGGTTCGTGCGGGGGAGAACTTGCAGACGATTGCCGCCCAATATGGCGCTCCCGCATGGGCGATCGCGCAAATCAACAAGATCGGCGAGGACACGCCGCTGCAAACGGGGTTGGCTCTCATTATTCCCCTGCGGCTGTACAAGGTCGATGACGCTGCAAAGCGCCAGACTGGTGCCGCCGGCCCCGTATTCTCGGCAAACTGAACTCATTAAGGATCGGCGCGTACAGTTTTCAGAGCGCTACCTTGAGCCGCACGACCCGCACTCTTGATGGGTCCATCCTACTGAGCGGCGTGCGGAGCGAGTGCAAATAGAAACAGACCAGCGACGATCCGAGGAAATATGCTCATGAAAAAATCCATACCCGATTCCATGTTTAATGATCGCGAACAAATTCGCCTCTCCGCACTTCAAAATTGGGTTTTAGAACAAGGCGTAACGGAAATTGTCATGACGGAGCGGCAATTCTGGAGGTTTGTCACCGTGCAGCCGCTCGCGGAGAAACCGTGGACCAGCTTCATGGGCCGCTCGATCAACGTTCCAGATATGCCGGAAGGGAGTCAGAAGCATCTGGGCTTATTCGATAAGCACGGCCCGGGGCATATGTAAGAAGGGGGGCCGCTCACAAACGTGCCATTAGAGGAAAGCGACACCAATCCTATCTGATGACTTCCAAATAACGCGGCAGGTTCGCTTGAATTTATCGAACGGGATTAGAAGCTCGAAGGTTTTGGGCAACCCAACGGGGTTCCCCATGACCAAGCAGGCGCCTTCATCAGTTAAGTCTCGTACGGTGCAGTCAATAACGGAAAGCCGGCGATTGAAGACTATCTTTCCCGCCTTCAGCGAACGCTGGCGGCGCTTTATTCGGCGCTCATCCATCGAAATGATTTCCGGTGCTTTGACTCAGTCTCAAAGGCCTCGAAATACGACTCCGGCAAGAAGCACCAAGTAGGCGACGGCGAGCACATCAAAAACATTTGCTGCCGTAATGATTGGGATTTTAAGGCCCGCGTAGTGCGCGAGAAGGGCGACGACGGCTAGCACCAGCGAAATAACAAAAATAAGAACGGTGGGCGGCGTCAGATGGAAGCCTCCGCCTCTGCCGCCACCTCCACTTCCACCTCTTCTGAAGAGCCTGCCTCCTCCACCTCTTCCCAAGAAGCCGAGAATAACGAGAAGCACAACGGCGCCAATGGTGGCGGCGATAATGGCGGCAACGATGCCGGTACCCAGTCGGATGCCCAACTGCGGCAGCAGCCAGGTCCCAATAAAGGCGCCGACAATTCCCAGAGCGATATCAGCGACCAGGCCGAAGCCCGTGCCTTGGACGATCTGTCCGGCTAACCATCCGGCAATTGCGCCAATCAATAGAATAACAAGAAGAGTTTCAGCAGACATTGATCATACTCCCCGCCGAAAGAATGTTCCGGCGCAGCTTGATGGAGTTAATTCGGCAGTCTCAGTAAAGTTCCTTGTCGGGTGAGCAAGGCTTCCGGCAGCAAGTTCATGCCGAACTTCGAGCGCTTGCCAAGTTAAGGCTGGCGAGCGTCCGGGGGCATCGGGCAAGCATAAATGCCCCATCCTGTTTCTGATCCATATCAACGACACGTCCCGGAATACCTTTTTTACTGAACATAAAAATGAGCCGTTTCGGCCTTGCGGACAAGGTCGGGAAAGGCGAATGCAGCCGGAGCGGTCAGATGAAAAAAGTATCCCGGGCGCCAAATTTCATGCTGGTGTTAGCGATCATCGGCATTGCGGTCGCGTTTTATGATTCCTATGCGATCTATAACCGCCAGCCACTGTGGTGTCCGCCTCCCATCGACGGATGCAACGTCGTCGCCGAAAGCCCCTACGGGCGCATCTTTGGCCTGCCGCTCGGCTATTTCGGCCTCGTCTATTATTTGTACATGTTTGGGCTGGTAGCGCTGCTTGCCTTCGACCCGATCTCGCGCGGCTTGCGTTTGGGCACGCTGCTCTATGCCGCTGTCGGCATCTCCCTTTCAATCTGCTTCATGTATATCCAGTTTACCTACATCCATGCTTTCTGCATTTACTGCCTGATCTCCGCCGTCACGACGCTTCTGTTTTTCATCGCCGCGCTCTGGCATGTCGGCGCGACGCGATGAATTCACAGTCCCTCGTCATCCGGGGTCACTTCTGACCGTGATGTCCGCCGGGCGGGGCACCAACGCCGACGCTTGAGAGCTAGTGCGTGGCGACGAAGAAATAATCCTCGCGGCCCGGCGTCGAGCCGTAGGTGAAGGGCTCCTGACGGCCGGATGTCGCCTCCAGCACGTCGTCGCGCACCAGCCGGAAAATCTTGTTGATCTCAACGCCCGGCGTCGGCAGCCGCTGCACGAGCGCGGTCACGAACGGACTGTTCGAGGCGCTCCCGTCGAGGGCGACCTGGCCGTGCTTGGCGGCGTAGACCACGAGGGTGGCGCCCTTGCCCTTGCTCGGCCCCTCGGGCTCGATCGGCGCGAGGCCGCGCGTGACGTTGCGGGTCGCCGTCGTTTGACGGGGCGCGAAGGGGTTTTCGCGGCAGGCATCGAGCAGAACGAGCTTCAGCTTGTGCGCGCCGTCGATCGCGCCGAGCACCTGGTCGAGCGGCACGGCTTCGAACTGGGCGTCGCGGTCGACCGACAGCTTGGCATCGATCGGCACCAGGTAATTGACGCCGCCGATTTCGATGCCGTGGCCGGCGAAATAAACGAGCGCCCAATCGGCCTTGTCGGCTAGCTCG
Source organism: uncultured Alphaproteobacteria bacterium (assembly GCA_963751685.1). Lineage (GTDB taxonomy): Bacteria > Pseudomonadota > Alphaproteobacteria > Rhizobiales > Xanthobacteraceae > Palsa-892. Next base: position 104,076 of record CAVVVV010000009.1, on the reverse strand, counting down.
GCGAAGTCGCGCAGCGCCTTCATCATTCTTTCGCGCGTCAGATCGCCGTCGAGTTCGACGGTCTGGAAGCCGACGGCGCGAAGCGTGGCGGCGATGGTTTCGGCGTCGCGGCGCGGATTCGGCAAGGCGGCGACATTCTTGTATCCGCTATTGCCGATCACCAGCGCGATCCGCATGCCGGATGCGGGAACGACGGCAGGCTCGAGCGCCGGCGCTTGCTGTGGAGCCGAAGTGCCGGTCGCGGTCAGCGCGGCAAGCCGGGCGCGGGCGGTTTGCTGCGCGGATTTCGTGGTGTCGAAATAGGAGGCGGGCTTAAGGTTGGCCGCCTTTTCGAAGTCGGCCTTGGCCTTGTCGATATCGCCTTTCTTTTCGTAGGTGAGGCCGCGACCGACGAAGGCCGCGACGTACTGGGGCCGTGAATGAAGCGCCGCGTTGAAATCCGCGAAGGCGCGATCGAAGTCGCCCTTATAGCGCCAGGCATCGCCGCGATAGGTGTGAAACAGGGCGTTCGTGGGATCCGCCTGGATCGCCTTGTCGAGGTCGGCGATCGAGCGGTCGAGGTCGCCTTTCAGGCGCCATGCCTCTCCGCGATTGGCATAGGCGAGAAAATAGTTGGGCTTGACGCGGATCGAATCGGTGAAATCGGCGATGGCTTTATCGAGATCGCCTTTTCCTATCCAGGAATATCCGCGGCTGTTATAGGCATAGTGGTTTTTGGGATCGAGCCTGAGCGCCTCGTCGTAGTCGGCGATCGCCTTATCGAGCTCGCCCTTGTACTGCCAGGCAACGCCGCGGCCGGCATAGGCAAGCGCATATTTGGGATCGAGCTTGAGCGTCTCATTGTAATCGGCGATGGCGCGGTCGAGTTCGCCCTTGCCTTGCAAGGCAACGCCGCGGCCGTAATAGGCGGTCAAGTATTTCGGATCGAACTTGAGCACCTCGGTATAGTCGGCGATCGCCTTGTCGAGCTCGCCCTTGTCCTTCCAAACATTGCCGCGGCCGTAATAGGCGTTTAGGTATTTCGGATCGAGCTTGAGCACCTCGGTATAGTCGGCGATCGCCTTGTTGAGTTCGCCCTTGTCCTTCCAGGCAACGCCGCGGCCGTAATAGGCATGGGCATATTTGGGATCGAGCTTGAGCGCCTCGGTATAGTCGGCGATCGCCTTATCGAGTTCGCCCTTGTCCTTCCAGGCAACGCCGCGGCCATAATAGGCGTTTAGGTATTTCGGATCGAGCTTGAGCACCTCGGTATAGTCGGCGATCGCCTTGTCGAGTTCGCCCTTGTCCTTCCAGGCAACGCCGCGGCCGTAATAGGCGTTTAGGTATTTCGGATCGAGCTTGAGCACCTCGGTATAGTCGGCGATCGCCTTGTCGAATTCGCCCTTGTCCTTCCATACGTTGCCGCGGCCGTAATAGGCATGGGCGTATTTGGGATCGAGCTTGAGCACCTCGGTATAGTCGGCGATGGCTTTTTCGAGCTCGCCCTTGGCCTTCCATTTATTGGCGCGGCTGTAATAGGGGCGGGCGAGGTCGCCCTCCTTGAGGCGGCCGGATTCGATTTGACGGGTGCAGGCGGAAATCGCGTCCTCGGGTGAGGCGGCACCGCTGTTGCAGAGCCGGCCGTCGGCTTCGAAGCTATCGGCGAATCCGAGGGTTGCAAGCGGCATGGGCAATGCCGCCAGCCAGAAGACCGCCATTATGAACCAGCGCAACGGGCGCTGCGCGGTGTTCATGAAACCTCTCCCGAGGTGACGTCGTCGCCATGATCATATCACGCCAAAGGCGGACATTCGTCCGATAAGTAGGCGCGCCTGAAAAGTGCCAAGAGCAGATGTCGTGCGACTCCAGCAATGTATTGATCTCCATCAACGACGTTCTCGGCGGCTGGTTTATGAATTTTAGTGGGGCGAGTTACGGAGCTTCACGATGCGCAAATACATGCTTTTTGCAGCCGCTGTCACAATTGCCGCGATTACTTTCACTGCTATCCCTCTGTGCCTTAGTTACCGAGCCGATGCCCAACCTTATGGACCGGGCATGATGGGTGGCTATGGCCCCGGCATGATGCAGGGTTATGGACCGGGCATGATGGGTGGCTATGGCCACGGCATGATGGGCGGCTGTCCAATGATGGGCATGACGACCGGTGGCCAGGCGTCGAGTTTCGCGGAAGGGCGTATTGCCTTCCTCAAAGCCGAGTTGGGCATCACTGACGCTCAAAAGGCCGAATGGGATGCCTATGCCGAGACAATCAGGCGCAATTTGCAAAGCATGCAAGGCATGCGGCAAACAATGAAGACCGTGTTCGAAGCCAAGACCCCTGGCGATCGCCTTGACGCGCACATTACTGCAATGGATAGCCGACTCGCGGCGCTTAAGGAAATTAAACCGGCGCTGATGAAGCTATACGCTGCACTGAGTCCCGAACAGAAGCAGAAGGCTGACGAAGTGCTCACGGGCATGGGCTGCATGATGTAATGTGACTGGAGCCACGCCGCGGATGATGAATTCCAAAGACGATTGTGGCTCGGTCGCGGGCAGGTTTCCGTTGTAACAAATCAAGCGACCCTTGCCTGGTATCGGCAGTTTCGGCCTGTCATCAAATCTTTTTGCCGACGGTCATCGCGCTACGAAAATTAGCATCTGCATCGATGAAGACGGACTCTGGGCCGGCCCCAACAGCATCGAAGAATCGGCTGACGAAGCATCGAAACGCGGCACAAAGCGCAATGTCGCAGATCTGCACGTCGGTGAAGCCAACCGACCTCAGCCGCTCGATATCCTCGTGTGTCACGCGGGATGCGTTCTTGCTGATTTTCTCAGCATACGAAAGCATTGCCACGTCCCGCTCGCTCAGATCAGCCGAGCGGAAGTCGCGTTGCACGGCCAAGACCGCCTCCTTCGAACCAAAGTCGGAGATGAGCTGCCTGCTGTAGACATGAGAGCAGTAGGTGGATGGGACATGCTTGGCCGCAATCAATGTGATTAGGCGCCAATCGCGCGGGCTCAGTGTGAACCCGGCCCGAATCTTGTCGGCGAATTCCTGATAGATGGGCAAGAGATCGGGGCGGGCGGTCCAGCACTGCATTGCAGCCATCACGAAGCCATTCTGGGCCTTCTGTGCCTGATAGAGTTCGGCAATCCGGCCCGTCGCATCCTTTTCGCTGACCGTCTTGAGAAACATGGGTGCCTCCATACTCGCGCAAGGGGCTCAGCTTAGCACGGGAATTTGGATTCAGCTCTTATCCAACAAGCAGACATGGATAGTTGGGTCCCACACGTCTGCTTCGTGCCATAAGCAGACATCGCAGGAAGTGCATCGGTTTGAAATGAAGAGTGTCGACTGAGGCGACCTTATCCTTGATGCAGATCAAACGCGAAAAAATATTATCCAGTATGCTTTTTCAACCATCGAATGAGGAAAGATGTCATGCTCATCTTCCACCCAACTCCTCCTTTATTGATCGCTCGAGATAAAATTTGTTATGTGATCGACAAAGCGCATCAGTTCGATGTTAAAGACATCGTTACAGATCCGGATTCCTCATCGAATCCTTCCGACGACGCGATGATTTCCGTTCTAGAAGACCATCGGGATGATCCAACTCTTCAAGAAATAACCGCATTCATCAATGCATTGACCGAAGATGAACAGATTGATTTGGTTGCGCTGGCACGACTAGGCCGCGGCGACGGTGATCTGACCGACTGGCAGCAAATCCGAATGGAAGCTGAGCGTGGGCACAATAAGCGAACAGCCGCCTATTTGTTGGGTATGCCCTTGCTCGCGGATTACCTCGAAGAAGCTCTTACTCAGTTTGGCTACTCATGTAATGAGTGAGTATCGCGATTGTATCGTTTAGCCGTGATGGGCCGAAACCGCTTTCATTACTTCGGCGGAGATCTCATGAGACGCCGTATGTGAAACATCTCCTAGACTGAGCATCCCTACCATTCTCTTGTTCTCATCAAGAACCAGGAGTCGGCGGATTTTCTTGCTCTCCATAATGCGAACCGCATCGTTCACATCCTGGCTGTCGTTGCAATAGATCATCCCTTTCGTCATTACGTCTCTGGCCGTGAGCTTGGATATGTCCTTGCCATTAGCGACGGCCCTCATCGTGATGTCACGGTCGGTGACCATTCCGATGAGCCGGTCATTCTCGCCGACTGGAATGGCGCCTATGTCATGCTGCATCATCTTTTTCGCCAACATCGCGACGGGTGTCTCGGGCGCGACCCACTCAACGCCCTTGTGCATCATCTCATTGACCTTCATGGCATCTCTCCTGTCAGACGGCTGGTGCCGCCACTTGTAGCTAACTCCGCTCAAGCATTGTGGTTCCGAAGCGGACATTCGTACATGAGCCGAGCAATCGACCCTTCGCCACTAACTCTCGCGAGCCAGCGCGGCGTCGATCAGTGTCTGATAGGGCTTCGAGCAATCGCGGTCGTCTCCGAGTTCGGGCAACGGTCCCTCCTTCATCACTAGACCGCATAGACCCGCGAGGGGTTCCGCGATTTGATGGAGGCCATAGCGGATCGCGACTACAAGAGATAGAAGCGATCTCCCACAAATGCGGGAACACCGAATGTCAATTCCCGAACGAACGTGACGGGTCAGATTTTGCGAATGGGACTTAACTACAAGTGCTGACCGCAATATTTCTGATGAAGCAAAGCCCCGGCATTGTCCGGGGCTTTTTGTTTAATGACCGCGTCGCAGAGCCGTTTGTTTCTTGGCGCGCGGCGGGCGTGGACACCTACCGCAGCGAGATTGCCAAGCCACTCAGATCGGCATTCACCATCAATCCGGTTTGCCGCCCGCTCAGCTCCAAGATGGCGCCTTTTTGGTTGGTCAGCACGATCGCCCGCACGCCGGAGCCGACCGCGGCGCCGGCGCCGCCGGCCCCATAGACGCCCGCGACATCCGACGGACCGCGGATGTTTCTCACGGTGCCGGACAAATAGGTCTGTGACGCGCCGAATACGAGGCCCCAGTCCACGCCGCCGATCGACAGCGGATATTGCCGGCCGTGGAATGTCAGTGTGCCGCTTCCCCCGGATGCACCGATGATCCAGCCGCCCTTCACCACCGAAATCCGGATGGTGCCGCTGTCGGCGTAAGCCGTGGACGAAACGCTCGCCCCCACCATGGCCGTCAGAGCAATAAGACCTGCACGAAATACGGACGAAATTTGCATGTTGTTGTCCTCCTCGAAGAACGTAATGGTTTGCGCCGGCAAGGGCGCGGCAGATCAACCGCGGAACGGTGTGACGGTAGCAGACGGCGAGATTCCTGGGAAGCCACAGTCGGATTTTTCATGGCGCGGAAGCGCCAACCGCCCGCTCACGAAACAAGTTGCGAGCCGGTGTATGTCCGCTTTGGGTTAGAAACGAACTATACACACCTTGAATTTGACGACTGCTCTTAGCCAGTAAGCAGACATCAGCGCCCGCAGCCGCGGATACAGGTCTGATATTCGGCAACGCAGGGCTTGACGCAGGACTTGAAGGCCGCCGAGCAAACGCTGCGGCACGTGCGGTCCAGTATGCCGCAGGGCTTGCGACATTCTGCGCGCGCTGTGACGCACGGCGCTTCGCACTTATTTTGCCGCTCGATGCAGGTTTTAACGCAGGCGGGAGATGGCGCAGCCTGCGCCGAACCGGTCAAGGCAACGGCCGCGAGCATGGCGGCCATCAACATTTTGATCATGGATCGCGTTTCCTCTCGATTCCCCAAAATTGGATTTTTCCGCAGTCTGGCGGATAACGCAGCAAGAGCCGGACAGCAATCGTTGGGGTTGGTTTGCAAAGTACACAATCACCACCCTATTCCTCATCCACGCATGAGACGCCATCGAATTCGCAGGATACCCCACATCGCTCATCGGTAAAAATCGACGATCGGCCATAAGAGAATGGACTTTTATGCCATGTTGTTTGTTTATTGACTGTTCAAGCTACGGCTTGCGGATCTTGGCTGAGCCGGACAATCAATGGGAGGAATGCAATGCGCAGGACGACGGGTTTTTCCATCTTCGCTTCAATTGCGCTGCTGGCGCTTGGCTTGAGCGCCAGCTTGCAGGCGCAACAGGCCAATATGAGCTTTTTTATCACTAGCGTCGGTCTAGGAAAGGGCGCCGACCTCGGTGGCTTGGCCGGCGCCGACCGCCACTGCCAGACGCTGGCGCAGGCCGCAGGCGCGGGCGGCAAGACCTGGCGTGCCTATCTCTCGACCCAGGCCGTGGGCGGCGCGCCGGCGGTCAATGCGCGCGACCGCATCGGCAAGGGGCCTTGGCAGAATGCCAAGGGCGTCGTCGTCGCCAAAAATATCGACGATCTGCATGGCGATCCCAACATCAACAAAAAGTCGGCGCTGAACGAAAAGGGAGAGATCGTCAACGCCAGCGACGACACGCCCAATATGCATGACATCCTCACCGGCTCGCAGCCGGGCGGCACTGCGTTCGCGGCCGACAAGGATATGACCTGCAAGAACTGGACGAGCAGCGGTGAAGGCACGGCCATGGTCGGCCACCATAACCGGCGGGGGGTCCCCGATACGCCCGCCAACACATCCTGGAACTCGGCTCACCCCTCGCGCGGGCCTGAAGGGGGCTGCAGTCAGTCGGATCTGCGCAGCACTGGCGGCGCGGGCTTGTTCTACTGCTTCGCTGCGAATTAAGTTTTTCTGAATCGGACTACGTTGGGCGGCGCAGCGCGGTCGTGCTGCGCCGCTTGTGGTATTTGAACGCAGGGCACAGCAAAAGAGAACCTCGGCCTTTATCGAAGGATTATTGAACCGCCGAATCAGGAAGATCGTCGGGGAAAGGTCCGAATGCCTCAAGGATTTTCTCTGTATGTCGACCGCCCTCGACAGCCTCAATCAGTTCGTAATAGAGGGTCTTGTAGGTGAGGAAAATGGCACCTTCGGCTTTCATTCTCGCCATCGCCAAGTCGACATTGCGCGATGAGGAAAACAGCAAATCCTCCACCACGTAGACCTCGTAGCCAAGACTGAGAAGGCCGAGGCAGGACTGAAGGACACAGACATCGGTTTCGCAACCGACTACGATAACCTGCTTTTTCTTCAGACGTTCAACATAATCTCTAATTTTTTTCTCTTTGGTTAGGTCGAAAAATTTTTTTTCAAATGTTTGCGTCAGTTCACTCAAGCGCTTGTTGATCTCTTGGGGCAAGGGACCCTTTTCATCGACGGGCCTCTCAAGGGTTACAACTATGGGAACTCTGAAATAGCCGAGCAGGCGGGCGAAGTTCTTTATATTCGTCCTGATCTTGGAACGACGACGCTTGTCCAGCTGCGATAAGAAAAACCCCTGGACGTCAATTATCACGCCGCAGCAATGATCGGAGACAATCCGTTGCGCCATCGCCATGTTGTGACCCCGTGTCTGTGATCGCCGAAGTCGTCAATCCTTTATCTCGGCCGTCATCGTTTTCCGGACCAGTGAACCTATTTCCGAGAACACTCTGAAAATCGAAGAAAGAATCCCGTGGAATCGGTTCTTCGTAATCAACAAGTCATGCAGAACGAGATAGTCCATGCCCGTGGTCAAGAAACACCTCATCGCGTCGTCCGGCGTCTCCACGATGGGCTCGCCCTTCACGTTGAATGAAGTATTGATCAATACCGGAACGCCCGTGATGGCATCAAACTCCTTCAGCAGACCGTACAGAGTTTCATTGGTTTCCCGCCGAACCGTTTGCACCCGCGCCGTGCCATCGACGTGGACGATAGATGGAATTTTGTCCCTCCATTCCGGGCGGACTGGCTTCGCGAGAAGCATAAACGGAAAGTCGTGGGCGCCTTCAAAAATTTCATTTTCCCTTTCGGCCAGAACGATCGGCGCGAAGGGGCGGAACGCCTGCCTGAATTTGACGCGCTTGTTCAGGATATCCTTCATTTCGGCCGTGCGCGGGTCCGCCAGGATGCTGCGGTTGCCGAGCGCACGCGGTCCAAACTCGGAACGACCCTGGAACCAACCGACCACTTTGCCTTCACAAAGTACTTTTGCCGTGTCGGCGCAAATATTCTTGCTGAGCGTCCTCTTTGTTGCAAGACGAACGAGCCATTTGTCCGTGGCGGCGCGCACGTCCTCATCCTTATATTTCTTGCCAAAATAGGCGTGGTTGATGACGGATGAGCGCGGTTTTTTCTAAATCGCGAGATGAGCGTAGTAGGCGCACCCAATCGCAATTCCATCGTCGCCCGATGCCGGCTGAATCCAAACATTTTCAAATCCCGCCTCCCGCGCGATCCGGCCGTTGGCCACGCAGTTCAGAGCCACGCCGCCCGCCAGGCACAAATTCTTGGCACCCGTCGTTTCGCGCAGCCAATTGGCCCGGGCAAGAAGTACCTTTTCTGTGTCATCTTAATCCGCCAAGTGAGATCCTTCCAATTTTGCATGGAAGAACTCGCTTCCCAGTTTGGATCGCGGCTCACCAACCATGGCTTGTTGAATTCCACGCCCCACTCAGGGATACTCAACTCGCCATCCTTGAACCCGAGTAGCGATTTTACCGCATCGGGGCGGCCATAAGGAGCCAAGCCCATCACCTCGCCGCACTTGTTCCAGTCGGCGAACACATAGCTCGAGACTCGGCTGTAAAGCGCTCCGAGACCGGGCATGTTGAAAAACTCATCACTCAAAAAACCGCGGACTGGATTCAACCAGACCTTCTTCAGCGTTTCGAGTTTGGAGTCGGTAAACCTGTAGTAACTCTCCAACTCGCGAGCGAGCGGGTTGACGTTCTCAGTGAGCTGACCGGGTTCGGTGACATCCGCACAGTAGTTGCCGACGCCGTCTACCACCATGATTACCCCTTCCTCGAAAGGGCAGGCGGCAAAGGCGCTGTAGGCATGGGCCAGATGATGCGAGAGCGTAATAACTTTGTTCGATTTTGAAAGATATAGAGGATGTTTTTCCGCCTGACGGCGCTCGTTGTCCTTCATGTCGTCCTGGAACACCAGGCGCGTTTCTAGTTCCTCAACCGGCAGGACGTAACAGTTGCGGACGACCAGATCGACGTCGTCCAGCGTGATGCCCTCGGCGTTGAGGCAGTAATCGACGACCTCTTGATAAAATCCCGTATCGTGTTTTTTGCGCGTAATCCGCTCTTTGATGATCGCGAAGGCAATTTCACCATCACGAAGCAGGCAGGCGCTAACGTCATGGTCGTACGCATTGATTCCAAGTACATAAACGCGTTTTTTTGGCATTGGATTTCTTGTGAAAAGGAGCGCTCTTAGCTAATTAGCTGAACAGCTGTTCATGTTGAAAAACGCATCGGCGCTTGACCTCGGACAACCGTAGGAACTAGCCTTGACCTGTTTAGCATGACAAGGTGAAAAACATGACAAGCAGCGATGTCTTCGCTAAAGCAAGATCCTTCTTTATCCGTGGCATAGCCGTGTTGGTCGTGATCCTGACCTATGCTTGGGGCAGCGTCACAACCACCGTTCTCAGTGTCCCTGGGGTGACCACTCTCCTCACTGCCGCCGGGGTATCCAGCTTCGTACTGACCGCGACGTCTACGCCCGCTGATGCACGTCGCCGCAGGCGGCACCGCCGCCGGCGTGGGAGCAGGTGGTTCTGGGACTGGGACGACTGAGCGGCTCCTTCCAAGGAGTCAACCAGGCGGAGTAGCGATCCTGGCAAACGGTTGGCCGAGCGCGATCAGGCGCTCGGCGGATTTGGTTCGTTGCGCGAGCGCGTCTGTGGTCGTGCGATTTCTGCAGCCGCATGTTGAGAACTCTCAAAGCCCCGGCATAGTCCGGGGCTTCTTGTTTAGGCTTTGGGTGAGAAACCGACAAAGCGGCATGTCTAGCGTCACGTCCGGATTACCCCTGAAAGTGGACATTGAGCAGCAGCGCTCGCACGGCTGCTTTGTGCCAATGACTGCTGTTTAAAGAGCAATAAGACCCATTACGTTGCCCTGCACAAAACCTCGAACTTGAGTCGCCCCGACTTATTGTTGGAAGCGTATTTGCTACTACAGTGTCAGTGTCAGGAATGGCGCTCCCGTTCTTCACTATTGGTCATTCCACGCGACCGATCAGCAAATTCATCGATTTGCTTGCCGTTTCGGAAATCGGTCTCGTCGTCGATGTGCGCTCTGTTCCGCGTTCACGAACAAATCCGCAATACAATAACGAAACGCTGCCAGCCTCATTGTCGGAATTTCAGATAGCCTATGAACATGTGGTCGAGCTCGGCGGCCTCCGGCCACGGTCGCAGAATATTGCGTCCGACGTAAACGGTTTCTGGGAAAATCAGAGCTTTCATAATTACGCGGACTACGCGATGAGCACCGACTTCCAGTCTGGCCTCACCCAGTTGCGTGAACTCGGGAGCGTCCGCCGCTGCGTCGTGATGTGTGCAGAGGCGGTTTGGTGGCGATGTCACCGGCGGATTATTACCGACTATCTGCTGGTCGCCGGCGAACAAGTTTTTCATATACTTGGGCCGGGCAAGGTTGCACCGGCAAACTTGACGAAGGTTGTCAAGCTACAGCCAGACGGAGCACTGACCTATCCACCCGAAGGAGCGAATGCGAATAACATCGACAATTCAATGTAACCACCTTAACAACTTAAGCGAAGCGCTTGCCGTCGATCTACCCGGATTTCGGATGTCTTAGATCACAAGCGGAAATCAGAAGAAAACTCCGCTTTGTCCGCCTTTACATAGGACTGCTGCGTCCTTTGAAAGTGGTCAATTCTATACAGATGCCAGTCGGCCGACGAACGTAAATTCAATTTGGTAGCCTGCAATTGTTTATTGCAGAGTTCTTCTGGGGAATGTCGGATTTACGGGCGACTGGGGGTGTCGGCTAAGCACTGCACATTCGTCCAATCGTGATCAACCCAAGGAGGGGAATGCGAACATGAACGAACAAGACAAGGCAAATGACAATCTGCCGAAGCCAGATATCACACGTCGCGCCGTCCTCACGCTTGCAGCTGCGGTGGCCGCGGTTGGTGCCACCATGGGCGTGAGAGCACCCACCGCATGGGCGCAGGGTAAAATGGAGGGCAAGGGGGAAGGCAAGGCTGACAGAAAGATGGAAGGCGAAGGCGAACGCGAACGCTATCGCGAAGGCGAGCGGAAGCACGGAGGCGGACGCAAACGCGAAGACGAGGACGAACGCGGAGGCGAAGGTGAACGCGAACGCTATCGCGAAGGCGAGCGGAAGCTCGGAGGCGGACGCAAACGCGAAGACGAGGACGAACGCGGAGGCGAAGGTGAACGCGAACGCTATCGCGAAGACGAGCGGAAGCGCGGAGGCGGCCGCAAACGCGAAGACGAGGACGAACGCGGAGGCGAAGTTGAACGCGAACGCTATCGCGAAGGCGAGCGGAAGCGCGAAGACGGACGCGAGCGTAGTGCTGAAGGCAAGCGCGATGGCAAGTTCGAGGGAAAGATGGAGGGAAAGTTCGAGGGAAAGATGGAGGGAAAGTTCGAGGGAAAGATGGAGGGAAAGTTCGAAGGAAAGATGGAGGGCAAGGGCGAAGGAAAGATGGAGGGCAAGGGCGACCGCTAGATGCAAGATGGGTCAAAAGCAGACGTGACGCCCATGAATTGCGATGTCTGCTTTACCCCCGAAAGCGGACATTCGACGAATGAGTTGAGATGTCGGCTAAGTGTCAATAGCGGACATAGCGTTCCGACTCTGCCGAAAGCTGTCAGTGGATTGCGGCGGAGTCGCCCCAATAGAATCTGTAAGATGTCTGAACAAATGCTTCGAGCTTCTCGACCCATGCTCTGAAAAATTTGGATGGGGTCGGTGCTCCTGCATTGCCGAATGTACAGTTCAGCTGTCCGTTGGGCGTCGTCCACATTCCCCAATACCGTCCCGCCTCGGCGGTGGGGATCGACCCTTCAGGCAGCCTGCACGGCGCGCAGGAAGGTGCGGATCACGTCATCGAGGTCTTTGGTGTCGCGCTGCAAGTTCAACGCCAGCGACTGTGCCTCGCTGGCGATCGTGGCGGCCCCGGCCGCTGCCACCCCGGCGCGAGTGTCATCGGAGACGCTTTTGCGCGCGGCCGTCGCCGCAATACCTGCCTGAGCCGCAATATCGGCAATCACCAGCGCCTGGCTCTGCACCGCATCGGCGATGGAGGCGGCGACGGTGGACATGTCGTCAATGGTGTGGCGGACATCGCTAACGGCCACGCGCGTCTGTCCGGAGGTAGTTTGGATGTCGGTGACGTGGCGGGTGATCGCCTCGGTTGCCTGGGTGATCTGAATCACGAGCTGCTTGATCTCGCTGGCCACCACACCGAAGCCCCGCCCCGCCTCACCGGCCCTTGCCGCCTCGATAGTAGCGTTGAGCGCCAGCAAGTTGGTCTGCCTGGCGATGGCCTGGATTAACGCGATCGTGCCCTCGATGCCGTCGGCTGCTGCGGCGAAGGACGAGATTTCCTCCACCGTCTCTGATGCCTGTTGCATAGCTTGGCGCCCGACCTGGGTTGAGCGCCCGGTCTGCCCCGCGATCTGGGTGATCGAACGCAGGAACTCCCCGGTCGCTGAGGCGGATGATTCGATGGCTTCGCTCGCCTCGTGGGCACCCTTTGTCGCTGACTGGATGGATGCCCCCACCGACACCGCCGCCTCGTTGAGATCGCCGGCCGATCCATGCAGCCCCTCGGCCGCTTTCGCCATCTTCCCCAGCGCCGCCGCGGCTGCGCCGTTGAAGTCTGCGATCAGCGTCTCGATCCGATGCGCGCGTACCTCGCTGGCACGCATCGCCTCGCGCTCGACGTTGGCGAGACGCTCGCGTTCTGCCTCGGATTTCTGGCGATCAGTTTCAGCGCGCTGCCGTTCAAAGAAGGTGCGGAACATAATGTGGATGATGGCGCCGAGCATCACCACGTAGTTGATGAAAATGAGCGCCAGCCCGTAGAAGCCAACCCCACCGAGCGCGATCAGACTAGCCAGCGCCGGCAGCCCGACAATCAGCACATAAGTCATGGCCGCGGACGGGATCGTCGACAGCGCGAAGCCGCCGGCGCCCATCATCCCCGCAATCACGGCGGCGATCACCAGAGTTTGTTCGTGGCCGATCTGCTGAACGAACAATACGTTGGTGTAGGACCAGATTAGCGCCATAATGGCGGCTTGGATTGTGGCGCGCTTCAGCGAGCGGATTGACGCGGTCTGTCGCGGCGGTCGCCCGCGCGAACGATACCAGCCGCGCAGTCCGCTGAGCGCTATCCCTGAGCTGACGACCGCCCAGAGCGTGAGATAGACGGTATTGGTGTGGCCGAAGAAGACGGCGTAGAGGATGACGATGTTGAGCACCATGCCGATCAGCATCAGCGGCGTTAGGCGATGCACCCCGTTAACTTGCTCTGCGCGCAATCGCGCGAGGAATTCCTCGCTAGCCCCCGTCGGGAGGTCAAGCGAGCAGAACTCCTCGAATCTTCGGTTCAATCGTGCAAACAAGTTTATGAACTCATGCCGGAAGGACACATCGAGCGCGGGCATGCTCGGTTACGCTGGTCGGACAAGGTTAACATTCCACTAATGAAACGGCGCTCAGAGCAATAGGAGGGCCGACGAATTATAAGTTGATCCAGGAAAGTGCGGTTTTCGAGAAAATTCGTGCGCAAACGCATGGAGAATGTGGTCCGCATTATTCAATCGGGTCAAAAGCGGAAGTGATGCCGTCTCACTATGATGTCCGCTTCACCCCCGAAAGCGGACGTCCGACAAATGAGTTGGTGTGTCGGATAAGTGCCATTAGCAGACGTTCCGATGAGACGCGTTCACGTGAGCGGAATATTCCCGACGTGCTCGCGAAACGCCAATCGCTTCTCGATCGACGCATACCAGCGTTCCAGATTCGGTAGTCTGGGGCATTCCGGCACAAGCTGTCGAAACCGGTAAATGAAAACGCCCATGGGAATATCGCCCATAGAGAATACATCGCCTGCGAGATAGGCGCGGTGCAACAATTCAGTATCGAGAATCTTTGCCGCGCTCACGCTTTTAGCTTTGGATTCGGCGATGACGGTTTTGTTACGCTTTTCCGAAGGTGTCCGGACGATGCCCCAGAACGTTTTCGTGAACGCTGGTTGAAAAACCGAGATTTGCCAATCCATCCACTGACTCGCTAGGGCACAGGTTTTTGGATCGCGCGGCTCAAGCTTGCCGCGACCATGCTTGCCTGCAAGATACCGGATGATTGTATTCGATTCCCAGAGAATGAAATCGCCATCCTGGATGGTTGGAATTAGGCCGTTTGGATTCAACGCGAGGTAGGCAGGTTTATCATTGCCGCCGAACTCCAGTCCGATATCGACGCGCTCGTAGGCAAGACCGAGTTCACCGATAGCCCACATTACTTTCTGCACATTCGACGAATTAGTTCGGCCCCACACTCTGAGCATGTTTTACTTTCCTTTGCCCCGAGAAGCGGGCGACCGCGACCCAATCTCGATCAACGATCGCTACGTACCACCGGGTTAACGATGCGCCTTATATGCGTTCGATTTTCGCCTCCGCGATTACTTTGCTCCACCGCGTAATATCAGCCGCAATTCGGGATTTGAACTCTTCGGGACTCGACGGTCGCGGATTGTTTCCGATTTTTCTGAGTTGTTCGATGACAATCGGCGCAGCCAGCACGGCCGCGAGATCGCCGTTGAGCCTTTTCACCAAGTCAACCGACAATCCGGCAGGTCCGGCTAGCCCCTGATACGCAGTAACGGCGAATCCGGGAAAGCCCGCCTCAGCCACGGCAGGGACATCGGGGAGGCCAAAAAAACGCTCCGCACTTGTTACCGCCAGTGGTCGGAGTTTTCCGTCTTCAATTAGTTTCACGATCGCTGTCGGCGGATCGATCAAGAGATCCACCTGCTTGCCGAGGAGATCGACGACCGCCGGCGCTCCGCCGCGATACGGTATGTGCTGGAGGCGAATATCCGCCATTTTTGCGAAAAGCTCCATCGTCAGATGCTGAATTGATCCAATTCCCGCCGTCGCATATTGCAACGGCGCGCTCTGTGATCGAGCGATGCGAATAAGATCCGGGAGGGTTCGAATCGAGTGGTCGACGCGTGTCACGATGACGAGTGGATACTCGGCCGTCGTGCTAATCAGCGCGAAGTCATCGAGCGGCCGGTATGGCAACGCTCGGAACATGGCGGCACTCGCGGGAAATGTCGCTGGAATAGCCGTGAGCGTGTAACCGTCCGGCGCAGCGCGAGCCACTTGCCCGGCAGCGGTCGTGCCGGTTGCGCCGGGTCTGGCCTCGACAATCATTTGCTGTCCCAGCCGCTTGGACAGCGCATCGGCGAGAACTCGTGAAAGCGTGTCTACCGGACCACCCGGCGGAAAGCCGTGCACAAGCACGATCGGTCGGTTTGGCCAAGCTGCCTCTGAGTGGGTGGGCATAGCGGCAAATGCCGATAGTCCGGCAAGCACTGTGCGGCGGGTGAGTTTGGTCATGGCGCTATCCCCAAATCGGCAACGCGTGGACGGACTTGGCGAATGCAACAACCCATAGTTAGCTCTTGAGATTTGAAGAGCATAGGGAGAATATTGCAAGGACGCTTTTCAAATTTGAAAAGTGCCGTGGATGATATGATTGATGGAATGGGATGATTTCAAGCATTTCCTAGTAGTCGCTCGATCAGGCAGCCTGAGCGAGGCCGCGCGCGTGCTTAAGACGAGCCCAGCCACTGTCGGGCGCCGGATTGCTGCGCTGGAAGACCAGCTGGGCGCACGTTTGTTCGATCGCGGGCAGACTGGGTACGCGCTGACTGAAAGCGGCGAGGCCATCCGTCTCAAAGCGGAAGATGTCGAAGAAGCGGTGCTGTCCGTCGAGCGCGAGGCATTTGGGCGCGACCTGCGCGCGACCGGCAAGGTCCGCGTGGCTACGGCCGAAGATATCGCCACCTTTGTGATCGCTCCCAGGCTTACCGAATTCCAGCAGATCTATCCGGGTATCGTGCTGGAAATGGTCGCAGGCTGGGACGTCGTCAACCTGACACGGCGCGAAGCCGATATCGCTATTCGCACGGTGCGCCCGACGCAGGGCAATGTCGTGATCCGGCAGGTGGGCGTGTGGAACTGCGCGGTCTATGTTTCGAAAGCTTACGCCGTAAAACGCGAACTCAAGTCCGGCCTGAACGACTTTCGCGATATCGATATCATTTCGTGGACGGAAGAAAGTTCATTCCGCAGCGGCGACTGGTTCGACGACCACGCGTGCGGTGCTCCGGTGGTTTTCGCGGCTAACTCACGGCATATTCAATATGCTGCCTGCAAAGCCGGTCTCGGCGCCGCGATCCTGCCGTGCCTCGCTGCGGATCACGATCCCGACTTGATGCGGTTATTGCCGCCCGAGCGCGTCAGATCGGTCGATCTTTGGCTGGTCACTCACCAGGATCTGATTCGAACGGCGCGCGTTCGTGCCGTTTTGGATTTTCTCGCTGAAATTGCGCCAAAACGAAGTCATAGCGATCACTGAAGCAATTTTGACCACTTTTATTCGGACATAGTGAATGTCTGCATTGGGTCAAAAGCAGACGTGACACCCTCTTATTTTGATGTCCGCTTTACTCTCGAAAGCGGACATTGATCGGCGGCGCTTGCACGTCCGCTAAGTGCCAATAGCGAACATCAGTGCGCTGGCTCCACGTCATGCTTTCCGAGCGATCAACTCGACTGGCGCAATGCGTCCATTGGATATGTTTTGGATCATATTTTGCACCTTGTCCGGGGTGTTCCGGCCCATCAAAATATGAAGCCCAAGAGGTGGCGGTCCACCCGCAGCCGCGGTTCTGGCGCGTAGCTGATCAAAGAACGCAAGCGCAAAGTCACGCTGGTTGCGCTCGGCAATGACCGAAAAACCGGCCGCCTGCAGCGCTTCACGGTATTGAGCAGGCGTCGCCAATGCACTTGACGCGGCCGTCGTCGCCCACGGGACAGGATACGTAAGCTCGCCGTCGCCAATCCTCATGACGTCATAGATCCCGAAAAGCGAATCCGATCGCAGGACGCGGCTGACCTCCGAACAAAGTTTTGGTTTGTCGTCGATATTCATGCCAACGTGCAACATGTATGCACGATCGAAAGCGCGATCAGCAAAGGGCATTGCAAGCGCACTACCTTGATGCAGTGAAATGCTATTGCCTAGCCCGACCCACCCGCACAGGACATTTCCGGTTTCGACATATTCGGGCGTCAGATCAATTCCTGTTACTCGACAACCATACCGGCTCGCGACAAAGCGCGCGGCTCCCCCAAGGCCACATCCGACGTCGAGTACCTGCTTTTCGGGAGAGAGGTCGAGTTGACTGAGAAAATCTTCGGATGCCTGACGGCCACCGATATGGAACTCATCAACCGGAGCGAGATCGTTGACGGTTATGGATTCAACTTTTTTGCCAAGAGACTCGATCCCGCTGCGGATTGCAGTAGCCAAGTCGCCATGGGTGTAGTGATCGGTTACATCCTGCGGAGTTGGCATTGTCCACCTCCTGAACAAGATACACTGTAATTCAGTGAAGTCACCAAACGCATGAGCTGGCTCCAATGTCTGCTTTGGGTCAATAGCCGACATCCCGCGATGTCCGCGATAGGACCGCTTTACGGATGTTCAGAGTTCATATCGTCAACCTTCCCCGTGGTGGGGGAATGGAACTTTCACCGCGAAAAAACGTTGTCTAAAGCGAGTGTATAAAAACCGAAAGGCGAACATCATGGACAAAGATCGCATTGAAGGATCGGCCAATCAGGCCAAGGGTAAAGTTAAGGAAACCGTCGGCAAGCTCACGGGCGACGCGAAATTACAGGCGGAGGGAAACTCCGAGAAGGTTGCGGGCAAGGTCCAAAACCTAGTGGGCGGCATCAAGGACACGATCAAGGACGCGGCGAAGTCGAACAGCTAGTCTGCGCTCAGTCGATTTAGGAAAGCCCGGCCGAAAGCCGGGCTTTTTCTATTGCGTCATGGGATTTGAGACGTTTGACATTTGGGTCGGCGATATAAGCTATGTCCGCTTTGGGTCAAAGGCGGAAATAACTCTCTCGCATTTTGATGTCTGCTCTTACCCCGAAAGCAGACATTGATCGGCGGGCCCTGTATGTACGATAAGTGCCACAAGCGAACATCGTACGACACCTTAACGCACAGGTGCGCTTTGTGCATGGTCAGTGAAGCGCTGGCAGAAGACCCAACGCTAAAAAAGCATTCTGTTCGATCATGCGCGAGCAGAGGGATGGAACTTCGATTAAATCACAATCTAGCAACAGTGGCGCTTGCGATAGTGATTGTCGCGGCTGGCGTGGTAAAATCGTCAGCAGTGGCGCAGAGTAATGAGCCCGTAATTGTCCTAGACAGTTGGTGGAGTGTCGACTACGCGAAAAATATGTGTTCGAGGACAAATGCTTGTTCTGTGGATCCAGCTGCCGAGGCGATGAACTTCGAGGATAGGCTAGCTACGCAGCTGGCCGCCAATCGGCAATGTAGCGGTGTTTTTATTGCGAAATATAGGGGCAGAAATTTTGATCACGATAAAACAATCATGGACGCCCTGCAAAAGAGGCCGCATTGGGCTCTAATCATTGATTATATTTCCGGGCAAGAAACGCAGTCATGGTGGTTACGCCTTGAGGGCGGTCCCCACACACAGGGCGAGGGCGGTCCAAGGGAAATTGCCGGGAAGGTCTGCCAGGTCGTGATTGAACGAGGCACAAAGATTGTAAAATAATCTGATGGACGCTGAGGGCGTTATGTCCGCTTTGTGCCAAAAGCAGACATCGTCACCTGAGTTCACGGCGGTGCCATGCCTGCGCACCGTTTACCCCGCATACATTATTACGCTGTTTGTGGTGCTAGCAGATGGCCGCGTATCCCCTCGACGCCCCGCATCGTCAGCAGGATTTGCTTCTCGTCCATCGGCAGCGCTTGAGACGAAAACTTTGCAATGACGATCTGGTTCTCTCTGTCGATGAACAGATTTTGTCCGAATACTCCTACTGCAAACATCATCGGCGTGGCGCCGTGGAGTACGTACCATTTGCTACGATAGTCGATCGACATTTGTGGGAAGTATTTTACGAAGTCGCCATTGTCCCAAGCCTTGGCGTCACCTTTTGTCAGAATATCTTCGATCCAACTTAAGGGTATGATTTGCTTGCCGGCATATGTACCACCTTCCGCCAGTAAAAGCCCGAGCCGCGCGAGATCGCGCGTCGTTGCGCAAAACCCGCCAGCGCAGCGTGGCGCACCCAATCGATCTACTGTTATGGAGGCGCTACGGGCGGCGCCCATAGGACGCCACAACAGCTCACTGACAAGATCGGCATAACGTTCGCCTGTTGCACGCTCGATCACCCAGCCCATCAGATCCGTATTGGGCGACACATAGTGAAAGCGACCTCCATGTGATCCGTCTTTCTCAACCAGGTAAGCAAAGAAAGTTCGCAAATCGCTTGGACTTTCGCCCGGAGCAAGGGGATCCCAGTTCTGGGCTTTCCGGTATTCAATAATGGGACCGGCGTTGGCAAGATAATCCTCGTCGAATAAAATGCCCACTCGCATGTCCATTAGATCGCGCAGCGTCGCCTCGGCATAGGCGGTATTTTGAACCTCGGGAATCCACCGCGTAACGAGCGCGTTCAGATCGAGAGTGCCGCGTTGTGCGAGAATGCCGACTATCAGTCCGAGAACAGATTTCGAAACCGACATGAGAATGTGCGGCGCATCGCGTGTCATGCCGTTGTCGTAAAATTCGTACAAGATTTTACTACCTCGCATCACGATAAAGCCGTCGGTATCGGTCGCGCGCAGAAACAATTCCAAGTCGTACGAGTTACCCACCTCTTTTATTATCAATTCTCTAAAATCGAATGGCGCATTCGGCAGCTCTCTCACATTTTGCTGATCATTGGATATTTCGGCCGAAGGAATGATCTCGCAAACATGCTTGAACGACCACTTATTGAACGGAGGCTTCCGCCAATTTCCCAGCGTGACCTGCAGCTCTGCCGGCGGTGGAAATCCTTTCATTAGCCCCTGGGCTCCCATGACTGCTGACTCCATGTATCAGAATGCTGGTAGCGTCTCTCTGCATCGACCTTCAAAATTATCCTATTTCCCCCGCAACACATAAATTATCGTAGCGCATCGATAACGGCTGTCTTTGTCATCCCCTTCACAACCTTCAAGGCTCGGGAATCTTGACGAGGCTTGGAGTGGTTTTTGTCACGGATCCTGACTGTCCGCTGCATGGGATTGATGCAATGTTTTCGGAACCACGTCCGTTCGTCGGACGAACTATGATTCCGAAATCGCCGTTTTTCCGCCTAACTGCAGCAGCTTATAATTTAAATACTTCTCTGCCGCTTTGGCTAACCAGTCTTAAGTCAGCTTAACTTGGTAAGCGAACATAAGTGCAGTCAGCGGTCTTTGCGCCGCACAACAACGGCATTGCCGCGAGAGATTACCTGTGCACTTATTTGAAAGTTCAATTTAATTCCGGTCACGAAGTCGGATGAGCATTTGCAGCATCGCGCCCCACAGCGAGACAGTTGAGAGCACCCAACAATGAAGCTCATTATCGCCGTCATCAAACCTTTTAAGCTTGAGGATGTCCGGGACGCTCTGACAGGCATGGGCGTTGACGGTCTGACCGTGACCGAAGTCAAGGGATATGGACGACAAAAAGGTCATACCGAGTTCTATCGGGGCGCCGAATACGCTGTGCATTTTCTGCCCAAGCTCAAAATCGAAGTCGCTGTGCAGAGCGACCGAGTTGAGAAAGTGGTTGAAACGATTCAGACAAGTGCCAGGACCGGTCAAATCGGCGATGGAAAGATTTTTGTGACTGGGATCGAAAAGGCAGTGCGTATTCGCACGGGGGAAACGGACGACAACGCGCTCTAAATACGGGTATTGGGGGGAAGCTATGAGATCGACGACGGTTTGGAGCCGTGCAATTATTTTTGCGTTTTTCGCGATGGCGTCGGTTATCACGCCAGCTTTTGCACAAACTTCGAAAATCGATGCTGCCGATACCGCCTGGATGATTTCAGCGACGGCGCTGGTGTTAACGATGACGATTCCAGGCCTGGCGCTCTTCTACGCCGGACTAGTGCGCAAGAAGAATATACTCGCGACCATGGCGCAAAGTTTCGCATCCGTGGCTATCGTTTCGATTCTTTGGGCAATCGCCGGTTACAGCCTCGCCTTCACGGGGGAAGGCGCGTGGCTTGGATCGCTCGATCGTCTCTTCCTTTCTGGTATGGGAATTGAATTGACCAATGCGCTCGCAAAAAATATCCCAGAATCTCTATTCATGATTTACGAGATGACGTTCGCCATAATTACGGTAGCACTTATCTCGGGATCCGTCGCCGACCGGATGAAATTCTCGGCATTTTTGTTATTCGGCATCGGCTGGTTATTCTTTGTCTATGTGCCCTCAGCACATTGGGTATGGGGTGGCGGGTTTCTTGGGGTGATGGGTGTTCTCGATTTCGCTGGTGGCACTGTCGTGCATTTAAATGCCGGCTTAGCAGGACTGATTGCAGCGCTCGTAGTCCGTCCCCGTCGCGGATATGGAGTGGAAAATCTTTCACCGCACGATTTGTCGCTAGCGGTGATAGGTACGGGGCTTCTCTGGGTAGGCTGGTTCGGCTTCAACGGCGGTTCGGCGCTCGGAGCGAATTCTCGTGCCGCCATGGCGATTGTTTCCACGCATCTCGCTGCATCCATGGGCGCATTCGTGTGGATGGCCTTGGAATGGTGGAAACGCGGAAAACCTTCGGTGCTTGGAATGATCTCGGGCGCCATCGCCGGTCTCGGCACGATTACACCGGCTTCCGGCTACGTGCTGCCTTGGCACGGAGTCGTGATTGGAGGGTTGGCGGGTCTTGTCTGCTTCTGGGCATGTACGGCACTAAAAGAACGCCTGCATTACGATGATTTGCTCGATGTGTTTGGCATCCATGGAATTGGCGGCATGCTTGGCACTCTATTGACTGGGATATTTGCGACCGCCGCCATCTCCATAAGTCCAGAAATGCCGCATGGAATTGGCGGCGTGCTCGAGGGCAATTGGAATCAATTAAAAATTCAGGCTATAGGCATAGTGATTACCGGGGGTTGGTGCGCAGTAATTAGTTTTGTATTGCTCAAGCTCATCGATATGTCGGTCGGTCTGCGAGTGGGCATCGATGCTGAGCGTATGGGACTCGATATCTCGTTGCATGGGGAAGCATTGCAATAGCTAATGACAGATTAAGAATGCGTAGCGAGCGAGAGAACGCAGTCACTGGTGCGCCCTAGTCCCTAAGGGGTGCCTTTGTTACTTATTCGCACTCCGTGTCACTGTCGGATTGTACGAACTCAGCATCGCGTAGACTCTGGAGGAGTGCCATGAGACTTCCCCGCCGACAGTTTCTGCATCTGGCTGCGAGCGCTGCCGCGTTGCCGGCCGCATCGCACTTTGCTTGGGCGCAAGTCTCTCCGACGACTTTTGAGCGTGTCCGAGTCGCAACCGGGCTGCTCGCGACATGGCAAAGCACCGCTTGGCTAGGAGCTGAAGCCGGTCTCTTCAAAAAGCGAGGGATCGATATGACCCTGCCAGCCATTGCGGTCGGAGGTCCGGAAGCTGCGGCCGGGCTCATCCGCGGCGATTGGGAGTTCGCACACACCGGAACCGTGCCTGTCGCAGAAGAAGTCCTCAAAGGTCAAGACGTCGTTATTCTTGCGACGCCAACGACGGATTTCCCTAAATCCTTTGTCATGACCAGAAAGGAGATCGCTCAACTTGCACAGCTCGGCGGAAAAAAAGTCGGAGTGCTGACCGAGACCGGGCAGACCAGCGTGGCGACTCGGATCACTGTCGAGAAAGCGGGTGCCACTGCGATCTACCTGCCCTTGATTAAATTCGATCGAATCTATGCTGCGTTGGCAGCCGGAGAGATCGACGCGGGCGCGCTGCCGATCGATCTGCGCTTTACCGGCCAAGTTCGCTACGGTTGGAATGCCTTCCCTATAGATTCCTTCGACACGCCCTCGATATTCGCGACTACTCGCAGATTGATCGCCTCCAATCGCGAGCTAGTGATGAACGTCATGCAGGGTTTCGTCGAGACAATCCATTTGTTCAAGACTCGTCCAGACATCGTAGTGCCGTTGCTACAACGCTACGTGAAGATCGAAGATCAAAAGGTGGCAGAGGAATTATATGCATACCATGTGTCGGTATTTCAAAAGGTTCCGCGGCCATCATTTCCAGAAATGCAGGCGTTGCGAGAATTTCTTGTGGCGAAATATCCGGCCGCGAGATCGCTGAAAGAATCCGACATTGCCGATTCATCCTTCATCGATGAACTTGAGCGAAGCGGATTCATAGACCGGCTTTATGCGGCTGATAGGAAATAAGCTCCGATCGGAGGAACGACGATCAGATTGAGCACCAGATAGATGCGTCTTGGAATGAAATTTTAACCCGAACAACCAAAATTCGGAGCATCAAGAAAGAAGGAGATCGGAATCATCCTCACAACTAAGGCGGTCCCATTTCCTAAAGACGGCAAGTTGAGCATCAATACGCTTGTATGGGAAAAGGTGAAATAACGCCACGTCGCAGATGCCCGCTTTGGGTCAAAAGCGGACGTGATGCCCATGAATTGCGATGTCTGATTTACCCCCAAAAGCGGACGTTGATGCCCGGCTTTCCCACCTCCGCTAAGTGCTAAATAGCGGACATTTTGTTTGGAAAACGGCACGCCCGCTATGTGCCAAAGCCGGTCCCAGTCGACACACGGTATTGATAGGATGCTCTGCGCACAAATTCACCGAATACATTAGTGGTTGGATGACGATGGCCAAAGATACGAAAATAAACGAGCGGGGAGGCAAGGTTCCAGAGCCTCCCCATCCTCACAAGCGGCATGAGCCGCTGCCGTGGCATCTTCCCAAAGCCGCCGAGGAGGATCCCGAAGCGCTCGACCGCGTTCAAACGATCTTGAACAGTCCGAGTTACCGATTGGCGGAAGCGGATGTCGATTTCCTCGCGCGCGACGATCTTCGCGGCGTGCGTCTTCTCGTCGACTATCTCAAGCCAGAATTGTTGCTCGAAGAGCATGGAATTCGTCATACCATCGTCGTCTTCGGCAGTACGCGGATCTGCGAGCCCAACGCTGCTCGGCGCAAGGTCGAGATGCTGCAAGACGGACTGGCGGCCGATGCCGGTAACAAGAACCTAGAACGGCAGCTCGCGATCGCGGAGCGAATTCTGGCAAAGAGCCACTATTACGACATTGTCCGCGAATTCGGGCGTTTGGTTGGCGAGGCGAATAGCGGCCGCCTTGGCCCGCACACAGTCATCATGACCGGCGGCGGCCCCGGACTGATGGAGGCGGCTAATCGCGGGGCTTTCGACACCGGCGCCAAATCCGTCGGGCTCAATATTAGCCTGCCGCATGAACAATATCCCAACCCCTACATTACGGCCGATCTCTGCTTCCGCTTCCACTATTTTGCGTTGCGCAAGCTGCATTTGCTTCTGCGTGCGCGCGCGCTTGTCGCTTTTCCCGGCGGCTTTGGCACATTCGACGAGCTATTCGAAGTTCTGACTCTGGTACAGACACGCAAGATCAAGCCGATCCCCGTTGTGCTCGTGGGCGAGAGCTATTGGCGGCGGGTCGTCGACATCGATTACATGGTTGACGAAGGCGTCATCGATCCGGAGGATAGCGATCTATTCTGGTTCGCCGAAATCGGCTCAAGAAATTTGGGACGGCATCCAGCATTGGCACCGAAAGAGCGGCGAGCCTTTGGCGTCCTCGCGTTGACGGGCTATCGCCCGCAAGCTCGCTCACGTTTCTCGCCCTGAATTGCGGAGGATTTTCTTGAAGCTGTCCTTTCATGGCGCCGATCGAAATGTCACGGGCTCATGTCACCTGGTGGAGTGCGCCGGCCGCCATGTCCTGATCGATTGCGGCCTTTACCAGGGTGGGCGAGAACTTTCAGAGGAGAATGCGGGTCCGTTCGGTTTTGATCCGGCGACACTTGATCATGTATTGTTGACACACGCCCATCTTGATCATTGCGGACGCTTGCCGCTTCTTGTGAAAAGAGGCTTCCGCGGTGAAATCATTGCGACCGCGGCCACGCGCGAGCTCACTCGGCTAGTGTTGCTCGATGCAGCGCACTTACAGGAGGAAGAGGCGCGTTATCGTGCCCGCAGGGCAGCACGCCAAGGCACTAAGCAGGATATGCTCCAGCCATTGTACTCGGTGCTCGATGTGCTCAACAGTCTCGACTTCTTCAAGCGGACCGCAATCTACGGACAATCGTTCGTGATTGCCCCCGGCATCCAAGCGACCTTCATCGATGCCGGTCATATTCTTGGCTCGGCCAGCATTTTCTTACAGCTCCAAGAGGGTAGCCGCCATTTTAGGGTTCTGTTTTCCGGCGATCTCGGTAATGCCGGCCACCCAGTACTGCGAAGTCCTGCGATCCCGCCTCAGACGGATGTCGTCGTGATGGAAACCACGTATGGCGACCGCTTGCACAAGCCGCTCTATCCCTCGATTGACGAACTCTACCAGGCCATCAACGACACGTTCGCGCGGGGGGGCAACGTGATCATTCCGACTTTTGCGCTCGAACGCGCGCAAGAATTGCTTTATTTTCTGCGCCAAGGCCTAGAACAGGACCGTTTGCCAAAATCACTGCAGGTGTTTTTGGACTCGCCGATGGCTATTTCGGCGACCGAAATCTTCGAACGTCATCTCGAATGTCTCGAACCAAAAGTTGTCGCACTAATCCGCAATGGCACCGACCCATTCCATCTACCCGGATTGCACTTCGTTCGTGAGGCGTCTGAGTCAATTGCTTTGAATAATATTACAAGCGGAGCCGTTATCATGGCTGGGTCTGGGATGTGTACCGGTGGGCGGGTCACACATCACCTCAAGCACAATCTTTCGAGAGCGAGTTCGAGCATCGTATTTGTAGGCTATGCCGCTGAGGGCACCCTAGCTCGCCGCATTATCGATGGGGCAAAGCAAGTCAGCATCTTCGGTGAAGATACTCAGGTCAAAGCCCGCATATACACGATCAACGGATTTTCTGCCCATGCGGATCAGGCCGAGTTGCTGGCATGGCATAAACAAACTGGTACCACGCGCACGTTCCTCGTTCACGGCGACGAAGACGTTATGCGATCTTTTGCAGCCAAGCTGACCAACATGCGCATCGAGACACCGGTACTGAATGAGACATTCGACCTGTAAGGAAAGCTTTGCGCTTTGGGTCAATCGCTTCACTTTCGCGATGTCCGCGTCCTGTCCGCTTTACCCCCAAAAGCGGACTTTAGGCCGCAATCGCGGAATGTCAGCTAAGTGCCATGAACGGACTTCCTGCGATGGATCGCAAAGTCCGAAATGAGCGAGCCTCCTATTCAGTCAAGCTAACGCCCAGCCAATGTCGGTTTGATTCACGTCAAAGAGCATCGACTGCGATCAGCTTAAATTGAAACAACTTATGAAAGAGGAGGAGCCGTTATGAAAGGCTTTGTCCAAGACATTGAGGGTCTCGCTATCAAGAATAAGGAGTTTCGCCAGGTGCTTTACACGGCAAAGCACTGCCAGCTCGTCGTCATGGCGTTAAAGCCCAAAGAAGAGATCGGGGCGGAAGTCCACAAGCTCGATCAATTCTTTCGCGTGGAGGAGGGGACCGGAGAGGCAATTCTTGATGGCGTTCGGACAGCGATCCGTGCGGGCTTCGCGGTAGTCGTCCCTGCTGGCGCCAAGCACAACATCATCAATACCGGCAATGTTACACTGAAGCTTTATACCCTCTATGCCCCACCAAATCATCGAAATGGCGTCGTCCACCATACCCGCGCCGACGCGGAGGCGGACAACGAACACTTCGACGGTAAAACGACGGAATAATCGAAGCAAATCGGAATGGTGTATCCACTACTCAGAATTTGAGCGACCTTCGCTCGAACCATTTCGTAACCAAATGGCGGCGGCGACCGATAGACCCATGTCTCTAATTCCTCAGCGCGTATTCCTGACCCACGGTGTAGGCGTACACCGACAGCGGCTGTCCGCATTCGAGTATGCATTGCGTGATGCGGATATCGAACAACAAAATCTCGTTGCCGTATCTTCGATCTTGCCTCCGCATTGCAAATTAATTACGAGTGATATCGGGATTGCGGCGCTGAGTCCCGGTGAGATAACATTTTGTGTTATGGCCCGGGCGGAGACGAATGAACCCGGACGTTGGATCTCAGCAGGAATTGGTCTCGCCTGGCCGAAAAATTCCACGCACTACGGTTATATTTCGGAGCACCATGGATTTGGAATGACCGAGGGTGAAACGAGTGAATACGTCGAAGATCTTGCGGCCACCATGCTCGCTTCCACGCTTGGCATTGAGTTTAATCCCGATGCAGCTTGGAACGAACGCAAGCTTGTCTACGAAATGAGCAACCTAATCGTAGATACTCATTCGACTGCGACAGCCTCCCAGGGGGTGCCGAATGGCGAATGGACGTGCGTGGTGGCGGCCGCAGTGTTCCTTTTTACGTCATCCAATTCCGCGTCGCGATGACCGGCGTCGCAACTTTTTCTGTTCCGCCAACCTTTCTCGGGATCACCCGCAATGATCCGAGCTCACCGATCTGCGTCGCTGGCATTCCCTTTGACCTCGGCACCACCAATCGGGTCGGAGCCCGCTTCGGGCCATCAGCGATTCGGCAGGCGAGCCGGATGTTGGTGGATGGCGAGCATCCGCTGCACTGGATCAACCCATCCGCTCTACCTTTCGCCGACATCGGCAATTTCACCATCGCGCTGGGAGACATCACCAAGAGCTTGGAGGAGATCGAGAAGCAGGCCACTCACATCAAGCACCTTGTCGCATTTGGTGGCGACCACGGCATTACCCTGCCTCTTCTACGCGCCCTGGCCAAAAGGCACGGCCCATCGGCGTTGATTCATTTCGATGCCCATGTCGATACTTGGCCCGAGAACTTTGGACAAATATATGCCCACGGCTCGGTTTTTTATCATGCAATCTCGGAGGGACTAGTCCAGCCGCGACGGATGGTTCAGGTCGGCGTTCGGTCTCCCGTCGAGCGCAAGGTGCATGATTGGACTCTTGCGCAGGGCGTCGTGATGATCACGGCGCAGGACGTGCATGAGCAGGGTCCTGCCGCAATCGCGGGACGCATCCGCGAAGTGATCGGCGAGGCTCCGGTTTACCTCAGCTTCGATATTGACGTGCTCGACCCCGCTTTTGCGCCGGGTACGGGCACACCGGAAATCGGAGGACTCGCCAGCTGGCAGGTGCAGGCAATCTTGCGGCGGCTACGCGGATTGCAATTCATCGGAATGGACGTGGTCGAGGTATGTCCGGCCTACGACGTTGCCGAGATCACCGCGCTCGCTGGCGCGACGATTGCATGGGAATATCTTTGCTTGCTCGAAATGGTTCCTACATAAAGTGTCTGCCTAGAAACAAGGCTGCCTAATAGATCTTGAACGGACGAAATTTAAAAGTCCCGGCATCGTTCGGGGATTTTTGTTTTGTGAACATGGCGTGGATGTCCGCTTTGGGTCAAAAGCAGACGTGACGCTCTCCTATTCTGATGTCCGCTTTACCCCTATGAGCGGACATTAGTGCGCGCGTTCAGCAGGTGCGTTTGCACCACGTCCGGACATCTCGTCCAATTCAATTCTCGGCGCTCGTTCGCCAGAAAATTCTCGAAGCTGCATAAATTTTACTGAGGCTGGCCTAACTCAATGACTTTCTGTTATTTACTGTTATTTTTCAATTGCCGACCCTGCGTGGCCAAACTGAAATAAAAAAGGGAGGACCAGAATGACCAAGACAACGAGTTTACCTGTGATTGCGTCTATTGCGTTTTTGGCTTTCGGCGCGAGCGCGCCCGCGCAACCGCAGCAAAGCCCCATGAGTTTCTTCATCACCAGCGTCGGGCTCGGCAAGGGCGGTGATCTTGGCGGACTGGAAGGTGCCGACCGCCATTGCCAGAGTCTCGGCCAAGCCGCCGGCGCGGGCAGCAAGACGTGGCGTGCCTATCTCTCGACGCAGGGCTCGGGCGGGGTCAACGCCAAGGACCGCATCGGCAAAGGCCCGTGGTTTAACGCCAAGGGCGTGCAAATCGCGACCAATGTGGCCGACCTGCACAGCGACAAGAACAAAATCAGCAAGGAGACCGGGCTCGACGAGAAGGGCATGGCGGTCAAGGGTCGCGGCGACATACCCAACCAACACGATATGCTCACCGGCACCCAGCAGGACGGCACGGCCGTTCCGGGGGACGATGCAACCTGTAGCAATTGGACGAGCAGTGTTGACGGCCAGGGCAGCGCCGTAGTCGGCCACCACGATCTGATAGGTAACAACCAAGGCCCCAACTTCTGGAACTATTCACACAAAACGCCAGGCTGCGCTCCGGCGAACCTGCAGCGGGTCGGCGGCGGCGGCCTGTTCTATTGCTTCGCGGTGAACTGAGACGGCCGTTTGGTCAGTAGTGGCATGTCCGCTTTGGGTCATAAGCGGACATGGCGAAAAATCAGATCGATGTCCGCTTTGCCCCCAACAACGGACATAGCTCGACACGGGTGGTACGTCCGCTAAGTGCCACTTGTGGACACCTCGACAGTCCCATCCCGACTGTTAGGCTAGGTCGTCTACCGACCAAAAGAGGAAGCAATGCCAAATCATAAACTTGTTATAGCGTTACTCGCGGGTGTGGCTGTTGGCGCTCTGGCTGTGCAAGGTCTTCACGCTCAGGCAAAACCAACTGCCTACGTCATCTCAGAGATCGACATAACGAATCCAGAGGCATATGCAAA
The DNA here is from genome assembly GCA_963751685.1 of uncultured Alphaproteobacteria bacterium. GTDB lineage: Bacteria > Pseudomonadota > Alphaproteobacteria > Rhizobiales > Xanthobacteraceae > Palsa-892. Next base: position 74,185 of record CAVVVV010000009.1, on the reverse strand, counting down.
AGAATATCTCCCTCTCGCTCTAAAAGCGAACCAAGATAGCGGCCAAAAAATACTTGCAGCCGGTAATAAAACGATAGCTATCGATGGTGCGCCGCCAAAATCGCGCGTTGTTGTGTCCGCTTATGAGAGCATTGAGAAGGCGCAAGCAGCGTATTCTTCTCCGGCCTATAGAGAGGCTAGAAAGATTGGCGACAAATACGCAAATTTCAAAATCTTTGCCATTGAAGGCGTGCCACCAAAGTAACTTGCACTCACTGTGATTCAATGGATGCCGTCTTAGTTGACGGCCTTTTTCTTTTTAGGGTTGAACGCGCCCAGAAAACTTGGTTGTGGCAAGTCCGCTTTGGGTCATAAGCGGACATGACAGCGTGAATTTGTGGTGTCCGCTCTTACCCCGAAAGCAGACAAAAACGGGCCCAATGGCGTAGTCCTAAGCGCGCGGTTTTCCACGCCCCTTGGGTCGCGCTGAAATCCAATCGAACACCGATTCCTCCAGAGGAGTCGGCGCGTTCAGTGCGACAAGCGATGATTAGTTCACCGTCCAATGGTGTTGAGCTTCAATTGTTGCTTGCAGCCGCTTGATGTCCGCCAAGCAATCCTCACGTTTCAAAAACGGGCCGTTACCAAGTTTGCCGGTGGCGTTTATCGAATACCAGCCGTCTTTGACGCCCCGCCTATCTGATTCAACTTCGTTTATATGTCGTGGAGCAATATTTTTCATAATGTTAGTCCAAATTTGAGCGGCCCAAGCAATCGACACCAACGCAGGAGCAAGTGTTCGTAATAGGGCTGGAAGATTTTCATTTGGCGATGTTCGGCATCCGACTTGCTATGGCATTGCCAATATTGATCAATCGCTGCCGAAAAGTTTTTGCCATCGAGCGAAGAACGTTGTAAATTTGGGTTTAGAGTGTGGAGCAATGAATAAAAACACTTTCTGTGTGGTGGCAGGGCTGATCTTTGCGGTAGTCGCCTTAGTTCATCTTCTGCGCCTTTACTTTGGTTGGCCCGCTGTAATCGGCGAGTGGTCAGTGCCTATGTGGGTGAGTTGGCTCGGTCTCATCATTACCGGCGCTTTGTCCGCGGCCGGATTGAGTTTGGCCAGGCGCAGTTAGTTCAAGGCCACGTCTTTGTCAGCTTTACCCCCGATAGAGGACATTGCACGGATGAACTGGCACGTCCGCTAAGTGCCAAAAGCGGACTTCGATCGGGTCTCGATTGAACCACCAATCGAGCGCGGCGTTAGCAGTCGGGCGGCTCATCCGAGGGTGCTTTGGGGTTCTGGAGCCGTGGAATAGTTGAGACATCGCCGAAGATAACCAAAGGCTGATGGCTGCTGGATTTCGACTGCCGGTTAACCCTGGCGGTTAGATCCGAGTTGCGCAAATGCGAGACTTATCATATAGTTGCTGCAGTGCGGCCTCGCGTACCTTGGGGCATCAGTATGATAAGGATCCTCGTCGGCAGCTTCGCTGCTGTTTTTTTGTATGGCACCCTCGCTCTTGGCGCCGATATGCCGGTCAAGGCACCAGTCTATAAGGGTGTTGCGCCGTTATTCAGTTGGTCCGGCTTCTATATCGGCGGAAATATTGGATACGATCGAAACGACCCAACGGCCCGCTTCGGAGCGAATTTTCCGCAAACGGATTTGCCCACTCTTCCTTTCGGAACTCCCTTTCACCCGAGAGGGAATGGAATTTTGGGCGGGGCGCAGTTGGGATTCAATTATCAAATCCGCAATGTCGTTTTCGGCATAGAAACTGACTGGTCCTGGCTCAACGTTAAGGGCTCAACGCTTCTTGCAGGCAACGACCCAGCTCTCGGATTTCCTACGGGCTATACGTATTCCACCGCCGAAAAGCTGAAATCGATCGGAACGCTACGAGCTCGCCTTGGCTTCACCCCAAGCGATCGCCTTCTAATCTACGGCACCGGAGGGCTTGCCTATGGAAAGGTGGAGGACAGTTCGAGCCTGAATATCGCGGCTGGTGGTGGCATAACATATTCGGGCACCCGTTCCGATTTGCGGTCGGGTTGGACGGCAGGTGGTGGTGCAGAATATGCGTTGCCCTCCAATTGGACGGCGAAGTTCGAATATCTTTATTATGACCTGGGGGCACAGACGGTGATTGGGGTCCGTACGCCAGCAGCACCCTTCTTCACACGAAATACATTCGACACCACCGGTCATATCATTCGGGTTGGCTTGAACTACAAGTTCGGCAGCCCGTAAATCGCGCTTGCCGAATCGAAGGTACTTAAAGCCCCGGCGTCGCCCGGGGTTTTTTGTTTAATGCCCAAGTCGCGCATGTCCGCTTCGGGTCATAAGTGGACATGACGCATTCTAATCGCGATGTCCGCTCTTAACCTGAAAGCGGACATTGATGGGCGGCTCTCCCATGTCTGCTAAGTGCCAATAACGGACATTGCTGTTTCGGCAAGGATTTCGACAGCAACCACATTGCTGGCATCCGGGGTGCCGGTGTAGGAGCTGTCCACAACAACGACACTGAACGGTCGCGACCTCTTGCGTCACTCGGTCCTGCACCGCCCCGCTTGCAGTCTCGATTTTGTCGGGGAAAAGCAAATTGCTCACGCCGGTAACCTCAATTCTTATCGCTAATTGGTAGGGCTAACGCGCGAAGCCGCAACTCTTGAAATAAATTTTCGACTAAGTCTCGTCAACTCGTTGAGTTGGAGTTGACGATGTTGCGTACCGAAGATTTCGCGGCCTCAAAGTCTCTTCCGCGTGTTCTAGACGCCGCACAGCACCTTAATCGCTTCTGCGCAGATCCGCGCAGCCGTCGGCCCAATTCTTTCTCGTCGAGCGAAGTGAAACCAACCCAGAGACCGATCTGCGTTTTCGCGGTCTCGCTTTGATGAGAAAGGTGCAACATGAAACTGCGTAAACTAATCGGAGCGGCACTCGCCGTATCCATGGTGGCGGCACTGCCGACCGCGAGCCAAGCTCATTATATGTATACGTATCACCCCAAGGTGATCCCGCACGGCAAAGTCTTCGGCGGTGGCGGAAGTGGTGCGGTGTGGGGAATCTTCGGCTGTGCGAGCAGCATTATTCTAGCTGCAATGCAGAAGAACGCGCTTGGCAAGGGTGAGCTGACACCTCCAGAAGCGTGGACGTGCGGGTTGCTCGAATACTACCACGCCGCCACGGGCCAGCTGGTTTACGTTCCGCATACGCCGATCTGCACACTGCCGGAACGCTGTAACTAATTGACCTGACGTTGCCTCTCGCAAACTTGCAGCCCCAGCATAGTCTGGGGCTTTTTTTTGCTTAGTGGCCACATCGCGAATGTCCGCTTTGGCTCATAAGCGGAAGTAGCGCCGTCTCAATTTGATGTCTGCTTTACCCCTAAAAGCAGACATTGACGGCCGTCGCTGCCGCGTCCGCTAAGTGCCAATAGCGGACATCGACAAGACTTTTCAGATTTCAACATCGCCCATTTCCATTTTTTTGACGTGGTTGCGCAAACTAGTGCGCTTTTCCGAATGGCTCTGCCCAGGTTAAGCTGATCCCTTCAGGGGTAAGGTGGCACCATGCGCATACCGTCGTTGCTTATCGTAGCTTCGATTGCATTAGTCGTTTGTGGGGGTGTCCATGCGCAGACCGCACCAGCATCTGAGATTGCTCCACAGGGAAAACTGCGGGTCGCACTAGTCGGCTCGAATCCGGTCTTAGTTGTGAAGAAATCGGACGGGAGCTTGGGGGGTATTTCGATTGATCTCGGAAAGTCCATTGCAGAAAAACTGAACATCACCTTCGAGCCGATCCTTTATCCGGATACTGACGCTTATGCAAAAAGTTTCGGCAAGGGCGAGTGGGACTTGGCGATCGGCCCACGAACCCCGGTCGCTGAAGCGCATTGCGATTTCAGCCCGGATTTCATGTTGGTTGAGAACATCTACGTAGCAGCGCCAGGGCGCGAGTTCGCAAGTGCAGCTCAAGTCGACAAACCCGGCGTCAAAATCGCTGTTGTGTTGAATGGTGCCCCCGACCAATTCCTTAGCAAGAACATAAAGTCGGCTGAGCTTGTTCGTATTAGCGGTGACAGCGACGCGATGATCGAAGCACTACGCACCGGCAAGGCGGACGTGTACGGCTCTAATGCTGAAAACGTTCAAGCTGTTGCGAACGGATTACCGGGTTCGAAGATTATTCCAGGCGCGTTCAGAAGCGTGAGAATGGCGGTCGCAATCCCAAAGGGACGTTCGGCAGCAGCTCAGGAGAAGCTTGCAGAGATCGTGAAGCAGGCGAAGACCGGAGGACTCGTGCAAAAAGCGATAGACCAAGAAGCGTTGAAAAGCGTTCGGGTTGCACCGAATTGAACAATCCATTGCAAGATCGGATGTCCGCTTTGGGTCAATTTCTTCATTTCTGCGATGTCCGCGTCATGTCCGCTTTACCCCCGAAAGCGGACATTGATCGGCGGCTCTCCCATGTCCGCTTAGTGCCAATAGCGACCGAATTACTGCAATGCAGCGGATGTCGGCTTAGTGCCAAAAAGACGACATTCCAAGTTGAAAGATCAAAAAAGAACCCCGGCGCGAGGCCGGGTCGGAGAGTTGCCTAACTTCATTACGCAAGCTCAGCGGCGTGCAAAGATGAAGCCGCTTGAGAGTCAAAATGTGGGAGAGCTATTGTTACGGCACAGCTGGGGAGTTCTATGGACACGCTAGCGTCCGCATTATCTGATCCAGTATTTCTGAAGTGGATCGGATTTCGACTGACCGTGCTAGGAATCGCCGGCGAAATTCTCGTTCTTTTCGTTCCATCAAGACGAGCCACCCTGCAAAAAACGCTGGGAGGATTTTTCATCTTGCTGATTATCGCGGGCGTTTGGTTGGACGATACCGCGGATTTGAAGAAAATTGCCGACAGAACGCTGACAGCGGAACAACGAGAGCGCATTGAGGCCAAGCTGAGACCATTTGGAGCCATCCCATTCGATTTCGCGCTTCACACTAGTACGGAGCCGATTCAGCTCATGGAGCAGGTAGCCGAGGCACTCGAGGCCGCTACCTGGGTGCGAAAGGCATGGAAATATCCGCCGGGACAGGTCGGTACCATATTCACGCCGTCCAGCGGCAAGCCCGGGGTAGGCATTGTTTCGTTTCGCGGGTTTCAGATCGTGTGGGATGACTCGCGGACCGCTGAATTTGGTGCGGCAGCGGCGGCACTTCGCGATGCGCTGAACGCGGAAGGAATTGCGGCCACGGCGAGACGTATTACTGACAAGAGCGACAACCCCGACGCGGTTCACGTCAAAATAGGTAAGAAATTTTAACACGTGAATCGACTGGTTCCATAAGACAACGATTGATCCGCTTTGCGTCATAAGCGGATCTGATGCTCAAGAATTGCGATGTCCGCTCTTACCCCATAAGCGGACATCCACGAGCGCCGTTGAAATGTCCGCTATGTGCCACAACGGACTCATTTCACCGCCGCAAGTTTCATTCGACATGCGGGAACCGCGCTTGCATTCATGGCACTCAGGTGCCGGTGGAGGAGCCGTCCACAGCATCAGGAGCGGATATTGCGCAAATCAGCTTGAAATTTAACGCCAATTTAAGCCGTTTTACGGCCGTATTGACTGTGGGTTTTGAACCACGCCGCACAGGATTCCGCTGAAAAGCTATTCTTTCGCATGGTATGCGGCTTGGAAATCTTATCCTTGAGAGCTGGACGGGCTCGGTCAAATCCATGGGGGCATTTATGTGAAAAAGATTCTCATCGCAAGCATCGTTGCTGCTGTTCTTTACAGCGCGCCAGCGCTCGCCGCTGATTATCCGAAGGGAGGACCTGCCGGAGTAGACCCTTCAACTGGTCCGGTTTCTATATCGGCGTAAACGGCGGCGAGATGAATTTCTCCACGCAGGCCGTTCGAATCCGGACAACGTCAATGCTGGCTTTAATACCGACCGCAAACAAGTGGCGCTCGCCGGCCTTCACGGTGGCTACCAGGGCCAGTGGGGCAACTGGATTGTCGGTGTCGAAGGTGCGTGGGGCGCGGTGTTGAGCAACGGTCCCTCAAGCCGTGTAGGCGATTTTACGGGAGCGCTGCCTGTAACGCGGTTGCGCCAGATACCTGCAACGCGCGGATCAGCGACGTCCTGTCAGTCGGCCCGCGTCTTGGCTATGCGATGGACCAATGGATGATCTATGCAACGGGAGGCTACGCCCGCGCGCATATTAAATCGTTCAACCTTGTTGCTGGCGTCCCGTTTGCGCTGGGCGACAATCATCATGATGGTTGGTATTGGGGTGGCGGTCTTGAAATGTTGGCGAACAATGCCTTCACCATCGGCGTCGAATATAAACACTTCGACTTCAGTTCGGCCCTTCACCGTGGAAGTGGCGCTACCAGTCCGCTTTTCGATCGCGACACCAAGGCGAAAGCGGATGCGGTGTTGCTGCGCTTGACGATCAAGGGCGGCGGCTAATTCAACGCCGAGATATGCTCTTGTATATTTAGACCCCGGCCTCGCGCCGGGGTTTTTGTTTTGTGGTTGCGTCACCAATGTCCGCTTTGGGTCATAAGCGGACATGACGCACTCTGATCGCGATGTCCGCTCTTATCCCGCGAAAGCAGACATTGGCCGCTAACAAGGCTAACGTCACTGAAGAGGTCGAAGCGGAAATAGCGTCCGCCTAATCTGTGACGTTCGCGCCGAGAATGGAGCCGTTTCCCTTCGCATCGCGCCGGCTACCCATGGCACCACCCATGCTCGGTGGATCCGTCGCATCCCAAAAGGAGGGCCGGGCTCGATTCACCTAAGAAATCACCTTTAAAGCGATGCCGGGGGCAAGAAATGCACACGGCGGCGAGTGTTGGTGCGTTGCCCATCCAACTCCCCCTCAAAAACTCTGGCCTCTAAAAAAATTACTCCGGAAATTATTTCGGGGATCCGGGCTCGTTCAGGCCGAGGCTTCGCTGCAATACGGCCTCGTTTATGAACGTCCGTTCAGAAGCCAACACGATTTCGCGATCTTCCATGAAACTTCGGACAGAATCCGAACTAAGCGCGGCGCTCGTAGTTATCTTCCCGACAATGATCACAAAACGAAGGGAATACGAGTCATGAAAAAACTTCTCGTAGGACTTGCGGCGGCACTGGCGATCGGCGCCATGGCTGCCCCATCGGTCACGAATGCAGCGAACGAACATGGTGGCGGTAAAAGCGGCGGCCAGGCGAGCGTCTCGCACGGCAGCAGCGGTGGAAATATCGCCAAAAGCTCTGGCGGAAATCTCGGTTCCGCGAACATTCAGAATTGAAGTGCCAGGGTCAATACCAACACCCGCGTCAACTCCGCCCCCGTCAACAATAGCAATCGGTGGTCTGCGAATGGCCGCCATCGCCATCACCATCGTCACGGCATCGGCATTTACGGTGGCTATGATGATTACGCCGGCTATGATGATTGTTGGCAGCATCGCCTGACGCCGTTCGGCTATCGCTACATCAACGTCTGCACCAGCTACAACAATATCTTTTGATCGCAGACTAAAAAACGAACATCCGGTTCCGCTTCCGGCGGAACCGGGTTATTCATTGGGCATCTCACGACGGCAAGGTTACCTCTTGCAGGAACGGGAGCTTCCACCCGAAAACACTTGGACCTGTGAAAAAAACTTCAGCTCGAAATTTTTCGGTCGCCTCTTGCCTGGTAGTGGGTCAGTCAAATTGTGGCGGCCCGGTCAATATTACTCAGACACACTTGGCAAATGAGCGTATCCTCTGATTTGATTGAGACGCCACATCAAAGCGTCCAAGGCCATTTCACTCATTGGGACCCATCTGAGCGTCGTTGTTTCGGCCCGAAGCAGGTCGGGCGAAAGGAACAGACACATGCTCAATGATAACCAAGTGTTTGACACGTGCCTTACTTGTGGCAAGGCGATAACCCTTGAGTTGTGTGAACCGCATCCAACCCGGGCGGATATAGAACTCCGAAACTTCCGATGTGCGTCCTGTGGCCACGTAAAAACCGTGGCCGTGTCACTCCGGGCGCGTACATTGCCGCCTGAGCTAGCGGCCTAGCGTCGAAGCGAAGGGGCTGCCTCAACGGGCGGCCTCTTTGTTTTTGCGCGGGTAAGGGCGCTGAGCGAAGTCGTCGGTCTCGAGGGTGGGACACTTTAGTGTATAAATCCCAGCCCGACGATTCCAACTATGATCAAATAAAACGCGACGATGTAGTTTAAAAGATAGGGCGCCAACAAAATAAGCACGCCGGCGATCAAGGCGACGATTGGTTGGATGTGACCTACGTCGAAGGTCATAATTTGTGCCTCCGTTTAGAGATAAAAAACGCTACACCGCCTACCGCCATCTGTCGGCTAATGCGGGCTGCATCACGATAGTCTGGTGACCATAATTGATTCAATGCCGCATTTTTCACAAGCGAAAACCACGCGGTGCGACATGGTGCCCGGAATTGCTGTACTAGATTTTTCGACCATCTTAGCCGCACACTTTCGGCAATTGGGCGGCTGAAGAATTTTGTCTGCCATAGATCAACGCCTCGGCTGTGACTATCCTAGAATGGTGGGCAACTTAGTAGTGCCCTTATTTGAATTTGATCGGGTTGCCACCCCTGAAGCCCAAATCAAGGCCATCCCCAGTCCTAGAGAAGCTAACGGAACCCCCACCGCCAAAGCCGATAGATTAAACAATGATCGCAAAGGCGCAGCCTTCTCCTTCGTTCGCTCAAAATTCCATTGTTGTTGTGCGGAGGTCTGCTCAAATTCACGCTGCAAACCTTCCGAGAATTTCACCGCTACGAAAGCAATAAACAGAATTGAAAACAGAGCCCACCATCTAATAAAAACACGGCGTACATTCATACGCGCCCCCAACTCTCGTTCACCAACTCCCCAGGCGATCATAACTGATTTGTTTCGATTGTGCCCTACCAAAAGATCGGTTTCAAAGTAGTCAACTGTGTCGACGATTACCCACGTGATCACCAGTATCTTACACTCGTCAAACGTCTTGCCTAACGAGCGGGATGTCTGCTTTGGGTCAAAAGGCGACATCACCACCGCTTTTAGCCACGTCCGGTTTACCCCTGAAAGCGGACATCCGACGAATGAGTTGGCATGTCCGCCAAGTGCCAACGACGGACATTTTACACAAAGCGTTTCTCTTGATGGCGGCTGTGGAAACGCTGCAATAGGCCATTGCCCAATGCTGGGCAGGCTCAGTGCGTGAACTCGCCTTTCGCCATCATGAGATGGTGCGGTTGATGATGACTGCCTTGGACCATGATGCCCATGAATCCCAACGCCTTGAGTTTTACCAATTGGCGGAGGTCGGTCGTGGCGACGACAAGCTTTACGCCATTCGGCAAATCCTCAGTTCTGGCTTGCCAGCCCAGTGCCGCGAGTTCGTGAGTATGGGCCGGCACCATGCGCTTGATCGCATCGAGAGTGCGGCCTTGGCCGGTGATTGTGAACTCGATGCCGCTGTCGAGCACTCGCTCCCCCGCGACAGCCCGCATTGTCACCTCGTCCATGTCGATGAGATGTTCGCGTAGCGCCGCAATGTTGACCTTCGACCAGTCGGTGGCGGAATTGGCTTCGAGGATTTGCACGACCTCCTGAATAGTGCCAAAAATCTCCTGCCCCGGCATAGTCGGCATCGCGACTTCGCCGCCATGCATGAGCTGAGCGTGATTCATGTCAGTGTGATTTTGAGCCTTGCCGAGCGTGCTCCCGGCAATGACAGCGCTTGTTGCCACTGCGACGGCACCGATCAGGCTCAGCACGAGACGGTTACAAGTCATAGCAAACCTCCAGATCGCGGATGATTAGGTGGCTGGCGACGATAGCAAATAGCGTCGTCACCAGCCGACCTCGCATATAGTCACTCGGGAGAAATCAGAGCGGCGTCAATGCTGGTGCTGTGGTTCAGCCATCGCACCGCGCATCCCGTGTCCCATCATGCCGCCGCCGTTCTTCATCATGGCCTCGTGCATCGCAATCATCCCGCGTTGAGCAAGATCGGTCACCTCCGCAGCATGATCCTGGAGAGCTTTAACGGCGCTAGCGTCGGTCGAGGTCTGGACGACGATGACCCCTTTATCGGTCACTTCGTACGTGCTCTTGATCTTGTCTTTGAATTGGAAGATCGAGTGCAGCGCCGGGCTCTCGATCGGCAAACCCGGGTCCCGTCCTTCTTCGACCCGTTTTCCCATTTCGGCGACGTGTTTCTTGATCGTCTCGGCAGTCTGTGGGTCGTCCGATTCCGTAACGGTGCGAATGCCGTCCGGGAGGTTTGTCACCGTGCGCTTGATGCGATCATGGTTGAAGAACAGTTCGCGGATGTCGTTATGCTCCGACATGGTCGCAGAACCATGGTTCATGCCCATCATTCCGGGGCCCATCCCCATCATGCCGGGTCCCATTTGACCCCGCATGCCCGGTCTCATTTGGCCATGCATATCCGGTCCCATACCGTGCATTCCGCCCGGGCCTTGATCGGCTGACTGCGCCAAAGCCCAGCCGCCGACGAGCAAAATGGCAGCGGCGATGCCGCCGATCACCAAAGTCTTCTTCTTCATCTGAATCTCCAATGCCTGCGCAACAGAAGCTCCGTTGCTTGTCTACATTGGAGAGGTCGGATTTCACCCAAGTATTTCAGAAGCAGCGTTTTTTGTAACAAAGTTTGTCAGACGCCGCCGCAGCCATAATCCGGCACACATTCCGCAAAAACTGCAGGATGTATTGGTCTATATTATAAAAATGCAAGGTACGCCGCACATCCTAATCGTCGACGACCATCGCGAGATCCGCGAGTTGGTCTCCCGAGCGCTGACGAAGGAGCGATTCCGGGTCAGCTCGGCAGCCGACGGCCAAGCCATGCGGAAGATCATGGCGGATAGCCGAATCGACCTCGTCCTCCTCGATCTCATGCTGCCAGGCGAGGACGGGCTTTCGCTCTGCCGGACGCTTCGCGCCGATTCGAATATTCCCATCATTATGCTAACCGCAAAAGGCGATGAGATCGATCGGGTCATCGGCCTGGAAATGGGTGCCGACGATTACCTGCCAAAGCCGTTCGGAAGCCGCGAGCTGATTGCTCGCATCAAAGCAGTCCTCCGCAGGAGCAACGACAAATCAGCCATACCGAAGTCCGGTCAGCGTCCCAAACGCTACCATTTCGATCGCTGGAAGTTGGACACCGGCGTACGCGCACTCCTTCGGGATGATGGTGTCACCGTGCCGCTGAGCACAGGCGAATACGATCTACTGATTGCCTTGGTCGAACGCCCACAGCGTGTGTTAAGCCGCGACCAGCTGCTCGATCTCGCGCGTGGGCGCGCGGCCAATGCGCTCGATCGCAGCATCGACACTCAAGTCAGCCGGCTTCGCAAGAAGCTCGAACTTGATCACGCCGACCCCAAGATCATCAAGACGGTGTGGGGCGGCGGATACATATTCACGCCTGCGGTGAACCACGAATGAACCAATTTTTTCCCAGGAGCCTCTTCGGCCAGACCCTACTTGTTCTGCTCGTCGGCTTGATCATTTCGCATGCGGCGGGATCTTGGATTTATACCTTGGATCGGGAACAGGCCGTGCGCGCCGTCGGCGGATTTGCGGCTGCACAGCGCATTACCAACTTGACACGGCTCGTGCAGGAGACCCCGAATGAATCACGGGCGCGGATGGTTGCCGCCTTAAGCGATCAGACTTTCCAGGTTTCGCTCTCGGCACAGCCTCCGACCATGAATCCGGATGACAATGACCTGCAGGTCGCCGACGCGATCAAGGACTTCCTCGTCGAACAGCTGTCGCTCGGGTCAACACAGCAACCCCGCGTGTACGCCTCTTGGCCTGCCGGGTCAGTGTTCGGGGGCTGGCGGCCGATGATGGGACGCGGCCCCATGATGCACGGCTTTGGTGCCTTCGGTTCTTTCGGGGGCTTCCGCGATTTGCAGGTCGCGGTGCCATTGTCGGATGGTCAGTGGCTTTCGTTCGCGACCGCGCTGCCGCAAGGGGGTACCACTTTTTCGCGGCAGTTCCTCCTCTCGATGGGGATAATGGCAGTCATCATTCTTGCTGTCTCCGTATGGGTCGTCCGACGCGTCACGGCACCGCTTGCCGCGCTCTCGTCCGCAGCCGAACGACTTGGCAATGATTTGAATGCTGCGCCGATGCCTGAGACTGGCACGATCGAGACGCGGAAAGCCTCCCGCGCATTCAACACCATGCAGGCGCAACTGCGCAGTCTCATTGAAAACCGAACGCGGATACTGGCCGCTATCTCGCACGACCTTCGCACCCCTCTGATGCTCCTGCGGCTTCGTACAGAAAGTGTCGAGGATGCGCCGGAGCGGGAGAAGATGTTGGCCACAATTACCGAAATGGATTCCATGATCGCCGCAACCCTGCAATTCGCGCGGGATGAGGTGACGGTTGAGCCGCGTCGCCGAACCGATCTCACCGCTCTGCTCGCCAGCGTGATCGACGACATGGCGGACGCTGGGGTTCCGGTCGTCATGGAGCCAGCGCAGCCTATTGTCCGCGAATGCCAGCCGGCTGCCTTGAAGCGCGCGCTCACCAACTTGCTGGACAATGCCGTCAAATACGGCAAGCGGGCGCGCGCAGCAATCCGTGCGATACCGCAAGCGATCGAGATCACAATCGATGATGAGGGGCCTGGAATTCCCGACGATGAGTTGACGCGCGTGTTTCAACCTTTCTACCGCGTGGAAGGCTCAAGGAGCCGCGAGACCGGGGGGATTGGTCTCGGGCTGGCGATTGCGCTGTCGGTAATCCGGGCAAATGGAGGCGAGCTTACATTGTCGAATTGCCCGGAAGGCGGATTGCGTGCCAGTGTCACGCTGCCCGTCTGATCATGTTGACGTGCCAGCCGACTAAATCTCAATGTGAAGGAAACTTCTTCTCTGGAAAATGGATGCTTGCCATATCTGCGCCCACGCAACGCCCATCTGATTCATAGCCGAAATCATTCCTATTCGAACTCACAGATAAAGCTCGACGGCACCGCCAGCCAGAAACGCACACCAAGGATAAAGTTGCGCTATTTTCCCCGTCTTCGCATCTCGTCAGCCCTGGGCATTCGCGTTGTTTGACTGATTGATGCCGCCAACAGGAGTTGAACTAACGATTTCATGAATCTGTTATTTTTTACCCTTTTTGAGTTTGACGGCCGGAAGCCGTTCGGGTTTGCAATAGACACGATACAGTGTTTGCAGCATCGCTCGGGCTGGTGAACTGCTGATCGAATACCAAATCGTTTGGCCATCGCGTCGCGCCGCCTGCCACGGCGAGAAGCTCACCGGCACCAATGTGGTGCCTGGCATCGCCGGGCGCTCGCCGAGCTACCTGTTCCGCCAACTCTATGACTACCGGCACGGCTTCCGCGCCGGGCCGGAGAGCGAGCCGATGATCGCCGTGGTCAAGCAGCTCAAGGAGAGCGACCTGCTACCGCTGTCAGCCTATCTCGGCTCGCTCGAACGCTGAGCGGCAGATGCCCGGCCCGATGAAAATCGTCACTAAAAGCCCCGGCATCGTCCGGGGCTCTTTGTTTGGTGACAGCGACGCGGATGTCCGCTTTGGGTCATTCGCAAGGCATGATTCCGAATTGACGCGAAGTGCCAATAGCCGACATCTTCGATGCGGGCAGTGAAACCCTTTTTGACGGTCGATCACTCAGGCAGCCCGACTTCGCGCCAAGAGTCGGCAAGGGGCCGGAAGACGGCCGGTTCAAGCCCGATAATGCGCAACAATCCACGAATGGTAAAGGAAGGTTCACACTCTAACACCGTCTGTGCCGCCGCCTTTGCTTCCTCCACGCGCCCAAGTCGCATGAGCGCGGCCGCCAGAACCGCGTGAGTAAAACTAAAGCTTGGGTTAGCATCGATCGCAGTCCGGGCCGCACCTTCCGCATCCCCGTATCGCTGAGTATGAAAGTACGCAATCGCCAGAGCGTTGTTCGACCGAAAGTTAAAGGAATCGAGTGGGCTAAGTCGAAGCGCCTGCTGAGCCCGTTCAATGGCGAGCTCAGTCTTGCCCAATAATGCGAGGGTCATGGCGCTGCAGCTAAGTGCGAAGACATTAGAGTTGCTAAACTCGAGCGCCCGGTCGAAAAGTTTGAGTGCTGTGGTGGTGTCGTGCTCTTCTAGAGCGATGACAAAAGCTGCGATCGCAAGCGCCGTAACATCGTCATTGCCGTGCGCAATCGCGGCGTGAGCATGGTGGATTGCATCGATGCGATCCTTCTCTTGTAATCCTCCGCGGCTAAAGCGAGCGTGGAGGCACCAACTCAGAAACGCGTGCGCAGCAGCATAATTGGGCTCGAGTTTCAGGGCATCCCCAAGCAGCGGAATCGCCTTCTCGGCCTCCTTTGGCATATTGGTGAAGACAAACGGCAGCGATCGTAATACGAGATCGTAGGCATCGAGGTTGTTCGGCCGTTGGCGCTTGATACGATCGATCTCGGCCTTCCTAAGGCTCGGCTCGATGGCACCGACCACACACATTGTGATGTCGTCCTGTAGGGCGAAAACATCTTCCAGTAATCGGTCATACTGTTCAGCCCAAAGATGAGCACCGGTTTCTGCATCGATGAGCTGCGCGGTAATACGAACGCGATTTCTCGACTTGCGTACACTGCCTTCGATCACGTAGCGGACGCCGAGCTTATCTGCGACCTCCTTCACAACTACCGGCTTGTTCTTGAAGATGAAGCTCGAATTGCGTGAGATGACCAAGAGCCATTTGATACGTGAAAGTCCAGTAATGACTTCTTCCACCATTCCGTCGGCGAAGTAATCTTGCTCCGGGTCGCCGCTCATATTATTGAAGGGCAGCACGGCGATTGAGGGTTTGGCTGGTAGCGTCAGCGGCGTCGTGTCGTTTGCCTGAATATGTTTCTGATCGCTGCTGCTCTGACTATCAACGAATGCTCCCCGCATCTGGGTCTTACTTCGACGCAGCACGTCCCACACAATGATTACTACACCGACAGCGACAAGACCGATCCGAAGATCGAAGCCCGGAAACCCGCTGTGTTGGAGATGTTCAAGAAATCCAGAATGACTAAGTAGTTCTGCGACCCAGTGATCCGGCGCAAAGCCTGTCAGGGCGATAATCGTTCCGGCGATGACCCAGTGGGTGAGGTATTCTCGCCCAAGGCTCAGAATGTGCCTGAGACGACTTTCAGAGGCGCTGGATTTCATCCAAACATTTCCTCAAAGGCGTTTCTGAACATACGGGGCGTATGAGGCGGTAGTGTACCGGCTCAATCTTGGCCTTTGGAAGGGGCGGGGAGCGGCTATGGGCAGAGGTTCCTAAAGTGCAGCCGATGTCGGCTTTGGGTCAGAAGCCGACAAAGCGGGAAGCCCGCGTCATGTCCGGTTTGCCCCTGAAAGCGGAAATTCGTCTGATGGGCTGGAATGTCCGAAAAGTGCCACAAGCTGATAACTTCACATCCTGCTTCACGCAGTATTGCGTTACCTTCTCTCGCGCGGGATTGTGCGAAGACTGACGCTCACGAATTGCGATGTCCGCTTTACTTCTGAAAGCGGACATTGGTGGGCGGTTCACCCATGTCTATTGGGCGGCATCCTTGGATGTCGGCGCACGCGCCGCCCAAACGCGAACTAGACATCTTTCACTGCGTGGCTTCCTATTGCTCCAACAATAGGAATCTAAGACGTCATGCACCTAACAAAAACAAGTTCGTTGACCCGTGACATCGGCTTTGGTGCGTTGGCTATTGCCTCTGTCCTTGCGGCGTCCATTGTCGGCCAGCTTGCGACCTATCCTAATCTAGCACCATGGTACGCGGGACTCGCCAAACCAAACTTCAACCCTCCGAATTGGATTTTTGGGCCAGTTTGGACATCCCTTTACGCGCTGATGGCGTTCGCTGCGTGGCGGATCTTACGAGTGCGCCAACACTCGGCCGCGCGCCGTTGGGCGCTGAGTTTATTCTTCGTTCAGCTTGTGCTCAACGCGGCGTGGTCATGGATGTTTTTCTGGCTTCATAACCCGCTGTTGGGTCTTCTGAACATTGTTCCGCAGCTTTTGTTTATTCTCGCCACAGTCGCATCATTCAGGCGACTCGACAGAGTAGCTGCCTGGTGTCTTGTGCCACTTGCCGTGTGGGTGGGGTTCGCGAGTGTTTTAAATTTCTCGATTTGGTCGCTCAATCGCTAATACCTGTTTGACAGGCCGAAAGTCTATTCTGGGTCATTAGCAGACGGTCTAAGCTTGCGATGTCCGCTTTTCGCGCTCGCAACCGAAGAAAATATTTTCGTTTTAGGATCGAGCACCGAAAGCAGACCTGTAGCCACGTCAAAAAAGGCGGCATGCAGGTGCAGTCGATTGCGTTCGACCAGAATGCGTATGCAGGGAAACGTCATCAGATTGTCGAGCGTCTTGATTGCTGACGCATGTTCCAAATGGTTGAGGTAATCGGCAAAGCTAGAATAATTTCGCAGCGGTCCTATAGAAGCGGCAGCTGGCGTAAGCAGCTCCATCCATTTGCCGATAAAGTCACCCGGTGACAGTGGTTCACCATGCTCGGCAAAGGCGCGAATGCCGCCGCAGCGTGCGTGGCCGAGCACGACGATGTGTTTGATTTTTAGCGCTTGCACTGCGAATTCGAGTGCGGCCGAAACTGCGCGCTGAGCACCGTCCGGTGTATAGGGAGGCACAAGATTGGCGACATTGCGCATCACAAACAATTCGCCCGGATGGGCATCGAAAATTACCTCCGGTGAAACCCGCGAATCGCAGCACCCAATCACCATGATTTCGGGTGATTGTCCGCCCTCGGCAAGTTCGCGATAGCGGCCTTGCTCGAAAGTAAAACGGTTTGAAAGGAAACCACGATAACCTTCGATCAATCGTTCGGGAAAAGACATGCGTCACCTATTATCAATCTTATTTTCGTAACGTAATAGTCATGCTCGGACTGCATTCGGCAATCCGTAAGCAACGCATGGCGGCCAAATGTCGCTTATGGGTCATAAGCGGACATGGCGAAAAGTTATTTCGATGTCCGCTTTGCCCTCAAGAGCGGACGTTCGGCCGTGGTCGTGGAATGTCCGCTAAGTGCCAATAGCGGATATCGCGTCGGCAACACGTTCGGAAAGAAAGTGGCCGCCAGTTGAGGCAGCGAGTAATCACTTCAGCTTGTACCGGTCCTTCTCTTCGAAGAACTCGATGATCTTGGTCCCCGCCGGAATCCTTGCGCTGTGAACAACGCCGGACGGAATGAAATACGGGCTTCCCGGACCATATGTCCGTGTTTCACCACCAATAGTCAGTTGTAGCTGGCCATGAACGACCGTACCCCACTGTGCCTTGTGACTGTGAGGAGGTAGGTCCACAGCTTGGATTACGTCGAAAAAGACCAATTGTCCGTTGTCTGACTGCAAGACGCTGGTCTTAACGACCGAAGATGGAAAGGGAATGGTTGCTTCCGGCAGCCGAGTTATAATTTCCGGAAATTCCATAGGGTCCTCCTTCTGCAATAGTTCGGTTCCAATACTGAAATAGGCCACTTGCAATTTCAATGATCCGGAGTCGTCGCCTGTCCGCTTTGGGTCATTCGCGACCGATCCATTCCTTGCGAATGCCGACCAATGTCCGCTCTTACTCTGAAAGCAGACATTGATCGGCGGCTCTCGAAGGTCTGCTTAGTGCCAAAAGCAGACATTACGAATTGATGATAGGGCGTTATGTTCGTATCAAGCGAGAACGAGCGAAACACGTCCTTAGCGCTGGCTTGGTGCTGTCTCCGGAACAATGAGCTAGCTCTGGGAGCCAGATCCTCAGAGTTTTCTAGCCCGTGATGTGGGATGAGGGCAATGGTGAGCGATTTCAAAGCATTTGCAAACATGGAACGCACGGGCTGGGCTGATGCCGCGCGAGCTTCGGGCTATGTCCAACTTTTCGCTTCTGCATCGGATCAGACGATAGACAGCCTTTTGGATGCCATCGAGGCCAAACCGAACCTCAAGGTACTCGACCTGTGTTGTGGACAGGGAAATGTCTCCGAGGCACTAGTTGCTCGTGGATGCCAAGTCGTTGGCGTCGATTTTTCGCCAGTAATGCTTTCGATAGCGCTAGACAGGGTACCAAGCGCAACCTTTATTGAAGCTGATGCCCAAGACCTCCCTTTCGATGACGCTCAATTTGACGCCGTCGTTTCAAACTTGGGTGTATGCCATGTCCCGGATCAGCCTCGTGCCTTATCAGAAGCGCGACGAGTGCTTCGTTCGGGCGGGCGATTTGCGATGACGGTTTGGTGCGGGCCAGAAACTTCTCCATGCTTCGAAGTCGTTTACGGAGCGATCAAAGCTCACGGGAGTCCCGATGTTTCTGTGCCTCCGGGACCTGATTTTCACCAGTTCGCAAAAAGGGAGATCGCTGAACAGCTTTTGTCGAAGGCGGGATTTTCCAACGTTGAGTTTTCGATCATTGACTGCGTATGGGATCTCGATACGCCGGAACGCCTTTCCGAGATTTATGAAAGGGGAACAGTCCGAGCGGCAATGTTGCTTGCGAGCCAACCGCCACAGAATCTAGCTGCGATCCGATCCTCATTGGCTATGACCGTTCAAAAGCGGTTTGCCGAGGGAAACCGTTGGCGCGTTCCGGTTCCGGCGGCGTTGCTACATGCAACGGTTTAATGTCTGCTTTGGGTCAAAAGCCGACGTGACGCCCTCAAATTGCGATGTCTGCTTTACCCCCGAAAGCGGACATCCGACGAATGAATTGGAATGTCGGCTAAGTGCCAAGAACGGTCATCATCGTCAGCTGCGCGGCCAAGGGCGATCTCAGGAAACGTTTCACGGGTATGCTTGAGGAACCTTGTCCTCTCCCAGTGATTGTATCCGCAGTCACTTGGATGAGCGTTGCGCAAGAACAAAATAATGCGAAGTGTATTTGCGATTTTGATTATTGCCATCGCATTGTTTGTCGGTGGCATTCGAAGTAATGCGGGAGAAAGTTCCTCACGCGGTCTGGCCTCCTATTATGGCTTTCGCAATGAGACAGCAAACGGCGAAATGATGAACCCGACTGCAATGACCGCAGCGCATAAGACCTTGCCCTTCGATACCCGCGTGCGGGTCACGGACATACGCACACATCGCTCGGTCGTCGTTCGCATTAATGATAGGGGCCCTTTCATCAAGGGCTCCATTATCGATCTCTCTACCGCTGCTGCTCGCGCACTCGGTATCGTCGAGCAGGGCATTGCTATGGTCGTTGTCGAGGTCATTCCCTAAACAAAAATCAAACGGTAAGACAGCCCGCTCGCGGCATCGCGGGTTTTCGCCTTGGGTCAAAAAGCGGACGTGACGCATTCTAATCGCGACGTCCGCTCTTACCCTGAAAGCAGACATTAATCGGCGGCTCCGCCACGTCTGTTAAGTGCCATAACCAGACATCGCGACGAAATATGTCCGCGATCTGCACGGGCCAGAAATCATGCTGAAGTAGTGAGTCGCGTCTTCGCTCGGCCGAAACCGAGACCTCCGGGCCGCGCTCTACAGTGAAGCAGCAGAAACTGCGCCTTAGAATGCCATATGCAACTTACCTAAAAGCACAAGCGCGCCGAAGACAACGGCAAACAGCACTGTGTCAACCAAGGCGTTCACGAAACGGTTGTTGAATTCAATAAAGCTCCCCGCCGAGTTGAGCACAAATACGATAACCGCGGCGATTAAGACTGGCCCCAGCTCACCCATAAAATCCCCCTCTCTAGTTCCTGATTGAAGACAATGTCGCTCACACTCATTTTACCGGCTTTCATCCGCCGGGCTCAAGAAGGATGCTTTTCATTCTTCGCCTGGCGTATGCCTCCAGCGAGCGCATCCCGCTCACACATATAGGCCCCACGTTTGGTGGTGCCGTAATTGTCGTCGCCGCGGAAGTGGTAGATATTCGATCGGGTGTTTGCCCAGACAACAGTATCAGTCGGGCAATGCACCCTTGCCAGTGTTTCCGTCGTATATTGGTTGACGCCCGCCTGCCCTTGGCCCGAGCAATTGAATCCATTCGATAAGCTCGGCCGACAATCGCGCTCCGGCGTCGAAGCCGTCTTGTTGGATGGGGCGGTCCCTCGCCCCTCACCGGAAGTCCCTGGACAAGAAAACCAATTCGACAAGCTCGGCCGACATTCGCGCTCCGGCGTCGAAGCTGTCCTCTTGGGCGGGGCGGACCTTCGAACTCTCACTGGAAGTTCCCGGACAAGAAAATCCGTTTGAGAGGCTAGGGGTACAAGGACGATTCGTGCTCGCGCTTTTCCGCCGGGGCTGAGACGCTGACGTATCAGGACAGTGGTAGCCATTCGACAAGCTCGGGCGACAAGCGCGCTCCACGGCCGCCGCAGGGGAAGTGGCAAACACCAATATTGCAAGAAGCGCGAGAGCAATCGGCGTTCTCATTGTCTGTCTCCTACCAAGGGATGAGCTAAGAAGTGTGCGCTGGCTCCAGAGGGCGCTCGGGTAAGTATAAATGCCGCCCCGTGCGAATCCAGCGGCTGAGCGGGCTTACATCTTCTCCAACGCGGCGTAGATCTTTACGCGCATGTTGCCGACTTTCTTGATTACCTTACGGACAGTGTCCGCGCTCACGCCGTACTTGCGCGCGACGTAATAGACTTCATACCGCTCGCTACCCGAGACGCGGGCGCGATCCGCCTTGCCACGTTTTTTCTTGCTGTCAGCCATCGTAATTCTCCCTTTGTTTTCTGGCCAAAGATCCAAAATACAAGACGTCAAAGCAGCAGTAAGCCGATGTTACTAGCCTAGCGAGTAATTCGGAAGTAACAAACTCATGCTCCTGGATCGGAAATCACTCGCCGTGCCACAAGCCGGTGCCAGATGAACAGGACGAGAAGCGCACCAATTGTCGCGGCGATAAATCCCGCTCCTTGGTCAGGACGATACCAGCCGATCGCCTGACCGATGAACGTCGAGGCAAACGCGCCTGCAATGCCCAAAACCACCGTGAGAATAAATCCCGATGGATTGTTAGCGCCTGGGGAAAGAAGTCGCGCGATGATACCAGCGACGAAGCCAACAACAATGATCCAGAGAATGCCCATAATGAACCCCGGTTATGATGATCACATCAAACGCGAAACTTCTTGTTCAGTGGGAAGTCGTCCTTCCGGCGTGAGGTGATTGATCACAGCTGGCAATTGCTCGCTCAGAATATTGAC
This sequence comes from uncultured Alphaproteobacteria bacterium, assembly GCA_963751685.1. Lineage (GTDB taxonomy): Bacteria > Pseudomonadota > Alphaproteobacteria > Rhizobiales > Xanthobacteraceae > Palsa-892. Next base: position 52,948 of record CAVVVV010000009.1, on the reverse strand, counting down.
CAATTCTTCACGTGACATGCCAGTTTGCTGTGTGAGCATCTTGATTTGATCTTCACTCAGCACTCTTGACAAGACATCGGGTGAAATCTGCTTGTTTGGTCCCTTCCCGACCCAAGAGTTGGCGACGTCGCCTTCGCCGCTCTGCTGAAATTGTTTGAGCAGATCGTTCAAACCACCGCTCAACACACTTCCGGCAGCGCCGCCCGCGAGCAGGCCGCCCAATCCGCCTTTGAGCAAATCGCCCAGTCCACCTCCCTGTGCACCTGCAGTAGTAGTACCGCCAGGGCTACTCGATCCGGGGCTCGGTTGGCCACCACTCAAGTGCTTCACGGCCTTGTAGGCAAGTAAGCCCAAAATGGCCATGGTGATCGGGGACATTCCACTGCCGCCACCGGCGGGCGCGGGGGTGCGTTGTCCACGCGGTCCATTCTGCATGCCGTTGAGAACGTCGAGCAAACCCATTTTTTCAACTCCTATAGCGCCTCCTGATGGTCTTGCACGGAATAAAAATTAGTGATGCAAGGCAAGAAGGCTTTGATGTAAATCAACTAGATCGCTTCGTATACGAGTGATCTCTGAAATGCTCAGTACTTCAGCAGATCCGCCGGCACCTTGCCGCCATTGGCGGCGAGCTTCTGCATCACCTGCTGGTGCAGCCAGATGTTCATCGAAGCGGAATCATTGGTGTTGCCGGTGTAGTTCAGGTCCTTGGCGAGCTGCTTGCGCATGGTAATACTCAAATCGAGCTTCAAGAGTTTCATCAGGTCGACGATGGAGTTCTTCCAGTCGAGCTTTTCGGGATTGTCCGCCGCCATCTTGTCGAGGATCGCCGCGACGTCCGAACCGGCTCCGGTCGGCAGTTCGCCGGCTTGCGCCTTGGTGCCGAAAATCGCGCTCATGATGCTTCCGAGAATACTCATGGTGCTTTCCTTCTTCAGTGCGAGATCATGTGGCATGTCCGAAAACCGCAAAGCGGTGTCCGAGGCCGAATACCGTGGATGGTAAACGCGTACGTCTTAGCTTCCGACAGCGTCGCTGACGCACTTCTTGGTGAAGCTGTCCTTTGCGGCACCAGATAACTTCTTTTCGGCAGCAGACTTATCGCAAGCTGCCGTAGCATCAGTTTCACATTTCTTCATAAAGCTGGTCATCGCAGCCCCAGCGAGCTTTTTGCTGTCTGCTTCGACCTTACAGGATGCAGCATAGGCTGACCCGCTGATCAGCGATAGCGTAATCGTAACGATAAGTGCCTTCATCAATTCTCTCCTGAGGTTCGGCATTTTGGATAGTTGTGACCTGAGTTAGTGGAGTGATTTTACTGCCGGGATTTACATCCCCATCGCCTTCTTGCGTTTATTGCAGTCACGCCAATATTTCGGCCAAGTCATTCCGGTGGGGAGTTTGTTTGCCGCCTTGTCGGCTTTCCAATCGTTGGCACAAGCGCGTTCACGGGCATATTCAGCCTGCCGGCCGTCTATCGCTATCTTCTGCGCCAGTGACGGCGTTCCCGAAAGAGCAATGGCCGACAACGTCGCCACCGAGCACAGGGCAAATTGACGATCTCTTCATTTCTACGCTCCAGTATGTGGGAAGGGATAATGCGAAATCCGGCCTCACATCTCGAGGCGATTTGGATTCGTACGGGAGTCCTGAATGCGCAACGTAAACCGCATTCACTTAGCTGCAAGATAATTCTCAACGATACTTAGTCGCAACGAAATCTCGTTGTGCCACGATTTCTGTGACAACTAGCTCTAGTAGTATGCTGCTCTAGTCGCGTCGAGAATGTCGATGAATTGCGATGTCTGCTTTACCCCCGAAAGCGAACATTGATCGGCATCTCATCCATGTCCGCTAAGTGCCAGTAGCGGACATTCTGATTAAGAGCACCCACGATCTGCGCGTCGCGTCAGTCGATCCAACCTTCACAATCCCCTGCAACCATAAAGGCCTTGTCTCTCGTTTCGAAGGTCACACTACCATTCTCACCTAACGGCGTTTCCGTCCGAAATTGGAGCGTCTTGTCACCTTTTTTTGCAAAGAGCGTTTGCCCTTTAGGAATGTTCGATGTCGTTAGATTGCTCAGCGTGACCAAAACAAACCCCCTAAGAACCCCTGAGCCGCCGAGTGAAACCTTGCAAAGCATAGAGGACTTGGCCTCAGCGAATTCGGGTGCGAAAAGAAATGCAAATGTGACAAAAATTGCTGCTGCTTTGATTAGTCTCATCTTCCCCTCCGGACCTGACATTGTTGCTTCGTATCAATGGTGAGAGGATCACTTGAATGCGCAATGATGTACATCAATGGGTCAGGGATGCTGATAGAATTGTATCAACTCGGACATCGCCCCCGCTATTTGTCCTCTTTGGGTCACTCGCTACAGAGTCATTCCGCGCCAGTGCCGATCAAAGTCCGCTATGCCTCCGATAGCGACCATTCAAACCATGGGCCCGATTTGACGCTAAGTGCCAACAACGGACATTTCGACTTCCTGCTTTATTGAGTTCTGAGTGGCCCATCCGCCCGCGCCTAGGGTTATGCAACGACGCAGACTGCCTCAGTTTGAAATTTGAGCCATTTTAGGCCGTTTTAGGCCGTTTTGGATTGTGGCCTAGAAACCACGGTGGGTAGCAAACCGCTTAAAAGTGCCATTCTGTTGCTTGTTATGCTGCAGCCGAACGACTTATCCTCAATGTAGACGGGCTTGGCCAAATCCAGGGGGAGCAATCATATGAAAAAGATTCTCATCGCAGGCATTGTTGCGGCTGCTTTGATTAGTGCGCCTGCGCTCGCCGCTGATTATCCGGTGAAGGGAGGACCCGCCCCAGTAGACCCGTTCAACTGGTCCGGTTTCTATATCGGTGTAAACGGCGGCGGGATGGACCAAAAGTCTACGGGTCCGTTCTTAGTTCCTGCGGCCCCGGGAAACAGCTTCAATACGCCCAGAAAAGAAGTTGGGATCGCCGGTCTTCATGGCGGTTTTCAGGGTCAATGGGGCAACTTTGTGCTTGGCATCGAAGGGGCATGGTCAGGCGTGCTTGGCGATCAATTTTCGTCGGGTAACGGTGTCGGAAATGCGCCTCCGATTGGTTGCAATGCCGGCACGGTGTTTGCCTGCCAAAATCGGATAACGGATATCCTGTCGGTCGGCCCACGCGTGGGCTTCGCGATGGGTCAGTGGATGATTTACGGCACGGGCGGATATGCGCGAGCGGGTGATGAAACCCGAGCCCTTACCATTGCCACTAACACAGTCTTCGCTGGAACTGATTTTACCCATCACCACGATGGTTGGTATTGGGGCGGCGGCCTGGAATGGCTCCTGCTTAGAAACTTCTCTGTCGGCGTGGATTACAAGCATTATGATTTCAAAACCGTGTTATCTGATGCCTCAGTCAACGGACGCTTTGTTAAACCAGAAGCGGATGCCCTTGTTCTTCGCCTGACGATCAAACAGTAATCGGATCCAATCGGATCGATCGAAAACCCCGGCCGCGCGGCCGGGGTTTTTGTTTGGTCGGAGGCATCGTAGATGTCCGCTTTGGGTCATTCGCTACAGACGCATTCCGCGCCAGTGCCGATCAATGTCCGCTATGCATCCGATAGCGTCTATTTTGCTGCAGTGCCCGAATGTCCGCTAAGTGCCAATAACGGACATCAACTTACTCAGGTAGCCCAGCGAGGCGCAGGCCGTCCGCGAATTTGTTCTAAACGCTGTCTCCGTAGTACATCGACCGTGCACGTAGATTGGAAAGCTTCAGCTGTGGTTCGAGTTTGAGCATATCCTGCACTGCCTCGGCAGCTTTATCCCTCTGCCCCAGTTTTGCCAGGCTCGCTGCAAGAACCCGCATCGGCGGGGCGCCGGGCGGGCGCGAAGCGGTTCCGTGTGTCGCCCGGCGCGCGGCTAGGCGTAAGAAAAAGAGGCAGCCCCGGCCTTGAGGGTCACCCTTCGACTAGAGCTGCCCCGGCGGGGTTAGCCTTAGGTGACGAAGCATCCCACCATCTCGAATCTGTACGGGCCTTCGGTCGCACCAACATTGATTCAGATCATGCCCCACGGTCGCATCCTAGGCGTCAAGCAAACCCTTTCCGCGTTAGTCCAGCTTCATGCGGAGCTAGGCGGCAAGCTAAGGGGCAAACGGGTAGTGGCTCAGTTTAATTTTCTTGCAGTTTTGTGTATCTGAAAGCCATTTTTCTTAAGCGCTATCAGGACTGCGTTGGCAAGAAGGTCGCTTTCCTCCGCGCCTTTGTATTGTGCATCCCAGTGGGTGCCATCATTTTTCATTGGGTAGTCGATGAAAGCGCTGTGAACCGCGCTCGCGATGACCTTGTGAATTTTGTTCATTATGTTGTCCCCTTCGCGGCGACCTCCCAATCCTCTAGCACTTTCACCATATCAGACATTTCCCAAAGTTTGTCCGTGACACCAGCGGCCAGTGCGGGGATAGCTCGCAGCGTCTTGGTCGCGGCAGAAACTATAATTCTTGAATGTGCGGCCGCTTCACGAAGAAAATGGGCGTCTAGGCGCTGTCTTTCTTACGAGAAAGCGGCTCGAAGATTATGTCGATTTTTCTAAATCCGCGTTTATCGCCCATCGAATTTCGCCATCGACGTGCTGTTTCTTCGCTCGTAAATATCTCCACCCCAACAACCTGTTCCAAAATTTGATGTGGCTCATCAAGTCGGACTGACGCGTTCGTGCACCATTCAGTCTCGCCCACTTGTGTGAGCACGGCGAGAAAATACGCTCCGTCTTTCGCGAATAAGGGTTTATCGCTGCGCTCGTTCATTCTGTAAGGATAGCACAGAAACCACTACTTTCGACGTGCTACTATGTCCCTCCAAGTTCCATATTGATTTGACACGGGAGTCAAAAATGAAAAACCACGCCAGACTAATAGTGTGCTCTGCCGTGATCGTGGGATTCGCATCCCTGTCTATCGCGCTCGCCATGGCTGAGAGGAAACAATGAAACAACAAAGAGTTCCGGTCTATTCAGCTAGTGCTTTAGAAATTTCTACCGGCGAGAAACTTGGCTTCACTATTTACGAGATCGGCGAACGAATATTCAAAATCTCCTGCGGCAAACGTCCACCGCATTCATTCCAACCAAAACATTTAATCGACAAAGAGCGAGTGCGCATCGAGATTGAAACCGCTTACGAGGCCAAGGACGTGATTGTCGAAGAATATCACCAGTGAAGCCCGGACAATGCCGGCGCACTCGCTCGACAATTTGACCGTTGTCACGGTGAGAATCCAGGCCGAGCGTTTACTTTGGGATGCCCAATGGAAGAGCACCGAAAAGAACTCCGACAACGCACATTAAAGGCGGGGAAAATTATGATCGACGGCAAGTCGATTATCGATTGTATGGTCCGCAATCTCACCTACAAAGGCGCGAGTTTAGAGATAGGCAGCCCTGTTGGTATTCCCGACACCTTCGGGCTTTCTATTCCGGTCGATAACTTGAAGCGCAAGTGCCGAGTGACTTGGAGGCAGGAGCGGAAAATAGGCGTCCAGTTTGTGTAAGCGGAATTTGAGGTCCGCTCTTACCTTGAAAGCGGACATTCATTGGCGACTGTTGCACGTCCGCTAAGTGCCACAAGCGGACACAATTTCAGGCCTGGGAATCTATCCGAAGGAATGTTTCGAATGCCAGCAAATAGGCAACGAAGCCCAAGAACACGAACGCCGTCAGGCCGGCGGCAAATGTTCCAGCGTCCGCTTCAAGAAGCATTCCTGCTGCGATCAAAAAGAAGAACACTGTTGTGAGCCATTGTCCGGCGTAATTGACTAGAGACCATTTCGATATCGGCAAGCTTTTCACTGAGCGTCTTGCTCTTAGCCTTGTTACAAGGAAAATTCCTTGCACGATCGCCGTTATCAAGCTGGATATGCGCCAAATATTCGGATCAGAAAACCTGAGTAGTGCGAGCAATGGTGGCAAAAGCGCGCAACCAGCAATCATTAAGCCCCCCGCTAAAACATTACCAACAAATAACACGTCAAAATCCGTCAGCCTGCCCCCAACCATTTGGCGCAGAATCACCGTGAGCGCAGCGAATCCTGCGAAAGTGATCGAGATTGTAGCGAGCGTAAGAAGATAGCTTGCAGGCAATTCCATTTGCGCCCCCCTTGAGTCGTTTCCTAAAAACCTGAATTATTTGGCTTCGTTTTGCGCAATCGGCCCGTTTTACGCGCGCCGTTTCCCGCGCCCCTTGGAGTGTGTTGATTTAAGCCGGACACCGATACCCCCAGAGGCGTCATTGTCGATAAAGCATATGCTGGCGCGTTCAATGTCAAAAGTGGAAGTGGCGATGCTCCCGCGCTATGTCCGCTAAGTGCCAGTAACGGACCAATATCGGAACTGATCCACTACGCGTCGGAGGTTGCGTCGTGCTTCTCTAGAGCTCAGAAATACGCTATCGTCCTGGTGGGGCAGGGGGTTTCATGCGTTTCGTTCGCTGGGGTCTAGCGAACCTCGTGGCGGTATTGGTTTGCTGCTGCGTCGTCGATATGGCGCGCGCGGAACCGGTCGGCAGGGCCGCATCCGTCGTCCCGTCCGCGGATTTAACGCGCAGCACCGTCGTCCGTACCCTCACGATCGACGAAGCGCTTGAGCAGGACGACCGCATCCGCACCTCGCAAAGCGGTTCGATCCGGGTCCGCTTCGTCGACGACACCATGCTCACGATCGGGCCGAATTCTGAAATCCTGCTCGACAAATTCGTCTTCGACGGCTCGACGGCAAAGAACCTCTCGATCGAGGTGGTGCGAGGCGCGATGCGCTTCGTCAGTGGCACGTCAAACCATACTGCCTATGAGATCAAGACGCCGGTCGCCACCATCGGCGTGCGCGGCACTGTCGTCGACATCGGCTATGTGAATGGCCACTGGATCCATAATACCATCGATGGCGCCATCACCGGCTGTCTTCGCGGAACGACCACCTGCCGGAATTTCATTGCCGGCGAATTCGCGTTTTCCATCGGCTCGTCGGGTTTCATATCGATTAATCCGTCCGAGACGACGCAGCTGTTCCGCAGCCTCGATCAAACGCATTTCTCGCTCGCGAACGCCGCTGGGCAAGATCCGAGCGCGCCGAGCGGCGCTGCCGCAGGTTCGGGCGGCACGGGTGGAACTGGCACGGGCGGGAGTGGCACGGGCGGCACGGGCGGGACGGGAACGGGCGGGACTGGCACGGGCGGGACGGGTACGGGCGGGACTGGCACGAGTGGGACTGGTACGGGCGGGACGGTCACGGGCGGCGAAGGCGCAGGTTTGGGAGGTTGCTCGAATTGCGCCCCGCCGCCGCCACCGCCACCGCCGCCCTGTACGACGGCGGCCTGTCTCGGCGTGGTCACGACGCTGACGGGATCGGGGTCTGGCCCGGCGTTCCCGAACTTCGTGAACTTCTTTCGAGTCACGGGTGCGGGAGGTGATAGCGTTTTCCCGCCCAACAGCGTGGTGGCCAACGACGATAATAATCTTCGCAGGTCGGATTTCGTATTCGCGCAGCTTTCAAGTGCGACTTGGGATAACAACACCGATCTTCGATCGATCACGCTGCAAGGCAGCTCGAATCCACTCGATCCCAACAAGCTGACGATCACCCGTGGCACCGCGCAGATCAGCGACGTCTTCATCGGGACCGGCAACGTGCCCACGCTCGGCGTCGTTCCCGTTTATTACATGGCGTCGTTCAGCAACGGCACGATGTTGTTTTCGGACACGAATGCGGGCTCCGGCACCGCGACGATTCCCGTCAACGAGTCGTTGCAATTGCTCGGTTGGGGCTATACGGGCGATCTGTTCGGGACGAGGAATTCGTTCCCCACGATCAACACCGTGGGCAATACGACAGGCTTCGGCACCGTCGTTCTGTTCAACCTCGAAAATGCGAGCAAGCCGACTTGGAACAATGGAAACGGCGCGCCGGGTAACTTTGTCTCTGGAAACGTAGCGGTCGCGATCGGGCCGACCGCGCTCTATTACGGCATGATCGGCAGCGTGAACATGCCGGGCTTCGGCCTCTTCAACTTCTCCACCAATGGCGGAATTACCAACCCGACGCTGAGCGGCGCCGTGGGGCCGCTCACCGGCGATTACACCAGGATAATGGCCGATACTTTTAATACGAGCGTAACGGGGCCGATCGCGTTTTGCGGCAGTCAATGCTACGCCGAAATTCAATTCAATAATATTTTCCTCGGAAAGATCGGCGTAACCTACAATATTGGAAATACCCAATCCTTCGGCCAAGGCAACCCGCAATTCCAGGGCATCGCCACCTTCGCCCAGAGTTCAAGCGGGCCGTTTGTGCCGCCGACCGGCGTCGTTTCCTTCGTCGACACGATCAACGGTGCCCAGATCGCCGCGACCAATCCGGCGAGCGGCGTAGTCGAAAATACCGTCAACGGCATCGCGCTGAAGCAAGCCAATCTTACGAGCGGCGAGACGCGGATCCGCGGCACGGCCACCGCCGTCGATCTGGGCAGCGTACCCGGCATTATCTCTTGGGAACGGTGGACCAATGGGGCTTTTACAAACCAATCCAACGCGTCCGTCACGATCCCGCAGGACGCGGGCGTGTCGTTCGTTTACGGCATGCCGGTTACGTATCTCTCCGCCGGTATTCCCTTCTTTACGCCGGCACAGTTTGGCCCATCCGTCCAATATAGTTTGATCGGCGCCACCACCCCCACCATCTCTGACGGATCGGTGTCGACCTCGATCGCCAACCCCGCCTTCGTCGGCAGCGGCGGCAATACGACGAGCAAGCTCGGGATCGATTTCACGAGCATGAAAGTCGGCTTCGACATGTACGTCCAGATCGGAGCCGGATTCGGCCAGAGCTATTATAATTTTGCGACCCCCGGCGGCGCGGCCAATCCGTCCTCGAGCGGAATTTCGATCGGCGCGAACAACCAGTTCGCAACCCCGGGACGCACGCTTCCGGTTATCCTCGGCGGCACGCAGGTGGGTGGCGTGCCGAGCTGCACCACGGGCGTTTGCACGGCGGGCGTGACCGGCTTCCTGTCCGGGCCCGACGCCACTTACGTCGGCCTCAACTATTATTTTGGTAATACGAGTTCGACGCTCGTCAGCGGCGCGGCCGTGTTCGGACGCGATATGCCGATTACCCAGGCCGCCGCCTATGCCTTCGGCTACGTTCCCGTACCTTTGTTCGCCTCCGACCCGAGCTTCAGCCAGGCCGTCGTCGGCAATGCGAATGCGCAGGTGGTCGGCGCACCGGTTTCGGTCGACACCCCGAGCGGGCTTGCGCTGCAATTTTTCAATATCAACCTGCCGAATAATAACGGTCCCGGCGCGAATTTTTCCCGCAACACCGCAATCGTCAAGGAGCAGGGCACGCTCGGCGGCGGCTTCAGCGGAACGGGCTCCGCGATCGGCGCCATTCTCGGCTGGGAGCGTTGGACCAGCGGGACAGTTCAGACCTGCGCCGACAATACTTGTTCCAGTTTCGTCAGCCGCAATCTGACGGCGGAACAGGGTCTGCATGTCGTCTACGGCGATCCGGCGACGAACCTGCCGACCTCGGGCACCTATAATTACGCACTCGCCGGAGCCACGAGCCCCACGGTCGCCAACGGCTCGGTCGCGCCCGGCACGCTGAAGCCGACCAGCACCATGAGCGTGACGTTCGGCGGCGCCAATCCCAACGTCAGCGCCAATTTGAACGTCACGATGGTCAATCTTGCCGCGCAGCAGGAAAACTACAACGTCACCGGCACGATGCCGCTCAACAATGTGAAATTCGACTCGGGCGGCTTGACGCTTTCGGTCGCGAACACCGGTGCCTCGACGTTGTGCGGCGCCGGTTGCAAGGGCTCGATCGGCGGCTTCCTCGCCGGTCCCGGCGCGACCGGCCTCGGCGTTTTCTATCAAATCGGCACCAGCGCGAATTCGCCGACGCTCATCAGCGGCGCCGCCGGCTTCAAGAAGCAATGAGGAGGAGGGAAACTTGCGCCGCGCTCTCTTGATCCTCCTCGCTTCGGTCGTCGTCGCCACCGGCGCGGCGCTCGTTCCGACCGCCGCGCTGGCGCAGGCGGGCGCCTCGGCGGCTCCTCGCGCAAGCGACGGCGACATGGCGACGATCCGCGCCGCCGCCATGCTCGTGCGGGGTAAAAAGCCGGCGGCGGCGCTTGAGAAGCTCGATCCGCTCGCCGCCCGCCTCACCGGTAATCCCGACTTCGACTACGTCTACGGCGTCGCCGCCCTCGACGCCGGTCATCCGGCGCAAGCGGCCGTGGCGCTTCGCCGCGCGATTGCGGCGCGTCCCGATTTCCATCTGGCGCGCGCGGAGCTCGGCCGCGCGCTCGCCGCCATGGGTGATCTCACCGGCGCCAAGCGCGAGTTCCAAGCGGTGCGCGACGTTAAGGGCTTGCCGGCGCTGGCGCGTGACGCGATGGGACGCCAGATCATAGCCGTCGATGCGGCGCTGACGCAGATCGGACCCGCCGGGCCGCAGGCTCATCCGGCGAACGGACCACAGGCCCTCCCGGCGAAAGCGGAGGCGCCGCAGCCGCGCACCCGGATTTCAGGCTATCTCGAAAATTCTATCGGCTTCGACAGCAACGTGAACGCGGGACCCAGCAGCGAATCCCTGCTCATCCCGGCGCTCGCCTTCCTCGGACCCGCCACGCTCTCGCCGCAGGCCATGCCGAAGAAAGCCGGGTTCTACGAACTTGCCGGTGGCCTTAGCATCAGCCACGCCATCAACAACGACACGGCGGCTTTTGCCAACGTGATCGGCAATTGGCATCCGTTGTTCGACCATAGCGAATTCCGCACCGCGCTCGCCGGCGGCGAGGCCGGCATCGCGCGCCGGGTCGGCGACCTCGGCATTTTCTCGGTGGCGGCGATCGGCCAGACGTTCATGATGGGCGACAGCGCCTTTCGCAATCTCTATGGCGCGGCCGGGCAATGGCGACAGCGCTATGCCGATGCCTGGGACACGAGCGTGGCGGTCAGCTGGCTCGGGCTCGAATATCCGGGCATGACCGGCCAGAATGCGGATCGTTTTAGCGCGACCGGCACCATCTCCCGCAAGTGGGACAAGACGCCGCTCGCCCCGGTCTTCTCCGTCACCGTCAATGGCGGCAGGGAAATCGCCCGCACCGCCGGCATGGATTTTCTCACCTTCACGCTACTCGGCGTGCGGGCCGGTTTGGAAACGACCTGGGCGCCGTGGCTCGTCGCCTTCCTGCAGCTGGGCTATGAGGATCATCGCTACGATGCCGATTACCCGCTGTTCTTCATGCACCGCCACGACGGCTTGCTGGACGCGCTGGCCGGCGTCGAAGTGAAGATGAGCGAGCGCGTCAGCTTGCGGCCAAGCGTGCACTATAGCGAGACCCGCTCAAACATCGATCTGTTCGATCAGAAACGCTGGATCACGACGTTGGCGCTGCGCACGACATTCTGAAGTCGCATTCTACGCCTGCTGCGACGAAAAACGTCCGTTGAGTCAAAAAGTGGAAGTGACGTCCAAAATTTTAGATGTCCGCTCTTACCCCGAAAGCTGACATTGATCGACGGCTCTCGCACGTCCGCTAAGTGCCAGAAGCGGACATCTCGACTTCCAGCGTCACTCAGTACCGCGTTAGCTTTCTCGCCCGCACTCGGGATTGTGCAACGACGGACAACACTTCAGACCTTATAATTCGGCCCTTCTGAGGGTTGTGCCTAAGAAGCCACAGAGGTCGTTGTGTCCGACTTGGCGCTTACTGTGGTTTCGGCTGCACGTGGTGGGAAACTATGAGCCAGCGACCGTCTATTTTCTCGTAGACGTTGGTTGCGATCCAGTCGGGTATCGGCCAGACAATGCCGTCCTTCGTTTGTTCTTGCCCAGTCTCGACGCCCATCTCCCACGCGAGATTGCCATTGACGTGAACATGCTGATCTGACAGCGAGCCGTTTCTCGACGAGAGCAGTTTGTTCACCTCTGGCCAGTACTTCTTGAAGGCATCCCAGCCAACGATGATCGATTTGCCTCGCGGGCCGACGTAGGTGACATAGGGTGTATGAGCAAACACCTTTTCCATGGCAGCCCCATCGTCGATCACCGCCAACGCCGCGTAAAAGGCTTTGCTCGCTGCTTTCACCCCCTCCATGTCCGCTGCCTGTTGGGCAACCGCGTTGCCTTGCAGCAAGCCAAGCCCCAACGCCGTAAGGGCAGAAAGACTGAGAACGTTGCGCCGATTCATTGTATTTCTCCACGGTCTGGCCAAGCATGACAAAATATAAACGGACCTTTTATGAATTATTATTTCCTATAGGGGGTATTTACTTGATACCCGCAAAAGTATGACAAATTAGGGTCGCTGATAGTTGTGCATGTCTTGCCCGGGTTAGTCGTACAAAACGGTAACGGACAGGTCTCAGTCTTAGCGGTTGATTTTTTTTCTTTTGCCACGGCGTTTGGCACCGCTCCAACGAAAAAAAGGCCCGCCGCTATGAGCAACGCAGAAATGCTGACCCATAACCTCGTCATGATTTCCTCCGCATGGTGAGCGGATCACTTAATCGCTATTTATATAAAATAATGACCCCCTAAATCGTTATGCGCGATGATGCAGATCAATGGGTCAGGTATGCTGATAGAATTGTACAAACCCGGACATCACACTCTCATTTGTCCGCTTTGGGTCATTAGCGGACATGACGCTGGCAAATCGTGATGTCTGCTTTACCCCCGAAAGCGGACATTGATCGGGGAATTTCGTGCGTCCGCTAAGTGCCATGAGCGACCTCGCACGCCTGCCGCGCTGCATTCGCTATGGATCGCGGCCAATTTGGCGCGGCAGCGTATCTCGTTGGCTCGGCCGTGGCCTTAATCCTGGGCGAGGGCGGAGCCCGAAATCCTCTTTCTGCGGTTTCAGCCGGGCTCAAACCACCTGACGCTCACGCCCTTCCCAGTAGGGCTTGCGCAACTCCCGCTTCAGGATCTTGCCCGTCGGGTTACGCGGGAGTTCAGCCACCACGTCCACCGTCTTTGGTACTTTGTAGCCGGCCAGACGTTCGCGGCACCAACCAACCAGTTCATTGGGCTCGACGCTTGCGTCAGGCCGCAGCACTACCACTGCCTTGGGCACCTCACCCCAGCGCTCGTCGGGCACGCCGATCACGGCCACGTCGGCCAACGCGGGGTGCTCGGCTAGCACACGCTCGATCTCGGCGGGATAGATGTTCTCTCCGCCGCTAATGATCATGTCCTTGATGCGGTCGGTCACGTACACGTAGCCGTCGGTGTCGATGTGGCCGCCGTCGCCCGAGTGGTACCAGCCATCGGGCGTGATCACGGCGGCGGTGGCCTCGGGCTTGCCCCAGTAGCCGCCCATCACCTGCTCGCTGCGTACCCAGATCTCCCCAGATTGGCCGGTCGGCACGGGTTGGCCGGTAGCGGGGTCGTGGATCTCGATTTCCACGCCATGGATGGCCTTGCCGGCCGAAACCAGCCGGTGCGCCACTGCGGAGTTCTCATGGTCCTCAGGGCCAAGGATGGTGACGACGCCACTTTGCTCGGTCATGCCGTACACCTGCTGCATCGTGCCACGCGGGAAGAGTTTCAGGCATGCGCGCATCACCGGCAACGGCATCGGCGAAGCGCCATATGACAGTGCCTTAAGTGACGAGTAGTCGCGCTGGTCAGCTCCGGGCACCTGAGTCATCGCGGCCATCAGCGCGGGCACGTAGAAGGTGTGGGTAATCTTCTCGTGTTCCAGCATCGCCAGCGCAGCAGCGGGATCGGGCATGCGCATCATGTGGATCGGCGCGCCAGCGCTCCAGGCTATCAGCGAGTAGCTGGTGCCCCCCACGTGAAACAATGGCATGGCCACCTGCACGCGCGAATTGGCGCCCATGTCTTGCGCGGCCGCCAAGTTGCGCGCATGGGCGAGCATGCCGTTGTGGGTGAGCATCACGCCCTTCGGAAAGCCAGTGGTGCCAGAGGTGTAGAGCTGCACGAAGCAGTCGGTGCGCCCGGCGGGATGCACGTGGGCATCGGGCGCATGCGCCGCCAGCCAAGGCTCGAATTCATCGTTAGCGCCGCCGATGTGGATCACGCGCTCGACGGTGGTCAGCTGCGGGCGCAGTTGCGCCGCAGCGCCGGCGAATTCGGGCCCGACGAAGAGCAGCCTCGCCTTGGCGTCGTTGATCACGTAGGTGATCTCGGGCGGCGCCAGGCGGAAGTTCACCACCGCGTTGGCGCAGCCGGTCTGTGCGCAAGCTAGCGTGAGCTCCAGGCATGAAGGGTGGTTCAGGTCCAGCACGGCGATGCGGTCGTTGGGTACGAGGTCCGCTGAGCGCAGGCCGGCAGCGATGCGCTGGACTCGCTCGGCAAGTTGGGCCCAGGTGCGGCGCGTTTCGCCGAAGGTGATCGCGGTGGCCGCAGGTCGCTCGCGGGCCCAGTGGGCCAACAAGTCGTTAACGTCGGCATGGTTCGGGATCATGATGTCTCCTGGGCTGCGACGAGATCGTCGTCGGCATCAGTTCGCAGGCATTGTAAGGCGGCGGCAGCGGCCTGCGTAACGCTGCGAGATCGCGCTCTAGCTGCTCGCTGATCGTCTCTGCCCGCTGCCCTCGTTGCCTCAGACGGTCGCTCTGACGGTAACCGGACGAGCGCGGGGACCGCAAGTTCCGCCTGCGTTTTGGGCCGCTCCGGGTCATTCGCCACCGATCCATTCCACGCCTGTGCCGATCAATGTCCGCTTCGCTTCGAAAGCGACCGTTAGGCATCCCGGGGCGGACTGACGCTTCGAGCCAAAATCAGATCTTAGGGAAATGGAAGAATCCAGCGCTTCGAGCAGGCGAATAGCCTGTCTTCTAACTGTTTGGCAGGAAATCATTTTTCAGCTAATGTTTTATGCAGTGCGGCGTTGCGTTGTGTTGGAGGGGTTTATGAAAAAGAGCAAACTAATTGCAGCAGCTGTTGCTGCAAGTCTTGCGATCGGGTCAGTCGCGCCTACAAGCGCATTTGCAGCACCTGCCCCAGTTCCCGGCCATACCTTTGGTAGTGGTGGAACAGGTGTGCCTTGGGCGATTTTTGGATGTGCTGGAGGAATTATCCTTGCAGCGCTGGCAGCTAATGCCCGTGACAATCGTGAGCTGACTGCACCCGAGGCTTGGTCCTGCGGAATCCTATTCTGGTTTTCTCCGCCCCAACCAAAGCGGGTGTCCCACAAGAGGCGCGGTTGAAATATTCCCTGTCAGATAGAAAATGCAAAACCCCGGTCTTGTGCCGGGGTTTTTTTGTTGGCAGCAAACAAAGCGAATGTCCGCTTTGGGTCATTCGCTGCCGATCTGCTCAGCGCGAATGCCGACCAATGTCCGCTTCGCTCCGTTAGCGACCTTTCAAGGCGTCGGTCCAAATTGTCGCTAAGTGCCAAAAACGGACATCGCGCCCCCCAAAAGCTAGTCCTGTTTCGTGCTAATATCGGGTTCTAGCCACCAGCTACTTTTTTCCGAATCCGTCAGAAAAACGTTCTCTTCGTGTGGCGTTTCCATCTCACAAGATGCCAACTTAGACGCCGGAGATTCCCGCTTAAGCGATCTGCCTGTTCGAAACCCGCTAAATCCAGAAATCCAGTTCGATACAGGTGAAAAGCCAACGACAGTATTGACCCGGCAAGTCGAATAGTGACGCTCGCAATTTTGAGCCGCCATCGCTCGCTAAGCTCATCCCATGTTTTGCAATGGTGCATGATCGGTGCCCACAGTTTGGGCTGCCAACGTGGAATAGAAGCGAACCGGCCCGAAATCCTTTTTCTTGTTATAGCCACTGACCGAAGCGGCGAATGTAGAGACGTTTCACCAGTTGCGTGAGCACGCAGTAGCTGAGCAGGATTCCGGCAAGCCACGGGAAATAAGACATCGGCAAAGGTACCATCCCCACATGCTCGCCCAGCGGCGAGAACGGCAAATAAATACCGATTACCATTATGCATGTGGTCAACAGAATCACAGGTGTGGCGGCCCGGCTCTGAATGAAAGGGATGTGCTGTGTGCGGATCATATGCACGATCAAAGTCTGTGTAAGTAATCCCACGACGAACCAACCAGACTGGAATAGAGACTGATGCTCCACCGTATTCGCACTGAATACGTGCCACATGACCAAAAATGTCACGACATCGAAAATAGAACTGATTGGGCCGATGAATACCATAAATCGCGCGATACCAGCTGCATCCCATTTGCGCGGCTGCTTGAGATAATCTTGGTCAACGTCGTCCCATGGAATTGAGACTTGCGAAATGTCGTAGAGCAAATTCTGAATAAGCAATTGAATTGGCAGCATCGGTAGGAAGGGTAGGAAAATACTGGCAATCAGCACACTAAACACGTTGCCGAAATTTGAACTTGCCGTCATCTTGATGTACTTGATGATGTTGGCGAACGTTTTACGCCCTTCGACGACGGCCTCTTCAAGAACCAGCAGACTTTTTTCCAGCAGAATGATGTCCGCCGATTCCTTGGCGATATCGACGGCGGTATCCACCGAAATTCCAACATCCGCGTCTTTCAGTGCCGCGGCGTCGTTAATGCCATCTCCCAGATAACCGACCGTATGACCTTTGCTTTGTAGAGCACGGATCACGCGCGATTTCTGCAAAGGCGACATTTTAGCGAAGATGGTGGTGCGATCTGCGGTTTCTGCTAGTTTGGCATCGGACAAGGCCTCCACGTCCTTGCCTAACATGGTGTTCTCGATAGTGAGCCCCACTTCCTTGCAAATTTTTCGGGTGACGATTTCGTTATCGCCGGTAATGATCTTGACCTCGACGCCATGCGCCTTGAGTGCAGCAATGGCGGCGCCGGCACTTTCCTTCGGCGGATCAAGGAAAGCGACATATCCGGCAAGGACCAGGTCTTTTTCGTCTGCGACGGT
Source organism: uncultured Alphaproteobacteria bacterium (assembly GCA_963751685.1). Taxonomy (GTDB): domain Bacteria; phylum Pseudomonadota; class Alphaproteobacteria; order Rhizobiales; family Xanthobacteraceae; genus Palsa-892. The sequence continues at coordinate 36,033 of CAVVVV010000009.1, read as the reverse complement.
GTAAGTGCGGTCTTCTGGGGGCAACCATTTATAAGCCACTGCGAGCGCCCGCAGCCCGTCTTTATTTAAATTGCGCGTAACCCGTCGAACTTCTTTCCGCTGCTCTGGCGTGAACGGCCCCACACCTCCTGGCATCGCTCCATTGTCGTCGGCAGACGTGCAAAGCGGCAGTAGTTCTTCGATCGCACCTTTGCAGACCAGAAGGTTTTGGTTATTTCCATTACGTACGACCACCGACATGCGGCGACGCATGAAGTCAAATGGGATCTCGTCGATTTTCCGGTAGTGCTGCAGTTTTTCGACGATCTCGTGCTGCAGCGCATGTTCTAGAATTGCAACATCGAGTAGATTTTTCAAACCTGTTTGGTGGAAGCTATTTAGCCAGGCATATTCCAATACTTGGCTATCTTCCTCGCCATGTATGTTGAGATGTCTTTCAAGAATGACCTTATTCTGCGTCAGTGTGCCGGTTTTGTCCGTGCAAAGAATATCCATCGCTCCGAAATTTTGGATGGCATTGAGCCTCTTAACGATGGTTTTGCGTCTAGCCATCGCGACCGCACCTTTGGCGAGGTTAGCGGTCACGATCATCGGAAGCATTTCAGGCGTTAGCCCGACCGCTACTGACACAGCGAACAGCAGCGACTCTAGCCAGTCGCCCTTGGTGAAGCCGTTGATGAGCAATACAAGCGGCGTCATCACCATGAGGAAGCGGATCAACATCCAGCTCACCCGGTTGATGCCCTTATCGAAACTGGTGAGCGGCCGTTTGCCGACGATGTCTCTCGCCACTGCGCCGAAATAGGTGGCATCGCCTGTGGCCGCCACGATAGCGGTTGCAGTGCCGCTCACGACGTTCGTGCCCATGAAGCAAGCCGTTTCCTGTTCTAGGGCAGCACGAGGAGAGCCAATCGATTTAACCGCCTTCGGAGGACATACGGGATATTTTTCGACAGGGATGGATTCTCCCGTCAGCATGGCTTGGCTGACGAATAAGTCTTTCGCAGTCAGTAGACGCACGTCGGCGGGGATCATATCGCCGGCCGAGAGATAGACGATGTCTCCCGGAACGAGCGTCGCAATGGGCACCTCCTGTGGCCGCTGCATTTCTGCGCGCAGTACGGCCGTAGTGGAACTCACCATCGCCTTCAAATCTTCCGCCGCCTTGTTCGAGCGGAATTCCTGCCAGAAGCGAAGTAACGTGCTCAACAACACCATCGCGCACAAGACGATGATTGTTCTGAAAGAGCGGTCATCTGGCGCTGCGAAAATCACGTCGGAGAATAGTGAAACAACACTGACCGCAAACAACACGCCGTTGAACGGCGTGAGGAAAGCGTGAAACAGTTGTTGATACCAAGACGGGGGCCTCTCGTGAGTAACCTCGTTAAGGCCGTACTGCTCCTGCCGTTCCTCAACTTGCTCCGCTGTCAAACCGCTTCGACTGGCACCTAGCAGTTTGAGTGCTTCCTCGGGTACGCAATCGCACAGTTCCAGCAAAGGCGAGCGCCGCGTTTTTTCGCTCGCGTTGCGGCTATTCAGCTGGTTTCGGATTTCTTCATTCATGACTTACCGCAGGGGCGTCAATCTCGACCGGCCCCAAGGTGAGCAGGCGACAGCAAATTAAGTCTGCGCCATATGCTCTCGGCGGGCTCCGCCAAGAAGGATCCAGTTATGTGGGTTGAACGCCAAGCCGGCCGCGATTGTGACTGTCATGGCGCAACTAGGGTAGCAGTCCATTTTGTTTTGAGATTCCTTAATCGGTGGAACCATCGAATATATTCGCCGATACGCTCGTCAACGCGACCTGTCAATTGAAGGAGCTCGCTGGAATTGAGAATTGCTTTCGATTTGTAGTTACAAAATTGCCGCAGCCGGCCGAAAGGCCTACGGAGCCCTTCCTTGATCGATACCCACACGCTCATCCGTCTACCTGCTGCGGCACTAGGCCGCGTAGCTTTTCTATATAGACGGGAGAAAGCTTTCTGCATGGTAGTCATGATCGAAGGTGGCCGCCGATGCGGGATTTCATTCTGCTTTTCGCTCCGGTAGCGCTCGTTATTTATTTTCTGGTCTACCCAGACCAATTCGCCTCGTTCTTAGCTTGGGTATCGAGGTTGCTATAATTGAGCCCGCGAGCGCACCAGTATCGCTTGATGCTTTTTTATTTTGTGACCACAACGCGGATGTCCGCTTTGGGTCAAAAGCGGACATGACAGCGTGAACTTGTAGTGTCCGCTCTTACCCCAAAAGCAGACATTGATTGCCGTGACTGGCACGTCCGTTAAGTGCCAATAGCAGACATGTGTCCGTCATGCGATCTACTGTAAATTTCTGAGAAGTTTTCCAAGTAAGAAAGTTGGACTGATCGCGGAACTATCAAGCCAGATTCTTCGCCGCCACAAGAACGAGGCTCAACAATAGCCAGACGACACCCCGCAACAATGCCGGCCGAATTTTGCGATCGAGGACGTAGCTCGATAGGAAGCCGATCACAAATACAGTCGTCATGCCTAGATAAAGTACGATGTCGAGCAGAATTGTCCATGGCGTTGTATTCAACTCAGCTACTACGAGTAACAACGCCGTCGTCGCCGGAAACAGCATGACCAGCAGCGAGTTGCGCACGATTGCGCCTGATTTTCCGATCGGCAAATGCGCGCCGTTTTCGGTCTCCTTCTTGACCATTTCGATGAAAATGCGGGTCACAGTCATTGCAAAACCGACGAGTAGAGCGCCGATTGCAGCTTCGGTATAACCAAATGTGCCCGCTTGCACGGAAAGTTCTGCGGTCATTATGCTGATCACGCCGTAGAGGACCGCAGCAACGCGTTGCGCCGTGATCCGGCGCTGCTCTGACCAGTTTTCGTTAAACCTAGTAGCCATGTCGGCTTCGCCCCGGAAGTTCGCAGGATCAATCTCTTATCAGTCCGCGTTTGAACTTAAAACCATGGGATCAAGAAGTCCGTTTTGGGTCAGAAGCGGACATGACAGCGTGAATTTGTAATGTCCGCTCTTACCCCCGTAAGCGGACATTCGCCTGCCTCGTTGATATGTTCGCTAAGTGCCACAAGCGGTCATCTCGATTTTTTTAGACTGCAACAGAAAAGAGGCCCGCACTCTAGCGGGCCTCTACTCTTTCAGTTGCGTTTAAGCGCCAGCACCTCCGCCGCCGCCATCTGGCTGCACAGGCGCAGCAGACGGCGGCTCAACCAAGATTGAATTGCCTCTCAGCGTTGTGTCTTGCCCGGAATAGGCATTGATGACGCTGCTCCAACAACCGCCCGAGGCGATGCAGAGCAATGTAATCGCAAGCAGTCGTATCATTGGATTAAGTCCCCCTGCACGAGTAGATTCTGTCGTAGATGGTATATTTTCGCGTCTCAGCGGAAATGCGACATTTTGTCTCCAACTCCGGCTTTCTGATCCCCGCTGCGTTCTTCTAGTCAAATGATTGGTTCATTTCGCACCCAACGGATCGTCGATTGGGGCAAGCCCCAATCACAGCGTCGGCGGATGTCTGCTTTGGGTCATTCGCTGCAGACGCATTCCTCGATAGTGCCGATTAATGTCCGCTGTTGCTCCATTAGTGGACAAACGCAGGTGCGGCGGAGTTGTCCGCTAAGTGCCAGAAGCGGACATTCGCCCAAACAAAAACCCCGGTGCGAGGCCGGGGTTTTATATTTAAGGAATTGATCGATCAGGCGGATGCAAGCGCAGCGTTTCTCTTCTGCCGACGGTAGGCCAATAAACCAATGCCAGCAAAGCCGATCAGCATCATCACCCAAGTGGAAGGCTCAGGAACGTCAGTGGTGAAGCCCGATATTTGTACATCCGAGAAACTACGGAATATAAGGGCGCCACTGGCCGTCGTGACTGGACCAATATTCGTGGTCGCAGGTATGATGTTGATGGGACCGAATGTCGGATTGCTCAGGGTCGCAAAGTCACTATCCGAAACTCGGAGATCCAATTGATCCGAGCCACCCGTTGGCCTAAAAAATACGTAATTGCCGGTTCCGTTGAACGGGATTAGGCCAATCTGTGCCGGAAGCGGAATACCTGTTGGAGAACCATTGATCGTGACGTTTGCGAAACTCAAATCGAGACACTGTGAGCCGCAACTACCATTTTTAGGTCCAACGAAAAGAAAATCGAATGTGAACGAAAATGGATCCCCCACTCCGAGCGTTCCACTACCGCTGCCGGTGACGTCCACGTTTAGATTTTGAATTGCAGCGCGTGCTGGAGCCATGAACAACAAAATTGAAAAAAGAACGGCTCCGGATAAGGCGGGAAAGATGCCAAGACGCTGTCTACTGGTCAAAAGGTTTACGTTCATTTCCAACCCCCTCCATGCCTGCATCCAGGAGGATATTCGTATCACGATGAAATTGGGTGAGCAATTTGAGTTGATGCATTGAGCAAACGGCATAGTTGGCGATACGTTGGTATAAATGTGGTACGGGGCTACGTACTAGGACTTTCGCTTTCGCACTCTTGAGGTCGTCAGTTCGAGCCGTACGCCAAGCCCGCCAGCGGCGTCGAAGTTAATGTAGCTCCAGAGCGGCGACGCATACTCAATGTCCGCTTTGGGTCATAAGCGGACATGACAGCGTGAATTTGTGGTGTCTGCTCTTACCCCAAAAGCAGACATTGGCCGGTGGCTCTCCTATGTCCGCTAAGTGCCATAAGCGGACATTGGCCGGTTGCTTTCGGAGAAGTAAACTGGTTCGCGCCCCGGCGGCAATCCAAGTGCCCGCAAAGATCGAGGTACCGTTGTGAAGCTTTTTCTGCTCGGTGCGACTGGCAATAGCGGCCGCAGGATTCTCCGATTTGCACTGGAGCGTGGTCACCAGGTGACGGCCTTCGTGCGCGATCAGAATAAATTGTTGAGCATCATGGGCCAGCGCATGCCGCAAGGCCTGCGCGTGGTTGCAGGCGACATCAACAAACCAGCAGAGATGACTAAAGCAATGGCCGGCCATGACGTTGTCATCAACGCGGCTGGGCACGTGACCGAAGGCGACCATTTCACCCAATTGGTGAAGAACGTCATTCAACAGACGTCGAATGCCCTTGGAACGGCTGGCCGGCTCTGGCAATTTGGTGGCGCGGCAGTGCTCGACATTCCGGGAACGGATATGATGGCAGTCGACTTGCCGATGGTCCCTAAAGTTTACGAGGCACACCGCACCAATCTCGATGCGCTGAGGAAGAGTTCATTGGACTGGTCGATGTTATGTCCGGGTCCGATGATCGACGCGCCCAACAGCGAACCGACAAAAGGGCTTCGCCTTTCCGTCGACCAATGGCCGATGCCACGGCCCGCCTACACGTACGTCTTGCCGAAGGCCGCATGGGCGCTTGCCTTTCGGCAGAAGGTGCCTGAGCTGACGATTTCTTATGAAGATGCCGCCGACGTGATTCTAAATAATCTTGATCGCAACGGACGCTTCTCTCGCAGGCGCGTCGGAGTTGCGCTTCCGGTCGGCGTGCGGAATTTTAAGACTGACGTGCCCGGACGATAGGTGCGACTTTGCCTATGCCCCCTGAACCTCGCTGGTGGCGAAAACTGCTGCGCAAACCGCCTACCGTCGCGCTCGCGCTTGGATCGGGAGGCGCACGCGGATTAGCGCACATTCCGGTGCTTGAAGCTTTGGATGAGCTTGGGGTCAGACCGGTTGCGGTCGCTGGAGCTTCCATCGGCGCGGTGATCGGCTCGGGATACGCCGCGGGGATGAGCGGCCAAGAGATCCGGTCCTATGCTGAGGAGACGCTCTTCAAGCGCTCGGACGTTGTGCGACGGGTATTATCCCTGCAGCTAGAAGATGTGCGGAAGCGGTTTACCGAGTCGCACTCCTTGCGGGGCTTAGTCGCCCAACTCGACGCCGCTGCCATTGCCAAAGAGTTCCTGCCGCAGAAGGTGCCGCAACATTTCGAGGACCTTCGGATTCCACTCTACGTCGTAACGACCGACGTCTGGAATCGCGTGGAGCGGGTTATCCATTCGGGCTCGCTGCGCTCCGCAGTCGCCGGATCAATGGCGATCCCGGGCGTATTGCATCCGGTACTTCACGATAATCGATTGTTGATAGACGGAGGGACCGTCAATCCTCTGCCCTTCGATACTTTGCGCCACACGGCGGATGTCATTGTAGCGGTAGACATCACTCGGTCCATCGAATGTGCTGAAGGAGCGATACCTTCCCCGATCAATGCATTGTTCCTGGCATTGGACATCATGACGCACACGATCGTCAGCGGAAAGCTTCAAGGAAGCGCTCCGGACATCCTCTTGCGACCCGCTGTCGGTGTTTTCGGCTCGCTTGATTTTCTGCGCGCAGACGAGATCCTGAAAGCGTCGGAGCCGATCAAGGAAGAATTGAAGCGACGTCTTGGTGAATTGTTGGGATGATGCACGTGCTCAACGGCCGGCCAAGCCAGTGTCCGCTTTGGGTCATTCGCTGCGGACGCATTTCGCGCTAGCGACGATCATGTCCGCTATGCCTCCAATCGCGACCAAATAGAGGACGAGGCGGGATGTCGGCTAAGTGCCAGAAGCCGACATGCGGATGATTGCAAGACAAATGGGTCTAGGCTGCCAAGCGTACCATTGGGAAATCTCGGCCAACCACTTTGTCTAGGCGAACCCAACTGGGGGCTTGCTTGGCTAACTTGCGATCCCCCTCGATCGTCAAGGCCTTGCCCTTCATGTCACGCCAGAGGGCATGGCCGAGATATACCTTGACGAAATCGGCGATGTTTCCGCGGAAGATGAGATCAACTGCAAAGCCCGGATCCTTGACGCACACATCGGCACCCGAGCGCTCCAGCACCAACCATAGGATACGGAATTTCGTGCGGCTCGCCGGCACGCCCGAGAATTCAAAACGCACAACCACACGACGGTCCGGCAACGCATTAAGAATTAAGCGCTTACGAAAACCCCATAACAACATGGTCGGATCAAGGTCAGTCGATTTGATGCTGTCGCGAGCATGAACGAGACCCCACTGGCCGAGCTCGCTCATAACTGAGCGAAAAGCATTACCGGCTGGTGTCAGCCAATATTCGTGACCGGCTCCCCCCTCACGCCGGCGCCGCTCGATGATTCCATAATTTTCCAATTCGCGTAGGCGCGCGACCAACACTGCACGCGAAATCAAAGGAACGCCGCGGTGGATGTCATTGAACGAATGAATGCCGGTCATTAGCTCGCGCATGATGAGCGGCGTCCAGCGCGTGGCGAATACTTCAGAAGCCTTCGCGATCGGACAGAACTGTCCGTAACCATTGCCCATGCCAACGATTGAAGCATGCCCGGATGGGAATGACCAGTTCGGAAAACAGACTTGTTAGATGGTGGATGTAGCGCCCTTATGTATCGCGTTGCAGCCCACACTACCCATCGAGCGCGATGGCTCAATTCACCTGAAAGCGCCCGCATTTGTCGTTCGGCTCATGGACCAGGCTGGCGGCATGAAAATCGAAGGAGGGACACTATGGCCGTTCTAACACCGCGGAAGGAAAAGGTTTGGGCAACGTTTGATCGCGACCAATTCGTCATCGATTGCCGTAGCGCGCTGGCAGCAGATAGATCTCACAGATTGGTGCGCGAGGTGGTCGCGCGTGCGGTCGCAGATCCGGCAGCAATCCTCAAAGAATTAGGGGAACCAAAGCGTGCTGGGCTCCAGCCACTCTACCGCTCCGATGAACTGACCGTTCTCAATATCACCTGGGGGCCTAATATGGTGCTGCTGCCCCACGACCATCGAATGTGGGCTGTAATCGGAATTTACAGCGGGCGCGAGGACAACATCTTCTGGCGTCGGCCTCTGGGTGGAAATGGAAAGTTGGAGGCAGTGGGTGCGAAAGCGCTGAGTGAACGTGATGCTGAGCCGCTAGGACACAACATCATCCATTCCGTGATCAATCCCATTCCCAGACTGACAGCCGCAATCCACGTCTATGGCGGCGATTTCTTCGCTGCCGAACGAAGCGAATGGGAACCAGAGACTCTCAGCGAGCGGCGTTTTGACCAGGAGCAGCTCGTACGCCGATTCGAAGAGGCGAACTGTGTTGCAGCACTGGCTCGTCAAAGGGGCTCAACCTCACTTTCTCCAAAGCCGCAATCAATGATCTGAGCTTTGGGTTAAAAGCGTTAGTTGACTGGAGAAGCACCATGGCAGCGACTGACAAGCTATTCGCGGGATCGATCCCCGAGGTTTACGATCGTTTCCTCGTTCCCCTCATCTTTGAACCCTATGCGCGCGACCTCGCCGAGCGGCTGGCCAAAGTCAAACCGCAGGAGGTCCTGGAGACGGCGGCGGGAACCGGTGTCCTTACGCGCGCAATCGTATCGAGGCTTCCTGCGGACGCGCGTATTGTGGTAACCGATCTCAACCAGCCGATGCTGGATTATGCCGCGGCGAGACAGCCGGGCGAGCGTCGGATCACGTGGCGGCAGGCCGATGCGCTGGCGCTGCCGTTCGAGGATCAAAACTTTGACGCCGTGGCGTGCCAGTTCGGCGTGATGTTCTTTCCCGACAAGGTCCAGGGTTACAAGGAGGCGCGCCGCGTTTTGAAGCCTGGCGGCCGCTTCTTTTTCAATGCGTGGGACCAAATCTCCGACAATGAGTTCGCTGATGTCGTGACCGAGACGCTGGCAACACGCTTTCCGCAAAATCCGCCTCGCTTCCTGGCCCGCACCCCGCACGGCTATCACGATGCGGGAAAGATCCGCGAAGAGTTGACCATGGCGGGTTTCGCATCGATCTCCATCGAGACGACGGACGACATAAGCCGCGCCCCCTCGCCGCGCGATCCCGCCATTGCCTACTGTCAAGGAACGCCGCTGCGAAACGAAATCGAGGCGCTCGATCCCTCGGGCCTCGAAGTCGCGACGCAAGCGTGCGCTCAAGCGGTGGCGCGGCGATTTGGAAACGGTCCCGTTGAAGCGCGCATCCGGGCCCACGTGATCACCGCCATCCGCTGATCGGCTTGCCCGCCGCCAAGTCGTGAGTTTCGCGTTTCATTTAGTAGCCGTGTCGCGAATGTCCGCTTTGGGTCATTCGCGACCCAGCCATTCGGTGCCAGTGCCGATCAATGTCCGCTATGCCTCCGATAGCGACCACTCAAAGCATGGGTCCAAATTGTCGCGAAGTGCCAACAGCGGACCTCGCGCTAATCGCTGGAAATAGCGTAAGAAGCCGACGGACGATTAGCGTAATTAGTTAGCTGTGGGTTTTGGGCCACACCCCACAGAATTACTTAGAGCGGCCATTTATTCGCATGTTATTTGGCGCGGGAGCCCTTACCCTCACAGGCAGAACGGGTTCTAGGAGCGTCCCTCATGACGACCCGACGCGCCGCCTGCTCTTGCGGGCAGCTTCACCTCACAGTTGAGGGCGAACCATTACGCATCTCCATGTGCCATTGCCGGGAGTGCCAGCGCCGCACCGGCGCCGTCATCAGCAACCAAGCGCGGTTCCGCCGCGAGCAGATCACCTTCAATGGTACAGCGACAGCGTGGAAGCGGACGGGCGAAAGCGGCAATACGCTGACTTATTATTTCTGTTCGACCTGCGGCTCTATTGTCTACTTAGAAAACGAAGCTTTTCCGGAATTTGTCGCCGTTGCCATAGGCAACTTCGCCGACCCAAATTTCCCGGCGCCGACCATCTCGGTGTGGGAGGAGACACGCCACCCCTGGGTCTCGTTACCTCCCGACACCAAGCGAATGGCGAAGCAGGGGTGATCACCTCACCCATCTGAGGTCCGCTTTGGGTCACTAGCAGACGTGCCAGTCGCGGCGAGCAATGTCTGCTTTCGGGGGTAAAGCAGACATCCCAATTCAAGGGCGCCACTTCCGCTTTTGGCCCATCTCGGACATCCGCAACGCGATCACTAAATAAAAAGCCCCGGACGATGCCGGGGCTGTGAAGATTTTGATTTGCTATTGCTGATTACGCGATATCGAGCGCGGGGGCGTTTTTCTTTCCGCGACGATAAGCGATAAATCCCATGCCTACAAAGCCGATCAGCATCATCGCCCAGGTCGAAATCTCTGGCGCGGCGGCCGCGACGTCCACTTGCGGGTCATTGAAATCGCCATGCACGAAACGATGCTTGAAGACCTTTTCAATCTCAAACTCTGGCTCGCAGCCCTCTTTCTTTCTGCACCTCTCCTCATGCTCGAATTCCTTGAACTTCTCCGAGAAAAGCACCAGGCCCTTATATTTCGGGATATAGCTGCCGGGCTTGTCATAGGTGAATTCCCACGTAAATGTTTCCGTCGTTTCTGCCGGATCGATCTTGAAGGTGTGTTTCTGCCCGTCGCCGGAGAACAGCGTGATGAACCCGCCGGTTATATCGGGATCGAAAAATTTCGCACCGGTTGTGGATAAGTCGATCGTGAGACTGAGTGTGACGGTTCCGCCGGCCGTAACCGTGTCCGGGGTATCGGTCGCGAGAATCGTCACTTTCGCCGAAGCGCTGGGAACGCCAACAAACAGCGCAAAGCATGCAATGATTGCAGCAATGGTTTTTTTCATGGCTTTTCCCCGTCGATCGCAAAATTAGTGCTGAGAAGACGGCTTTTTTATGCCGAGGCGAGCACCTTCACGGGCGATACGCCGTGAAACTGATGCCCGCGAAGCTCCATCCGTGGCCCGAGATTGGTTGCAGGCAAGACGACCAGGCCACGGCATCATCCGGGGCATTTTATTTTGGTCTTTCTTTTCTCCGTTCGCGAAAGAGGCTAGGCGCGCGGTTTTCCACGCCCCTTTGGTCGCGCGGAATCTAATCGGACACCGATTCCACCGGAGGCGTCAGCGTCGATAAAGCGTGTACCGGCGCGTTCAATGGCTTGTTGAATCTTCATGTGAAACTAAACACCCCCCCATCACCGGGTCTCGTAGCAGTATATCCGCGGGCAAAGCCCGCGTTATGTGATCGAGTTAGAGAATGGCGTGTTTATGGGGGTTGTAATCGGTCGATAGGGCTTGGATAGCGAATAGTTCCCCCGGAGTGTCACGTTGGAAATAACGGCCCTTCGGACTTTTGATCTACAGCAATGCGCCGGGCTATCGGGGGAGTAGAAAAGCCCCACAGGCGGGAAACCACTTTCTCCTTCTGGGTGCTACCCGCCAATAGGCAGGTACCTTCTCCTACGGGTGCAACCTGTCATTAGGCAGCTCGAGCCGAACGGGTCGGGGAGACTCGCTAAGGCTTGGGCTGCTTCTTTTGTTTATTCCCGCCGAAAGCGGACATTCAACGGTGTCTCTCAAACGTCGGCTTTGTGCCACATGCGATGTCTGCTTTACCCCCGAAAGCAGACATTGGCCGGTGGCTCTCCTATGTCCGCTAAGTGCCACAAGCGGACATGCACATACATAGTTGTGCGTGCGGAATCGAATTTCGCGAACACAGATGTTTAAAAATTCATCCGTGCTCGAACAATTTCCACATTTCGACGAAAAAGATCGCTACGCCCGTGATGGCGGCGAGAATGACGAACACTTTGATGAGCCAGTTGCGCTCAATCGTGCCAATGCTCCGTTCTAGGCGCTCGATAACAGTCGCGGTCCCGGGGAGCGGCCCACGAATTGGAGGCTCATCAAGAAATGATGCGATGGCATCAAAGAACTGTCGATTGGCGGGCTCATTCGCAAGAATCATGTGATTTCGGCTTTCCAGCGAAACAAATTTTGCATTCGGTATGCCACCCGCAATCTCCTGACCGACGTCAAACGGAACGCGCAGGTCGCCGCGGCAATGCATGACGAGAGTTGGTACTCGTATCGTAGGTAACAGGTCAGCGACATTAATGTTGGCAATGTTTCTCAAGATTTGTTCTGCAATTTCTGGCGCGGCGGCAACTCGTTGGATGTGATTGAGCCGCCGGTGATCCTCGATTGTGCCGTCTGGAATGAATTGCGAGGTAAAGAATTCGCGGTATGCATCGTCGTCGCCGCCCCAGCCTTGACGAATGAGGGCGCTGGCTAATTCCAGCGCCTCCTTTTGCTTCTCCGGCTGACCTCGGTGCAACAGGCCGCGAGCAAACCCGCCAAAAATTATCAAATGACTTACGCGCTCAGGATAACGGCTCGTATACGCAATTGCCGTCGCTCCCCCTTGGGACAGTCCGATCAAGATAAATCGGTTGATGCCGGCGCTTTTTGTCACTGTATCTAGGTCTTCGACCGCGCGATCTAGAGAAAGCTCACCCACATCGCGCTGCGAGAGACCGAGTCCGCGTCCATCGTAGCGCAGCAGCGTGTGGTGATGCGCCAGTCCTAGAATTTGATGGCCAAAAATCGGTCCCTTCAAATCGCTTTCCAGATGAGCAAACCAATGCGGTGTGCGAACCATGGGCGTTCCCTTGCCAATTATCGAATAGGCCAAGCGAACGTCGTCTGATGTCGTGCAGTATTTGATTTCCTGGTGCCGCACCATGGCTACCTTACAAAGCTCCTGTATCCTCTCATTGCAAGAACGAGGCTGGCAACAGTTATTGAGGGACGAATTTTCGAGGAAGCAAGCGTCTCAATTGTCCGCTTTGGGTCAAAAGCGGACATGACAGCGTGAATTTGTGGTGTCCGCTCTTACCCCGTAAGCGGACATTCGCCTGCCGCGTTGATATGTTTGCTAAGTGCCAAAAGCAGACATTACGAATTGATGATAGGGCGTTATGTTCGTATCAAGCGAGAACGAGCGAAACACGTCCTTAGCGCTGGCTTGGTGCTGTCTCCGGAACAATGAGCTAGCTCTGGGAGCCAGATCCTCAGAGTTTTCTAGCCCGTGATGTGGGATGAGGGCAACGGTGATCGATTTCAAAGCATTTGCAAACATGGAACGCACGGGCTGGGCTGATGCCGCGCGAGCTTCGGGCTATGTCCAACTTTTCGCTTCTGCATCGGATCAGACGATAGACAGCCTTTTGGATGCCATCGGGGCCAAACCGAACCTCAAGGTACTCGACCTGTGTTGTGGGCAGGGAAATGTCTCCGAGGCACTAGTTGCTCGTGGATGCCAAGTCGTTGGCGTCGATTTTTCGCCAGTAATGCTTTCGATAGCGCTAGACAGGGTACCAAGCGCAACCTTTATTGAAGCTGATGCCCAAGACCTCCCTTTCGATGACGCTCAATTTGACGCCGTCGTTTCAAACTTGGGTGTATGCCATGTCCCGGATCAGCCTCGTGCCTTATCAGAAGCGCGACGAGTGCTTCGTTCGGGCGGGCGATTTGCGATGACAGTTTGGTGCGGGCCAGAAACTTCTCCATGCTTCGAAGTCGTTTACGGAGCGATCAAGGCTCACGGGAGTCCCGATGTGTCCGCGCCTCCAGGACCTGATTTTCACCAGTTCGCAAAGAGGGAGATAGCTAAAGAGATTTTGTCGAAGGCAGGGTTTTCCAAGATTGAGTTGTCGATTATTGATTGTGCATGGGATCTCGATACGCCGGAACGCCTTTCTGAGATTTATGAACAGGGAACAGTCCGAGCGGCGATGCTGCTTGCCAGCCAACCACCACAAAATCTTGCTGCGATCCGATCCTCATTGGCGAAGACCGTTCATGAGCGATTTGCAGACGGAAACCGTTGGCGGGTCCCGGTTCCGGCAGCATTGTTGCATGCAACTGCTTAGTGTCCGCTATGGGTCAGAAGCGGACATGATGACAAGTCAGCGCGATGTCCGCTTTGCCCCCGATAACGGATATCCGGCGGATAGGCTGGCATGTCCGCTAAGTGCCATTAGCGGACATTGGACGGCACATTGCGACTCCCTTGGCTTAGCTCCCAGCCAATGTGTTTAATTCATTGTCGATCAGAATCAGTGCGTTCAACTCAAAACTTAAACTACATGGTCGGGCCGCGTGTTTTAACGGAGATCGAGCTTGCGCTCCCAGGCAAGGGCATGGGTCACGATCTTCGAAAGATCGTCCAGCTTCGGCTCCCATCCAAGCAACGTGCGGATCCTGTCAATGCGGGCGACGATCACGGCCGGATCGCTGGGGCGGCGTTCGCGTAGCGTCACCGGAAAGTCCCGGCCAGAAAGCTGTTTCACCCTATTGATCACTTCGAGCACAGAGTAGCCGCAGCCATAGCCGCAGTTCAGTACGAGGTTACGGCCACCTCCGCGCAAATATTTCAACGCGTCCAGATGCGCCGTGACCAAGTCGCTCACATGAATATAATCGCGAATGCAGGTGCCGTCCGGCGTCGGGTAGTCACTGCCGAATACTTCCACGCGATTGCGTTTGCCCAGTGCGGTTTCGCACGCGACCTTAATCAGGTGTGTAGCGTTCAGCATCGATGGGCCGGCGCGGCCTTGCGGGTCGGCGCCAGCGACGTTGAAATAGCGGAGCACGACGTACGCAATGCCATGCGCCGCTGCGGCATCGCGCAGCATCCATTCGCTCATGAGCTTCGAGGAACCATAGGGCGACGTCGGCGCAACCGTTGCATCCTCGCCGACTGGCATTTTCCTCGGGTGCGCCGTACACCGCGGCTGTCGAAGAAAACACAAATTGCTTCACCCCGGCGGCAACGACGGCGGCGAGCAAGGCCCGTGTTTTCACGGTATTCGACAGATAATAGCCGAGCGGATCGACGACCGAATCCGGCACAGTAATACGCGCGGCGAAGTGAATGACCGCGTCAATCTCGTGTTCGACAATCAGCCGCGATACGAGCGCGTCGTCGCCGACATCGCCGACGACGAGGCGCGCCTTCGGGTGAACGGCGTGCCGGAGGCCCGTCGAGAGATCGTCGAGCACGACGACCTCTTCGCCCGCATCGATGAGGGCAAGCACCATATGGCTTCCGATATAGCCCGCGCCGCCCGTAACCAGCAAAGCCATGAATGCCTATCCTGATTTCTTCTGACGATCGGAGTCGAAGTTAGAAGGGCGCATCCCATGAGCTGGGCAAAATCGCCGACCGAGGATGAACGAGAGATCCTAACCGTGATGGTTATTCTCCTGATGCTGGATCACGCCTTGTCTTCGAAAGACGCATTACGTCGACCCGGCTGCGTCGTTGTCAGGCTCTCCGTACCATGGGTTACGATACGATCGATCGTGAATAACGGCCGCCGCTTCGATTCGATATACATGCGTCCGACATATTCGCCGAGCAGCCCGAACAATATGAGCTGGAGGCTGCCAAGGATCAGCACAATCGTAGTCAGGCTGGTCCATCCGTCGACAACGCGCCCGGTCGCCCAACTTCCTAATGTGTAGACCAGCATGAGCAGGCCCAGGGCACCGACCAGGAATCCGGCGTATGACGCCATGCGCAGCGGCGCGGTCGAAAACCCCGTCAGTGCGTCAAGGGCGAGTATCATCATGCGCGACAGCGGGTATTGGGTGGAACCCGCAAAGCGCGGATCGCGATCGTAGAGCAGCGCGATTTGCCGAAACCCGATCCAGCTAATCATGCCCCGGATAAAGCGATGCTGCTCCGGCATTGATTTGAGAATATCGACAACGCGGCGTGTCATCAGGCGAAAATCTCCGACGTTGCTCGGAATGTTGGCGTCGCCGATCCGCTGCAGCAACCAATAGAACAATGCGGCGGTCGAGCGTTTGAACCTCGTCTCGCCAAAGCGTTCCGCGCGCAAGCCATAGACGACGTCGACTCGATCGTCGTCCATGAGGCGCCACATCTCCGCGAGGAGCTGGGGCGGATCTTGCAAGTCGGAATTGATTGTCAAAACTCGCTCGCCGCGACACATTTCAAGTCCCGCTGTCAGCGCAAGCTGGTGACCGTGGCGGCGGGATAAATTGATCAGCACCAATCGAGGATCGCACGCGACCAATTTGTGCATCGCGGCCCAAGTGGTGTCACGCGATCCGTCATTCACTAGGATCAGCTCGTAATTTTCGCCAACGACCTCGTGAGCTGCAGCACTTGCGCGGCGGTGAAATTCTTTAATTCCAGCCTGTTCGTTATGGCAGGGCGCCACGATCGAAAGTTTTGGAGGTGAGCTGCTCATGGCTGCTGCAGGACCGGACCGCGCGGGTCGGCCACGCGGTAAATCAAATATTCATCGATTGTCACGCCGCGTCGTTGACGCGGCAGCACGGCAATACGTTCGACGGCACTGAATAGTTGGGGTAGCTCGAGTTCCCATGTGCACGGCGCCACACAGATAAACAACATCGGGCCCTGAAACAGCTTCGAGTCCGGCGCCGGCGCGTCGACCCAACGCATGCGCTCGGTGATCTGCTCAACTGGAGGGTGGGTGGGTAGGTAAAAAGCAAGCCAACTTGCCAACCCATAATCCTTCGTAAGGACGATGCCCGCCCCGGCCTTGCGCCGAATATCATCGATCTGCGGCGCCAAAATAGTCCAACCGGCACCGAGCTGGCGTGCGGTCGGATCGAGGCGTCCTATGGGAATCATCGCGAACATTGCCTGCAAGTAAATGAAGGCCGCGAAGATGAGACCGACCGGGACGGCGAGACGCTTTGACCATGATGCCCACCATAACGCTGCCCCCCGCCACGGAAGACGATCTGCAGCCACCGCCGCGGCGATCGCAAAAGCGGGATACATGGGTTCGGGCCAGTTGCCTTCGACGCGCCCGTGGAAAGTATGCCACGCGAAATAGCAGACTATCGGCCATACCATGGCGCCGATCAGCGCGCGGGCGATGTAGGGTTCGGTGCGGAATTGCAGCAGGCCCGCCAGTCCCATGCAACCCAGAATGAAAATCGGCGGGGTCGCCAAACCGAGTTGGGTGACGAAGAATTCGCCGAAGTAGCGCAGCGACCATGCATGCACGACAAGCCGGTTAGCTTGGTACAACACGGATGCCCATCCATGCTCCGCGTTCCAGATGAGAACCGGCGAAAAGATTAGGAGCGCGATGACGGCGCCCGTCCACGGCCATGGGCTGAACAGCCATTTGCGCAGCTCCGGCACCGCGAGCACCCAAATCAGGATGCTGAGCGCGAAGAAGAGCGTCGAGTACTTCGAGAACATTCCCAGGCCGAACGCCACGCCGACGGCGAGCCACCACGCACCGCGCCCGGTCTCGGCGAGTTTGGCCAAGCTCAGCAGTAGAAAGCAGGTGGTCACCATGACGGCGGAGTCGGGCGTAGCAAGGATCGACCCGCCCGCCATGGCCAGCGTCAAATTGAAAAACAATGCCGCCGTGGCGCCAACATTGGGGTCGTCAAACAGGATGGTAGCCGCACGCCAGACCGCCCAGGTGGCGGGCAGTCCTAGCAGAACTGACGCCACCCGGACCCCGAATTCATTGTTGCCAAATAGGAAAGTCCCCAGCCGGATCAGCAGCGGATTTATCGGCGGATGATCGAGATAACCGCCGCTCAGATGTTGCGACCAGCGCCAATAAAGCGCCTCGTCGAACGCGAGCGGCAACTCGGCTGCGCAAACAAGCCTGATCAGAATCAAACCGGAAATTCCGGCAGCGACCGCGATTTGATAACGTCTTATATGATCGACGCGAATATCATTGCCATTCATTCGCGATGGGCCTGTTGACGCAAGCGACCATTCCGCCGTCAAGAGCATACCCGTCCATTCCCAGCATCCGCACTTCCGCGATCAGACAGGCGGAGATATGCAAGCGAGCGAATTAAAAAATATTCATGGGCGGATGAAAACGCCCCGCCGATAAAATCTGATGTCTCGAGCAATCCAATCGTTGCCGCTCGAACGAATGCATCGTCATCAACAATTACACTCGAAGCTTTGATGGGCATCGCGCTACTCCGTTTAACGGTTACGAGATTTCGGTGGATATAGAGATTTGAGCATCTTGCGATGCGGAAGTCGCAAGCCAGCGAAAATCGGATATAGCGAATGAATGATGTTGGCGATTATACTCAGGTGTATGTCGTCTACGACTTTCCGGTAGCGGTCTGAAATTTATTCGCGGTACGGCGCAACTGTTGCTAGGTGTTTATTAAACTTTTTCGCCGAGGATTTTATTTTCGTGGAAAGGGAACAGCATGTCAGTTTCAAGCGTAAGTCCTGTGAGCATAATTCCTCCGCCCCCTAGCGCCGGTAAAGCCGCCGATGGCGATAGTCCGGCCATAGAGGCAGCGGAATCTGCCGCGACCAAGCAAGGCGAAAGATCCAATGGCGGGTTTGCTCCGAAAACGTCGGCTACGAGCGGCGGGATCAACAAACAAGCTTAGTTTTGATGAAGCCGTAGTCTCCCGCTTGCTGGCCTCGGCGCATCATTGCCGGGGCCATTTCATATTTATGCCGCGACGATCAAGACCATTATTGCCCCATCACACCGAGTTTATCGGCCATCCGCACGAGGTCGGCCAACGATTTTGCCCGCATTTTCCGCATGACATGACCGCGATGGACTTTTACCGTGACCTCGCTCAACTTGAGTTCGGCGGCAACGTGCTTGTTCGGCCGGCCGGCGGCAATGCGGACCATGACTTCTCGTTCGCGCGGCGTCAAAGTGTCAAAACACTTCTGCAATTTTGTGCTACTCGATATTTTCTCCCGCCGGGCGCGGTCTTGACGGATTCCCAGCATGACCGCGTCGAGTAATTCTTGGTCCCGGAATGGCTTCGTCAGGAACTCGATGGCTCCGGCCTTGAATGCTCGCGCCGACATCGGGATGTCGCCATGGCCGGTGATGAAAATAATCGGAAGATGAATTTTCAATCTTGCGAGGTCGCGCTGGAAATCGAGTCCGCTTCGACCCGGTAATCTGACATCGAGCACAATGCATCCGGGCGCGTCGGGCCGCTCGGTATCGAGAAACTCCTGTGTGGACCCGAACAATTGCGCCTTGAGCTCCACCGAGCGAAGAAGACTGTCCAGCGCGTCGCGGACCGCCGGATCGTCATCGATCACGAATACAATGGGCTGTTCTTCACTCACGGAGTGTCACCGGACGGCGATAAAGGCGGAAAGGCTTCAATTCTTGCCGCATCGACTCACCCTCATACTTTTGCGACGATGGATTCCGCTTCAAGGTGTGGCTCTCTTTCTCGGACTGTTGGGAGCGTGAATTGAAAGATCGCGCCGCGGGACGTGTTCGGCTTTGCCCATATCCGTCCATCGTGGGCTTCAACGATGGAGCGACTGATTGCCAAGCCCATGCCCAAACCGTTGTGTTTGGTCGTATAGAAGGCGTCAAAGAGGCGGTTCAACGTATTTGCCTCAAGCCCACTTCCGGAATCGCAAACGGCGACAGTTACATCCCCCGGTTCGTTTTCTACCGTGCTAATCAGCATTTCTCGCGAGCCTTCAGCGGTTGAATACATGGCCTCAATTGCATTGAGGATCAAGTTCAGAAGGACTTGCTGTAACTGGACTTGATCGCCCAGGACGAGCGGCAGGTCATCGGCAAGTTGGGTACGCAATGAAATTCGATTTTGCTGAACTTCGGTTATTGTCAGACTAATGATCTCGTGAATGAGTTTGTTGATATTCAGATGCTCTTTTTGCATCGAAGTTCTTTTTGCCAGGCCACGGACGCCCTCAATAATGTTGCTTGCTCGATTTCCGTTTTCGACAATACGCGCAACGGCTTTTTCGGCCTCTTGCAAGTTTGGCGGCTTGTGGGCGAGCCAACGCAGGCAGGCATTTCCATTGGTCACGATCGCGGCCAGCGGCTGGTTGACTTCGTGGGCGATTGAAGCCGTCAACTCGCCTAACGTTGTCACGCGCGCGATATGGGCGATTTGCGCGCGCGCGGCATGCATCGCCGTCTCCGCCGATTTGATTCGCAGCACGAGATAGGTGGTGGCGCCGATTGCGACGAGTCCAAGCGCGTCGTTGATGACATCGGTGCTGGGCGATGCAGTAAACGTCAGAAAAAAACTTAATACCGTGAGCGCCATGCATCCTGCGGATACAATTATGATGCCGCGCTTTTGACAAAAGCCGGCAGCCATCAAGACGACAATGACGTAGAGGACGTCGACGGCGATATCTAACCCGGTCGCCGTGTCCAAAATGAAGATGCCGGCCGCGAGTGCGGCAGTTGCGGTAGGAAGAATGGGGATATCGGTGGCTGCCCAAAAATATGGCCGGCGCTTCTTCAAGTTCATACTCCGTCTACCAATTCTATTCCATTTGCTTTGTGCTGAGAATTGTCGCGGAAGGAAACCGCAGCGGGGCGGCGTTCAGATCAGCCGGAGAATTTTATTGCTAAGCACCATCTTGGGACAAAGAGTGTCAAGTTCAACCGTCAAGGATGTCTACTTTAGATTAAATGCAGAAGTGACACTACCAGATTTCATCCGCGGTGCTTACGTGCGAAAGATCTCTGGCCGAGTGCCGTTCGACCTGCGTCTGGCGCGGCAGGTATTTTAAGGGTACCTCGGACTTTACCTAATGCTGCTACTAAGTAAAAAAGAGAATTCCGTTCCAGCGGAATTCATTTATTATGTAACCGAGTCGCGCATGTCCGCTTTGGGTCATTCGCTACCGATGTATTCCGCGCCCGTGCCGATCAATGTCCGCTATGCCTCCGATAGCGACCAAATAGCGGACGCGGCGGGATGTCGGCTAAGTGCCAAAAGCGGTCGATAGCGGACATGGTGGCGGGTCTGTACTAAAATCTGAAGTAACAGCGCGTGGATTAAAACCTTGCGAGAGAGAGTATAACTGCTGCCTTGTAACTCAACGCCATGAACATTCTGCTTCGCCTGATCATTGTTGTCGTTGCCGGTTTAACGATCTGGCTATTTTCCGATGGCTTTTCGCTCAATATAAAAATTCTGACCACATTAGATGCGCGTTGGTTCAACATACTTTTCGCCTTGTCTGAAGGCGTGATCGGGCCTGTACTTGCGATTACGGCGATTGTTCTTGCAGCCACCAACAAGCATCTGCTGGCCGCGACAATCATCACAGGCCTAGCGATTGTCTTTTATTCTATACCGTACGTCACTTTTTTCATTGGTGTCATGATTTATGGCTACTAGCACCATTGCGAAACCTTAAGCGCGGTGGAAGCAATGTCCGAGATGGGTCAATCGCTTCACTTCTGCGATGTACGCGTCATGTTCGCTCTACCCACGAAAGCGGACATCCGACGAATGAGTTGGCGTGTCGGCTAAGTGCCAAAAGCGGACATCAGGCCACACTCGGTGTAAACCCTAGGCGGCATCATTCCGGAAAGCCGGCTTTTCGCAACGACTCAGCGTATTTCGCAAAATACTTCGATTCCCGAAACGAAAAATGCCACAGCTCGGAAATATGCACTGGGGCACCGGTCTCTCTTAATTTCGCAAGCGCCCTCGTCGCCTCGTCCATCCGCCCTAGTGAGGCGCTGCTGGCTGCGAGCACGCGCAACGCGGGGGCAAAGGCGGGTTGTTCCTTCACCGCCCCTTTCGCCCACGCAGCTGACTGGTCGTAGCGCCCTGCACAGAAATGAGCGAAGGCTATTGCTGTCTGCATTCCGACCAGAAATGGATCAAGTGGACTGAGACGCATCGCGCGGCTGGCGTGCTCAATTGCCAAATCGAATTGGCCTAGGAAAATTCTTACCCACGCACTGCGGACCCAAGAGATAGCAAGGTTTGGATTTAACAGTAGCGATCGGTCAAGCAGAACAACGGCCCGATCGAGATCCCGCACGACGAGCCCGAGCGCCATTCCGGCAGAAGACAACGCCATTGCATCATTGCGGCCCAATTCGGCGGCGCGATTCACGAAGCATGCAGCTTGGGCCAGTTCCTTTTGCGGGTCGACCATCCAGCGCTTCCATTGACGGCTGACATAGCACAGAGCCGCCATCCCATAGGCCGCAGCAAAGTTGGGGTCGAGTTCTATGGCTCTTCCGAACAAACGAAGAGCCTCGTCATTTGCTTCCTTTGTATCCTCCTGGATGCTTGCCATGCCATGCAGGTAGTAATCATAGGCATCAAGACTGTCGGTCGGCTTTCGCTTGGCGCGTTCGATCTCGGCTTGCTCAATTTTCGGCGCAATGACGCCGACCACACCCGAAGTAACCTGATCTTGCAAATCGAAAACTTGGTCGAGCGCCCCGTCGAAGCGAGCCGTCCAGAGCTGCACTCCAGTCGGCGAATTGATGAGCCGTCCTGTAATGCGCACCTGACCTGCTACCTTGCGTATGCTGCCTTCAAGCACATAACGCACCCCGAGTTCTCGGCCGATTTGCTTAACGTCAACGCTGCGACCCTTATAGGTGAAGCTTGAGCTGCGAGCCACGACGAAGAGCTGGCCAAATTGCGACAAGGCCGTTGTGATGTCTTCGACGATTCCATCAACGAAGTATTCCTGCGCAATATCGCCGCTCAAATTCTGGAAGGGCAGCACCGCGATGGACGGCTTGTCCGGAAGCGAGAGCGCCCCATCCGTTTTTGATGACGCGGCTTCTTCGGTTGCCGGCGGCGCCGGCTTTAATTTCTGGCTCTTGGCTTCTTGCCGGACGGTCCCAACGAAGCGAAATCCCTTGCGCGGGATGGTGCGGATAAACCGCTGCGTCTCGCCACTGTCGCCGATGGCCTGGCGGACGGCGTTGATAGAGCTGTTTAGAGTTGAATCTGAGACGATGCGTCCTTTCCACACCTCGGAAATGAGATCGTCCTTGCTGACGACGCGATCACAGTTGCGGATCAGAAATGTCAAAAGGTCGAAAATCTGCGGCTCAACCGCCACAAGATTTTTCCCCGAACGTAATTCTCGCCGATCAATGTCGAGCGAATAGCCCTCGAAATCGTAGATCATTTGGCGTCTTTGCTACGGTATTGGCCTAGAAAACCACGCAAATCCCAACAATAAACCAAGACTATCCCAAAGACCTCCGCTCTGCAGGGGTTCAGGCTGACCTCCCATTCAAAGGAGGACACCCATGCTCAAACGAATGATGCTCTGGATCGCGCTCCTGAGTTCGAGCCTTGCCTGCTGGGGCAGGGCGTCGTCCGCCGAGGAATACGGCAGCTTAGCCGAAGCGAAAGCAATGCTTCAACGCGCGATCGCAGCCGTAAAGGCCGACAAAGGCGGCGCCATAGCCAAATTCAACCACAACGACCCCGCGTTCCGCGATCGCGACCTTTTCGTCTTCTGCTTTAATCGCAACAACGGCAAGTTCACTGCGCACGAAGCGATGGTCGATTGGGACGTCCGGTGGCTGCAAGACATCTGGGGTTCACCTTTCGGCGAGCAAATGTTCGCCGTAAAGGACGGCCAGACAATTGAGGTCGCTTATCTGTCGCCCGTACCCGGATCTACCTCGCTTGCGCCGAGACGCGCTTACGTAACGGAGATTGGCGATCAGGCATGCGGCGTGAGCGCATATCAGCTCAATGGCCAAGTCGCTCGAACTCACTGACATCTCATTAGGAACCCCGCCCGCTATTGCCGGGCGGGGCCGTTTCCTCAAAAGCCGCTTTCAATGTCCGCTTTGGGTCATTCGCGACCGATACATTCCGCACCAGAGCCATCCGATGTCCGCTTTCCCCCAATAGCGGACATATGTCGGCGCGGCGGATATGTCCGCTAAGTGCCAGAAGCGGACATCTCGACTTCCAGCGTCACTCAGTACCGCGTTAGCTTTCTCGCCCGCACTCGGGATTGTGCAACGACGGACAACACTTCAGACCTTATAATTCGGCCCTTCTGAGGGTTGTGCCTAAGAAGCCACAGAGGTCGTTGTGTCCGACTTGGCGCTTACTGTGGTTTCGGCTGCACGTGGTGGGAAACTATGAGCCAGCGACCGTCTATTTTCTCGTAGACGTTGGTTGCGATCCAGTCGGGTATCGGCCAGACAATGCCGTCCTTCGTTTGTTCTTGCCCAGTCTCGACGCCCATCTCCCACGCGAGATTGCCATTGACGTGAACATGCTGATCTGACAGCGAGCCGTTTCTCGACGAGAGCAGTTTGTTCACCTCTGGCCAGTACTTCTTGAAGGCATCCCAGCCAACGATGATCGATTTGCCTCGCGGGCCGACGTAGGTGACATAGGGTGTATGAGCAAACACCTTTTCCATGGCAGCCCCATCGTCGATCACCGCCAACGCCGCGTAAAAGGCTTTGCTCGCTGCTTTCACCCCCTCCATGTCCGCTGCCTGTTGGGCAACCGCGTTGCCTTGCAGCAAGCCAAGCCCCAACGCCGTAAGGGCAGAAAGACTGAGAACGTTGCGCCGATTTATTGTATTTCTCCACGGCTTGGCCAAGCATGACAAAATATAAACGGACCTTTTATGAATTATTATTTCCTATAGGGGGTATTTACTTGATACCCGCAAAAGTATGACAAATTAGGGTCGCTGATAGTTGTGCATGTCTTGCCCGGGTTAGTCGTACAAAACGGTAACGGACAGGTCTCAGTCTTAGCGGTTGATTTTTTTTCTTTTGCCACGGCGTTTGGCACCGCTCCAACGAAAAAAAGGCCCGCCGCTATGAGCAACGCAGAAATGCTGACCCATAACCTCGTCATGATCCTCCGCATGGTGAGCGGATCACTTAATCGCTATTTATATAAAATAATAACCCCCTAAATCGTTATGCGCGATGATGCAGATCAATGGGTCAGGTATGCTGATAGAATTGTACAAACCCGGACATCACACTCTCATTTGTCCGCTTTGGGTCATTCGCTACAGACGCATTCCGCGCCAGTGCCGAACAATGTCCGCTATGCCTCCGATAGCGACCAAATCGGGGATATGCGGCGAACGACGTTAAGTGCCAATAGCGGACATCATGCTGATTGCTGGGTGACTAGGGTCAGGACCCATAAACTGAACGAAAACTCGGATGACGACTTCGAGCCCAGGACGGAACTCAATCAGCCGGCCGGTGGCTTGCCGGTGTTAGTCGCCGCTTGAGCATCGAAAGCCCGCTTGTAGGCGGTCCGCGCTTCGCCGCGGGCGACATAGCCGGACAGGTTTGGGAATCCGTTCAAGATGCCCGATGATTTTAGCCTGAGCAGCACCGACACCATCATCAGGTCACCCGCGCTGAACCCACCGTCGAGCCAGTCGGCATCGCCCAGGCGATCGGAAAGTTGATGCAGCCGGTTGTGGACGCGATCCTCGACCAGAGGCAGGCGCTCCTTACTCCAGGGCTTATCGCTCTCCAGGAGC
Source organism: uncultured Alphaproteobacteria bacterium (assembly GCA_963751685.1). Classification (GTDB taxonomy): domain Bacteria; phylum Pseudomonadota; class Alphaproteobacteria; order Rhizobiales; family Xanthobacteraceae; genus Palsa-892. The sequence continues at coordinate 10,965 of CAVVVV010000009.1, read as the reverse complement.
CTGGCGGTTCCGAGTTCAAGGATCGGCGGCTCCACCGTATTGAGCGCGGCAAACATCCATGTGATCGCACGTGCCCGGGCATTGGCATCCTCCGGCAGCAGGCCTGCATGGCGCTCGGCGATATGGAACACGATCGCTCCTGTCTCGAACAGGGCGAGATCGCCTTCCTCATAGGTCGGAATCTGGCCGAAAGGATGAAGCGCCAGATGCGCGGATTCCTTCATCGCACGAAACGAAACAAGCCGAACCTCGTAAGGCTGGCCCACTTCTTCAAGCGCCCAGCGAACGCGTGTATCACGCGCCAGTCCCTTGCCGCCATCGGGTGACCGTTCAAAGGCGGTAATGGTGATGGTCATCGCGAAGCTCCTCCTGGCGAAAATCGTTGGCTGCGGGGCTGGCAAGCTGTCAAGGCAAACTCACCGAGATTGACGCTGACATCGCGAATGTCCGCTTTGGGTCATAAGTGGACATGGCTAAAAATCAGATCGATGTCCGCTTTGCCCCCAACAACGGACATAGCTCGATACGGATGGTACGTCCGCTAAGCGCCAGAAGCCGACATTGGGTTTCTCCCGCTCTTAAAGTGAGGAAACGATAAGAGCGATGCCGGAAAAAATCAGTAAAACGAGCACGACCTTACGGAATACCGCTTCATCGATTTTGCCGTAAACTTTCAAACCAACCCAAGTCCCTGCAAGCAGCGCCGGTAAGCCAAGCAGGAACAGACGGCTCGTGTCGTTAGTAATTGCGCCTTTAGCTCCAAGCCAGAAAGCGCTCATCGCGAAGACTGCGACTGCGACCGGCTGAAATACTGTGCGCTGCTGATCTTTAGGCCACCCGCGCAGCCCGCACCAGATTGTCACCAAAATTCCGGCAAGTCCCGTAATGCCGCCGAAGACGCCGTTAAGAAAGCCAACTCCCGCGTCCGCAACTCCACCTCCCACGACGATTGGTTTCATCGCCGGCCGAAACAGTGCGTAGAGGCTATAGAGAACGAGAAAGACGCCGATACCAATGCGCGTGTATGCTGGATTTGAAGTTCCTAAAATCGTCACGCCGATGGGCACGCCAAATGCTGCTCCGACAACAAAGGGCCAGAGTATTTTCCAATTTAGGGCGTGCCGGAGTTTCCAAACGGAATAACCCTGAACGATTAAACCGAATGCAATGATGAGCGTTGCGGTCTGAATAGGCGTTAGGATGTAGAGCCAAACAGACGCTGCAACTAGGCCGAACGCGAAGCCTGAAAGGCCCGCGACAAACGCGCTGACAAAAGTTGCTACTAGAAAAATTGTGAGGCTGAGAAGAGAGGTTTCCATGCCGCGTCCTTACCTTTGGGTGGACGCGATACTTCGGCATGTCGCCTCGTGGGGAGATCGCAGTCCCCATGCGTGCATTACAAAACCGCGCCTTGAGATTGTCAACGGAGTTCGTCGCCATGGCAAACGTAACTCTGTTTTTTGATTGTCCGCTATGGGTCAAATGCGGACATGACAGCGTAAATTTGTGGTGTCCGCTCTTACCCCAAAAGCAGACAAAAACGGGCGCAATGGCGTAGTCCTAAGCGCGCGGTTTTCCACGCCCCTTTGGTCGCGCGGTATCTAGTCGAACGCCGATTCCTCCGGACGAGTTGTTGTCGATGAAGCGTATGCCGGCGCGTTCAAAGGCGTCCTGGTTTTTCAGGTGAGTCTAAATACTCGCCATCACCGAGTTTCGTCTCATGTCTGATATTGACCCAAAGCGGACATGCGCAACGTGACCATAAAATAAAAGCCCCGGACGATGCCGGGGCTTCTAACTCATTCGCCACTCGCTCAGCGTGGCACGAGCAAACATCCCATTGGGACTAGGGAAGCCCAAAACACTTCCTTTGCGTTTAATTCTCTGTGGCTCTGGCGGCTGACAATCATCGCGCACGCAATCAGACTAACTGCCGTGATCGCGATGCTACCGACCCAAAAGCCTGCGTGTCCGGTAGCGAATGTTTTTCCGGGCGTTGACACCGGGAATGCCGATGCCGAATTTGTAGCGGCGGTCAAAATTGATACCGCCAGAAGAATTGCCGTTAGTTTTTTCATACCGCGCTCCCCATCCCATGCCGCAAGCCCAGGCTAACAGATTAATTGTCCCGCGCACGCAACGCTAACCATTTGAGATGATAGCGAATTTGTTGAGCTGGAATCACCGGTCTATCTGCTTCTTGGTTCTGCCAGCATTTATTTTGATGATCTATTGATCAGAAAGTGCCTTTGCTACCGAGGTACTGCCAGCCAGTACCGTGACATACGTCACAGCTTTTTTTTGCCGTGCAGCCCGGATCCATCGCATCGCTCGCAGCGTTTCCAATCACTATCTTTCGAGGCACTTCGATAAACGCCGTTACAACGCAAGCCATCGAACCTCTGTCCGCAACGGTCGTTGGCGAGAATAGCGTTGGAGATTGGTATCCCGCATTTCGTGCAGACGGCAATGGGAGGAGATGCAAAAGCCATAAGCCCACTTATACACTTGCGTAGTTATAAGCGCGCGGTTTTCCACGCACCTTTGATCGCGCGGTAACTAATCAGACACCGACCAAAAATAAAACCCGCGCCGTTGGTGCGGCGCGGGATAGAATTAAGTAGTTTTTTTCCTTACGATTAGTGCCCGTTCGTCGGCTGCGAAAACCAGAACATGAGACCGCAGCTCCAGGCTTCAGGCGCCGTTAACTCGCGATTGTCACGAGCGTTGGCAACCAGGGCCGCTGTAATGATGCCGCCGGCACATGCAAAGATGGGCCACGGACCGGCACCAGCACCGAAGTGTTTGCCAGGGGTAACTACTACCATCTTGGCGGATGCGCCGGTGGGCGCACCAGCCGCCAACACTGCGGTGATGATGGCCACGGAAGTGAGTTTAAGTTTCGTCATCGCATTCTCCTCTGTGACTTGATGAGGGGAATCGACGACTGCGCTTCGCGAGAATGCTCGGCGTGAATTCCAACGAGGAGGATGGCACGCGGCAAGAACTCAATGACCGACCGATCTTCGATACGCAACATCGTCAACTCCAACTCAGCGAGTTGGGGAGACTTAGTTGAAAATTTAATTCAAGTGTTGTGCGTTCCGAAATTAGGGCTACCCGTTAGCGATAAAAATTGAGGTTACTAACGGCGTAGATCGGGCAATGTGTTACGCGCGCCATGTTCCGCGCTCACGAGACCTTTCTGAGAGGTTCTTCGTCATCATTCGATTTGCTGTAGGAGGCTAATGCTAAAGCCAATAGCTCTTCAATCTTCTCCTCAAGCTCTCGCGAGTATGATGTTGCCGATTTAAGCTGCATTTTAACCTCGGCCAAATTAGCGTCGAATAGGTGCTTCACTTGTCCGTAGGGGAGCACGACTTTGCGCAGTTCAAATTCCGCCGAGAGATCGTGATAATCGCGCTCGTGTTGTAAATTGCGATTATGAAGATATCCACGATACGAAGCGATCCAATGATCATTCAGTGCATCTTCGCGTAAGCTTGCAAAACGACGGCCTCGAGCCAAATAATCCCGTATTTCCCGCCTTTGTTGGTCGATAACAAGCGTTTTTGCGATGTTGTCTTCAGGATCAACACCCCCCAGCGTTCGTTTGTGCTCTGCCATGGGAATTCCTGTGAATCCAAAGACCGAAAATGTTTCTTCTCGGATGCTTTGCTCACGCGATACGCCATCTAATATTATCGAGGTTTTGCTCGTCCCTTTGGTCGCGCGGAATTCGAGCCGGACACCGATTCCACCGGAGGAGTCGTTGTCGATAAAGCGTATGCCGGCGCGTTCAAAGGCTTCCTGGATTTTCAGCTGAGTTGAGACGTTGCCCATTACCGGCCCGTCCAGTTTTCTCAATCCTCTGTATTGTTGCGATCGCGATCTTTGCATGACGCGCAAGGTCTTCCTGCCGCCAATTCAAGAGTCCCCTGGCCGCTCGTATATGCGCCACGTGCATCATTGAGCCCATGAAATCAATGATTCGGAGCACTAGACAAGCCGAGTAAATGATGTAAAAACACATCAAATATGATTGGTAAAAAGAGGCATGCAATCATGAACCATCTCGCTTTTGCTGTGACCATCTACCGAGCTATTCAAGGATCGCGTTCGCGCCGAAGAACAAGACATTGACGACGTAACGCTCGCGGACACCGTCGAGGGCCTAACCGATCTCCACGAGATCCTCGCCGCCATCATCCGGGCGGCACTTGTCGATGAAGCGCTCGTCTCGGGACTGAAGGCACGCATCAAAGAAATGCAGGATCGCTTTGCACGGCTAGAGGAGAGGGCGGCAAAACGTCGGCAAATTGCCCGCTCCGTGATGGTGGAGACGGACATCAAGAAGATCACCGCTCCTGATTGCACGATTTCGCTGCGGCCGGGCACGCCTTCCTTGGTCGTTGTCGACGAAGCGGCAATCCCGGCAACCTATTGGGAGCCGCAGGCGCCTCGGCTCAAGCGGCAGGAGCTGGTCATCGAGCTGAAGCAGGGGAGTGCCGTGCCGGGCGCTCAACTCTCCAATCCAGAACCGGTTTTGAGTGTGAGGAGCAAATAATGGGCTTTTCAGCGAAACAACTTCACGCGCTGCGGCGCGACGTGAAACGCGAGCATATCCGCAGCCGCGTCAGCAATGGTCGCGAACTTTCCTATATCGAAGGTGGCCACGCAATAACTGAAGCTAACCGGATATTCGGGTTCGATGGCTGGGATCGGGAAACGGTCGACTCCCGCTGTGTCATCACGCGAGAAAACCGCGGCAACTTCCTTGTTGTCTACACGTCGAAGGTGAGAATTACAGTGCGCGCTGACGGCGAAAAGATTGTCCGTGAAGGCCACGGATGCGGCGAGGCGAGGGGGATGTCGGCCGGCGAGACCCACGATCTCGCCCTCAAGATCTCCGAGACTGATGCCACCAAACGCGCGCTTGCGACCTTCGGGAAGCCGTTCGGGCTTGCCCTCTACTTAGGAAAATCCACGCGCGAGGCTTCCAAAGACGCGCCAACGGCGGAGCCCGTGCCGACGACGTCCGCCGAGGCTCAGCAACCTGGGTCACAGGAGCCGGGTACAACCAAGGGGAACGGAATTGATAAGTCGGTGCTGAAGTTCGGCGCCGCTCGGCGCAATCGGGATAAGGACCATCTTAGATTTGTAGCCTCGCAGCCCTGCCTTCTGTGCGAGCGGCAGCCCTCAGACCCGCATCATCTTCGTTTTGCACAGCCTAGGGGGCTTGGCATGAAGGTCAGCGATGAATTCACAGTGCCGCTCTGCAGGGAACATCACCGGCAGCTTCACCACTCGGGCAACGAGCCGGCATGGTGGCACGACATGGGGATTGAACCGATGGAGATCGCGAGAACGCTCTGGGAAGGGACGCAGCTAAGAGTTCAATCAGGAATTGCATCGCAGAAAATCAATGATTACGATAGCGATCGCTAGAAGCACCTGTTCCAAACCTTGCAACCAAGGTGATCGGTTGGAAACGAATTACCGGATTCTTAGGGTGCCACTAGTCCGCGTGATTAATCTCAGCCGTCGTATGATTAGTAACGAGTGCGTGATCAAAATAAAATTATACAAGAAATTATACAAGGAATATTTTAAGCTACCCCCCCTACGGGGAATAATTATTTTACGGGGAATGATTTTTTTTAAATAGGAAATAAATCTGATCTTGCGAGTCCTCGGTATTGCTTCTTGGGCCGCGCTGCTCATATTTGGTCCATCAGTGAGAGTAACGATCGGCGCACGCGCGTCGTTCATGCTCCTCAAGAGGAGACAGAAATGATTTTCGTAAAGCCAAAACTAGAAAAACCAATATTAAACGATCCTAAACTCGCAGTATTGAACGGATTTTGTTTACCGCTCTTTGTGGTGATTTAGAAGCTTATTGAGAATAGGCAGATGACCGTTCAAGAATTGTACGAGGCCTTCGATGTACTGGAGAAAACAATGGAGATCCCGAAAGAAATCGGGACCCCTTGCTGTTCATGACCCGTGTGCTGCGAGCTAACTTGCTGCGGCTCGAGGGGGCCAACTACACCGACGACGAACTCAAGTCGATGATATTTGGGGAGAAAGAGTTTCCTCCGCTAGAGCCGTCAAAGGTCGCCGGTGAGGAGGGCGAGGAAGCCAGCGTTAATCCATCGGATCGCAAGCAAAGCCGGGAGAGCCAGTCATGACGGAAGCGATACCAACAAACGACGATCACAAAAATAACGGCGCACCCACATCAGATTTCCGCAAGCGAAACGCGCTGGTGCATGGGGTTTACGCCAATGACGTTGTCTTACCAGGTGAAGATGAAGGTGATTTTGAAAAACTTCATGCCGACCTAAAAGCAGAACTTGATCCGCACGGTCGCACGGAAGAGGAAACAGTTTTGGAGATAGGCCGCTTGTGGCAACAGAAACGTCGGTTGGTTCGGTTGCAGCGGGAATCGTTTAACCCAACCCTCCCTGTCGAAGACACTTCAGGCAGTACGGAAGGCGAGGCTAAAAAAGACGAAAAGATGTTGGTGGATGCGAGGCAAAAGCTATCGATCGAGCTAGATGACATTCACGCGCGCGTCGAAAAGGCGTTGTCCGAACCTTCTCTCATGCGGACTCTCAGCAGTGTCTTACAGACGCCAAAGCGGACCTTCAGAGAATGGTAAGCCTGATGCTGCATTGCTTTGGACGCGCACCAGCGGAATCAAGGATTGAAACGTCGCCGGAATCGAAAGAGGTTTCGCGAAAATCGCCGATGATCGACCATCTCGCCAAGATCTACCGACTGGAGGCATCCATTGACGCTCGAATTGATAAAAATCTCGGGCGCTTGGTCAGCCTGAAGGAATATAAGCGCCTCGAATCATCCAAACGTATCGAACCCAAGACGATCAAGGAGCTCATAACGGTAAGCGAGTAGATCGTTAGCAATGCTGGCGGGAATCGAATGATACAGTTGGCTGGCTGGCGATCCAAACTTCGGACTGCAACCTTTGCGCGGATAAATCTTTAGCTGAACGTTAAAGGCGAGAAATATTGAAACGAATTTAGATTGTTTTGCGGGTGACAACCCGCATGCACAACATTGCTGTCAACATTGTCATCAGCGCGGCCGTAAATTAGAGCGTTCAACTCAAGGGCGGAACGCTTGATGGACGACTTGTGACCGCTTCGCAGAGCCTTCGATGCGGCGAGCCTTACGAGCGATTAACATCACAAAACGCGTTGCGCTGCCGGCGAGATAGCCCAATTGTAGGCTGATTGCGGCTAGGACTGCGGCTGCTGCGATCGACGAGAGTTGGTCGCTGCGCGCGGTGCCGATGGCCGCAATACCGATGAGAAAAAACCCAATCGCCGGAACCAGAATCATAACTCTGAGGCGCATCCCCAATACGGCGCCGACGAGGACGCTAAGTATAAAGAGGTTCATCATGGCGCGACTCCTCGACCATGAGGTTCGCCGCCATTCGTTAACAGAAACCTAATGTCTGGATTTCGCTGCGTGAAAACCGGCGATCACTGCCGATGACTGTCGCGGCTACCGATGAGTTTTTGCAGGTAACGCGAATAGTCGTTTTTTCCCAGTTTCGCGGCGAGAGACGCGAGTTGATCGTCGGTGATCCATCCGGATCGATAGGCGATTTCCTCGGGGCAGGCGATTTTCATGCCCTGACGGCGATCGAGCGTGCGCACAAATTCGCTTGCTTCGAGCAGCATTTCCGGCGTTCCCGTGTCGAGCCAAGCAAAGCCTCGACCGAACTTCTCGACCTTGAGCTCGCCGGACTTCAGGTAAGCACGATTGACGTCCGTGATCTCCAGCTCGCCGCGTGCCGAAGGCTCGAGGCTTGCCGCGATATCAACGACATTGGCATCGTAAAAATATAGACCGGTCAATGCCCAGTTGGATTTCGGGTGCGTTGGCTTTTCCTTGATCGAATGCGGATGCCCCTTGGCGTCGAATTCCACCACGCCATAATGCTGTGGTTCGCTCACCTGATAGGCAAAAACAGTGGCGCCGCTCTTTCGTTGGATGCACGCTGCATAAACTCCGGCAATCCGTGGCCGAAAAATATATTGTCGCCAAGGATCAGGGCCGATGAATTATCGCCGATAAAATTCGCACCGATGATGTAAGCTTGAGCGATGCCTTCCGGACGGGGTTGTTCGGCGTAGGACAGCTCAATTCCCCAACGATCGCCATTGCCCAGTAAATTGCGGAAGATCGGCACATTCTGCGGATTCGAAATGATCAGAATGTCGCGAATGCCCGCCAACATCAGCGTCGACAGCGGATAGTAGATCATCGGCTTGTCGTAGATGGGGAGGAGCTGTTTCGAGACGGCAAGCGTCATCGGGTAGAGCCGCGACCCGCTGCCGCCCGCGAGAATTATCCCCTTCATTGCTTGCCCCCCAAGCCTTCCATCTCGATGATGCGCTCGACGCACAACTTGAGGGAAGATCGCCATTCCGGCAACCGTACACCGTGGATCTTTGCGAGTTTGGTGCAGTCAAGACGCGAATTGGCCGGCCGCTTCGCCGCTTGCGGATAATCCCTACTCTCGATGGGATGGACCTTCGCAGACGGGCCCCCGATTTGTTTCGAGACCGCGAATACGGCCTCCCCGAAACCCGCCCACGACGTGTCTCCTGCCGCGGCCATATGAAACAAGCCTCGGAGCGATGCCGTATCCGGGCGCGCGACAAGATTTTGTACGACCTTGATAATCCCATCCGCGACATCGAAGGCTGAAGTCGGCGTGCCATGCTGATCGGAAACAATATCGATCGTGTCGCGGCTCTTCGCGAGACGCAGCATCGTGCGCACGAAATTCTTTCCGAAGGGGCTATAGATCCAGGAAAGGCGCAGAATGACGTGGTTCGGCGCTTGGCCCGCGACCGCCTTTTCGCCGGCTGCTTTGCTCGCGCCATAATAGTTTAGCGGAGCTATCGGATCAGTCTCGACGTAAGGGGCGGGCTTTTCGCCGTTGAAGACGTAGTCGGTGGAAAGATGAACGATCGGGACGCCCAGCACTTTGGCTGCGGCAGCAACTTCACCGGGAGCGATGGTGTTGATTTGGCAAGCAAGCTCCGAGTCCTGCTCCGCTTGATCGACGGCGGTGTAGGCCGCCGCATGCACGATCGCATTGGGTTGCACGGCCTCAAGAGCCGGCAGCACTGTCCCTGTCTTGGAGAGGTCTAGGATGGGGCGGCCCATGGCGATGACGTCAACGCCAAACCGCGCGGCCTGCTCGCGAAGGGCGCTGACGACTTGTCCGTGATTTCCCGTTACAGCGATTTTCATGGTCGACCGGCGTTCACCCTTCGCGCGTTGAAGACGCTCATTTTCGCTAAGTAGGCGAACGCCGCTGGAGTGCGCTCAAATCCGCCAAGGACGTGAGCACCGATTGGTGTGGCAGCGTGCCCAGCCGTTCGCCGGAATAGATGCGCTCGCGCAACGGCCGCCACCACGACTTGTTGGTCAAATACCAAACAATCGTTTTTTCGAGCCCGTTTTCGAAGTTTACCTGCGGTTTCCAACGTAGTTCGCGCTCGAGCTTCGAAGGGTCGATGGCATAACGCAGATCGTGACCGGGCCGATCCTCGACAAACGTAATGAGTTCACCGTAGCGCGGGCGAGAGGGCTTTACCCGGTCAAGAATTTCACAGATCGTCTTCACGACATCGAGATTGGTGCGCTCGCTGCGAGCGCCGACGTTATATTTCTTCCCCGGCACCCCGCGCTTCACAATCAAATCGAGCGCGCGCGCATGATCGTCGACATAGAGCCAGTCGCGCACGTTTAGCCCGTTGCCGTAGACGGGAATTTTCTTTCCCTCCAACGCATTCAAGATGGTCAGCGGGATGAGTTTTTCCGGAAACTGGTAGGGCCCGTAATTGTTGGAGCAGTTCGTAACGATCACCGGCAGGCCATAGGTCCGATACCAGGCCATGGCGAGGTGATCGGAGGCCGCCTTGCTCGCCGAGTAGGGAGAACTCGGGTCGTAGGGAGTGTCCTCATAGAACAGCCCGGTATCGCCGAGGGAGCCGTAAACCTCGTCGGTCGAGACATGGATAAAACGAAAATGTCTGCGCGCAGCGAAGGATTTCTTCTCGTAATAATGGCGCGCGGCTTCGAGCAACGTGAACGTGCCGACCACATTCGTGGTGATGAAAGGCTCGGCGCTCGTGATCGAGCGGTCGACATGGGTTTCGGCGGCCAGATGCACGACCGCATCGGGCTGTTCGGTCTCGAAAATCGCACGCAAAGCGGGCGCATCGCAGATGTCGGCGCGCACAAATCCGTAGCGTTTGTCTTCGGCGATCGGCTCGAGCGAGGTGAGGGTGCTCGCATAGGTGAGCTTATCGAGATTGACGACCTCGGAATTGGTCTGCTTGATCAGATAGTGGCACAACGCCGATCCGATGAAGCCCGCGCCGCCCGTAACCAGAATTTTCACAGCCAATGCTCTTTCAACATTTGAATCAGCCGATCAGGTGAACCACGTCCCCAGTCGGCTGAGCGGTGGATACTGTCGATCCTTGTCCGAAATCGTCACGTCGCTCGGCCCCACGGGCCAGGCGATGTTCAGTGCGGGATCATTCCACAGAAGGCCTTTTTCCGTCGAAGGGTCGTAGTAGCTCGATACTTTATAGACGACTTCCGTATCGGGTTCGAGCGTGCAGAAACCGTGCGCGAAGCCGATGGGCACGTAGAGCTGGGCGAAATTCTCGGCGGAGAGCGTCGCCGCTACGTGACGGCCATAGGTAGGCGAGGATTTTCGAAGATCGACCGCGACATCCAGGATCGCGCCGCGAACGACGCGAACAAGCTTTGCCTGCGGCGTCGGCGCAACCTGAAAATGCAGGCCCCGCACGGTGCCGGCTTTTGCGGAATAGGAGTGATTGTCCTGCACGAACTCGATCGCGCCGACCTTGGACTGCAAGAAGTCCTTGCGGAAGATCTCGG
>CAVVVV010000008.1:0-45580 GCA_963751685.1 uncultured Alphaproteobacteria bacterium | reverse complement strand
TGCTTCGCGACTATTCCGGTATAGGGTAGCAAGCTCACCCTCAATTCTTGATTTTTTTAATTTCCTCCATCGCGCGTCGACGAAAATAGCGTGCGCCCCACCGTTCATAAAAATTGCGATGGCGGCTAGATCGATGATTTTTCTTGCTATTTTCAGTAGTCTAAATTATAAAAACCAAGCGCGTGTCGGTTTGGACCCCGGTCGCCACTTGGCCTCTGTGCACACAGTCCTACAAGTTTGGACACTGTTTTAATCGGCGGAGGCGGTGGGATTCGAACCCACGCGGGGCTATTGGGGGTGTTTTCCACAGCGAACCCTTTTTGCCCTGACTGCTTAGAAGGCAGCTGCTTTCAACCACTCGGCCACGCCTCCAATTCTTGAGGCCCCGGAAACCCTTGGTTTCTGGGGCTTTTTGGTTGAACAAAGCAGAGCTTAAACCAAGTCGAACAAAAGTAAAAGGAGTTTATTGAAACTAAGCCACAGATATGCAATTCTGTCGTGAACTGAGATCATTTGGGGATAACAGGCATCAATGGCCGACGACGATTTCAATAAATCGGCGGTTGAGAAGGCAGTTCGGAAGCGAAAGGAGCTTCAAGAACGGCTAAAGAATACTATTCAAGAGATTGAGACGCTTGAGAAATTCCTGAAAACATACCGCGACCTCACCGCTGGCACTCCCAACAGTGAAAAGGGAGGCAATCAGGAAATTAGTCAAGCAACATGGGGAACTGCCCAACAGGCGTTTGAAGCGCTGGTGGTTGGTGTTTTGCGAGAGATCGGGCGCCCAATGAGAAGCGGCGAACTCATCGAGGAGTTCAAGCGACGCGGGCACCCACTCAAGGGCAATGACGTTCGAACTGCTTGGAATCGACTTTGGCTTGCGAGCAAGCGGCGCGTTCTCACGAGCGACCGTACGCTTGGATATTGGATTGCTGGCGAACCGCTCACGGACAGAGGCGCGAGAGGCCGCCGCGCTTGTTGGACGGCGCGAAAGGCGTCCGGCTGGAAGTGCGCACCGCGATCAAAACAAGGGAAAGAAAAAGGGCCGCGCTCCAATTCTCACGTCGGAACAAGTCGAGGCGGGCGAGAAAATGCTACTCGCTGGAAAATCCCGCTTGGAAGTTGCCGCTGTGCTCGGCGGAGTCAGCCAAGGCACGATCAAGAAATACTTCGGGGGAATCAAAGGTGTGCCAGGAAAAGTATCCCGATGTGGTCATTCCCAAGCGAACTTACCCGGGGCGCAAAGGTAAGCCGGGAACTGGGCGCCCTCCAATGCTTTCTGCACTTGAAGGTCAGCGGATTGTGACGATGAAAGCCGAAGGAAAGAGCATTAAAGAAATCATGGATTACATGCGGATTAAACGGGGAACAGTTTATCGCTATTTGAAAAAATTCGGACGAAAGTGAAAAAAATCTAGGTGTGTTTGCTACCTAATGCCGGGCTACTCCGCCGCGACCGGGCGATGGGCCTTCGGTTTCCGCTCCGGTTCCTCCTCGCCGACCGCCTTCGCGATCCGGCGGTCGAAGCAGCCGAGATAAAGATAGATCACCGGCGTGCTGTAGAGCGTCAGCAATTGCGACAAGAGCAAGCCGCCGCCTGAGCCCCCAAATTATTCATTGAACTCGGTCGCCTCCGGCACGCGCGTGAAGGCGATCTTGGCGCCGAGATATTGCAGCGAGAGGTCGCGCTGCGAGCCGAGCGAGTCGGTGTTCTTGCCGTATTTCGCGCCGAGCTTGTCGACGGCGTGCCACAATCCTCGCCGCGCGTATGACCGTTCTTGCGCTCGATAAACAGATCTTCCATGCGCGCAGTCGACGGGATGCAGGCGAAACAGGAAGACCGAAACCTTAGCAGACGCGTGCGCGGCGGAATTCGGCGGCAAATTCGCGCCACATGCGGTCGAGTTCGGAGAGCAACGCGAACTGTCCTGTGTCGGCGGCATGCGGGTTTCCATCGCGAAGCGCGGGCCGTCGATCGGTCTTAGCGAATCCGAAGCCGCCCGCGGCAAGGCCGTAGCGGCGCAGCCGGATCGCGGCTTTCAGAAGAAGCGCGCGCGCGACGAGGCGGGCTTTTTTCGGCACGCGCATCTGCGGATCGAGCACGCGTGATGGCCGATCGAGCGGCGGGCGTGTTCCTCCATCGGCATTTCGATGCCGTGCAATTCGTACCAGAACCGCTCGCCGTTGATCGAGCCCCACACGCCGCGCGCCTGCTGCGGGGTCAGCGCCCACAGATCCGCGACGGACGTACGCCCGCATTGATGAGATGCGCCTCCATATTGCGGCCGATGCCGGTGAGATCGATGAGTTTCAAACTCGAGCAGCGGGCCGGGGAAGTCTGTTCGCGCAGCACGGTGAGCCCGTCGGGCTTTTGCAAGTTCGATGCGATTTTGGCGAGCAGCAGCGTCGGCGCGATGCCGACCGAGGTGCTCATGCAATCGCCGACGTTCTTCTTGATACCGCCCTTCATGCGCTGCGCGATGGCGATGGCGTTTTCTTCCTTGCATTCGTCGCCGATCATCTTGCAGCAGGCTTCGTCGATCGACATTTCACGCAGCACCGGGAGATGTATTGTTCTCCTCCTCCATCCAGCGCTGGTGATATTCGACATAAATTCGTGCCGCGCGGGCACGAGAATGAGGCCGGGGCACATGCGTTTCGCTTCATAAATGCGCGTGCCGGTCTTCACGCCGAAGGCTTTCGCCTCGTAGCTCGCGGCGATGGCGCAGGTCGTATCGGTGTCGGCGGGGACGACCGCGACGGGTTTTCCGCGCAGCTTCGGGTTTCTCCTGCTGCTCGACGCTCGCGAAATAGGAGTTGAAGTCGAGGATGAGATAGGGGCCGACGCGCATGAACCGGCCCATTTGACAGGACCGAAGAGCCTAGAACAAAACAAGAACGAAGGGAAAGAGGAATTTACGAAATCAACAAGCCGCGCCCGTCGCCGGCCATTCCGCCCTTTCGAGCAAGGCTCCGGGATTATTCCGCCGCGACCGGACGGGCAGGCTTCGGCTTCAGCTCGGGCTCGTCCTCGCTGATCGCCTTCGAGATCCTGCGGTCGTAGCGGTCGAGATAGAGATAGATCACCGGCGTGATGTAGAGCGTCAGAAGCTGCGACAACAGCAGGCCGCCGACCACCGCGACACCGAGCGGCTGGCGCAGTTCGGCGCCGGCGCCCGAGCCGAGCGCGATCGGCAGCGAGCCGAAGATCGCGGCAAGCGTCGTCATCATGATCGGGCGGAAGCGGAGGAGCGCCGCCTCGCGGATCGCTTCCACGGCCTCCATGCCTTGCGCGTCGCTCGATCGCGAAGTCGATCATCATGATCGCGTTCTTCTTGACGATGCCGACCAGCATCACGATGCCGATGATGGCGATCACCGAAGATCCATCCTGAACAAGACGAGGGTCAACAGCGCGCCGATGCCCGCCGACGGCAGGCCCGACAAAATCGTGATCGGATGGATGAAGCTCTCATAGAGCACGCCGAGCACGATGTAGATCACGAGGATCGCCGCGATGATCAGCAGCGCCTGGTCGAGAGCGAATTCCTTGAACACCGCCGCCGTCCCTGAAAGCCGGTCGAGACGCTGGCCGGTAGATTCGACTCGCTCGACCTTCTGAATCGCCTCGACTGCATCGCCGAGCGCGACTCCCGGCTTCAGGTTGAACGAAATCGTGACCGAGGAAGCTGCTGCAGATGATTGATCTGCAGCGGCCCGATCGATTGGCGGATCTTGGCGATGGATTTAATCGGCACCAGACGCCCGCTGGCGTGCGCATATAGGTTTGCGAGAGATCGGCCGCGTCCTCTGGAATTTCGGATCGTTCTCGATGATGACCTGATACTGGTTTGATGCCGTATAGAGCGTCGCCACCTGCCGCGTGCCGAACTGGCTATAGAGCGCATTGCGCACCTGATCCTCGGTGATCCCGAGCGCCGCCGCCTTGTCGCGGTCGACATCGATCGTAAGCTGCGGATTGGTGATCTGCAAATCCGAGGTGACTTTGCTCAGAATGCCGAGCTGCGCCACTTGTCGACCAGCTGCGGTGCAACGCATATAGTGCGTTCGTATCGGAGCTCAGCAACGTATATTGATACTGGCCTTTCGAACGCGTCGCCCGACCGTGATATTTTGGACCGGCTGGAAAAATACGTTCACGCCCGGAATGCTCTGCACGATCGCAGCCAAGCGCGGAATGAGTTCGTTGGCACTGGTTCGCGTCGTTGCGTGGCTTCAGCGCGATGAAGATGCGGCCGGTATTTTCCGTCGGGCTGATGTTGGTCGCACCGGCGACGAGACGACGTAGGAGACCGCCGGATCCTTCCGCACGGCGGCCGACACTTCGCGCAGATGCGCGCGCATCGAGGGGAAGCCGATATCGGTCCGCGCCTCGACCGTACCGGAGATGAAGCCGGTTTCCTCGATCGGGAAAAATCCCTTCGGCACCCAGGTGTAGAGCGCGATCGCCAGGAATAACGTCGCGAACGTGACCGCGAGCATCACCGGGCCGGCGATGCAGGACGAAATCGAGGCTCTGCCGGTAAGCGGCAAGGCACCGGTCGAACATGCTTCCGACCAGCGCAGGA
Source organism: uncultured Alphaproteobacteria bacterium (assembly GCA_963751685.1). GTDB lineage: Bacteria > Pseudomonadota > Alphaproteobacteria > Rhizobiales > Xanthobacteraceae > Palsa-892. Next base: position 40,988 of record CAVVVV010000008.1, on the reverse strand, counting down.
GCGCGATTGGCTTCTTGTGATGATCGGGCTTCTTACACGCGCGCGCACAGCATCGGCGTGAAAGTCAGCGAAACAAAGCCCGAGATCAGGATCGCGACCGAAATCGTCACCGCGAATTCGCGGAAGACGCGGCCGACGACGCCGCTCATGAACAGCACCGGAATGAACACCGCGACCAGCGAAAGCGTCATCGAGATGATGGTGAAGCCGATCTCGCGCGAGCCCTCGAGCGCCGCCTTGAAAGGCGGCATGCCGCGCTCGACGTAGCGATAGATATTCTCGAGGACGACGATCGCGTCGTCGACCACGAAGCCGACGCAAAGCGTCAGCGCCAACAGTGTCATGTTGTTGATCGAGAAGCCGAACAGCCACATGGCGCCGAAGGTCGCGACGATCGACAAGCGGCAGAGCAAGCGAAGGGATGATGGTCGCGCGCAAGTCGCGCAGAAACAGAAAAATCACGAACACGACGAGGAAGACCGCAAGCCCGAGCGTGAACTGAACGTCTTCGACCGATTGGCGGATCGAGACCGAGCGGTCCATCAGCACCTCGATGCTGACTGCGCCCGGCACCTGCGCGCGGTATTCCGGCAGATGCTTCTTGACTAGATCGACGACTCGACCGTGTTGGCATCGGGCTGGCGATAAATCGCGAGATTGATCGCGCGCGTGTCGTTGTACCAGCCGGCGATGCGCTCGTTTTCGACGCCGTCGTCGACGGTCGCGACCTCCTGCAGGCGGACCGGCGCGCCGTTGCGATAGGCGACGACGACATCCTTGAATTTCTCCGCGCTTCGCTTGGCAGACCCATGTCGAGGGTGAGCGTCTGCTGCTGGCCGCCGATGATGCCGGTCGGCGTGATTGAGGAAACGGCGGCGACCGCGTTCTGCACTTCTTGCAGCGACACGCCGCGGGCGGCGATCGCGTCGGGCTTCAGGCGAATGCGGACGGCGTATTTCTGGCCGCCGAAGATATTGACCTGCGCGACGCCCGGCAGTTGCGAGATCTGCTGGCCGATGATGGTGTCGGCATATTCGTTGACCGCCGAAAGCGGCAACGTGTCCGACTCACCGAGAGAAAAAGCACCGGCGCGTCGGCCGGGTTCACCTTCTTGAAGCTCGGCGGCGTCGTCATTTCGATCGGCAACTGCTTTTGCGCGACCGAAAGCGCCGATTGTACGTCGAGCGCGGCGGCGTCGATGTTGCGGCGAGATCGAACTGAATGACGATCTACCCGACGCCGGTGGTGCTGATCGAGGCCATCGAGGTGATGCCGGCGATCGTCGCGAGCTGCCGCTCGATCGGCGTCGCGACCGAGGCCGCCATCGTCTCCGGGCTCGCGCCCGGAAACGTCATTGAAATCTGGATGGTGGGAAAATCGACGCGCGGCAGCGCTGCCACCGCCAGCAGGCGATAGCCGAAAATCCCTCGCCATGATCAGCGAGACCATGAGAAGCGTGGTCATCACCGGGCGGCGGATGCAGAGTTCGGGAAGCTGTCATCGTCTCACGCTCCGGCCTGCCGCTTGATGTCGACGCGCGCGCCGTCGCGGAGCGAAAGCTGGCCGTCGGTCACCACCGTCTCGTCGCCGCTTAGGCCGCTGGCGATCATGTTTCGCCGTCGACCGTGCGCGCGACCGTGACCTCGCGCACCTTGGCCGCTGCCGTTTTCGACGACGAAGACGAAATTGCCGCGCTGGCCGTTTTGCACCGCCTCGCTCGGAATCGCGACGACGTTCTTGTCCGTCCTGAGCGAAACGCGCACGCTTGCCAGCGTGCCGGGCCAGAGCTTCTCGTCATCGTTGTCGAACAACGCGCGCACGAGAATGGTGCCGGTCTGCGGATCGACGGCATTCTCGATGAAGGCGACGTTGCCGCCGGAAATAGCGCTGCCGTTCTGCAACGTCGCCTCGACCGTTGCGTTGCTTCCGGCGGCGCGCAGATCCGGGATGTAGCGCTCGGGCACGCCGAAGGTGACGTAGATCGGCGACATCTGATTGACGGTGGCGAGCGGCGTGCCGGTATCGGCCGCGCGCACCACCGTGCCGGGCCGCACGCCGGAAATGCCGATGCGGCCGGTGGCGGGCGAAGGAATGTCGTAATAGCTGCGTTGCGCGCGGAAATTGTCGAGATTGGCCTGGTCCTGCTTCACGGTCGCGGCCAGCATGTCGGCCGTGGTTTGCGCGTCGTCGAGCGTGACTTTCGCGGTCGTGCCCTTGGCGACGAGGCCGGTGAAGCGCTCGACATCGCGCCTGGCTTTCACCAGCGAAGCATGATCGCGCGCGAGCGTCGCCGCGGCTTGCTCGACGAGCGCGTCGATGGCGCGCGCATCGAGCTTGAACAGAAGATCGCCCGCCTTCACGGCGGCGCCGTCCTCGAACATCACTTTGTCGACTTGGCTGTCGACACGCGCGCGGATCGCAACGCTGACCACCGGCTGCACCGAACCCGGCGCCTCGACGCGGTAGGGCAAGTCCTTGATCGCGGCCTTGCCGATCGCCACCGCAATCAGGCGCGGGGGGGCCGACTGGATGGCCGCGCCAGACACCGAGCCACCAGCCAAGTCCGCCGATCAGCAGCAGCAAGCCGATGCCGATTGCCGCCTGAGCCGGCTTCAGTGTCTGGGCAGTTTCATGGAAATGTTTTCGACCACCCAACGGATAAACGCCGCGGCGCCCCGGTCTGTCCCGCGCTGCAACTTTCTTATCATCCGTCGCCCTTCAGGCGGCTTAACATGGGCGAAACCCGCTTGTCCCTCGCCCGCGCGCGCATAAATCCGCGAGCGGGCGCGACTCATAGCCTCGCTTCCGGCGCGGAACCAAGGCCGCAATTTTCAACCCGCAAGCAGGGTAAATCCTGCGGATTCGCAGTGCACGCGTCAAATGTGACGGTGACATCGCAGCCTCCGGCGAGGTTGAGGGCGGCCAAAAGACAATCCGAATAGGCGGTTTTGCCCGATTTGAATTGCTCCACCGCCGCCAGGGCTTCACGGGCGTTGGGAATGGTGAACTCCGGCGCCCGCAAAATCCGCTCCAGATATTCGGCAATGGCGCCGCGTTGCAGTTTGAAAATTCGCTCGAGCCGGAAGCGACTTCGACCAGCACGAGGGGGTGGACAAAACATCCGCCTTCGGGCGCGGATGCCACCAGCGCTTCCACCCGGCCCGTCAGCGCCGGTTGGCTGCGGTCAAAGAGCCGCAACAGGATTTCGGCATCGAGCCCGATCATAACCGCTTTTTGCGGGCTTTTGGGCCCGATTGGTCGCGGTTTTTGGCCCCTTCTGCCGGCCGGGAAAGCGGGGGAAGAAGCTCACGCCCTTCCAAAATCGAGCGGCGGAGCCATTTGCGAAGACCACGCGGCCGTCGTCCTCGAGGCAGAAATCGACGCAGTCGCCGGGCTTCAGGTCCCAGCGGCGGCGAAGCTCGACGGGGAGCGTAATTTGGCCTTTGGAGGTGAGGGTCGAGCGCGATTTGAAGCTCATGTAAGGATAATATCCTTTCCTTACCTAGTTCCTTACTTTTGTAAATTCCTTACCCTTGTCCCACAGGCAGGCCGCCGGGGCAAGAGCCGCTGCAAAAACGAGGGGGATCTGCGGCGTAATGGCTGTCGGAGGCTTCAGACCTTCACGTCGAGGGCGAGCGAAATATCCTTCACGCCGGCGAGCGCCTTCGAGACCGGGCAGCCCTTTTTCGCGCCCTCGGCGACCTCGCGCACCTTGGCGGCATCGGCGCCCGGCACCTCGACCTTGCAAGTGAGCGCGCTTCGCGTGATGTCGGCGCCCGCCGATCCCATCACCACCTCGACCTCGCAGCTGGTCTCGATCGACTTCGCCGGCATCTTCGCGCGCATCAGCCCGAAGCCCAGCGCCATGGTGTAGCAACCGGCGTGCGCAGCGGCGATCAGCTCTTCCGGGGTCGTGCCCGGCACGCCGCCTTCGAAGCGGCCTTTGGCGGTATAGGGCGCGTCCTTGAAAAGGCCGCTGCCGGCCGTGATCTTGCCGGCGCCTTCCGTCATCGAGCCGGCCCATGAAGCTTTGGCGGTACTTTTCATTGGAGTGCTCCTCTACATTTGTTTCCGAGATCGTTGTTCCGAACTTACCCGAATTGCCGGATGCGTCCATGTTCATAACGGGCGCGAGCGGGACGGCGGCGGCGCTTTTGCTCCCTGCGCCGCCGCGACAGGGCGCATTCAGTGGTCATGCTCGTGAGCGCCGCCTCTTTTTTCGCCTATCCCCTTCACCGCGAACTCCACCTCGACCTTGCCCGCCTTCTCGAAGACGAGGGTGCCCTTGAACCGCTTTCCCGCGACCGGCGGCTGTTTGAGATCGAGAAACATGAGGTGATAGCCGCTAGGTTCGAACTTGACGCTCTTGCCGGGCGCGATTTCGATGCCGCTTTCGAGCGGCCGCATCGTCATCACGCCGCCCTCCATCGTCATCTGGTGAATTTCGAAACGGCCGGCGATCTCGCTCGAGCCGCCGACGAGGCGGTCGGGAGCGGAGCCCCTGTTCTCGATCACGAGATAGCCCCCCGCGACGTTCGCGCCCTTGGGCGTCGCTCGCGACCAGGGGTGATCGATATGAAGCGAGCCGAGCGTGTAGTCGTGGGCGAATGAAGTCGAAGTAAGCGCGAAAAACGCCGCGCCGATGATGGCTGCAAAACGCATTGATGTCTCCCTATTGCGGAGCGCCGATGGGGACGGGCTCCGACTCTGATCAAGCGGATGAAGGCAGGATCAGACGCGGGTGGGAGGCGCGCGCGCGGAGGGGCCGCCATGGATCGGCAAGCGGAAGAGGCCCGCGGGGTCCGCCGGACAGCCAGTGCGCGTAAGGGCGGGGGTGGAGATGGCGGCGGCGGAAACCGGCAGCGCCAGCGGGCCGCTGCAGCACCCGATGCAACAGTCGAGATCATGCTGCGCCGGTGCCGCGGGCGCCTGATCGCCGGCGGTACTGGAAGCGCGGCAAAAGGAGGCAGTGCCGAAAGCGGCCGATTGGGCCGCCGATACCGCACCGAATACCGCCGCCAGCGTAATGCCATAGGCGGCGGTAAGCACGATCAGCGATCGGGTGCGGCGGTGCATAGAAAAAGCCCAACGATCCGCCACAGTTCTAGCGGATTGCAGCAATGCTTGCGAGCGGATAGGTAAGCACGCAAACACAAAGGCCGGGGCCATGAGCCATCAATTGCAGAAAAACAAGCGCACCGTCGTCGATTTCTACGACATGATGTTCAATCAGTCGAAGCCGATGGAAGCCGTGCGGCAATTCGTCGGCAAGGAATACGCTCAGCACAATCCGAAGGTCGCCGACGGCAAGGACGGCTTCATCGCCTATTTCAGCAAGATGGCGAAGGACTATCCGGGCAAGAGCGTGCAGTTCAAACGCGTCATCGCCGAGGGAAATTTCGTGGTGCTGCACACCCACCAAAAATGGCCGGGCAGCGCGGACTGGGCGGGGATCGATATTTTTCGCCTGGACGAGGACGGGAAGATCGTCGAGCACTGGGACGTGCTGCAACAGGTCCCGAAGAAATCGTCGAATTCCAATACGATGTTTTGATCGGCGTCAGCGCCGGGCACCGCCGCTACGCGATGCCGCCTCGACCAAGGCGACCAAGCCGCTCAAGATCTCGACCGGCCGCGGCGGACAGCCGGGGATGCGAAGATCGACCGGCACCACGTTCTCCACCGCCCCGATGCAGGCATAGCTTCCCTTGAAGAGGCCGCCGGTGCAGGCGCAGTCGCCGAGCGCGACGACCCATTTCGGATCGGGTGTCGCGTGATAGGTGCGCTCCAGCGCCGTTTTCATATTGGCCGTGACCGGACCCGTGACCAACAGAACGTCGGCATGGCGCGGCGAAGCGACGAATTTCAGGCCGAAGCGCTCAAGGTCGTAGACCGGATTGTTGAGCGCGTGGATTTCGAGCTCGCAGCCGTTGCACGAGCCCGCATCGACCTCGCGGATCGAAAGCGCGCGGCCGAGCAGGCGACGCGCGGCATCGTCGAGCGTTTTCGCGAGTTCCTGCGCCGCCTGATCGCCGGCCGCCGGACCCGCGACGGTCGCGGACTTTCCCACGAGCGAGCGCAACAGAAGTTTTTCCAATCGCGCGCTCATAGATCGTGTCCGGAATAGGAGCAGTTGAAGGATTTATTGCAGAGCGGGAAATCGGCGACGATATTGCCCTCGACCGCCGCCTCCAGCAGCGGCCATTGAAACCACGACGGATCGCGCGGATGGCAGCGGATAACCGTGCCGTCGGCGGCGAGCCTCAGCCAGACGAAAATATCGCCGCGGAAGCCTTCCACCAGCGCCGCGGCCTCGCGTTTCTCGGTGGCGGAGGGAAGCGAGGTCTTGATCGCCCCGCCCGGCAAGCGATCGAGGATTTGCGCGATCAGCGCGAGGCTTTGCTCGATTTCGCGGACGCGAATCCAGACGCGGGCATTGACGTCGCCTTCCTTGAGCAGCGGAACGTCGAATTGCAACTCGTTATAAGGCCAATAGGCGAGATCGCGGCGCGCGTCGAAGGCGCGGCCGGAAGCGCGGCCCACATAGCCGCCCGGCGCGAAGCGGCGCGCGAGCTCCGGCGCGACGATTCCGGTCGTGACCATGCGATCTTGGAGCGACGGCGTGTCGTCGTAGATCGCCACGAGTTCGGGGAAACGCCTCGAAATCGCAGTCAGCAGCGCGCGCAGACGCGCCTCGCATTCTTTCTTGAGATTGACCGCGACCCCGCCCGGCACGATGCAATCGCGCATCAGGCGATGACCAAAGGCAAGGTCGGCGGCTTGCAGGACTTCTTCGCGCAAGATGCTGCAATGGGCGTGGATCATGACGAAAGAGGCGTCGTTGCAGATCGCGCCAATATCGCCGAGGTGATTGGCGATGCGCTCCAATTCCGCCATCAGCGCGCGCAAATAGGCCGCGCGAGCGGGGACGGCGATGCCCAAAGCGGTCTCCGCGGCGCGTGCGAAAGCATAGGCGTAGGCGACGGTCGAATTGCCGGACACGCGCCCGATCAGTTTCGCCGCCTGTTCGAGCGGGGCGCCTGCCATCAGCCGCTCCGTGCCTTTGTGGACGTAGCCGAGCCGCTCCTCGAGCCTCACCACGGTCTCCCCATTCGCCGTGAAGCGGAAATGGCCGGGCTCAATGATGCCCGCGTGCACCGGTCCCACCGGAATTTCATGCAGGCCTTCGCCCTCGGCCGGCAGGAACGCGTAACCGGTATCGTAGACCTCACGCGCGAGCCTGCGCTTCTCGGCGAGCGGCATGGTGATCGTCCACTTGCCGTGATCGAGCCAGGGCCGCTCATCGGGAAGCCCTTGCGGCTCGTGGCCGAAGAGATCGCGAACCGCGCGCTCCAGGCGGATGGCGGGCGCGTGATGCGCGCTGACAGACGGATAGCGGCCGTCTTCGACTTTCACCGTGACGATTCGCGTCGCATCGTCACCGGCGCCGCGCAATGCCATGTGCACACGATCAATTTCCGCGAACAGCGCGAACAACTCGCCCTCGCCGCGGCCGAGCGCCTCCGCGCATTCGACCCACTTTGTCTTGTCGACCTCCTCGCGAGGCCAGAAGTTCGTGTCGTCGACCCGTTTTGCCATACCCTCACCCGAGCATTTTCGCGACCGCTTCGAACCAGCGGACAAGGGGTTGCGGCAAATAAATTCCCGCTGCCAGCACGATCGCCAGGTGCGCATAGAGCGGGAACAAGGTAACGGCGGGAATCGGTTCGGAGGACGAGGGCTTTCCGAACAGAATGTCTTGCAAGCGAATAATGAGCGCGCCGAAGGCAATCAAGAGCCCGAATCCAAAAATGACCGCAAGCCATGGCGCGCGCGCGAAAGTCGAGGTCGCGAGCAGGAATTCCGCCTTGAAAATCCCGAAGGGCGGAAGTCCCGCGATCGCCACCACCGTGAGCGCAAAGGCGAAAGCGAGCGAAGGATTGCTCTCCGACAGCCCATGGATTTGAGCAAAACGCTGCGTTCCCTTTGCCTGGGCGATGTGGCCTACCGCGAAGAAGATCGCCGATTTGGTGAGCGAGTGCATGGTCATCTGCAAGAGGCCGGCGAAATTCGCGATCGCGCCGCCGAGACCGAACGCGAAGGTGACGATGCCCATGTGCTCGATCGAGGAATAAGCGAAGAAGCGTTTGATGTCGCGGCGGCGGTAGAGCATAAAACTCGCGAAGACAAGCGAGACGAGACCCATAATCACCATGAGCGGGGCGGGCGCGATCGCGTTGGGATTGGCCGCGAGCAGAATCTTGAACCGCAACAGCGCATAGAGCGCGACATTCAAGAGCAGGCCCGAGAGCACCGCGGAAATCGGCGTTGGGCCCTCGGCGTGGGCGTCGGGGAGCCAAGCGTGCAACGGCGCAAGGCCGACCTTGGTGCCGTAGCCCAACAGCAGAAAGATAAAAGCGAGATTGAGAATGCCGGCATCGAAGGCGCCGGCGCGCGCGACGAGGATGGTCCACACCATCGAATTGAACCCCGCGCCGATGACCGGCTGCGCCGCGAGATAAACCAAGATCGTGCCGAATAGCGCGAGTGCGATGCCGACGCTGCCGAGAATGAAATATTTCCAGGCGGCTTCCAGCGCTTCGTGGGTGCGATAAATTCCGACCATCAGCACCGTCGTCAGCGTTGCGAGCTCGACCGCCACCCACATCAGGCCGATATTGTTGGCGATGAGCGCGAGGTTCAGCGCGAACATCAGCGTCTGATACATGGCGTGATAAAAGCGCAGATTGGTGGGCGTGAGCCGGCCGATCTTCAATTCGTGCGCGATGTAGCTGGCGCTGAAAACGCTCGTGGTGAAGCCGACGAAGGTCGTGAGCGTGATGAAAACATTGTTGAGATCATCGATGAAGAGATAGCTGCCGACCGCCGGCCGCTGGAATAAGAGTAACAAGGCCGCGACAAAAGTGAGGAACGCGGCGGCGACGTTGACGGCGGCGCCGGCGCGATAGTCCGGCAGGAACGCGAGCAAGGCCGCGGTCAGCGCGGGAATGATAAGCACGGCCGTGACGGCGGCATCCGCGAGGCTCATGCACGATCCCCACGGAAGCGATCGAGCGCGCCGACGTCGACCGTGTCGAAGCGCTCGCGAATGCGGAAGAGGAAAATGCCGATCACGATGAAGGCGATCAGAATCGAGAAGGCGACTGAAATCTCGACCACGAGCGGCATGCCCTTGGCGCCGGTGGCGGCGAGCACGAGGCCGTTTTCGAGCGACATAAAGCCGACGACCTGGCTCACGGCGTTGCGACGGGACACCATCATCAGAAGCCCGAGCAGGATGACCGAGAGCGCGAAGGCCAGATCCTCGCGCGCGAACGGATCGGCGCCGCCGGTGACGCGCAGGATCACCACCATCGAGAGCGCGACGAGGCCGATGCCGGCGAGCATCGTGAGGCCGATGCCCCCCACGGTTTCGATCTCGCGATGAATCCCAAGGCGCACGATGATCCGGTGTAGCGTCACCGGAATCACGATCGCCTTGAAGACGAGCGCGATCGCGGCGGTGACGAAGAGATGCGGCGCGTCCTGAACGTAGGCCTGCCAGGCGACCGACAGTGCGAGCACTAGGGCGTGCAGCGCGAAAATATGCAGGAGCGCCGTAAGGCGGTCCTGATAGAGTTGCATGAAGCTCACGAGCACCAGCGAGCCGGCGAGAAGATGCGTGATATCGAAATTGAGTCCGCGCATCAGAGGCTCCGCGAAAAAAACAGGAGCAGTGTCGCAAGCAGGCCGAGCATCAAGGCGCCACCAAGAAATTCCGGTACCCGGAAGACGCGCATTTTCGCGATCGACATTTCGAAGGCGGCGAGCAGAAATCCGATGCCCAAGAGCTTAGCGACATAGACGGCGGCGCCGTAGGCATAGAGTTCCGGTCCCGCGCCGACCGCCGCAATCCCCCAGGGCACGAACACGCAGGCGATCAAGGAGGCATACAGAACGAGTTTCAGTTGCGCGGCGAGATCGATCAGCGCGAGATGACGGCCGGAATATTCGAGTACCATCGCTTCATGCACCATGGTGAGTTCGAGATGTGTCGCCGGATTGTCGACCGGAATGCGCGCGTTCTCCGCGATCGCAACCATGATGAGCGCGATCAGCGACAAGCCCAGCGAGACGCGCAGCCCCACTTCGTCCGAGGCCATGAAGGCCGCGACCACCGAGAGCTGGGTCGAACCCGCGAGCAGCGCCAGCGTGAACACGACCATCAGCATGGCGGGCTCTGCAAGCGAGGCGATCATCACCTCGCGCGAGGAGCCGATGCCGCCGAAGCTCGTGCCGACATCGAGGCCGGCGAGCGCCTGAAAGAAGCGCGCGCTGCCCAAGAGCGCTATGATCGCGATGAGATCGGCCGACCAGCTGAACAGAAGCCCGCGCGCGAAAGTCGGAACCAGCGCCGCCGCCACCCAGGTCGTCGCGAAGACAATGTAGGGCACCGCGCGGAAGAGCCACGACGCGTTCTCGGCGAGCACGGCTTCCTTGCCCAGGAGGCGCATGAGTTCGCGATAGGGCTGCAACAGCGGCGGCCCGCGCCGGCGCATGAGGCGCGCCTTCACCTTGCGCACGAAGCCGGTGAATAGCGGCGCCAGCGCGAGCACCAGCACCATCTGCGCGACCTGAACGGCGAGATCGTGGATCACGGCCATAGCGCGAGCACCAGAAGTAGAAGGATAAGGGCGAGAAACACCAGGCTCAGGTAACGGCGGATCGTGAGAAACTGCAGCCGGTTGAGTTTTTCCGCCGCGTGCGCCACCGAGCCGATCGCCGGCGCGTAGAGCGTGTCCCAAATGAGATCGTGAATGCCGGCATCGAAACGCGCCGCCCGCATCGAGCCCGGCGGCGGCATCTCCACGGAATCGTGCGCGCGGAACACGACCGTGCCAAACACGCGGCGGATCGGCTGGGCGAAAGACGAGGCCGTGTATTGCGTCGACGGGCTCAAGTCCGGGAAGCCGCAATCCCAGGCAGGCCCGCGCCGTACCTTTTTCGAAGCGAGCGCGTGAATGACAAAGGCCGCGAAAAACCCACTGAAGGTCATGAAGAGGAAAACCAGGAGCCCGTTATAGGAACTGCGGCTTTCCGCCACCGGCACCAGCGTGAGCCAGGGCTGTGATATTTGTACCGGCATGCGCTCGCCGGCGATCTGGCCGACGGCGGGCGCGAGCGCGTCGATGAAGACACCAGAGAAGATTCCGGCCGCCATGCAGAGTGCCGCAAGGGCGAACATCGCGGCGAGCGAGAAGCGGTCGGTTTCCTGCGCTTCGCGCGCCGCGCGCGTTCGCGGGCGGCCGAGAAAGGTAATGCCGAATGCCTTCACGAAGCAGGCGGCGGCGAGCGCCGCCGACAGCGCCAGCAGCGCGCCGACCGCTGGCACCAGGAGCTTCAGGCCCCATTCGGGAAGATCGGGGCTGAGCAAAATCGCTTGAAACGTCATCCACTCGGAAACAAAACCGTTGAGCGGCGGCAGCGCCGAGATCGCGACGCAGCCGACGAGAAAGGCGAACGCGGTGAGCGGCATGCGATGAATCAGCCCGCCGAGATTTTCCATGTCGCGCGTGCCGCTTGCGTTCTGAACCGCGCCCGCGCCGAAGAACAAAAAACTCTTGAACACCGAATGGTTGAACACGTGAAAGATCGCCGCGGTCGCGGCGAGTGCCGCGGCGCGCGTGAAGCCGTGCGCCTTGAAGGCGAGCGCGAGGCCAAGGCCGATGTAAATGATTCCGATGTTTTCGACCGTGTGATAGGCGAGAAGCCGCTTCAGATCGTGCTGCATCAACGCATAGAGCACGCCGAGCACCGTCGTTGCGCCTGCGAGCGCGAGCACGATCATGCCCCACCAGGGCGCGGGCGCGCCCATCAAATCGAAGACAATGCGGATGAAGCCGTAAACCGCGACCTTGGTCATCACGCCGCTCATCAGGGCCGAGACGTGGCTGGGCGCCGCCGCATGCGCAGGCGGCAGCCAAGCATGCAGCGGCACGAGACCGGATTTCGATCCCGCGCCGACGATCGCCAGCATCAGCACGATCGCGGCTTCGAGCGGCGGCAGCGCATGAGCGCGCATAGCATCGAAGAGATAATTTCCGCCGCCCGCCGCCATTACGCCGAAGGCGAAAATCAGTGCCAGTGCGCCGATGAAGGCCATGACTAGATAAAGCGCGCCGGCGCGGCGGTTTTCCTCCTCCTCGTGCTTGCGCAAGACCAATGCCCAGGAGGAAAGCGACATGAATTCCCAGGCGACGAGAAAGGAAAAGGCATCATCGGCGATGAGCACGAGATTCATGCCGAGCACGAACAGGGCGTAAAATGAAAGAACGCGCGCCGGCTCTTTTTCTTCGCGGCCGTAACCCATCGCGTAAAGGCTCGCGAGCGCGATCGCGACATTGACGATCACGATGAAGGTCGCAGAAAGCGCGTCGAGCCGGAGGGAAATTCCGGTCTCCGACAGCCCGATCGGGAGGGAGACGACCGAGGTTCCGCCCTTCCAGAGCGCGAGCGCGCCGGAAGCCGCGGCGGCCGCTGCAACGAGCAGGCTCAACAAATAAAAAATAGACGGACCGCGAGCGGCGCGCGCGAGCGGCACGCCCGCGGCCGCAAGCGCGAGCAACGCCGCCGTGATTGCGCCGGCATGGTTCGCGACATTCATCGCTCTTCTCCCATGCCGTCCTTCACCACGAGCCCCCGATATTCCGGCTTTAGGATATCACATCGTCTCCCCGCAGAGCACGAAGCGATGATCGCCCGAGCGAGGCGCCCACGGCTGTGAAGCTCCGGCGAAGTGGGCTTACTGAGTTTGCGAAGCGGGGCGCGAAGGCGGCGACGCAAGCACGGGCCGAAGCGTATCCGAAGAAGGCTGCGGCGCGGTCGCCGTGGCCGCGGCGGGCACCTGGGCCGCCGCCGAAGAAGACTGAGTGGCATCGCCGGGCCTGGGAGCGGCGACGACGGGTTTCGGCGTTGCCGGACGTCCGAGCCCGAGCACGCGGCCGATCACGATTTCATGCAGGCGCGCAGATTTGTCGATTGAGGTATGGCTGATATCGGAGCGCGTGCGCAGATCGACGTTCGAAAGCTCGCCATGGTAACCGGCGCCGCGCGGCACGGCCGCGCCCCAACCGTTGTTCGATTGATAAAGATTGACGAAACGCGCGGTGGTGCCGCCGGTCAGCGGAACCGGATGCACCGGATCAAAGGCGACGACGAGCGCCACGGGAATGCCCATCTGGCCGAGGCGGTTCGCCATGTAGATCACCGCATCGCCGCCCAGCGAATGGCCGACAATGACGATCTGCGTTCTCGACGAATGCCAGCGGGCGGCCGCGTCCTGGCAGAGCGATTCCCACTGACCATACTCGTAGACGCCGGCTGCAAGCCCGCGCCGCTGCAGCTTGGCGGCAAGATCGTCCATGCCAAGCGAGAACACGTTGAGGAGGCCGCGCAAAAGATAAACGTAGGGGCGGCCCGTGTCCGAAGGTGCCGCCGCAACGGCCGCGCTATGCACAGGAGCAGGATGAGCGGCCGGTTGTTTCGGAGCCGACTGGGTAGCGGTGGGCTGGGTAGCGGTGGGCTGGGTAGCAGCGGGCTGAGCAGCAACGGGTTGCGCCACCGGCTGGCGCGCAAACTCGCTCGTCTGGCTCCGGGCGCCAGGCGTAGCGGCAATCGTGGTTGCCATTGCGATCGCCAAGGTCGTGATCGCAATCCGCGAAAATCTCAACATGATGCTGAACGAAGTCCCCAGAGGCGTCCCGATTGAGCGAATATTTATCGAGCAAATATTTAGAATAAGCGAATAGCGGTTTGCCAGACCGCAATTGCCGCATTGCAAGATTGTGGAAAGCTGTTGCACGAAAGCCACTTATCCTAATAAAGGCCCGGTAAAACCCGCGACGTTCGACGCATATAGGCGCGATATTCATCGCCGAAGGCGTCGCACATCAGCCGTTCCTCCTCCCCCACCCGGCCAAAGAACAGGGCACCGAATCCGACAACCCCAGCGAACCCAGCGACCCAATTGGGCAAAAGCAGGGCCTGAGCCGCGGCCCATAGCCAAAAGGCCGAATACATGGGGTGGCGCACAAGCGCGTAGACACCTGTGGTAATCAGCTTGTGGCTTTCGCGAATGTCGAGGCTCACCGACCAATTGCGCCCGAGATCCTTGTGGGTCCGGTAGAACAGCCAAAGCGAGGCCGCGAACACGAAAACGCCGAGCCAGGCGAGCGCCGGCACGAAGGGACGGTCGGCGAAGCTGAGGAACCGGAACCGGGCGCTCTCAAAATTACTCGCGATGTAGGCCAGCGGGATGATTCCAAGACCGGTAAGCGAAAGCGCCATCAGGATCGTCTCGCGCGCACCCCGAGCGCTCGATTTGACGGCGGCCTTGCGGGCGCGCCGCCGGGCCGGGATGCGGATGATGAACCAAATGACCGTGCCGATCAGAAAGACCGTCATGGCGAGCGTCGGCGTCATGATTCAACCGCCCTTGCCGCCCGCGCGCGAACCGCTCTTCGCGGGAACCTCGGCGCCGCCATAGGAACCATCTTCGGCGAAGGCGTCGAGCAGGCGATCGCGTTGTTCGACGCGCCGCGCGAGCGGCGCCGGGCCGCAGCAAATCTGAAAGTAGTCGTAGAAATAGCGAAGCTCGTTCCCCATCCCGAACTGGCGGTGCAAGCGAAAAAAGTTGCCCCAGAAGCGCTTGTAGGTCGCGGGCTCGAGCATGCGGCGGATTTTGACCTGCTGCACCACCGGCCGTTCCCGGTCGGGCAAGCCCATCTCCACCACGGGATCGGTCTTGTAGAAACTGATGACGTCGACGATCGCCTGATACTCCACCCAATTGACGTAAGGCGCATCGGCGACGCGGCCGGTGGCGGCACGGATCCACTCGGCCTTGGGATGAAGCGCGATCTTGAGCAGCGAGGAGCCGGTCGACATCAGCCACAGCACGGGCCCGTGCTTGCCGAGCGCGGGGTCGAGCTTGAGCGCGCGATCGACGATTTCCATCATCAAGGCGCCGCCGAGGCTGTGGCCGGAAACCACCACTTCGTCATAGGAATGGTCGCGGGCACGTTCGACAAGCTCGCGCGCGAAACGATCGACGCGTTGATCGAGCCCGGCGCGGCTCTTATGAACGAGCTCATCGGCGAAAATCCAATCGTCGAGCAGATAATTGATGAGCAGAAACCGGCCCGGCCAGTAGAGCAGGCCGACGAAGCCCGCAATCGCGAGCAAGGCCGCCAGCGGCGCGGCAATCGGCAGTCCGAGGCGGGTCAGCAAATACGGAATTGCGACCGCCGCGCCGATCAAGCCCGCGAGGAGGACGAGCGGATAGAGAAAGAACAAGAAATAACGGACGCTCGAGCGCAAATAACGATAGGCGGCGCCCGAAACGATGAAGTCGCCGAGCGCGAGAATCCCGCGCGGCACGCGCTCGAGATTGGAGCGCGCGAAATCGGTGGTCACGAAATCATCCCAACGCAGCAACACGAAGTCCGTCGCGACGCGCCAATTCGGCCCTTTGGTTTCGATCTTCCAGTTCGCGAGCCCATCCTTGTCGGAGGCGACAGGTTTCGAAACTTCGGCCGTCACGTTCCAGGTTTTTTCGAAGCGCTCAAGCTCGCGCACGAAGCGCTCATGCCACCAATCGGGACCGACCGGCTCGTAGCCGCCGACGCAAAGGAAACAACGCTTTTGGACAATTTCGCCTGCCATGACCCCGCGCGGATACCGCCCCCTCGTCCAAGCGCCAAGCTCGCTAGTGTCCCGATTCCAAAGTTCGTAAGTCCTCGCGGCACACTCTCATACGAACTTCGGGTTCGGGGCACTAGGGAAAGGCACCCGAATACGCAAGTTAGCGGCTCGTTGCGGCCCTTCACAGGGCCTTTCCGGTATCATTCGCGGCATTGAAAGGCCCCGCGCCGTCCGCTATAGGAGCCGCGACCCTTGGGCTACGAAACGGCCGAGCTTTCCGGCATTTTGGGCCGTATGTCGCACCGGAGTTCGCGGACGCGACAGGAGATTTTTTATGTCATCGACCTTCGACACGGTCGCGAATATCATCGCGGAAACCTGCGACATCCCGCGCGACACCATCACGCCGGACAGTCACGCCATCGACGATCTCGGCATCGACAGCCTCGACTTCCTCGACATCGCGTTTGCGATCGACAAGGCGTTCGGCATCAAGCTGCCCCTGGAGCAATGGACGCAGGAAGTAAACGAGGGCAAGGCCACGACCGAGGAATATTTCGTGCTCAAGAATCTTTGCGCACGCATTGACGGACTCGTCGCCGCCAAGAACGCCTGAAGAAGGCGAAATGCGTCTCGAATATTTTCAAATGATCGACCGTTTCGTCGAGCTGAAGCCCGACGAGCGGAAAATCAGGGCGCTTTGCAAGGTGCCGACCGAAAGCCCCGTGTTCGAAGGACACTTCCCGGGCTTCCCGCTCATGCCCGGCGTGCTCCTGATCGAATGCATGGCGCAGACAACAGGCTGGCTCGTCAGCGTGGTCACCGGATTTGTCGGACTGCCGCTCTTGGTCGGCGTCAAGGATGCGAAAATCAGGGATATCGTTTTGCCCGGAGCTGAGCTTACCTTCGACGGCGCGATCCTCCATGAAGGCTCGGGCTACGCGATCGCGGAGGCGAAGGGCTATTCGAAGGACAAGTCCGTGTGCGAGGCGCGCCTCACCTTCAGCCTCACGCCCTATCCCAACGACGAGTTCCGCAAGATCATGACCGAGATGGGACATAAGGTCGGCATTTCGGTCGAGGAGTATACGAAGTGAGCCCGCGTCGCGAGGTCTGGATCACGGGCGTCGGTTTTATTTCGTGTCTCGGCGAGGGCTTAGAGGCGAATTGGTCGCGGCTGGCCGCCGACAATCCCCCCGCTTCCTACGACGAGCAGAAATTTTCGCCCTTCATCGTGCATCCGCTCGCGCCGGTGAATTTCGACACGCAGATCCCGAAAAAGGGCGACCAGCGGCAGATGGAATTGTGGCAGCGGATCGGCGTTTATGCCGCGGGGCTCGCGCTTTCGAACGCCGGCGTCGCCGGCAAGACCGACATTCTCGATCGCATGGATATGATCACCGCCGCCGGCGGCGGCGAGCGCGACATTTCGGTCGACAGCGCGATTCTGAGCGGCATCAGGACGGCAACGAACCCGGGCGCGTTCCTGAACGAGCGGCTGTTGAGCGACCTGCGCCCTACCCTCTTTCTCGCCCAGCTCCCAAATTTGCTCGCCGGCAACATCTCCATCGTCCACGGCGTCGTCGGTTCCTCGCGCACTTTCATGGGCGAGGAGGCGGCGGGCGTCGACGCAATGCGCCTCACCTTCGAGCGCGTCGCCGCGGGACAGAGCGATATTTCGCTCGTCGGAAGCGCCTTTCACGGTCCGCGCTGGGACTTGCTGCTCGTCACCGAGCTCGCCGGGAACCTCTTGAAGGACAAATTCGCTCCGGTCTGGGATCGCGGCGAGCATGGCGGGCTCGCGCTTGCTTCGATGGGGGCCGCGCTCGTGATCGAAAGCAAGGAGCATGCGGTAGCGCGCGGCGCCAAGCCGCTGGCGCGGATCGTGACGATCCAATCCGATCGTAACCTGCGCAAGCCGGGCGAAATCCAAGCCACGATCGCGCGCGAATGGGCCGCGATCGCACCCAAGGTCAAGCGCACTGAGGCCGTCATCATTTCGGGCGCCTCGGGCCTTGAGCCGCCGACCTCGGAAGAAAAAAAGGCGCTCGAAAAAATCGGTCTTCCGGTACGCGCGACCGGTACCCATATTGGTCATGGCTTCGACACGCAGTTTCTCGCCAATCTGGCGATTGCGTGCGAAACCTTGCGTCAGGGCAAGCTCTTCCCGGCGTCGGGGTCTGGAGACAGGGGCGAAAGTCCGACTAAAATCACGCAGGTGGCGGTGACGAGCGTGGGCAATTGGCGGGGCGAAGGAATAGGGTTGATCGAGAAGATCGCCTGATCGGAGTACGACCTTGGCAAACGCAACGAAGGACAAAGCAGGACGGCCGGTCATCGTGGTGACGGGCATCGGCGTCATCACCTCGCTCGGCACGGGCAAGGAAGACAACTGGAAAAAGCTCGTCGCTGGCCAATCGGGCATTCGCCGCATCTCGCGCTTTCCGACCGACGGATTGCGCACCACCATCGCCGGCACCGTCGATCATGAATATGAATTCGGCATGGCGCCGTCGGTAATGACCGAAAAGATCGCGCGGGTCGTGGGCGAGGAGGCGATCGAGCAGGCGGGCATCGGTAGCAAAGGCCGCTTCCCGGGTCCGCTCTTTCTCGCCATGGCGCCGATCGAACTCGAATGGCCGCATCGCTTCGACCTCGCCCGCGCGGCCGGCGCGAACGAAAACGTGACCTATGCCGACCTCGTGCGCGTGGCGACGGAGCCGCGCTTCAAACCCTATTTCGAGATGTCGAAATACGGCATCGTCGGCGAGCATCTGGCCGAGTATTTCGGCACCGAAGGCTCGCCGATTTCGCTGACGACCGCGTGCGCCTCGGGAGGGACCGCGATCCAACTCGGCGTCGAAACCATCCGCCGCGGCGACTGCGAGGTGGCGCTCGCGATCGGTGCCGATACGTCGGTGACGCCGGAATTGCTCGTGCGTTTCTCGTTGCTCTCGGCGCTGTCGGCGCAGAACGACCCGCCGGAGCAGACCTCAAAGCCCTTTTCCAAGAACCGCGACGGGTTCGTGCTCGCGGAAGGTGCCGCGGCGCTCGTGCTCGAGAGTCTCGAGCACGCGCAGGCGCGCGGCGCTAAAATTCTCGGCATCGTCCAAGGCTGCGGCGAAAAATCGGATAATTTCCACCGCACGCGATCGAGCCCGAACGGCAGGCCGATCATCGGCTGCATGCAAAATGCTTTCATCGATGCCGGCATTTCGCCCGGCGACGTCGATTACATCAATGCTCACGGCACCTCTACGCCCGAGAACGACAAGATGGAATACACGGGCCTTGCCGCCGTATTCGGCGAGCGCGCGCAGAAAGTACCGATTTCGTCCAACAAGTCGATGATCGGGCACACGCTCACAGCCGCCGGCGCGGTCGAAGCGGCGATCACGCTTCTCACCATCCAGAACCAGCGCATTCCGCCTACGATCAACTACAAGGTCCCGGATCCGGCCATTCCGCTCGACGTGGTCCCAAACGTCGCGCGCGACGCCAAGATCAAGACCGCGATTTCGAATTCCTTCGGCTTCGGCGGGCAGAATGTGTGCCTCGTGCTCGCGGGCGAGCCGGTCTGAGGCTGCTTGCGGAATTCGCGAGCCGTCGAGGTTGACGGCGGGCGGTGAGAGGCTTTAGCCCTTTCGCACGTCCATTCCCTTCCCTCACCCGCTGGAAATTCCCGTATGCGTGCGCTTCGTCTCGTCTCCGACCGAAAGCTGGAAATCGCCGAGGTCGATCCACCGCCGCCGCCCGGCGAGGGCGAGGTGCAGGTCAAGACGCACGCCATCGCGCTCAACCATATCGATGTCTGGGGCTGGCGCGGCATGGCCTTTGCCAAGCGCAAGCTGCCGCTGGTGGTGGGCGCGGAAGCCGCGGGTGAAATCGCCGCCGTGGGCGCGGGCGTCAAAGCCTTCAAGGTCGGCGATCCGGTCACGCCCTATGGCGCGCTCACCTGCGGCAAGTGCAAGGCTTGCCTGGAGGGCCGCGACAATCTTTGCGAAGTGGTGAACGGCGTCAGCGGCTTTCACGTCGATGGCTTCGCGCGCGACCTCTACAATCATCCGGCGCGGCTCGTGGTGCCGGCGCCGAAGAACATCTCGTCGGCCGAGGCTTCCTGCGCGCCGCTCACTTTCGCGACCGTCGTGCATATGCTCTTCGACAACGCGAAGCTGCAACCGGGCGAGATCGTGCTCGTGCATGCGGGCGGCTCCGGCATCGGCTCGGCGGCGATCAAGCTCGCGAAGTATATCGGCGCGACGGTGATCACGACCGTGGGCGATGACGAGAAAGCGGCCAAGGCCAAGGCGATCGGCGCCGACCACGTCATCAACTACAAGACCGACCGCTTCGAGCATCTGGTGCGCAAGATCACGCAGAAGAAGGGCGTCGACGTCGTCTTCGAGCACACCGGCGCCGACACCTGGGATGGCTCGCTGTTGTCGATGAAACGCGGCGGAAGGCTCGTCACCTGCGGCGCGACGTCGGGCCCGGCCGGCAAGATCAACTTGATGCAGCTGTTCCAGCAGCAATACAGGATTTTCGGTTCGTTCGGCTTCACGATCCGCAACGTCGCGGAGGCGCTCGACTACATCGCCAAGGGCGTAAAGCCCGTAATCGATTCCGAGGTTCCGCTCGCCGACTTCCAGAAGGGCCTGGAGCGCCTCGAGGGCCGGCGCGTGTTCGGCAAGATCGTCGTGCGTTTTTGAGCGGGGCCTTGCCTTGAATATCGCTATCCACGGCTATCGCCGCACGGTGCGCAAGATCTGGCGTAAGCTCTATCGGCCCCTCCTCCGCCCGCTCTTGGTCGCATTCGACTACGTTCTCGCTTTGATCGTGCGTGTCGCGGTGCGCGGACTAAAAAAGCTCGACGTCGATGCGAGTTCCGACTTCACGGGCAGAGCGGCGCGCGCCTTCGGCCCCTGGGTGCCTGCGAACCGCACCGGACTTGAGAACCTGTGCGCCGCCTATCCGGAAAAAAGCGACGCCGAAATCAAGGAAATTCTCGGCGGCGTATGGGAAAATCTCGGGCGCGTCGGCGGCGAATTCGTGCATCTCGAACAATTATGGGACTACGATTATTCGCGCCCGACCGCCGGACGAGTGGAGACAAACGACGCCCTCAAATACGGCGAGATGCGCGACGACGGCAAACCCGCGCTTATCTTCTCGGCACATCTTGCGAATTGGGAGCTTGCGGCCGTTTGCGCTGCCGCGCACGGGCTCGATGCCGCCGTGCTCTTCCGCGCGCCTAACAATCGTTTCGTCGCGGAACTCATCCACGAAACCCGCTCCAACACGATGGTGAAGCTCGTGCCGACCGGATTTCAATCGGTGTTCGCGATGGCCGGCATGATCGAGCGCGGCGGCCATGTGGGAATGCTGGTCGACCAATACTATCACGAGATTCACGGCGGGGTGCAGGTGAACTTCTTCGGCCGCTCGACCCCCGCCAACCCTACGCTCGCGCGGATCGCGCGCCAATTCGACTGTCCGGTCTATGGCGTGCGCGTCGTGCGCTTGCCTAAAAATCGTTTCCGCGTCGATCTTGTCGGCCCGATCGACTTGCCGCGCGACGCGCAAGGACACATCGACGTTCAACCCGCCACGCAGACCATCATGACGATCATCGAGGGTTGGATTCGCGAGCATCCCGAGCAATGGCTCTGGCTGCATCGGCGGTGGCGAGGCTGACCGTTTCGGCCGGCTCGCTTACTTGCCGGTCTTGAATTTCGTCCACACGCGCGTGATGACTTGCTGCACGTCCTGCGAATTGCTCGTCACGGTGTAGAGCTTGGCGAGGACTTCCGGCGGCGGATAGACTGAAGGGTTGTTCAAGACGTCCTTGTCGATCAGTTTCTGCGATTCGAGATTGCCGTTGGCGTAGGCCATGGCGTTAGAGTTGCGCGCCGCGATCTCGGGCTGGAGCATGAAATTGATGAAGGCGTGCGCCTCCTCGGCGTGCTCCGCGTCCTTCGGAATCGCGAAGGAATCGAATCACATCAGCGTTCCTTCCTTCGGCAGCGCGTAATCAACCTCGACCGCTTTCTTCTTGGTGCTTTCCGCCGCCTCGAGCGCGCGTTTCTTCGCCTGAAAGATATCGCCCGACCAGCCGACCGTGAGGCAGATTTCGCCGCCGGCGAGCGCATTGATGTATTCGGAAGAATTGAATTTCTTGATAAACGAACGAATTTTTTCGAGCAGCGCGCTCGTCTTCTCGATGTCTTCGGGCTTTTTCGAATCCGGATCGAGGCCGAGATAATTCAAGGCGGAGGGAATGAGCTCCTCCGGCGCATCGAGCATGTTGACGCCGCAGTCCTTGAACTTCGAGATCAGCTCCGGCTTGAAGACGATGTTCCAGCTATCGAGCGGCTGGCCGCCGAGAAGCTCCTTCGCCTTGGTGACGTTGTAGCCAATTCCGGTCGTGCCCCACATGTAGTTGACGGCGTGTTCGTTGCCGGGATCGTAGGTCGCAAGCCGTGCGGTGACGAGGGCCCAAGCATATTTCAGGTTCGGCAATTTCGACTTGTCGAGCTTGCGGTAGACGCCGGCCTGGATTTGCCGTTGCAGGAAGCTCGCCGACGGCACCACGACATCGTAGCCGCTTTTCCCCGCGAGCAACTTCGTCTCTAGCACCTCGTTCGAATCGAACGTGTCGTAGACGACCTTGATACCGGTTTTCTTGGTGAAATCCTCGAGCGTCGTCGGGTCGATGTAGTCGGACCAGTTATAGACGTTGACGAGCCGCTCTTGAGCGGCGGCCGGCAGCGCGGCCAGCAGAAGGACAAGCGGAAACAGCAGACGGCGCATCGAGGGAGCTCCGGCATAGACGATCGCGGCGGAGGCTAAGGTCCTTCGCCCACACGCTCAACGCGCGGCCGCGAGACTTCTGTGGATCATCCGCTTTCGATTTCAAAGCCCGCGGCCTTCCAGGCCTTAATACCGCCCGCCATGTGGGCGTCATAGGGCAGGCCCGCCTCTTGCGCGAGAAGCGAAGCGGTGACGGAGCGATTACCGGAGCGGCACGAGAACACGAGGCGCTTGTCGCCGGGATCGGGCAGCGCCGCGGGATCGAAGCTTTTCAGCGGCATGTCGACGGCGCCGGGAATACGCTCGAGCGCAAGTTCGTCGGGCTCGCGCACGTCGACGAGCAGGATTTTGCCCGCTTCAATCCCGGCTTTTACTTCTTCGACACTGAGATCTTCGACCGCGGAATGCGACATGGGCCTCCACCGTACCACGGAAAAACATGTAGGAGGCGCGCGAAGCCGGTCAAGCGAAACCCGTTAGGGCTTGATTCCGAAAGGCATCGGCGGCGCTTCTTTCATCAGCGTGATCGAAACGCGGCGGTTGGCGGCAAGATACGGGTCTTCGGGAAAGAGCGGCTCGGTGTCGGCGCGGCCCGACACCGCAAAAAGTTGGGCCGGAGTCACGCCCTGCTCTTGTAAAATCTGGCGCACGGCATTCGCCCGATCGGCCGAAAGATCGAAGGCGCCGTAACCCGGCCGCGGCGGCTGTTTGCTCGCCGCCGTGTGGCCGGTGACGGAAACGCGGTAGGGCATCTTGCGAATTTGCTCGGCGAGCTTGGTGACGATCCGGCGGGTGCGGTCATAGGGCTCCCGCGCCCCTTCCGGAAACATCGAGCGGCCTTCCTGATCGACGATGTCGATATTGATCCCCTGCATCGTTTCGGTGACGACGATGTGCTTGGAGACTTCGGTGATCTCCGGCAGGTCTTGCAAGGCTTGACGAAGCGAAGCCGCGGCAAGCGCGAACTGGCGGTCGCGCGTCGCGGTCAATCCTTCTTGCAGCTTCGCGTCTTCCCGCTCGGGGCTCGGCTGGTCGGCGGCGATTTCCGGCGGGATTATTTCGGTATTCTTGACACGCGGCCGGGTCGGCAGGCCGTCGACCTCGATCAGCGCGGCGAGACTCGGATCGCGCTTGACCCCGAAGGCGTCGCGCATCGAGCCCGCGACGATGTGCATCTTCTCGTTGTCCTGCGTGGAGAAGGCGACCAGCATCACGAAGAAGGAGACCAAGAGGCCCATCAAGTCGGCGAAAGTCACAAACCAGCCGTGACCTCCACCGTGAGCCGCATTCTTACGCGCCATGATCGATACTCTTTACGCCGCTAGGCGCCGCGTCAGGCCGGCATGGCCTCCGGCTCGGGACGATGCTGCTCGGGGATGTAGGCCAGAAGCATTTCGCGCACGATCTGCGGACTCTTCGATTCGCGCAGCATCATCACGCCGTCGATGATGAGTGTGCGGTTGATTTCCTCGTCGTTCAGCTTGCCATGCAACTTGTCGGCGATCGGCAGGCAGAGGATGTTGGCGACGAGCGCGCCGTAGAGCGTGGCGAGCAGCGCGATCGCCATAAAGGGGCCAAGCTTCGAGGGGTCGGTCATGTTGGCGAACATCTGCACCATTCCGATCAGCGTGCCGACCATGCCGAAGGCGGGCGCGCAATCGCCCACCGCGCGATAGATTTTCTGCCCCTCGTCGAGATGGGTGAGGAACGTCTCGCGCTCGCGCTCGAGCGCCTCGCGGATAAAATTCGCGTCGTAGCCGTCGGCGACGTAGCGGACGCCGGTGGCGAGAAATTCGTCGGGAACCGTTTCCTTCTCGAGGCCGAGCGGACCATGTTTGCGCGAGACATCGGCGAGCCTGGCGATCTCGTCGACGAGATCGCGCTGGGTCATCCGGCGCATGGTGAAAACATATCTGATCCCGAGCGGTACGCCGTGCAGGATCGAGGCAAGCGGAAAGCGGATCAACGTGGCGGCGAACGAGCCGCCAAAGATCACGATGGCCGCATGCATGTCGTAGAAGGTACGGAGATCACCGCCCAAGAGTATGAGCGTGAGAACTACCGTCGCGCCGGCGGCGAGTCCGAGCGCCGTGGTGAAATCCATCGGGTTCTCCCTTACTCTCCGCGACGCCATTCTGGCGCGCGCTCGCCGTCCATCAGACTAAAGCGGGCGCGACTAACGGAGCGTTAAGTGAGCGAAGGTCTTTCGATCGCTCCCATCACGTCTCAGCGAACCTCCCGGGTGGCGATAAATAAGTAAGCATCTTCAGTGCTTTACCAGGCAGCTGGGCGTGCGCGTCAACGCGCCTTCTCGCCTGTCGCCCGAAGTCTTTCGCGCGGTGCTACGCTGCGCTAGGAGATTTTGGGGAAACGGAGCGGCTTGCAGGCCGTTCCCCCAAAAAAAATCTCGAGGAGGCAAGGATGCGCGAAATCGGACATTTCATCGGCGGCAAGCATGTGAAGGGAACCTCCGGCCGCACCGGCGAGGTGTTCCAGCCGATGACCGGCGAGGTCATCGCCAAGGTCGCGCTCGCCTCCAAGGCCGAGGTGCGCGCGGCGGTCGAAAACGCCCGGGCCGCACAACCCGCCTGGGCCAACACCAATCCACAGCGCCGCGCACGCGTCATGTTCAAGTTCCTCGAGATCATGCAGCGCGAGCACAATCAACTCGCCGAACTTTTGGCGCGCGAGCACGGCAAGACCATCCCCGACGCCAAGGGCGATATCCAGCGCGGCGTCGAGGTGATCGAGTTCGCCTGCGGCATTCCGCATCTCATGAAAGGCGACTTCAGCGAAGGCGCCGGACCCGGGATCGACCTCTATTCCATGCGGCAACCGCTCGGCGTCGTCGCCGGCATCACGCCGTTCAATTTCCCGGCGATGATTCCGATGTGGAAATTTGGCCCGGCGATCGCCTGCGGCAATGCGTTCATTCTGAAACCGTCGGAGCGCGACCCCGGCGTGCCGATGAGGCTCGCGGAACTGATGATCGAGGCAGGATTGCCCGCCGGCATTCTCAACGTCGTCAACGGCGACAAGGAAGCGGTCGACGCGATCCTCGACGATCCCGACATTCGCGCCATCGGCTTCGTCGGCTCGACGCCGATCGCCGAATACATCTACACGCGGGGTACGGCGGCGGGAAAGCGCGTGCAATGTTTCGGCGGCGCCAAGAACCACATGATCGTGATGCCGGACGCCGACATGGATCAGGCGGTCGATGCGCTGGTGGGCGCGGGCTATGGCTCGGCGGGCGAGCGCTGCATGGCGATTTCGGTCGCGGTGCCCGTCGGCAAGAAGACCGCGGACACGCTGGTCGAGAAGCTCATCCCGCGGGTGGAGAGCCTGAAGATCGGGCCCTCGATCTCGGCCGATGCCGACCTTGGCCCGATGGTAACGAAGCAGCACCTCGAAAAGGTCAAGAACTACGTCGAGATCGGCATCAAGGAAGGCGCCAAGCTCAAGGTCGACGGCCGCGGCTTCAAGATGCAGGGCTACGAGAACGGCTTCTACATGGGCGGCTGCCTGTTCGACGAGGTGAAGCCGTCCATGCGCATCTACAAGGAAGAGATTTTCGGGCCGGTGCTGTCGGTCGTTCGCGCCAAAGATTACCAAGAGGCGCTGGAGCTGCCGAGCAAGCATGAATACGGCAACGGCGTCTCGATCTTCACCCGCGACGGCGACGCCGCGCGCGATTTCGCTTCCAAGGTCGAGGTCGGGATGGTGGGGGTGAATTTCGCGATTCCCGTGCCGCTGGCCTATCACACCTTCGGCGGCTGGAAGCGCTCGGGCTTCGGCGACTTGAACCAGCACGGGCCGGATTCGATCCGCTTCTACACCAAGACGAAAACCGTCACCGCGCGCTGGCCCTCCGGCATCAAGGACGGCGCCGAGTTCGTCATCCCGACGATGAAGTAATCAGGATCGACCATGTCCGAATACAAGCTTTACTGCTTCGCGCAGTCCGGCAATTCCTATCGCGCGGCACTCATGCTCAATTTGATCGGCGCCAAGTGGGAGCCGATTTTCGTCGATTTCTTCAAGGGCGGCGAAACCCGAACGCCGCAATATCGCGAATCCGTCAACGAGATGGGTGAAGCGCCCGTGCTCGTGCACGGCAACAAAAAGCTTTCGCAATCCGGCGTCATCATCACCTATCTCGCCGAGAAGAGCGGCAAATTCCTGCCGCAGGGCGAGGACGAACGTCTCGAAGCATTGCGCTGGATGATCTTCGACAACCAGAAGATCTGCGGCTTTCTGGGGCCCTACCGTTTCTTGAAGAACTGGGCGAAGGGCGTCGATCCCGCCGTCACGGCCTTTTTCAAGGGCCGGCTCGACGGCAATCTCGCGATCGTGAACAAGCGGCTCACCAGCCACAAGTTTCTGCTCGGCGAGCGGCCGACGATCGCCGACATTTCCATGTGCGGCTACATGTATTACCCGGCCGAGGAATTCGGCTTTGACATCGCCAAGAACTATCCCGCAATCGGCGCGTGGCTTGATCGCCTCAAGGCCCTGCCAGGTTGGGAGCATCCCTATAAGTTGATGCCCGGCTACCCGATGGCGGCGTGACCGCCTGTTTCAACCTCGCTTGAACGCGAACGGCCCGAAGGCCTGCATCGTCGCCATCGACTGGATGCGGTTGATGTTGACGTGGCGCGGCAGCGTGCAGCAGAAGAAAATCTGCTCGGCGATGTCGTCGGCGGTCATCGGCGCAATGTTCTGGTAGGGCACCTTGGCCTTTTCCTCGTCGCCCTTGAAGCGCACCAGCGAAAATTCCGTCTCGGCGAGCCCCGGCTCGACATTGGTCACCCGCACATTGGCGCCGAGAATGTCGGCACGCAGGTTCAGCGCGAACTGCTTCACGAAGGCCTTGGTCGCGCCGTAGACATTGCCGCCAGGATAGGGATAGTCGCTCGCGACCGAGCCCAGCAAAATCACGTGCCCCTCATCGCGCTCGATCAAGCCGGGCAGAAACGCCCGCACGGTATAGAGCAGGCCGTTGATGTTGGTGGCGATCATCTGCTCCCAGTCGCTCATGTTCGCCTTCTGCGCGGGCTCGAGGCCGAGCGCGAGGCCGGCATTCGCCACCACGACGTTCACCTTGGCGAAACCGGCGGGAAGGTTCGCCGCCAGCGCATCGACCGCCTTCTTGTCGGTGACGTCGAGGGCAGCGGTGTGACAATTAGCGCCGAGTTCCTTTTTCAAAGCATCGAGCCGGTCCTTGCGGCGACCGGTGGCGATCACCTTGGCGCCGGCGCCGGCGAAGCGGCGACAAAGAGCGGCGCCGAAGCCCGCGGTCGCGCCGGTGACCAATACGGTGAAGGTCTTGGGATCGAGCATCTTGATCATTAGCAACTCTCTCCTTGGGAAGCACAGTCGATAGCCTTTCGCACGCCGCTCGTCCACGCGCGGGGGGCGAGGGAGCGATCGCGAATTCGGCGGGATAACGTGCCGGTGTCACGGGCGCGAGTTTTTGCTGGAACCCGCGGCCGTGTTGCGGCGCGACAAGATCAATGGCGCGTTCTTCAGTTAGTTCAAACGGTTCGGCTGTTCGGTCTCGTCGGCATTCGAGCCGTGCATAAGTCCGCCTGAAGCGGCAGCCACGTGCGCGCGCTCGAGCTTCTTGTAGTGCATGTAGGCGAACGGGATGCAGGCCAGATAGGCGATGGTGCCGGCCGTGAGCAGCTCCCACGGATAGCTCACCAACAGCGCCACCAGGAGCACCACCAGGACGAAGATCGGCAGCACATAGTCGCGCGGCACGCGGGCGGAAACGCGCTTACCCGACCATGTGGGAAGCGAAGAAACCATGAGAAGCGCGATCCCGATCGTATAGAGGAGCGCGAAGGCGGGGCTCACACCGGTGCGCGGCAGGCCGATCAGTTCGAGATAGACCGGCAGCATCACGAGCAAGGCGCCGGCGGGCGCGGGAACACCGACGAAGAAATTTCCGGCATAAGGCGGCTTGTTGGGATCGTCGAGCATCACGTTAAAGCGCGCAAGCCGGAGCGAGGTGCAGATCGCGAACACGAGTGCCGCGATCCAGCCGGCCGAACGCAGCGCGCTCAGTCCCCAGAAATAGAGGACGATGGCGGGCGCCACGCCAAAGTTCACGAAATCCGCGAGCGAATCGAGTTCGGCGCCAAAGCGCGAGGTGCTCTGCAAGAAGCGCGCGATGCGCCCGTCGAGCCCGTCGAGGATCGCGGCGACGACGATCGCGGCAATCGCAAGCTCGAACTTGCCTTCCACCGCGATGCGGATCGCGGTGAGACCCAGACAAAGCGAAAGAAGCGTGACGAGATTGGGCAAGAGCGCGCGCACCGGGATGGGTTTGAAGCGGCGGCGGCGCGGCTCCTCGTTATCGGGATCGAACGGGGCGAAGAGATTGGACATGGGAGGAGAATACTCCTTGCCGCAGGCGGGCGGAAGCGGGCGTTGCTGCTTCAATCGGCGCGGAAAGTTAATGCGCGCGATTGCGCCGAAAGATCGGCAATCACGGTCTCGCCCGCGAGCGCCGTCTGGCCCTCGGAAACGAGCGGCTTGACGCCGCCGGGAAGATAGACGTCGACGCGGGAGCCGAAGCGAATGAGGCCGATGCGCTCGCCGGCGGCGACGTTCGTGCCCTCACGCACGAAGCACACGATCCGGCGCGCCACGAGGCCGGCGATCTGCACCACCGCGACCGGACCGGCGCTGGTGCGCAACAACAAGCTGTTGCGTTCATTGTCCTCGCTCGCCTTGTCGAGATCGGCATTGATGAATTTCCCCGCCCTGTAGACGATGCGGCGCACCTCGCCCGCGATCGGCGCGCGGTTCACGTGCACGTCAAAGACGTTCATGAAGATCGAAACGCGCACGCGCTGCTCGGGTCCCATTTCGAGTTCGGGCGGCGGCAGAGCGAGCGCCACCTGCGAGATGCGGCCATCGGCGGGCGATACCACCAGCCCCTCGCCAACGGGGACGACGCGCCTCGGGTCGCGGAAGAAATAGGCGCACCAAATGGTCGCAATCACACCGATCCAGCCCAAGGGCCTGGCGAGCAAGAACAGGAGGATCGCGGCGAGCGCGAAGCCGCCGATGAAGGGGTATCCATCGGGGTGAATCGGCGCGAGGTTTTTCTTGATCGAGTCGAGGAGAGACATTTGCTTGTTTGCCTTTTCTATTCGGCGGCCTCGGCCGCCGGTGGTGATGCGGCGGGCTTCGCCGGCGCCACCGCGACCGCCGCATCCTCGCCGGCAAGGCGCAGCTTCTCGCGCGCCTCCTCGGCCTCGCGCTGGCGGTTCCACATGCCGGCATAGAGACCGTCGCGCGCGAGCAATTCGGCGTGGCGGCCGCGCTCGACCACCCTGCCCTCGTCGAGCACGATGATCTCGTCGGCGCCGACCACGGTGGAAAGCCGGTGCGCGATCACGAGCGTGGTGCGGCCCTTCGAGACGCGCTCGAGCGCGTCCTGAATCTCTTTCTCGGTGTAGGAATCGAGCGCCGAGGTCGCCTCGTCGAGCACGAGGATCGGCGGTCCCTTCAGGATCGTGCGGGCAATCGCCACACGCTGTTTCTCGCCACCCGACAATTTCAGTCCGCGCTCGCCGACCTCCGTCTCGTAGCCCTTCGGCGCCAAGCGGATGAATTCGTCGATCTGCGCGAGCGCGGCCGCTTCCTCGATTTCGTCATCGGTCGCGTCCCAGCGGCCATAGCGGATGTTATAGCGGATGGTGTCGTTGAAGAGCACCGTATCTTGCGGAACCATGCCGATCGCCGCGCGCAGCGAAAGCTGCGTCACGTCGCGGATGTCCTGGCCATCGATCAGGATGCGGCCCGACGAGATGTCGTAAAAACGAAACAGCAAGCGCGAAATCGTTGACTTGCCCGCCCCCGAGGGGCCCACGATCGCAAGCGTTTTTCCCGGCGGCACCTCGAAAGAGACGCCCTTCAGAATTTCCCTGCCGTCTTCGTAAGTGAAGCGCACGTCGTCGAAGCGCACCGCGCCTTCGCGCACGTCGAGCCGCTTCGCGCCGGGACTGTCCTCGATCTCGGGATTGCGCGAAATAATGTTGAACATAATCTCGATATCGGTGATCGCCTGCTTAATCTCGCGATAGAGCATTCCCATGAAATTGAGCGGGATGTAGAGCTGGATCAGCATGGTGTTGACCATGACGAAATCGCCGATGGTGCGCTTGCCTGCCTGTACGTCGAGCACGGCGAGCACCATCACGGCGGCGAGACCCAGGGTGAAGATCACCGCCTGCCCCGCATTCAGCACCGCGAGAGACGTGTAGGTCGAAGTCGCCGCCTTTTCGTAGCGCGCCATGGTGCGGTCGTAGCGTTCGGTTTCGCGCGCCTCGGCGCCGAAATATTTCACCGTTTCGTAGTTGAGGAGCGAATCGACCGCCTTGGCGTTGGCGTCGGTATCGGATTCGTTCATGTGCTTGCGAATGGTGATGCGCCACTCGGTCGCGCGATAGGTATAGGCCATGTAGACGAGGATCGTGGCGAGCACCGCGAGCGCGTAACGCCAATCGAACACGAATAGAAGCACGCCCATGACGAGACAGAGCTCGACGATGGTGGGCGCCACCTGCAAAATGACGAGCCGCACCAATTCCTCGATGCCGTTCCGCCCGCGCTCCAAGACGCGCGTGAGACCGCCGGTCTTGCGCTCGAGATGAAAGCTCAGCGACAGCGCGTGCATGTGCTCGAAGGTGAGATGCGCGAGCCGGCGTACCGCGTGCAGCGCCACCTTGGCGAAGAGGCCGTCACGCAGCTGCGTCAGCAAGGCCATGGCGACGCGAAGCGCGGCGTAGGCGAGCACCAGCGCCGCGGGCGCGAGCAAAATCGCGGCGACGGTGCCGGTGCTGCTCGCAGCGCGGCCTTCGGAGACCGCGACCAGCGCGTCGGTCGCCCATTTGAAGCTGAAAGGAACGACGATCGTCACCAACTTCGCCGCGACGAGCAGGAAAAACGCCATCACCACGCGCAGCTTGAGATCCGCGCGCGCGGCCGGCCACATATGCGGCCACAGGCCGACGATGGTGGAGAAGAGCGTGCCGCCCTTCGCCGAAAAAGCGCGGGCGCGAGGCGGCCGCGATTCGGTTGCGGCGGCCGCGGGTGTTGCGCCGCGGGCAGCGCCGGAGGCGGCGGCGTCGTAAAGCTTTTTGTCGTGAATGTTCATTTCGGTGCCGGTCGGCGCACCTTATATAGAGCGGGCGGGCGCCGCCCGCCACGCCGAAAAATAGGCCTATTTCAAAGTCATAGATGTTCTCTTATACCACTGCCGATTCCCGAAAACGGAGCGCTCATGCCGCAATTCGTCATCGCCACGTTTTTCCTTCTTGCGACAGTGTTGCCCGCCGCGGCGCAAAGCGCGACCACGACCGCTCGCCTGGGACTCGGCCAGACGGCGACCATCACCGCGGTGAGAGCCACCGGAGAGCCCGCGCGTCTCGAAATCGCGCTGCCGAAGGGCACGCAGCGCTTCGAGGGGATCGGCGAGCAATTCCTGAGCCTTAAATCGGGCGGCAAGGACGGCATCATCGTGGTCGCCGATCTGAACGGCGACGGCGTCGACGAGATCGTGGTGCGCGGATCGGTCACCGCCGATGCGAGCGCCGTGATCGTCTATCGATGGGACGGCGACCGCGGCGAATATCTCCCCACCGATTTCACCGCCGACGATCAGGACGAGGGCAAGCCGTTTCTGTTCGTCGACGCCGCGAGTACCGTCACGATCGACCGCTCGGGCACGATCGAGGTCGGCGCCACGCGCACCGACCAGAGCGGGCGTGCGAGCTCCGTCGTCGAGCGCTATCGTTGGGACGGCAACGGTTTCAAATTCGCCGCCGACAACTGAGCCAACCCATGGCCGAGCTGAAAAACGTTTGCGTCTATTGCGGCTCTGCGAAGGGCGGCAACCCGGCCTATTTGCAGGCGGCGCGGGCGCTGGGCACCGCGCTTGGGCGCGAAAAAATCCGCCTCGTCTATGGCGGCGGCGGCATCGGCATGATGGGCGAAGTCGCGCGCGCGGTCGAGGGTGCGGGCGGCAAGGTGCTCGAAATCATTCCGGATTTCCTGGTGGCGCGCGAGCACGCGGCGCAGGGCGCGCGTGAAATCGTCACAGTGCGCGACATGCACGAGCGCAAGCGCATGATGTTCGAGCGCGCCGACGCCTTCGTGGCGCTGCCAGGCGGCATCGGTACGCTCGAGGAGCTCGTCGAGCAGCTCGCCTGGGTACAGCTCGGCCGCCACAAGAAGCCGGTGCTCGTCGCCAATGTGCTCGGCTTCTGGGATCCTTTGCTCGTCCTCTTCAGGCATCTTGGCGCCGAGGGCTATCTCTACAACGGTCCGAATTTCCTCGTCGCCGAACGGATCGAGGACGTGGTGCCGAAATTACGCGCCGCTCTTCGCGCCGTTCCGGAAGCCGAACTGCATGGCGAAGCGGCAAGGGTCGTCGCCGAGGAAATGTAGGGCGGACTTCTTCGCCTTTTTTACAAATTCCAGAATTTGCGCAGGGGAACTTTTGGACGAGGCCGGCATTAACCATTCGATTGACCTTCGTGGCGTAGCGTAGGTACGGCAAAGCCTGAGCCCAGCGCTCGGGCTTTGCTTTTTTTCTGCCCGCGAGCGTTAGCTCGTGAGAAACGTCACCGCCTCGATTTTGTTGCCGTCGGGGTCGCGGATGAAGGCGGCGTAATAATTATCGTCGTATTCCCGCCGCACACCCGGCGCGCCGTCGGAGCTGCCGCCCATCTTGAGCGCGGCCGCGTGGAAGGAATCGACCGCTTCGGTGCTCAGCGTACGCAGACAAATATGGATGCCGCTATCCGCCGTCACCGGCTTCATCCCCGGGCGCGCGTTGATCCAGAATTCCGCGTGCGTCTTGCCGGAGCGCGCCCATCCCACGGTTTTCTCGCGATCGTCCGTTTTCACATAGCCAAGCGGCGCCAGAACCGCGTCGTAGAAGCGGGCGCTTGCGACGAGATCACGGACTCCGATGGAGATGTGATCGATCATCTTCAGGCCGGGGCGTTGCTCTTCAAAAGCTTCCAGGTGATGGAATCAACCAGCGCCTGGAACGAGGCGTCGATGATGTTCGGCGAAACGCCGATCGTAGTCCAGCATTCGCCCGATTCGTCGGAGGAACTCGATCAGGACGCGCGTGACCGCTTCGGTGCCGCCGTCGAGGATGCGCACGCGATAATCGGTGAGATGCAGGCCGGCGATAAAAGGCTGGTATTTGCCGAGGTCCTTGCGGAGCGCGACGTCGAGCGCGTTCACTGGGCCGTTGCCCTCGCCCGTGGAGATCATCGTCTCGCCGCCCACCTTCACCTTGACGGTCGCCTCCGCGACGGTGACGAGCTCGCCTTTGGCGTTGTAGCGACGCTCGACGTGGACGCTGAATCGCTCGACGTCGAAGTAGTCCGGCACCTTGCCGAGGATGCGGCGGGCGAGAAGCGCGAAGGAAGCATCGGCCGCCTCGTAGGCGTAGCCCTTGGCCTCGCGCGCCTTCACTTCGTCGAGAAGGC
Source organism: uncultured Alphaproteobacteria bacterium (assembly GCA_963751685.1). GTDB lineage: Bacteria > Pseudomonadota > Alphaproteobacteria > Rhizobiales > Xanthobacteraceae > Palsa-892. The sequence goes on along the minus strand of CAVVVV010000008.1, from coordinate 6,951 downwards.
GGGTAATGCGCGGGTCGTCCTTGCCGATCGCGACGCCGAGACGCTCGAGCTCGGCGAGCACGTTCGAGCGGCCGGCCTGGTCGGAGACGAGAAGCTTGCGGCGGTTGCCGACGGCCTCGGGCGCCACATGCTCGTAAGTCTTCGGATCCTTCATGATGGCGGAGGCATGGATGCCCGCCTTGGTGGCGAAGGCGCTTTCGCCGACATAGGGGGCGTGGCGGTCGGGCGCGCGGTTCAGCATCTCATCGAGCGTGTGCGAGACCTGGGTGAGGTGGGAAAGCGCATCGGGCTTCACCTTGATATCGAAGCGCGCGGCGTATTCGGGCTTGAGCAGCAATGTCGGGATGAGCGAGCAAAGGTTCGCGTTGCCGCAACGCTCGCCGACGCCGTTGAGCGTGCCCTGGATCTGGCGGGCGCCGGCGCGCACGGCGGCGAGCGAATTGGCGACGGCCTGCTCGGTGTCGTTATGGGCGTGAATGCCGATGTGATCGCCGGGAATAGATTTGGTCACGGCGCCGACGATCGCCTCGACCTCGTGCGGCAGCGTACCACCATTGGTGTCGCACAAGACGATCCAGCGCGCGCCGGCTTCGTAGGCGGTCTTGGCGCAGGTCAGCGCGTATTTTGGATCGTCCTTATAGCCGTCGAAGAAATGCTCGCAGTCGATCAATACCTCGCGGCCCGTGGCTTTGGCCGCCTCGATCAATTCCTTGATGGCGGCGAGATTCTCTTCGGGCTTCACCTCGAGCGCGACGCGCACATGAAAGGCGGAGCTCTTGCCGACGAGGCAAATCGCGTCGGCCTTGGCGGCAAGCGTCGCGGCAAGCCCCGGATCGTTCGAAGCCGAGCGGCCAGAGCGCTTGGTCATGCCGAAGGCGGTGAACTTGGCGCCGAGACCGCGCGGCTCGGAAAAGAGCGCGGTGTCGGTGGGGTTGGCGCCGGGATAGCCGCCCTCGACATAATCGACGCCGAGATCGTCGAGGAGCCGCATGACGCGCAGCTTGTCGGCGAGCGTGAAGTCGACGCCGTTCATCTGCGCCCCGTCGCGCAGCGTCGTGTCGAAGAGGTAAAGGCGCTCTTTCATCGGGCCGCGCTCTTTATTTCGGTTTTCACGAGGCGTTTCTGCATGTAGGTGTTGCCTAGCCACTCTCCGCCGAACGACACCGTATTGCGATACTGGGCGTCGAATCCGAGATGCTCGAAAAACGGCCGCGCCGTATCGCTCGCATCGACCGTCAACTGCTTGGCGCCACGGGCGGCCGCGAGCCGCTCCAGCGCTTCGTAAAGAGCCGTCGCAACCCCCTGCCGCGCGACGCTGGGGTGAACATAAAGCATGTCCACATGATCCGCGCCCTTCAACGATATAAAGCCGACCGGCGCGCCGGCAATCGTTGCAACGAGCGTAAGTTCGCTCGCGAGCTTTGCGGCGAATTCTTTCCCCTCGGCTGCTGCTACCCAGCTGGCCTGCTGCGCCTCGGTATAGTCGTCTGCGGTCAAATTTTCCACGCTGGCGCGGAAGATTTCGGCAAGAATGGCCGTGTCGGCCGGAAGAAACGGCCTCAGCGCGGGTTTTGGAAATACCTGGCCCATTAGCGCGCGACCTCCCAGGTCGTGGTGCCGTCCTTGTTGTCCTTCAAGACGACGCCCATCTGGGCGAGCTCGTCACGGATGCGGTCGGATTCCTTGAAATTCTTCACCTTGCGCGCGGCATAGCGGGCGTCGATGAGCGCATTGATTCCGCTCTCATCGATGGCGAGCGAGGCCGGACGCCACGCCACCCATTCGGCGGCGGTCGTGCGTAGAAGGCCCATCAGCTGGGCACTCGCCTTGAGGCTTGCTGCCGCCCCCTTGGCGCCCTTCGCGGCTTCGCTGCGCAATTCGTACAAGGCAGCGAATGCCTTTGGCGTATTTAGATCGTCGGCGAGGGCCGCGACCGCGTCCGCGCACAGCATCCCCGGCCCGGCGTCGGCCGTGAGCGACTGCCAGTGATCGAGCGTGCGCTTGGCTTCACGCAGACCGGCCTCGGTCCAATTGACCGGCTGCCGATAATGCGATTGCAACATCGCGAACCGGATCGCTTCGCCCGGCCAATCGGCGAGCAACTCACGGATAGTGACGAAATTACCGAGCGACTTCGACATCTTCTCGCCCTCGACCTGCAAGAAGCCGTTGTGCATCCAGAAGCGCGCCATGAGCGGCGTGTGAAAAGCGCAACGCGATTGCGCGATCTCGTTCTCGTGGTGCGGAAAGACGAGGTCGATGCCGCCGCCATGGATGTCGAAAGTCTCGCCGAGATGCTTCCAGCTCATCGCCGAGCATTCGATGTGCCAGCCGGGGCGTCCGGGAGTCTTGATCCCGCACGGTGACGGCCAGGCGGGCTCGCCGGATTTCGAGGGCTTCCACAATACGAAATCCATCGGATCGCGCTTGTAAGGCGCGACCTCGACGCGGGCGCCCGCCATCATCTCATCGAGCGAGCGGTGCGCGAGCTTGCCGTAGTCGGGCATGGAGGCGATATGAAACAGCACGTGGTCCTCGGCGACATAGGCGTTGCCCGCGGCGACGAGCCGCTCGATCAGCGTCTTCATCTCCTCGATGTGCTCGGTGGCGCGCGGCTCGACGGTGGGCGGCAGGCAGCCGAGCGCCGCCGCGTCCTCTTTGAAGTTGTTGTAGGTCTCCTCGGTGAGTTCGCGGATCGCAACGCCGCGCTCGGCGGCGCGGGCATTGATCTTGTCGTCGACGTCGGTGACGTTGCGGACATATTTGACGTGATCGGGCCCGTAGAGGTGGCGCAGCAGCCGGTAGAGCACGTCGAAGACGATCAGCGGCCGCGCATTGCCGATATGGGCGAAGTCGTAGACCGTCGGCCCGCACACATACATACGCACGCGCACGGGATCGAGAGGCTCAAAGACCTCCTTCGTCCGCGTCAGCGTGTTGTAGAGCTTGAGTTCCATCGAACGTCCCTCGCCCGGCGGGCCAGAACGTTCGTCTCTGAATATCGAGAGAAAACGATCCCGCCCGCGCCCTCAGGCGCAGATAATCTCGCGGCAAATGCCGAAGAAACGGTTGCGGATCATCGTCATGGCCGCACCATGCGAGGGAGGCCTTTCGCCGTCAAGAGCCGCGGTCGAATCGGATATTTTGCCCAAGATCCGGGCAAGCTGCGGCTCGAAAGCCACAGAAAGCGAAAAAACACGACCCGCGACAACGCGCGTAATTGATCGCGCGCCGCCCGCGCTCTATCGAAATTCGCAAGCCCGTTCATCGCCTTATCGCGTCCGATCCGGGCATTAACGCCGGATCAACCCTATGGGCGCACCTTTCGGCTGTTGTTTTGGCTCTTGGGGCCGTCTCGCGGGGGGAATTCGATCGTGAAGCTCGGGATCGTTCTCGTCGCGCTCGCCGGCCTCTTGGCCGCGCCATCGGCGCGGGCCGAGACGCACATCTTCCTCGTCGATTCTTCCGACGGCTACGGCATCGATCGCTGCCTCGCCTCCGGCGAGCCGTGCGGCGCGGCCGCGGCCGCGACAATCTGCCGGGCGCGCGAATACGCCAAGGCCGTCGACTTCGGCCGCATCGATCCCACCGAGATCACCGGCGGCGTTCCGGCCGGCACGCAGGTCAGTGCCTGCAAGGGCCGCGCCTGTCCCGACATGGTCGCGATCACCTGCAGCCGCTGAGGCTGCGCCCGCCCTTCAACAGGTCATCCTCAAAGCAAAACGGCCGCTCGATGAGCGGCCGTTCGCATTTTCGGTTTCGAGTCGTCGCTTATTTCAGCTGCGAAGCGAGGACGTCGAAGGAGAGCTTGGCGGCGAAGTTCGCACGACACCAATTCGAGAGGCTCGTCGAAAAAGTCGGATCCGCGTTCCAGAACTGGATGCATCCCGTGCTGGAAAGGCTCGTGTCGCTGTACCGCAGGTCAAGCGTGAAGACCTTGTAGGTGAAAGCGATGCCGGCGTTCCAGGTCGAGTAGCTGGGGATCGAGAAGCCCGTGAAGGGTGCCACCGCGGTGAGGCTGAAGGCCGTGGGTCCCTTCTCGACACTGAAGTAGCCCCAAGCGCCCGAGATATACGCACCCCAATCCTTCGGGAAGTAGCTGCTCGGGAGCGTGTACTTGGCGTTCACTTCTGCGTAGGTGCTGTGCCTGCTGTAGTCGAGCAAGTTGGGCGAATAGTACAGAGCGCCGCCGAGCGAGAAAGCATCCGTAACCGCGTAGGTCGCCTTGGCATAAAATTCCCCGAAGTCGCTGACGAAGCCGTTATTCGGGAAGTGCTGCGGCGTATGGTGCGGATAGGCGTAAAAGATATAGCCGAGGTCGAAGCTCCACTTGCCGACGGTCGGCCGCCAGCCACCGTAGAGATCGACTTCCGCGCTCGGACTGTTCAAGCAGAAAGTTCCGCAGCTCGCGGGCCAATCGATGCCTGAGCCGGCGATGCCGATGTAGAATTCCTTGTAATGCGGCTCGAAGTAAGCCGTGCCCGACGCGCCGTGGTTCGACTGCGTGATGCCGCGGAAAATGTAATCGCTGGCGATGCCGCCGCCAAAGGCGATGTCCCAATCAGGAGCAGCAGGCGCAGCTTTCACTTTCACGGGTATGTCCGCCGCGAGCGCCTGTCCAGAAAGCGCCAGCGCGAACGCACCGGCTCCCATGATTGCCGTCAAACCAATCTTGCGCATGTTGACCCCCAATTTCTTGCCTTAGTCACGAGACGGCCGGATCGAGAACGACGCCCGAACAATCGGCCGATTAACCCCGTCTTTCGCCGGCAAAAATCGTGGAAAGTCGCTAAATCGGCAACCATAGAATTTGATCAACGTGCCCATTCCGTGGGCAAAAAGCCCTTTCCGGCGATGGTTTTCAAAGTGCGTGACAAAAATGACACAGAAAACCGCCTGAAACCTTGAACTTACGGTCAAAACGGGCGGCCATGGCGGGGGCTATCCACAGGCCGGGCAGTCCAGCGCAAATTCCGGCGTTCGAATTGTTGCGATAGGCCGTCATGCCGACCCGGCCCGGTGAAAAGCGATGGAAAGCCAGCGATGGAGGGGAAATCGGCGCCGCGTCCCGCATTCTTGCCTTCATATTTCGGTCAATGTTTGCTGTGCTCCATCGATCGACAGACGCGAAGTCCGACCGGCGCATGAATCCGACCCGCCTCGCCTATCTCACCATCGCGTGCATGATCGCCCTCCTCGGTGCAGCCGTGGCGCAGCCCATGCCGCCGGCCAACGTGCCGGGCGGGGCGCCGCCGGGCGTCTACGTGCCGCCGCCGCTGCCCGGACAACCGGGCATCACCAATTCCGCTTGCGTCCGGCTCGAAAGCGAACTCGCGCGCATCGACACCGGCAATGGCGGCGCCGACACCCGCAGCTATGAGGACGCGATCGCTCGCCAGCGTTTCGAGCTCGATCAGACCGCCGCGCAGGGCCGCCGCCTGGGGTGCGATTCCGGCGGCGGATTCTTCCTGTTCAGCAGCCCGAAGCCGCCGCAATGCGACCAGATCAACGCGCAGATTTCGCGCATGCGCAGCAACCTCGATCGCATGATCTCGGAAATGAACCAGAAGCGCGGCGGCGGCATGGATTTGAACCGCGATCTTCAGCGCCGGCAAATTCTCGCAGCGCTGCAGCAGAACAATTGCGGCACGCAATATCGCAGCGCGCCGCCGCAACAGGCCGCGCGCCAGCGCGGCTTCCTCGAGACGCTGTTCGGCGGCTGGCGCGAGGAGAGCGACATCAACGCCTCGCCGCTCGATCTTCCCTCCTCCTCCACCTTCAAGACCGTCTGCGTGCGGACCTGCGACGGCTATTATTTCCCGATCAGCTACGCCACCGTCGTCTCCCGCTTCGGAGAGGACGAGCGGACCTGCCGGCGTCTGTGCCCGGCGGCGGACGTCGCGCTCTACACGCACCGCAATCCGGGAGAGGAAATCGAGCAGGCGGTGTCGATCGGCGGCAGGCCCTATACGGAATTGCCGACGGCCTTCAAATATCGGCAGGAATACAATTCGGCCTGCTCCTGCCGCGCCGCGGGGCAGAGCTGGGCGGACGCGCTCGGGGTCGGCCGCGACGCCACCGTGCAGCAGGGCGACATCATCGTCACCGAGGAGCGCGCGAAACAATTGGCGCAGCCTCGCGCCGGGGGCCAACCGGCGCGCGGCGGCACTGCACCCGCCACGCCGGCGGGCTCAACGCAGCCCTCGACCGGCGACGCCGGTCAGCCGGCGCAGCCGGATCAAACGACGTCTGGCGAGCGCAAGGTGCGCACCGTCGGCCCGCAATTTTATCCAGTCCGCTAATCCCTTAGACCCGCTCGCCCTGAAGTCTTGCGGCGGCGCGCGCGCGGCCGATGAATGGCAGGAGCGCCCGCAATTCCGGTCCGCGCTCCTCGCCGGTGAGCGCAAGACGCAGCGGATGAAACAGCGCCCGCCCGCTCTTTCCCGTCGCCCGTTTCATCGTTTCGACGAAGACGTCCCAGTTCGCTTTTTGCCAAGTGGCTTCGTTCCAAGGCTCCGGCGGCAGCACGCCAGCGGCACTTTTGCAAATTTCGAGATCCGCCTCTGAAAGCGCGGGCGAGATCGCTTCGCTCACCACCCGCCACCAAAGGGCGGCTTCTTCAAAACGGGAAAGATTGCCGCGAACCGCTTCCCAGAAGGCGCGGCCGCCGCCGACGCCGAGCTTCTCGAGCCGCGGCGCGGCGCTCTCGAAGGGCATCGCGTGCAGCGTGCGGGCGGTGAGGGAATCGAGATCGGCCGGATCGAAGCGCGCGGGACCGTGGGAAATGCGGGCGAAATCGATCCTCGAAGCGAGCGCATCCAGGCTCGCCACGGGCTCCACGGAGTCCGCCGTGCCGACCAGGACCGCCGCACTCGCCACCGCCAGCGGCTCTATGCCCGCCGCGCGAAATGCTTGCAGCGACAGATGACCGAGACGCTTCGACATCCCCTC
>CAVVVV010000007.1:0-109199 GCA_963751685.1 uncultured Alphaproteobacteria bacterium | reverse complement strand
TCGTCGTCGATGCGAGAGACGGCGAGGTGCTGATGTTCGCGCACATGAACGAGGAGGCGCTCGCGCGCTCGATCGAAACGGGCGAGGCCTGGTTCTGGTCGCGCTCGCGTAAAGCGCTGTGGCGTAAGGGCGAGACCAGCGGAAATACGTTGGCGATCGAGGAGATGCGCGTCGATTGCGACCAGGATGCGATCCTGTTGCGGGTTCGGGTGGCGGGCAACGGCGTCGCCTGCCACACCGGCGCCCGTTCCTGTTTCTACCGGCGGCTGCCGGTGAAGCGTGCGCTTGCGCCGTCGCTCACGTTAACTTTTGTATAAAAAGAACAGGCCCTGACGCGGTTTGGTCACGGTTAAAGGCTAGATGGATCTCGCATTGGGTCGGGTGCGAACAAGGGTGTTAAAGTGTTTCAAGTCTTCACGAGGCGAACGGCCATCGATCTCACGCCCGCAGGCAGCCCACCTCTCGACCGGCAAGAGCCGAAGGCGGCGAGGCCGAAAATCGGTCTTGCGCTCGGCGGAGGTGCGGCACGCGGCTGGGCTCATATCGGCGTCATCAAGGCGCTGGTCGCAAGCGGGGTCGTGCCCGACATTATCACCGGCACGTCGATGGGCGCGCTCGTCGGCGGCGTTTGGGCTGCGGGCAAGCTCGACGAGCTCGAAGGCTGGACCCGCAGCATCAACAAACGGCGCATCCTCGGCCTCATGGATTTTCGTCTTGGCGGCGCGGGATTGATCGGCGGCGGACGCCTGGCGGAAATTCTTCTGAAGAATCTCGGCCCTCTTTCGATCGAGGATTTGCCCGTCCGCTACGCGGCGATCGCGACGGAAGTCGGAACCGGCCATGAAATCTGGCTCACGCAGGGAAATCTCACCGACGCCATGCGTGCAAGCTACGCCATGCCGGGGATTTTCAGCCCGGTGAAGGTCGCCGGCCGCTGGCTGATGGACGGCGCGCTCGTCAACCCCATCCCCGTCTCGGCGGCGCGCGCGCTCGGCGCCCGCGTCGTGATCGCGGTCAATCTTCACGCCGAAATCTTCGGCCGCGGCACGGTGATTTAAAACCACGGCTTCGAGGAGGAATTGCCGCCGCGGCCGGTTCCGGTCGAGGTCGGCAACAATCGCTTTGGCAGCATGTTTCGCGTCGACCGGTTGATCCGGCGGCAGTTCTTTGGCGAGCCGAACGACGGGCCGCGCGGGATCTCTTCGGTGATGGTCGACGCCTTCAATATCACGCAGGATCGCATCGCCCGCTCGCGGCTCGCGGGCGACCCGCCCGATGTGATGATTTCGCCGAAGCTCGGCCGTATCGGACTGTTCGAGTTTCACCAGGCTGCGCGCGCGATTTAACTCGGCGAGGAAGCAACCGAGCGCGCGCTCGAGGAACTGGGCGAGGCGATCACCGCCCTCGTCTGATCGTGAGCGCTCGGCCGCCCGGAACTCACGCCGTCATGATGTAGTCGCGCAGCGCCGAACTTTCGCGCTCCATCTCCGCGAGCCGGTGCTTCACCACGTCGCCGATCGAAATAATGCCGACGAGCTGCCCGTTTTCCACCACCGGTACGTGGCGGAAGCGACCGGCCGTCATGCGGCCCATCAACTCGGCCATGGTGTCATGGGGACCGCAGGTGACGACCTCGCGGGTCATGCGGGTCGCGATTTTTTCTTCCAGCGCTGCGGCTCCGCCGGCCGAAACGGCCCTTACGATATCGCGCTCCGACAGGATGCCGGTCACGCGATGCTCGGCGCCGGTGACGACGAGGGCACCGATTTTATGCTGCGACAGGAGTGAAGCGGCGTCGCCGAGCGTCTTGTCGGGCGCAATGGTAGTGACGTCGCGGCCTTTCAAATCGAGGATGGCGCGTACGGTCATGGGCGTCCTCCGAATCCTTCCCCTCCTGTCCCCGCTTAATCATCCTCCTCCCCGCCGCCGGGAGCAAGGGGCGCGCTGCTGGAGAGCCGCGGCACCGGATCGAAGAGCGGGAACAGCAAGAGGCCGGCAAGAAAACCGCCGAGATGGGCCTCCCAGGCAACCGTCGCATTGGTGAAATTTTCCGTAAGCGCGCTCGCTCCGAATAGAAGGTTCAGCACGAACCAGACCGCGAGGAAGGTCACGACCCTCCGGTTCCTGAGCGCCTCCCGCAACGGCACGGCGGGAACGAGATAAGCCGCGCGATCGCGCCCGCGCAGGACACCGAGCGGCCCGTCCTCGGCAAAAACGAAACGACAAGCCGCCGCCATCGCCCCTGAAATCGCGCCTGACGCGCCCACCAGGGGAATGAGGTCACCGAAATGGGTGAACAAAAACCCGCCGGCGCCCGCTGCCGCGGTCGCGGCGAAAAACAGCAGAAACCGGAGCGCACCGAAGCGCCAGGCGACCGCGCTTCCAAAGGCCAAGAGCCATACGAGATTGACGGCGATATGCAGGATTTCGGCATGCAGGAACGAATAGGTGACGAACGTCCAAATATCGGCGGCGATTCCGCCAGGAAATTGCAGCGAATTGGTCAGCCCCGGATCGTAGCGCGCGGGAATGAAGGCGAGCCACAGGAGAACGGAAAGATCGTCGCCCTCGTTCAAGAACGACCGCACGCCATGCGTGAGCGCCATCGCGGCGCAGAGCCACACAATGACCGGCGGAATGTTGAAGATCGGCTCGGAGGGGCGGGCCACGCGGACGTCCGGTGATAGGAAGCGCGAGATAAGCCGCGCATCACGGACGGCGCAAGCCCGAACCAGAAAAGAAAAAGGCCTGCAGGAGGAGCCCTCTTCCCGCAGGCCTGGTCACGCCCTTACCCCGAATTCTTCGCCACCCTAGCCGCTCGACTTACGCCGTCGAGCGAAAGAACCGCTTAACCCTAACGGAAGCTTGCCGCGATGGGACCGCCACCCGGCATGCGCCCTGCTCGATCTCCCCTGCGCCGTCCCGTCTTGCGACAGGAGGGGCGCGCAACGGAGTGAAATACGATGAAACATCCGTCGAGCCGCGCACTACATGCTTACTGGGACACATTGCGCGCCGGACGTGCCGCCCCCGAGCGCGGCGAGCTCGATCCGGGTGCGATCCGCGCCATCCTCGGCGACGTGATGATCCTCGAAGGGGGCGGACTCCATCGTTACGCCGTGCGGCTCGCCGGCACGCGCATTTGTTCCCTTATGGGACGGGAGATGAGAGCGCGCGCCTTTGCCGAGGCTTTCGCGCCCAGCGATTGGCCTGAACTCTATGCCTTGCTCGACGCGACCGTTGCGAGCGCGACGCCCACGGTCGCGAACGTGATCGGCGAGACCGAAGACAGACGGCTCCTGGGCCTCGAACTCCTGCTATTGCCGCTTCGGCACCACGGGCGCAGCGAGACGCGCGTGCTTTGTTCGCTCGCCGCCCATACGCGGCCCTATTGGGCGACGTTAATGCCGCTTGCCCGTCTTCGCCTGGGCTCCGCGCGGTTCGAAAATCTCGACCCCGCCACCGACATGCCGGCTTTCGGGGGCTCCCGGGTCGTGTCGAATTTCCGCGTTTTGCAGGGCGAACGCATCTAAGCCGTTCACCATTCCGGGTTGTATTCGATCGGCGATACGGCCCGTTAACCACGCTCCGTTAGGGTCGAACTCGTTCAAACGAGTAAATGACCAGTGGCGATCGTTCAAACCAAACGCGCAATTCGTGTGCTTCCCCTCAATCAGGAGCGGCGCAAGCATCAGCGCGTCAAGGTCGCCCTCACCGGCCGTTATATGTTGCAAAACCGGCGGGAATATACCTGCCAAACGCTGAATATGTCGCCCGGCGGCGCGGCCTTGTTGGCGGAAATGTTGCCGCAGGTGGGCGAGCTTGTCGTTGCCTATATCGATCATATAGGCCGGCTCGAAGGTCGCTGCGTTCGGTTGTTCGGCAATGGTTTCGCCATGACGGTCGCGGGCACCATGCGCCGCCGCGACAAGCTCGCAAGCCAGCTGACCTGGTTCGCTAACCGAAATGCACTTGGCATTCCCGAGGATCGCCGTCACGAGCGCTACGCGCTCCGCGATCCACGCTCGACGCTTACGCTGCCGACCGGCGTCACAATTCCGTGCCGGGTCATGGACATCTCGCTCTCCGGCGCCGCCGTCGCATCGGAGGTCACGGTCCCCATCGGCACGCCAGTGACGCTGGGCCGCACGCAGGGCCGCGTCGTCCGCCATCTCGAAGGTGGCTTCGCGATGGAATTCAGCCGCGTCCAGAATCCCGACACGCTCGAGCAAAATCTGGGCAACGAAAGCTAAGTCACCCTCGGGCGAATAATCCCGGCCTCCGCCTGTCGATCAGACCGGCAAAGACCACCAAAATTCGGCCCCAGAACGGCTCGGCACTTTCCCCCTTCGTCAGCCTATTTCCACCCGCTCAGCCGCTGAATTCTCGGGCGAAACGTCCCCGGCTTCCCCTTCCGGCCAGTGGCGATTGAACGAGCGGGCCGATGGCGGGCTCCGCCGGATCGGCTTTGGCGTTCTCATGGGTGCGGGATTTCGGTTCGTTCCAATTTATCTAAAATTTGAATCATCTCGATTTTAATCAAAATTGAGTAGGATTTTATTCAAGTATAGCTCGTAATTGCGCGCGCGAATTATCGGGAGCTCAAAAACTTTTTGCCACATTGCCCCCAAGAAAAAGACAGGGGGCAACAATGTTGGGCAAGCGAAATCTCGATTTCGCCGCGAGATTGACGGGCGGGGCACTGTTCCTGTTTGCGGCCGCAAGTTTTCTCGTCCCATCATCGACGGGAGCGGCAGAACGCATGGCCTATGTCGCGGTCGGCGAAGCGACACGGCCGCCGATCGGCTGGGTGCAATTTTGCGAGGAGCGTCCCTGGGAATGCAAGGCGGAGGCGACAGAGCCGCGCGACGTGCAGTTCACCAAGGCGGCGTTCAAGGAACTCGATCGCGTCAATCGCTACGTGAACGACCACGTCAAGCCGATGACCGATCTCGAGCATTACGGCGTCGTCGAGAAATGGGCTTATCCGGAAGACGGCTACGGCGACTGCGAGGATTACGTGCTCTTGAAACGCCGCATGTTGATGCAGGTCGGCTGGCCGCGCGGGGCGCTACTGATCACGGTCGTGCGCGACAAGAAGGGCGACGGCCACGCGGTGCTCACCGTGCGCAGCGATAAGGGCGAATTCATTCTCGATAACCAAGAGGCGGAAATTCTTCCCTGGTCCGAGACCGGCTATCGCTACGTGAAGCGCCAGTCGCAATCGGATCCCAATGTGTGGGTCTCGCTAGGAGACAATCGGCCCACTACATACGTCGCATCGCCGCGCTGAAGGCGCGCAAGAAACGCAACCCGGTCACGTCCCCACCCCTCCCCGTCCCCGGACCGGGTTTGCGGAGGCCGGCTCTTCCCCCAGGAGCCGGCCTCACCTTTTGTCTAGTGAACCGATACGATGGTACAAAGAGCGAGCCTTCGCGTGCAGCATTGGCTGGGCCATGGCGTCACTTATTAGCCATATTGCCGGGCGACTAGGGCATCGCACGGACAAAACCGTCGCCGAACAATTGACTAGTAGCGGGCGCAATTGCCCCTAATACACTGATCAAACTATACTTACGCGCCGGGAACGCGTAGCGCCGACGGAGGGGTTGGTAGTCGCACATTCGAACATTAAGTCCATGGGCGCGACCCGAATCTGCAACGAGACATTATGAAGACTGAAATCACCATCGACTTCGACGGCACGGTCACGCTCGCCGATACGACCGACCTAATGCTTGAGCGCTTTGCCGACCCGAAATGGCGCGAAGTCGAAGCCGAATGGGTCGAAGGCCGCATCGGTTCGCGCGAATGCCTCGCGCGTCAAGCGGCATTGCTGCGGGTGTCCTCCGACGAAATCGACGCCGCGCTCGACACCGTTAAAACCGACTTGAGCTTCCCGCCCTTCGTGCAGGAAGCGCATACGCTCGGCGCCACAACGAAGATCGTCTCCGATGGGTTCGACCGCTTTATCGAGCCGATCCTTGCCCGTATCGGCGTAAAGATTCCTCTTGTCTGCAGCCGGCTCGTTTCCCAAGGCCCGCGCTCGTGGCGGGCGGAGTTTCCGCATTCTAGCAACGATTGCCGCAGCGAAGGCGGCGTTTGCAAATGCGCCGCCGCCGCAACCGGCAAGTTCCGGCTTTTGATCGGCGACGGGCGCTCGGATTTTTGCCTGGCGCAGGAATCCGACTTCGTCTTCGCCAAGGACAAACTCGTCGAATTCTGCCGAGCACAGCAAATTCCCCATCGTTCGATCGCATCCTTTCGCGATGCTCGCACGCATATGAGGGAGATTTTCAAGCTTCTGGCGCGCGGCGCTCCGGCTGATGCGGCGCTCGAACAGGTGCAGCGTGCTTGAAAAGGCCCGCGCGCTCAAGCTTGTTTCGAAAGACGAAAAAAAGTTGGACGAGACCGAATTGCTCGCGCTGGAAGCGAAATACTGCTCCTTCGGCGACACCGTTCACTACACCGCAGTGCCGAAAATTTTCGAGCGTTGCGAAGGCTCGTTCATCTACGACGCCGAGGGCAAGAAGTACCTCGACCTTCAGATGTGGTACTCGGCCGTCAATTTCGGCTACGCCAACAAGCGCCTGAACGACGCGTTGAAACGCCAGATCGATCGGCTGCCGCAGGTGGCGAGCCAGTATCTCCATCGCGAGAAGATCGAACTGGCCACGGCGATCGCGCAGGACGCCGAAAAAAAATTCGACATCAAGGGCCGCGTGCATTTCAACGTCGGCGGCGCGCAAGCGGTGGAAGATTCGCTGAAGCTCGTCCGCAACGCCAAGAACGGCAAGAGCCTGATGTTCGCCTTCGAGGGCGGCTATCACGGCCGCACGCTCGGCGCATCCGCCATCACCTCGTCCTATCGCTATCGTCGCCGCTACGGACATTTCGGCGAGCGCGCTCAATTCGTGCCCTTCCCGTATCATTTCCGCGGGCCGAAGGGCATGAGCAAGGAGGAATACGGCACCGCCTGCGTCAAGCAGTTCGCGCGCCTGTTCGAGAGCGAATATAACGGCGTGTGGGACCCGAAGGCGCGCGAAGCGGAATACGCCGCCTTCTACGTCGAGCCGATCCAGGGCACCGGCGGCTACGTCATCCCGCCGAAGAACTTCTTCGTCGAGCTGAAGAAAGTTTTGGACGAGCACGGCATCTTGCTGGTGGTCGACGAAATCCAGATGGGCTTTTATCGCACCGGAAAATTGTGGGCGATCGAGCATTTCGGCGTGAAGCCCGACGTGATCGTGTTCGGCAAGGCGCTCACCAATGGCCTCAATCCGCTTTCCGGCTTGTGGGCGCGCGAGGAACTGATCAATCCCGACGTATTCCCGCCCGGCTCCACGCACTCGACCTTCAACGCCAATCCGCTCGGCACCGCCGTCGCCCTCGAAGCCATAAAGATGATGCGCGAGGAAAATTACGAAAAGACCGTGCCCGAGAAAGGAAAATACTTTCTGAAGGGACTTGAGGACTTAAAGCGCCGGCACAAGATCGTCGGCGACGTCGACGGCATCGGCCTCGCGCTGCGCGCGGAGATCTGCGAGCCGCACGATTCCTTCACGCCCTCTAAGGCGATCACCGACGTGATGGTGGACGAGGCGCTCAAGGGCGACCTCGAATATCAGGGCAAGAAATACGGGCTCGTGCTCGACATTGGCGGCTACCACAAGAATGTCATCACGTTTGCGCCGTCCCTGGAGATCATAAAATCCGAGATCGATCTCGCGATGGCGTTGCTGGATCAGCTCTTCACCCGCGTAGGCCGGAATTGACCGCCGTGAGCATCAAGGACAACAGCATTTTCTACGAGGGCGGCCGCACGGGCGTGCTCTTGATCCACGGTCTCGGCGGCACGCCCGTCGAGATGAAGTCGGTCGCCCGCCACCTCGCCGATGAGGGCGCCACCGTCTATTGCTGTCAGCTCGCGGGCCATTGCGGCGCCGAAACCGATCTTGTCGCGACCGGCTGGCAGGATTGGTACGCGAGTGCCGACGAGGCGCTGGCAAAACTCGAGGAAAATTGCGACCGCGTTATCGTCGGCGGCCTGTCGATGGGCGCGATCCTTGCCGCGAGATTAGCGGCCTGCGAGCCTGAACGCGTGTGCGGCGTGATCATGTTGGCGCCAACGCTTTGGTACGACGGCTGGTCGATTCCCTGGTACAGTTTTTTCCTGAAGTGGGTCATCAACACGCCGATGGGCCGCCGCTATCGTTTTGTCGAGGCGGAGCCCTACGGCGTGAAGGATGAGCGTATCCGCCGCATCCTCGTGAGGGCGCTGGCGAGCGGGCAAAGTATCGATGCGGGCCTTCCCGCCACGCCTTCGCTGGCGCTGCGCGAGCTGTGGCGGCTTGTGGCTGAGCTGAAACCGTGGCTTTCGCAGATCAAACAACGCGTCCTGATCGTGCAGGCGCGCGAGGACGACGTCGCGAGCATCAAGAACACCGAATACCTGCAGAGGCACCTCGGCGGCCCGGTCGAGACGCTGATCCTCGACGACAGCTATCACCTGATCACGATCGATCGGCAGCGCTCGCTGGTGATGAAGCGAGCGGTGGAATTTGTGAAGTCGTTTATTCAACCGGCCGCCGCCGAGGACCACCGCAAGGGCGCGGTGAAGCTTCATGTCCTTCCTACCCCGCACTGACGGGGCCTGTCGCCGCTGGCGCCGGGTTGGCCGCTCACGCCAGAGACTAAAATGCGCTATATTTTGGGTAGGCACGGATTGAATCCGAACTTGTTGGCGAGTAAGGAAAAGACAGCGATGGATGTATTGGACGAGGTCAAGCAGATAATCGCGAAGCAGGCCCGTGTCCCGATCGATCAACTGACCGCGGACACGCGGCTCGAAACGCTGGGGATCGAATCCATCGATGTGATCGAAATCGTCTTCGCGCTGGAAGAGAAATTCGGCGTCACGCTTCCATTCAACGCCAACGAATTCGGCGGTCTCAGAATTCGAGACGATCGGGAAAGTCGCGAACGCCGTGAAAGCCGTGGTGGGCGAAAAAGCCCCTTCATGAATTGAGTTGTAGTCACCGGCATCGGCGTCGTATCCCCCGTCGGCTGCGGGCTGAATGAATTTTGGTCGGCGCTTGTCGACGGCCGCTCCGGCATCCGGTTGATCGAGAACATACCGACCCAGCGGTTCAATACGCGCATTGCGGCGCAAGTCCTCGATTTCGACCCGAATACGCATTTCGATCCGAAGCGCGTGAGCCAGCTCGATCGTTTCGCCCAGTTCGCGGTTGTGGCCGCGCGCGCGGCGGTCCGCGACGCTAGCCTGAAGATCGATGAAGAGCTCGCACTTGAAATTGCGACGGTCATCGGCACCGGCGCCGGCGGCCACACCACGATCGACGATTTGTATCTCAAACTCTACGGCGAGAATTCCCCCAAGGTGCACCCGCTGACCATACCGCGCATGATGGTGAACGCGGCCGCGAGCCAAATATCGATGTACCTTGGCTTGAAGGGACCGACCTTTTCGACCGCGACCGCCTGCGCTTCGGGAACGCACGCGATCGGCCAGGCATTTCATATGGTTCGATCGGGGCAGGCGCCCGTCGCTATCGCCGGTGGCACCGAGGCTTGCTTGACCGTGGGCACGCTCAAGGCGTGGGAAGCGCTCCGCATTCTCAGCAACGATACCTGCCGGCCGTTCTCGAAAAACCGCTCGGGCCTCGTTCTCGGCGAGGGCGCGGCCATCCTGGTTTTGGAGTCCCGCGAACGCGCGGTGGCGCGAGGAGCGCCGATCTATGCCGAACTACGGGGTTTCGGCATGAGCGCCGACGCCGTCGACTTGATCTCGCCCGACCCTGACGGCGCCGCCCGCGCCATCCGATCCGCCTTATCGGATGCGCGCACAAACGCGGAAGACATCGACTACGTGAATGCTCACGGCACCGGAACCACGCTCAACGATCGAACGGAAACGAAAGCGTTGCGAAACGTCTTCGGACACCATGCCGATAAACTCGCCGTTTCTTCGAGCAAGGGCGTGCTCGCACACGGATTAGGATGTGCGGGGGCGCTGGAGGCCGCGGCGACGGCGCTCGCGCTCCATGCCCAAGTCGTCCCACCAACGGCGAATTTTCAAGAAAAGGATCCCGAGTGCGACTTGGATGTGGTGCCGAATATCGCGCGCCAAACGCCGATTTGGTCGGCCATATCGAACTCGTTCGCTTTTGGCGGGTTGAACGCCGTGTTGGTGATGGGCAGGGCGCAATAGCGGCGGCTTTTTGGCAATCTTGGCTGGCATCCCAGGAACCTCCGACTTTTTTCAGCCCAATTCGTTCGTTTCGGCCGGATGCTCTGCGTTTGATGCAATACACACGGACCAGTCCTTCGCGCATTTGAATTTTTTCGGCCGCCGAACTGGGCTATGATCCGCTTCAAATCTTTCTCATCCGAATGAGCGATGCAGCCGGAAAGGATTCCGATGCCGACGCTGACCATCAACAACCGATCTTTCGATCTCGACGTCGACCCGACGATGCCGCTCCTGTGGGCGATTCGCGACCATGCAGGTCTCACCGGCACCAAATACGGCTGCGGTGTCGCGCTTTGCGGCGCCTGCACCGTGCATCTCGACGGTACGCCGGTGCGCGCGTGCCAAATTCAGGTGCACGATGCGGTCGGGCGCAAGGTGACCACGATCGAGGGGGTGGAAGGAAAGATCGCCCAGGCCGTGCAGGGCGCCTGGCAATCGCTCGATGTGGTTCAATGCGGCTACTGTCAATCTGGCCAGATCATGAACGCGATCGGATTGCTTTCGCAAAACCAAAAACCCACCGATGCCGACATCACCAACGCAATGGACGCGATAGTCTGCCGCTGCGCGACCTATGTCCGCATTCGCGCGGCGATCCACGAAGCCGCGAAGAAGCTGGGTTGAGGGAGGCGGGCATGCTCACCAAACGCATGATGGACAAAGCCCTCACGCCCCTCGACACGGGCGCTTCCCGGCGGCAATTCCTCAAAGGCTCGGCGGCGACCGCCGGCGCCCTCGTCGTCGCGACGACGATCGATTTCGGCGCCAAGCCCGCGCGGGCGCTCACGATGATGGACCCGCCGCAACCCAACGCCTTCATCAAGATCGCGCCGGACAACACCGTCACGGTTCTGATCAAGCATCTCGACATGGGTCAGGGCAACGCGACGGGCCTCACCACCATCGTCGCCGACGAGCTCGACGCCGACTGGTCGCAGATGCGCTCTGAATTCGCGCCCGCCAATCCCCTCCTTTACAACAACCTTCTTATGGGGCCGATCCAGGGTACGGGCGGCTCGACCGCGGTGGCGAATTCCTGGGATCAGTTGCGGCGCGCCGGCGCCGCCGCGCGCATGATGCTGATTGCGGCGGCGGCCGACAGTTGGGGCGTACCTGAAAAAGAAATCACCGTTTCCAAGGGCATCATCACCCACGCGAAGAGCGGCAAAAGCGCGAAGTTTGGCGAGCTCGCGGCCAAGGCCGCGAACATCATGCCGCCCATCCTCGTCCAGCCGAAAGAGCCGAAGGATTGGGTCCATATCGGCAAGCACGTTCCGCGTCTCGACTCCGTCGGCAAGACCACCGGCGCGACGATATATGCGATGGACATCAAGCGGCCCGGCATGTTGACCGCCATGGTCGAGCATCCGCCGCGCTTCGGCGGCACAGTGAAGTCTTTCGACGCCCAAGAAGCGAAGGCGGTCGCGGGCGTCGTCGACGTGTTCCAGATTCCACAAGGCGTCGCCGTGCTTGCCAAAGATACCTGGTCCGCGATCAAAGGCCGGGCCGCGCTCAAGGTTGAATGGGACGACAGCGCCGCCGAGCAGCGCTCGACCGACGCGATCTTTGCCGAATACCGCAAGCTCGCGGTGACGCCCGGTCTCGCAGCCGCGCGCCGCGGCAACGCCGAGGAAGCTTTAAAAGGCGCGGCGAAAATCGTCGAAGGGGAATTTATCTTCCCCTACCTCGCCCACGCGCCGATGGAGCCGCTGAATGCGGTGATCGAGGTCAAGGACGATGGCAGCGCCGAAGTCTGGGCCGGCTCGCAATTTCAGACAATCGAGACTGCTACCATCGCCTGGGTGCTCGGCATTCTGCCGACAAAGGTGACGCTCAACACCTTGTGGGCCGGCGGCTCCTTTGGCCGCCGTGCGACCCCGAACGCCGACTATATCGGCGAGCTCGCCGAAATCGCTAAGGCGTCGAAAGCCAAAGCGCCGATCCACCTCGTTTGGACACGTGAGGATGACATCAAAGGCGGCCGTTACCGGCCGATGTTCTTGCACAACGTTCGCGCGGGCCTCGACGCCGAGGGCAAGATCGTCGGCTGGCAGCAGCGCCTTGTCGGACAATCCTTCATTGCCGGAACGCCTCTTGAAATGGCGATCTTCAAGAACGGCATCGACGAAACAGCGGTCGAGGGCGCGGCCGACATGCCCTATGCGGTGGCGAACTTTTCCGTCGACTGGCACCATGTCAAATCGCCGGTGACGACGCTGTGGTGGCGCTCGGTCGGCCACACCCACACAGCGCAAGCGGCCGAGGTGATGATCGATCAGCTCGCACATGAAGCGGGCAAGGATCCCCTCGCCTTCCGGCTCGATCTCCTGAAGGAACATCGGCGCCATGCGGCCGTGCTGAAGCTCGCCGCCGAAAAGGCGAATTACGGCGAGAAACTGCCGAAAGGCCGCGGCCGCGGCATCGCGGTGCATGAAAGCTTCAAGACCTTCGTCGCCATGGTCGCCGACGTGACCATCGCCGCCAACGGCGGCTTCAAGATCGACAAGATCGTGGCGGCGGTCGATTGCGGCGTCGCCGTCAATCCCGACGTGATCCGCGCTCAGATCGAGGGCGGCGTCGGCTATGGCCTGGGTGCTGCGCTGCGCAACAAGATCACGCTTTCGAACGGCCTCGTCGAACAGGCTAATTTCTACGACTACCAGCCGCTCCGCATCTCCGACATGCCGCAGGTGGAGGTCCACATCGTGCCGTCGCTGGAGGCGCCGAGCGGCATCGGCGAGCCCGGCGTGCCGCCGGTCGCACCGGCCGTGACGAACGCGATCTTCAACGCGACCGGCAAGCGACTTTATTCACTGCCGTGGCAACTCGAAATGCTGCGCGGCGTCTGATGTGCGAGGAAAAGTTTTTCGCATCTGATAAAAATAGATCGCGCTCGACGTCGCTTGTCAGTAGCTGCGGCTATCAGACTTCCTTCAAGCCCTTGGCGTATTGCTGCCAGCGCTGGAAATAAATCTCCGCGCCGAAACGCGCCATTTGCTTGCCCTTGTCGTCGAGCGTGCGGATCGCGCGCGCGGGCGTGCCGACGATCAGCGAGTCCGGCGGAAATTCCTTGCCCTCGGTCACCAGCGCACCGGCGCCGACGATCGAATGCGCGCCAATTCGGGCGCCGTTCAGGACCGTCGCGCCCATGCCGACGAGCGCACCGTCGCCGATCGTGCAGCCGTGCAGGATCGCGTGATGGCCGATGGTGCAGCCCGCGCCGACGGTGAGCGGAAAACCGGGATCGGTATGAAAGATCGAGCCGTCCTGCACGTTCGAGCGCTTGCCGACCAGGATGCGCTCATTGTCGCCGCGCAGTACTGCTTGAAACCACACGCTCGCTTCTTCTTCGAGCTCTACATTGCCGATCAGCGCCGCATCGGGTGCGACCCAGAAGCGGCCGGGCGCGGGAAGCTTGGGCCGGACACCGTCGAGTTCGTAAAGGGGCATGGGTTCCTCGAAATTTTGAGGGGCCTCATGCCATATCGCAATGGAAGAAGCGAGGGATCAGCCGCCGAATCCGGCCGCGCGTAAGAGACCCATGATCACCATGCCGCAGGACAGGCCCCAGAAACCCGCGATCGTGGTCGCCGCCATCACCGGCACGAAGCCCCTGCCCTCAATGCGAGCGCCGCGTATGGTGTTGCGCAGGATGATGAAGGGCGCGGCGAAAACGAGAAACGGCACCGCCATGAGTGCCTTCGGCTGCGCCTCGTTCAGCAAACGGAAGCTCGCGGGCCGCTCGGCGAAGATTTGATAGCCGGTCGAAAGCGCGCCCGCGATCGCAAAACCGAGGATCAACGCATAGAACGACTGCAAGGACCCTGGAGACATCCGACTACCCGACGCGGAACAAACCCGAGCGACGAGTACGGTCGCCCCCACGGCGCGTAGTTAATGAATTATAAACGCGCGGCGCAAGCGCGCTCGCGGATAAAGGTTAACTCGCGTCTCGCGTTGTTCCGCCGATTACTCGACGTCGGAGTCCAGAATCGCCATTTGGAAGGCAAACGACTTGCCGCCTTCTTCCAGAAACAGGACGGCGATGAACTCCTCGCCGATGAAGACTTCCGCCGAGTCCTTCTTTTTCGGGCGTGCCAGCACCCTGACGTTCGGATTGCCGAGAACGCGCCTGAGCCACGCCTGGGCCGGACCCAATTCCCGTTCCGGCACCCCGATCTGCAAGTTGTAGGAACGATCGCCGTCCTCGGTGTCGAGCGTGAGCATGCCGTTGAGCTCGCCGCCGATATAGACTTCGGCCATGTCCTCGCGCCGCATCCTCGGCGTGAGCTTTATTTCCGGATTGCCGAACAGGCGGCGCAGATAATTCTGCACCTTTTCGAGTTCGCTCGGGTCCACGCGGTTCTCCTGTCGGCTTCGGCAAAAGGCAAACTAGCCGCGCCGAGGCCGCGCGGGCAAGCCCAAGATTTCAGGATCGAATCAGATGCCGTCGCCGGAGAACGGGAAGTCGAACATCTGGTCCATGGTGTGCGCGGGCGTGCCTTCGCACGGCGACTTGCCGACGACGCGCGCGGGCACGCCCGCGACCGTCGTGTTCGGTGGCACGGGCTTCAGCACCACGGAGCCCGCGGCCACACGCGAGCAGGCGCCGATTTCGATATTGCCGAGCACCTTGGCGCCGGCCGCAAGCAGCACGCCGCGGCGTATCTTGGGATGGCGATCGCCGCGCTCCTTGCCGGTACCGCCGAGTGTCACGCCCTGTAGAATCGACACGTCGTCGTCTATCACCGCGGTCTGCCCGAGTACGATGCCGGTGCCGTGGTCGATAAATACGCCGCGGCCGATCTTCGTGTTGGGATTGATGTCGACCCCGAATACCGAGGAGGCGCGGCTCTGCAGATAGAGCGCGAAATCCTTCCGCCCCCGATGCCAGAGAAAATGCGCCAGGCGGTGCGTCTGCAGCGCGTGGAAGCCCTTGTAATAGAGTACCGGCTCGATATAGCGCGTGGTCGCGGGGTCCCGCTCGGCGACCGCCACGATGTCGGCGCGGATCGCATCGCCGATCGAGGGTTCGGCTTCGAACGCCTCGTCGAAAGCCTGGCGGATCAATTCGCCCGAAACGTCGGCATGATCGAGCCGCGAGGCGACGCGGTCGGCCACCGCCTGCTCGAGCTTGTCGTGATTGAGCACGGTCGTGAAGATGAAAGTGGCGAGCTCCGGCGCGCTCCGCGTGATCTCTTCCGCTTCCTCACGGACGCGCGCCCATACCGGATCGAGGCTGCGAATGCCCGCTGCGAAGGTGGGTTGATGCTTGGCCATGGGAAATCTCCCGGGTCCGAAATTCGAGGTGGGTTTTAGCATAGGCTCGTTAACGGGGCGAATATCCCGATCTTCGAGTGGGATGCCGGCTTTGCAGGCCAGCTTTGCATGCCGGTTGAAGCTGTGGCGGGGCGAAAACGGCGCCGATAAAGGCGCCGGGCAGAGTTGAATCAATTCTTCAGAATCAATTTCTGAAGAGCGCTTGAATCTCCGCGTGAAGAAAGAAGGCCGCTTGAATCGGCTTTCGAGCGGCCTCTCGCAACCAACTCTAAAAACTTGTTTTTTCGCTTTCGAGCGGCAAATTTGCCAGAAACTCAATGATGGCGTCGGAAAACGCATCGTTACGGTCGCCCGCAACCATGTGGCGGGCGCCCGCCACGTCGACAAATCGGGCGTGAGGAACGAGCGAGAGGAATTCCCGCGCATCCTTCTCACGCACCAGTTCCGACGAGGCACCGCGCACGAGCAAGGCCGGAATGCGAAGGCTTTTCGCAGCCTCAATGCGGTCCGCCTCGTGTCCCAGGCGGCGTGCATGAATGGGGCGTGGCCCGTCGAAAAACCGCGGATCCCAGTGCCAGCGCCAACGGCCGTCCTCGCGTCGGCGAAGATTCTTACGCAAGCCTTCGGTCGATGTAGGCCGCGGCCGGTGCGGCAGATATTCGGCGACGGCGTCAGCAGCTTCTTCAATTGAGGCGAAACCCTCCTGCGCACGGGCGCGCATGAAGCCCTGGATTTTCATCGCTCCCGAAGGGTCGAAACGCGGCGTCACGTCGACGAGCACGAGCGCCGAAAAGCGCGGCGGCAGTCCCTTCTTCGCGGCCTCCCCTTCGGCGAACATTGCCGCCATGCCGCCCAGCGAAGCGCCGATCACGGCGGGTTTCGCGACCCGCTTTTCGATCGCGGCCGCCACAGCCGCGGCATCGGCGGCAAAATCGGCGACGTCATAGGCACCTTCTTCGCTCCAGTCGGAATCGCCGTGCCCGCGCTGATCAAGCGCGACCGCGGTAAAACCCGCGGCCGCGAGCCGGGCGGCGGCCTCCGCGAAGGCGTGCCGTGTCTGCCCGCCGCCGTGCAGCAAGAGCGCCGCCCGCGGGCCATTACCATAAACGTCGCCGATCAGCCGATTGCCGGCAGCGCCGCGAAACTCCTCGGTTGTCGGCCCGTGATCGAGCATCAGGGATGCCGCCGCAGGAAATCGAGCGCGGCCTCCTTGAAGACCTTGTCGCCGACCGCGCTCATGTGATTGCGCCCGGGGATTTCCACGTATTCCGCGCCGGGGATCATCCTGGCGATTTCGCGGGCCGGGCCCGCAATGTCGTCCTCGCTGCCGCGCACGATCAGTACCGGCACGCAAGACTTCGCAAGCTGTTCCGGCGGGAATTGGTGGCCGAGGCTCTTCATGCAGGCGGCGAGCGCCGCGAGGTCTGATTTCGTCCCATCGGCAAAGACGCGAAAGGAGCGCGCGATAGGGTCATCGACCGCCGCCGCGTTCGGCGCCTCCAGCGCGGCGACGATATGGTCGCCGCGTCCCGGGCCGGTGATCAGCGAGGCGCCGATGCCGCCGAGAATGGCCGAGCGAATTCGTGCCGGATGTGTGAGCGCCAGCAGCATGCCGATGCGCCCGCCCATCGAATAGCCGAGATAATCGGCGCGCTCGACCTCGACATGATCGAGCAACGCCAGCACGTCCGCGCTCATGATCGGCAACCCATAGGCCTTCGGATCGTGGGGTTTCGACGATCGGCCATGGCCACGATTGTCGAGCGCGATCACCCGCCGGCCCGCGTTTCGCAGCGTGGAAATCCAATTGGGGAAAATCCAGTTGATCTCGAGATTCGAGGCGAATCCGTGCACGAGCACGATCGGCTCGCCCTCGCCCTCGTCGACGAAGTAAAAGTCAAGATTATCGTGTTTGAAAATGGGCATGGGCCGCGCGGGAGGCGCAACTCTTAGTCGGTCGCGGCCACCGCTGCAACGGTCATCGGCTGCGAGTACATGACGCGCCGTGAACGCAGCCCAAGTCGGCTATAGCCGACTTGGGCATTGCCAATTCCCGATCTCGCGTAAACGCGAGATCGCGGCCACAATCTTCGCACCAGCGCGATGAAGCCCTTCTGAATCGCCAGCACGATCAAGAGAAGATTCAGGAACGCGCCCACAATCCAGCCCGCCACTGTCACCACCGCGGCGCCGAGCACGAAGGCGCTGCGTCCCAGCGTCTTCAAGATTGCGAGCGTCGAGCGGCCCTTCACGTTCGCGAGCTGCTTCAACTTAGAAACTTCGGAAAGTCCTTCAACTTCGCGCAAGCCTTGCAACGTGGCGCGCGTGCCCGCCTTGCTTTCGACCGTGCCGAGATCGGCGAGCGCCACGCCTACGCGCTCAACGCGCCCATTGGCGAACGATCGACCGACCGATTCCACCAGCCCCTTGCCGAGGCGCTCGACGCGCCCCGCCGCCTTGACGACGCTCAAGCCCTCGCGCACCGGCGCGGTGGCGCCGGCGCTGAGATAGGTCCAGGCGGTGACCGCAAGCCCCGCCGCCGACATCCCGACCAGCAGCCGGTTTACTTCTTGCCCGGAGAGCGCGTGCCAGCCCTCGCGCGTGAGGTCGCGCACGTCGCCCCAGCCGATCAGGTCGCCGGTAGCGGCGCCTGCGAGGCCAGCAACGTCGTCGGTCTGGCCGGTGATGAAGCCGCGACCGAAATTCACGGCGGCGCGCGACGACCGCATTTTCGGCGTCTGCGTCTGCGCGAGCCGCGCTTTCAAATCCTCGGGCACGGCAATGCCACGCTCCTCGGCGAGCGCGACAAAACTCTCGGCGAGCTCGATGTCGTCGCGGTCCAGCGCCGCGGCGATCTCCCGCCGCGCCAACTCGGCGCCGAAGCTGTCGGCGAGTTGCAAATCCGCGAGCCGTGCCGGGTCATCGGCGGCAAGATGGAGATCGAGCGCACGCTTGCCCTGCGGCAGCACATAGAAGGCTGCCGCGATAATGGCCGCATAAGCGGCGAATTTGATCATCCGTCCCATTATTCGCCCGATCAATCTAAAGTGCCTGAACTCGGCTAGACCCGAGTTTGGTGCGCGGGGAGATAGGCGCGAATTAAGGCGGGGTTGGGATCGTCCTCCGCTCAGCCGCCGAATTACTCCGCCCGGTTGATCGGCTTGTCCGCCGTCCAATCGTAGGTGCCGAGGTCGCGCTCGCTCACCGCCTGCTTCCAGCCCACCGCCTCGGCGCGGCGTTTGAACGCCATGCCCTCGGGTGAATGGCGGGTGATGCCGTCGAAGATCGTGGCGAGCATTTGCGTCGAGCGGAGCCCCATGTTTTCCAGCGCCTGGTTGATCATCAATTTCTGCATCATCAATTGATTGACCGGCACCGACGCGAGCCTCCCGGCAAGCTTCTCGACTTCCTCGTCGAGCGCCTTCGCCGGCACCGCTTTCAGCACCAAGCCGATCCGCTCCGCCTCACGGCCATCGATCTTGTCGCCGGTCAACAGCATGCGCTTCGCGCGCTCCGGCCCGAGCCGGTAAACCCACATCGCCGTCGTCGGGCAGCCCCACACGCGCGCGGGCATGTAGCCGATTTGCGCATCCTCGGCCATCACGACGAAGTCGGAGCAAAGCGCGATGTCCGAGCCGCCGGCCACCGCGAAGCCGTGCACCTTGCAGATCACCGGCCGATGCGAGCGAAAGAGGCTCATGAACCGCTCCGTGTTCCTCATCATGAAGGCGTAGTCCTTCATCGGGTCCCACGGCATTGTCTGCACGCCGGCATTGGTGCCGGCGGCTTCGGCGTAATAGCTGAGGTCATAGCCCGCGCAGAACGCCTTGCCCGCGCCCGCCAGCACGATCACGTGCACTTTTGGATCGCCGTTCGCCTTTTCCACTGCCGCTTCGAGTTCGACCGGCAGCTCATCGTCGATCGCGTTCATCACCTTGGGGCGGTTGAGCGTGATGCGGGCGATGCGCCCGTCACGCTCGTATAGGACGCGCGGCATGATGCTCCTCCCTGATCGCCCTCGGGGCGACTTCGGATTGCTTTAGCACCGGGACATCGCTCTAGGCACGGCCAAATTCGCCCGCTATCTTCCGCGCGCAAACCGAACTCGGGTTTACCCGAGTTCGGCACTCACTATAGATTGATCGAAGTCGGATAAATCCGACCTCGATGGAGAAGACGATGGCGGACAGGGGCGTTCCTCATTTCCAAAACGATCCCGGCGTGCCGGTGGTGCGGATCGGCGCGCATGAGTTCATGTGCGAGGGCGCCAGCGCTCCCTTCGACCATCCGCATGTCTATCTCGACATGGGCGACGCCAACGAAATCGTCTGCCCTTACTGCTCGACGCTCTATCGCCACGACCCCTCGCTCAAACCCGGCGCTTCCGAGCCCTCCGAATGCGCGGTGGTCGAGCCGGCTTCCGCCTGAATGCCTGAACCGTGGCGCGCTCGCGCACTCTGATCGTAGCGGGCGCCGGCATCGGCGGGCTTTCCGCCGCGATCGCGCTCGCGCGCGTGGGTTATCGCGTGATCACGCTCGAACGCGCGGCACGGCTCGAGGAAATCGGCGCCGGCATTCAGCTCTCGCCCAATGCCACGCACGCGCTTGACGCGCTCGGCGTGCTCGACGCCCTTCGCCCGCATGCCATCGAGCCGCACATGCTGGTGGTCTCCGATGGCGCGCGCGGAAAGGAGCTCGCCCGTGCCGATCTCATCGAGGCTGGGAAGCGCTTCGGCGCGCCGTTTCTCCTCGTCTCGCGCGCGGACTTGCAACGCGCGCTCGCGGCCGCGGCCGCGGACAACATGGACATCGTGCTTGAGCTGGGCACGGAGCTCGTCGATTTCGCCGACCATGCGCGCGGGGTCACCGTATCGGCGAAGATGGCGGGAGCTTCAAGCGAGCAATTCGGCGCGGCGCTGATCGGCGCCGACGGCTTGCGCTCGCGCGTGCGGGCGCAACTTCTGGACAATTCGGCGCCGCAATCCCACCGGCTCGTCGCCTGGCGCGCGCTCATTCCCGCGAAAGGTCTTCCTGCGCTTTATACCGAGCCCGTAGTTCGACTCTGGCTCGGGCCGCAAGCGCATGTGGTGCATTACCCCGTCGCAAACGGAGAGATGATCAATCTTGTCGCGGTCTTTACCGACGGCTGGCTGGGCGAGAATGGGAGCGAGGCCGATATCGGAAAAATTCCGCGCGGCTGCGACACCTGGACCGAAACGCCGCAATACCTGATCGCGGCGGCGAAGAAATTCCGCCGATTTGCGCAATACGACCGGCCGCCGGTCGCGGATTGGGGCAAGGGCCGGGTGACGTTGCTCGGCGACGCCGCGCACCCGATGCTGCCCTTTCTCGCCCAAGGTGCGGCATGCTCGATAGAAGACGCGCTTGCGCTCGCGCGGCATTTGCAAGGCGCGGACGATGCCGCACCAGCGCTTCGCGCCTACGAAGCCGAGCGCGCGCCGCGCACGCAGAAAATGCAGGAGACGGCGCGCGCCACCGGGCGGATTTATCACCTCGGCGGCATTCCCCGACTCGCCCGCAACTTTTTCCTGCAGCAGATCGGCGGCGCGGGCCTGATCGAGCGACACGCCTGGATTTATCGGCATCAGGAAAAGGCGCCGGAAAGCACGACGTTCGCCGCGCGCTAACGGTCGGCGCGCCCGAGCACGTCCATCAGTTCGGAGACCTTCTTCCGCTGCTCGGACTTGTTGCCGCTCGCGATCGCCCCTTCGACGCAATGACCGACATGATCGTGCAGGATCTCCTCCTCCACCCGCCGCAGGGCGGCGCGCACGGCGGAAATTTGCGTCACGATGTCGATGCAATAACGGTCGGCCTCGACCATACGCGCGAGTCCCCGCACTTGGCCTTCGATCCGTCCGAGCCGCTTCAGGCAGGCCGCCTTGGCATTCTTCTGCATAGCGTCTATATACCCCCTAGGGGTATATGAGGCAAGACTGGAGATTGACGCCTATGGCTCCCATCCACGAACACGGCTCGCACGATCATGCCGCGCATCTTGCGCTCGATCCGGTTTGCGGCATGCGCGTCGATCCGCACACGGCAAAACATCGTGCCGAGCATGAGGGCCGCCAATATTATTTCTGCTCGGCCGGCTGCCGCACGAAATTCCTCGCCGATCCCGCCCGCTATCTCGGCACCAAGGCCGAGGCCGTGCCCGAGGGCGCGATCTACACCTGCCCGATGCATCCGGAAATCCGACGGCTTGGCCCCGGCAGCTGCCCGATTTGCGGCATGGCGCTCGAGCCGATCCTGGCGACTGCCGACGCAGGTCCGAAATCCAGAACTGGTCGACATGACGCGGCGGTTCTGGGTCGGATTGGTGCTGGCCATTCCGGTGGTGGCGCTCGAGATGGGTGGGCACCTGACCAATCTGCACATGCTGCTCGGCCAGGCGTTGTCGAACTGGATTCAGTTCGTGATCGCTACGCCGGTCGTCTTGTGGGCCGGCTGGCCGTTCTTCGTGCGTGGCTGGCGGTCGGTCGTGACGCGCAATCTTAATATGTTCACGCTGATCGCGATGGGAACCGGTGTCGCCTGGGTCTACAGCGTGGTCGCAACGGTTTCCCCTGGAAATCTTTCCGGCGACCTTTCGCGGCGAGGACGGTGCCGTCGCCGTGTATTTCGAGGCGGCGGCCGTCATCACAGTGCTGGTGCTGCTCGGCCAGGTTCTGGAACTCCGTGCCCGCGAGCAGACATCCGGAGCGATCCGAGCGCTGCTCGATCTCGCGCCGAAGACAGCGCGGCGTCTGAAAGACGATGGCAGTGACGAGGAGGCCTCGCTCGATGTCATCGCGGTCGGTGACAGGCTGCGGGTGCGCCCGGGCGAAAAGGTTCCGGTCGACGGCCTATTGGTCGAGGGTCGATCCTCGCTCGATGAATCGATGGTGACCGGCGAATCCATGCCCGTCACCAAGGAAGTCGGTGCGAAGGTCGTGGCGGGAACGCTCAATCAGACCGGTGCTTTCATCATGCGCGCCGAGAAGGTCGGCCGCGATACGATGCTCGCCCAGATCGTACAAATGGTTGCCGCCGCGCAGCGCTCGCGGGCGCCGATTCAGCGCCTCGCCGATCAGGTGTCCGGATGGTTCGTTCCGGCGGTCATTGCCATTGCGCTTCTCGCCTTCGCCGCCTGGGCGATCTTCGGTCCAGAACCGCGCTTCGCGTATGGGCTCGTCGCCGCCGTGACGGTGCTCATCATTGCCTGCCCGTGCGCGCTCGGGCTCGCCACTCCGATGTCGATCATGGTCGGTGTCGGCCGCGGTGCGCTCGCCGGCGTTCTGATTAAGAACGCGGAGGCGTTGGAACGCATGGAGCGGATCGACACCCTCGTGGTCGACAAGACGGGAACGCTCACGGAGGGCAAGCCAAAGGTGGTTGCCGTCGTTCCTGTGCCAGGGATGAACGAGACCGAGGTGCTCCGGTTGGCTGCCAGTGTCGAACGGGCGAGCGAACATCCATTAGCGCGAGCGATCGTGGACGCGGCCACAGAACGCAAAATCGTGCTCGATGAAGTTAGGGATTTCAATTCTCCGACCGGCAGGGGTGCGGTCGGGACAGTGAAGGATCGCAAGGTCGTTCTCGGCAACGCAAGATTTCTCGGTGAGCTTGGGATATCGGTGACCGCGCTCGAGGTAGAAGCGGAACGGCTGCGTCAGGATGGCGCAACGGCGATCTATTTGGCGGTGGACGGAAAAGCTTCTGGCGTCATTGCCATCGCGGATCCGGTGAAAGCGACGACACCGCAGGCGCTTAAAGCCCTCATTGCCGAGGGAGTGCGCGTCGTTATGCTCACCGGTGACAACCTGACGACGGCGCGCGCCGTAGCGCGGCGACTGGGCATCACCGAGATCGAGGCGGAGGTCCTGCCCGACCAGAAGAGTGCTGTGGTCGAGAAACTGCGCCGCGAAGGCCGCGTTGTGGCGATGGCGGGCGACGGGGTGAACGACGCCCCCGCCTTGGCTGCGGCCGAGGTCGGTATCGCCATGGGGACCGGCACGGACGTGGCGATCGAGAGCGCGGGCGTGACGTTGCTCAAGGGTGACTTGACCGGCATTGCCCGGGCGCGGCGACTGTCGGCGGCCACCATGGGCAACATCCGGCAGAACCTGTTCTTTGCCTTCATCTACAATGCGGCGGGCGTGCCGATCGCGGCCGGTGCGCTCTATCCCTTCTTCGGAATCCTGCTATCGCCAATCATCGCTGCAGCCGCCATGGCGCTTTCGTCGGTGAGTGTCGTCGGCAATGCCTTGCGGCTCCGGCGCGTGAAGCTCTAACGGCGCCTCTGCCTGCACCACTTTGCGAGCGGTGATAGTTAATTAACCGTTCGTTACGGTGTCCGCGGCGAGCGGTCGTAAACCACGCCGGCAACCGCGGCGATCGCAAACATCGCAATCGCAGCGAAGAACACGATCTTGGCAAGCGCCGTCGAGACGACGGCAAGGCCAGCGAAGGCGAAAACCGCCGCGATCAAGGCAACAATCAGAAACATGATAGCCCAGCCGATCATGGCGTTTCTCCATCGCAACAACGCGCCATGGGTAAAAACGCACGACCTAGACGAGAGTTCCGTTCGTTGCGGCAGCGTCG
The DNA here is from genome assembly GCA_963751685.1 of uncultured Alphaproteobacteria bacterium. GTDB lineage: Bacteria > Pseudomonadota > Alphaproteobacteria > Rhizobiales > Xanthobacteraceae > Palsa-892. Next base: position 85,036 of record CAVVVV010000007.1, on the reverse strand, counting down.
CAGGCGATCCCGCTATTCCAGCTCGAGATCGCCCTTTACTTCGTGATTGAGGCCGACGCCGCCGATCGTGAGTACGACCTTCGCCGGCAGCTTTTCGTTGCCCTTGAGCTTGCCACTTTGCAGCGCGTCGCGGATCGCCTTTTCGATCTCGCGCTGCGAAGTGACGCCGACGGTCTTCAAGAACTTGCGGAGACTGACGTTGAGCTTGTCCTCGTTCATGACTTTCTCCTTCCAGCCGAAGTCGGATGTTTCCGAGTTCGACTGCGCCTTTCAGGCAAACCAGCCAACCATAAAGTAGGCGAGCGCCGCAATCGCTGCCGAGGCCGGGATCGTGATGATCCAGGCAACGACGATGTTCGAGGCGATGTTCCAACGCACCGCCGAAACCTTGCGCGCGGCGCCCACGCCGACGATTGCACCGGTGATCGTGTGCGTGGTCGAGACCGGAATGCCGAGCCAGGTCGCCAAGAATAGCGTGATCGCGCCACCGGTCTCGGCACAAAACCCCTGCACGGGGGTGAGCCGCGTGATTTTCGATCCCATCGTCTTCACGATGCGCCAGCCGCCCACGAGCGTGCCGAGCCCCATCGCCGCCTGGCAGGTAATGACGACCCAGAACGGCACGTGGAATTCGCCGCCGAGCTGCCCTTGCGAATACAGCAGCACCGCGATGATGCCCATGGTCTTCTGCGCGTCGTTGCCGCCATGGCCGAGCGAATAGAGCGAGGCGGAGACGAATTGCAGCGAGCGAAAGAGATTGTCGACCGCGTAAGGGGTCGAGCGCACGAAGACCCACGACACGATGAAGGCGAGCACGATCGCGAGCAGGAAGCCGGCGAGCGGCGACAGCACGATCGCGGCGCCCGTCTTGATCACGCCCGGCCAGACGACGGCGGAAATCCCCGCCTTGGTGCAACCCGCGCCCAGGAGCCCGCCCACCAGCGCGTGCGAGGACGACGAAGGAATGCCGAGACCCCAGGTGATCAGGTTCCAGACGATCGCACCCATGAGCGCGCCGAACACGACGCGCGGATCGACGATGGCGGCGTCAACGATGCCGGTGCCGAGCGTCTGCGCGACGTGCAGGCCGAAGAAAAGAAACGCGATGAAATTAAAGAACGAGGCCCAGGCGACCGCGTATTGCGGTTTCAAAACGCGGGTCGAGACGATGGTGGCGATCGAGTTCGCCGCGTCGTGCAGCCCGTTCAGGAAGTCGAAGGCAAGCGCGACCAGGATCAGGCCGACAAGCACCGGCAGGCTGAGCACGACCGAATCCATGGCTGGCTCCCGCCGTCAGACGTGCTCGATCACGATGCTCTGGATCTCGTTCGCCACGTCGTCGAAGCGGTCCACCACCTTTTCGAGGTGATCGTAAACCTCGTGCCCGACGAAGAAGGCGATCGAGTTCGAATTCGAATACTGCTGGTAGAGCTCCTTCAGCCCGACGTCGTGCATCTCGTCGACGCGACCCTCGATCTTGGTGATCTGTTCGGTGATGGCGGAGAGCCGCGTCGCCTCCGACGAAATCGAGCGCAGGAGCGGGATCGCCTCCTGCACGAGCTTCGCGCACTGCACGATGCCGTCCGCCATGTCTTTCATATGCGGCGTGAAGGCGCGCACCTCGAACAGCATGACGCCTTTCGCTGTCTTCTGCATCTGGTCGATGGAGTTATCCATGCAGGTGATCAGGTCCTTGATATCGCCACGGTCGAACGGTGTGATGAAGGTGCGGCGGACGGCGATGAGAATTTCGCGCGTGATGTCGTCGGCGTCGTTCTCGCGCTCCATCACCGCCTGGAAATGGCGCGGCACCTCCTCGCCGCCATCGAGCATCGAGCGCAAGGCTTCGGCGCCGGCGACCAGCGTGTTGGAATGCTCGGTGAAAAGCTCGAAGAAGCGCTCTTCCTTCGGCATCAATCGGTGCAGCCAGCCCAGCAGCATCAACGCCTCTCTCGATGTCCCTCTTGGCCCGTGCGGCCCCCGGTACCGATCTTGGGCCTGCCCGAGATCGGGATAATTAGTGCGCAAGTTGGCAACAGCCGGCTTGCGTGCGGGAACCTAGTGGCAGCGGGGTCCGAAGTCGAACCCCTTCCCGCCCCTGCCCACAGGCGGTTTTCCGCGCTATTTCACCGCCTTCACGGGTTGCCGCCATGATTCGCATTACCGACCGCATCTGGCTGAGCGAAAACGAGCTCGAGGAAAGCTTCGTCCGCGCCTCCGGACCGGGCGGGCAGAACGTGAACAAGGTTTCGAGCGCGGTCCAACTTCGCTTCGACGCGCGCCGCTCGCCCTCGCTGCCGCACGACGTGCGCATCGCGGCTCGAGCGCTCGCCGGGCGGCGGCTCACGCGCGAGGGTGTGATCGTGATCGCGGCCCACCGCCATCGCAGCCAGGAGCAAAACCGCAAGGACGCGCGCGAGCGCCTCTTCGAGATGATCCGCGAGGCGGCGAAGCCGCCCGTTCCGCGCCGCGCGACGAAACCGACCAGGGCCTCGCGCCGGCGGCGGCTGGATACGAAGGCGCGGCGATCGAAAATCAAACGTCTGCGCGGCGAAAAGCCCGCTTTCGATTGACGAAAGACTGTGTTCCCATCGGCGATCGCGCCCCACGCGCAACGGAACAGGATCAAGCCATGAAGATCGTTGGGTGGATCGTAGCCGGCGCGATGGCCGCGGTGGCGGTACTCGTCGCCGGCTTCGTTGCGATCAATTGGGCGCCCGACCGCCCGGTAGCGCAACTCGCGGCCCGCTGGGCGCCGCCGCCGTCGGCCTTCGTCGACGTCGCTGGCATGAAAGTGCACTTGCGCGATGAAGGGCCACGCGACGATCCCAGCCCCATCATTCTCCTGCACGGAACCGCCGCGAGCCTCCACACATGGGAGGGCTGGGCGCAGGCGCTAAAAACCAAACGGCGCGTGATCCGATTCGATCTCCCCGGCTTCGGTTTGACCGGCCCCCCGCCGGACGAAAACTATACCATCGCGAACTACGTACGCTTCGTCACGGTAATGCTCGACAAGCTCGGTGTGCAACACTGCGTGTTGGCCGGCAATTCCTTCGGCGGTTACGTCGCGTGGGCGACGGCGCTGGAGCAAGCGCAGCGCATCGACAAACTGATCCTCGTCGACGCGGGCGGCTATGCGCTCGCGGCCTCTTCGCCACCGCTTGGCTTTCGTATCGCGCAGTTGCCCGTGCTCAATCGCCTGTTCGAATCCACGCTGCCCCGTAGTCTCGTGGAATCGAGCGTGCGCGCGGTCTATGGCGACCCGAATAAGGTGACGCCGGAACTCATCGATCGCTATTACGAGATCGCGCTTCGCGAAGGAAACCGCAGGGCGCTGGCGCAACGCTTCGCGCAAGCGCGCCAGGGCGAACTCGCCGCCCGCATTCCGGAATTGAAACTGCCGACGCTCATTCTATGGGGCGGCCGCGACCAGCTCATTCCGCCGGAGGCGGCTGAGCGCTTTCATCGCGACATCTCCGGCAGCCGGATCGTGACGTTCGACGATCTCGGCCACGTCCCGCACGAGGAAGATCCTGGCCGGACGGTGGCGGCGGTGAAGGCGTTTCTCGGTATCGAGTAAGCGCGCTGTTTAAGACGCCGCCGGAATGACTTTGGACCGAATGCGCGGAAAACCGCCCGCTTCCCATAGCGCGATGGCAAAATAGCCGATCGATACGCCGACAAAGCCGCCGGCAATGACATCACTCAAAAAGTGGTAGTTGGTTCCGATAAGGCCGGCCGCCACGCCGGCCACAAGCAACGCATAGACCGCTCGCAGCCGCGGATAGCAAAACCACAGCACCGTCGCCGCGACGCAAATAGCCGCCATATGACCCGAGGGGAATGCCTGGAATCCGGCGCCCCCATGAAACGGATTGAAGCCGTAAGCGCCGTCGCGAATAAAGGACGGATTGTTGTTGACCCAAGTTTCCGGCCAGCTGCGCCCGAACGCAAATTTGAACTGGCGATTGATGGTCGTCGTCACAAGCGCGCTGAGGCTCCACAAAAGAGCAACGGCCTGCGGCCTCGTCAACGGTCGTCCCGTCAAGCTTCTCAGTCCGAGCCCGACGACGATGAGAGCGGCGATGACGGGAAAGGGTTCGGGAATGAGCGTCAAGAAAACAAAGAAGGATTTGAATGGCGCCAGCCGCTCATGCATGAAAAGCACGAGCGGCCTGTCGACCGCGACATAACAAATCGCGATGGCCAGGATCATTAGGCCGAAAGCGATCCCCCAAATTTTCACGCGGCGCATTGCAACCCCATATCGCCCGCGGTCTTATCCGTCAGATGTAGTAGCGACCACGGCCTGGTCGGGCTCGCGCGAAGTAGGTGTGCGCCTTTGCCAAGCATCGTGCAGGATCATCCCAGCCAACATGGCGATGACAAAGACGATGACGCGCGGGGAGAGCGAAGCCAAATTCTCCAGCGCGGGACCCGGGCACAAACCGACCAAACCCCAGCCGACGCCGAACAGAATTGAGCCAACGACCAGCGGTGCATCAATGTCTGCCCGAGTCGGCCACAAACTCTGCGAAGCTAAAAGCGGTGCGCCGCGACGTCTCGCAAAGAAAAATCCAACGCTGGAAACAGCAAGTGCTCCGATCATGACGAAGCCAAGCGTGGGATTCCAACGACCAAGAATATCGAGAAACCCCAATACCTTTACCGGATCAGTCATGCCTGAGAGAAGCAGGCCGAAGCCGAAGATGAGACCGCATAGAAAGCTTGCAAGCACCATCGGCATAATTCAGCCTCCTAGGCCGTGGCGCATGATGGTGACAACGATCATGGCCGTGAACATGAAGATGATCGTCGCCGCAATGGAGCGTGGAGATAACCGGGCGATACCACACACACCGTGACCCGAGGTGCATCCGCCGCCGAGTCTTGTCCCGAAACCGACCAAGAGGCCGGCGACAACGACAATGATCCAGCTCGTCGGCATTTGTGGTGACAAAATCGGGAAGCCAACGGCGCTTGCGATCAGCGGCGCGGCGACGAGCCCGACGAGAAAGGCAAGTCGCCAGCCCTTGTCGTAGCCAAAAAAATTGAAACATCCGGCCAATATGCCGCTGATTCCGGCAATTCGGCCAAGCAGCAGCATCAGAAGCACCGAAGCGAGCCCGATCATTGCTCCACCGAGCAATGCCGAAATGGGATCAAATGTCGTCATTGTTTAGAAAATGCATATTTCACGAGCGTCGCCAAGCCGAAATAAGAACAATGATCAAATAACCAAATGGCGCAACTTTCCCACAACATCATCGATGCATTCACTGCGAAATCTAGCGCCATGAAGCCGCTTGCGGATGCAAGTGTGAAAATTTGAAGTGGTGCCGCCGACAGGAGTTCGAACCTGTACGGGGGTTTCCCCCCGAGGGATTTTAAGTCCCATGCGTCTACCGTTCCGCCACGGCGGCACGCGCGGCGGACGATAGGCGGGCCGCCGCTTTGCCGCAAGGGCGGTGCCCAGAAAAACTTCGCCCTCCCTGCTCTCCACCGAACTCGGGTTTACTCGAGTTCGGTACTTTCAACTGGGGGACGGAGGAACGGGAGGGCGAAACCCCGCAAGGCACAAGCGAAGAGCGGGCGAAGCCGCCTGTCATTCCTCCCTGTAGATATAGCTGCGGTGCAGGAAGGCGCCGGAAGAGCGCGCCGATTCGGAATAAAGCGACTTCAGCGACTCGCGCGTCTCGACCTTTCCGTCATTGACCTGGCGGATGCTGCGCCTTGCCCTTCTCGGCCTCGTCGAGGAAGGCAAGCACCTGCTCGGTCGTGGGCGGTGCGCCGGCCTCGCCATTCTTCTCGCCGATCGCTTCGGTCACGCTCGAATTCAGGAGCTTCGACCACATTTTCTTGAACAGGCCGTTCGAGGGATAGACGTCGCCGGAATTGATCTTGCCGTTGACGGCGAAGACATAGCCGACGATGTCGTTCTCCTTCTCGGCGGCGTCCTTCAGCGCCTTGAGATAGGGCTGCTTGGCGTCGGCGAGCTTCTCGTTTTCGAGCGCGAGCTGCAGGCTCGACTTTCGAAAGCGGCGAGGCGACCGGCGCCCCGACATTTTCCTGCAACTTGCGTTGCATTTGCGCGACGTCACGCCAGACCTCCGACTGACGCGCCGATGTGTTGTCCATCGCGCGATAGTCCGGCAGATCGGCGCCCGACGCTGGAGCGGGCAGCCGCGTAAATCGCCATCTTCGCCCGGCGCGAGGGAACGGAGCTGCCCGCGCTCGTGAATCGGCTCGCGTCTTCCGACCCGCGCGCGGTCCAGCGGCCCTGCTCGACGCAGAAGGACGAGATCGGCATCTTGCCCGACTTGCGGCGGAACCAGAAGGCTCACGCCGATCACGCGGTCCTGCTTGCCGCCTTTGACGATGTCGCCGGCCTGGATGAACACTTCCTCGTCGCCGAGATTTTCGAGCGAAAGCTCGTTGACCTTGCTGGTTTCGTCCACGCGGATTCTGCTTTTCAGCGAGCGCCTCCTCGAGCGTGAGCGGCACCGGGCCCTTATCGGCCTCGCCATGCACGAAATAGAGCGCCAAATTCTCGTGCGTGAACGGGCCCGAGACGCGATAGCCCGTGCGCCGCCTGGCCGCCGGGCGCGCCGAGCGCGATGAACCCGATGGAAAACGCCGCATAAGAAAAAAAGGAACGACTGCGCATTGCGTGCTCCCCTCCAAGGAACGACTTCGTTCGGAAAAGCCACCGATGGCGGCTTCACGAAACGACGCCGCAGATATCCGGCCTTCGCGGCGTCCGTTGGAGCGGCCTGCGGCGGATTTCCGGTTTGATTTTGTTGCGCCGACGCCGAATTTGCGGACTTGGCCGCAAACGAAATGTCAGAGGGGCTGCCCGAAATGCCATCGAACGCCCTATGATCCGCCGCCTTGTCCGGGGAGACGCCAATCATGTTCGAAACGACCATCGCCGGAAGCCTGCCCAAGCCCGCCTGGCTCGCCGAGCCGAACAAGCTATGGGCGCCGTGGAAGCTCGAGGGCGAGGCGCTCGCCGACGCCAAGCGCGACGCGACGCTGCTTGGCTGAAAGTGCAGGAAGACGCCGGCATCGACATCGTTTCCGACGGCGAGCAATCGCGCCAGCATTTCGTCCACGGCTTTCTCGAACGCGTCGAGGGCATCGACTTCGCCCACAAGGTCGAGATGGGCATCCGCGCCGATCGCTATAAGGCGATGGTGCCGCAGGTGGTGGGACCGCTGCGCCTGAAAGGCCGCGTGCATCAGACCGAGGCGAGAAGTCGCGCGCGCGCACACCAAGAAAAAACTCAAATTCACCCTGCCCGGCCCGATGACCATCGTCGACACCATCGCCGACCGCCACTACGGCGACAAGGTAAAGCTCGCGATGGCCTTCGCCGAACTCCTCAACACCGAAGCGCGCGCGCTGGAGAAGGACGGCGTCGACACCGTTCAGTTCGACGAGCCCGCTTTCAACGTCTATATGCGCGAGGTGAAAGAATGGGGCATCGAGGCGCTGCATCGCGCCGCCGCCGGGCTCACCTGCACCACCGCCGTCCATATCTGCTACGGCTACGGCATCAAGGCGAATATCGACTGGAAGGCGACGCTCGGGCGCGAGTGGCGGCAATACGAGGAGATTTTCCCGGCGCTCGCCAAAAGCAAGATCAAGCAGGTCTCGGTCGAGTGCAAGAACGCGAAAGTGCCGATGAGCCTACTGAAGCTTCTTGCCGGCAAGGACGTGCTGGTGGGCTCGATCGACGTCGCGACGATCACGTGGAAACGCCGGAGGAAGTCGCCGCCATCATCGCGGAGGCGATGAAATACGTGGCGAAGGAAAAGATCTTTCCCTGCACCAATTGCGGCATGGCGCCGATGCGGCGCGACATCGCGGCGGCGAAACTGGTTTCGCTCGGCAAGGGTGCCGCGCTCGCGCGACAGAAATTCGGAAAACCGGCGAAATACAGCCGCGAAACGCGGCCCGAAAAAATCCAAGCCGGCGAAGAAGTCGACCAAAAAGAAACCCCGCCGCTGATGCGGCGGGGAATCTTGTGTCGGGAAATCCAGCTTAGCGCTGCGGATTCTGAAATCCGCCCTGCTGATGCTGGCCACCCTGCTGCGCCACCCTGGCCCGGCTTCGGGTTGCCCTGCTGCTGCTGGCCGCCCTGACCCGGTTTCGGATTCTGACCCTGCTGCTGCTGGCCCGATGGGCCGCTTCTGTTCGTGCTTACCCATCGTATTTCTCCTAGGAATTTTTGGGGGTTGGAAACGGGATTGCTCCCGTTCCCGTCGATACAATGCTCGTGCGGCGTAATTGTTCCGACGCCTGCCACAACTTCGCCACGCTTCGTTACGCGAAACGAAAAATTTAATTCCCGATTGTAATTGAAAATTGAATGCAACTCCGCCGCGAAAACTTCACGCGCCGATTTTTCTCTCGGCGCGTAACCGCTCCACCATCGCCTCGACCTCGCGCTGCGCCGCGGAAAGTTTTTCTAGCATCGCGCGCGCGCAGCACGAGCCGCGTGAAAAAACCTTTTTCGTTGAAGAATGGATAGCTCCCCATCATCACGTCGGGATGCCGCTTCTGGATTTCGCCGTAGGGCGTGCCGAGATCGCCCTCGCGCAGACCGGTGTCGAGCGTCACCGATTCGAGCTTCTTGCCGGTGCAGAGTGTCGGCAGCACCTCGTCGAGCATCGCCTGCATCACAGTGGGAATGCCGGCCATCACGAATACGTTGCCGAGATTGAAACCGGGCGCCGCTGATATCTTGTTCAGGATTAGGCTCGCGCCTTGCGGGATGCGCGCCATGCGAAGGCGGGCCTCGTTCAAGTCCTTCTCCGCGATCCGCGTCAGCAAGAGCGCGCGAGCACGTGGATCGACGCGCGATCGGAACGCCGAATGCCTTGGCGACGGATTCGGCGGTGATGTCGTCATGCGTTGGTCCGATACCGCCGGTGGTGAAGAGATAATCGTAACGGGCGCGCAGCGCGTTCACCGCTGCGACAATCTCCGCCTCGATGTCCGGCACGACCCGCACTTCGCGAAGATCGATGCCGACGGCGACGAGCATGTCGGCGATATGACCGATGTTCTTATCCTTGGTGCGGCCCGACAAAATCTCGTCGCCGATCACCAGCACCGCGGCGGTGACGACTTCCTTCGCCGCATCGTTCTTCATCGCACCCGACTCCAAGGTTTTCGCCGGCCTCGTCCTTGCGCGCCGCGCAAATATAGTTCCTTGGCTTCGCGGCCCTGCCGTTGATAGGAGCTATTCGGCATATCGCTGGATATTAACCCACTCCGTCTCCCCCGCGCGATCGCCCAAATCATGGGCATCACCAGCCATTTTCGGCAATCTGCCCTATAAAGCGCGGCCACCTTTGGTTGGCACGCTCTTTGTAGCTACACTTTCCCTAACGGGAGTTGGAGTAACCCATGACGGCCGCGTTCGACGAGATGCGCGCGCCGGACGGCTCGATCCGCCCGGCCTATGCCAAGCTCGCGGAATGGCTCCGCCGCGTGCCGCCTGACGTCCTCGCCTACCGCCGGCGCGAGGCGGAGTTCATCTTTCGCCGCATGGGCATCACCTTCGCGATCTACGGCGAGGCTGAGACGACCGAGCGGCTGATCCCCTTCGACATCATCCCGCGCATTCTGACCGCCGAGGAATGGACACGGCTCGCCAAGGGACTCGAGCAGCGCGTCAAGGCGCTGAATGCCTATCTCCGCGATATCTATGGCAAGCGCGAAATCCTGCGCGCCGGAATCGTCCCCGACGATCTCGTCTTCCGCAATCCGGCCTTTCGCCCGGAGATGAACGGAAAGCCGGTGCCGCACAATATCTATGTGCAGATCGCGGGCATCGACGTCGTGCGCACCGATGCCGATACATTTTACGTGCTGGAGGACAACACGCGCGTTCCTTCCGGCGTCTCCTACATGCTCGAGAACCGCGAGATCATGCTGCGGCTGTTCCCGGAATTGTTCTCCGGCCATCGCGTCGCCCCGGTCGAAAACTACACCGACGATTTGCTCGCCACCTTGAAATCCGTGGCGCCCGCCTCCGCTCCCGGCGATCCGACCGTCGTGCTGTTGACGCCCGGCATCTACAATTCCGCCTATTTCGAGCATTCGTTCCTCGCCGACAAGCTCGGCGTCGAATTGGTCGAAGGCCGCGACCTCCTGGTGAAGAGCAACGTCGTCTACATGCGCACGACCGAAGGACCGAAACGCGTCGACGTGATCTACCGCCGCGTCGACGACGACTTCCTCGATCCCTTGGTATTCCGCCCCGACTCCATGCTCGGCGTGCCGGGGCTGATGACCGCCTATCACGCCGGCAACGTCACGCTCGCCAACGCCGTCGGCACCGGCGCCGCCGACGACAAGGCGGTCTACAGCTACATGCCCGAGATCGTGAAATTCTATCTCGGCGAGGAGCCGCTGTTGCGAAACGTGCCGACCTGGCGCTGCCGCGAGGAAGATCACCTGAAAGAAGTGCTCGATCGCCTGCCCGAGCTCGTGGTGAAGGAGACGCACGGCTCCGGCGGTTACGGCATGCTCGTCGGCCCGATGGCCGACAAGAAGACGATCGAGGCTTTCCGCGCGAAGTTGAAACGCTCGCCCGCGGACTTCATCGCCCAGCCGACGCTCGCGCTCTCGACCTGCCCGACCTTCGTCGAGGAAGGCGTCGCGCCGCGCCACGTGGATCTCCGCCCATTCGTGCTCTACGGCCGCGACCGCGTCCGCATCGTGCCCGGCGGCCTCACCCGCGTCGCCCTGAAGAACGGCTCGCTCGTCGTAATTCGAGCCAGGGCGGCGGCACCAAGGACACCTGGGTGCTGGACCGCTAGCATGCTCTCCCGCACCGCCTCCAATCTCTACTGGCTGTCGCGCAACATGGAGCGCGCGGAATGTCTTGCGCGCATTCTCGACGCCACGAGCCGGCTCACTTCGCTGCCGCAAGCCGAGGGCGAGACGACGAACGAGTGGGACTCGGCGATCGCGACCGCCGCCTGCGCGCAATCGTTCAAGATCAATTACGAGGAGGCGAACGAGCAGACCGTCACCGAGTTTCTCGCCTTCTCGCCTTACAATCCCGCTTCGATCCGCAATTGTCTGGAGACCGCCCGCCAGAATGCGCGCGCCGTCCGCACCGCGCTCACGGTCGAGATGTGGGACGCGATCAACGGCGCCTGGCACGAGCTGAAAAAATTCGACGGCAAGCGCCTCTCGCACGACGATTTCACGCGCTTTCTCTCTTTCGTGAAGCAGGCCTCGCTCGCCTATGACGGCTCCGCCTACCGGACGATGTTGCGGAACGACGCCTACTGGTTTTCGCGGCTCGGAATTCTGATCGAGCGCGCCGACGCCACGGCGCGCATTCTCGACGTCAAATATCACGTGCTGCTTCCCGACAAGGAGCGTGTCGGCGGCCCGCTCGATTATTTCCAGTGGGCCTCGATCCTGCGCTCGGTTTCGGCGCTCACCAGCTATTACTGGGTCTATCAGGAAAGCGTGAAGCCCTGGCTCGTCGCCGATCTTCTGATCCTGAACCGGCAGATGCCGCGCTCGCTCGCGAGCTGCTACGAAAATCTCAGCCGCTATCTCGACGATCTCGCGCAATTCTACGGCCGGCAGGGAAATTCGCAGCGGCTCGCGCGCGCGATGTTGACGAAGCTTTCGAACGCGACGATGGACGACATCTTCCAGTCGGGCCTGCACGAATTCATCGGCAACTTCATCGCCGACAACAACCGCCTCGGCGCCGCCATCGCCGAACAATATCTGACGTAATCATTCATGCGCATCCGCATTTTCCACGAGACGGTCTATCGCTACGAGACGCCCGCGAAGTCGGCGATCGAGATTCTGCGGCTCACGCCGCGCAACCATGACGGCCAATACATCGTGCGCTGGCGGATCGAATTGAACGTCGATTGCCGCCTCGACCCGTTCGAGGACGCCTTCGGCAACCTCGCCCACTCCTTCACCGTCGACGGACCGCTTTCCGAACTCGTCATCCGCGTCGATGGCGAGGTCGAGACGCAGGACACGGCCGGCGTCGTCAGCGGCACCATGGAGCGCTTTCCGCCGTCATTGTATCTCCGCGAAACGCCGCTGACCGCGCCCGACGCCGCGATCGCCGCCTTCGCGCAGGAAACGGCGAAGCGCGCCAACGGCGATCCGCTCGCCGACCCTGCACGCGCTCACCGCGCGCATTTATGACGAGTTCGTCTTCGACCCCGATCCCACGCACGCCGGCGACGTCGGCCGCCGAATCCTTCGCGCTCAAGCGCGGCGTCTGCCAGGACTACGCGCAGATTTTCATCGCCAGCGCGCGCCATCTCGACAATTCCCGCCCGCTACGTCTCCGGCTATTTCCTGCGGGTCGACGGCGTCACGGCGCAGGAGGCGGGGCACGCCTGGGCCGAGGCGTATGTGCCGAAGTTCGGCTGGGTCGCCTTCGACCCCGCGAACGGCATTTCCGCAACCGCCGCCCATGTGCGGGTCGCGATCGGCCTCGATTCGCTCGGCGCCGCGCCCGTGCGCGGCATGCGCTTTGGCGGCGAAGGCGAGACGCTCTCGGTCGCGGTCCACGTCGATCAGGCCGGACGGCAGTCGCAAAGCTGAGCGTTCCAAGCCCGTGATGCCAGTCTTGTTCCGAGCATGACGGATGAGGCTACACCCGCTATAAATTCGCGCGAACCGAACTCGGGTCCACCCGAGTTCGGCGCTTTGGATGAATCGAAGTCGCTATAAATCCGACTTCGATGGGCAGAACTCGATGACCTATTGCTGCGGCATTCTCGTCCGCGAAGGCCTCGTGATGATCGGCGACACCCGCACCAATGCGGGCCTCGACAACGTCTCGACCTTCCGCAAGCTCCACATCTTCGAGGATCCGGGCAAGAGCATCATGGCGCTCGCCACCGCCGGCAATCTGTCGCTGTCGCAGACCGTGCTCAGCATCCTCAACGAAGGCATCGAGAACCCCGAGACCGGCGAGCGCGAGCGGCTGACTAACGCGCCGACGCTTGTTCCAGGCCGCGCAACGCATCGGCCGCGCGTTGCGCATGGTCCACAACATGGAAGGCGGCGCGCTCGAACAGGCCGACGTGAAATTCGACGTCGCCTTTCTTTTCGGCGGCCAGATCGCCGGCCGCCGCCTGCGGCTTTTCATGATTTACGCCGCCGGCAATTTCATCGAATGCACCGTCGATACGCCCTACTTGCAGATCGGCGAGCACAAATACGGCAAGCCCATTCTCGACCGCGCGGTGAAATACGACACCGATCTCTACGACGCGCTGAAGATCGGGTTGATCTCGATGGATTCGACCATGCGCTCGAACCTCGCCGTCGGCCTGCCGATCGATCTCGCCATCATCCGCCGCGACGCGCTCAAGGCCGAGTTGCAATTACCGCATCGAGCCGGGCGAGCCCTACTTCACCGATTTGCGCGAGCGCTGGTCGTCGGCGTTGCGCGCGGCGCATATGGCGATCCCGCGCCCGCCTTACGCCAACAGCGCCAAGAAATAACGCGTCCAATTCGTCTTCAAAAAAGAACCGGGAGGAAGATCATGGCTGAAGCGCAGAAAGTCGCCACTCGTCACGGGCGCCGGCACCGGCATCGGCAAGGCCGCGGCGATCGCGCTCGCGAAAGTCGGGCTACGCCGTAGCGCTCGCCGGCCGCCGCAAGGAGCCGCTCGACGAAACCGCCAAGGAAGCAAAGGGCAAGATCGCTCGTGGTGCCGACGAATGTCGGCGATCCCGCCTCGGTGAAGGCGCTGTTCGCGAAGGTGAAGGATCACTTCGGCCGCCTCGATCTTCTCTTCAACAACGCTGGAATGGGCGCGCCGCCGGTGCCGCTGGAGGAGTTGACCTACGAACAATGGAGCGCGGTCGTCGCCGCGAACCTCACCGGCCCGTTTCTGTGCACGCAGGAAGCATTCAAAATCATGAAGGCGCAGACGCCGCGCGGCGGCCGCATCATCAACAACGGCTCGATCTCGGCGCATGCGCCGCGGCCGTTTTCCTCGCCCTATACCTCGACCAAGCACGCGATCACGGGTCTTACGAAATCCACCGCCCTCGATGGCCGCGCCTACGACATCGCCTGCGGCCAGATCGACATTGGCAATGCCGCGACGCCTATGACCGAGCGCATGAAGACAGGCGTGTTGCAGCCGAATGGCACGATGGCGCCCGAGCCGCGCATGGATGTCGAGGACGTGGCGAAGGCCGTCGTGCACATGGCGAGCCTGTCGCTCAACTCCAACATTCTCTTCATGACGATCATGGCGACCAAGATGCCCTTCGTCGGGCGCGGCTGATTAAAGTGCGGCGGCGGCGGCCGATAATTCGCCGCGCAACTTCCCCACCGCCTCCATCACCGCCGGATCGTTGCGCCGGCGCGGCTGCGGCTTTTCCACTTCGACCGTCATGCCGACACTCGCGGGCTCGCCCACGAGCGCCACGATGCGGTCGGCGAGATACGCTGCCTCCTCGATGTCGTGGGTGACGAAGAGGATCGTCTTCTTCGTCTTCGCGCGGATGCGGATCAATTCGTCCTGCAAGCCCTCGCGCGTGATCGCGTCGAGGGCCGCGAACGGCTCGTCCATCAGCAAGATTTCCGGATCGACCGCGAGCGCCCGCGCCAGCGAAACGCGCTGGCGCTGGCCGCCCGAGAGTTCGTGCGGATAGCGCACGGCGTAGGCCGAAAGCCCAACTAGCGCGAGCGCCTCCTCGATATGCCGCTTGCGCTCCGCCTTCGGCACGCCGCCGTGCTCAAGCCCGAAGCCGACATTGTCGAACACCCGTCGCCACGGCAGCAGCCGCGCATCCTGGAACACGAGGGCGACCGGCAGGTGCCCGCGCGTCGGCTGCGCGCGCAGGATCACCTCGCCCTTCTCGGGCTGCAGAAGTCCGGCGACCACGCGCAACAGCGTCGACTTGCCGACGCCGGACGGGCCGACGATGGCGACGAATTCGCCGCGCCGGGCGGCCAGCGAAAGGTCGCGCAGCACCTCGGTTTTCCGGCCGTCGCGCTGAAACGAGAGCCCGATATGATCGAGCTCGATCACTGCTTCCATTTCAGCAGCCAATTTTGTGCGGCGACAAAGCCGGTGTCGATCAAACCGTAGAGCGCTGCCATCGTCGTCATGTAGACCACGACGATGTCGCTCGCGAGCAGGTTCGATGCCTGCATCATGCGATTGCCGAGGCCGAACACACCGAAGAGTTCCGCCGCCACCACCGCCATCCATGCCTGGCCGATGGCGGTGCGGAGGCCCCCGAGAATGCCGGGCGCCGCCGCCGGCAGAATGACCTTCACAAGCTTCTGGTCAGCGCGGCGGAAGCCAAAGGCTTCGGCAACCTCGACAAGATCGCGGTCAACCGCGCGCACAGCGGAAAGCGTCGCGAAATAGGAAATCCAGAACACGCCGATCGAGATAATAAAGACCGCGGCCGAGGGCTCGATGCCGAACCACAGGATCGCAAACGGAATCCAGGCGATCCCCGGAATCGGCCGCAGCGCGCGCACGATCCAAGACAGCGCCGCCTCCATGCCGCGCCACAGCCCCGTCACTACCCCGAAGGCGACGCCAAGCCCGCAGCCGAACACGAGCCCAACAACGTAGTGGCTGAGGCTCGCGCTGAGCGCCGAGAACCATATGCCGGAAGCGAGTTCTCGATAGAACGCCTCCGGCAAGGCGCTCGGTGGCGGCAGCGTGTCGGCGGAAATCAGCCCGAGCCGCGGGAACATCTCCCACAGCGCGAGAAAGGCCGCGAAGCCGAGCGCGGCAAGCGCAATCTCCCGGCCTCGCTTCATGTTCAATTGCCTGCGAGAGCGCGCTCGTAAACGTCGACCGCGAACAGCCCGTCAAGCGGCTGGGCCTTGGCGAGCGCGCCGAGTTTCACCTGATAGTCCTGCAATTTCGCGGTCGGTTCGATGATACGGCGCGGATCGGAAGTGAAGTGCGTCTGCGGCGACTTCAATGCCGTCAGAATGATGTCGTTCGGCACCAATCCCTTGCCGAGCGCGACGCCAACATGGGGCGCCGCGCGCGCGGGATCGGTTTCCAAGAACTTGGTTGCACGGATCACGAGCCGTACGAGATCCTCGACCGCTTTCGGATTCTTATCGGCGAAGGCGCCCGAAACCGCGACCACGACGCCGGGGAAGTTCGGAAACATGTCGGCGCCGGTCGCCACCAGCTTGATGTTCGGGTTCTGCCGCTGCGCGATGGTAAGCGCGGGCTCGCGGATATTGCCGCCTTCGACCGCGCCGGTGAGGATGGCGCGCTGCGTCGCGTCGATCCCCATCTCGATGATGTCGATGTCGGTCTTGTCGGCCTTCAGGTGCTCCCATAGCCAATATTGCAGCGTGGCGTTCGGCCCCGAGCCGATTGGTTGGGTCGCGAGCTTGGCAGGTCGGCCCGTTTTTTCGTGGAACGCCTTGAACCCGGCGGCGGTGCCCTTGCCGCCATTGAAAAAAGGCGCGAGCGCGGGTCCCGCGGCAACGCCCATCTCCTCCACCGCCGTCGCCGCCACGACGCGAATATCCTGCCCTTTCGCGCGCGCGACCAGGAGCGGCGCCAGCCCCGCGACATAGACGTCGAGCGTGCCGGAGGCGAGCGCCTGGATCATGTTCGGGCCCGACTCGAAACTCGCGAATTTGATGTCGAGACCCTTCGCCTTGGTCCAATCCTCGCCTTCGGCGACGAAAATTTGCGCGACCCCCATCACCGGGATGTAGCCGAGGCGGATCGGCGTCGTGGTTTGGGCTTCGACCGCTTGCAGCCCCGCCAGCGCGAAAGCCGCGGCAAGACCGAGCGTGCGGGAATAGCGCATAAAATAACCTCGAGGTTCGATGCGAATCCGTGAGCGGCTCGCGAGGGCCGGCGACGCTTAACCTTACACACCCGGTATTGCAATTGCCCTTTGTGAATGCGGGCAACTCGCAAACGCGTGTTATGCGCCGGCGAATTCTTCTATACTGCGCCGATGTTCATCGGCCATCATGGCGTTGCCTTCGCCGCCAAGGCGGCCGCCCCCCGCGCTTCGCTCGGCGTCTTCTTCCTCGCCACCATGTGGCTCGACCTCGTCTGGCCCGTGCTCGTGCTCGGCCATGTCGAGATCGTGCGCATCGTGCCGGGGCTGATGCGCATGTCGCCGTTCGACTTCGTGTTCTATCCCTATTCGCACAGCCTCCTGTTCGCGATCGTCTGGGCGCTCGCCTTTAACCTCGTCTATGGCTACATCATGCGCGACTGGCAGGTCGGTGCGCTCGCAGGCCTCGTCGTGCTCAGCCACTGGTTCCTCGACCTGCTCGTGCACCGGCCGGATCTGCCGCTGTTCCCCGGCGGCGAGAAGTTCGGGCTGGGGCTGTGGAACTCGATGGCGGGAACGCTCGCGCTCGAATTCCTGTTCTTCGGCCTCGGTCTCTTTCTCTATTTCCGCACGACACACGCCAAGGATTGGATCGGCGCGTGGGGACTTTACGGCCTGACCGCGTTTCTGGCGTTGCTCTATCTTTCGACCCTTGTGTCGCCGCCGCCGCCTAACCCGCAGGTGCTTGCCTGGGGCGGCATCGCGACGCTGATCATGGTTGTATGGGCCTGGTGGGTCGATCGCCATCGCGAGGCGGAGTCCGAGGCATCCCCTGTCAAGAAAGTTTCTTGACCTCGATCTTGGCGCCCGCGCGCACGGCCTTCAGTGTTCTTACATCGCCAAGCGCTTTCGCCCAGATGTTGCAGGGTGAAGCGAGCCGCGTTTCGTCGCCCTGCGAAATGGGCGTACGGCCGAAGCCGATGGCTATGGCGTGGCCGTCGGGCCAATAGGCGATCTCGCCCGGCGTAACGACGGCTTTGGCGTCCTTCTCGCGCGCGGCCTTCACCGGGATTTCGAAATAGACTTCCTCGCCCCAGATCATGGCTTGCGAACTGATCGGAAGCTTCGCCGCGATCGCCTTCGCCGTCGGCGTGTCGAGCAATTCGGCCTCGAGCGAAACGCCGCCCATTTCGAAACGGATGCGCATCGACCACCTTTCATTCAAGCTTTCGCTCCCGCCTTTAGATTCAGCGTGGAATATACGACACCCATGATTACGCTGTAGGTCAGCAGCATCAACAGCGAGAAAAGCGCGGGCAACACTCCAAGCCCCGCCTGACTGGCAAACAGGCCGCGACCTAACCAAGGAAAGAACAGAAGGCCCATGACGACCCATCCAACCACGCCGAAAACGAAGCCCTTCGTGGCCCCGTTTCGACCTGGCAGCAGGCCATATGTGCGGCCAAACAGAAATCCGAGCACGACCGCGCCGTTTAGAAATGACAGCACCCATGGAATTACAGGATGTATTGAGCCGCCGATTAAGTGGCTCAGTACTCGCTGCAAGTCTTCGTAGGGTTGAAACGATGGAAGCAAACCAAACCAAGATTTTAGGAACATAAGTACAGAATGAGCCGCGCTTCCGCACAAACCGGCGGCCAATGATTTCCAAATTCTGTTAGCGTCCACCTTATGACTGTACAGCCATGGCCGGTCGGCCCGGAGGCGAAACTGAAAGCGGCGCATTGCTTCGGTTGGCAAATTGGCTGAAAGCCTCCAGCGCGTGACTTGCATACATCACTGAAGGGCCGGCACCCATATAGATTGCCATACCGAGCGTCTCCATCACCTCCTGTTGCGAAGCGCCTTGCTCGAAAGCGGCCTTGGCATGAAATGCGATGCAATCATCGCACCTGACCGCCACCGCAATGCCGAGCGCAATTAGCTCTTTGGTCTTTGCGTCCAGCACCTTGGTAGCCGACGCTGCCTGGGCGATGCTGGAGAAGGCCTTCATTACCTCGGGCGCACCGCCGCGCAGGTTTCTGATCTGCGCGGTTAGCTCTTTTGTCATCTCCTGCCAGTTCTTCATTGCTCCAACTCCGCTCAGCGCTTGTGCGCAGGAACCACGATACAAAATACCTTTTTGATCGATCCTCGACTTTGACAAGGATCAATGACCGGCAATTCGGCATCCAGCGAAACGCCGCCCATTTCGAAGCGGATGCGCATAAAAATCCCCGCGAGTGAGTGTCTTGCCAACAACTAATTGCCATGGAGAATGCTCCCGCAAGCCGCAATCCTCATGACCCCGGGAGAAACTCATGGCGAAAGCGAAGAAAAAAGTCGCAACACGAAAAGCCCGCACCAAGAAGGCAGCCGGCTTGCATGCCAAGAGCTTCCCGAACGAAAGCGCGGCCTACCGGAAAAAGCGCGACGCACTGTTGAAGGCCGAAATGGGCCTGCGGCGGGAGATCGAAAAAGTCGCGGCGCTCCGCCGAAAATTGCCGCGCGGCGGAACGGTGCCCGAAGATTACCTATTTGAGGAAGTCGCGCCCGGCGGCGGTGCGCGCCGTGTGAAGCTTTCCAAATTGTTCGGCGACAAGGACACGCTCATCGTTTACGGCTTCATGTACGGCCCAGCGATGAAAAATGCTTGCCCGAGCTGCTCGTCGATCATCGATGCGCTCGACAAAGAAAGCAAGCATATCAGCCAGCGCACAAGTCTCGTTGCCGTCGCAAAATCGCCGGCTGAGCGCGTCGAACGTCTCCGCCACGAGCGTGGCTGGAGCGGTATCCGTTTTCTGTCGTCAGCGAACAACAGTTTCAATCGCGACTATTTCACCGAGGACGAGAACGGAAATCAGCGGCCGATCTTGAACGTCTTCGTCCGCAAGAACGGGGCGATCCATCATTTTTATGCGACGGAGCTGGCGTTCGTTCCGGCGAAAAAGGGCCAGCACCCCCGCCATGTCGATATGATCTGGCCACTGTGGAACGTGCTCGATTACACGCCCGAAGGGCGCGGCCCCGACTGGCAACCGAAGCTGGACTACGGCGCGTGAAGGACGCGACGGTCAGTTGAGGTAAAATTCGCCGCTCACCGCACGAAATTCGGACGGGCGGATCAGGCGCGCGTGGGCGACCGTCACCGAATGCAGCGGCCCTTCGAGCTCGCGCCGCCAGAAATCGAGGAAGCGCAAAAGCTGCGGAAAGCGTGGAAACAGGTCGTAGTCCTGCCAGACATAGGTTTGCAGAAAGCGCGGATAATCCGGCAGGCGGTAGAGAATTTTTGCCGTCGTGAGCCCGTAGCCCTCGAGCTGTTTGCGGAAGTCCCCAGAGACCATTCGACCCTCCGAATCCTCGCGCCCTATACTGTGCGCCCGACTTCTGAGCGCAAGCTTAAACATTGAATTTACTGTTTGGTTCCAAGGCATTAGCAGCGAAAGGAAGACTCTGCTGACAGCGGCTCCCCGATCGCCGCCCGAGCGTTTACCTTCTTCGAAAAAAATCAATTTCTTCAGCGGCTTGCAAAGCCTTGTCACTCGCGAGCAATGAGTGCTAAGAAATTTTCATCAGCCCCTTGAAGGCGGCCGGCCACAAACTATGTGCCCGGTGGGGGTGCGGGGATCCGTACGCCTTTTCCAAAACGTTCGAAGAATCAAAGACTTGGAGAATCTCCAATGAAATTTCGACCCTTACACGACCGCGTCGTGGTCCGCCGCATCACGGCGGACGAAAAGACCGCGGGCGGCATCATCATTCCCGACACCGCGAAGGAGAAGCCGCAGGAAGGCGAAGTGATCGCCGTCGGCCCTGGCGGCCGCGACGAGAACGGCAAACTGACCCCGATCGACGTCAAGAAGGGCGACCGCGTCTTGTTCGGCAAATGGTCAGGCACCGAAGTGAAGATCGACGGTGAGGAACTCCTGATCATGAAGGAGTCCGACATCATGGGCGTCATCGAAAAGACCGGCGCGGCGCGAAAAGCCGCGTAAGGAACAAATTGAAACGGAGTTGCAACAATGGCTGCTAAGGAAGTTAAATTTTCCGTCGACGCGCGCGACAAGATGTTGCGCGGCGTCGACATCTTGGCGAACGCCGTCAAGGTGACGCTCGGCCCCAAGGGCCGTAACGTCGTGCTCGAAAAATCTTTCGGCGCGCCGCGCATCACCAAGGACGGGGTGACGGTCGCCAAGGAAATCGAGCTCGAAGACAGGTTCGAAAACATGGGCGCGCAGATGGTGCGCGAGGTGGCGTCAAGAACCTCCGATCAGGCGGGCGACGGCACCACGACGGCAACGGTGCTTGCCCAGGCAATCGTACGGGAAGGTGCCAAGTCTGTCGCCGCCGGCATGAACCCGATGGATCTCAAGCGCGGCATCGACCTCGCGGTCGAGGCCATCGTCGAGGATCTCAAGAAGAACTCGAAGCGCGTCACTTCCAATGAGGAAATCGCCCAGGTTGGCACCATCTCCGCCAACGGCGACTCCGAGATCGGCAAATTCCTTGCCGACGCCATGAAGAAGGTCGGCAACGAGGGCGTGATCACGGTCGAGGAAGCGAAGTCGTTGGAGACGGAGCTGGATGTCGTGGAAGGCATGCAGTTCGACCGCGGCTACATCTCCCCCTACTTCATCACCAATGCCGACAAGATGCGCGTCGAGATGGAGGACCCCTACATCCTCATCAACGAGAAAAAGCTTTCGGGCCTGAACGAGCTGCTTCCGCTGTTGGAAGCCGTGGTGCAGACCGGCAAGCCGCTTCTCATCATCGCCGAGGACGTCGAGGGCGAAGCGCTCGCTACCCTCGTCGTGAACAAGCTCCGCGGCGGCCTCAAGGTCGCGGCGGTCAAGGCGCCGGGCTTCGGCGACCGCCGCAAGGCGATGTTGCAAGACATCGCCGTGCTCACCGGCGGCCAGGCGATCTCGGAAGATCTCGGCATCAAGCTCGAGACCGTGCAGCTCAATATGCTCGGTCGCGCCAAGAAGGTGATGATCGACAAGGAAAACACCACGATCGTCAACGGTGCCGGCAAGAAGGCCGACATCGAAGCGCGCGTGGGCCAGATCAAGCAGCAGATCGAGGAGACCACCTCCGACTACGACCGCGAGAAGCTGCAAGAGCGGCTTGCCAAGCTCGCGGGCGGCGTCGCGGTCATCCGCGTCGGCGGCGCCACCGAGATCGAAGTGAAAGAGCGCAAGGACCGCGTGGATGATGCGTTGCATGCCACCCGCGCGGCAGTCGAGGAAGGCATCCTTCCCGGCGGCGGCGTCGCACTCTTACGCGCCGGCGAAGCACTGAAGCGCGTTCGCACGCAGAACGACGACCAGAAGGTGGGCGTCGAGATCGTGCGCAAGGCCATCAGCGTGCCGGCTCGCCAGATCGCGATGAACGCCGGCGAAGACGGCTCGATCGTGGTCGGCAAGATCTTGGACAAGGACCAGTATGCGTTCGGCTTCGACGCGCAGACAGGCGAATACGGCAATCTCGTCACCAAAGGCGTGATCGACCCGACCAAGGTCGTGCGCGCCGCGCTGCAAGGCGCCGCCTCGGTCGCGGGTCTCCTGATCACCACTGAAGCGATGGTGGCGGAGATCCCGAAAAAGGGCGGCGGCGGCGGTCCGGCGATGCCGGGCGGCGGCGGCATGGGTGGAATGGATTTCTAAGCCCGACGCGCAATTGAGAATCGAAAGGCCCGGGAGAAGTCCCCGGGCCTTTTTCTTTTGTGGTTACGCCGCGCCCTTCCCCATCCGGTGCAGCTTCAACACCGCATAGATATGCTCGTTCGCGGGCACCGGAACCTTGAGCGCGCGTCCGAGCTCGACCACTTTCCCCTGCAGCCAATCGGTTTCGAGGCGGTTGCCGCGCTCAAGATCCTCCAGCATCGAGGCTTTCACCCCTGCGGGCGCCGCCTGCGCGAAGGCGAACGATTTTGCCGCAGCACCCGTGAGCGGAATGCCCTTTTTAAGGCCGACCGCCTCAACCTCCTGCATCAATGATTGCAGCAATGCACGCGTGTCCGGATCGTCCCGGATCGGTCCCAGCGGCATGCGCGTACCCGCGGTCGCGCCCGACATGCCGACCAGAAAAACAAATTTTTCCCACAGATCCTTTTCAATGCTCCGCGAAAATTCCGCGTTGATTTTCGCCGCCTTCATCTCGTCGACGAGCGCCTTCAGCCGCGCGTCGTCGCGCCCGTCGAGAAAGCCGCAGCGAAAATCCGCGAACGCGCTCTTGTGCAAGATAACGCCCGGCGCGCCGATTACCGCCGAAATACGCGCCGGTGCCGCCGCAACCGAATCTCTCCCGAGGATTGGAACGAGCCGCTCAACGCTGTCGATCCCATTCTGCATGGTCACCAGCCGGGTGCTGGGCCCGACCAGCGGCTTCGACGCCTCGCCCGCCTTCTCGGTATCCCAGAGCTTCACCGCGAAGAGCACGAGATCGACCAACCCGACCTCCTTCGGATCGTCAATCGCCTTCGGGCTCTTGATGTGAATGTTGCCGAGCGGGCTTTCGATCTTGAGGCCGTTCTTGCGGATCGCCGCTAGGTTCGCGCCGCGCGCGATGAAGGAGACATCGTGGCCCGCCTCGGCGAGCCTCCCCCCGAAATAGCCGCCGAGGGCTCCGGTCGCCATCACCGCCACGCGCATGCGAATTTTCCTTTTGAGGAAGCTCAATTCCGGCGCGGGTTATGCCATGGAAGCGGCGACCAAGGCCATGCTTGCGCGCATGGCTGGAATGCGAAGATAGCGATCTCGGCGTTGATCGAGCGGCTGAAGCGCCGCTAGTGCCCCGAACCCGAAGTTCGCACACACCATGCCGCAAAGGGTGATTGCGAACTTCGGGTTCAAAGGGGCGCTAGAATTATAGAGTTGCTAGTGTCCCTTTGATTCCGAAGTTCGTATGAGAGCGTGCCGCAAAAGCTTACGAACTTCGGAATCGGGACACTAGTCGAGCGTCCGCCTGAACCGCGTCACCGCCACCGCCATCGCGATCAGCATCAAGATGAACAGCGCGGTCGCGTCGTAACGCAGGTCGAAGAGGGACGAGCCCTTCAGCATAACCGAGCGGGCGATGCGGATGAAATGCGTGAGCGGGAAAATCTCGCCGAGATATTGCGCCCACACCGGCATGCCGGCATAGGGAAACAGGAACCCCGAAAGCAACATCGACGGCAGAAACGACATCATCGCCATTTGCACCGCCTGCAATTGGTTCTCGGCGATCGTCGAGAAGGTATAGCCCACGGCGAGATTGGTGGCGATGAAAAGCGTGGTGAGAAAGGCAAGCAGGAAAATATTGCCGACGATCGGCACCTGGAACATCAGGAGTCCGGCACCGACGATTAGCGTCGCCTGGAAGAAGCCGATCAGCACATAGGGCAGGATCTTGCCGAGCATGATTTCAAGCGGCGTGATCGGCATCGACAACAGGCTCTCCATCGTGCCTCGCTCGGTCTCGCGCGTCACCGACAGCGAGGTGAAAATGAGCATGGTCATGGTGAGAATGGTGCCCAGCAACCCCGGCACGATGTTGAGCTGCGTTACAGCAGCCGGATTGTAGCGGGCGTGCGCGCGGATCTCGAACGGCATCGCGGCGATTTCGGGAATGGCGCGGTCGTTTCGCAACGCGCTCTGCACCACCTGCGCGAGCGAGCCGAGCGCGGAGCCCGCAGCGACCGGATCGGTCGCGTCGGCGGCGACAAGCAGCGCCGGCTTATCGCCTCGCCTGAGCGCCCGCTCGAAGCCGGCGGGAATCTCCACCCCGAACAGAACCTTGCCCGAGGCGAGCAAATGATCGAATTCGTCGATGTCATGGGCGCGGCGGGTGATCTTGAAATATTTCGTGTTCTCGAGCGCGGCGAGGATCGAGCGGCCGATGTCGCTCTTCTCCTGCAAAAGCACCGCCGTGGGAAGATCGTGCGGCGTCGTATTGATCGCGTAGCCGAACAGGATCAGTTGCATCAGCGGCACCGTGATCATGGTCGCGAGCGTCACGTGATCGCGGCGGAGTTGCAGCACCTCCTTCAGGATCATCGCACGGACATTGCGCCAGAAGCCGTCCGTGCGGAAAATTTGCACCCACGTCATTGGAAATTGTCCTGTCGACTGCTTCATGAGGTCGATGAACACGTCCTCGAGCGAAGGTTCGGAGTGCTCCCATTTGAGTTTCTTGTCGCCGCGGTAGGGCTTGATCGCCGCCTCCAGCTTCGCGGCGTCGCGTCCCGAGACGTGCAAACTCATGCCGAACGGCGCCACCATGTCGACGCCGAGCTTTTTATCGAGGGCGGCTTGCAACGGCGCGAGGTTCTCGCCGCTCACGGTGTAAGTGGTGAGGTCGGAATGCTCGATCACCTCTTCCACCGTGCCGCGCGCGAGAATTTCGCCGAAAGCGATATAAGCAATCTCGTGACAGCGCTCGGCCTCGTCCATGTAGTGAGTGGAGACGAGCACCGTGAGCCCCTCGGCCGCGAGCGTGTGGATCTCGCTCCAGAATTCGCGCCGCGCCTTCGGATCGACGCCGGCGGTCGGCTCGTCGAGCAATAGAAGCTGCGGATTCGGCAGCGTGCAGGCGCCGAGCGCGAGCCGCTGCTTCCAGCCGCCGGAAAGTTCGCCCGCGACCTGCTCCTCGCGACCCTTCAGGCCGAGGCGCGCGATCATGTCGCGGCTCGCCTTCTCCGGATTCGGCATGCCGTAGATGCGCGCGACGAATTCGAGATTCTCGCGCACCGAGAGATCTTCGTAAAGGCTGAATCGCTGCGTCATGTAGCCGACGAAGCGCTTGATCTTGTCGGACTCGGTGAGGATGTCGTAGCCGAGGCAGGTGCCGTGGCCGCTGTCGGGCGTGAGCAGCCCGCACAGCATACGGATCGTCGTCGTCTTGCCCGAGCCGTTGGGACCGAGAAAACCGAAAATCGTGCCGCGCTTCACCTGCATCGACAGATCGTGCACGACCTCGCGCCCATCGAAGGATTTCGTCAGCCCATGGACGTCGATGACGATGTCGGGCGAGACGGCCACTACTTCGTCTCCTTCGGTGCGATAGTAACGCTCACCGGCTGGCCGACGCGCAGCGCATCGGGCCGCTCGGGCAGCGCCTCGATCAGAAAGACGAGCTTGTCGCGCTCGTCCAAGCTGTAAATCACCGGCGGCGTATATTCGGAGGCGCGCGAAATAAAGCTCACGCGCGCCATGAGATCGGGCGCGCAGCCGTCGCAAGAAACCTTCACTGGGTCGCCGGCCGAAAGTTTCGGCAGCAGCGCTTCCGGCACATAGAAGCGCACTTTGAGATTGCCGGGGGGAAGCAGCGCGACGACCGGGCGGCCCACCGGCACCATCTCGCCGGGCCGATAGTAGACCTGCTGGATGCTTCCCGCCGCGGGGCTCGCGACATTGCGGCGTGCGAGCCGCGTCTTCGACCAGTTGAGGCGCGCTTCGGCGTCGCGCAACGCCGCCTGCGCCGTGTCGAAATCCTTTTGCGTGCCGGTGCGGTTTTTCAGGAGCTCCTCGGCGCGGCGAAAAGTCTGCTGCACGTTGGCAAGCGTCGCCTCGCCCGAGAGCACCTCGGCCTTCTGCAGGTCGGCATCGATGGTGAACAGCGGCGCGCCGGCGGCGACACGATCGCCCTCGCGTACCGAAAGCGTCTCCACGCGTCCCGCCTCGTCCGGGCCGACGAAAACGAGGTCGGCCTCGATCCAGCCCTGAAAGGTCTCGCTCGCGCCGTTGCACCCCGCGAGCGCGAGCGCGGCAACAACGGATGCGATCCGCGCCATGGAGTGAAGGCGCTTCATGCCGCTTTCCTTTCGCCGAAGAGAATATCCATGTGGGCGCGCAAAAGTTCCCGCACGTCGAGCGGTTCAAAGCGGTCGAAGAGACCCGTCCAGATAATCGCGAGCAGGCCCGGTGCCGCGACAAGCTGCGGAAAGCGGACTAGCGCGGCGTGAGAAATTTCCCCGCGATCGACCGCGCGGCGAAGCCGCACCCTCGCTCCGGCCAAGATGCGCGACAGCACCTCGCGATAGTAGAATTCGGCAAGCTTCGGAAAGCGCGGCCCTTCCGTCATGATGAGACGGATGATGTCTTTGCGCCGCGTGCCGAACACCTCACGGACAAAAAGTTCGACGATCTGATCCGCGATCGCCCGCAAGGGAATGTCGGCCGCGAACACGCCTTCGATCGTACCCACGAACGGGCCCATCAAGGATCGCACGATTTCCTGGAACAGTGCTTCCTTGTCGCGGAAGTGAAGATAGATGGTGCCCTTGGCGACGCCCGCCCGCTTCGCCATGTCGTCGAGGCGGGCCGCCGCGAAGCCGCGGGCGGAGAACTCGTCGAGCGCCGCGTGCAAGATCGCCTCGCGCCGGGCGGCACTGCGGATCGCGCGCGCGCTCGGTGTTTTGCCGCGGATGTCAGCCGGCACGGAGCGGACGGTTTTTCTCTTGCTTGTGGTAGCCATGTTACAGATCATAATGACTGACTAGTCAGTCAATATAATAGCAGGCGCAAGGCCTGTCGATGTCGCGCCATCCTATTGAAAACAATAGTGAATTATGAAAAGGCGCCGGCGGTTCCTGACCGTCACTCGGCCGGCTGCATTCGCCCGGCCCTGCCTTCGACGCGCGAAACAAGCAGCGCGATCAGGATCGTGCAGATTGCGAACACCGCCGCGAACGCCGCGGTGACGCCGAGCACGAGTTCAAAGCCGCCGCGGCCGTGCAGCGCCGCGATCATCGCAACCGCAAGACCGCTCGACACGAAGGCGAGAAAGAAGCGCACCGCATAAATGCGGCCGCGCCAAGCGTCGGCGGTATAGCGAGCGATCACCACGTCGCCGACGGTCACCTGCCCGTAAATCGCGGCAATCGAAACCGCGAGTGCGATCAGAAGCGGAAAGCCCGTGGCGACCGCCGCCCAGACGATGCCGATCGCCTGCATGACGCCGATCGCGGCGAACAGAACATGCGGCGGAAAGCGCGAGACAAGCCGGCCTACGGTCAGCTGCGCGGCGCCGCCGAACAGGAGCACGATGGTCGCGACCGAGCCGATCCAGGTGAGCGGCACGTCGCCATGGACGCCTTCGCCGATGATTTTCGGAATCGAAACTGTCACGGTGTTGAACACGAGCCCACCGGCGAAGGAAAGCACCGCATACACGCCAAAGAAAATAGCCGCCGTGGAGAAGTTCATACGCACTTCCGCCGTCTGTGCGCGGTCGGCCGGATTTTCCTTCGCTTCGCTCGTCAGTATGAGATAGGCGATGCCGATGGCCGCGCACAGGAACGCGGGCACCGCGAAAGCCATGCGCCATCCGAACAATGAAACAACGAGAGCCGTGGCGCCAGGAGCGAGAGCAACGCCGAGATTGCCGAATACGCCGTTCGTCGCCAGCGTGCGCCCGCGATCGCGTGCGTTCGCGAGCAGGATTGTGACCCCCACCGGATGATAGATCGCCGCGAAAATGCCGAGCGCGAAGAGCGCGACGGCAAGCGCGATCATGTCGGGGGCGATGGTGACCGCGAACAACGAAGCGGCGCAGCCGAAGAAGAAGACCGCGATCATTCGGCGCCGGCTCCAGTGATCGCCGAGCCACCCCGCCGGCAGCGAGAACAATCCGAAGGCGACGAAGCAGGCGGTCGAAAGCGCGATCAGCTCGCCATAGGGGCGGTTAAGCTCGCTCTCGAGCCCGAGCACAACCGTCGGAAAGATCAACAGCACATAGTGATCGATGAAGTGCGCGATGTTGACGAAGCCGAGCTTGCGGCGCGCGTCGTTCATTGTCCGATCCTTTTCGCTACCCAATTATATCTCAGCCGGCGCCCGGTCATCCGCACAAAATGGAATAAGTCACGAACATCACGAAACGTTTAATCATCAATGGCTTGAGACAACCCTTAATTCAAGGCCGATGGATTGTACAAGTCCTCACCGCGAACCTCAGCGGCGCAAGCCCCGCTAGTTGCGCTGGCGCAGCAGAGCGAGTGCCTCCGGCGTGTCGACATCGACAAAGACCGCTTCGTCCTCGACCGGCACTTCCGCCACGGCGTCGGCATGAAGACCGATCAGGTGGCGGGCACCGACGTCGCCTTCAATCCGAGCGAGGTCGTCGAACAGCCGGCGCGACCATGCCACCGGATTGCCGCGCTTGCCGTTGCGCGTGGGAACGGCGATCAGCGCGCCGCGTGCGGGATCGATTGCGGCCGCAAGACGATCGATCAGCGCCCCCGATACTTCCGGCATGTCGCCGAGCATCACCGCCACGGCGTCGGTCTCGGGCGGAAGCGCGGCGAGCCCCGTCCGCAGCGACGTCGAGAGGCCTTCGGCGAAACGCGGATTTTGAACGAGCGAAACCTCGAGTCCCTTTAACGCGCCCGCAACTCGGTCGCCTTGATGGCCGGTCACCACGATCACCGGCCGCGCTTTCGAGGCGAGTGCTGCTTCCGCCGCGTGGCGTATGATCGGCTTGCCCCTGAAATCGGCGAGCAATTTGTTCTCCGGCCCCATGCGCGTGCCGCGACCCGCCGCGAGCACAATCGCCGCCACCCGTAACGCCTGCCCTGGCTGTGGCGGGACCTCGCGCGGCTGCGGCCGCGTCACGATCTCCATCAAGAGGCCGCCCACCCCGAGCGCGGTGACGTCCTCGCGCGTCACGGGAAGACCGGCCACGAGGCGTGCGAGCAGCCAGTCGAAGCCGTTCTCCTTCGGGCTGCGGGCGCAACCCGGCGCACCGATCACCGGCACTGCGCCGACGGCACCGATCAGCATGAGGTTGCCGGGATCGACCGGCATGCCGAAATGCTCGATCCTGCCGCCTGCTTCTTCGATCGCGGCCGGGATCACATCACGCCGATCGGCGATCGCCGAGGCGCCGAAGACAATTACGAGGTCGGCACTCTCTGCGAGCGCGCTTTTGATCGAGTCGCTTAGCGATTTCGCCTGATGCGGCACGCGTTCATCGGACAAAATCGCCGCCCCCATCGGCGCCAGTCGCGCCGCCGTCACACGCACGGTTTTTTCGATCACCTTTTCGGCAAGACCCGGAAGCCGGGTGGATACCAGCGCCACGCGCTTCAATTTGTAGGGGGCCACGGAAAGTAGCGGCTTCGCGGCGGCGAGGGCTTTGCGTTGCACTTCGCCCGCGACCGCAAACGGAATGATCTTGATCGTCCCCACCATTTCGCTTGCGAGCACGGGACGGTAGGCAGGAAGTGTGGCGAAGGTCACCGCCTCGTCGACACGGTTGAGCCGCTCCACGCCTGCGCAATCGACGAGGAGTACGCCGGCGTTCTCGGCATGCAGATTGGATCGGCCGGTGAAGGCGGCCTCGACCGCGATCCTGCCTCCCGCTACCGCGCGGGCGAGAGCCGCAGCCGCTTCATCTTCCGCAACGTCGCCGGCCTCGAGCCGGGCGACGACGATCTCGGCGATCCCCGCCGCGCGCAGCGCCACAATGTCGGCTGCGGAAATCACCGTGCCCTTGCGCACCACTTTTGCGCCCGTCCGCACCGAATGCGCCGCGATCGCTCCCTCCGCATCGGCGATCGCAACCGGGCCGAATTTCACGACTTTGTCTCCGGCCCGCGGCGGAGGCGAAGCGTGATCTCGGCGAGGATCGCGACCGCGATTTCCGCCGGGCTCGCCGCCCCGATCGACAATCCAATCGGCGCATGAATGCGCGCGATCGCGTCATCGCCAAGCCCGCGCGCGCGCAAATGCTCGATCCTTCGCGCATGCGTCTTCTTCGATCCGAGCGCGCCCACGTAGAAACAACCGGCCCGGAGCGCGGCCTCCAGCGCCGGCTCGTCGATTTTCGGATCGTGAGTGAGCGCGACAAAGGCGGTCCAATGGTCGAGGCCGATTTTCGGCAGCGCTTGATCCGGCCACTCCGCCAACAGCGGCACGTCCGGAAAGCGCTCGGGCGTCGCAAACGCCGTGCGCGGATCTATGATGGTCACGTCATAGGCGAGCATGCGCGCCATCGGCGCCAGTGCCTGGCTAATGTGTACGGCGCCGGTGATGACCATGCGCGGCGGCGGCAAGTGCAATTCCAGGAAATAGCGCCCGCCTTCCGCCTCGGCGATTCCGCTTTTGCCGGAGCGGATCTGCGCTTTCAGCGTCGCCGCAAGCGAATCCTTGTCGATCTCTTGCTGGCGCACGAGCCGCTGCGTCCCGCCTCCGAGCTCGGTGACGATGACAGCGGCGCGGCGCCCGGCGCGCTCAGCATTCAGGGCGGCGATGAGATCGAGACGCATTCCAAATTTTCGCGGTGGCTATTCCACCTTCTCGACATAGACCCGGATCGTGCCGCCGCAGGAAAGTCCCGCCTTCCATGCGGTTTCGTCGGCGACGCCGAATTCGAGAAGCTTGGGCTTTCCATCCGCAATGACTGCGGCCGCCTCCGCGATTACGTCTCCCTCGACGCAGCCGCCGGAGACCGAGCCGAGGAAATTGTCGTGCTCGTCGATCACGAGGTGGCTGCCGACCGGACGCGGCGCCGAGCCCCAAGTCTCGATAACGGTGGCGAGCGCAACGCCGCGTCCCTCGCGGCGCCAGCGCTCCGCCATCATCAGCACGTCATCGCTCGATTGGATTTTCGTCATGATCCATTCCCGCTTAGTCAGTCAGCGCTTTGGCAAAATTCGCGAAGAAGCGATCGGCGGTCTTCTTCGCAGTGCCCGCCAGCAACCGCTGGCCCAGCTGCGCGATCTTGCCGCCGACAGTGGCTTCGGCCGTGTAAACGAGCTTGGTGCCTTCGGGCACGTCGGAAAGCATGACGGCGGCATTACCCTTGGCGAAGCCCGCCACCCCGCCCTCGCCTTCGCCTACGATCTTATAGCTCTCCGGCGCCACCAGGTCCTCGAGCTTCACCCGGCCTTTGAAGCGCGCCTTGACCGGCCCCACTTCGAGGCGCGCCACCGCGGCGAATTCGGTCTCGGATAGCTTCTCCAGCGATTCGCACCCCGGAATGCTGCGCTTGAGCATTTCGGGATCGTTCAGCGCCTTCCACACGTCCTTGCGCGCGACCGGCAACACGTATTCTCCGCTCATATTGAGGGCCATGAATTCCTCGCTTCGGCCTAAGATAGCGAGCCACGCCCGCCGTTGCACCCCCGGACTTCCGGTGCCAATCGCCGCAGCGTAAAGTCACGCTTCCTTCCATCGTCCCCCCCTCATGACCGAGTCCGAATTGGCCGCATCCCCGCTTCTAGAGCCGCTCTTCGCGACGACCGAAATGCGCGCGCTGCATGCGGATCGCGCGGTCATCGGGCGCATGCTCGACTTCGAGGCCGCGCTCGCGCGCGCCGAAGCGGCCGCAGGCGTCATCCCGCGCGCGGCGGTGCCCGCGATCAAATCCGTCTGCAATCCCGCCCGCTTCGACCCGGTCGCGCTCGGAAAGGCGGCCGCACTCGCCGGCAATCCGGCAATCCCGCTCGTCAAGGCCCTCACCGCCGCCGTCGCGCGGCGTGACCGCGAAGCCGCGCGTTATGTCCATTGGGGCGCGACGAGCCAAGACATCATCGACACCGCGGCGGTCATCGCGATAGGGGAGAGCGTGGAGCTTCTCGATCGCGATCTCACGCGCGCGATCAAGGCGCTCGCCCGCCTCGCACGAAAGCATCGCAAGACGCCGCTCGCCGCGCGCACTTGGCTGCAACAGGCGCTCCCTACCACCTTCGGACTGAAGCTCGCGCGTTGGGCCGCGCTTCTCGCGCGCGCGCGCGAAAATCTGCATGAGGCCGCGGCGAAGGCCGCCGTCCTTCAATTCGGCGGTGCCGCCGGCACGCTCGCCGCACTCGGGAAAAAAGGGCCGAAGGTCGCGAAGCGCATCGCCGAGGATCTCGGTCTTCTGCTCGATGCGCCCTGGCATGCTGAGCGCGACCGCATCGCAGGCGTGGCAAGCGCCGTCGGCATCTTGATCGGCGCCGGCGGAAAGATCGCGCGCGACGTCTCGCTCCTGATGCAGACCGAGGTCGGCGAGGTATTCGAGCCCGCGGGCCATGGCCGCGGCGGCTCGTCGACAATGCCGCATAAGCGCAATCCGGTCGCCTGCGCACAGATTCTTGCGGCGGCGAATCTGGCGCCGGGTCTCGTTTCGAGCCTGCTGTCCGGCATGGTGCAGGAGCACGAGCGCGCACTGGGCGGCTGGCAGGCCGAATGGCTCGCGATCCCGCAACTCTTTCTTCTCGCCTCCGGCGTCGCTTCGCGCCTCGTAGAAATCGCGGAAGGAATGGAGATCGACGCGGCGCGAATGCGCAAAAATCTCGATGCGACGCGCGGGCTGATGATGGGCGAGGCGGTGCAGATGGCGCTGGGCGCGGCACTCGGCCGACTGGAAGCGCACGATCTACTGGAGGCGGCAAGCAAGCGAGCGGCGAAGGAGCGCCGTCCGTTGATCGAGGTGCTGTCGCGCACGCCGGAAGTCACCACAGTCTTGCCAAGAGAAAAGCTCGCGCGGCTCTTCGACCCGCTTGCCTATCTCGGTAGCGCCAAGCAATTTCTCGACCGCACGCTCGCGAGTGTGGAAAAATCCCTCAAGCGTTCATCGACGAAAGCAAGAAGGAAACGCTGATGCCGACCATCGATGCCGACGGATGCTCGATCCATGTGGAGGTCGACGGCCCGGACAAGGCGCCCGCGCTCCTGTTCTCGAATTCGCTCGGGACCAATCTGCACATGTGGGATGAGCAAGCCAAGCACCTCTCCAAGAAATTCCGCGTCGTGCGCTACGACCAGCGTGGCCACGGCAAGTCCGGCGCGCCCAAAGTGCCCTATACGCTTGAGCTGCTCGGCAAGGACGCGGTCGCCATCCTCGATGGACTCAAGATCGAGCGCGCGCATTTTTGCGGCCTCTCCATGGGCGGCTTTACTGGCATGTGGCTCGGCCGGGTCGCGCCGAAGCGCCTCGGCAAGCTCATTCTAAGCAATACGGCCGCTAAGATCGGCGACCCCATTATTTGGAACGGCCGCATCCAGACCGTGCTCGGAAAAGGAATGAGCGCGGTGGCCGATGGCGTGCTGGAGCGCTGGTTCACCAAAACATTCCGCGAAAAAGCGGCGCCGACGGTCGACCGTATTCGCGCGATGCTGCTCACCACCCAACCTCACGGCTATGCCGGCTGCTGTGCGGCGATCCGCGACATGGACCAGCGCTGGGATATCGGTGCAATCGATCGGCCCACCCTCGTCATCGCCGGCGCCCACGACCCGGCGACCACCGTGAAGGACGCCGAACTCATCGCCGGCCGTATCCAGGGTTCAAAACTCGTGAAGCTCGATGCCGCGCACCTGTCGAACATCGAACAAAGTAAGCAGTACACCGATACGATCGAAAAATTTCTCGGCTAGGAGCGGAACCCATGGATGATCAGGAACGCCACGCAGCCGGCATGAAGAAGCGCCGCAAGGTCCTGGGCGAGGCCTGGGTCGATCGATCGATCGCGCGCCGGAACGACTTCAACGGCGACTTCCTCGATCTCCTCACCCGCTATTGCTGGGGCGACGTGTGGATGCGCCCGCATTTCGACGAGCACACGCGCCGAATCATCGTGATCGCCACCATGATCGCGCTTGGCCGCTGGGAGGAATTCCGCCTGCACATGCGCGCGTCGATCGTCGAGGGGAAATTCTCCAAGGACGACATCAAAGAAATCATCCTGCAGCAGGCGATCTATTGCGGCGTTCCCGCTGCCAACAGCGCGATGAAAGAAGCCGAACAGGTATTCGAGGAAATCGGAAAGAGCAAAGCCTGAGCTTAGGCGCTCATCCGCCGCCGCGGCGCCCGCTCGACTGCCTGCACGCGGCCGCTCTCGCCGGCATGGCCGTGCGAGCGAAAGGCCTGCGGCGTCGTGCCGGTTTGCTTACGGAAGAAGCGCGCGAAGTGCGAAGGATCGGCGAAGGCGAGATCATAGGCAATCTCGCCGATCGAAAGATTTGTGAAAACGAGCTGGCGCTTGGCTTCCGTCAACACGCGCTGCCGGATGAGGTGGCCGGCCGTGACCCCGGCGGCGCGCTTCACATGGTCGTTGAGACGATCGGGCGTCACCGCCAATTTCGCCGCATAAAAGGCGATGTGACGCTCGCGGCGGAAATGGTCTTCGATCAGGCGGCGCAACGCCTCGACCGTGGGATCGGCAACCGCGAGCGTGACCGAGCCGGTGCGGGCACGGCTCGCGGCCAACCGCGCCACTTCGACCGCGATCAGGGCGATATAGGAGCGCATCGCGATCCGATGACCTTCGCGGGCGAGAAAATGCTCCTCGTGCAAATCCCGGCAGAGTGCGACGAGCCGCCTCGTTTCGCCGTCGCTGGCGAGCGGCACCACCGGGTCCGACGCCAGCGCTTTCAGACGTTCGAGCGCCGCGGCCGAGCGCTCGCCAATCGCCTCGGCGACATCCTCGGTGAAGGTGACGACCCATCCCTCGCTCACCTCGGGAAGAAAGCGAAAGCCGTGCGCCACGGTGGGCGGCACCAGGATCGCGGAAGAAGCCTTGAAGGGTATCGTTGCCGTCTCGAAGGACATTTCGCCGCCGCCGCGCTCGATGACGAAAATCTGGAATAGATTGCAGTGCCGGTGCGCCTGAATAGTCCAGTTGTGAATCGAGGAGCGCGAGGACAACGTCTCGACATGGACGAAATCGAACGCCTGGTCGTCGGGCGGATCGCCGTAGAGATGAAAGAGCGGAAGGGCCGTGGCCGGTTTCATGGGACGGAGCATAGGCGAGCCGGGAGCCGGCGCAACCCGTGGGCAGCGTCGGCGGCGAACGCCCCAGCCCGGCTTGTTTCCGCTCAATCGATCGTGACGCCACTTGCCTTAATGGGAGCCGCCCATTTCTCGATTTCGCTCTTCACGAATTGGCCGAGATATTCCGGCGTCGCGCGCTCGTCGGACACGACTTGCACGCCCATGCCCCGCAGTCGGTCGCGCACCGTCGGCGTATTCATCGACTGCACGATCGCGCTGTTGAGCTTCTTTACGATCGCGGCGGGCGAGCCCTTCGGCAGGAAAATCGCGCTCCAGGAATAGGCCTCCAAGCCCTTGGTGCCCTGCTCGAGCCCGGTCGGCACGTTGGGCAGCGCGGGCGAGCGCTCCTTCGTCATGAGGGCAATCGCCTTGACGGTGCCGCCGTCGATCTGCGGCTTCGCCGTATTGAGGAAGTCGCAAATGAAATCGATGCGCCCGCCCAAGAGGTCCTGCATCGCCGGACCGGTACCGCGATAGGGGATGTGGGTGATGTCGGTGCCGATCACGGAATTCACCACGACGCAGGCGAGGTGCGTGGCCGAGCCCGCGCCGGCCGAGCCATAGGACATTTGCGCCTGATTGGCCTTCGCATAGGCGATGAACTCTTTCAGATTATTGGCCGGTAGGTCCTTGCGCGCGATCAGCACGATCGGCGTTTCGGCGATCAAAGCCACCGGCGCGAAATCGGTCGCCGCGTTATAGGCGGGATGCTTGTAGAGCGTCTGGTTCTGGGCATGCGTGCCCACACTTCCCTGCACGAACTGGTAGCCGTCGGGCTCGGCCTTGGCCACGCGATCGGAACCGGTCATGCCGCCCGCGCCGGTTACGTTCTCGACGATCACCTGCTGCCCAAGCACTTCGCTCATGCGTAGCGCTACGATGCGACCGATGCCGTCCTGCGGCCCGCCGGCCGCGAATGGGATCACCATCGTGACCGACCGCGTCGGCCATTCTTCTGCCTGGGCCGCTCCCGCGAACGTCAAGAGGCCAGCAACTGCGATACGGATTGCCGTTTTCGACATTCTTTCCTCCCGGAACGGCGACTTTCTCGCTTCCCCGGCGCGGTCGGTCAAGCCTGGCTTTTAGGCGGAAGCCCATTGGTCGAGGTCTCGGAGCCGTGTAAACCTAAGCGCGGCGAGACGGCGAAGCTCGCAGGGGAAACGGCGCGCGGGGAAATTCGGGGGCACGCGCATGGAATATTTTCTGCAGCAACTGATCAACGGGATCGTGCTCGGCTCGATCTACGGCCTCGTCGCCATCGGCTACACGATGGTCTACGGCATCATCGGAATGATCAATTTCGCCCACGGCGACGTGTTCATGGTGGGCGCCTTCCTTGCCTTGATCGCCTTTCTTGCCTTGCTCGCCATCGGCGTCACCGCCGTTCCGCTCGCGCTTTTTCTCGTCCTGATCATCGCAATGCTTTTGACGGCGCTTTACGGCTGGGCGGTCGAGCGCCTTGCCTACCGGCCGCTGCGCGGCTCGCACCGGCTCGCGCCGTTGATTTCCGCCATCGGCATGTCGATCATTCTCCAGAACTACGTGCAACTCGCGCAAGGCGCCCGCGTCAAGCCGCTGCCGCCGCTGATCCCCGGCAGCTACATCCTCATCGAGCACGGCGGCTTCGCGGTGCAGGTCTCGAACGTGCAGATCATCATCGTGGTGACGACACTCGCCATGATGACCTTGTTTTCCTGGCTCGTGTCCGCGACAAAGCTCGGGCGCAACATGCGGGCCTGCGAGCAGGATCTGAAAATGGCATCGCTCGTCGGCGTCGACATCGATCGCACGATCTCCCTCACCTTCGTGATCGGCGCTGCGCTCGCCGCGGTCGCCGGGATCATGTATTTACTCTATTACGGCGTGATCGATTTCTTCATCGGCTTCATCGCCGGCGTCAAGGCGTTCACCGCCGCCGTATTGGGCGGGATCGGATCGCTGCCGGGCGCCATGCTCGGCGGCCTCTTGATCGGGCTCATCGAAACGTTTTGGTCCGCCTATTTCTCCGCCGAATACAAGGACGTCGCCGCGTTTTCGATCCTGGTGCTCGTCCTGATCTTCATGCCGACCGGAATTCTCGGCCGGCCCGAGGTCGAGAAAGTCTGAGAAAGCTTGGCCGTGCCGAACGAATCCGACACGCGCGCGCTCTCCGCAAAATTCGATATTGCCGGCGCGCTGAAGGACGCCGCACTCGCCGCCTTCGTCGCCTTCGGACTTTTCTCCTTGATGCTCGGACTGCGCACGGAGACCGGTCCCACCGGCCGGCTCGAGGTCTTGCCGCGGCCGGGTTTGCTCGCGATCGCGATGACCGTCGTATTTGCAGGACGGCTGATGATCGCGCTGATCGCGCGCAGCCGCCTCGCCGCCGATCTCGCGCGCTCCTGGCAAGCAACAGCGTCGGAATTCGGAAAACTCGGCCGCTTCGCGGCGCCGGCACTGCTTGCGCTCGCCTTGTTCGCGCCGGTGCTGTTCTATTCGAACCGCTATCTTCTCGACCTCGGCATTCTTGTTCTCACCTACGTTATGCTCGGCTGGGGCCTGAACATCGTCGTCGGGCTCGCCGGTCTTCTCGACCTCGGCTACGTCGCCTTCTACGCGGTCGGCGCCTACGCCTATGCGCTGCTCGCGCAAAATTTCGGCTTGTCGTTCTGGATTTGCCTGCCGCTCGCGGGAATCCTCGCCGCCTTTTGGGGCGTCATGCTCGGCTTTCCCGTGCTGCGGCTGCGCGGCGATTATCTCGCCATCGTGACGCTCGCCTTCGGCGAGATCATCCGCATCGTGATCATCAACTGGCAAAGTTTCACCAACGGCCCGAACGGAATTTCCGGCATCCCCCGCCCGAGCTTCTTCGGCCTCCCGTTCAACGACAGCGAAGGAGGCTTCGCCGCATTCTTCGGCCTCGAATTCAATCCGGTCCACCGCATCATCTTTCTTGTTTTATTTAATCCTCGCGCTCGCCCTCTTGACGAATTTCGTGACGCTGCGCCTGCGGCGGCTCCCCATCGGGCGCGCCTGGGAAGCGCTGCGCGAGGACGAGATTGCGTGCCGTTCGCTCGGCATCAATACGACGAACACCAAGCTCACCGCTTTCGCCATGGGCGCGATGTTCGGCGGCTTTGCCGGCTCCTTCTTCGCGACGCGCCAAGGATTCATCAGCCCGGAGTCGTTCGTGTTCATGGAATCGGCGCTGGTGCTCGCGATCGTGGTGCTCGGCGGCATGGGTTCGCAGCTCGGCGTCGCGGTAGCGGCCCTCGTCATGATCGGCGGCTTCGAGTTTTTCCGTCAGTTCGAGCAATTCCGCATGCTCGTTTTCGGCATCGCCATGGTCGCGATCATGGTCTGGCGTCCGCGCGGGCTGATCGCCACGCGCACGCCCTCGGTGTTTCTGCAGAAGAAAAAAATCATTCCCGCCGACATCATCGAGGAGGCGCGGCAATGAACGCCTCAGCCGGAGAAATCATCCTCGATACGCAACATCTCTCGATGCGCTTCGGCGGGCTTGTCGCCGTCGACGATCTTTCCTTCGCCGCGCAGGCGCGGCGAAATCACCGCCATCATCGGCCCGAACGGCGCCGGCAAAACCACCGTGTTCAACTGCATCACCGGATTCTACCAGCCGAGCGGGGGCATGATCCGGATCATGCACGCCGATGGAAAGGATTTCCTGCTCGAACGGCTGCCGGATTTCAGGATCGCGGCGCGCGCGCGTGTCGCCCGCACCTTCCAGAACATTCGCCTCTTCGCCGGCATGACCGCGCTCGAGAACCTGCTCGTCGCCCAGCACAACCGGCTGATGGTCGCCTCGGGCTTCACCTTGCTCGGCATCTTCGGCTGGCCCGGCTTTATGCGTGCCGAGCACGAAGCGATCGAAAAAGCGCGCTTTTGGCTCGATCGCGTCGGTCTTTCGAATCGCGCCGACGATCCCGCCGGCGCGCTCCCCTATGGCGCGCAGCGGCGTCTCGAAATCGCGCGCGCCATGTGCTCCGAGCCCGGTCCTGCTCTGCCTCGATGAGCCGGCTGCCGGCCTCAATCCGCGCGAAGCTGGCGAACTCAACAGGCTGCTCGGTGCCATTCGCGCGGAAAGCGAGGCCTCGATTCTGCTCATCGAGCATCACATGGGCGTGGTGATGGAAATTTCCGACCACGTCGTCGTGCTCGATTACGGACGCAAGATCGCCGAAGGGCCGCCCGCGCAAATCCGCGACGATCCGAAAGTGATCGCGGCTTATCTCGGTGTCGAAGAGGAGGAAGTCGCCCGATGAGCGCGCCTCTTCTCTCCGTCGAGGGAGTCAAGACCTTTTACGGCCATATCCCGGCGCTCGAACGGCGTCGACCTCGAAGTGCGCGCCGGCGAGATCGTCGGGCTGATCGGCGCCAATGGCGCCGGCAAATCCACGCTGATGATGACGATTTGCGGAAACCCGCGCGCGAGCGAAGGCCGCATCATTTTCGACGGCCGCGACATCACCGCACCTTCCGACGCACGACATTATCGGCTTGCGCATCGCGCAGTCGCCGGAAGGCCGCCGCATCTTCCCGCGCATGACGGTTTACGAGAACTTGCAGATGGGCGCGGCGGTCAATGCCTCCGCCGATTTCGACAGCGACATCGCGCGCGTCTTCCAGCTCTTTCCGATCCTGGAAAAAAGAAAGGAGCAACGCGGCGGCACGCTATCGGGCGGCGAGCAGCAGATGCTCGCGATCGCGCGCGCGCTGATGAGCCGGCCGCGGCTGCTTTTGCTCGACGAGCCTTCGCTGGGGCTTGCACCGCTCATCGTGCGGCAAATCTTCGATGTCATTCGCGACCTCAATCGGCGCGAGGGGTTGACGATCTTTCTCGTCGAGCAAAATGCCTACCACGCGTTGCGGCTCGCGCACCGCGGCTATGTACTGGTGAACGGCATCGTCACGCTGGAAGGCACGGGCAAGGAACTGCTTGATCGCCCCGAAGTCCGCGCCGCCTATCTCGAGGGAGGCTGAGCCCGCATATGGAAAGCTTGTTCGGCAATCTCTCCGCCAAGGAAATCCCTGCTGCAAGCGCTCTTCGTCACTTGCCTGCTCGGCGGTGGCGCGGCTTGGGCAACGGGACGGGCTCTCGCCAATACGCTGGCGGCCGTTCGGTCAGGCGGTCATTTATTTGCTTTTGCTCGGCGCCGCCGTTCGCTTCGCGCATTTCGCGCTCTTTCAAGGCGAACTGCTCTCTTTCCCTGCTTATTTGTTGGACGCGTCTTTTCTCTTCGTCGTCGGCGGCCTCTCCTGGCGGCTCACGCGCGCCAGACGAATGGTGACGCAGTATCGCTGGCTGTATGAGCGAACGGGTCCTTTCACTTGGCGCGAGCGCGCAGCACCACAAGCGGACGGCAAGGACCTTTCTTAAGTCCCGGCTTCCATGGCACAATGAGATCGGGATGGAAGTGCCCCGAAAGCCCTAAAGGGCTTCTCGGGACGTTATCGCGCAAAGGGGAGTCGCGCATGAAAAAACTGATCGCTTCGAGTCTTTTCCTCGCCGCCGGGTTCTTGTTCGCGAGCGCCGTCGCCGCCCAAGACCTCACCGTCGCGGTCGCCGGCCCGATGACCGGCCGCGAGGCGGTGTTCGGGCGCCAGATGAAGGATGGCGCCGAGCTTGCGGTCGCCGACATCAACGCCGCCGGCGGCGTCTTGGGCAAGAAACTCAAGCTCGAGGTCGGCGACGATCAATGCGATCCGAAGCAGGCCCGCTCGATCGCCGAAAAATTCGCAAGCAGCAAGCTTCCCTTCGTCGCCGGCCACTATTGCTCGTCGTCGTCGATCCCGGCTTCCGAAGCCTACGCCGAAGGCAACGTCTTGCAGATTACGCCGGCTTCCACCAACCCGACCTTCACCGAGCGCGGCTTGTGGAACACCTTCCGCGTCTGCGGCCGCGACGATCAGCAGGGCGCGGTGGCGGGCGAATATCTCGCCAAGACCTTCGCCAACAAGAACATCGCGATCCTGAACGACAAGACAACGTACGGCAAAGGCTTGGCCGACGAGACCAAGAAAGCGCTGAACAAAGCGGGCGTGCAGGAAAAAGTGTTCGAGTCCTATAACAAGGGCGAAAGCGATTTCAACGCGCTCGTCTCCAAAATGAAAGCGGCGAACATCGAAGCGGTTTTCGTCGGCGGCTATCACCAGGAAGCGGGCCTGATCCTGCGGCAGATGCGCGATCAAGGCATGAAGACCGTTCTCATGGCCGGCGACGCACTCGCCGACAAGGAGTTCGCGGCGATCACCGGGGCGGCGGGCGAAGGCACGTTGATGACCTTCGGCTCCGACCCGCGCAAGCGGCCGACGGCGGCGGCGATCGTCGACCGCTTCAAGGCAGAAGGGCATCGATCCCGAAGGCTACACGCTCTACAGCTATGCCGCC
Organism: uncultured Alphaproteobacteria bacterium; assembly: GCA_963751685.1. Lineage (GTDB taxonomy): Bacteria > Pseudomonadota > Alphaproteobacteria > Rhizobiales > Xanthobacteraceae > Palsa-892. The sequence goes on along the minus strand of CAVVVV010000007.1, from coordinate 43,086 downwards.
TTCCAGATCTGGGCGCAGGCGGCAACGCAAGCCGGCACCACCGATCCGAAAAAAGTCGCCGAGACCATTCGTGCGGGCAATTGGAGCACGGTGCTCGGGCCGATCTCCTACGACAAGAAGGGCGACATCACCACGCTCGACTACGTCATCTATGTCTGGAAAAAGGACGGCACCTATTCCGAGATGTGACCGCTCCCGATCCGAGAAGATCAAGCCCGCCTTCAGGCGGGCTTTTTCTTTGCTCCTCAGCCGAAGCGAGAGAGCATCGGAAAACTTTCCAGGAGCCAGTAGCTCGCCTGCGTGATCCAGCCGCCGAGGAAAGCGAAGCCCGTAAGCACGAGCAAGCCGCCCATGACCTTCTCCACGCGACCGAGGTGCGCGCGCATGCGGGCAAGGAGGCCGACGAAGGGTTTCAGCGCGAAGGCGGCGAGGAGAAACGGAATTCCCAAGCCCGAGCGAATAGACCGCGAGCAGCCCCGCGCCGCGCGCGACCGTCGCCTCGGAGGCGGCGACCGCGAGGATCGCCGCCAGCACCGGACCGATGCAGGGCGTCCAGCCAAAGGCGAAGGCAAGGCCCATCCCGTAGGCGCCCCAAAGGCCGACCGGCTTTTCGACATGCATGCGCACCGTGCGCGAGAGGAAAGGAAGGTGGAAGGCGCCGAGAAAATGCAGCCCCATCGCGATAATGGCGATCCCCGCCACGATCGCGAGCGTATCGGAATGCGCGCGCAGAAGATCGCCGACCGCCGAGGCGCTGGCGCCGAGCGCGACGAAGACGGTGGTGAAACCGAGCACGAAGAGCAGCGCCGTCGCGAGCTCGCGGCGCGCGACCAAGGGTCCCGGCTCGCGCGCGATCAAATGCTCGAAGGTGGTGCCGGCGAGGAAGCACAAATAGGGCGGCACCAGCGGCAACACGCAGGGCGAGAGGAAACTGACAAGCCCCGCGACAAGGGCGGCCGGAATGGAGACATCGGTCATGGCGCTGTTCTGCCGCCCCGAGACGCCGAGGGCAAGGCGCGGCAAGCCACGCTCGCTTCGTTTTGATCGGGGAGTGAATGGCTGCCATGACTTGCCGCCGTCAGTGCGATCGGCTTCAGTCGCCCCGGCGAAAGAGGGTGCATTTCTCGTGTCTAAGCTGCGCAATCTGATCACCGACGTGCCGGGCGTTCTCGTCGGCCATGCCGCCGACTTGAAGGCGCGGCTCGGGCGCGACCGCCATCGTGTTCGAACAACCGGCGATCGCCTCCGCCGACATGCGCGGCGGAGGTCCCGGCACGCGCGAGCTCGACCTGCTCGATCCCGCCGCCACGGTCGAGCATGTCGACGCGTTTGCGCTTTCCGGCGGCTCCGTCTTCGGGTTGGAGACGGGCGCGCGGCGTTGTCGCTTGCCTCGCCGAGCAAGGCCGCGGCTTCGTGGTACGCACCGCGCGCGTGCCGATCGTGCCGGCGCCATCCTGTTCGATTTATTGAATGGCGGCGACAAGAATTGGGGACGCTATCCGCCCTATCGCGAACTCGGCTACGCAAGCAGCGAAAACCGCCGCCGCCGATTTTGCACTCGGCAGCGTCGGTGCCGGCACCGGCGCGACCACGGAAAACCTGCAAGGCGGCATCGGCTCGGCTTCCGCGCGAACGCAAGCCGGCGCGATCGTCGGCGCGATTGCCGCCGTCAATGCCGCGGGCCGCGTCACGATCGGCGGCTGCTCGACACTTCTGGGCGTCGCCTATCGAGCAGGGAAAAGAGTTCGGCGGCCTCGGCTGGCCGGCGACATTTCCCGCCGATGCGCATGTTCCGCACCTCAAAGGCCGCGTCAGGGAAAGCACCACCCTTGCCGTGATCGCGACCGACGCCGCGCTGACCAAGCCGCAAGCGAAGCGTCTTGCCGTCATGGCCTCGGCCGGTCTCGCGCGCGCGATCTATCCCGTATTTTCGCCGCTCGACGGCGACATCGTGTTCGCCGCCGCGACCGGCAAGCGCGCGCTCGGCGACGCGGTGCGCGACCTCGCCGAGCTCGGCGCCATTGCCGCGAACTGTCTCGCGCGCGCGGTCGCCCGCGCGGTGTTTGAGGCGAAGTCGCTGCCCTTTCCGGGCGCGCTGCCCTCCTGGCACGACCGCTTCGGAGGCTAGAAGCAATGAACATCGGCCAGCGGCTGCGCGGCGGCCTTGTCTGGCTCGGCCGCCAAGGAACCCGCGCGATCGCCGTGAGCCTGGCCGTGGGCATTCTCTTGCCGCCGTTCGCGGCGCTCCTGAAGCCCATCTTCGCCGTTACCGTGTTCTGCCTGATGGTGCTCACCTTTCTGCGGGTCGAGCCGGCGGCGCTGTGGCAGGTGTTTGCACGGCCATGCCTGGTGATCGCGGCGAGCCTGTGGACCATGGTCGTGGTTCCCCTCGTCTTCTGTCCCTTCTTCGAATGGCTCGGTTTCGGCGCGGCCGGCCGCGAGGGGTTGTTGACCGGCCTCGTGCTGCAGGCGGCGGCGCCGCCCGTGCTTTCGGCGACAGCCTTCTCCGCCATCCTCGGTCTCGATGCCGCGGTTTCGCTCGCGACATTGATCGTGACCACGGCGATGACGCCTTTGACGGCGCCGATCTTTGTCGCGCTCTTCGCGGGCGCCAGTCTTTCGGTCGATCCAAGCGCGCTGGCGCTGCGTCTCGCCGTCTTTCTCGGCAGCGCCTTCGCCCTCGCCTATCTCTTGCGGTGGTTGCTCGGGGCTTCGCGGGTCACTGCTTGGCGGGGGGAGATCGATGGCACGAGCGTCATCATGCTCATGATATTCGGCATCGCGCTGATGGACGGCGTGACGGCGCACGCGCTCGCCGACCCGCGGCTCGTGCTCGCTTTGACGGTGCTCGCCTTCGCGCTCGCGCTCGGACTATTCGCGCTGACGGCGTTGATCTTCAAGGCCGCGGGCTTCCGGCGGTCGGTGGCGATCGGGTTTTCGGGCGGCCACCGCAACATGGCGATTATGCTCGCCGCGGGCGGCGCGGCGCCGGATCTGACCTGGCTCTACTTCGCCACCGCGCAGTTTCCGATTTACCTTGTGCCCCTATTGGTCTCGCCGCTGATCGCGCGTTGGCTCGCCTCCCGGTTGCCTCCCGGCTAACGAGCGTGGTACGGCCTCGCCTGTGAGATCATGACTCGCCCGCTCATCGTCGCGCCCTCGATTCTCTCCGCCGATTTCGCCAGGCTCGGCGAGGAGGTGCGCGCGGTCGAGGCGGCCGGCGCCGACTGGATCCACGTCGACGTCATGGATGGCCATTTCGTGCCGAACATCACCATCGGGCCCGACGTGGTGAAGGCGCTCCGCCCGCACACCAAGCAGACCCTCGACGTCCATCTGATGATCGCGCCCTGCGATCCTTACCTCGAGGCCTTCGCCAAGGCCGGCGCCGACATCATCACCGTGCATGTCGAGGCGGGCCCGCACGTTCACCGCTCGCTGCAGGCGATCCGCGCGCTCGGCAAGAAGGCCGGCGTCACGCTCAACCCGGCGACGCCCGAGTCGACGATCGAGCATGTGATCGACCTCGTCGATCTGATCCTCGTGATGTCGGTGAACCCCGGCTATGGCGGGCAGAAATTCATTCCCGCCGCGATCGACAAGATTCGCAATCTCCGCGCGCATGGCCGGCGGCCGCCCGATCGACATCGAAGTCGACGGCGGCATTTCGCCCGAGACCGCGCCGCTTGTCGCGCGCGCCGGCGCCAATGTCCTGGTCGCGGGCTCGGCCGTATTCAAGGGCGGCAAAGCCGGACGCCTATCGCGCCAACATCGCCGCCATCCGCAACGCGGCGGCGACCGCGCGCGGCGAGGCGGCGATGATCCCGCGCTATTCCCGGCCGGAGATGGCCGCGATCTGGTCGCCCGCAACGCGCTTTCGCATCTGGTTCGAGATCGAGGCCTACGCCGCCGACGCCATGGCCGAACTCGGGCTCATTCCGAAGGAGGCGGCGAAGAAAGTTTGGGAAAAAGGCAAGAACGCGACATTCGACGTCGCGCGCATCGACGCGATCGAGCGCGAGGTCAAGCACGACGTCATCGCGTTTCTGACGCATCTCGCCGAGATCGTCGGGCCCGAAGCGCGCTACGTCCATCTCGGCCTCACCTCCTCCGACGTGCTCGACACTTGCCTCGCGGTGCAGCTCTCGCGCGCCGCCGATATTCTGATCGCCGATCTCGACCGGCTGCTCGCGGCGCTGAAGAAGCGCGCGTTCGAATACAAGAACACGCCGACCATCGGCCGCTCGCACGGCGTCCATGCCGAGCCGACGACCTTCGGCCTCAAGCTCGCCTTCGCCTATGCCGAGTTCACGCGCGCGCAGTCGCGGCTCGAGCACGCGCGCGTCGAGATCGCCACCTGCGCGATCTCCGGCGCCGTCGGCACCTACGCCAATAACGATCCGCGCATCGAAGCGCATGTGGCGAAGAAGCTAGGGCTCACGGTCGAGCCGATCTCGACCCAGATCATTCCGCGCGACCGCCACGCGATGTTTTTCGCGACGCTCGGCCGTGATCGCCTCCTCGGTCGAGCGGCTCGCCACCGAAATCCGCCATTTGCAGCGCACCGAAGTGCGGCGAAGCCGAGGAATTCTTCTCCGAGGGCCAAAAAGGCTCCTCGGCGATGCCGCATAAGCGCAATCCGGTGCTGACCGAAAACCTCGTCGGGCTCGCGCGCATGGTGCGGGCCTACGCGACGCCGGCGATGGAAGACGTCGCGCTCTGGCACGAGCGCGACATCTCGCACTCCTCGGTCGAGCGCATGATCGGGCCGGATGCCACGGTGACGCTCGACTTCGCCCTCGATCGGCTGACCGGCATCATCGACAGCTCCTGGTCTATCCCGAGGCCATGAAGAAGAAACCTGGAGATGCTCGGCGGCCTCGTTCATTCCGAGCGCGTGCTGCTCGCCCTCGTGCAAAAGGGCCTCGCGCGCGAAGAGGCTTATAAGCTCGTGCAGAGAAACGCGATGAAGGCCTGGGCGCGGCGAAGGCGAGTTCCTAGGCTTGCTGAAGCGCGACCCGCAAGTGATTCAGAAGATTCGCGAATCGGAACTCGAAGCGATCTTCGACCTCAATCATCACTTGAAGCACGTCGACACGATCTTCAAGCGGGTTTTCGGCAAGGCCTAAAGGCCGGCCGGTCAGCGTCCGGCCTTGATTTCCTCGACCGCGCGCGCCAGCAGCTCGTCCATGGTCTTGCGCAGCTCCTGATCGGAGACGCCCGCGACCTTCTTCGCATCGAGATCGGCGCGCACCTTGCGGAAAACGTCGTGATCCCCCGCCTCCTCGAAGTCGGCGACGACGACGGCCTTCGCGTAGGCTTCGGCTTCGGCGCCCGTGAGGCCCAGTTTCTCCGCCGCCCACAGGCCAAGCAGCTTGTTCCGCCGCGCCGTCGCCTTGAAGCGCAAGTTCCTCGTCATGCGCGAATTGCTTTTCGAAGCCTTCCTCGCGCTTGTCAAAGGTCGTCATGGGTATCCTCATTGCGGGCCTTGCCGCCGGCGTCCTCAGTCGCGATCAATTCGCTTTGATATCGGCCCGCGCGCCCGCGGATCAACCGCCTGAGATCGAAGAATGGCCCGGGACAACGGCCGCCGTTGCATTGTACATGATGCCTCGATCGGCTAGGTTCGAGAAAAGCGGTGTGCAGCGCAACAACAGCCGCTTTCGCCGCTCGCGTTCTTCGGCGCTACCTATCAGTGCAGGCCGATCGCGCAAGCTTGTATGCGGAGTTGTCCGCCGACATATGGATTTTCGTCAAAACACGGTACACCGCCATGAGCCGCCGCCGTAAAATCTATGAAGGCAAGGCCAAGATCCTTTACGAAGGACCGGAACCCGCGACCCTCGTTCAGCATTTCAAGGACGACGCGACCGCCTTCAATGCCAAAAAGCATGAGGTGATCGACGGCAAAGGCGTGCTCAACAATCGCATCTCGGAATACATCTTCCAGCGCCTGAACGAGATCGGCGTGCCGACGCATTTCATCCGCCGGCTCAACATGCGCGAGCAGTTGATCCGCGAAGTCGAGATCATTCCGCATCGAAGTGGTGGTGCGCAACGTCGCCGCGGGCTCGCTCGCCACCCGCCTCGGCCTCGAAGAAGGCACGCAGCTCCCGCGCTCGATCATCGAATTCTATTACAAGAACGACAAGCTCAACGATCCGATGGTGTCGGAGGAGCACATCACCGCCTTCGGCTGGGCGAACACGCAGGAGATCGACGACATCATGGCGCTCGCGATCCGCGTGAACGATTTTCTGTTGGGCCTCTTCCTCGGCATCGGCATCCGCCTGATCGACTTCAAGATGGAATGCGGGCGGCTGTGGGAGAACGACATGCTCCGCATCGTCGTCGCCGACGAGATCAGCCCCGACAGCTGCCGCCTGTGGGACATGAAGACCAACGAGAAGCTCGACAAGGACCGCTTCCGCCGCGATCTCGGCGGCCTGATCGAGGCCTATACCGAAGTCGCCAAGCGCCTCGGCATCATGGCCGAGGGCGAGCCGCCGCAAGGCCGCGGGCCTGTGCTGGTGCAGTGAGTTTCGCGCCTGCGTATCGCGTTTCGGCGGGGGCATGTTGCCCCCGTCGCCGTTTCGGAGTGTCGAGGCAATGAAGGCGCGCGTGACCGTAACGCTGAAGGCGGGCATCCTTGATCCGCAGGGCAAGGCGATCGAAGGCGCGCTGAAATCGCTCGGCATCAGCCGGCGTCGCGAGCGTCCGTCAGGGCAAGGTCTTCGATATCGAGATCGAGGGCGCCGATCGCGCCAAAGGCCGAGCAGCGCGCTGAAGCTTGCCGCCGAAAAACTGCTCGCCAACATGGTGATCGAGAATTACCGGATCGAGTTGCTATGAAATCCGCCGTCCTCGTCTTTCCCGGCATCAATCGCGAGCGCGACATGGCGCGCGCGCTGAAATTCGTGTCCGGCAAGGAGCCGGCGATGGTCTGGCACGCCGATCACGAACTGCCGAAAGGCACCGATCTCGTCGTGCTCCCGGGCGGCTTTTCCTACGGCGATTATCTCCGCTGCGGCGCCATCGCCGCGCGCGCGCCGATCATGGATGCCGTGCGCACCCACGCGGCGAAAGGCGGCCTCGTGCTCGCCGTCTGCAACGGCTTTCAAATTGCCTGCGAGGCCGGATTGCTGCCGGGCGTTTTGATGCGGAACGCGCAAGCTCAAATTCATCTGCAAGGAAGTGTTTCTCCGCGTCGAGCGCTCCGATACGCCCTTCACGCGCCGCTACAATGCCGGCGACGTCATTCGCGTGCCGGTCGCGCACGGCGAGGGAAACTATATCGCCGACGCCGAAACCATCGCGCGGCTCGAGGGCGAAGAACGCGTGCTCGTTTCGCTACACCACTCCGCGACGGCAAGCTCGATCCCGCCTTCAATTTCAACGGCGCCACGCAACGCCATCGCCGGCATTCTTTCCGAGAAACTGAACGTGCTGGGCCTGATGCCGCATCCCGAAAATCATGTCGATCCCGTCGTCGGCCCCACCGATGGCCGCCGCTTGTTCGAAAGCCTGATCTAGACGCTTGAAGCCGCGTGACGATGATCCCGAACGAGCCGAAGATCACGCCCGCGCTGGTTGCCGAACACGGCCTGAAGCCCGACGAGTACGAGCGTTTTCGCGCGCTCATCGGCCGCGATCCGAGCTTCACCGAACTCGGCATCGTCTCGGCGATGTGGAACGAGCATTGCTCCTACAAATCCTCGAAAGTGCATCTGCGCGGGCTGCCGACGAAGGCGCCGTGGGTCATTCAGGGGCCCGGCGAGAACGCCGGCGTCATCGACATCGGCGACGGCCTCGCCTGCGTCTTCAAGATGGAAAGCCACAATCACCCCTCCTTCATCGAGCCCTATCAGGGGGCCGCGACCGGCGTCGGCGGCATTCTGCGCGACGTCTTCACCATGGGCGCGCGGCCGATCGCCTGCCTCAACGCGCTTCGCTTCGGCGATCCGAAGCATCCGAAAACGCGCGCACTCGTCTCCGGCGTCGTCGCCGGCATCGGCGGCTATGGAAATTCCTTCGGCGTTCCGACGGTCGGCGGCTCGGTCGGGTTTCACTCGCGCTACGACGGCAACAATCCTCGTCAACGCCATGGCCGTCGGCCTCGCCGAGAACCGACAAGATTTTCTACGCCAAGGCGACCGGCGTCGGCCGGCCGGTCGTCTATCTCGGCTCCAAAACCGGCCGCGACGGCATCCACGGCGCCACGATGGCCTCGGCCGAGTTCGGCGACGATTCCGAGGAAAAGCGGCCGACCGTGCAGGTCGGCGATCCGTTCTCCGAAAAACTCCTGCTCGAAGCCTGTCTCGAAATCATGCGCAAAGGCTGCGTCATCGCCATCCAGGACATGGGCGCCGCCGGCCTCACCTGCTCGGCGGTCGAGATGGGCGCGAAAGGCGATCTCGGCATCACCCTCGATCTCGATCGCGTGCCGACGCGCGAAGCGGCGATGACCGCCTACGAGATGATGCTCTCCGAAAGCCAGGAGCGCATGCTGATGGTGCTGAAGCCCGAAAAGGAAAAAGAAGCCGAGGCGATCTTCAAGAAATGGGGCCTCGATTTCGCCGATCGTCGGCAAGACCACCGACACCTCGCGCTTCATCGTGCGCTACCACGGCGACGTCATGGCCGATCTTCCGATCAAGGAACTCGGCGACGAAGCGCCGGAATACAATCGGCCGTTCACCGAACCGAAGAAACTCCCGGTCCTCGACGCGAAATCGATCCCCTGCCCCGTCTCGATTCAAGCATGCGCTCGAGAAGCTCCTCGCCTCGCCCGATCTCTGCTTCGAAGCGCTGGGTATGGGAGCAATACGACCACATCATTCTGAACAACACCGTGCAGCGGCCCGGCGGCGACGCCGCCGTGGTGCGCATCGATGACGGGCCGAAGGCGCTCGCGATGACCACCGACGTGACGCCTCGCTATTGCGAAGCCGATCCGTTCGAGGGCGGCAAGCAAGCGGTCGCCGAGGCCTGGCGCAATCTCACCGCTGTCGGCGCGCGGCCGCTCGCGGTCACCGACAATCTAAATTTCGGCAATCCCGAGCGGCCGGACATCATGGGGCAGTTCGTCTATTGCGTGCGCGGAATTTCCGAAGCCTGCAAGGCGCTCGACTTTCCCGTCGTGTCGGGGAACGTCTCGCTCTACAACGAGACCAACGGGCGCGCGATCCTGCCGACGCCGACGATCGGCGGCGTCGGGAATTCTCGACGATCTCACGAAGATGGCGACGCTCGCCTTCAAGGCGGAAGGCGAAGCCATTTTGCTTCTGGGCGAGACGACAGGCTGGCTCGGCCAATCGGCATTTCTTGGCGACGGTCCTCGGCCGCGAAGATGGCGCGCCGCCGCCGGTCGATCTTGCCGTCGAGAAAAGAAACGGCGATTTTCGTCCGCGAGCTGATCGACGGAGAAGCAAGCCACCGCCGTCCACGATCTTTCCGACGGCGGGCTCTTGGTGGCGATCGCCGAAATGGCGATGGCCTCGAACATCGGCGCCAAGCTTGATTCGCCGCCCGCGGACATCCCGGCCCACGCTTTCTGGTTCGGCGAGGACCAGGCCCGCTATGTGCTGACCGTCAAGGCCGCGGAAGTGCCCAAGATCGCGGCAGCGGCGGCAGGCAAAGGCATCCCGCTACGGCACATTGGGCACAACCGCAAGGCAGCCAATTGACGCTTCCCGGCGAGGACCCAATATTGGTCTCAAGCTTGCACGCGCTTCATCGAGTTGCTGGCTTCCCGCCTATATGGCGGGCGAGCCCGGCCGCATAGGGCGCGGGAGACGCCCAATGGCGATGGATGCCCGGGACATCGAGCGTTTGATCAAGACAGCCATTCCCGACGCGCAGGTGGAAATCCGCGATCTCGCCGGCGACGGCGACCATTATGCCGCCACGGTCGTAGCCGAAAGCTTTCGCGGAAAGAGCCGTGTGCAGCAGCACCAAATGGTTTATGCTGCGCTCAAAGGTTCGATGGGCGGCGCGCTGCACGCACTCGCGCTGCAGACCGACGATCCCCGAAGGACGCTGAGGAACGAACATGAGCATTCAAGCAATTCATCGACCAGCAACTGAAATCGAACGACGTCGTGCTTTTCATGAAAGGCACGCCGCAATTTCCGCAATGCGGATTTTCGGGACAGGTCGTCCAGATCCTCGATTATCTCGGCGTACCGTATAAAGGCGTGAACGTCCTCGACTCCGACGAGCTTCGCCAGGGCATCAAGGCTTTTTCCAATTGGCCGACCATCCCGCAGCTCTACGTGAAGGGCGAATTTGTCGGCGGCTGCGACATCATCCGCGAGATGTTTCAGGCGGGCGAATTGCAGGGCGCGCTCAAGGAAAAAGGCGTGACGCTGCGCGAACGCGCGCAGGCCTGAGCCGGCCGACCTCGCAGAACTAAAAGAAAAGGCCGCCTAAAGGGCGGCCTTGTTGTTTTCTGAGATACTTTTTGCTGGAGCATGGTCCTGTCCGAAAACCGGTCCCCACTTTTCGGGATCATGCTTTAGCGCGAATAAAATTCGACCACGAGATGCGGTTCCATCTGTACCGGATAAGGCACCTCGCCGAGCGTCGGCACGCGCAGCATCTTGCCGCTCATTTTCTTGTGGTCGACTCTCGATGATATTCGGGCACGTCGCGCTCGGCGATTGGCTCGCCTCTAATCACGATAATGAGTTCCTTGCCGCGGCTCGTCAGCTCCACGACATCGCCGACCTTCACGCGAAAGCTCGGTATGGTGACGCGCTTCCCGTTCACCAAGACGTGGCCGTGCGAGACGACCTGGCGAGCGGAAAATACCGTCGGCACGAACTTCGCGCGATAGATGAACGCGTCCAGCCGGCGCTCCAGCAATCCGATCAGGATCGCGCCGGTATCGCCGCGCATGCGCGAGGCTTCCTGATAAATGTTGCGAAACTGCCGCTCCGAAATATTGGCGTAATAGCCGCGGAGCTTTTGCTTCGCGCGCAACTGCACGCCGAAATCGGAGAGCTTGCCTTTGCGCCGCTGGCCGTGTTGGCCGGGTCCATATTCGCGGCGGTTCACGGGGCTCTTCGGGCGGCCCCAGATATTCTCGCCCATGCGGCGGTCGAGCTTATGCTTCGCCGATATGCGCTTGGACATCGCGGATCCCTTTCTACGTTTCGGATCGCGCCCTCCTCTGCCGGATATTCCGGCCGACAGGCTGGAAACCGTGCGCCGGTTCCTGCCGCGGGTGCGGGAAAAGCCAAGCGGGCCCAAAGGCCCGCCAAGCCGCGCTGGAATAGCCGGAAGTGTGAACCCTTGTCAAACCGGCAGCTTGCTCGGCTGCGTTTGAGCGGCGACGACGTTGAATCGGCTCAAGGAAAGCGCGAGCGCCGGCGTTGGAAGCTTGCCGCTGGTGAAATAGGCCTCGATCGGAAGTCCCGTCGGCTCGCCTTTTTCAACGATGAGGCTCGAGGCCCGTCGCGCGATCGCCGCCGCCGGATCGATCCAGTTGACGGGCCAAGGCGCGGCTTTAACGAGCCGCTCGAGGATCAGCGGATAATGCGTGCAAGCCAGCACGATGGTGTCGGTGCGGCTTCCGTCATCGACGAAGCACGGCGCGATTTCCGCCGCGATGGCTGCATCCTCGACAACTTCGCCGCGGAGCGCAGCTTCGGCGAGGGTCGCTAACTTTTCGCTGCCGACCAGCGTCACGTTGCACCCAGTGGCGAATTCGCGGATCAAGCCTTGCGTGTAGTCGCGCTTCACGGTGCCGGGCGTTGCCAACACGCTCACGCGTTTCGTGACCGAGCGCTCGCAGGCGGGCTTGATCGCCGGCACCGTGCCGACGAACGGAATTGGAAACTTCGCACGCAGTGCCGGAAGCGCCAGAGTCGAGAAGCGTATTGCAGGCGATCACCACGAGCATCGGGTTGAGCCGCTCGATCAGGCCGGCGACGACGCCGACCACGCGATCGGAGAGCGCATCGTCTTCCCATTGCCCGTACGGGAAAAGCGGCATCGTCGGCGGCGTAGATCAGGCGCAAATCGGGCCGCAGCCGCGCGATCTCGCGAAGGACGGTGAGCCCGCCGAGGCCGGAATCGAAAACGAGAACTCCTTGGCGATCAGCGCGCACCATTCGTCCTCGGCGTTCGATGCCCGGCGGCAACGATCCGCCTGCCGCGGTCTTCGAAGAAATGTAGCCGCCGCAGGTAAAGATCGCCTTGCGATGTTGGCGTCAAGGCATGCCTCGATGTTCGAGGATCGCGGCATTCAGCCGATTCAACAATTGCGGCAAATCCCGCTCCACTTCCCCGGCCCGCACTTCGATGATGCGATATCCCCTCTCCGCGAGCCAAGTTCGTTTTCCCGCGCGCGCGCCTTTCGCCTCCGCCGATTCGTCCTCCGGCACGAGATCGATCACGGTACGCAACGCAAACGACACCAGATCCGCGATGTGCGGCCCCACCGGCACTTGCCGCTTGAAGCCGAGACTGGCGAAGCGGCGGTCTTTCACCAGCCCATCCCACAGCGCGCGCTCCGCGTCGGTCGGATTTCGCCGCAATAAGCGCGCGAGCCCGCGCACGGGTCCGCGTTCCGAGGGAACGCGGCCGTGGCCGTGTTCGGCCAAGAGCACCCGCAACACCGCCGCTTCGTCGCCGTCGAGCAAGCCGCCCTTGGCCGGGCCTTTGCGTCCCTCGGCGATCGCGCGAATAACGCCGTGCAAGGTGTGAATGTCCTGCTGCGTCGGACGCATGCGGGTGACGATGTTGCGCAAATTCACCACCATGGTCGGGTGCTTTTCGGGCGGGCGAAAAAATTCGACCCGGTCGAGCTCGCGCTCCAGATCGTCGAAAAACGCGAGCAACTGCTGCTTCGGTGCGAGCGCCGATTTTTCCGGCATCGAAAACGGAAGCTTGCCGCCGTCTGTCGCCTTCAACCATTCATAGGCGACGATCGCCACCGCATGCGAAAGATTGAGCGAGGCAAAGCCCGGATTCACGGGCAGCGTCAAAATGGCATCCGCAAGTCCGACTTCGTCGTTCTCAAGCCCGTTCCGCTCGCGGCCGAACATGAAGGCGACCCTCTCGCCGGCGGCGTCGCGCGGCGCGGCTTGACGCGCGGCCTCATCGGCGCCGACCACCGGCTTTGCCTGGTCGTGCTGCCGCGCCGTGGCGGCGAACAGAAGATTGCAGTCGGCGATCGCTTCCTCGAGCGTATCGAAGAGGCGCGCTTCATCGAGGATACGGTCGGCGCCCGAGGCCGAGCGGCGCGCCTGAACGCTCGGCCATCCGTCGCGCGGCCGTACCAGACGCAGTTGCGACAGCCCGAAATTTGCCATGGCGCGCGCCGCCGCGCCGATGTTCTCGCCGAGCTGGGGCTCGACCAAAATCACGGCCGGGCCGCCCGCGACCCATGGCTTGGTTCGATCCGTGCCGGCGCCGGGCATTTTCTCTTTTCTTCCTCTTTCAGCCCCTTCGGCGAAGGTTGGCTTTCTCCTTTTACGATCCGGTGCTATAGCCACGCCGCCGAATAGAGCGACATTATTCCGGCCACCGCCACCCTTCTCGCGAAAACGAACTCACTCCCTTCACAGAAAGTCCTCGCCATGGCGAAAATCAAGGTCAAGAACCCCGTCGTCGAGCTCGATGGCGACGAGATGACGCGCATCATCTGGCAGCTCATCAAAGACAAGCTGATCCACCCCTATCTTGACATCGAGCTTCTCTATTTCGACCTTGGCATCGAGAATCGCGACAAGACCGAAGATCGGGTCACCGTCGAAGCGGCCGAAGCGATCAAGCGCGTGGGCGTCGGCGTGAAATGCGCGACGATCACGCCTGATGAAGCGCGCGTGAAGGAGTTCGGCCTCAAGAAGATGTGGCGCTCGCCCAACGGCACCATTCGCAACATCCTGGACGGAGTCATTTTTCGCGAACCGATCATCTGCAAGAACGTGCCGCGGCTCGTCCCCGGCTGGACGCGAGCCGATCATCATCGGCCGTCATGCCTATGGCGACCAATACCGCGCGACCGACTTCAAGGTTCCGGGAAAGGGCAAGCTCACCATCACCTTCACCGGCGCCGACGGCAAGAAGATCGAGCACGAAGTGTTCGAATACCCCGGCAGCGGGCGTGGCGCTTGCCATGTACAATCTCGACGACTCGATCCGCGATTTCGCCCGCGCCTCGCTGAATTATGGCCTCTCCCGCGGCTATCCCGTTTATCTTTCGACCAAGAATACCATTCTCAAGATCTATGACGGCCGCTTCAAGGACATCTTCCAGGAAATCTACGACAAGGAATTCAAGGCCGAATTCGAGAAGAAGAAGATCACCTACGAGCACCGCCTGATCGACGACATGGTGGCTTCCGCCTTGAAATGGTCGGGTGGCTATGTATGGGCCTGCAAGAATTACGACGGCGACGTGCAGTCCGACACGGTCGCGCAGGGCTTCGGCTCGCTCGGCTTGATGACTTCCGTGCTGTTGACGCCCGACGGCAAGATCGTCGAGTCGGAAGCGGCGCACGGCACGGTGACGCGGCATTATCGCGAGCATCAGAAGGGCAAGGAGACGTCGACGAACTCGATCGCCTCGATCTTCGCCTGGACGCGCGGGCTCGCGCATCGCGCCAAGCTCGATAACAATGCGGAGCTCGCGAAATTCGCTACGACGCTCGAGAAAGTCTGTGTCGACACGGTCGAAGCGGGTTTCATGACGAAGGACCTGGCGCTGCTCGTCGGCTCCGACCAGAAGTGGCTTTCGACCACCGGCTTTCTCGACAAGGTCGGCGAAAACCTCAAGAAGGCCATGCGCTGATCGGGGCTGGCCTTCAAATCTCGCCGCCTCCGCGCTTGCGGACGGCGGCTCTTACTTGCTCGGCGATACGCGCATCGCGCTCCATCAGCGCGTGAAGATCGTGCGCCTCTAGGATCAACAATTCGTGCGCGATACCGCCATCGCCGTCGCGGATCGCTTGCTGCGCTTCAAGACCGCGATTTCCCCGAAGAATTCGCCGGCCCCGAGCCGGATGCGATCACTCGGCAATTCGATTTCCACTTCGCCCGCCGCGATGAAATACATCGAATGTCCCTCTTCCCCCTTCCGGATGATCAAGTCGCCGGTGTTGAAAGTCTGCGCCTTCAATAGCCGCATGATATCGGCGATCTCCACCGCGTTCAGCTCGGCGAACAGCGGAAAACGCGCGAGCATGCTCCAGGTGACGACGAAATCGCGGCGGCGAATCTCGTTCGCGAACGCCGAGGCGATGATGCCGACGGGCAGCGCCACCATCATCAGCCCGAATAGAATGGTGACGCCCGCGACCAGCTTGCCGGGAATCGTGATCGGCACCACGTCGCCATAGCCGACGGTGCCGAGCGTCACGATCGCCCACCACATGGCGTCGGGGATGGTGCCGAATTTGTCGGGCTGCGCCTCGCGCTCGACGAGATACATGGTCGAGGCCGCGATCATCGTCGTGCCGGCGAGGATCACGAGGCTGCCGAGCAGCGCGCGCCGCTCGCTGTAGATCGCATCGAGAAGCGAGCGCATCGCCGTCGAATGACGAACGAGCTTGAGAAAACGGACGGCGCGCAACACCAGAAGAAAACGCAAATCCGCGGAAAAGAACAGCGCCACCCAGAACGGAAGGACCGCCAAAAGATCCACGACCCCGTCGAAGCTGAGCGCAAACCGCATGCGCGCCCGGGCCGGCGACAAGTGAGTGTGCGGCGCGTGCTCGGCCGCGACCCAAATTCGCAGCAAATATTCCGCGCTGAAGAGGATGAGCGAGCAGATTTCGATCAACTCGAAGAGTGCGTGATACCGCGCGGCGAGCGCGGGCACCGATTCTAGCGTCATCGCCGCGAGATTGATGACGATCAGCGCCACCAAGAGCCGCCCGACGAGCCGGCTTGCCCGGTCGCCGACCGGCCCCTGTTCGAGAACTTGATAAAGGTGGCGCCGGATTTTCCGCCGTGCCGAGTGCAAGCTTGCCACCGCGTCCGCTCTATGGCTCAGGCGTTGCCGAGCGCCGCTTCGATGGCCGCGAGCGCCGCCTCGGCTTTCGAGCCGTCGGGACCGCCCGCCTGTGCCATGTCCGGGCGGCCGCCACCGCCCTTACCGCCGAGCGCTTCGGAACCGTGGCGCGCGAGCTCGACCGCGTTGAAGCGCAGGGTGAGATCGTCGGTCACGCCGACGACGAGCCCGGCCCGGCCCTCGTCGTTGACGCCGACGATCGCGACGATGCCCGATCCGATCTGGCGCTTGCCCTCGTCGGCGAGGCTTTTCAAATCCTTCATCTCGATGCCGGTGACCGCGCGCGCGAGGAACTTCACCTTGCCGACCGTGCGCACGCCGTCGTCGCCGCCTTTCGCGCCGCCGCCCATGGCGAGCTTTTTGCGCGCTTCGGCAAGTTCGCGCTCAAGGCGCTTGCGTTCCTCGAGCAGCGCGTCGAGTCGGGCCGGCACCTCGGCGACCGGCGCCTTGAGGATGGCCGCCGCCTCGCGCAAGGCCTCGCGCCTCGCCCGCCAAGATGATGACGCGCCGCGTCGCCGGTGAGCGCCTCGACGCGGCGAACACCCGCCGCGACCGCGCTCTCCGACACGACGGCGACGAGGCCGATGTCGCCCGTGCGCCGCACATGCGTGCCGCCGCAGAGCTCGACCGACCAGCCGAGGCTGTTGCCGCCTCCCCTTCCCATCGCCACGACGCGCACCTCGTCGCCGTATTTCTCGCCGAAGAGAGCGCGCGCGCCGGAGGCGATGGCATCGTCGACCTCCATCAGCCGTGTCGTCACCGGCGCGTTCTGCAGCACGATGGCGTTGGCGATATCCTCAACCTTGGCGATTTCATCCTCGGCGTATCGGCTTCGGATGCGCGAAAGTCGAAGCGCAGCCGGTCGGGTGCGACCAGCGAGCCTTTTTGCGCGACGTGGTCGCCGAGCACTTGCCGCAGCGCCTCGTGCAGGAGGTGCGTCGCCGAATGATTGCGCCGAATGTCGCCGCGGCGCGCGTGATCGACTTCGAGCGCGAGCGCCTGCCCCGGTTTCAGCGTGCCTTCCTCGAGCTTGCCGAAATGCACGATGAGGTCGCCCGCCTTCTTCTGCGTGTCGGTGACGCGAAAGCGCGCGCCCTCGCCCGATGAGAAAACCGCTATCGCCGACCTGGCCGCCGCACTCGCCGTAGAACGGCGTCTGGTTGAGGATCACGGCACCCGTTCTCGCCCTGCTTCAGCGCTGCCGACTTCCTTGCCGTCGCGCACGAGTGCCGCGACCACGCCTTCGGCGCTTTCGGTTTCGTAGCCGAGAAATTCGGTGGCGCCGACTTTTTCGCGCAATGCAAACCACACCGTCTCGGTGGCGGCATCGCCGGAGCCCGACCAGGCGGCGCGCGCTTTTTCGCGCTGGCGCTCCATCGCCGTCGCGAAGGTCGTCGGTGTCGACCTCGATTCCGCGCGGCCGCAGCGCGTCCTGCGTGAGATCGAGCGGAAAGCCGAAGGTGTCGTAGAGCTTGAATGCGGTTTCGCCGGAAAACTTCGACGCCGCGTTTCATCCCTTTGCTTTCCTCCTCGAGCAACGCGAGGCCGCGCTCGAGCGTTTTGCGAAACCGCGTTTCCTCTAGCTTCAGCGTCTCGCTGATCAAGCGCCTCCGCGCGCACAAGCTCGGGATAGGCCTGCCCCATCTCGCGCACGAGCGTCGGCACGAGCCGCCACATCAGCGGCTCGTTCGGCGCCGAGCAACTGCGCGTGGCGCATGGCGCGGCGCATGATCCGCCGCAGCACGTAACCGCGGCCCTCGTTCGAGGGCAGCACGCCGTCGGCGACGAGAAACGCGGAAGCGCGCAAATGATCGGCGATCACGCGCTGGCTCGCCTTGTGCGGCGCCCTCCGCCTTGACGCCGGTGAGATCGACGCTGGCGCGAATCAGCGCGCGGAAGAGATCGATTTCGTAATTGTCGTACGTGCCCTGCAGCACGGCGGCCATGCGCTCGAGCCCCATGCCGGTGTCGATCGAGGGCTTCGGCAGCGGCGCGCGCTTTGCCGCCCTCTTGCTGCTCGAACTGCATGAAGACGAGATTCCAGATCTCGATGAAGCGATCGCCCTCCGCATCGGGCGAGCCCGGCGGCCCGCCGGGAATTTCCGGCGCCGTGGTCGTAGAAGATTTCGGAGCACGGCCCGCAGGGGCCGGTGTCGCCCATCGCCCAGAAATTATCGGAGGTCGCGATCTTGATGATCTTTGCTCTCGGGAAGGCCGGCGATCTTTTTCCACAGCTTGAAGGCGTCCTCGTCCTCGGAATAGACCGTGACCAACAGGCGATCCTTCGGCAGTTCGAAGGTCTTGGTGACCAGCTCCCAGGCAAGCTCGATCGCGCGCTCCTTGAAGTAATCTCCGAAGGAGAAATTGCCGAGCATCTCGAAGAAGGTGTGGTGGCGGGCGGTATAGCCGACATTGTCGAGGTCGTTGTGCTTGCCGCCGGCGCGCAGGCATTTTTGCGCCGTCACCGCGCGCTGATAGGGCCGCTTCTCGGCGCCGGTGAAGACGTTCTTGAACTGCACCATGCCGGCATTGGTGAACAGCAGCGTCGGGTCGTTCCGCGGCACGAGCGGCGACGACGGCACGATTTCGTGGCCGTGCTTCTGGAAGAAGTCGAGGAAGGTCGACCGGATTTCGTTGACGCCGCTCATGCCGGCCGATGTCTATAGAGCGGGGCGCGGAACTATCGATAAAGCCGGACCCGCCGCAGACGGGCAGTGCCTGCGGCGGGCCGGGAACGGCCGAAGCTGAAGCGCGGGGTCCCGAGGGGGTGAAGCGGCGGGGACGCCGGGACCCTGGTTCCGCTTAAGCCTCGGCCGCGTCGGAGTCGTCTTCCTCGGGTCTTCGGTAGGGCCCGAGGATCTTGTTCGGCGATGAGGCCCGCGTTCTGGCGGATCGCCGCCTCGATCTTGCTCGCCATCTCGGGGTTCTGCTTGAGGAAGGTCTTGGCGTTCTCGCGGCCCTGGCCGAGGCGCTGGCTGTCGTAGGAGAACCAGGCGCCGGACTTCTCGACGACGCCGGCCTTGAGGCCGAGGTCGACCAGCTCGCCCATCTTGGAGATGCCCTCGCCATACATGATGTCGAATTCGACCTGCTTGAAGGGCGGCGCCAGCTTGTTCTTGACCACCTTCACGCGCGTTGAGTTGCCGACCACCTCGTCGCGCTCCTTGATCGACGCCGATGCGGCGGATATCGAGGCGCACGGAGGCGTAGAATTTCAGCGCGTTGCCGCCGGTGGTGGTCTCGGGCGAGCCGTACATGACGCCGATCTTCATGCGGATCTGGTTGATGAACACGACCATGGTGTTCGAGTTGCGAGATCGACGAGGTGAGCTTGCGGAGCGCCTGGCTCATCAGGCGCGCCTGCGATCCCGGCTGCACGTCGCCCATTTCGCCGTCGAGCTCGGCCCGCGGCACCAGCGCCGCCACCGAATCGATCACCGAGAATGTCGACCGCGCCCGAGCGCACCAGCGTGTCGGCGATCTCGAGCGCCTGTTCGCCGGTGTCGGGCTGCGAGATCAGGAGATTGTCGATGTCGACCCCGAGCTTGCGCGCGTAGGAAGCGTCCAGCGCATGTTCGGCGTCGATGAAGGCGCAAGTGCCGCCGCGCTTTTGCGCTTCGGCGATGACGTGCAGCGCCAGCGTCGTCTTGCCCGAGGATTCCGGCCCGTAAATTTCGACCACCCGCCCGCGCGGCAAGCCGCCAATCCCCAAGGCGATATCGAGACCCAGCGAGCCCGAGGGAATGGTGTCGATATCGACCTTGTCGCGCTTGCCGAGCCGCATGATCGAGCCCTTGCCGAAATGGCGTTCGATCTGGGAAAGGGCGGCGTCGAGCGCCTTGGATTTATCCATGGTGTCGGTATTTTCTACGACTCGAAGGGCTGCTGCTGACGACATTGCCGGGCTCCCGCACGTGTGCCTAGGGACGAAAATTGCGCCGAGGGGCGATTGAACAGAACAGGATCAATGTACACTGTTTGTTCTCATCGTGCAAGGGGGTAGTGGGTCAGTTTCAATTGTGGCGGAGCGCTTACTTGAACCTAGGCTCCACCCGATTGCCCGGCGGGAGCCGCCGAGCGTGGGAACAGGATTCGAACATGCAAATTCGCAAGCCCGGTCTGTGCTGCCGGCGCATTTACCTTTCGCGCCGCGGCAATATCCGCGTACGTTGGCTTGCGATCGCAGCCAGTCGATGCGGCGGCTTCCCGCCAGCCACTCGTCAATCTCGTCTTTGCTCTTGAAGCCCTTGAGGTAGCGAATTTCGTTGTCCGCGTAGTGCGCCTGGTTTTGCCAGTCACCCCTCGGCGATCCGCTGCGGTCTAAAGATGAAGCGCGGAGTATTTGCCCATTCCCGCAATATGCCCCCGTTCGCGCGGCCGGCTCGGGAAGTAGATTTATGATCCCATTCGCAAAAATTTCTTCGACGTGATTCGGATCGATAAGCGCTCACTGTTCGGGTTGTGTCATCATCGGGACATTTTTCTCTCCTGTGGTGAAAGATAATACTAGCCGACTTTCTTTTCCAAGACCTTGCGCCGGGCGCGTAGCCAATCTATTTAATCGTTACGCACCCAGAGAATTGCTTCATTCTCCGACTTAAAGCCGCTGATATTTTCCGGTTGCTATTCGGAAGCGTTGCCTTCACATAGAACCCGCCGCCGACTTTCCATTCCAGAATTTCAAAGATCGGCTTGGCGTCGCGCTTCTCTTTCGCTTCCCATGCTTCGAGCATTTCAACTAGGTCGCTGATTTCCCAAAGGCGATCCGTCACGCCTGCTGCCATGGCAGGAGAAACTTTCAGCGTCTTATGGATGCTGATGAAATTGTAATAGAACGAATGCAGCGACACCGCCGCAACGTGGTTCTCAACTTTCTTCGAGAACGCATTGGTCAATCTGTGAAGCGGCGCATGTGCATCCGCATCGTGAGGTTATGCCGCTCCGCATAGGACGTGCTGACGTGCTTGCGGGATCCGGTTGCCGATCAATCTTGTGCTTGCGAGCGCCGATGCAAACCGGCGGGCTGTAGCGGCGCTCTGCTTCGGGGGCAGGGCCGTAGAGCTTCACCAGCTGCGCAGTAATCAACGTCTTCGCCGAAGACGGTCGTCACCGCTTCGAGATATGAGCCGGTGGCCGTCGCTGGTTAGCTGAACGCGACCGGCAAGACGATTGCGAACCTCGTCGAGAAAATGCAATGGCCGCTTCTGTGTCGACGGTCGCCGACGGACCAGCTAATCAGGAGCTTCGTATCGGCATCGAGCGCAGTCCAAGTCCAAGTATCGCCCGCGTCGTCTGGAGCGGCCTTTGCTTTCGCGACGTTCGCCTGCTTCGCGTAGGTGAACGTCCAGATTTCATCGACCTGAACGCGCTTGGAATTGAGATTGCGGAAGACACGATCCTGATAGGCGGACGTGGCGCGGCCAACATCGAGCAGGAGCTTGGCGACCGTGTTCTTGCTCGCCCCGGTAAGCCGCGTGATGGCGCGGATCGCTTGCCCCTCGCAGAGCAAATGGAGGATTTTGGCGCGGGCTTCTTGGGTCAAGCTTATTCATGGCTCGACTATCTAACCTTTTATGCTTAGCGTCAAGCATTATCTTTTCTACCTGTCTGAGTTGCAAGCACAGCTGAAGCTCGGCAAGCTTCGGCCGCTTGGTTAATTCACATCTCTAATTGGTGGATTGGCTTGAATATAGCGTTTGTTGACTTATATGGCAACACTAGATAAGCTGGTAGAGGAAGGGAAGCTTGTAAAGATCAGGGTTCCCCTTGCAGTCGGGGAGCTTCCGCTCCGCCTATTTTACGGGTTTCTGGAATCGCAGGTGGATGGAAGAAGAAGTGCCCCAAATGGTCACCGGAAGATTGCAAGCCGCTCAGAGCCCGTTCCAGCAACTCGACGACATTCTCTACCGTTGGATAAGCGGCGCGCCGCTGCGTTACAGCCGTGCGTTGAACGATCTTACGCCAAGACGCGACGAAGTTTGGGAAATGAAGACGGCGGATCTACGCATTTTCGGCTGGATTTATCGGCCCCGCATTTGTTGGCGCTTTTGGTGATTATGCTGATTTTTTCAAAAGCGCCGACGGCGAAGAACCCGTCGAAAGTTACGAGGAGGCGAGGTTGGACGTTATAGACATGCGCAACAACCTTGAACTAGATGAGCCAAAATTTACCGGAGGTAACTACGATGACCTCGTTTGAATTAGACATTGGTGCCAAAGAGCGTGCGGGATCCCGATTTATATCTCGCGTTCGCGGAAAGATCAGCGGGCCTTTGCAACCGAAAAGCAGTCCCGCAAAATTACGCAGCAAGCAGTAGCAAATCTGCTCGGCGTAAATAGATCGCTCGTAAATAGACAGCTTTTAGGCTTGGAAAATATGACGGTCAAAAGCGCTGGTGAATTGCTTTGGGCAATTGGTTGGGTACCCCATTTCGAAGCACGCAAACCAGCCCAGAGTGAGGGGCAAAATGAATTTGTCGGTGATAACTGGTCGTTTGATGTGAAGTTCGGTGAGTTAACTATTGAAGTTAAAAAAGCGATGAACCATCGAACGATTTTCAAATTAGAAAAACGGCCGCCTGATGCACGACTGGAGCGCCTTCAGCCTTTTTTGCGAAGATGTCCGCGAAGAAAAAAGTGGATCTGAGACTTTATTGGGCGTCTTTCCTGATAATCTCCATGTTCCAAAAATTCCAGGGGCGTTGCTGAAGTTAGCAGATAGACGGGCGCATTCACGTAAATGTATCGGCTGAGATAAAGTCGATAGCGGTAAGAATGCAATTCCATGACGAAGAACGCTCGTTTGGCGGGTTCGAAGAGGCATTTATAAAAAAGACGATCGCCGACAGCGCGGAGAAAGTAGCCCCATTGGCCGGTTTTATTATTCGCGCAGTAGCGGCACCTTTTCCAGTAAAGGCTGCAGGAAGAATATTGGTTTTTGTAAAGGTAGACGAAGAAGAGATTGTGGGCGGCTCTCTGAATATTCAGCCCCAACCATCTTAGTTATTTCTTCCATCTTTTTCGAGCGGCGGCCTTGGCGATCTTGCGGCGCTCGTTCGCATTTAATTTTTGCGTGAGCTTTGCCGCCCTTGCGGCCTAATGCCACTGCGGCGGGGTCGCGATGATCCGGTGGGGGGCTATCCTTCACGTCGCCGATCGCTATGCCGATGACGGTGCTGGCCAGCTGATTGGGGTCACGGGGTCGCTTGGGCTTCTGCATACCGCTAAGCATGGCCCCTGAAAGCTGTCAGTCAACCCCTCAAACCCTTATGCCACAATCAAAATGACCCACTACCTGCAAGGGGGTAGTGGGGGCCTTTCAATTGTGGCGGGCCAGTGTGACGGATTTGCCACGAGGGACCAAAAAGCGCTGCGTATTTTATTTTGTTACTGGGCAAACGAATGCACCCCAATATACCATCATAAGTAGAAGAACGGGCTTGGCCGAATCCAGGGGGGCAGTCATATGAAAAAATTTCTTATCGCGAGCGTTGCCGCCGCCGCATTCTGTGGCGCACCTGCTCTCGCCGCCGATGTGCCTATGAAGGCAGGGCCGGCACCAGCTTGGAGCTGGACGGGCTTCTATGTTGGCGGTCAGGGTGGATACGCATGGAAAGATGATGGTGGATTCATATGGGATGTTCCTAACCTCCATGGCGGGGTTGATGGCGGAGTAGGCGGTGTAACGGTTGGCTACAATTGGCAAGTAGGCAAATCGCTTCTCGGTCTCGAAGGCGATTGGTCGTGGGGCGACATCAAGGGTAGTTTGACAGGCGTTCCCTGCGGCCCTGTTCACACGTGTTTTGCGAAAGTCGATAATTTTGGAACGGCGCGCGTGCGCCTTGGCATGCTCCCGACCAGCAATGTTCTTCTGTATGCAACTGGCGGCGCCGCTTGGGGGCATGAACTTCGCGATCTTACGCCCCCCGGTGCACCTCAATGGAAGAACGGATCGGGGTGGACGGTGGGCGGCGGAGCGGAAGTTATGGCCGCCCCGAATTGGACCTACAAGGTCGAATACTTATACGTCGATCTCGGAAATCCATTTTATCCCGCTACCGTGGCGGCAGTCGCAAGCCACGTAAAAGTTGGCTTCAACGTTGTGCGCGTTGGCGTGAACTACAAATTCGGTAGCTGGTGATCCAGCTACTTATCTTCCTCTCCTAGCCAGAAACCCCGGCCTCGCGCCGGGGTTTTTATTCCGCTGCCTCTTTTTTTCGAGCGCGTACGGACAAAACGAGGCGCGAAGCCGGCATTCGAGAAAACAAAAAAAGAGGCCGCCCTCTAAGGCGGCCTCGATCGCACGCAGATTTACAGCCCGCGGGGGCCCGTCGCACCGCTCAGCAGGGAGCGCACCAGCAGCGCCCCGCCGGGCCGCACACCCAATGCCGCCCCGCACGGCAGTTGGCACCCGGTCCGCCGCAGGCGGTTTTGACGATCGGGGTGAAATTCCTCGCCGTAGCCGCCAGATTCCCGGCCCCATTCCAGCTTGCGGCCTCGGCTTTCCAGGCGAGCGCACCCACGAATAGAATCGCCGCCGCCGCGGCCAGCACCGTGACTTTGCGCATGCGTTTGCTCCCAATTTTGTCCATCAGCGCCAAAAGCTTCCGCCGGTTTTGCCAGAAAGGCGACGGGTCGAGTGCCGCAGGTCCGCGCTCCAGCGGTCGTGTCGGCTCGCTTGGGGGCAAGAGCGAAGCGCGCCGCGAACCGCGTCGCGCTCAGGCAACCATTTGATTGCGTTGATATTTTCGACCCTTCACGAACGGCTTTGACGCGCGCCGGATCGTGGCTCGCGACAATCATCCATTTTGTGACGGCGATCACAGTCGCGGCGAAGGCGATTTCGTAGGTTCATTGCATCGGACCCCCGGACCGCAGCTCCCTCCCCACCCTAAACTGCGGTTCAAAGTCGAGGCCACCCAGCCCCCGCAGGGTGGCCTCTCGATTCTGGACGAAGCCTTTCGCGGCCGGCTCGCACCGGCCGCTCTCTTTCTGCCCGCTCACGATGCGGTGAAGCCCCTCGCAACCGCGCCGGCGCACGACGACATAGAGGGGACAAAACAGCGCGGCTGCACGCGCGGACCGAACTCTAGGGCGAACGCACAAGACGAAGATCCCCGAACGCCAACAGGAGTTCCGCTATGAAGAAGTTCATCCTGGCGACGGCCTTGATGCTCGCCGCGGCACCCGCGCTCGCCTACGAGCCGGTGCCCGTGCCCGACACCATTTACGATCCCAACGTGTCCGTTCCCTCCGCCGACGACGTGCAGTCGCTCCAAATCCTGCAGCCCGACTACGGTCTCAAGGAAGGCCTGCACCTCGACGATTCGTGGAACCAAATCTTGGAAAACGGCTGGCTCATTCGCGAGCAGTAGAGCAGACCGCGCGCGCTTGATCGCTTTGCCACAAAACAAAAACCCCGGCGGTCGCCCGCCGGGGTTTTTTCGTTTCGCCTAAACCGAAGCCCAGCCGTGCGAAATTCCTCAACCTACTTTCAGGTTCCCCGCCGCCGTCTTGCCGCGCTCGGTGACAATGTCGTAGGTGACGTTCTGCCCCTCCACCAGCGTCTGCAAACCGGCGCGCTGCACGGCGGAAATGTGGACGAACACGTCCTTGCCGCCGTCGCTCGGCTGAATGAAGCCGAAACCTTTCTGCGTATTGAAGAACTTCACGGTCCCTGAAGCCATCTTGCATCCTCGCTTCTGATTACAACCGTCCGCGCGCTCATCGCGCGTCCGGGCAGCAATCCGAGTTTTGGGGGTTCTTGATAGCGCAGCCCAAATTCGGGAAGCGGAAAGTCAAGCCAGCCGAAAACCAGATCCTCGCAAGAAGAAATAGGCCCGAATCGCGTGACGTGGTCAAGATGAGAAAAGTTGCGCGCGCCCGTTGCGCTTGACGCGCAACGCGAGCACCAAATTCGCGTCATTCGTTCGTCATGGCCGGCAAGTCCGCGCGAGATAATTCGGCGGGATTACGACGCCATCGTTTCCTTCACGGCGGCGACGAGGTCCTTCAGCGAGAAAGGCTTCGGCAAGAAGGTGAAGCGCTCGCCCTCGGGCAGATTCTTTTTGAACGCTTCCTCGGCGTAGCCCGAAATAAAGATCACCTTCAATTCCGGCCGGCGGCGGCGCAATTCACGCAGCAATGTCGGCCCGTCCATCTCCGGCATCACCACGTCGGAGACGACGAGATCGACCTCGCCGCCGTTTCGCTCGATCGCCGCCAGCGCCTCGACGCCGGTCGCCGCCTCCACCACCGAATAGCCGCGCGAGGCGAGCGCGCGCGCGGCGAAAGCGCGGACCGCCTCCTCGTCCTCCACCAGAAGCACCGTGCCCCGGCCGGTCAGATCGGCGCCGCGCGTTTCCACCTCCGGCGCCTTTACCTTTTCTTCGGCCGGCAGCGGAATGTGGCGGGGCAGGAAAATGCGGAAGGTCGTGCCCTCGCCGATCTTGGAGTCGGCGAAGATATAGCCACCGGTCTGCTTGACGATGCCGTAGACCGTGGAAAGCCCGAGACCGGTGCCCTTGCCGACTTCCTTGGTGGAGAAGAACGGCTCGAAAATCTTGTCGATGATGCCGGGCGCGATCCCCTCGCCGTTGTCGACCACCTCGACGAGCACATATTCGGCGGGCGCCAAGAGCTTCTCGCCGAAAGCCGCGCACTCCTCGGCTGCGACGTTCCTAGTACGGATGGTGAGCCGTCCGCCCTTCGGCATTGCGTCGCGCGCATTGACCGCGAGATTGACGATCGCCTGCTCGAACTGATTGAGGTCGGCCTTCACCGGCCACAGATCGCGCCCGTGCTTGACGTCGAGCGTCACCGTCTCGCCGATGATGCGCTTGAGCAAGCCGATGGAGAGGTCCGAAAGCACGTCGCCGAGCTGCAACACCTGC
The DNA here is from genome assembly GCA_963751685.1 of uncultured Alphaproteobacteria bacterium. Classification (GTDB taxonomy): domain Bacteria; phylum Pseudomonadota; class Alphaproteobacteria; order Rhizobiales; family Xanthobacteraceae; genus Palsa-892. Next base: position 16,173 of record CAVVVV010000007.1, on the reverse strand, counting down.
GGCCTCAGCGTCTGCCGGCGCGAGAAGGCGAGCAATTGCCGCACGAGCCCGGCGGCACGGTTGGCGTTCTGCTTGATCTGCATCAGATCCTGGAACGAAGGATCGGTCGGCCGGTGGTTTGCCAACAGCAGGTCCGAATAGCCGATGATCGCGGTGAGCACGTTGTTGAAGTCGTGCGCCACACCGCCGGCGAGCTGGCCGACCGCCTGCATCTTCTGCGACTGCGCGAACTGCCCTTCCAGCGCGCGCTGCTCGGTGGTGTCGATCGCGTGCACGATCGCGGCCTCGCCTTCGTCTCCGCCCTCGACCGGCGTGATGTAGAAGCGCGCCGAGCGCGGCGTCTCGCCCGCGAGCGGCGCCTCCACCTCGCGCGTCTGCTGGCGGCCATCGAGGGCCGCGCGCACTTCCGCCTCAAAGCGACTACGCTCGCCTTCCGCCACCACGGCGAAGATCGAATGTTTGTCGCTATCGCCGGCGCCGCCGAACAGGCGCACGAAGCTCGCATTGCTGCTGCCGATCCTGCCGGCGCCGTCGATGGTGGCGATCGCCACCGGCGCGTTGTTGAAGAAGCGCGCGAAGCGCACCTCGGCGTCGCGCAGGGGATCGCTCGCCGCCTCGCGCGCACGGCTCAACACCAGCGTGCGCGAGGCGCCGGGCCGCCCGTCGCCGGCGAACGCCACTTTGTGGTGGAGCCGCACCGGCAGCAAATCGCCGTTCTTGCGCTTGAGGTCGAGGTCGAGGATTTCCGTCTTCACCTCGCCCGGCACCGGCGCGAGATTGGACAACAGCGCCGCCCCCGCGCCGGGGACGAGATCGGAAAGCTTGAGGCCGCTCGGCGACACCTCGGCCAGGTCGTAGCCGAGCCAGCCCGCGAGCGTCGCGTTGAGGTAGACGATGCCGCCGGCGGGATCGACCGAGAAGAATCCGGCCGGCGCGTGGTCGAGAAAGTCGATCGCGTGCTGCAATTCGAGAAACGTATTTTCCTGCCGTTCGCGCTCGCGCGTGATTTCCGCGATCCCCCACATCGCGAGCTTCGAAAGCTTTCCGCTTTTCGCGAACGGCCGCACCCGCAGCCGCACCCAGCGGCCGGCGTCGCCCTGCGCGCCAGCGATGCGGATTTCCTCGCTGTGCGTGTTGCCCTCGCGCGTCGCCTGCGCGAGGCGGTAGATCGCTTCCGAGACCTCCGGATCGCTGGTGAAAAGTCGCTCCACCGGCCGCACGTCGTCGGGTCCGTCGGCGCCCGTGAGATCGAGATAGGAGCGGTTGGCGTAGAGCACGCGGCCGGCGGCGTCGACGATCGAGATTCCCTCGGCCGATGAATCGATCACCGCCTTGGTGAGATCGTTGCGGCCGGCGCCGCGCCCGGCGAGTTCCAATATCCCCGCCGCTCCCGCGAACAGGGCGAATACGCCGACCACCGCCAGCGTCGCCAGCACCGCGATGATGTAGGGCTCGGCCCGCTCTCGCCCGACGAACAGGAGGAACACCGCGGCTCCCACCAGCGCCAGCGCGACCAGCAACACCAAGCCGATGCTGCCTGTTGGCTGAGCGCGGTCGACCGGGGCGTTGGGCGCGTCATCGGCGGCCATCGCGAGCACCTCCTCGGCGAGGCCGCCCGTAGGGGCGGCACCCGCGGGTTCGATTTGCCCGATAACGCCTTCGTTCCGCAAGCGCGTTCCCTCGCTGGAGACCGCTTATTGCCGGAACGAACGCCGCAGGCGGAGCACGTAGCCGATGACCTCGGCCACCGCCTTATAGTGCTCCGCGGGGACTTCCTCGTCGATCTCCACGCTTTTGTGGAGCGCGCGGGCGAGCGGCGGGTTTTCCACCACCGGCACCCGGTGTTCCAGCGCCAGTTCCCGGATGCGGCGGGCGAGCACGTCCATGCCCTTGGCAACGCAGACCGGCGCGTTCATGCCGCTTTCGTATTTGAGCGCGACCGCGAAGTGGCTCGGGTTGGTGATGACCACGGTCGCCTTCGGCACTTCCGTCATCATGCGCTTGCGCATGCGCGCCACGCGGATTTGGCGCAGCTTCGCCTTGACGGTCGGGTCGCCCTCCGTCTGCTTGTACTCCTCGCGGATTTCGCGCACCGACATGCGCTGGCGCTCGTACCAGCTATGGTGCGTCCACAGCCAGTCGAGCGCCGCGATGAGCACCATCACCGCGCAGACTCCAATCAACAGGCGCAACACCAGCGCCATCGCCGCCGACATCGCTTGCAGGAGATCGCCGCCAGCAAGCAAGAGGACGCGGTCGAGCTCGGGAGCCGCGACGAGATACATCACCGTGCCCACGACCGCGAGCTTGGCGAAGCCCTTGCCGAGCCCGACCGCTGCCTGCTTCGAAAACAGGCGCTTAGCTCCCGCAAGCGGTGAGATGCGCGAGAGCTGCGGCATCAACGGCTGGAAGGTCCACAATAAGCGGTGCTGGATGAAATTGCCGGCGAGTGCCGCCGCAACCAGGATCGCGAACGCCGGCGCGATCGCGATCAGCGCCTTGACCAAGAGCGTTTCGCCGAACCGCGTGTAGGAGAAGCCTTGTTCGCTGACGGGATAGGCGCCCGCGAGCACCCCACGGAAGAGTTCCGTGAGTTCGTTCGCCGCGAAACCGCCGAAGGCGAAGAGCGCCAATGTCGAGCCGGCGAGCATGAACAGCGTGTTCACCTCGATGCTCTTCGCGACATCGCCGCGCTCGATCGCCTCCTCGAGCCGTTTGGAGGTCGGGTCTTCCGTGCGTTCGGTGTCGTGTTCGAACTCGGCCACGGTCTACTCCTTCACCGCGCGACGAGCTCGCCGAGCACGGCGCCAATATGCCCGAGGAAGATCGTCATCAGCGCGCCGACGAGCAGCATCATGAGCGCGAAGCCGATCATGATCGAGGCGGGCAATCCGAGGAAGAAGACCTGCAATTGCGGCATCAGCCGTGCGAGCACCCCGAGCCCGACGTTGAACAACAGGCCGAAGACGAGAAAGGGCGCGGCGATCTGCACGCCCACGCGGAAGGCGCTGCCGACCGTCGTGATCATCAATTCGGCGACGTCGCCGGTCGGAAGAACGGCGCCCGGCTGGAACAGCCGGTAGCTGTCGTCGAGGGCCGCGATCACGAGATGATGGAGGTCGGTCGCGAAGATGAGAGCGATGCCGAGCATGGCGAGGAAGTTGCCAACGAGCACGCCTTGCTGGCCTTGCGAGGGATCGACGGTGGTGACGAAGCCGAGCCCCAACTGCTGCGCGATCGTCGCGCCCGCGACTTGGAGCGCCGAGAGCGCGAGCCGCGCCGTGAGGCCGAGCACGAGGCCGACCATCAATTCCTGGAGAAGGATGCCGAGGAGCGGCACGAAATTCTTGGTGATGTCGACCGAATAGGCCGCGCGGTGAAGCGGCAGCATCACGAGCGTCAGCATCAACGCGACCACGAGCCGTATCCTCGCCGGAATGCCCTGTTCGCCGAGCCCGGGCATCAGCATGACCATGGTGCCGAGGCGCGCGAACATCAGTAGGAAGACCGCGGCAAGCGCGGGAATGAAATTGAGGCTGACGGTCATCGGCTTCCGGCCTCAGCCGGCCGAGATGATGCGCTCGGCGATCCGCGTCATGTAGCCCTGCAGCGCGTCCCCCATGAAGGGTAGCGCGATCAGGAGCGCGAGGAACATGGCAATAATTTTCGGGATGAAGACGAGCGTCATTTCCTGAATTTGCGTGACCGCCTGCAAGAGCGAGACGGCGACGCCGACAACGAGCGCGACCAGCATCATCGGCGCCGCGACGATCAGAAGCGTGAGAATCCCGTCGCGGGCGACGTCGAGCACATCGGCGGCTGTCATGATTTCATCCCATTCCCTCTCCGCGAGGAGAGGAATTCCTTAGATCGGCATCCGCATGATTTCTTCGTAGGCGGCGATGACCTTGTCGCGCACCGAAACGAGCGTCCCGACCGCCACTTCGCTTTCGGCGACCGCGGTCACGACATCGACGAGATCGGCCTTGCCGGCGGCGAGCTGGACGGATTTGGCGTCAACCTCATGGCCTTGCGCAACGAACTTGTCGAGCGCGCCCTGCAAGAGGGCGCCGAAGCCCCCACCCTCGCTCGTGGGCGAGGCGCCGGGCGAAGCGGCGGGTACGAGCCGCGCGAGCGCGGCATAAGCATTGGCGGCGGCGACTGGAGTCGGCATCGGTCGGAGTCCCCTCTTCAGGCTTTCAAGAGATCGAGCGTGCGCGAGATCATGCGACGCGTGGCGCTGATTACGTTGATGTTGGCTTCGTAGGAGCGTTGCGCCTCGCGCAGGTCCACCGCCTCGATCAGCGGATTGACGTTGGGATATTTGACGTGGCCGCGCGCGTCGGCTGCGGGATTTCCCGGCTCGCTGCGCGTGACAAAATCGGATTTATCGTTCTTCACGCGCCCGAGCGTCACGACATTCGCCTGCAGCTCGCGATCGAAGGCGGAGCGGAAGGTCGGGATGCGGCGGCGGTAGGGATCGCCCCCCGCGGTCGCCGCCGTCGAATTGGCATTGGCGATGTTTTCGGAAATTACCCGCATGCGGCCCGACTGCGCCTTCAGGCCCGAAGCGGCGATCATCAGCGTGCGAATGAAATCCATCTGTCGCTCCTTAGTTCTTGCCGATCGCCGTCTTCAGCATGGCGAGCCCGCGCGCGTAGAGCGAGGTCACGGTCTGGTGGTCCATCTGGGTCTGCGCGATCTTCATCATTTCTTCTTCGAGCACGACCGCGTTGCCGGAGGGCTTGGTCTCGAAACCGCCGCGCGGCCCCTGCGGATAGGCGGTCGCATCGCCCGCGGGCGCGGCGATATGACCCGGCGAAGTGGCGGTGAGCCGCATTTGCGCCTGCACCGTCGCGTTCAGCTCGGCGTTGAAATCGAGTTGCTTGAGATCGCGCGTGCGATAGCGCGGCGTGTCGGCATTCGCGACGTTCTCGGCAAGCACCTTCTGGCGCTCCTCGAGCCAGCGCATGCGGCTCTTCAGCACCGAAAACAACGGCAGGTCGGCGACCGACATCGAAATTCCCCGGCAAGGCCGCTCCCCGGCCCTTTGTCGGCAAATTCTGCCGGGCGTATGGTTAAGAGCGCGTTAAAAGGGCGCGCGCCCACTTGTTGATAAAAGCCGGGGATGCCGCGGATTTCGACGGATTCGGCTTCCATCTTTAACGGTTTGTTAGGGATGGGGCGGCAGTTTTTGCCGGGCCCGCCCCGCGGGGACAGCGCCGCCGTTGCAGCGTTGATGGGGAGAAAAGGATGCGTGACATTTTGGGTTTGGAACTTGGTTTGCCCGCGCGGTTCATCGTCGCCTTCGTGCTGGTGTTGGCCCTCATCGGGCTCACCGCCTGGCTGATCCGTCAGTTCGGGAGCGCTCGCGCGTCGAATTCCGGCGGCGCCCGCAATCGTCAGCCACGGCTCGCGGTGCTCGATTCCGCGATCGTCGACGCCCGCCGCCGGCTCGTGCTCATTCGCCGCGACAACGTCGAGCATCTCATCTTGATCGGCGGTCCGACCGACGTCGTGGTCGAGGAAAACATCGTTCGCCACCAAATTGCGGCGCCGGCGCCGGCTCCGATGCAGCGGCAAGCCCCGCTTCGTACGCCGATCGAACTTGAGCCCGAATACGATCCGACCCTCGTTCCCTATGACGAGCCGATCTACGAAGAGCCCATCCGCCCGGCCGCACCGCCAGCAGCCGCGCGCCCGATGCCGCAGCGTCCCGCCGCGCCCCGCCTGCCGGTGGAGGAAGCACGCCCCGCGACGCCCACGCCCCGCCCTGCCCCCGCCTCGCGCCAGGATCAGTACGACGACGTGACCAAGCGGCTCGAAGCCGCCCTGCGCCAGCCCGTCGCCGAGGCCGCCTTGACGAGAGCCAAAGCCGAGCCGCGCGTGCCGCCGACGCCGGCCGCGCCGGCACCCGGTTCGGCGCCGTCCGCACGCCCCACGGCCGAGCCGCGCCCGGCCTCGCCCGCACCGGCGGCGTCCGCGGCGCCGGCGCAAAAGTCCGGCACCGATGTCTTCGCGAGCCTAGAGGAAGAGATGGCGAGCCTGTTGCGGCCGAACGAGCGAAAGAACCCTTCGTGACGCGCACGCGCCTCGCCCGCTTCTCGCTCTTCGGCGCGCTTGTCTTTGCCTCGATCGCCGCTTTCGCCTCCCTGAACGGCGCCGCGGCGCAGGACATCAGCATCAATTTCGGCGCCGGCACCGGCCTCACCGAGCGGGTCGTCCAGCTCGTCGCGCTCATGACGGTGCTTTCGCTCGCGCCCGCCATCCTGGTCATGGTGACGTCCTTCACCCGCATCGTGGTGGTGCTTTCGCTCCTGCGCACGGCGATCGGTCTGCAGACGGCTCCGCCGAACGCGGTGGTCGTTTCGCTGGCGCTGTTTCTCACCGCCTTCGTGATGGGGCCGGCCTTTCAGACCGCCTATTCGCAAGCCGTGCAGCCGCTGGTCGCCGGCCAAATTCAGCCGCAGGAGGCCTTCGAGCGCGGCTCCGTGCCCTTCCGCGGCTTCATGCTGAAGAACGTGCGCGAGAAGGATCTGGCGCTGTTCATGGATCTCGCCAAGGAAGATCGGCCGGCGAGCGCCGACGCCGTGGGGCTTCGCATTCTCGTTCCGGCCTTCATGATTTCGGAACTGCGCCGCGCCTTCGAGATCGGATTTCTTCTGTTCGTACCGTTCCTCGTCATCGACCTCGTCATTGCCTCCGTGCTGATGTCGATGGGCATGATGATGCTGCCGCCCGTCATCGTTTCTCTGCCGTTCAAATTGATTTTCTTCGTGCTCGTCGACGGCTGGAGCCTGGTCGCGGGCTCGCTCGTGCAGAGCTTCGGAAGCTAGGCGTGATCCCGAAAAGTGGGAACCGGTTTTCGGAAAAGATCGCACCCTGGTCTAATTAGGAAAATCAGCGCGTAGAGACCTTCGGTGTAAGCGCCGAGGTCGGCGCCGTGTCGGCCGGCAACGGCTTGTCGGGGAAGCGCGCGCGGTAGAGCTTGATGAAAAGATCAAGGCTGTCCACGGCCGACAACGTCTTCGCCACCTCGCCGACCGATTTCGGGTTGCGCCGCTCGCCGGAGGCGACGACATCGAAGGCCTTGCGCTCGGGGCCGTCCATTTTCGCCGCATAGCGCTCGCGCAGGCGCGCGAGCCCGATCGTCTCATTGCCGAGCGCGAAGGCGATGCCGGCGCGCAGCACGTCGCCGCGCTCGACCTCGTCGAGCGGTGCCTCGCCCTTCCAGCGATCGCCCAGGAGCTTCTCGACCGCTTCACCCGCCTCGCGCCAGCGCTTGGCGCTCCACAGCACGTCGGCGCGCATGCGAGCGGCCTCGACACCGGGGAGATTGACGATCATTTCGAGAGCGGCGTCGTGGCGGCCCGTTTCGGCGATGGCGCGGGCTTCCAACAGCAGCCGCTGCTCGCGCAATTCCTGCGGCAGCTCGCGCGAGCGCGAGCTTGCGAGCACCCGGATCGCCTCGGTGGGCTTGCGGTTCATGAGGTGAATCATCGCGAGCTTGGTCGCCACCTGCGCCTTCGCGGCGCCCGCAAGCCGGAACTCGACCTGATGGTCGAGAAGCTCGGCCGCTTGATCGAGCAGATCGACGGCCACCAGGCGGTCGGCGAGCCGCCGGATCAATTCGTCGCCGCGGCGCCCGATCGGCGTGAGTTTGGAGAAGTCGTAATAAATCGCCAGCGCGTCGATCGGCTCGACCGAGGCGCCTTTGTCGGAGAGGAACAGGTCCTCGAACACCGCCGCCATTTCGACCTGGAAGGCGCGCGTGACCTCGCTGCCGGGGCGGCTCAAGAGGGCGGCGTCGAGCTGGCGGAATGCCTCGCGATAGCGCGCTTCGAGAACGTAGAGCCGCCCCAGGAGGCGCAGCGTCTCGAGCTCGGTGACGTTGCCGCGCCAAGCATAGGATAGGACCTCCAGCGCCTCGATCGCTTTCGCCCGGTCGAGATCGCCGCGCGCGTAGCGCATCTCGATCAACCGCAGCCGCGCCTCGGCCGAAGCCGGGCCGTCCTCGATGAGCGCGACATTGGCTAACTCGGTCGTCGCCTGATCGCTCTTGCCGATCCCCTGGGCGAGACGGGCGGAGAGCATTGCGAGCATCGCGCCTTGATCCGGCGAAACGCCCACGGTCTCGAACTCGTTGCGGATGCGACTGGCCTCCGCGAAATCGCTCACCTCGATCGCGGCGCGCAGGCCGTCGATCAGCACCGCGCGCTGCAATTCGATGGGAAGCGCGATCAGTCCCGCCGCGCCCGCGCCGAACTGCTCGCGCGCCTCCGCGTAGCGCGTCAGTTGCACGAGCGCGCTCGCGCGCAGGAGCGCCGCTTCCGCGACCGCCGCGAGCGAGGGCTTGGCGAGATCGCGCAGAGCATCCTCGGGCCGCGCAAGATCGATCTCGGCGAGCGCGTGCAGGAGGGTGAAGGCCGCATCCTCTCCCGATTGCGCTTCCTCCGGGGCCGCGGCTTCCAGCGTGCCCACCGCGTTCGCGGGGAAATCATGGGCGAGGTAGAATCGTGCGAGCGCCACGCGTTGCTCACCGCGGCGTGCGAGCGGCGTTTCGGCGACGGCGCGTGAAAGCTCCATCTCGCGGTCGTGGAAGGGCGCCTCGCGCTCCGCTTTCCAGATTTCCGGGTCGAGCGGCGTCAGCGCGCGCGCGAGACGCTTCTTCGTCTCCGGCAAGGGCGGCAGCGCCGTGTCCATTTCCGAAATGACGAGACCTGCGGGCCGCGTGATGGTGACGCCTTCCGCCGCGAGCTCGAGCATGAGGTCGTCGGCTTTGGGGGCGAGCACGAGGCCGTGGATGGTGGCGAGCACGCGAAAATCGACGAAGTCCTGCGCGCGCGCGAGGCCGCGCGCGGGCGGCTCCGCCGTCACGATGAGGAGGCCATCGCCGCTGTCGGGATCGTCGATCGTGTGCACGCGCCCGGGCGCGGCAAGCGGCACGAACAAGCCGGCGCGGCTTTCCGCCGCATAGACGCGGCGCACCGGCAATGGACGGCTCGGAGATTTCATCATGTCGCCGATATCGACGACCCATGAGGAGCCGTCGGATTCCAGACTCGCAAGCCGGCTCTTGTCGAGCTTCAATTTGATCAAGCGGCCTTGCGGCAGTTCGGTTTGCTCGATCGCACGCAGGAAGCGCGGCGCGGAACTCGCGAGCTCATTGATTTGGATCGGACGCGCGGTATCGAACACGAGAAAGATCGTCTCGCCGCGGCGAAACAGCGCGCCCGCGACCGGCTCGCCGAACGCGAATATGACGGCGGTCCTCCCCGCCTGCCGCGACTGCGTCGCGAGCACCGGCTCGCTCGACAAGCTCGCAGCGGGGACGACGGGTGGCGCTTCCTTCGCGACCGGAACGGTGGCGGCGGGCAAGGAAGAGTCCGATTTCGTTTCTTCCGCCGGCGCCACCTCCGGTGCCACGATTTCGACCGCCGCAAGCTCGTTCTTCGCCGGATCGATATTCGGTGCCGCCGCGGCCATCTCTTCCGCCGGGTCATCGTCGCCCAGCCTGCCTTCCACGGCCTGCGGCTTCGCGCTCGGTGGCGGCGGCGTGCACGTCGACGGTGAAAGCCGTGTCTTCGCGGAAGATGCGCAACCCCGCGTCCGGCGCGAGCACAAGTTTCACGATCGTTTCGTCGCCGTCGTATTGCGCCTCCAGTCCGACCACGCTCGCGGGCAATTTCGCTTTGGCCTCGCCGAAGTCGACTTTCACCGGCGCGTTGAAAGTGATGCGCAGTTCCTGACCTTCGCGCGCTGTCGTCGTCGCGATCGGCTCCGGCATCTCGAAAGCAAATCGCGCGAAAGTCGGCGCCGTCGCATAGCGCAGCTTCACCGGCGCCCAGGCCTTGCGCGGAAGCGTCTGATTCATCCGCTCGCGTCGCTCGGCTTCGCGCGCACGCGTGGCGAGTTCGTCGACGACCTCCTGCGGCAGACCTGGCGGCAGCCCGACCCAATCCTCCGGCAACAGATCGATGAAGAGCTTCTCGCCCGCCTCCATGACGTTGACGCTGACCTTGCGCGCGAGCGAAAGACGGATGGCGCCGCTGTCGGGATCGCGGCGCACCGCCTGCACGTAGCCGGCGAGCCGATCCTGCAGGCGATCGACGGCGATGTCGACCGGGACGGCAGAACGTCACCACGAGAATGCCGTTCGATACATTGAACGTTGGCTTTGGTCTCTTCCGAAAAGGTGAGGAGCAATCGGCCATAGCCCTGGTCGGTGAAGCCGGTCGACTTGCGCCTGCACCGGCGGGGCGCGCTCTTCGGCACGCGCGCCCGCGAGCAGCAACGCGCTCAACAGGGCAACGAGCAAAGGATTGATGAGGGCCCGGCGGGCGCCGCGAAAGAGACGTTTCGAAGGCTCGGGATCGCCTCGCGAACGCTACGCATGAGGCCGGGACTCTCGGAGAACACAGGGTCAGATAACGGCGTCCGAGAACGCTAGCGCTCCGACCTTAATGCAGGCTTACGGCGGCGGGGCGCCCTTCTAAGTCGCCTGGACGCGCTTCGATTTTCGGCAAATCGCTGGAGGGCAGCCCGCGCTCGCCGCCGGCATTGCGCCGGGCCAGCTCGACCGTGAGCCGTTGCGCCGATCTCCGCGTTCATCAACGCCAGAACATCGGCGAGCTTTCTCGGATTCATCACGCTCGCGACGTCGACGAGCACGCCCTGATCGAGCTTGTCGAAAATGCGCGCAGCGTCCTTCGGCTTCATGCCTTCGTACATGATCACGAGGGATTTGAGCTTCGCCGCCTGCTCGCCGCCCTTGCCGTTGATGCGGTTTTCGACGTCCTTCAACTCGTCGATGCGGTTTTCCAGCCGCTTCTCGGCGTCCTTGATCAGGTTCTCGCGCAATTCGAGATCGCGGTTGCGCGCATCGAGTTCCTGCCGGCGCTCCTGCAAGCGCTCCAAGAGCGCGCGCTCGGCCGGCGACAAGCCGCCCGGCATGCCGGCGGCGATTCCCGGCCGGCGTGTTGGGCAACGCGGCCGGCTCCTTGGAGACGGGCGCCGCCTGCCGCCGGCGTATCCTTCTGCGCGGATGCGCGAGCCCGTGATTTCCACATCGTCGCTCGCGGCCGCAAGCTCGCGGCCTCGCCTCGCCGCCGAACACCGTTTCGAACGGCAAGTGGCCGTCGAAATGCGCGAGCGAAACGACCTTCACGGCGAGCAAGCTCGCCGCCGCGAAGGTCACGACCGGAATGAGACGCAGCTCCATTCGTGACCTTCGCTTCAGGCCGCCTCTCCCACGCGCCTGCGCGCGCGCGCTCGCCAAGCGCCTGCGCCGCGGCCATGGTTTCGGCGGCGCGCCGCCTGATCAGCGTTTCGCTGCCCGCCAGTTGTGCGTTCTCGTTCGCCTCGCGGCTCGACCGGCTAGGACGGCGCGCTTCCTGCGCCGCCGCGACGATCCGCGCGATGCGCGACAGCAACTGCTCGCCGCGCGAAAGTTCCTGGCCGAGATCCTCGCGCACCGCTTCCGAGGCGCGCAGCCGCTCACCCAGCGTGTCGTCGCAATCGCGCACGGTCATCTTGAGGCCCGCGATCGCGCGCTCGGCGGATTTCGGTCGCCGTGATGAGCTCGGCGATCGTCGCCTTGAAGAGCCCTCGTCGGCCCGAAGCCGCGCCAGCCGCCGGTTCAGGATCATGCAATAGCCGATGGTCAACAGCAACAAGACGGCGACCAGGCACTCGATCACGAGTCCGTAGAAGTTCGCGCTCACGTTGCCTCCATTCGTTTCGGGATGGTTCCGGAATTTTCAAAGATGGCGAGCGTCGTGCGCGGGCGCCGCAAGGGTCTTGCGACGCTGACCGCGATCCGCTCGCCGACGCGGCCCATGCGGCCTTCGGTGAGCACCACCTCGCCGCAGCGGACTTTCACCAGCGCGTCGGGCTTGATGTCGAGCATCAGCGTCTCGCCGACCTCGAGCTTCATCAATTGCTTGAGCGGCAAGCAGACCGTCGTAAAGCACGGCGTCGACCTCGGCCTCGGCCTGCCAGATTTCGGTGGCGAGATGGCCTTCCCAGATCGGATCGCGGCCGAACTTGTCGCCCATGAAGGCTTGCAGCAGCGTCTCGCGGATCGGCTCGATGGTGGCGTAGGGCAAGAGCATTTCGATGTTGCCGCCGCGATCTTCCATGTCGATCCGCAGCCGCACCAGGATCGCAGCGTTGGTCGGCCGCGAGATCGCGGCGAAGCGCGGATTGGTCTCCAGCCGGTCGATGGTAAAGCGCACCGGCGAGACCGGGCCGGAACGCGACTTCGGCGTCGGCGAGCACGACCTCGATCATGCGCTTGACGAGACCGGTTTCGATCGTGGTGTAGGGCCGCCCGTCGACGCGACGCTGTTGCTGGCCGCGCCGGCCGCCGAGCAGCACGTCGATCATCGCGTAGATCAGGTTCGAATTGACGCTGAACAGGCCGAAATTCTCCCACTCCTCCGCCTTGAACACGGCGAGGATGGTCGGCAGCGGAATCGAATTGAGATATTCGCCGAACCGCACCGAGGTGATGCGATCGAGCGACACCTCGACGTTGTCGGAAGTGAGATTGCGCAAGCTCGTGGTCATCAGCCGCACCAGGCGGTCGAACACGATCTCGAGCATCGGCAGGCGCTCGTAGGACACCATCGCCGAGTTGATGATGGCGCGAATGCCGGAATGATCCGCGAGCGAAAGATCCGCGAGGCTGAAGCCCGAGCAGCCCGTCGATTTCTTCCTGATTGAGCGCGCGATCGGAGCCGCCGCTCTTCGAGCGCGGCCGCGTTCTCCTCGACCATCGCCGCCCATTGCGCGGCGACGTCTCGTCTTGCGAGCTTGGCGCCGGCCGCCGCTGCTGTCTTGCGGCGTTCGCGAGTTGTCGGCTGTGTCCTGTTCGGCCATCGGTCCGTCCCGTCACTGCACGACGATTTCCTTGAACAGCACGGCACGGATGCGGTTCGGCGCGATCGCGAGATTGACGCGCCGCGTCAGTTCCTCGCGCAGCCGGAACAGCCCCGCCGAGCCTTCGAGATCGGTCATCCGCAATTCGCGCAAATGCACCTGAAATGCGTCGATCGACGCGCGGCATCACCGGCTTCATCGCGTCGATGACCTGCGTTGTCCTCGGCCTCGAGCGTGATCTTCACGCGCAGATATTGCGGCCGCTCCGGCGAGGCCGAAAGGTTCACGGTCATGTCCGGCAGGTCGTAGAAGACGGCTTTCGGCGCGGCCTTGGCGCCGTCTGCCTCCTTGTGGCCGCCGAGCATGAAATAGCCGCCGCCGCCGCGACGAGCACGAGCGCCGCGCAGGCGCCGATCAGCACGAATTTGTTGAGGCCGAGAACCCGGCCGACGAGGCCCTTGATCTTGCCGAACAAGGAAACTTTCGCCTTCGGCTCGCCGCCTTCCTCTTCGCCGACTTCCGCTTCGCTCACCGCCGCCTTGGCATCCGCCATGTCCGCGACCCTTCTTGCAATTCGCAAATTGCAAACCCGCGCCTGCCGCGCGGAAAACCGATTCAGTCGCGTAAACGCTAGGTAAGGATGGTTAACGATTGCTTATCGGCGGCAATTTTTGCCGGGCTTATCCTTGCCGGTGACGGCCGATCCTGCCCGCCTCAGCGGCCCGCGCTTTTCAGCTAAGCCATTGAAATAACGTAGAAATTCGAGTTGGCACGGCTCCTGCGAAGGAATGCGGCGAGGCCGAGCTGGGGAGTTTGTGGCCTCAAAGGGGAGACAGGGCATGGATAACGCCCTTTTGGTCGGTCTGTCGCGGCAGGTCGCGCTGCAGCGCGAGATGGACGTCATCGCGAACAATCTCGCCAACATCAACACCAACGGGTTCAAGGGCGAGAGCGTTCAATTCGAGGAATATCTCTCCTCGCCGGCGCGCGTCGGACAGCTTTCCGCTCGCCGACCGCCGCGTGTCCTTCGTGCAGGACCGCGCGACGATCACCGACTTCTCGCAAGGGCCGTTGACGCAGACCGGAAGCGCCGCTCGACGTCGCGATCAGCGGCGAAGGCTTCCTCGTCGTCGACACGCCGCAGGGCGAGCGCTACACGCGCAACGGCGCGCTCTCGCGCAACGCCAACGGCGATCTGGTGACGAGCGAAGGCTATCGCGTTCGCGGCGCCAACGGCCCGATCCAGTTCGACCAGAACGACGCCGATATCTCTGATCGCGCGCGACGGCACGATCTCGGCGATGAACGGCAACCAGATCGCCGACCGCGGAAAAATCCGCCTCGTGCGCTTCGACAATCCGCAGCAGCTCACGAAGGAAGGCTTCGGCCTTTATCACGCGCCGCGGCCAGCAGCCGCAGGCCGTGACCGCAACGACCACCATCGTGCAAGGCATGCTCGAAAAATCGAACGTGCAAGCCGATCGTCGAGATGGGGCGCATGATCGAAGTCATGCGCGCCTACACCTCGCTCACCAACCTCATGACTAACACCGACGAGCTTCGCAGAACGGCGATCAACAAGCTCGCCGACGTTTCCGCTTCTTAACGCATCGATAGGGGAGAACTAACCATGCGCGCACTTTACACAGCAGCGACCGGAATGGCGGCCCAAGAACTGAACGTCCAAGTCATCTCGAACAACATCGCCAACATGCGGACCACGGGATTCAAGCGCCAGCGCGCCGAATTCCAGGATCTCATGTACCAAAACCTTCGCCGCGTCGGCTCCAACACCTCCGACCAGGGCACGAAACTTCCGATCGGCCTCGATATCGGCGCCGGCGTGAAGACCACCGGCACGCCGCGCATCATGAGCCAGGGCAGTCTGCTGCCGACCGAAAAAGAACTCGACGTCGCGATCCGCGGCGAAGGTTTCTTCCGCGTGCTGCTTGCCCGACAATCGCACCGCCTATTCGCGCGCGGGCTCCTTCGAGATGGACGACCAGGGCCGCCTGGTGACGCCCGAGGGCTATCTCGTCGATCCCGCCGATCACCTTCCCGCAGAACGCGAGCAACATCTCGATCAACCAGCAGGGCGAAGTCTCGGCGCTGCTTGCCGGGGCAAACCGCCGCGACGGTGCTCGGCCAGTTCAGCTCGCGCGCTTCGTCAACAAAGTCGGGCTTGGAAGCGATCGGCGACAATCTCTATCTCGAAACCGCCGCCAGCGGCCCGCCGCAGACTCGGCAATCCCGGCATCGACGGCATGGGCACATCTGCTGCAAAACCAGCTCGAGCAGGCGAACGTCAACGCCGTCACCGAAATTTCCGATCTGATTACGGCACAGCGCGCCTACTCCATGAACGCCAAGGTCGTGACGCGCGGCCGACGACATGCTGCAAGCAGACCGCGCAAATGTTGCGCTGAGGAGAACCGGATCATGCGCTTCATCACGCTCGCTTCCCGCCGCCCTCGCCGCGCTCGCGCTGCTTGCCGGCGCCGCCGCCGCGCAAAGGCGGCCGATGCCCTCGCTCAAGAGCGAGATCACCGTCAACGGCGAATTCGTCCGGCTCGGCGACCTCATCGAGAACGCCGGCGACAACGCGCCACGCCGCTCTTCCGCGCGCCCGAGCTCGGCGCCAGCGGCACCATCCAGGTCTATCGCATCATCGAAGCCGCGCGCAGCCAAGGCCTTTCCGTATTCGATACGCGCGGAATTTCGGAAGTCGTGGTGCTGCGCGCATCCCGCACCATCTCGCTGCCGGAACTCGAGCGCGCGGTCGCCGAAGCCGCCGCCCAGCAATACGGCTTCGGCGACGCGAACAACCTTGCCGTCAATTTCGACGCCTATGTGCGCGTGCTCGCGATCGAGCCCGAAGCCGGCGGACGCCGCGGCTCGCGCAATTCTCCTTCGATCCGCGCTCGCAGCGCTTCGACGCGACCGTCGACGTCCCCGGCAGCGCCGCGATCCGCCGCAAGCCCGTGCGCGTCTCCGGCACGCTCTACGAAACCGCCGAAGTCGCGACGCTCGCCCGCGCGCTTTCGCGCGGCGAAATCGATCCGCGACGAACGACATCCCGATCGAGCGCCGCCCGAAAGCGGAGGTCGCCGACACGATCCGGCAGACCGCCGCAACGTCGGCCACGCCGCGCGCCGCGATCTGCGCGCCGGCCAGTTCCTGCGCTCGGCCGATCTGATGAAGCCCGAACTCGTCGGCCGCGGCGACACGGTCACGCTCGTGTTCGAAAGCCCGGGCGTGAAGGTCACGGTGCAGGCCAAGGCGCTCGAAGCC
>CAVVVV010000006.1:0-14164 GCA_963751685.1 uncultured Alphaproteobacteria bacterium | reverse complement strand
CTCGCGCGCCAAGCAAATGGGTTATGCGGCGGCGGATTTCGCCGGCAAGCCGGTGATCGCGATCGTCAATACCTGGAGCGATCTCAACCCCTGCCACATGCACTTCCGCACGCGCGCCGAAGAGGTGAAGCGCGGGGTGTGGCAGGCGGGCGGTTTTCCGGTGGAAGTGCCGGCGCTCTCGCTCGGCGAGACCTACATGAAGCCCTCCACCATGTTCTATCGCAATCTCTTGGCGATGGAGGTGGAGGAATTGCTGCGCTCCAATCCGGTCGACGGCGCGGTGCTGTTGGGCGGCTGCGACAAGACCGTGCCGGCCATGGTGATGGGCGCGACCTCGATGAATTTGCCGACGATCTTCCTGCCGGCGGGCCCGATGCTGCGCGGCAATTATCGCGGCGACGTGTTGGGGAGCGGCAGCGACAGCTGGAAATATTGGGCGGAGCTGCGCGCCGAGACCATCACCGAGGCCGATTGGGAAGAAGTCGAGGAAGGAATCGCGCGCAGCTACGGCACCTGCATGACCATGGGCACGGCGTCGACGATGGCGGCGGTGGTTGAAGTGTTGGGCCTGACGCTTCCCGGCGCCTCGTCGATTCCGGCCGCCGACTCCTCGCACGGACGGCTCGCCACCGCCTGCGGGCGGCGCATCGTCGAAATGGTGTGGGAGGATCTGAAGCCGCGCGACGTGCTGAGTGCCGCCTCCTTCGACAATGCGGTGACGGCGGCGATGGCGCTCGGCGGCTCGACCAATGCGATCATTCATCTCATGGCGATGGCGGGACGTGCCGGCGTCGATTTGCCGCTCGCCCGCTTCGACGACATCTCGCGCCGCACGCCGCTGCTCGCGAATCTGCGCCCGTCGGGAAAATACCTGATGGAGGATTTTTATTACGCCGGCGGATTGCGCGCGCTGCTCTCGCGCATCCCCGATTTACTGGATACAGGCGCGCGCACGGTCACCGGCAAAACGCTCGCAGCCCACATCGACGGCGCCAAGATCCATAACGAAGAGGTGATCCTTCCGTGCAATCGGCCGCTGAAGACCGAAGGCGGCGTCGCGGTGCTCTACGGCAATCTCGCGCCGGGCGGCGCCGTCATCAAGCAGTCGGCGATGGAGGAGCGCTTTCTCAAGCACTCGGGACCGGCGCTCGTCTTCCGCGACTACAACGACATGGCGGCGCGCATCGACGATCCCAAGCTTGAAGTCAGCGAAAACAGCGTGCTGGTGCTGAAAAACGCGGGGCCGCTCGGCGGCCCCGGCATGCCGGAATGGGGCATGCTGCCGATTCCGAAGAAGCTCCTGCAAGCGGGGGTGCGCGACATGGTGCGGATTTCGGATGCGCGCATGAGCGGCACCAGCTACGGCAGCTGCGTCTTGCACGTCGCGCCCGAATCCTATGTTGGCGGGCCGCTCGCCTTCGTCGAGGACGGCGACCCGATCCTGCTCGACGTGCGGGCGCGAAAACTGGAATTGCAGGTGCCGGAGGAAAAGCTCACGGCGCGGCGCGCCAAGTGGAAGGCGCCGCCGCCGCGCTTCGTGCGCGGCTATGGCGTCTTGTTCGCCAACGCCGCCTCGCAGGCCGACCGCGGCTGCGATTTCAACTTCCTCGAGGGCACCGCGCCGACGGCGGAGCCGGAGATTCACTGAGGAAGTTTTTTTCTCTCCCTCAGCGGCGGCCTCCGCCTTTGAGCAAGGGCAGGGGAACTCTTTTCTTGCTTCCATCCCCCTCCTCCTCGCCGACGAAGCAGCGGTAATATTCCTCGCGCGCCACCTTTTTGCTTGTGGCGCAGGCGTGGAACGGATAGAGGTCGTCTTCCGTGCGGTAGAAAATATACGGCCCGATCAAATAGCGGATTTCGCCGTCGGGCGAGTTGCCGAAGCGGTCCATCTTCTCGTCCTTCAGCTGCGGCGATTCCGCCAGGATCGCGCGGCGCAACTCGTCGCCCTGGATAAAATTATCCGGCAACTGGTCGAAGGGGCCGTCGAAATAATTGTTCACGCGCACGTTGCCCTCGAAGGCGGCGATCATGATTTTCCGCGGCAGGCGCGCATCTTGGTAGAAGGCGAAGCCGGTGCGGCGCCCGATCAAGATATCGGGCGTTCGCTTCGCCGGAAACAACTCGTCGGCGAGCGGAGCCGTCTCGTCGAGGATGTAGTGGAAGATTTTGAGCTTTTCGTTGAAGACGAGGAAAAAGCGAACGCCTGATTCGTCCATGACCGGGCCGATGAATTTCTCGTCCGGGCCGAGCACGCTCGCCGGCGGCTTGACGGCGGATAGGTCGTTCAGTTCGAACAAAACGCTCTTTTCGCCGTAGGAGATGCGATAAAGCAGCCGCTCCACCTTTTCCACCGCGACCCCGTCATCCTTGCCGAACACGACATATTGGCGATTGTCCTCCTTGAGGTGCCATTCGTTCATGTCGACGTAATAGGCAAAATTCACCTTGCCGTCGTCGCGCGTTGCCGCCTCGAGCCGGATGTTGCCGGCGTAGCGCGAGCCCTGGTGATAAAAATAAAAGTAGTAATAATTTTCGGTCGGATAGACCTTCACCCGCTCGGGCAACTCGCCCAGCACCCAGGCGAACATTGCCTTGGCATCGCCGATGGGGAGTGCGGCGCGATTGTTCACATCCTCGACATAGGACTGATTGGTATAGAGCTTCGGCTTTTCGGCGGCGGCCGCGGGGGAAGCCGCCCATAGGGCGGCAATCAATAATCCTGCAATCGGTCTCTCGTTCATCGCGCAACCTGCATTGTCGGCGGCCAAGGACGGGCGCTCGTAAAGGGTGAATTCATCGGATTTACGGCGAAGAAAGTCCAAGCCCGGCGAAGGCATCGGCGTGGTGCTTGGCCGAGTCTGGCGAGAAGCAGCAGAAAACGATACGGCCGACGGCGCGGTCCGCCTTCGCCTCGTCGAGCACGGTGGAAACCGCGATCCTTGCGGCGCGATCGGCGGGAAAGCGATAGACGCCGGTCGAGATCGCGGAAAAGGCGATCGATTGCAATCTGTGGGCGCGGGCGAGCGCAAGTGAGCGGCGATAGCAGCCCGCGAGCAGCTCGTCCTCGCGCGCGCTTCCGCCGTGCCATACGGGACCCACGGCATGAATCACGTGGCGCGCGGGCAATTGATAGCCGCGGGTGATTTTGGCTTCGCCGGTGGGGCAGCCTTGAAGCGTCCGGCACTCCGTCAAGAGATCCGGCCCGGCGGCGCGATGGATGGCGCCGTCGACGCCGCCGCCGCCGAGCAGCGAAGCATTCGCGGCGTTGACGATGGCGTCGACGTCGAGCCGGGTGATGTCGCCGATAACGATCTCAAAACGCGCGCCGTGTGCCTCGGCGGCGCGATAAGGCGGTTGCATTTACCGGATTGTACGGGCGCCTCGCGCGCTGTCGAGCCTCAGGCGAGCTGCTTACGCATATCGAGCGTGCTCTTGCGGCCGAGCGCGGAAAAATTCTTCTTGAGAAAACTTTCGGCGGCGGCGCGGCCGATGTCGCGCAAGTGCTGAAAGAATGACCACTCGACGTTGAACTTCGAGCTCGGGGTCATTTCGTTCAGCTCGTGGTCGGCGGAAATGCGGTGCATCAGCATCCGGCGATAGCCTGCCTTGCGGGCGAGGCGGCGCAGAAATCCGCTTTCGACCAGACGGCTCACGAAACCGATGGCGCGGAATTCGGAGATCAGCGAGGCATTGAAGGTGATCTCGTTGATGCGGTTCAGGATGTCGCGCGCGGTTTGCGGCGTTTCCTCGCGCTCGACCGGGTTCGTCTGCACCAGAATGATGTCGTCGGAATGGGTGGTGCGGAAAAAGGGAAACAGCGGCGGGTTGCCGACGTAACCGCCGTCCCAATAGGGCGTGGCGTCGATTTCCACCGCCTTGAACATGAAGGGCAGGCAGGCCGAGGCCATCACGACGTCGGGCGTGATCTCCTCACGCTTGAAGACGCGCACCTTGCCGGTGCGCACATTGGTAGCCGAGATGAAGAGCTTGATCTCGCGGCAGGCGCGCACCGCCTCGAAATCCACTTCGCTTTCCAGAACGTCGCGCAGCGGGTTGATGTTGAAGGGATTGATGTCGTAGGGCGAGACGAAACGGCTCGCGACGTCGAGGGCGAGAAACATCGGATTGCTGTCGAACGACCAGTTGCCGAACAGCCGATCCATCATCCCGCGCTGGATCGGGCTCAAACGGCCGTCATGCGACACCGAGCGCCAGAACTTCGCCAGCGCCTCGCGCGCGCCTTGGCGGCCGCCCTTGTGGTAGCCCGAGGCGAGCACCACGGCGTTCATCGCCCCGGCGCTGGTGCCGGAAATGCCCTCGAAGGAAAGCCGCTCGTCTTCGAGCAGGCGGTCGAGCACACCCCAGGTAAAGGCGCCGTGCGCGCCGCCGCCTTGCAGCGCCAGGTTCACGCTCTTCTTGCTCTTACGAAAAACCATCATGCGAGCTATATATTGTGCAATGCAGCAAAATGCTACGGAGTGGTTTGGGGCAGGCTTAACGCGCGATATGATGTAACAAGACAATGCCCACGAGACGCCGATGAATGCTGGCTTTCCAGCTCTCGATCACGACCATAAGCGCTGCGTCGCCGACGCGCTGACGCGCGCCGAGGAGGCTTGTAACGCGCGCGGGGCGAGGCTCACGCCCTTGCGCCGCCGCGTCTTGCAGGCGCTGGCGGAAAGCCACTCCCCGCTCGGCGCCTACGAGATCGTCGAGCGGTTGAAAAAAACGCGGGAGCCAGTCCCGGCGATGTCGGTTTATCGCGCGCTCGATTTTCTCCTGGCCGAGGGCCTTGCCCACCGCATCGAAAGCCAAAATGCGTTTCTTGCCTGCATCCACGGGCACGAGACGGACGATATCGTCCTCTTTCTTTTGTGCGAGCGGTGCAAGCGCGTCGCCGAAGTGATCTCAGGCGCGCTCGGACGCGATCTTTCGCAGGCCGCGCGCGGCGTCGGCTTCAGCGCGCGCGGGCGCGTGTTGGAGGTCAGCGGCCTTTGCAACGCTTGCAAGAAGGTGGAAGCGCGCGCGTGAATCCGCAACGAGAGATGCGATGACGAAGGAGCCCGTCGTTCCCGCCGAGGCCACGGCCTTTGGCGCCGCGCCGCGCAAGCGCGCGGTGCCGGTGCGCGTGGGCTCGATCGTGGTCGGCGGCGGCGCGCCGGTCGTCGTGCAGTCGATGACGAACACCGACACCGCCGACGCCGAAGCGACCGCGCGCCAAGTCGCCGCGCTCGCGCGCGCGGGCTCGGAGTTCGTTCGCATCACCGTCGACCGCGACGAGGCGGCGGCGGCGGTGCCGAAGATCAAGGAGCGGCTCGGCCAGATGGGCGTCGACGTGCCGCTGATCGGCGATTTTCACTACATCGGCCATACATTGCTCGCCGATCATCCGGCCTGCGCCGAAGCGCTCGACAAATACCGCATCAATCCCGGCAATGTCGGTTTTCGCGACAAGCGCGACCGGCAATTCTCGGCGATCATCGAGATGGCGCTCCGCCGCGGAAAGCCCGTGCGCATCGGCGCCAATTGGGGATCGCTCGATCAGGAATTGCTCACCCGGCTGATGGACGAAAACGCGCGCCTGCGCGAGCCCGCCGATGCGCGGGCGGTAATGCGCGAGGCCATGGTGCGCTCCGCACTTCTGTCCGCCGCCCGCGCCGAAGAACTCGGCATGCGGCGCGAGCAGATTATTCTCTCCGCCAAAGTCTCGGCGGTGCAGGATCTGATCGCGGTCTATCGGGAGCTGGCGCGGCGCTCCGATTACGCGCTGCATCTCGGCCTCACCGAAGCCGGCATGGGATCGAAGGGAATCGTCGCCTCGAGTGCGGCGATCGCCGTGCTTTTGCAGCAGGGGATCGGCGACACCATTCGCGTTTCGCTCACGCCGGAGCCGAACGGCGATCGCACGCGCGAGGTGCAGGTGGCGCAAGAGCTCCTGCAAACGATGGGGCTTCGCGCCTTCGTGCCGCTCGTCGCCGCCTGTCCCGGCTGCGGGCGCACGACCTCCACCACCTTCCAGGAGCTCGCTGCCGAGGTGCAGGGCTTCATTCGTGATCGCATGCCGGAGTGGAAGAAGCACTATCCCGGCGTCGAGGGGCTTTCGGTCGCGGTCATGGGCTGCATCGTCAACGGCCCGGGCGAATCGAAGCACGCCGACATCGGCATCTCGCTCCCCGGCACCGGCGAGGCGCCGACGGCGCCGGTGTTCGTCGACGGCAAGAAGGTCGCGACGCTGCGCGGCGCCACGCTCACCGCCGATTTCAAGCGGATGGTGGAGGATTACGTGGCGCGGCGCTTTTCCGCGGCGCGACCGGACGCCGCGGAATAATCAGCCGACGAGCTGGGCGCCGAGATTGACCGTGAGCGCGATCACCGCCGTCGTGAACACGAACGAGACGATGGCGTGCACGATCACCAGGCGGCGCATCCTGCGAGACGTGATGACGACGTCCGAGGTCTGCGCCGTCATGCCGACGGTGAAAGCAAAATACAGAAAATCCCAATAGTCCGGCATGGTCTCGCCGGGGAACTGCAGTCCGCCGCGGAGCACCTTCTTGCCGGCCATCTCGGAATGGAATTCGTGCGCGTAATAGATCGTGAACACGACATGCACGAAGGCCCATGACGAGATCACGGTGCCGAAGGTGAGCGCGAGCCTGAGCGCGCGCGAGGCGCCCTGCATTTCCTTCACCGCGAAGATTTCGACGCCGATGGCGATCAGCGTCATGGCGGCGGCGGCGATCACGACGGTGAGGACGGTGAAGCGGCCCTCCTCCTCCGCGCTCGAATGGTCGCGGATGTCCTGGGCTCTCGTTCTTCCCATCATCACGAGAATGAGCACGATGAAGAGGACCGTGCTCGCGTTCCAGGCAAGGAGCGCGCGCGTGGTGCCGACATCGGTCGGGCCGAAGTAGAGCACCAGGGTGCCGAAGATCAGCGAAATCAGCATGCGCGGCCGCGCGCGAACGGCGCGCCAGATGATGCTGAAGAAGGTTCTCTGTTTCGATTTTGCGGCCATCGCGATCCTCAATGTTGGCGCGCGGCCACGAATCTCGCCGCGGCTTTGAGCATAGCCGCGCGCGGCCCGAAAGCGGAGAGCGCGGCTTCGGCCTCGGCGGCATACGCCACCAGCCGCTTGCGCGCCTCGGCGGTGCCGAGCTTCGCGACGAGCGTCGCCTTGCCGCGGGTCTCGTCCTTTCCCACGCGCTTGCCGGCGAGATTGGCATCGCCTTCGGCATCGAGCAGATCGTCGGCGATCTGAAAGGCGAGCCCGAAGGCGCGCGCATATGCTTGCAACGCCATCCGCTCCTCTGGCTTCGCCTTGCCGAGGACGGCGCCGGCTTCGCAGGCGGCGGCAAGCAGCGCGCCGGTCTTCATCGCCTGCAGGCGCTCGATGTCGGGCGTGGCGAGCGAAAGTGCGCGCCCGGCGGGCGCGAATCTTCCCTCCGCCTCGAGATCGAGCATCTGTCCGCCCGCCATGCCGCCGATGCCGCTCGCGCGCACGAGCAATTGGACGAGTGCGGCGCGGATGGCGGGATCGGGATGCGCGGTCTCGCGCGCGAGCATATCGATGGCGAGCGTCAGCAGCGCGTCACCCGCCAGAATCGCCGTCGCCTCGCCGA
Organism: uncultured Alphaproteobacteria bacterium; assembly: GCA_963751685.1. GTDB lineage: Bacteria > Pseudomonadota > Alphaproteobacteria > Rhizobiales > Xanthobacteraceae > Palsa-892. Next base: position 6,542 of record CAVVVV010000006.1, on the reverse strand, counting down.
AAGCGCGATGCACCGTCGGCCGGCCGCGGCGCAGGTCGTCGTCATCCATCGCCGGCAGATCGTCGTGGACGAGCGAGTAGCAGTGCACGCATTCGAAAGCGGCGGCGGCGGGCAGCGATTGGCGCTCCTCGACGCCGAATAGCGCGGCGCTCTCGACGACAAGGAAGGGCCGCAAGCGCTTGCCGCCCTCCGTCGCGTAACGCATGGCGGAGAGCAGGCGGGCCGGCCGCGCGATTTCGCCCGCGAGCGGCGCGTCGCCGAGCGAGGATTGCAGCAACGCTTCCGTCGCGGCCGAGACCGCTTCGAGGCGGCGGAGAAAATCAGCGTCGGGCGCGGGCATGTTGCATGCGGAATGTGAAAGGGGCGAACCGCCCATGCCCGAGCGCGCGAACGGGGTCAAGCGCGCCACCTTGCCGTCGCGATTGTGCATGATAAGCGGGACGCGGGGATTGGGTTCATGTTCGGACACATCGTATCCGTTTGCATCAAGGCGGCCGTTCTGCTCGCCCTGATCCCGATCGTGCTGGTGCCGGTTTACGCCTATGTGCCGCCGGTTTCGAGCACGATGCTGTGGCGCTATCTCACCGGCGCACCGGTGGTGCGCGAGTGGAGATCGATCGAAGAGATCTCCCCCAATCTCGTGCGCGCCGTCATCGCGGCGGAAGATGCGCGCTACTGCCAGCATCGCGGCGTCGATTGGGTCGAGGTCGCGCACGCGATCGAAGACGCCGACGACATCGGCGAGGCGCGCGGCGCCTCGACCATACCGATGCAGACGGCGAAGAACCTGTTCCTGTGGCCGGGCCGTCATTTCGTCCGCAAGGCGCTCGAGATTCCCATCGCTTATTACATGAGCTTCATGTGGACCAAGCGCCGCCTGATTGAAGTCTATCTCAACGTCGCGGAATGGGGGCCGAACGGGGAATTCGGCGCCGAAGCCGCCGCGCGCCGTGCGTTTCGCAAGAGTGCACGCGTCTTATTGCCGGAGGAGGCGGCACTGCTTGCCGCCGTGTTGCCGAATCCAACCCACCGCGACGCGGCGCGTCCGAGCCCGGGCTTGCAGCGTCTCGTCGGGCGCTATCGCGCCCAGGCCGACATCGCCGGTTCTCCGATTACCGCTTGTTTGGCGCAATGACTGGAAAGCGCTCGTCCGATCCTCTATAAGCCCCGCTCCGAGTTCCCGCCCGGCGGGCCCACGACTTACGGAGCTACAATGGCCGTCCCCAAGAGAAAAACGTCACCTTCGCGCCGTAATATGCGCCGCTCGGCTGACGCGCTGAAGCAACCGACTTATGTCGAGGACAAGGATTCGGGCGAGCTGCGCCGGCCGCATCACATCGACATGAAGACCGGCATGTATAGGGGCCGCCAGATTCTCAAGCCGAAATCGGCGGAGTAAGCCTGCGACGGGGGTGCGACCGTGCTGTTCAGCTTTCCGCTCTTTTTAATCTCGTTCGCGATCTACAACATGATCGTGTTCCTGACGCCGGGCGTGACGTGGAGCGGCACCATTTTGTCCGTGCCCATGCAGTCCGGCGCCGCCTGGACGATCAGCGCCGGCGATTGCCTGATCGCGCTTTCGCTGGTGTTCCTCTTCTTCGAAGTGCTGAAGGCGACGCGCTCCTACGCCCGCACGGTCATCGATCACATGCTTTCGACGCTGGTCTTCATCGGCGCGCTGATCGAGTTCCTGTTGGTGAAGGAAGCCGCGACATCGGTGTTCGCGACGCTTCTCCTGATTTCGCTCGTCGACGTCATCGGCGGATGGACGGTTTCGATGAGCGCGGCGCGGCGCGGCGTCACGGTCGACAATCTGCCGCAATAATCCCGCTTCAAACCGCGCGGAATTTTTTACTTTCCTTCGAGCGCGCAAGGCCGGCGACGGCGCGATAGACGCTGGCCGCATCCGCCGGATCGGCGCGGCGCCGCACGCGGGTTGCGGGCAGGTCCTGCGCCTTGGCGATCAACTGCGCGAGAAAGGCGGCGAGCGGCCGCGCCGGCATTGCGGCCTCGGACGAGGAAGCGGCGGTGACGGGACGAACGATCAGGTTCTTGCTCGCGGACGGCGTTTCATCGGCCTTTTGGTAAATACGCCGGCGCTCGGGGAACGCGGTATTGAGCGACGTTCCGCTATGGGCTGTGACCCGCATGGCCGTGTCCTGTCCCTTTTCGGGACATAAGCGGTCCCGACAGGGATACAGTCGCAAGCCTTGGGCCGCACAATTTGTTCCAGAAGCGGTCACGGGGCGTTAAGCCGCAGGCCGATAGCTTTCGCCCTGGCCATTGCCCGAGCCCGGAGGTCAGGTTTCCGTGCAATTTCAGCCGCGGCCCGACCGACGCGTGGGGCACTCGCTTTTCAAGAAACCGCTGACCGCGGCCGCGCGGCGCGCGCCCGCGACGCTCGATGCCGCCGACACCGCCGCCATTTTCGGCGCGGCCAAGGAAGCGGCCTATGTGTGGAACATCGAAACCGACGCGCTCGCCTGGAGCGCGGATGCCTGCGACGTGCTCGCCATCGATTCGCTCGCGGCGGCGGCGAACGGCGTGAGCTTCGCCGCGCTCTTGCACGCGGACAGTCCCGCCAATCGCTACGACGTCATCGTCGACTCTTCCGCGCGCGACGAGGGCGCCGGCGTTCCCTATGAGCTTTGTTACAGGCTCAACACCGATCCTTTGAGGCCGCGATGGATCGAGGACAGCGGCTGCTGGTTCGTCGGCTCCGACGGCAGGCCAAGCCGCGCCGAGGGCGTGATCCGCCTCGTCACCGAGCGCTACCTCCGCGAGGAGAAGCTCCGGCAACTCGTGGCCACCGATCCGCTCACCGAAGAAATGACGCGCGCGCGCCTTCTCGGCGAGCTTTCGCACGCCATTGCCGACGCCGAAGCGAAACGCGCGAGCGTCGGCTTCTTGATCGTTGGCATCGACGATCTTGCCCATGTCAATCACTCCTACGGGTTCGAGGTCGCCGACGAGGCGATCAAAGCCGTCGCCGGGCGGCTGCGCTCGCGCATGCGGGGCGCCGACCTGATCGGCCGCTTCTCGGACAACAAATTCGGTTTCGTGCTGCACGAGTGCGAGGCGGAAGATCTGCCGGTTGCCGCCGCGCGCTTCGTGAACGCAGTGCGCGAGGAGCCGTTCGAAACCTCGGCGGGACCGGTCGTGATCTCCGTGACGGCGGGCGGCGTGGTAGCGCCGCGCCACGCGCGTAACACAGGCGAAGCGATCGGGCACGCGCTCGAAGCGCTTGATCTCGCCAAGGAAGCAGGCCGCGGCGCCTTCCGCGCCTACGCGCCGAGCCTGGAGAGCGAGGCTGCGCGGCGCGAGAATCTTCGGCTCACCGATGTGATCGTCGCCGCGCTCAACGACCGGCGCGTGGAACTCGCCTTTCAGCCGGTGGTGCACGCCAAAAGCCGCAAGCTTGCCTTCCGCGAATGCCTCGTTCGCCTGCACGAGCCGGACGGAAAGGAGATCGACGCCTTCTCGATCGTGACGGTCGCGGAAAAGCTCGATCTTGTGCGCATGATCGACCACCGGGTGCTGGAACTCGCCATCGCCGAGATCAAGGCCAACCCCGATCTCAGGCTTTCGCTCAATGTTTCGGCCTCCACCGTCCACGATCCGCTGTGGCTGTCGGCGCTCGCCACCGTGCAAAACGGCATCGGCAATCGGCTGATTGTCGAGATCACCGAATCCGTCGCGATCCGCGACGTCGAGGCCACGCGCCGGTTCGTAGCAAAGGTGAAAAGCTATGGTTGCCGGGTTGCGATCGACGATTTCGGCGCCGGCTACACATCGTTCCGCAACCTGCGGCGGCTCGGCGTCGACATGGTCAAGATCGACGGTTCCTTCGTCGCCAATCTCGAACACGCGCCCGACGATCGTCTGTTCGTGCGGGCGTTACTGGAGCTCGCGCGCGAGCTGGGCCTGGAGACGGTGGCGGAATGGGTGCAGAGCGAAACCGCGGCGGCGACGCTTGCGGGCTGGGGCTGCAATTATTTTCAGGGTGCGCTCACGGGCCTTGCCGAAACGAAACTCGCCGTCGAAAAAGAAGCGCCCGCCGAGGCCGCCGCCGTCTGAGCGGCGGCGTTGCGTTCAGCTCTTGTCGCCGGAGCCGCCGACCAGCCGGTCGAGACGCTTCTGCATCTCCTGCACCTGCTTCTTCAACTCGTCGATGTTCTCGCTTTCCCCTGCCGGCTCGACCGTGGGGTTGGCGGCGTTCTTCTGCGCGAAGGGCAGAAACATCGTGAAAGCGCGCTCGAACATCTCCATGTTGCGGCGCACTTGGTCTTCCAGCAAATTGATGCCGCCGCCGCCGAAGGTCTTCGACATGCTCTCGCGGAATCGGGACTGTTCGCGCGTCAGGTTCTCGACCGACATTTCGAGATAGCGCGGCACGAGCATTTGCATCGAGTTGCCATAGAAACGAATGAGCTGGCGCAGGAACGTGATCGGCATCAAATTCTGCCCTTTGTTCTCCTGCTCGAAAATAATCTGCGTCAGCACCGAGCGGGTGATCTCTTCGCCGGTCTTCGCATCGAAGACGACGAAGTCTTCACCTTCCTTGACCATGACGGCGAGGTCTTTGAGCGTGACGTAGGTGCTCGTGCCCGTATTGTAGAGCCGCCGGTTGGCGTACTTTTTGATGGTGACCGGTTCTGGGTTCTTGGCCATGACGTTCATACGCTCACCCAACACTATTCTCCCCGGAAGCCACGACCTTATGACGTTTCCGGCAGAGGGGCTACCCATTTATAAGCCCGCGCTTTGGGCATGCCTAACCGGCGGCCATGGCAGGGACGGCTTATTGACATCGCCCGCCGCCCCCACCAACGATGCTTAATCAAAGGATAGCCGGGCCGCGGCCAAGGCCGCCGAGCCGTAAACAAGGAGAATTCTCATGCAGGACGATGTCGTCATCGTCGGCGCGGCGCGCACGCCCGTCGGCTCGTTCAACGGAGCATTCGCCGCCGTGCCGGCCCACCATCTCGGCAAGGTCGCCATCGAAGCGGCGATGGCGCGCGCGGGCATCGAAGGCAAGCAGGTTTCGGAAGTCATCATGGGGCAAATCCTGACGGCGGGGCAGGGCATGAATCCCGCCCGCCAGGCCTCGATCGCGGCCGGCGTGCCGATCGAGGTGCCGGCCTGGTCCGTGAACCAGGTCTGCGGCTCGGGCCTGCGCTCGATCGCGCTCGGTTATCAGGCGATCCTGAACGGCGATTCCGAAATCGTGATCGCCGGCGGCCAAGAATCGATGAGCCAGTCGACGCACTGCGCGTATCTGCGCGCCGGACACAAGATGGGCTCGGTCGAATTCATCGACACGATGATCAAGGACGGCCTGTGGGACGTCTTCAACGGCTATCACATGGGCGGCACCGCCGAGAACGTCGCCAAGCAGTGGCAGATCACCCGCCAACAGCAGGACGAATTCGCGGTCGCTTCGCAGAACAAGGCCGAGGCGGCGCAGAAGGCCGGCAAGTTCAAAACCGAGATCGCGCCGGTGAAGATCGCCTCGAAGAAGGGCGATGTCATCGTCGACGCGGACGAATACATCCGCCATGGCGCGACGATGGACGCGGTCACGAAGCTGAAGCCCGCCTTCAACAAGGAAGGCTCGGTCACCGCCGCCAACGCCTCGGGCATCAATGACGGCGCCGCCGCGGTGGTGCTGATGAAAGCGAGCGCCGCGGCGAAGGCGGGAAAGAAAGTCCTCGCCCGCATCGCGTCTTGGGGGCAGGCGGGCGTCGATCCTTCGATCATGGGCGTGGGTCCGATTCCGGCTTCGCGCGCGGCGCTGAAAAAGGCCGGCTGGAAGGCCGACGACCTCGATCTCGTCGAAGCGAACGAGGCCTTCGCGGCGCAAGCCTGCGCGGTGAACAAGGACATGGGCTGGAAGTCCGAGCGGGTGAACGTGAATGGCGGTGCCATCGCCATCGGTCATCCGATCGGCGCCTCGGGCACGCGGATTCTCGTCACGCTGTTGTACGAGTTGGAGCGGCGCAATGCCAAGCGCGGGCTCGCCACGCTCTGCATCGGCGGCGGCATGGGCATTGCCATGTGCGTGGAGCGGCAGTGAAGTAGCACGAGCGAACCGCGGCATTCAGTTCGCGGGCGTTGCAGGCCAAGGGGAGAATAAGGGGTGGGATCATGAGTCGCGTAGCGTTGGTGACCGGCGGCACTCGCGGGATCGGGGCGGCCATCTCGATAGCGCTGAAAGCGGCGGGCTATAAGGTCGCCGCCAATTACGGCGGCAACGACGAGGCCGCGACCAAGTTCAAGGCCGAGACCGGCATTGCCGTGTTCAAGTGGGACGTGAGTTCCTTCGACGCCTGCAGCGCCGGCGTGAAGGAGGTCGAGGCCGAGTTGGCCCATCGAAATCCTCGTCAACAATGCCGGGATCACGCGCGACGCCATGTTCCACCGCATGACGCCGGAGCAGTGGAATACGGTGATCGGCACCAATCTCAATTCGCTCTTCAGTATGTGCCGCCCCGTGATCGAGGGAATGCGCGGCCGCAAGTTCGGCCGCATCGTCAATATTT
>CAVVVV010000005.1:0-41550 GCA_963751685.1 uncultured Alphaproteobacteria bacterium | reverse complement strand
TGAGCGGAATTCGGATCACGCAGACCGGTCATGAAACAAAAACCCCAGCTGAGCCCGGGGTTTTGTATTTCAATCGGCGAAGGGGGCTGAAAGCACGTTTAACGGCTTCCAAATTTGTAACTCCATCCCATCTCGATGATGTTTCCCTTGAAATTCGCGGTAGGCCCAAAATCGGAAATACCGGAAGTTGTGTCAGTAATTCGATGAGAGATTTTTCCAAGATCATAATAAAGATATTGGAACTTGAAGGTCCAATTGTTGAGTAGCGCGTATTCTGCACCGCCACCCCCAGTCCAACCCGTCAACGTCTTCGATACCGTCGGGCCGACTTCGCAAATTCCAATCCCGCAGGGAGCGACCGAAATCACGCTCGTATTCAGCTTGGCCCCACCAAAAGCCCAGCCGCCAGTTCCGTAAACGAGCCATTGGCCGTCCGGCGTAAATCCAATGCGGCCCCGGACGGTGCTGAACCAATCTATGCGCTGATCAGCATTCGTAAAGTTGGACCCATTTGGAGCTAGTACTGAATCGCGTCCGCGTATGTTTGCAAACGATAGATCTGTTTCGATGCCAAGGACGGCCATATTCAATTGATAATTATATCCGGCATGAGCACCGACGATACCGCCTGAGGGATCAGGATTGACACTTTGGCGAATTGCGGCTGGTAAAAAGCCGTGCGGGCCGACATCGTCCGTTGTGCTGCTCCAGCTACTGCCTGCCTGCACGCCAGCATAGAATCCCGTCCAATTGAATATCGGTGCGGAGGGCGGAGCCGCTACGGCGGGCACGCTTGAAATGACAGCGGCCACAATGCCCGCTGCGAGGACTTTCTTCATTTGGATTCTTCCGCCTACCAATTCAACCCAAGATTAGAAGGCGACGAAGCGGCGTCATAGACCATTTTGCTTGTTATCCAACATTCGTTCTAGCTGTGACAAAACGGCCACATGGAAAACACATTAATTTACAATGGTTTAAGTAGCAGCATTAGTCTTTGTTTGCGCGGTCACGAACGCGAACAGGAGCGATGCGCCCGAATGCAATGGTGGCACTTCGACTATAGCGGTGACGGCGGCGGCTATTATGATTTTCCGATTGCGCCTCGCTGAAGTCGCGCACCACCCGCTAAGCAAAAAGCCCCGTTAATGCCGGGCTTCGCTAATTGATAATACCGTCTCCGGTACGAAAACCGCGATCAGATCGAACCGAAGTGATAGTTGATGCCGAAACTGATCTTGTTGTCGTAGGCATTCTTATTGCCGGTAATGGTGACTGGGTTCACAAAGAGAACGTTGCGATTACCGGCAGTCCCGGCCGGAAATGTTGCGCTCACTCCATCGCCCCCAAACTTTACATAGTCGTACTCGAGCTTCCAGCTCCAGTTGCGGGTAACGACACGCTCCACGCCGGCGCCAAGGAAAAAACCTGCCTTCCACTTCTCACCACTCGTCCCAAAGCCAGCAATGCTTGCTTGAACTTCACTTTGACCAAGCGCCAGTCCCCCTGTGAGATACCACATCGTCATATTGGCATCGGTCAGGATGCCGAGGTGTGGACCAATCATAATGGTGCTTGGTGGGTTGGTCTCGAATCACCCGGATCGCCAAGAACATTAGTTGTTCACGGCCATGTCTTCCGCACTGTCATAGCGTACTTCGATGCACGTCACCGTAGGCAAGTTCGCAGCCGTGCAGGCCGTGGCCATTTCGCTGCCAGCAATACCCCCCCTCGCCGCTGAACTCCCGAAGCCTCGATGACGGATGGACACATCCAGAGGAGTTGGCTGCGTGGCGGAATTGTTCGAAATCCTGTTGCTGACCTCTTCCCCAGCTGTAGCCGGTATTTACGCCGCCATACCAACCTGTCCAGTCGAACAGCAGCGGTACGGCCTTCAATGGGAATTCGGCAGCGAACGCCGGCACGCTCAAAAGCGCAGCAACGGCTGCAACAACCGCGACAATTTTTTTCATCGAAAGCCCCCCGGGAATCGAAAATCACTTCAACGAAAGACTATCCGCAGGCAGGGCGCGCGCCCAGCAACAAAACGATCCGGCCGCAGAACTCGTCCACCGTGACTTAATCGCAACAGGGAAAAAGCCGTTTATAAACAAATAGTTATTAAGCGGTCCGGCGGTCACATCCGGAACTGGGCAAGATGCCGAACCCCCGCCACGAGCACGACGATCGCCCCTACTTGATGCAGCAGCGCCAGCGAGGGTGCTGACCATAGCAATGCGAGCACCCCCAGCATCGTCTGCGTGGTCACGAGCGCGAACAGGATCGAGGCGCCGAAGGCCAGTCCGCGCGCATTTCGTTCGGTATCGAAGGCGTGAAAAGCCGCGAGCGCGAACAGTGCGTAGGCGATCATGCGGTGGTCGAACTGCACGGTCAGCACGTTCTCGAACAGATTTTCCACCAAGGATTTATCGCGAACAGCGAGGCCACGGGCGGAATGAAATTCCCGTCCATCAACGGCCAGGTATTGAAGGTGAGCCCGGCATTCGTCTTCTCACCAGCGCGCCGAGAAAAATCTGCACGAAGACGAGCGCGAGAATGGAAATCGCGCCGTATCGAACGCGCACGGACGACGGCTTTTTCTTTCGCCGCTCAAGGCTTGTCGCCACCGCGACAATCGCCGCGAGGATGAAACAGGCGAGCGTGAGGTGAACCGCGAGCCGGTATTGGCTCACATCCGTTCGCTCGCTCAAGCCCGACGCCACCATCCACCAGCCGATCGCGCCTTGCAGCCCGCCAAGCGCGAACAGCCCGCCAAGTTTCCAGCCGAGCGCGCGATCGACGAGCCGGCGCGATAGGAACCAGAAGAAGGGCAGGAGAAATACGATCGCGAGCAAGCGCCCCAGCGCGCGATGGCTCCACTCCCACCAATAGATGAGCTTGAATTCGTTCAAGCTCATGTCCGAATTGATTTGCTGGAATTGCGGGATTGATTTGTATTTCTCAAACTCCGCCTGCCAATCGGCCTCCGAGATCGGCGGCACGATGCCGGTGACCGGCTTCCACTCGGTGATGGAGAGTCCGGAGCCCGTGAGGCGCGTGGTGCCCCCGAGCACCACCATCAGCGCCACCAGCGCGGCAATGACGTAGAGCCAGCGCCGCACCGGCCGCATGCGCTCGGCCTGCGATTTCCTCGCGATCGGCGTTTTCGTTTTGTGGGCGGTTTTCATTTCGGCACACGGCAGATATAGAGCATGATCCCGAAAAGTGGGAACCGGTTTTCGGAAAAGATCATGCTCCGGCAAATTGTTATGTACGCGCGGGTGATTTAACCTGAAGCGATAGTGCCCTAGCCCCCGCGCATCCGCGCAAACCATGCTTGCACCCGGCCCCTCATGCATCAGCGCTCGCGCAAACTCATCGGCACCGCCCTTTTGCTCGCCCTTGTCGGCTTTTGGGGGCTGTTCGCGATGAGCCTCGCGCAAGGCCGCGTCGCGGCGCTTTCGGCCGCGATGCAAGCCGCCGTTTTTGTGGTGCTCGGCCTTGTCTGGGTCTTGCCCGCGGGCCTTCTGATCCGCTGGATGTCGCGGCCGGACTAATTACGCCGCGTCCACGCGCTTGAAGCGGTTCCACAGCGCGAACGGCGCGCCCGACAGGAACACGTCGACGAAACGCGCCGCCTGGAAATGGCCGTTCAACGACACGCGCGGCAGCGCCGTGAGGTGCTCGCTGTGCTCGGGATACAACACGCCGGGCCGCGTCGTGACCGCCGTCTTGAAACCAATCTCGCGCGCCAGCTGAAACTCGCGCGGACCGGCCGAGCCCTTGTCGCCGACCGGAAAAGCAAAATGCTCGCAGCGCACGCCGAGCGCCGCCTCGATCACCTCGCGGCTCCGCTTCATCTCTTCGCGCGCCTCGCCGGCCGGCCATTTCGCGAGCATCACGTGATTGATCGTATGCGCGCCGATGGTCGCCAACGGACTCTTCGCCATCGCCGCGATTTCGGGCCAGCCCATGCAAAATTCGCGGCATGGCGCATCGAGATCGACGCCGTAGCGCCGACAGAGATCGCGCACGATGCGCCGCATCTTCCTCTCGTCGCCGAGCGAACGCAGCCACCAGTAGAGCTGCGCGTAAACCTCGTATTTCTTCGCCGTCCGCTCGCAATAAAAAAAACGCTCCTCGCCGCCGATCTCGATCACGATGCGATCGGCCACCGCCACGACGCGCTCCAGCGCCACCCACCACAATTCGCCGAGCCGATCGGGAAAGCTCGTCGCGACGAACAGCGCGAACGGTGCCTCGTGCCGCTCTAGAATTGGCAGGGCGTATTCGAGATTGTCGCGATAGCCGTCGTCGAAAGTCAGCGAAACGAAATGGCGGGAAAAATCCCGCTCAAGGAGCCGGCGGCGCATCTCGTCGAGGCTGACGATATCGACGCCGCGCCGACGCAAGCGCACGATCACGCTTTCAAGAAAATGCGGCTCGATTTCCAAGAGCCGGTTCGGCTGGAAGCGGCCTTTCGGGCGCGGGCGAACGTGGTGGAGCGTGAAAATCGCCCCCACCCCGCCATAGAGCGGCCGCAAGGCGCGGTGGGCGCCGGAAAAATACAGCGCCTCCAGTCCCGCCCGGAATACGGCATTGCGCAGGTTCGGCATCGTCCCCTTCCGAGGCGGCCGCACGCCGCCCCCTATGCGGCGCCACTATGCCAAGGGAAATCTCGTCTTTCCGTTGCCGGTTCTGCGGAACTTTCCCCCTCAATGCGATAGGCCGGCCAAAAAAGCGCGTTCGAACTGGTCGAGATCGGCTTCCGGCAGGTCGGCGACGGCGACATAGGTGAATTCCCCGCCTGCCAGGTCCGTACATTGTAGCCGGCGATACTTCCTCCGGAGACCCGGCGCGGCCCGCGCAGCGTCGTGAGGCTGATGGTATGGCCGCCATGACGGTAGACCACGGTGGCGACCGGTTGCTCGCCCAAGACGTCGACGCGGCCGCCGACAAGGGTAAATCCGTCGCCGCCAAGATCGACGATCTGCGGCGACTCCGGCAGCCGGCTCGTGAACCACGGCTTGATTTCATGCCGGTCCGAAGAGGCGACGTCGAAAGGCTGCGGCGCCAAAAGCGCGCGGATATGGTTCGTCACGACGAGGCTCGAAGCCTCTCGTCCGGAATTGGAACGCACGAGAGCGAGCGTGGCGGCAGCCCCGATGACCGCGCCGATCAGCACCGCGGCCGCCATCGCGCGCCATGACCGCTCGCTTGCTGCAGGCGCGTCGATCGCGGCGTCAATCCGCGTTCGCAGCCGCTGCAAAGGCACGTCGTCGTCGGGGACCGCGCGCAACAAGCGGCGCAGCGATAAGATTGATTCATAACGCGCGCGCAAGGCGGAATCGGCCGCCAGCCGTTGTTCCACGCCGGCAGCGGAGGCCGAATCCAATTCGCCGTCGGCATGCGCCTGCAACAGGCCATCCTCGTGGTCGCGAGACGATGGGTTCATGACATTTTCCTCAACGCCGCGATCAGCATCCGGCGCGCGCGCGAAAGCCGCGACATCACCGTGCCGATCGGCACGTTGGTGATCTCGGCAATGTCGCGATAGTTGAGTTCGTGTAATTCACGCAAAACGATGACCTCCCGAAAAGGGGCCGGAAGCGCGGCGATCGCCCCACGTACTTCCGCGGCCTCGGCGTTGGCGAGCAAAACACCTTCAGGCGATGTGGCTTCCTCGGCCGCGGGCTGCTCGATGCGTTCCTGCTCGGCGCGGTCAAGATCCTCGGTGAACACCACCGATGCCGGACGGTTCTTCAACAGCCAGCTATAGGCCGTGTTGCGCACGACCGTAAGCGACCAGGCGCGCGCATTGATGCCGCCGTAGCCGGCAATTCCGCGGAAGGCGCGGAGCGAGGCTTCCTGCACCACGTCCTCGGCATCGGCGGCATTTCCGGTCAGCCAACGCGCCAAGCGATAGGCCTGCACCAGGTGCGGCAGGAAGACTTCATCGAATAGCTTGCGCTTGTCCTTTTCGTCCACGGGCTGACCTATCGTCCCTCCCTCGCCCGGCCGGACGATCCAAACCTCCGCGCGCGCACGGCGCACCTTTTCCGGTTCGAGTTGGCGCTCGATGACCGAAAAAGAGGGATAGGTTGGATTCCCGCCGCTCACGGCTTGACGATGATCTTACCGACCATGTGCGGATGCAACCCGCAGAAATAGTCGTAGGTGCCGGCTTGCGCGAATGTGAACGAGTAGGACTCCTCGGTGTCGAGCGCTTGCGAGCGAAAAAGCTTGTTTTTCTCCACCACCGAATGGGGAATGTCGTCGTGATTGTCCCAGGTCACGGTGGTGCCGACGGATATCGTCAACTCGGCCGGCGCAAAGGTGAAGTTGTCGATCATGACCTTCGCCGTGGCAGTTGGCGCCAGCGCCTGACCGTTCGCACACCAGGCGGCCGCGCTGCCCATGGCGACGGCTAGCGCCAACGCAAGCGTCGTAGCCAGCCGGCGGTTCGGTTCGATCATGATCTTTCCCCTCGCTTTAGCTTGCGAGGGTGGTGTCGACGATGGCGAGCGGCTTTTGGCCTTGCTTCACCGTGACGCTCGAGAGGCCGAGCATGCTGCGCAATTTCTCCGCCGGCACCAGCATCGGCCCCGGCGACGGCGCCGCGCCGGGCGCCGGTTGCGGGAAGGCCGTGGACATCGCCGTGTGGAACGTCACATTGCCCTCCACTTTCTGAATGAGCTGGTGGATGTGGCCGTTCAGCACGGTGACGGAGCCGAAGCGCTTGAGTAGCGAGAGCGCCCGCATGCCGTCCTCCGTTCCCCAGCCCCACTGCGGATAAACGATCCACAACGGAATGTGGGCGAAGACGACGATGGGCGTGCTGTCCGATTTGCCCCGGACGTCGTCCTCGAGCCAAGCGAGCTGCTCGGCGCCGAGATTGCCGAGGCCGCCGCCTTTCAGATCGACGACGTTGACGAGACCGATGAAGTGGACGCCGCCATCGTCGAAGCTGTACCAGCCCGCCCCTTTCGAGCCCTTGCCGTAGCGTTCGAGATAAGCCTTGCCGCGGTCTTCATCGATGATGTCGTGCTCGCCCGGCACGTAGTGCACTTGCAGCTTGGCGTCGCTGATGACTTGATCGGCATTGTCGAATTCCGCCGGCTTCGAAAGATGGGTGATGTCGCCGGTATGAATCATAAACGAAGGCCTTGCCGGCATCGCCTTCACCTTGGCGATGGCCTCTTTCAACGTGCCGAGCGCGTTCGGATTGGCGGGCTTGTCGAAGCCGACGTGGCTATCGCTGATCTGCAGGAAGGTGAAGCCTTTCGGGTCGGCGGCAAGCGCCTCGCCGATAAGGCCGAGCGATTTCGGCACGCCGCCCGCAACCGTCCACAACACCCCGGTTCCGGCCCAGATCATGCACTCCAAGGCGCCGCGGCGATCCATTTTCGGGCCGCCGTCTTCCATACGGTCGTCTGCCATCTCGATCTCCTCTTGGCGAAAAAGTCGCCGGAATCGGGGGTTCTGTGATGGAGACTGGTTCCGAGCCGCCGTTATTCCCGCATTCCCGGAAAAGCCGAGGGCGGAGGCAAAACCCCGCCCGGCGCGCGTTCTAAAGTTCTCGGTAAGAAAATTAGTATTTGTTCATCAATCTGATCGCCGAATTCAGGAAGGGTCTTCGAATGGCGGGCGAGGCCGTTGTATTTCCGCGCGCACGCGCGGAGCGAGAGAGGGAATGGACGGGGGCGCGGCTGCCGGCCGCCCTTTCGTCGCGCGGAATCGCGCGCCTCGAACTGATCGCCGACATCCGTGCGGCCGAGTCGCACTGGCGGAAGCTCGAAGCCTCCGGCGTGTTGACCCCCTACCAGCGTTTCGATTGGGTCGCGGGCTGGCAGCGCCATGTCGGTGCGGCAGAAGGGGTATCGCCACTCCTCGTCACCGGCTTCGACGCCAAGGGCGATCCGCTTTTTCTCCTGCCGCTCGGCGCCTTCGTCAGCGGCCGTTTCGCGATTGTGCGTTTCCTCGGCGGCAAGCACGCGAACTATAATTTCGGTCCCTGGCGGCGCGATTTTGTCTGCGATGCCGCCCTCCTGCGCGCGCTGATCGATTGGCTCGCGGAAGCGCGACCCGAGCTCGACGCGATCGAGCTCCTCAATCAACCCGAGAGCTGGGACGGCCTGCCAAATCCGCTTCGGGTGCTCGCCCATCAAGATTCGCCGAGCGACGGCTTTCGCCTGGCGCTCGCGGGCTCGGCCGAGGAGCTGTTCGAGCGCGTGCTTTCGAGCAGCATGCGCGGGCGCTTGCGCACCAAGGAGCGCAAGCTGCAAAAGCTTCCGGGCTATCGTTACGCCCGCGCGAAAACCGCGACCGATGTCGAGCGCTACCTCGACGCTTTTTTGGCCCAGAAGGCGGCCCGCCTCGCCGAGCAGGGCATCGACAATGTGTTCGCCTCGCCGGGTGTTTCCGATTTCATCCACGAGGCGTGCCTGCTTGGTCTCGAGCAAGAAAAGCCGGTGATCGAGATCCATGCGCTCGAATCCGACGATGAAGTGCTCGCGATCTTCGCCGGCGTCAACGACGGGCGACGTTTTTCGTCGATGTTCAACTCCTACACGCTCGGCGACGGCGCACGTCAAAGCCCCGGCCTGCTGTTGCTCACCCAGGTGATCCGCGATTGCCTCGCGCGCGGGGTTTCCATCTACGATCACGGCGTCGGCGAAGCGCAGTACAAATCCTTCTTCTCCGACGCGGCCGAGCCCTTGTTCGACTCTTTCTTTGGCCTGTCGCCACGCGGCCAGGCGCTTGCCGCGGCGATGGCGGCCAAGGCGACCTTGAAGCGTTGGGTCAAGCGCTCGCCGCGCGCGTTGGAACTCGCGCTCGCGTTGCGCCGGATGCTCGCGAGAAAAGAAAAATCAGGCGGCGGCGCGGCCGCCTGAACGGTCGGTCGGCGTATCGGCCACGGCCGCGGTCATTACGTTGGCGAAGCCCTTCGCCGCGAGCGTTTCTGCTTCCGCCGATGCCGCGGCTTCCCCGCCCTCGCCTGCGACTAAAACGGTCGCGCGCGCAAAGCGCGCAAGCCGATCGGCGCCGGGGAGGCCGGCAAGCGCCGGCACGGCCGCCACCACGTAGTCGTAAGTCTGCGACAAGGCGCCGAGCACGATCGAAAGCCGATCGGCTGCAAGAATTTGCTGGGCCTCGCGGGCCGTGCGGCCCGGCGCAATGACATGGATGCGCGAGGCGCGGTCGCGATAAATCACATCGCCGAAAAGCGCCGCCCCCGCAAGCAGATCCGAAAGGCCCGCCACCCGCGGCTCCGGCAACAGCGCCGCCGAAGGGGCCGCTTCCGCGTCGAGATCGAGAAACAAAACCCGCGAGCCGCTCGCCGCGAGATCGCGCGCCAGATGCACGGCGATGCGGCCCGAAGGCTCGTGCGCGCCGGCGCGGCCGACGAGATAAATGCCGCTGCCGAGCGCACGCATTCGATCGGCCAGCTCGCCGAGACGCTGTTGAACGGCTTCCGGCGTTGCCGCCAGACTCGAAGGCGCGCGCGCCGGCACGACGGGCGCCGGTGCCGGCTCAGGCACCGCCACGGTTTCCACCGGCCGGTAGACCTGGCCGCTCAAGAGCTCGCCCATCGCCGCGAGGGCGAGCGTAAACATGAACATGCCGATCGCCGCCACCGCCACGATCGGGAGCTTCTTCGGAAAGTGCGGCGTCGATGAAGCCACCGCCTGCGAAATGATGCGGGCGTCGGCGGGCACGGCGTCCGGCGTCTCCCTCGCCGTCACGTCGCGATAGCGCGCGAGATACAATTCCAAAAGGTCGCGCTGCGACTTCGCCTCGCGCTCGAGCGCGCGCAATTGCACGTCCTGTCCCCCCAGCGCCGATTGCTGCTGCTTCAATTGGTCGAGTTGCGCCCCGAAGGTCTCGACGCGGGCGCCCGCAATCCGCGCGTCGTTTTCGAGCGAGCGCACGAGCTTCTCGGCCTCCAGGCGGATCTGGATGTCGAGATCGCCGAGCTGGGCATTCAATTCCTTGATGCGGGGATGCTGCGGCAGGAGCGTCGAGGACTGCTCAGCGAGTTGCGTGCGCAAGGTGACGCGCTGCTCGGCGAGCCGCCGGATTAATTCGGAGTTGGTGATGTCGGCCGCTTCAATCGGCTTGCCGCTCTTCAAGAGATCGCGGATGAAGCGCGCCCTCGCCTCGAAATCGGCTTTCTGCCCGCGCGCATTGACGAGCTGGGTATTCAATTCGCCGAGCGATTGCGTGCCGAGCTGGTTGTTATTGTTGCCGACATAGAGGTTCGAGCGGGTGCGGAATACTTCGACCTTCGCCTCGGCTTCGGCGACGCGCGCTCGCAACTGATCGATCTCGGTCGCGAGCCACAGGCCCGCCTGCTTCATCGCCTCGCGTTTTGCTTGCTGCTGCATGGCGAGATATTCGACGCCGATCGCGTTCGCGATCTTGGCGGCGAGTTCCGGATCCTCGGACTGAAAATCGACCGCGACCACCCGGGACTTCTCGACCTGATAGGCCGTGAGATTATCGTAATAGCGCTCCAGCACCCGCTCCTCCACCGTCTTGCGCGAGGGCTCGCGTGTAAATCCGACCAGCGACACCAGCGCCGTCATGATCTGGTGCGCGGTGCTTTCGGAATTGAATTCCTTGTATTCGGCGAGCTTGAGGTCGCGCGCCACCTTGCGCGCGAGATCGCGCGACTGAAAAATCTGCACCTGGCTCTGCACCGCCTCGGCGTCCAAAAGCGTGCGGTCGCGATCGGCGCTGCGATCGTTCTCCGGGCGGCTATAGGACGTTTCGCGGTTCTCGATCAGCACCCGCGCTTCCGAGCGGTAACGCGGCGTAATTACGTTGACGGCGGCGAAGGCGACGAGGGCCGCGAGAATCGTCGGAATCACGATCCAGCGGCGTTTGCGCCATAGCGCGTTGCCGAGGGCGCGCAGGTCGAGTTCGCCCTCGGTCTCGATCGGGGCGGCGCTAGGTTTGGACGCCCTGTCGCGACGCATGCTCGGCGAACTCCCAACTCAACGGAACCGTTCGCCATAAGAAATCATTAGGGTTGCCATCGGGTTAACCCCTGCCCGCGCCCCCGCCGCGGTGAAGGGTTCATTAACCATGCCGCCGCTAAGAATTAACAAACGATTCACGCTTGCAAGCGGCCGCCCATGCTCGTTCGAACGGTTCTCGTCGCCGCCTTCGCGCTCATGCTTGCCTCCTGCGCGAGCAGGATGCCCGACAGGATCGATCCCGCTTTCGAGGCCCCCTACACGCTCGACGCCGGCGACCGGCTGCGCGTCGTGGTATTCGGCCAGGACGGCCTCTCCAATTCCTACGCCGTCGACAGCGCCGGCAAGATCACCATGCCCTTGATCGGCGCCGTGGAGGCGCGCGGCAAGACCACCAGCGATTTGTCGGGCTCGATCGTGGCGCGCCTCAAGGGCGGCTACATTCGCGAGCCGCATGTCGCCGTCGAAGTCGAGAGCTACCGGCCCTTCTTCATCCTCGGCGAGGTCACGACCGCCGGCCAATACGCCTATGTCAACGGGCTGACGGTGGAGTCCGCGGTCGCGGTGGCCGGCGGCTTCAGCCCGCGCGCATTGAAGTCCGGCGCCAGCGTCGCGCGCATCATCGAAGGCCGCACCATTCACGCCTTCGTGCCCCTCTCCTATCCGCTGCGGCCCGGCGACACGATCACCGTCGAGGAGCGCTGGCTCTGAGCAGGGCCATGACGGGCCGCCCCTTGCGCATCCTCTACGTGTTGCGCGCCCCGGTCGGCGGGCTGTTTCGTCACGTCGCCGATCTCGCGGAAGCGCTGGCCGCGCGCGGCCATGCGATCGGTCTCGTGCTTGATTCCACCACCGGCGGAGCGGAGGCGGAGCGCGCGCTGCAAAGGCTCGCACCGGCGGCGAGCCTCGGCATCCATCGCGTGCTGATGAGCCGGCATCTCGGGCCGTCGGATTTCAACGCCGTCCGTCTGGTCGAGCGTCTCGCGCACGACAGCAAAGTCGAAATCGTTCACGGCCACGGCGCCAAGGGCGGCGCCTATGCGCGGCTCGCGCGCACGGAGGCGCTTCGCGTCTATACGCCGCATGGCGGCAGCCTGCATTACGCCGCAGTAACCCCCCTCGGTTGGTTCTACCTCTCGCTCGAGCGCTTTCTCGCCCGCCGCACGCAACTCTTTCTATTTGAAAGCGAATTTGCCCTTGCCGCCTTCCGCCAGAATATCGCCGCACCGCTGGCGCCGGCCCGCGTCGTTCATAATGGCGTGCGGCCCGACGAGCTTGCAGCGGTCGCCCCCGACGCCGATGCCGAGGACGTCGTGTTCGTCGGAGAGCTTCGCCGCCTCAAAGGCGTTGACGTGCTGATCGAGGCGCTGTCGCGGCTCTTGGCCGGCGAGCGCATCGAAAGCGCGATCCTGTTCGGCGACGGGCCGGACGCGGGCGCTTACCGCGCGGAGGTCGAGCGGCGCGGGCTTTCGTCCCACATCCAGTTCGGCGGCGGAAAACCCGCGCGCGAGGCGTTCAGGCGCGGCCGCGTGCTCGTCGTCCCGAGCCGCGCCGAGTCGCTCCCCTATATCGTGCTCGAAGCCGCCGCCGCTTCCGTGCCCATGGTCGCCACTCGCGTCGGCGGCATCGCGGAAATTTTCGGCCCCGATGCGACGGCGCTGGTGCCGCCGGAGGATCCGGCGGCGCTGGCGGAAGCCATCATGCGGACGCTGGAGGGCGATGCCGCCCTCCGCACGAGGCGGCTGCAAGAGCGCGTCGCCCGCCAATTCAGCGTCGCGGCGATGACCGATGGCGTGCTGGCCGCCTACCGCGAGGCGAGGAGATAACGGTATTTTACTGTCATGCCCGGCCTTGTGCCGGGCATCCACGTCTTTCTTTTCCCAAAGGCGTGGATGGCCGGGACAAGCCCGGCCATGACGAACTGAAACCCACTGCCAGTCTGCAGCTTGGTTAATTCTTTCATTAAACCTTCCGACAGAAATTCCCCTTAGCCTCCCGGCAGCGGCCTCGGATTGCCGCGGAAAGCGCCTATATCCGGCGCTTCCAGGACCCAAGGATTGCGCGAAACCCGATGAGCGAATTCGACGCGAACAAATGGATGCGCGCCGACGGCGGCGCGGCACGAGCGGGAGCGGCGGCGCACGCGGCGCCGGCGTCGAAGCCGCGCGAACTCGGCTCGCTCGCGCGCATGATCGCGGCCGAACCCGTGCCGCGGGCGGTCTCCGCCGTGGTTCTCGGCGGGCTCATCCGCCTCTATGAATTCGTGGCGATCCTCGGCCTCGGGCTCGCGGTCTTTCGCGGCTACGTGCAGCCGCACGAGCCTTTCTCCTGGCGTTACTTTCTTGCGATCGCGGGCATTTCGATCGCGACCGTCACGATTTTCCAACTCTCCGATCTCTACAGCGTGGCTTCGCTCCGCACGCGCGTCGAGCAACTGAGCCGCGTCGGCGTGATCTGGTTTTTGGTGATGCTGGGCGCGGCGGCCCTCGCCTTCTTCGTGCGGCCGGAGGGAGATTTCTCCCGCGTCTGGGCCGCGACCTGGTTCGGCAGCGTGCTCCTGTTCCTCTATGGCGGCCGGTTTCTGCTTTCCGCGCTCGTGCGCCATTGGACGCGCGAGGGCAGGCTCGTGCGCCGGACCGTCATCGTCGGCGGCGGCGGCGCCGGCGAAGCGCTCATTCATGCGCTCGATGCCCAGCGCGATTCCGATCTCGTCATCCGCGGCGTATTCGACGACCGCAACGACGACCGCTCGCCGCTGAGCATTGCGGGGCAGTCGAAGCTCGGCACCGTCGACGATCTCGTCGAGTTCGCGCGCCGCACCCGCATCGATCTCTTGCTCGTGTCGCTCCCCATTACGGCCGAGGAGCGCGTGTTGCAGATGGTGCGGAAATTATGGGTGTTGCCGGTCGACATTCGATTGGCCGCGCACACGAGCAAACTTCGCTTCCGGCCGCGCGCCTATTCCTACATCGGCAACGTGCCGGTGCTCGACGTGCTCGACCGCCCGATCGCCGACTGGAATTACGTGGCGAAGTGGCTGTTCGACCGTATCGTGGGCTGGCTTCTGTTGATTGCGGCGCTGCCGGTGATGGCGCTCTGCGCCATCGCGATCAAGCTCGACAGCCGCGGTCCGGTGTTCTTCCAGCAGAAGCGCTACGGCTTCAACAACGAGCTGATCGAGGTGTTCAAGTTTCGTTCGATGTATACCGATCAAACCGACGCAACCGCCGCGAAGCTCGTCACCAAGGACGATCCGCGGGTGACGCGCGTCGGCCGGGTGCTGCGCAAGATGAGCCTCGACGAGTTGCCGCAGCTGGTCAACGTCGCGATCAAAGGCAACCTTTCGCTCGTCGGCCCGCGGCCGCACGCGCTGCACGCCAAGGCCGAGAACCAGCTCTATGACGAGGTGGTCGACGGCTATTTCGCGCGCCATCGCGTCAAGCCCGGCATCACCGGCTGGGCGCAGATCAACGGCTGGCGCGGCGAGACCGACACCAACGAAAAGATTCAGCGCCGCGTCGAGCACGA
Source organism: uncultured Alphaproteobacteria bacterium (assembly GCA_963751685.1). Taxonomy (GTDB): domain Bacteria; phylum Pseudomonadota; class Alphaproteobacteria; order Rhizobiales; family Xanthobacteraceae; genus Palsa-892. The sequence continues at coordinate 27,040 of CAVVVV010000005.1, read as the reverse complement.
CCTTTATTACATCGAGAATTGGTCGGTGCTGTTCGACTGCTACATCCTCGCGCGCACGCCCTTCGCGCTGCTTTTCGCCGAGAACGCCTATTGAGCGCGACCTCGGAAATTTCCGCCGCAGGCCCGCTCGCGCGCCGCATTGGCTATCGCCCGCTCGCGACAAGGCTTCTGCATCTCTTACTGTTCGCGGCGATCCTCGGAAGCCCCTTCGTTTTCATTGAGCCCTCGCCCTACGAGGTGTTCGTGGGCTTGCTGGCGCTCGGCGCGCTCGCCGCCGGCGTCACGGTCGATCGCAAGGTCATGCCGCCCGTCTTTTTGCTCTTGATCTGGAACGTAAGCGGCCTCGCGGCGCTGGTGCCGGTGATCTACGACCGCGACGCCGTGATGTTCATCGCCATTTCCTTCTACATGGCGATGACCGCGATCGTCTTCGCCTGCCTCTTCGCCCACGACAGCGTGCGGCGGCTCGAGATCATGCGCACGGCCTATATCCTCGCCGGGCTCATCGCCGCGGTCATCGGCATTATCGGTTATTTCAACCTGGTGCCGGGCGCCTGGGACAATTTCACGCTCTATAACCGCGCGAAAGCGACCTTCAAGGACCCGAACGTCTTCGGGCCCTATCTCATTCTTCCGATCCTGTTCTTGATCCAAGGCATGCTGATCAAAGGACTGAAGCTTCGCCACGTCGTGGCGGCGCTGACGATTCTGGTGGCGCTGCTGCTCACTTTCTCGCGCGCCGCCTGGGGACATTTCGTCTTTTCCGCCGCCCTGATGATCGCGCTGATGTTCGTCGCGAGCCCGAGCGCGCGTTTCCGCGCCCGCCTCGTGAGCTTCAGTGCGCTGACCGCGATCAGCGTCGGCGTGCTGTTGGCGGGGATGCTGTCCGTCGGCACCATCGGCGACGTCTTCAAGGAGCGCGCGAGCCTCACGCAGGATTACGACGTCGGCGATAGCGGCCGCTTCACCAAGCAGCAGGACAGCATTCCGGTGCTGTTGGAGCGGCCGAACGGCCTCGGGCCCTATCAGTTCCGCAATCTCTACGGCCAGGACCCGCACGACGTTTATCTGAACGCGTTTTCGTCCTACGGCTGGGTCGGCGGGATTTCCTACGCCATCCTCGTGCTCTTCACGCTATGGGTGGGATACGCCAACGTACTCAAGCGCACGCCCTGGCAGCCCTATTTCATCGCGGCACTCGCCACCTATACCGGCGTCGCCCTCGAAGGCTTCGTGGTCGATACCGACCACTGGCGGCATTATTATTTGTTGATGGGGATCGTCTGGGGGCTTGTGATCGCGACGCTCAACACCGAGCGCGATTTGTCTCGGTTCTCGCAGCAGCGTCGAGCCTGAATCTTTTCATCGTCATGGCCGGGCTTGTCCCGGCCATCCACGTCTTTGCAGCGGAGAAAGACGTGGATGCCCGTCATAAAGCCGGGCATGACAGTAGAGAGGTCGAACGCGCTCACTTCCTTGCGGCGATATAGGCGTAGCTCGCGAAAAAGCGCCAATCGCGCGCCCGCGCCGTCTCGGTGAACTTCGCGTGGATGTCGCGGACGATCGGAAACGGCTGGTAATAGCCGTGGCCGTAGAACGGCACCACCATCGCCTCGCGATAGCCGATGCTTTTCAGCATCGGCGCGAGTTTCTGCTCGCTCGCCACCGTCCAGCTATAGCGCGCCGGAAAGATGGGATCTTCGTCGTCGGTGCGGTTTTTGTAGATCGACTTGACGATGCGGGCGGCGAAGTCGTCGGGCAGAAGCCAATTCACCACGAAGGGGAATGCGTAGAGCGTCGGCACGAAGGCGAGCCCCACGCCGCCGGGCGCGAGCAAGCGAAACAAATTTTTCCAGGCGCGCTTGCCGTCGGCGACGTGCTCGAACACCATGCGGGAGAACGCGAGATCATAGCCGCCGCGGGCGATTTCCTCGGGCGATAAGTTGCCGGCGATATCGAAGCAAGCGGTGCGATAGCCTTTCGGCAGCGCCGCGAGTTCGACCGGCGAAATGTCGTTGACGGTGAGCTCGGCGCCAAGCTCGGCGAGCATTTCGCGCCCGAACAGCGGGTCGCGGCCGCCGCCGATCTCGATCAGCTTCTTCGCGCCGGACGCTTCGGCGAGATGGCGGACGACGCGCTCGTAATTCGCCCACGCCCAGGACTCGTTGTGCTCGATGGCGAGCGGCGCCAGGGCATCCTTGAGCGTCGCCGGACGCGATGCGGCGGCGCGCGCTTCGGAAGGACGTCTTGCAAGTTCGGCGGTGAGCGGCATGGGCGGTTCCTGTTTCGCGCCACACCTAACCGGCCAAAGCTTAAAGCTCTACAAAGGCTTGGAATTATGCCTAATTTCGCCGTCCGCGCGTTGCCCTCACCGGGAGCGGCACCTATAGTCGCGCCCGTCGGAGCGTGGCGCAGCCCGGTTAGCGCACTAGTCTGGGGGACTAGGGGTCGCGGGTTCGAATCCCGCCGCTCCGACCATCTAGTTACGGAGCTAGGACGATTGCGCGCGCCGAACGTCGTCGCGCTCGAGGAGCCAGGACACCGCGAGGCCGAGCATCAGGCCCCAGAACGGTGCGCCGATGTTGAAAACCGGCACGTCGGCCACCGTAACGATGAAGGTGATGAGCGCGCCGAACGTGCAGCGATCGCGGAACGAGACCGTGAACGCGGTCTGCAGCACGCGCAGCATGGCGAGGCCGGCGAGCGTCGCGATGAACGCTTTCGGCGCGCCGAACAAGAGCCGCGTGAAAAGCGGCGCGACTAGGCCGAACGCAAGCGCGAGCACACCGACAAACACCGCTGCGGTGTAATGGCGCTCATTCTCGCCGGCGCTCGAGACGATGGCGTTCACCGGCCCGGTCAGGCATGTCGACACGGCGCCGAAAAACCCCGACACGATCGCACCGGCGCCGCAGGCGACGGTGATCGCGTTCACCGGCGGCTTGTGGCCGGCCGCAGTGAGGATCGCAATGCCCTGCCCGTTCTGCACGACGAGAACGGTGATCGCGAGCGGCACCACGAGCTCGACCATCGCCGGCCAGGAAAAGCGTGGCACATAGACGTTCGGCGCGGCGAAGCCGAACAGCTCGCCGGCCGGCGGCGTGAAGGTCCCCGTCCACCACACCGCGAGGGAGCCCGCGGCGAGCGCGCCGATCAGCGGCGGCGCGAAGCGGGCGAGCTTCGGGGCCAGCGACAGCGCGAGGAAGAAGAGCGTCATCGGCAAAGCAATCCAGAAGCCGTCGCGGAAGGCGAGCACGAGGTCGATCCCGAAGCGCAAGAACACGCCGGCGACCATCGCCATGACGATCGGCATCGGCACCGCATCCATCGCGCGGCGCACCCAACCGGTGAGGCCGAGCACGAGCATGAGGGCGCCGGTGGCGAGAAACGCGCCGATCACCTCCGCAAAGCTCAAATGCGTCAGCGCCGGCCCGACCAGCACCGTGCCGGGAATAGTCCAGAAGAAGGCGAGCGGCTGCCGGTAGAGGAGCGAGAACGCGATCGTGATCAGCCCGTTCACGAAGAAAACGGCGAAGATCCAGGATGCGATGTCGGATTCGGAAAGGCCGCCGCGCGCGCCGACGGCGAGGATGATCGCGACCGGCCCGCTCGCCGCGAACAGGAACGCCACGATCGCGTTCGCGGCGTAGACGCCGCCGAAGTCGGCGGCGATCCGTTTCAGCCCGGGCGGCGGTCCGGCGATGCTCTCAATCGACATGCGAGAGGAAGGTTGTTGGGCGGGGCTAATATAGCCTACTGAACCCCATGAGGCCGCTACCGCGCAAGACACTAGACCCTAAAAACGAAATCCGCGGTTTGCAAATTGCCCCTAACCAATTGCGTTCTAATACCCACGAAAGCCGGCGGTTTACAGAAATGTTGAGCGATTTCAACGAACCCGGTTAGGCTGGGGGACTAGGAGGCGCGGGTTCGAATCCCGCCGCTCCGTCAATCGCCCGGCGAAAGACCGCGTGAAAGGATGCCGGCCATCTCAAGGTCGTCGCCTTCTTCTCGCTTGCGGAGACCGCTCACGACGCCTTCGCGATCCTTCATCTCCCGGTTTTGGCTCATCTTCCACTTGCCCTCCAGCCGCGTTATGGCGAAGCGGAAGCCTACGATACCGCGCAGCATGGCCTTGATGTAGGTCTCGGGCGCGTCCGACAGAGACCATGGCTTGGTCTCATTTGCCTCTTGCCGAGCGGTAAGCTCGGCAACGTGGTGGCGCAGCCAGTTCTCATCTTGCATCACTTCCGGGCGGCCATAAGCGTGCACGATTGCATAATTCCATGTCGGCACCACCTTCCCGTGTTGGGCTTTCGAGGGATACCAGTTCGGCGAGATGTAACCCTCGGGTCCTTGGAAGATCATTAAAGCTTCATTGCCCTGAGCCAATTCCTTCCAGTGCGGATTAGCGCGTGCGAGATGGCATTCGATGGTGCCATAGCGTCCGTCGTCCTTGAGCACGGTCGGCAGATGCGTGGCAAAGACGCCCGCGGATCCACCCGATACAAGCGCCGCAAAAGGTTTTGCGCGCATCAGCGCATGCATCTGCGGCAAATCGTCAACGCGAAAAGCTTCGGGCTGGTACATGTGCTCACCGAGGATTGGAGTAGGCCGAGTGAAACAGAAGTTGCTCTGGTGGACTAGCGGTCGCAGGCACGAAATCCGCCGCTCCGACCATTATTGAGCTAGGGCAGCGCGCGAACGAAATAATCTATTGAATAGGTGTTAGGGCTCGTCCGCGGGTTAGCGCGATTTGAGGTTCGTTGCTTTTTGATACCAGCGGCTCGCTTCGGTGTCGCTCTTCGGCACGCCCTGACCTTCGCTGTACATGACGCCGATGTTGTTCATTGCCTGGGGGTCGCCGAGATCGGCGGCCTGCCGGAATAGACGCATCGCCTCGGTATAACTCTGATTTACGCCCCGGCCGCGATAGTACATGGTTCCCAAATTGAGGATTGCCTGGCGATCGCCGAGATCGGCAGCTTTGCGATAGAGGCGCGCCGCCTCCGCATAATCTTTCGAAATGATTTCGCCTTTCTCATAAGCAAGGCCGAGATAGGTTAGGCCAACAGGGTGACCGGCCTCCGCGGCTTTCTTATACCAACGCACCGCCTCAGGCCCATTTTTCGGCATTCCTTCGCCATGCGCGTACATAACGCCGACATTGGTCATTGCCTGCCCATCGCCGAGTTCGGCGGCTTTTTGGAATAGCCGCAGGGACTCGGCATAACTCTGCGTCACGCCCCGCCCATCGTGGTACATCGTTCCTAAATTGAGGATCGCCTGCCGATTGCCGAGATCCGCAGCCTGGCGATAGAGGCGCGCCGCCTCCGCCTCATTCTTCGGCATCCCCTCGCCCTCCTCATATTGCAAGGCGAGGTTCGTCAGAGCGCTGGCATCGCCGGCACCGGGTTGCGGAGCATTCCGCGGCGACAGCGGAACCGTCGGTGCGACGGTGGCGATCTGGGTTTTCTTCAATTCCTCGAGCCGCGCGCGCGCGAGGTCGGAATAAAAGCTGTCTTTGAAACGCTTGATGAAAGCCTCCAGGATCGCCGTGTTCGTCGTGTCCTTGACGGCCGCCCAAGCCTGCGTCGCATCGTCTTCCCGCCGCGAGCGGCTTGCGCTCTCTGTCGGCGCACCCGCTGCCGGCGCTACAAAATAAAAAGCGCCGTCGATCGGCGAAGACGACACCCAGGGCTGCTGCGCCCCGCCGGTCGAGCGCTTCACCACGAGCCCGACTTCGTTGAAGGCCTGGAAGATATCGAGCCCCTTCTTGCTGATCGTCTGCGCCAGCGCCTTGGTGTAGGGACTGTTGCCGTCGGCGCCGTCCTGCGCGACGTTGCCGGGTTGCGTCGCGTAAGAGATGAGCGTGCCTTCCGGCGCATACATCTGCGCCAGCCCGCGGTTCACCGAGCGTATACTCCCGGCAATGAACGGATTGTTCCGGCAGGCGTCCAGGATCACGAGATTGAGTTTCGTGCCCGAGCCCTGCATCTGGCGGAGAACCAGATTGACGTCCACCATCTGGAAATCGACATCGGCCTCCCGCGTCGGATTGGCGTTGACCGGCACCAGGTAATTGGCGCCGCTTATTTGTACGCCGTGGCCGGCATAGTAGAATAAGCCGACGTCGGCGCCTTGCAACTGCCGCCCGAAATTCTGCGCGGCGTTGTCGAAGGCGGCCTTGTCGAGATTAATCTGCGCGCTATTGCCGATCAGCGTGAAGCCGAGACGGCGCAACGTATCCGCCATCAGCTTGGCGTCGTTCGCCGGATTTTCCAAAGGACCGATATTCTTATAAGCCGAGTTGCCGATGACCAATGCCACGCGCTTGTCGGCGCGGGCTGTACCGGCCCCGCTCAACATGGACAGGGCCACGACGACAATGAAACCAAGCCTGACAATCATGGTTCGCATGGTTGAGCGAGCCTCATGGCTCATGGTCATCTTTCACTTTTGTCCGCCTCCACCCAGAGCAAACACTACCCAAATATCTGCAAAGGTTCAAAAGCGGAAATATGTCCGCATTGGGTCCGCCAGACGCTAATCAGCGGACATCGGCGCGGACAAGACATCGGACCCTACCGAGCCAGAGTGCCGCCGACACTTTGCAAATCGTGGCTAGTGCGGCTTCAGCTTTTCAACCGCTTGCTCAAGATCGACGCTGACGGGGACCTTGTGGTCCATGTCGCCGGGCTCGTTCCAGGTGCTCGCCGTCAACGTATGCGGTCCGGAAAATTGGAACTCTCCCGATATCGTCGGCTTGCCGTTGATCATGTCGCTGAATTTGGCGAACAGATTCTTTTTGCGGCTATAGACCATGATCGGAAAAGACCAGGGCGAATGGCCGCCCGAAGACACCATGCTGTAGACGAAGAATTGCGAGTCGGGCGACCATTCTGCATTGAGGACGTAATAACCGTTCGCTCCCCGCGGCGAAGCATAATCCCGCGAAGTCACCGTGTCGCCGGCGCTCGTACGGATCACGACGCGGCTTTCCATATCGGGCGTGGCGTAAAGGCTGACATCCGAAGGAAGCACCGAGGCATGCGTCGCCTTGTCGGGAGAGACGAAAATCTGGGTCGTGACCTCCCGGCAACTTGTTTCCGGCCGCGGTGTCGATAGGAGCTCATGTCCGCTGCACCGAACCTCGGCGAGAGCCTCCAGCGAAAGCAGCGCCGCCGAAGCCGCGAACAAAATCGATATTGCAAGCGCCCTTGGTAAAATTCTGCGGCAAGTCATTCTATTCATCCCCGGGATTTAAAAAACTGTCTGGACAATTCAGATCGCTCCGACGACACCGAGCCACAGAAACACGAGCGACGCCATGGTCAGTTGCATGTCGGCCATCACAATCCGCCGGCCGTGCCGCTTGTAGAATTGTTTGATGCCGGCATAGCGCGGCGACAGCGGCGTCAGCGCCGCGAGCCCGAAGCCCAAAGTGTTGACGCAGAAGATGACAAGCGTGAGGTAGAGCGCGGAGTACGGGGAGCGGGCGCCGGGGAACGCGAAGGCGACGATGGCGGTGTAGGCCAGTGCGAGAGCCGTGCCCACGACTGCCGAGAAATACGTTTCCCTGACCCGCAAGAGACCGAGGCCGTCGGCCGCCATGGCGATGATCACGGACCCGAGAAGCAGCGACGCGGGCAGAAGAAAGTAGAGAACATAGACGAGGCGGCCGAGCCCATTCGCCTCCAGCAGCGGCAGCAGCGCGAACCAGGATACAAAGACCGTGCGGTATTCGATCGTCGAGGCGAGGCTGAAATGAATGCGCGGCACCAGGTCGCCGCTGGTGTCGGCGTGCGGCATGTAGGAGATGAGGAAAGCGTTGCCGACCCAGAAGAGATAGGCCACCAGGAACATCACGATGACGGTGTCGAGCGAGCTCTCGGCGACGCCGGGCCGGTCCCGCGCCAGCGTCACGACCAGCACGATCCCGGTAAAGGCGAAGCCGGCGAGACTGCCCATGATCCCCACATGCAGATTGGCCGTCTCGGCAAGTCTCCATGGGTAGCGATCCCGCTGAGCCGAGCCGCGGCGGCCCGCGGCGAGCACCGCCAGCAAGCCGATACCCGCCGCTACGAGGAAACCCAGGACTGCCCACATCTTCGCTAACCTCTTATGGGAGGATCGCTGCGGCGAAAGGCGGATTTATCCTCTCACACCGGAAGGGAGTACCTCAAGAGCGGCGGGCCAAAGCGGCGAAATGAAGCCTGCGGGACTGGCGGACTCGTGCAGCCCCGCGCCGACCGCTACTTGGTTTAGATGCGAGAAATTATCGTAATCCTCATGCAACCTTAGCTCGCGGTGCGAGTTACACCTACGCCCTGATAGCGGTAGAGGGCTCTGATAGCCGTGATCCTGGCAGGAAGAGTTCCGATACCGCGATGCGCATTGTGTCACGGCAGAAATAGCTCTGATGGCCGTGATCCTGATCGTCGAAGACAATGTCTTTATCCGCGAAGTCGCGGAGATGATGATTCAGGGCTGGGGTCATTGCACCCTTTCGGCCAGCGACGGAGAAGAGGCGCTTTCGCTTCTACGCTCCCCTCAACACATCGATGCGCTTTTTACCGATGTCTATCTCAAAACAGCGGTTCTTGGCGGGTGCGAACTGGCCCATCAGGCAATCCAGCTTCGGCCGAAATTGCGTGTGCTCTACACGACGGGCAATTTCGTTACCGACAAAATGAAGGCTCTGTTTGTCGAGGGCACACACTTCCTCGGCAAGCCGTACACGCAACATCAACTCCAAGACTCTGTGGAAAATCTGCTCGCAGCGTAATTTTCAAGTCGCCTAATCTATGGGGAACAATGATCATGTCCGATATCGCGCTAGCCGAAAAAGCCGTGTCTCATATTCTTGCTAGCGACATTGTTGAGACCGTTCCCAGCGCCCTTATCATTCTCGACAGAAATTTAAACATCACATCCGCCAATCGCGCGTTCTACCAGACGTTTCGCACCAGCGCCGAGCAGACTGAGGGATGTCTTATTTACGATCTCGGGAACCGGCAGTGGGATATTCCCGCCCTGCGCACCCTACTTGAAAGCGTGATCCCCCATCGGGCATCGGTCGAAGGGTTCGAGGTCGAGCATGATTTCCCGACCATTGGCCAGCGCACGATGCTGGTCAATGCCCGTAAAATTTTCCGCCCCGGGGACCATGATGGTTCCATTTTGCTCGCCATCGAGGACGTCAGCGAGGAACGCGCCGCCCGGAAAGAGAGCAAGCGCAACTGGCAATTGACTCAAAGCATCGTCGACACGATCCGCGATCCTTTGGTCGTGCTCGAAAACGATATGACGATCGTGACCGCGAGCAAGACCTTTTTGACGATATTCGGAATTACCGAGGCGGAGACGCATGGGCGCCGCGTATCGGAACTAGGCCAGCACCAATGGGACGTGCCCGCGCTTCGCCATTTGATGGAGAAGGTGCTCCCGGAAAACAAGCCCATCGAAAGTTTCGAGATCGAGGATGATTTTCCAGGTCTCGGCCGCCGCGTCTTCAACTTGAATGCCCGGAAAATCTCTCAACCGGGAAACCATGCCCATCGGATGCTTCTCGTTTTCGAGGACATCACCGACCGCAAGCAGCGCGAACGCGACGCCCTGAGCTTGACCAACGAAATCTCTCACCGGATCAAGAATAACCTGCAGATCATCGTCGGCTTGATCGCCTACGAAGCCAAATGGACGGCAGCTCCGTGCGTTCAAGGCTATAAAACCATGCAGGCACGCATCGGAGCCATTGCCCAGCTTTACGACCTGATATCTCAATCCAGCCGCGGCCGGACTGTCGCCGTGGACGCGTATCTGCAGGAAATCGCCAAGACCATGTCAGCGAGCCTGCTTGGAAATACGTCGGACATCAAAATAGAGGTCAAGGCCGCGCCGTTGGAAATCGATCCGGATCGTGCCGTACCCTTCGGCCTTCTGGTCAATGAGTTGGCGACGAACGCGATCAAGCATGCTTTCCCTGACGGCATAGGACATGTCGTGCTGAGCGTAGAAAAGATCGGCGACCAAATGGAGCTGACCGTCGCCGATGACGGCGTGGGTATCAAGGTTCAGGATTTGGCGAAGATCCCTGAGAAACGCGGTTCCGAGTACGTGGCTATCTTCGTGCGTCAGCTGGGCGGCACGATTGTCCCGTCGGAACCCGAAGGTGCTGGAACGAAGGTTAGAATACGCCTTCCCTTGCTTCTGGTCCCGCCAGTGGGTGCCGAGCGCGTAGCTGCTTAGTGCGCTTTCAGGCTGGTCGGTTAACGGCGTGACACTCTGCGTTCTGCATTCCGCTCGCGCGCTGCGCGCCACGCGTTGGGGATCTCAAGATCAACCGCCAGTTTCGACACGGCCTTGCCGCGATCGATCCGCACCTGAACCTTGCTCCGGTCAACCACGACGTGTCGTTCAACCACGGCGACAATCTCTCTGCGCAGCACCGCGACCAGGTCGGACTGATTGACCAAGCGGCGCTCGTACTCAAGCAGGATCTGAAGCCGCTCGCGCGCCACAGGCGCCGAGCGGCGGCGCCGGATGGTGAAGCCGAAAATATTCATGCGGCTCTCCGACCGAATAATTTGAGCAGGAGACCTTTCCGATCGCTCGGAACGGTCATTTCGACATCCTCGCCATTGAGCCGCCGCGCCGCGTCGATGTAAGCGCGTGCCGTCACTCCGGTCGCATTGCCGATCGTGACCGGGCAACCGACATTCGACGCCTGCAATATCTCTTCGCTCTCCGGGATGATGCCGAGGAGCGGCGTCGAGAGAATTTCGACGATCTCCTCAATGTTCAGCATCTCGCCGCGCGCGGCACGGGCGGCGTCGTAGCGCGCAATGAGAAGATGTTTTTCGATGCGCTCGCCCTTTTCGGCTTTCTCCGTTTTCGCGTCGAGGAGGCCGATAATTCGATCCGAATCCCGAACCGAAGAGACCTCGGGATTGGTCACGATGATGGCGGCGTCGGCATGTCGCATTGCGAGAATCGCACCGCGCTCGATCCCCGCCGGGCTGTCGCAGATCACCCAGTCGCACATCCTGCGCAAATCCGCGATAACGCGCGCCACTCCCTCTTCGGTAAGCGCATCCTTGTCGCGCGTTTGCGAAGCGGGCAGCAAGGCGAGCGTATCGATCCGCTTGTCGCGGATGACCGCCTGGGAAAGTTTCGCAACGCCCTGAATGACGTTGATCATGTCGAAGACCACTCGGCGCTCGGCCCCGAGCACGAGATCGAGATTGCGAAGGCCGACGTCGAAATCGACGAGGACCACGCGCTGCCCGGTTTGCGCGAGCGCGGCACCCAACGCCGCGGTCGACGTCGTTTTGCCGACGCCGCCCTTCCCCGATGTCACGACCACTACTTTCGCCATTTGCCCCTCCAAGCTTGTCTCTAATCCAACGCTGCGATTCGGACCACATCGTTTTCGAGCCACGCCTGTAGCGGCCGGCCGCGGAGCGAATCGTCGATATCCTCTGAAGTCCGGTAGTAACCATCGATGGCCAACAGCTCCGGGTCGGCTCTGCGGCAGAAAATCCGCGCGCGCTGATTGCCATTGGAGCCGGCCATGGCGCGGCCGCGGAGCGCTCCATATACGTGAATCGATCCGCCTGCGATCACCTCGGCACCGGAAGCGATCGATCCCATTACAGTCACGTCGCCGCCAAGAAAAATTACGGATTGTCCCGATCGCACCGGAGCGTCCAACAATTGCGACGTCGAATCTTCCCGCGCGGATGCTGCAGAATCGACCCGTCGTTCCGGCACGGAATGGGGCAGATCGAGATTCGCCGGACGGCCGCCTTTCAAGAGCGGCGGCAATCCAGGCCCCAATTGCGAAGCTTCGACGCCCTCGATGCCCAAAATTCCGATCCCGCGCGAGGCCAGTTCCTGCACGAGATGAGCGATCGCATGGCTGGTCAGCGTCACGGCCGCAAGATCGAGAACCGCCGGATGGCCGGCGAAAAAACCCGTGGAACCGTGGCCCCAGTTATCGAGCCCGGCAAGCCATTCAGCGATAGGCGATTGGGGCGTGAGCGCAAACGCCATGAACGAGCGGCCGCGAAAGCGCATGGGTGGATTGGCATGGGCAACGCTCGTCACGGCGACCTCGATGAATCCCGGCTTTCCGGCGCGTCGGCCAGAGAGCGAGTGAACGATTCATTGTTCGTCCGGCCTCTGTCGATCGGCACTCGCAAACGCCTCAGAAGATTGAGTGATTCGCCCCGCTGACATCAAGCCACGTTACCGCGGCGGCTGCAACATGGGGTGGCCGGGAACTCGAAGACTTCCAAAAAGAATTAGTGCCCGTATAGCTTTGTGCGCAGTCGCAACTCGGTGCTGATCACAGCTTTTCGCGCGCGATCTAAATCGCGGCCAAGATTATCCCGCGCCGAACAGCCGATTGAATTGCGTCTCGCCCTTGGGCGAAAATGTCACGACCCGCGATTGCTTTTCGCGCCGCGCCCAATGGAGTTCGTAAAAGCGCGAAAGGAGTGCGGCGCCCAGGGTGCCGGCGAGGTGATGGCGCCGCGCGCTCCAGTCGAGGCAGGTTTTGCAGAACGGCCGTTTCATCCGCCGCAGCGGAACGAGGTCGAGGCCGAGGCGCTCGCAAAATTGCTCGCCACCGCGGGTGAGATCGATGCTCGCCGGATTGCCGCTCAGCAAGTGCCGCCGCTGCATGCCGTCGAACATCCGCACGCCGAAATCGCCGGCGAGATGGTCGTAGCAAACGCGGGCACGGCGCATGGCGGGGTCTTTCGGTCCGGTCCGCGTGCGCAAATGGCCGGCGCGCATGGCAAAGCCCGCGAGCCCCTCCAGCACTTCGGCGATCTCCGTCCCCGACAGGCGGTAATAATGGTGGCGTCCCTGTTTCTCGACCGTCACCAGGCCGCCGCCCTCGAGCTTCGCGAGATGCGAGCTCGCGGTCTGCGGCGTCACGCCTCCTTCGCGCGCAAGCTCGCTCGCCGTCAGCGCCTTACCGCTCATCAGCGCCTCCAGCATGTTGGCCCGCGCCGGATCCCCCACCAGCGAGCCGATCAAGGCGATGTTCGGTCCGTCTTTCATACTTCGATGGTAGTCGAAGTATGACTTCCCGGCAAGCGGCATGCTGCGGAATCACTTGGAGATTGAAAAATGACCCTTACCGTTTTCATCCACTATCGGATCGACCCGTTCAAACGCGATGCCTTCGAGGAGTACGTGCGGCGCTGGCTGACGATCATTCCGAAATGCGGCGGCAACGTCCTCGGCTACTGGATGCCGCACGAGGGCACGAACAACATCGCCTATGGATTGATTTCCTTCGAAAGCCTCGCCGCTTACGAGGCCTATCGCGCGCGGATCAAGGCGGATTCCGAGGGAAAGGCGAATTTCGACTTCGCGCAAAAGGAGAAATTTATCCACGTCGAGGAGCGGACTTTCCTCAGGCAGGTGGAAGTATGATCGCGTCCATCACGAGGCCTAGTTCTCGGAAAACGCGCGCGCCGCTCGTTCGCATGAAAGGCGCCCGGCCGCGCACTGCACCGTAAGCGCCTCTGCTGCTCGAATTCGCGCTCGATCTCGCTGATGGGATTCATCAGCCAAATCGAGTGCGGATCGACCTGCGCGCGCGCCGAGCGAGATATGAACTGCTCGTCGGTCCCCTTACGGGCAAGGATGGCGATAGCCGTCATTGCCGAGATAAGTTCCCGACCGCGGATCGTACGAACGGAAACGCTGCATGCAGTAGCCTACGGCGTCACCGGCGTAGACGGGGGCTCCGTAGTAGTAGGCGGGTGCCGGATAAGCCGGGTAATAAGGGGCGGAGTAATATGGGCCGTAGCCGTAATAAGGATAGGCTCCCGCCGCGATGCCGAGCCCGAGTACACCAAGCCCGATACCCCAACCATAGCCGCGGCGCCAACGCACGTCCGTCGTTGTTGCGGGGGCCGCCTGCTGAATCGCGGCGTCATTCGACGCGAGCGGCAAGGCAGTAGCCGCATTCGCGGCTCCGATCAGGACCAGGCCGACGACACCGCCGGAGATCAACTTGTTCATGCGCATGGTTTGTCCTTTCGTGATGGTACTCAGTAGCAACGCTTGTATTTCTCGAGCGAGAAACGATTAACCCTGGACTACGAGCGGCCCGTGCGGCCGCGCGTCAACGCCCAACGCCTCAAAAAGTTCCATGGATGATCGGCTCGGCGGCCCGCTTTCTTCAGGGTCTTCGATGCATCACGTCGCGGGCAGTGAAATGGAGTTCGAGAATCGGGATTTTTCCGGCCGAGGCTTCGCAGGCCAGTTTAAATGAGGCAGACACAAACTGAACTGGAAACCAGAATGGGTGGCGTGCATAATGCCGACATGGCGGAATCAAAAGAAGAACCGGTCATGTTGCCCTTCCAGGACAAGGAAGGAACGGGCTGGCATGTCGTTATCAGATATCACGCGGGCCACGAGCGCCGTATCGAGGGCTTCGCTACCGAACAGGAAGCTTTGGATTGGATAATTGCCAACTCCAAGCAGGTTGATAAGTAGCGCCTAAATTTTCAGCGCCTGACCGGCTGCGAGCCGCCCGCGGCACTGTAGAGCCCTGCGCTCGGATCCCGCGGCCTCTTCTTGTTCAGATCGGCAAGTTTTTCGATCAGATCCTTCGGCAGGCTCGCGTTCGGATTGGGCGTGTCGAGGCCGATAAATTTCGCGACGTCCATGCCGAACGAATTGCAGTTGTAGGTGGTGCCGTGCCACGTCTTGTGCTCGGCCTGCAGCTGCCGGATGTAGGGGACGAGCCGGTTATACTCGGCCTCGGTCAGCGTCACGCAATAGCGCGCCGTCATGAATTGCTCGTCGACGTCGCCGTCGCTCGGTCCCGTGTCCGCCGCCACCGGGATCCACAGCCCCATCGTATAATTGCCGCTATCGCCCTTCGGATGCAGACCCGCGACCTTGTAGCTCGCGAACCGATTGCCTTCGCCTAGCTTCCCGAACAACACGAAGGTGTGGCCGAAGCTTAGCGCGCCGCGCGAGCGAAACTCGACGAAGTACGGCTTGCCCGGGGCGCGTGCGTCCTTGCAGCCGTTCGAGGTCACCGGATATTTGATGTATTTGGTTTCGGGCTGCTCGGAATAAGGATTGAGCATGCGCCCGCCATTGGCGCCGGCGATGACATTCGTGGTGGGCAAGACATTGGCGGTCTTCGCCGCGCCGGAAGCATCGGGCTTCGGATTCGGAGTGGGTACCGATGCCGCAGGTTGAGAATTCTGCTTGGCGGCGGGCGTCGTCGCGGCGGTCGGTGTGGGAGCCGTGGCGGATTGCTTGCTGGCGACCCCGCCATTGCTCGAAGCCGCGGGAGGCGGAGCGAAGGCCGGCGGCGGATTGGGCTGCGCGCTCTGCGCGATGGCGGCCGGGATACCGAAGCCCGCCACGAGCGCCAACACGCTCACGCTGAACAACACCACCCGACTACTCGGCACCGCGTTTCGCACGGTTAGCTTCCTAGCCATGATTTAGCTCCCCGCCAAGGAGCAAAGGTATCGCGCCCCGCCGAAAGGATTCGCCGAGGCGCAGATAGCTTGACTGAAAGAAACAAAAAAGCCGACTTTGCGCCGGCCTTTCTGAAATTCGTTGCGTCAGCCCTTGGCGACGACAGGCGCCTTACCATACGGCGCTTTGCCCGCACAGCCAGCAGCGCTCAGCAGCGCGAGAATGGCGGTGGTTGCGATCAGAAACTTCTTCATTGGAAGGCCCCCTAATTGTGACGGTCACAGACGAACGGTAACGCAAACTCTCCCGCTAAAACTACGTGAGTGTGCCTAAATTAACCACGAAAATAACGGCTTTCCGGCAGATTATCGAGGAGTGTGGCAACGGGGTCACACTCGGCATGCAAACCCTTGGAATTTCGAGCGGTCAAGCGGTCACCGGCCGTGCAAAACTCGAATTTTATCGCCCCAATCGCTGATATTCGAGCGGGATAGACGAGCTGGAAGTCGGCCCGCTCGAGGCTGGCCCGCGCGCGGCCACCGGACCCCCCGATCCCGAATCGGCGGCGGTGGTCGGGACGAGCGGCGTATGCGGAGACGGCACGGATTCGAGCTTCGCCGATGTGCCGGCGACAGGTTCGAGCTTCAACGGGTTCAGATTCGCAGGTCCCGACACGGGCTTCGACGACGGCGGGAACGTATTGGCGGCAGGAGCGGCCGCCTGCCCGGCGCCGCCGCCTTTTCCCGCCACCGACACGACCTTGTTCACGACCATGGCGTGCAGGCGCGCCGATTTGTCGATGCTGATATGCCCGATGCTCTCGTCGCCGCTGACGTCGACATTCGCCAATTCGCCGCGGAAGCCGTAGCCGCGTCGCATATACGCGTAGTCGCGCTGGGTGATGTTCATCACGCGCGCAACGTTTGCGCTGGCGTTGAGCGAGCGCGTGCCGTCGAACGGAACGATTAAAGCCACCGGCACGCCCTTGGTGCCGAGATACTCGCCCATCAGCATGACCGCATCGGCGCCCAGCGAGTGTCCGACCAGGATGATCGGGCCGTGATTGCCCGCCTTGTATTTGGCCGCGATCTCGTCGGCCACTTCCCGCCATTCGCTGTGATTGAGAATGCTGGCGGCGATCCCGGCGTGTTCGATCTTTTGCGCGAGCTCGTCCATGCCGAGCGAGAAAATATTCATCAGCCCGCGAAACAAATAAACGTGCGCGGCACCGGTGCCCAAAGGCTTACTCGCTGGCGCCGCGGCGCGCGCCGGGGGCACGACCGGAGCCGGAGGCGGGACCGGAACGGGGACCTGAGCGGAGACGCTCGCCGGCTTGTCCGGCGCGGCGACAGTCGGACCGGCAATGGAGAGGGAATTGCCGCAATAAAGAAAGACGGCCAACCCCGCAACCACGCGCGCTAGACGCAATATCTTCATCGACGGCCGCCGATCGTCCGTTTCGTGGAGGGAAGCAAGCCCACCGCCCCCTCTTCCTGGTGAGTGGCCTGGTTTTACCCGATATTGCCGTGCCCGGAACAGCCCAATGGCTTTTTTTTCTTCCTGTGGCTTTGCTACAACAAGGCACAGGAACCAGCGCCGATCCCCCATGACAAACGCAATTCATACAATGACCGCGGCGGAACTATCCACCGCCTATAGGGCGAAGAAACTGTCGCCGGTCGAAGCGGCAGGAGCGCTGCTCGATCGCATTGCGGCACTCGATTCAAAGATCAATGCCTTTTGCCTGACCGACCGTGAGGCGGCGGGGGTCGAGGCGCGGGCCGCCGAGGCGCGCTGGCGGCAAGGCGCCCCCCTCTCCGCCCTCGACGGCGTGCCGATGGCGGTGAAGGACATTCTGCTCACCAAGGGCTGGCCGACGCTCCGTGGCTCGCGCACCGTCGACCCGAAAGGCCCTTGGAACGAAGACGCGCCGACGGTCGCACGGCTGAAGGAAGGCGGCGCGGTTCTTCTCGGCAAGACGACGACACCGGAATTCGGTTGGAAGGCCTCCACCGACAGTCTGCTCACCGGTATCACCCGCAATCCATGGAACACGCAGAAAACGCCGGGCGGCTCGTCCGGCGGCTCGGCGGCGGCGATCGCCGCGCGCCTGGTGCCGCTCGCGCTCGGCACCGATGGCGGCGGCTCGATCCGCATTCCTTGCGCGCTCACTGGCCTTTGCGGCCTGAAGCCGAGCTTCGGCCGCGTCGCCGCCTATCCGATCTCGCCCTTCGGCACGGTCGCCCATGTCGGACCGATGGCCCGCACCGTCATGGATCTCGCGCTGATGATGAATTTGCTCGCCAAACCCGACGCGCGCGATTGGCACAACCTTCCCTATGAGGCCCAGGACTACACCAAGGAGCTTGAATCCGGGCTGCGCGGAAAGCGCGTGGCGTTCAGCCTGACGCTGGGCGGCAAGCCCAAGATCGTTCCTGAAGTTGAGGCGCTCGTGAAAGCCGCCGCCAAGCGGCTCGAGTCCTTGGGCGCCCATGTCGAAGCGACCGATCCGCCGATGGCCGAGGCGGGGGAAATCTTCCGCACACTATGGTGGGCGGGAGCGGGCTTCGCGCTCGGTGCGCTCCCGGAAGAAAAGAAGGCATTGCTTGAGCCCGCGCTTCGGCAGATCGTCGAGGAAGGCGCGAAGATTTCGCTGCGCGATTATCTTAACGCCACCGCCGCCCGCGGCGCGCTCGGCAGCCGCATGCGCGTATGGATGCAAAACTACGACTTCGTTGTTACGCCGACCGTCGCCACGCCTGCCTTCGACACCGGCAGGCTGAATCCCGACGACGGCACCGGCAGCGCCTGGCTCGATTGGACCCCGTTCAGCTATCCGTTCAACCTGACGCAGCAACCGGCGGCGAGCGTGCCGTGCGGATTCACCAAGGACGGGTTGCCGGTCGGCCTGCAGATCGTCGGCAGGATGTACGACGATGCCGGCGTGCTCGTAGCCGCGCGGGCCTATGAAGCGCTGCATCCGTTGTCGGATAAGACGCCGCCCGGATTCGAATAACCGCGTGCCGCGCCCTAACCTCCCCGCTCCAATATCTCGCGAATTTTCGCGGCCAGAATTCTCCTGCGTCAACGGCTTCTGAATCACGTCGACGCCGGGGTTGAGCCGGCCCTGGTTGCGACTACAACCGAATGCGCAGCGCGCTGGCAATTTCGCCGACGATCCCGCGGCGGAACAACAGGACGCAAATGACGAAGATGGCGCCCTGGATAACCGTCACCCATTGCCCGAATCCGGCGAGATAATTCTGCATCGCAACGATGACGAAGGCGCCGACGACGGGCCCGAATACGGTGCCGAGGCCGCCGACGAGCGTCATCAG
Organism: uncultured Alphaproteobacteria bacterium; assembly: GCA_963751685.1. GTDB lineage: Bacteria > Pseudomonadota > Alphaproteobacteria > Rhizobiales > Xanthobacteraceae > Palsa-892. The sequence continues at coordinate 8,231 of CAVVVV010000005.1, read as the reverse complement.
CACCACCTCGCCCGACATCGTCCAGTGCACGTCGGTGAGCGAAGCGAGCTGGAACACAAGCGCCTTGACCGCGCCCGCGAGCCCCGCGAGCGCCGCCGACAGCACGAACGCGACGAGCTTGTAGCGCTCCGTCTTGTAGCCGAGCGAGATCGCGCGGTTCTCGTTCTCGCGGATCGCCTTCAGCACCTCGCCAAAGGGCGAGTGGATAATGCGGTAGATCAGGAGAAACGACGCGATGAAAATGACAAGCACCAGGAAATACATCTTGATCGAGTCAGAGAGATCGATGATGCCGAAAAGATACCCGCGCGGCACCCCTTGGATACCGTCCTCGCCGCCGGTGAAGGGCGCCTGCAGCGCGAAGAAGTACATCATTTGCGCGAGCGCGAGCGTGATCATCGCGAAGTAAATGCCCTGGCGGCGAATCGCGAGCACACCCACGACGAGGCCGAGTACGGCCGCGATCGCGGTGCCCGCGAGAATCGCGAGCTCGGGCGTGAGGTGCCAAGCCTTGGCCGCGTACGCGCTTACATAGGCGGCCCAGCCGAAGAAGAGCGCGTGACCGAAGGATAACAAGCCGACATAGCCGATCAGCAGATTGAACGCCAAAGCGAACAGCGCGAAGCAGAGCGCCTTCATCAGGAACACGGGATAGATGAAAGCCGGCGCCACGATGAAAAAGCCAGCCATGAGGATGAACGCGATCGTCTCGCTCCAGGCCGAAGCCTTGACGACGGGCACGCCGATCGGTTCCGCCACGTTCGCCATCACGCCGTCCTTCCGAACAATCCGGCCGGCCGGATCAGAAGCACGATCGCCATGATGACGAAGATGACCGTGTTCGATGCCTCGGGGAAAAACACCTTGGTCAACCCCTCGATCACGCCGAGCGCGAAGCCGGTGACGATCGCGCCCATGATCGAACCCATGCCGCCGATCACCACCACCGCGAACACGACAATGATGAGGTCCGATCCCATTTGCGGGCTGACATTGTAGATCGGCGCCGCCATCACGCCCGCAAGGGCCGCGAGCCCGACGCCAAACCCGTAGGTCAACGTGATCATGCGCGGCACGTTGATACCGAAGGCGCGCACCAGCGTCGGGTTTTCCGTTGCCGCGCGCAGATTGGCGCCGAGCCGCGTCTTCTCGATCACGAACCAGGTGCCGAAACACACGAACAACGAGAAGGCGACAACCCAAGCGCGATAGTTGGGCAGGAACATGAATCCGAGATTGTGCCCGCCCGAAAGCGACGGCGGCAGTTGATAAGGCTGGCCCGAGGAGCCGTAATAGTTGCGAAACACGCCCTCGAGGATGAGCGCGATGCCGAAGGTCAAAAGCAGGCCGTAGAGGTGATCGAGCTTGTAGAGCCATTGCAGCATCGTGCGCTCCATCACGATGCCAATGAGCCCGACCAGGATGGGGGCGATGATCAGCGCCGGCCAGTAGCCGAGGCCGGTCATCTGCAACAAGAGATACGCGGCGAAGGCGCCGAGCATGTACTGGGCGCCGTGCGTGAAGTTGATGATGTTGAGCATGCCGAAGATGACGGCGAGGCCGAGGCTCAAGAGCGCATAAAACGAGCCGTTGATCAGCCCGATCAACAACTGGCCGAACAATGCCTGCGACGGGATTCCAAAAACTTCGAACATGCGGGACCGCTCGGCAATTCGAGGGGCGGGATCAATCCCGCCCCTCGCAATACCTCGTCAATCGATCAGCCGGTCACCAGCGGGCAGCCGCCGCCCTTGAGCGGACGGAAGGCTTCCGCCGCCGGGATGGTGGCACGCAGCTTGTAGAAGTCGCCCGGATATTTCGACTCTGCCGGCTTCTTCACCTCGAAGAGATACGCGTCATGGATCTTGCGCCCGTCGGCGCGGATCGTGCCCTTGCCGAACAAGGGATCGTCGGTCGGCGTTTCCTTCATTTTGGCGACCACTGCCTTGCCGTCAGCCGAGCTTTTCAGCGCGCTGACCGCCTTGAGATAGTGCGTCACGGCCGAATAGACGCCGGCCTGCACCATGGTCGGGAACTTGCCCGGCCGATCCTGCTGCCAGCGCTTGGTCCATTCGCGGTTGGCGTCATTGGCGTCCCAATACCAGGTTTCGGTCAGCACAAGCCCTTGTGCGCTCGCAAGACCCATCGCGTTCACATCGCTCGCGAACACCAAGAGACCCGCGAGGCTCTGGCCGCCCTTGACGATGCCGAATTCGGCCGCCTGCTTGATCGAGTTGATGGTGTCGCCGCCGGCATTGGCGAGCCCGATCACCTTTGCCTTCGACGCCTGCGCCTGCAACAGGAATGACGAGAAATCGTTGTTGTTGATGGGATGACGAACCTTGCCGAGCACTTTGCCACCGGCTTTCTCGACGGCGGCGGCTGTGTCGCCTTCCAACGCATAACCGAAGGCATAATCGGAGGTGAGGAAAAACCAGGTATCGCCGCCGGTTTTCACCAGCGCCGTGCCGGTACCGTTAGCGAGCATCCAGGTGTCGTAGGTCCAGTGCACGGTGTTCGGCGAGCACTTGTCGCCGGTGAGCGCCGAACTCGCGGCACCCGAAACGATGAATACCTTGTTCTTTTGGGTGGCGACTTGACTGACGGCAAGTGCGACGCCGGAATTCGGCACGTCGATGATCATGTCGACTTTATCGACGTCGTACCATTGCGTCGCGAGCGACGAGCCGACGTCGGCCTTGTTCTGATGGTCGGCGCTGATCAGCTCGACCTTCAGATTCGGATTGACCTTGGCGAAGTCGGCAATCGCGAGCTTCGCGGCCGCGACCGAGCCGGGTCCGCCGATATCGGCATAGAGGCTCGACATGTCGCTGAGCACGGCGATCTTGACGGTTTGCGTACCTGACTGCGCGAAGGCCGCAACGCCGCATAGCAGCGCGGCGGCGGCGATCGCCAAACCACGAATAGACTTGTTCATCATGTCCTCCCTGTAACGGATGTTATTTTTTGGTTCTTGATCTTTCGGCTTTGAGCTTAAACCCCGAGATACTGGTGAAGTTTATCGAGCTTGCCATTCAGTTCGGCATTCGCAAAACGCTCGACCACCTTGCCGTGTTCCATAATGTAATACCGGTCGGCGACCGTGGATGCGAAGTGGAAATTTTGTTCAACGAGCAAGATCGTAAACCCTTGGCTTTTGAGCATTTGAATGGTTTTGCCGATCTGCTGAATGATAACAGGCGCCAGACCCTCTGTCGGCTCATCAAGAAGTAGCAGACGGGCACCCGTCCGCAGGATGCGCCCGATCGCCAACATCTGCTGCTCGCCGCCGGAAAGCTTGGTTCCCTGGCTGCTAAGGCGCTCCTTGATGTTCGGGAATAGCTCGAAGATACGGCCAGCCGAGAGGCCGCCGGGCCTGAGCACGGGCGGCAAAAACAGGTTTTCCTGCACGTCGAGGCTTGCGAAGATTCCGCGCTCCTCCGGGCAAAAGGCGATCCCTGCCCGCGCGATCTTGTCCGATGTGAGCTTGATCAGCTCCCTGCCTTCGAAACGCACCGAGCCCGTGCGCTGCGAGACGATACCCATCACCGATTTCAGCGTCGTGGTCTTGCCGGCGCCGTTGCGGCCGAGAAGCGTCACCACCTCGCCCGCACGAACTTCGAGGTTCACGCCGTGCAGAATGTGCGATTCCCCGTACCATGCCTGCAGGTTCTCGATCGCCAGCAAAGGCGTAGCGGCGGCGCGATCAAGCATGGCCGACCCCCATATAGGCCTCGCGCACTTCGGGATTGTTGGAAACCGTCTGGTAGTTTCCCTCGGCCAGCACGCGGCCGCGCGTAAGCACGGTGATCTTATCCGAAAGGTTCGAAACGACGCTGAGATTATGCTCGACCATCAAGACCGTGCGGTCGGCCGCCACCGTCTTGATGAGCTTGGTGATGCGCTCGATGTCCTCGTGCCCCATGCCGGCGGTCGGCTCGTCGAGCAAAAGCATTTCCGGATCGAGCGCGAGCGTGGTTGCGATCTCAAGCGCGCGTTTGCGCCCGTAGGGCAGCTCGACCGCCGTCCACCCGGAGAAGGACGCAAGACCGACATCGTTGAGGAGCGCCTCGGCGCGCTCGTTCAGGCCGTCCAAGACGCGCGTCGAGCGCCAAAAATCGAACGAGCCGCCGCGCTTCCTCTGCAACGCGATGCGCACGTTTTCGAGCACGCTGAGATGCGGGAACACCGCCGAAATCTGGAACGAGCGCACGAGCCCGAGGCGCGCCACGTCCGCGGGCCTGACGGCGGTAATATCCTGGCCCTTGTAGAGGATCTTGCCGCGCGTCGGGCTCAGAAACTTGGTGAGGAGATTAAAGCAGGTAGTCTTGCCGGCGCCGTTCGGCCCGATGAGCGCATGGATCGTGCCGCGCTCAACCCGGAGGTTCACTCCGTTGACCGCCACGAAGCCAGCGAATTCCTTGGTGAGATCCTCGGTTTCGAGGATGGTTTCGTTACCCATCCGACGCGACAACTCCCCCTACCCCAACCCCATTTACGGCGCCAATGGCCGCATCGTCCAGTGCCGTGATCGTGAAGTCTTGCTGGATCAAAGACTAGCGCGAGGCTCGAAGTTCCACCGTGGCGCTGGTTTTCGGCCTTACCATTCCCGCTCGCGCGCGGCGTCCAGCGTGCGGCGGCACTCGCCCAGTTCATTGAGCGTCGCTTTCAGGAGCCGTGCAGTCTCCGGCCCGAGTTTCTCGGAATGCGACGGGCTTGCAGCGCCGCGCAACGGCATTTCATCGTCCGCCACCGGCCGCACCAGCGGCTTCGAGGCCGAGACGGACTTTCGCAGAAACGGTGGAAGTTCGTCGTCAGCGGTCGAGGCGGCCTGCGGCCGCGTCGGCAATGGCACCTCGACAACGCGGGGCAATTGCGGCGGCTCCTTGCGCGAGCGCAGCGAGGGCAAAAGATCCATCAATCCGCCGAGGCCGCCTTCGTGCCGTTCGCGTCCGATGCCGGGGTGGCCGGAATCGACGAGCGCCGGCTCATTGCGCGCTTCCTCGCCTTCGACCGAATGACCGATCGCTTGCACGTGGCGCACGCCCTGCTCGCGCAAGATCTGCTGCACGCCGCGGATCGTATAGCCCTCGCCATAAAGCAGATGCCGAATGCCCCGCAGGAGATCGACATCGTCGGGTCGGTAGTAGCGCCGGCCGCCGCCGCGTTTCAGCGGCTTGATTTGCCCGAAGCGGGTTTCCCAGAAGCGCAGGACATGCTGCGGCAAGTCGAGGTCCTCGGCGACCTCGCTGATGGTGCGGAACGCGTCTGGTCCTTTTTCCACGTCCGTTCCTGTCCTTCGGCGCTCATCAACGCTTCTTGCCGTGAGCCTCGCCATTGATGCGGCTCTTCATGATGTTCGACGGTTTGAACACCATGACGCGCCGCGGTTCGATCGGCACTTCCTCACCGGTCTTCGGGTTGCGTCCCACGCGGCGGCCTTTATTGCGCACGATGAACGAGCCGAACGACGAAAGCTTCACGTTCTCACCGCGCGCGAGGCTGTCGGAGATTTCGTGCAAGACCAACTCCACGAGCGCGGCTGATTCGGTGCGGGAAAGTCCCACCTTTTGATAGACCACCTCGCTCAAGTCCGCACGCGTTAACGTCCTACCAGCCATCGAGGCCCCCCGCGATTTTTGGCGATGCAACTATCCTTCTGAATTTCAAACGATATTCGCCGTTCGCGGCCCGGTCAACCGACTTCGCCGCCACGCGAATGCAGGCCCTCACCAGCGCAGCAGCGCGGAAGCCCATGTGAAGCCGCCGCCCATCGCCTCGAGAAGCACGAGGTTTCCCGGCTTGATCCTTCCATCGCCGGCCGCCTCCGTAAGCGCGAGCGGAATCGAGGCGGCAGAGGTGTTTGCGTGATGATCGACGGTGACCACGATCTTCTCGGGCGCGATCCCGAGTTTTTTTGCACTGCCGTCGATGATGCGGCGATTGGCTTGATGCGGCACGAACCAGTCGATGTCGTTCGCCCGATAGCCCGTGGCATCGAACGCGGCTTCGACGACGTCCGTGATCATCCCGACCGCATAGCGAAATACCTCACGTCCTTCCATGCGTAAATGACCCGTGGTTCCCGTCGTCGAGGGTCCGCCATCGACATACAGCTTGTCGCGATAGCGTCCGTCCGATCGAAGTTGGGTGGTGAGCACGCCGCGATCCTTCATCGTGCCCGGTTGCTCCGCGGCTTCCAGCACGAGCGCGCCCGCGCCGTCGCCGAACAAGACGCAGGTTGTGCGGTCGGACCAGTCGAGAAGGCGCGAGAAGGTTTCCGCGCCGATCACCAGCGCGCGCTGAAAGGCACCCGCGCGCAGATAGAGGTCGGCGGTCGCAAGCGCATAGACGAATCCGGAACACACGGCTTGCACGTCGAAAGCGGCACCCTTCAGGATTCCAAGCTCGGCCTGAACCGTCACCGCCGTCGCCGGAAAGGTTTGATCGGGGGTCGAGGTCGCGAGCACGACAAGGTCGATCGCCTCCGCGCCCATATTGGCGTTGGCGAGCGCGGCGCGCGCCGCCGCGATTGCGAGATGCGAGGTGTATTCGCCCTCGGCCGCGAGATGGCGCTCGCGAATGCCCGTGCGCTGCCGGATCCAGGCATCGTCGGTTGCGACCGTGCGCGAAAGCTCCTCATTCGTCATCACGCGGGCGGGCAGATACGCGCCGACCCCGCGCACCACGGAGCGCCGAACGGTCATGAGGCGGCCTGTCTCGGCAGGGTCAACTCCGCTTGCCGCTCGCGCGCGATGCTGGTCGCGATCTTCGCGGTCAATTCGTGGCGCACGATGTCGTAGCCGGTGTCGATCGCGGACGCGAAGCTTTCGGCATCGGCGCCGCCATGGCTCTTCACCACGACGCCGTTCAATCCCAAAAAAACGCCGCCGTTCACTTTCTTCGGATCGACTTTTTCGCGGATCACGTTGAAGGCATCGCGCGCCAATAAATAGCCGATGCGCGCGCGCCACGTACGGTTCAAGGCGACGCGCAGGTATTCGCCGATCTGGCGCGCCGTGCCTTCCGCCGTCTTAAGCGCGATATTTCCGGCGAAGCCTTCGGTTACGACAACGTCCACCGTGCCCTTGCCGATGTCGTCGCCTTCGACGAAACCGCGATAGTCGAGTTCCTGCAAATCGGCCTCGCGCAGGATTCGGCCCGCCTCGCGCACTTCTTCGATGCCTTTGATCTCCTCAACGCCGACATTGAGCAGCCCCACCGTCGGCCGTTCGAGATCGAACACGATGCGCGCCATCGCAGCGCCCATCACCGCCATGTCGACGAGGTTCTTCGCGTCGGCGCCGATCGAGGCGCCGAGGTCGAGCACCACGCTTTCGCCGCGCAAGTTGGGCCAGATCGCCGCGATCGCCGGCCGGTCGATGCCCGGCATCGTCTTGAGGCAGAATTTCGCCATCGCCATCAGCGCCCCGGTATTGCCGGCGGAGATGGCGACGTCCGCCTGCCCGTGCCTCACCGCATCGAGCATCAGCCACATCGAGGATCTGCGGCGCCCGTGGCGCAACGCCTGGCTCGGCTTGTCGTCCATGCGCACGGCGACATCGGTGTGCACGAGGGTTGTCGCAGCCTTGAGCTCCGGATGACGGTTGAGCAGCGGCGAGATCACCGCCTCGTCGCCCACGAGCACGATCTTGCTGTCCGGATGACGCGCAAGCGCGATCGCGGCTCCAGGCACGACCACGGATGGGCCGTGGTCGCCTCCCATTGCATCGAGCGCGATTAGCACCGGTTTCGGCATCGGAACAGAAGAGCCCCTGGCGCTGCCTTGTGGATGGATGGGGGCCCAGCGCCCCTTCGTCGCGCGCGACAATAGCCATTCGCGCACCCAACTCAACAGCCGCAATAATGTAGCCAATCAATCCCCTTGACGGCCTTTTTGCTTGAGCTTTGCGAGCGCCGCGAAGGGTGAGGAAGCTTCGTCCGTTGCCGCGACCGGCGGCGCGAACACCGCGCCGGGCCGGCGCGGATAAGGATCGACGCCGAGCGCCAGAAACTCGGCGACGTGCATGCCGAGATCGACGACGCCGTCAATGATTACGTCCGCCGGATCGCGCTCGTCTCCATCGTCCTCGATGGCGGAATCCGCGAGGCTCGATGGCAGAAAGTGCAACGCGACGTGTTCGTTCACGGTGTTGTCGAACGGCTCGAGTGAAACGACGCAGATTTGCCGCACGGTCGCAACGAGCTCGCCCTCCACGGCGACGCCGCCT
>CAVVVV010000004.1:0-145691 GCA_963751685.1 uncultured Alphaproteobacteria bacterium | reverse complement strand
TCCACGAGCGCCGCGGTTGCAACATCACATAGAGGCTTCGCCACGGCCGGCCGATCTTGAATAGCAGGAGACACAATCCGGTAGCGACGAGCGCCATCGCGACCCAGCCCAGCGGCGCGAGCGAACTTTGCCAGAAGCTCGCGAGTGTCGCGAACGTGAAGAGGCCAATGCCGGCGCCGCCGCAGATGAAATTGCTGGCCGCCTTCCAGTCCCAATGTTGCTGCAGCGACGGCTCGACGCCGCGCGTGCGCAATTCTCCCGCTCCCCTGGATGAAGCGGAAACCGGATTGTTCGCCGTCGCCGTCATCTCGTCCGCGCGGCCATAGACATAATAGAAGCCGGGCTCGGTGCCGATCTCTTCATGCATGCGGAAGTGCCGCTGCTCGCGCAGGAGGCGGGAGACGTTGCTGTTCGGATTTTCGATATCGCCGAAATGCAGCGCATCGGCGATGCAGGAATTGACGCAAGCCGGCGTCGCGCGCGGATCGAGGCCAGGCGCCACGCCGTTCTCGAGCCCGAAATCGATGCGGTCCGAGCAGTAGGTACATTTCTGCGACACGCCCATGCGCGACAGATCCGCGCGTTCGATTTCGTTCGGCATGGCCGCCTCGCCATAGGCAAAGTGCGGGGTGTGTTCGAGAAAACGCGCCTGGTAAGGACAGGCGACTTCGCAATAGGCGCAGCCGATGCAGAGCTCGTAATCGATCGTCACGATGCCGTCGGCGCGCTGGCGCGTCGCGGTCGTGGGACAGACATGCATGCAGGGCGGGTCGGCGCAGTGCTGGCAGCCCACCGGAACGAAGGTGCGGCTGACGTTCGGATAGCTTCCGGCTTCGACGTCGAGGACCTTGCGCCACTGCACGGCGGGCGACGTCGCGTTCGCATGCCGGCAGGCCACCGTGCACGTCTGACATCCGACGCAGCGCTCGAGGTCGGCGACCGTTACCCAGCGCGTCACGAGGCACCTTCCAGTCGCGTGATCTTGACCTTGACGAGGTCGGCGCTGGAGCCCGTCGCGTCGGTTAGATCGAGCAACATCGGCACCAGTGAATTCATGCTCGGCGCGCCGAAATCTTTCGCGAACGGCGTCACCCAATGATCGAACTGGCCGATGATCAACAGCGTGTCCGGCCGGATGCCCTCGCAGAGCGCCACGCGGCCCTTGGTGTGATTGAGCGGCGAGCGCACCTCAGCGAGATCGCCGTCGGCAATGCCGAGCTTTTCGGCGGCGGCGCGATTCATGACAATGCGGCCGTGACCGGCGACGTTCTCCGCCACTTCCTTGATGAGCTGGATGCCGACGTTGCCGCCCCAGGAATATTGCATGCTGCGCGAGGTGACGAGCCAGAACGGATAATCGGCAATCTGCACACTGAAATGCTTGGCGAGCGCGTTCTCCCACAGCGAGCCGAGATCGCGCCAATGCGGAAGCGCTTCGTACTCCGCAAGCTGCTTATCCCACCAATGGATACCGTGCTCGTGCAGGCGCCGCTCGAGCTCCTTGCCGACGCGCAGCAACTGCTCCTGGTAGGGCAGCTCGAAACGCAAGCCCTGCTCGATCAGCTTCGGATAGAGATACCACATCAATCGCGGGAACGGCTTCACCCGGAAGCCGTGCTCGCGAAACCATTCGAGCCCCTGCGACTCGGCGCCGTCCGTGATCTCCGCGCTCGCCGCGCGGCAGCTCGCGTTCCACACCGCCTCGACGTCGTGCACCTTGCCGACGTCGAGCGAGAAGTCGTAGTTCGGCCCCGAGAGCCTGACGCCGTGGGCACCGTCGTTGACGGCGGCATTATATTTTTCCAAGAGCCCCGACCGCCGCGCGAGCTCGGTCGCGATCCAGGTAAAATCCTTGGCCTCGCCTGGTGGCGGAACCGCGGGATCGCGCAGCGCGAAGCCCTGATAATCCCAGAACTGTTCCATATATTTGGTGCCGCCGATGCGCAGAAGTTGCAGGCCCTCGAGGTCGGAGCAATCGGGCAGCAGCACGTCGGCCATGTGGTTGGTTTCGTCGCGCGTGAGCGTGAAGCAAACCGTGAACGGAAAACGCGCAATCGTTTCGCCGACCGCCTTGGTGTCCCAGAACGAAATCGCCGGGTTCGTGCGATAGACGAACCAGACATCGGGCGGCGAGGCGTGCGGCAGTTTTTCGAAATCCTCGTTCTGCATCATCCAAGCGAGATGCGTGGGCCCGAGCGCCTGGCTCCAGGCCGAGTTGGCGACGAGCGGCACCAGCGTGCGATGGGCGCTGCGCACGCTCGGGCGTGAAATCCAATCGCTCTTGCCGGTCGGATTCATGGGATAATCCATGAAGCCGTCCGGACCCGGCTTCACGCTCGACCAGCGATTGTCGGCCGGGCGATTGAGCCGAACGGCGGTGCCAAGGGTTCCACCCGGCACTTCGAGGGCGCCGACCAGGCACGGGATCAACGTGCGGGCCCAGCAGCATTCGAAACCGCCCCAGCCGTTATTGACGGTCTTGCCGAGCGCGATCGAGACCGGACGGTAGGGCAGCGTCATGCCTTCGATCTCGATCGTCTCGCCAACGCGGGCATGATCGAGGAACTCGTTGGCGACGCGGCGAATCGTGGATGCCGGCACGTCGCAGATCGCCGACGCCCATTCCGGCGAATAGTTCTTCACATGCGCGACGAGATGCGCGAAGGCCGGGCTTACGGCGACGGCGCGATGAACGATGATCTCCTGATCCGCTCCAACCTCGATGCCATCAACCGAGAAAACACCTACGAGCGCGGGGTCGATGCCCTTGCTGTCGAACGGCACCGCCCGCCCGCTTGCAGCATCGATGATCAGCGGTTTGCGCGTCTGCGGATCGCGCAGGAAGAAGCCTCCCGGCCCTATCAAGTAAGGCGAGGAGGTGTGGTTCTTGAGGAACGGCAGATCAAGCCGAACGCGGGGCTGCTCGTGCAGCAGCACGTGAATCATCGCAAACAGGAAAGCGACGTCCGTCTTCGGCTTGATCGGGATCCATTCGGCCGAACAGGCGCCGGTGACCGACAGATGCGGCTCGATCTGCACCCGCTTCATGCCGCGCTTGCGCGCGTCGGCATGGCGCTTGACGCCGCACACCCCGCCCGAGGCCTCGACATTGGCGCCGAAGGAAACAAGATATTCGCACAGCGGCGTGTCGGGCGAGACGGTGAACGCCCGGTGCCAGAACTCGCCGTAGAGATGTTCCGAGTGCGTGCACTTCACACCTTGACCGGAGCCGAAGCTCATATCGACCGGGCCCCAGGCGGAAAGGAAGGCCGGCAGCGTTCCCATATAGGCGGTCGGCGTACCGCCGCCGCCGAAGCTCGCGGCGACGCGCGGGTAACCTGTATCGTCGGTGAGGCCGGCCGCGCGCGCGGCGTTGAGCTTGGCCGCGATGAGATCGAGCGCTTCGTCCCACGATATTCGTTATAAATCCCGGATCCTCCGCGCGCCCCTTCTTCGGATTCGTCCGTTTCATCGGATAAAGGACGCGGTTCGGGCTATACGCTTTTTGGCACCAGCCCGAACGCCTTGACGCAGGCCTTGCCGCCAGCCGGGATGAATGGCGGCGGCGGAAAAATTCGGGTTGATCTCGGTGGCAATCCCGTCCTGGATACGGACCGTCAACAGGTCCGGTCCCGCCACGCACTGGTAGCAATAGGTCGAAACGGTGCGTTCTTGCGGTCGCTTGTTTCCGGGCATGGCGTAATCCTCAGTCCGAGCGGACGGCTTGTCCAGCCGCGCGCGCTTTCCGACTTATCTTGACGCGGCGCGTTTGGCCGCCTTCGCCTTCAAGCGCTCCTGCGTCTTGCCGGCATCGACCACGAAACGGGTGTGGGTGCCGCCGCCGATCGGCTCGAGCTCATCCTTGGCGGACACGTCGAAAGTGACCTTTCGGCTTTCGACCGCCGAGACGGTCGCCGTGATTTCCACCTTCATGCCGAGCAGCGTCGGCGCCGTATGCCGCACCGAGATCTCCATCCCGACCGAGTCCTCTCCGGCATCGGCATGTTCGAGCAACAGGTCGCGGCAGGTGTGTTCGATGTCGCGGACGAAGGATGGCGTGGCATAGACGCGAGCCTCCTCGCCCATGAAGCCAATCGTCCGCTCGCGATCGACGACGACGCTGCGTGACCTTCGATAGCCCGGCGCGAAGGCTTTGTTTCATCGGCACTCTCCCTACACTTCAATATCGAGCCTACTGGCTACGGCCGCCGATTAAATTGATCCTGGTCAAACGGGGGCGCCGATCGGAAACTGAAATCGGCCGCTTAGACGCCCAGATAAGCCTCCCGCACTCGCTCATCGACCTGCACTTCGGCGGCGGTTCCGCTCGCCGTGATGCGGCCGGTTTCGAGCACGTAGGCGCGGTCGGCGATCGCCAGCGCCGCACGCGCGTTCTGCTCGACCAGCAGAATGGTAAGCCCGCCGCGCTTCAGCCCGTGGATCGTCTCCAGAATCTGATCGACCAGGATCGGCGCCAGCCCCATCGATGGCTCGTCGAGCAGCAATAGCCGCGGACGCGCCATCAACGCCCGCCCGATCGCGAGCATCTGCTGTTGGCCGCCGGACAGCGCACCGGCCGGCGTGCTCCGCCTCTCGTCGAGCATCGGAAAGAGCGCGTAGACGCGCGCGATCTCGGGCGTTACGTCGGCTCCGCGACGCGACCAGGCGCCGAGCTTCAGATTGTCTTCGACCGACAAAGGCGCAAACAGCTGCCGCCCCTCCGGAACCTGGGTGATTCCGGCCGCGACGCGGTCGTGGCTCGGCAGTCTTTCGATCGGCTTGCCGTCGAACCGGATCGAGCCGGCCGTGATCGGCTGCACGCCGGAGATAGCGCGCAGCAAAGTCGTCTTGCCGGCACCGTTGGCGCCGACGAGCGTCACGATCTCGCCGGCACCGACCTCGATCGAGACGCCGTGCAAGACCTCGATGCGGCCGTAAGCGCTCGTCAAGATTCTCAACCGACAGCACGGGCAACCTCCCGCGAACCCTGGACGCCGAGATAGGCCTCGATGACGGCCGGATTCGCGCGCACCTCGGCGGCGGTGCCTTCCGCCAGCGTGCGGCCGTTGGCCAACACATGGATGCGGTCGGAGACGTTCATCACGAGCCGCATGTCGTGCTCGACGAGAACCACGGTGATGCCGTCCTTCACGATGCGAGCGGATGACGCCGCTCGAGCTCCTCGGTCTCCACCGGATTGCAGCCGGCGGCCGGCTCGTCGAGCAGCAGCACTTTCGGCTCGCTGGCGAGCGCGCGGGCGATTTCCAGGCGCTTCAGCGTCGCCGTAGGCGAGCGAGCCCGCGGGGCGTTCGGCCTTATCCGCGAGACCGACGCGGGCGAGCGCCGGCGAGCGCCGCCGCACGGGTACGCTCGTTCTGCCGGCCGACCGAAGGCAGATGCAGGAGATCGGCTAGGATGCCGGTGCTCTCATGGCGATGGCGGCCGACCATGACGTTCTCGATCGCGGTCATGCGGAAGAAGATCTGCAGGTTCTGAAAGGTGCGCGAGAGCCCGCATCGGGCGAGCTGCTCGGGCACGAGCCCGGTGACGTCTTCGCCGGCGAGCCGCACGCGCCCGTCCTCCGGCACGTAGATGCCAGAGATCAGGTTGAACAGCGTCGTCTTGCCGGCTCCGTTCGGGCCGATGATGGAAAACACCTGCCCGGCGTCGATTTCGAGACTGACCGCATCGACGGCACGCACGCCGCCGAAGGTGATCGACAAGCGCTCGATCGAAAGAATTGTCACGGGCGTCGTCTCGCAAACAGCTGCGGCAAGGCTCGGCACGACGCCACCGCGCAGAAAGATCAGGACGCCCATGAGGATGAGGCCGAGTGCCATGTGCTCGTAGTCGTGCAGAAAGGTGAGCGCCTGCGGCAGCACCACGAGTATCGCCGAGCCGACGAGCGAGCCCATGATCGATCCCATGCCGCCGAGCACCACCATGGCGACGAGTTCGATCGAGCGCAGGAAGCCGGAGACCTCCGGCGTGATGAGGCCATTGAACAGCGCGAGATAGGAGCCGGCAATCGAAGCGTAAACGGCCGAGATGACGAACACCGTCAGCTTCATTCGTCGCCACATCGATGCCGAGCACGCGCGCGGCCACCTCGCTGTCGTGAATCGCCCGAAGCGCGCGCCCGGCTGGACTGTCGATCAAGTTGAGCGCGAGTGCGGCGCCGATCACGAAGCTGACCGCGCTGATCCAGTACCAGGTCTCGCGATCCCCGCGCCGCCCAGCCGAACAGAACCAGGCGTGGAACCGACATGCCGTCAGGGCCGCCCGTCAGATTCGCTTCGTTGGTGAACACGATGGACAACAGGATACCGAAGCCTAGCGTGGCGACGGCGAGATAATGTCCTTTCAGGCGCAGGATCGGCCGGCCGACGAGAAAGGCGACGATGGCCGAGAACGCGGCGCCGGCCACAAACGAAAGCCACGGCGGCAGGCCGAGATGGGTCGGTCCGACGGCGACCGCATAGGCGCCGATGCCGATAAATCCGGCATGGCCGAGGCTCACCTGGCCGGCAAAGCCCATCAGCAGGTTGAGTCCGATCGCGGCCAGCGCGAAGACGAACACGAGGGCGGCGACGCGATAATAATAGGCGGAGGGGAAGAACTGCGGCAGTATCGCGGCGATCATCGCCACTGCGACGATCGCCATCAGCCGGGAATTCAACAGCGCGCGCACGTTCACACCCGCTCGATCTTGGCACGGCCGAATAGGCCCTGCGGCATGACGAACAGCACGGCGAGAATGACAAGGAAAGCGACGGCGTCCTTGTACTGCGAGGACAGATAGCCGGCGGCGAATGCTTCGAGCAGCCCCAGCATGATGCCGCCGACCACGGCGCCGACCGCACTGCCCATGCCGCCGAGCATAGCGGCGGCAAATCCCTTGAGCGCGAGCAGGGTGCCGACCTCGTAGCTGGTTAGCGTGATCGGCGTGACGAGGATGCCGGCGATCGCACCGATCGCCGCCGATACGGCGAAAGAAAAGCCGCCCATCCGGCGCGTGTCGATGCCGACGAGGCGCGCGGCAAGCCGGTTCGCCGCCGTTGCGATCACTGCCTTGCCGAACAGCGTGCGATCGATGAAGGCCCACAAGCAACGCTACGATGATGACCGCGCCGGCGAGCACGACGAGGCTCTGCGGCAGAATGGAAGCGCCGCCGATGCGAATCGGATCGTTACTGAATAGGGGCGGCAAGCTATGGAAGCGCTTGTCGAAGACGACCTGGGCGGCGCCACGCAGGAAGATCGAAGCGCCGATGGTGATCATGATGAGGACGACCGGGTTCGCGCCGCGCGCCGGCTCGATCGCAAAGCGATGCAGCGAAAGACCGACGGCAACCGCGGCAACAACGGCCATCAGCGCGGCTAGAGGCAGCGGCACGCCGGCAAGCGTCAGAAAGACGGTCGTCATTCCGCCGAGCATCACGAACTCGCCCTGGGCGAAGTTCACGACATCGGAAGCATTGTAGATGAGCGTGAAGCCGAGCGCGACGAGCGCATAGACCGCGCCGACAGTCAGGCCGGAGAAGGCGAATTGCAGGAACTCGGCCATCTCATTTCACCCATCGACGCATATCGGCCTCATCCCGAGGAGCGCGCGAAGAGCGCCTCTCGCAGGACGAGGCCGGATGCCTTGTGATATGCCCTCGTCTTGCAAGAGGGCCGCGGCGTAGCTTCCTCACGACGTAGGCAGTCGATCTACGGAACCAGCGTCCAGTCGCCGTTCTTGATTTCGAGCATGCGGAACGCGGTGAGATCGAGGCCGAGGTGGTCGGTCGGCGACATGTTCACGATGCCGCCGGTGCCGACGAAGTCCTTGGTCTTTTCGATCTCGTCGCGCACCTTGGCCTTGTCCCAGCTGCCGGCGCGCTTGGCTCGCCTCGACCAGAATCATCAACCCGTCATAGGCATGGCCGCCGAAGGTCGAGACCGGCTGGCCGCCGGATCTCTGCTCGTAGGTCCTCTTGTAATACTCAACGACTAGTTTCTGTTTGTCGCTTGCCGGCAGCTTGTCGGCCACTAGCAACGCCGCGGCCGGCAGGCGCACACCCTCGGCGGCGGGCCCGGCGAGACTGATGAACTGCTTCGATGCGACGCCATGGCTCTGGTAGAACGGCAGTTTGATATCGAGTTGGCGGTAATTGCGGGTTACGATCGCCGGGCCCTGGCCGAAGCCGGTGTTGACCACCGCCTGGACGCCCGCCTTGCCCTTGATGTTGGTGAGCTGCGGCGTCATGTCGGTATCGCTGGGCCCGTAGGTCTCCTCGTGGGCGATGGTGATGCCGGCCTTTGGTGCGACCGCCACACACTGATCGCGCATCGACTTGCCGAAGGCGTCAGCGCCCGAGATGATCGCGATGGTTTTCAAGTTGCGGCGATTGAGGTCGCCGAAGATCTTCTCGCAGGCCATGGTGTCGGTGTGCGGGGTCTTGAATACCCACTTACGCACCGGCTGGATGATCTGGATGGCACCGGCCAGCGAGATGAAGGGAATCTGCGCTTCTTCGAACACCGGAATCATGGCGAGCGTCGAGCCGGTGGTGCTTCCGCCAACCATGGCGACGATCTTGTCCTCATCAACCAGGCGCTTGGCGAAAGTGAGCGCTTCGCTGGCCTTGGCACCATCGTCGTAAATGATCAATTGAAGCTTCTGGCCGTTGACGCCGCCTGTGGCGTTGATGTCTTCCACGTACATTTCCAGCGTCTTCTTCTCCGGATCGCCGAGAAAGGACGCCGGACCCGTGACCGATAACACCGCACCGATTTTGACTTCCGCCGAAGCAGATTGCCCGGCGGCGATCAAAGTCGCGAGCGTGACGCCAGCCGTTACAATCAGACCTTTGATGGTCATTGTGACCTCCCCAGTACGCGAAAAATCGCGAATTTTTTGCTTTGTTCCTTATTGAAATCATTATCAGAAGCGATCGGCGCCTCAATTGACCTAAGTCAAATCGAACTGGATGGCTCACTTATAGTATGCATACTAGGGAGTCTTCGCATAGAAGCTGGGCAGTAAGACCCAAGCAGGCGATCGTCATTCGACAAGATTGCCGCAATGCAATCTGGGGGACGAACCCGTTTTCGTTCGGGTCACTGGGAGGAAACAGATGAAATCACGTTCACAATTATCTCGCCGCCGCGTGCTTGCACTCACGGGCGCGGGAGCCGCCGCCGCCGCCTTTCCGTTCGTTCGCCCGTCCTTCGCTGCGGGAGGGCCGCTCAAGGTTGGGCTGATGCTTCCCTATAGCGGTACCTATGCCCAGCTCGGCGAGGCAATCACGCGGGCGATGGAGCTCTACGTCAAGCAAAAGGGTGGCGCGCTCGCCGGCCGCCAGATCACCTTCGTCAAGCTCGACGACGAGTCGGAGCCCCCGAAGGGCGCGGAAAACACCACCAAGCTCATCGAGGGCGAGAAGGTCGACGTGCTGATCGGCACCGTGCATTCGGGCGTCGCCATGGCCATGGCCAAGATCGCGCGCGAGGCGGGCTTGCCGACCATCAACCCGAACGCGGGCGCGGACGTGCTGACGCGGGCGCTCTGCGCCAAGAACATTTTCCGCACCTCCTTCGCCAATGGCCAGGTCGGCCTTGCAACCGGAAAGGCGGCGGCCGAAGCAGGCATCAAAACGGCCGTGTCCTTCACTTGGGATTACGCGGCGGGCAAGGAGATGATCGCCGGCTTCGCCGAAGCTTTCACGGCGGGCGGCGGAAAAATACTGAAGGAAATCACCATTCCGTTTCCGACCGTCGAATTCCAGTCGGCGCTCGCCGAGATCGCGAACTGGCAGCCTGAAATTACGCACTCGTTCTTTTCCGGCGGCGGCGCGGTGAAGTACATCAAGGACTATGCGGCGGCGAAGCTCGGCATTCCGCTGTGGGGTCCCGGCTTCTTGACCGACGGCGTCGAAGCCGCGGTGGGCGCCGCGGGCGACGGCGTGAAGACCGTGCTGCATTACGCCGATGACGTCGACAATCCGGAGAACAAGGCGTTCCGCAAGGATTTCACCGACGCCTACAAGGTTCGCGCCCGACGTCTTCGCCGTGCAGGGTTGGGACACGATGCAATTGTTGGAGGCGGGTCTCAAGGCCGTGGGCGGCGACGTGTCGAAGCGCGACGCGATGTTCGCCGCCATGAGCACGGCTTCGTTCAAGAGCCCGCGCGGGCCGTTCGATATTTCGGCTGCCCACAACCCGATCCAGAACTTTTATCTCCGCGAGCTGAAGGGCGGCAAGAACGTGCTGATCAAGACCGTGGCGACCAAGTTTTCCGACCCCGGAACCGGCTGCAAACTCGCGAGCTGAACCGATAGCGCGGCGGGGACTCCGGTCCCCGCCACTATTGTGTCCGGGCTAAGCCGTCATGGATCTCGTCCTCACTCAAATCTTCAATGGCCTGCAATACGGCTTGCTGATCTTTCTTGCCGCGAGTGGCTTGACCCTTGTCTTGGGCATCATGGGGGTCATCAATCTCTCGCACGGCTCGTTCTACATGCTCGGCGCGTATCTATCGCTGACGCTGACGAGCGTCACCGGCGACATCTTTCTCTCGCTCGCGCTCGGCATTCCGATCGCATTTTTGTTCGGCGCCGCGATCGAGTGGCTGTTCATTCGCCATCTCTATGAGCGCGATCATTTGCAGCAGGTGCTGCTCACATTCGGGCTGATTTTGGTATTCAACGAGCTGCAGAGGATTATTTGGGGAACGTTCCCCCACAGCGTTCCGATCCCCTCCTATCTTTCCGGCAGCGTGAAAATTTTCGGCCTCATGAGCTATCCTGTTTATCGCATCGCGGTTGCGGGGCTGTGCGTTCTGCTTGCGCTCGCCATGATGTTCGTGATTCAGCGCACCAAGATCGGCCGCATGATCCGCGCGGGCGAATCGAACCGCGAAATGGTCGAGGTGCTCGGCATCGATTCGCGGCTCCTGTTCCGTTTCGTGTTCGCCGCGGGCGTTTCGCTCGCGGCCGCCGGCGGAATCATCGCGGCGCCCATCGAGAGCGTATATCCCGGCATCGGCGAGTCGGTCCTGATTACTTCCTTGGTCGTCGTCGTGATCGGCGGCATCGGCAGCGTGCGCGGCGCCTTCGTCGGCGCCCTGTTGATCGGCCTCGCCGATGCTTTTGGCAAAGTCTACCTGCCGCAATTCGCGAGCGTGGTGGTATACGCGCTGATGGCGGCCGTATTGGTGACACGGCCGGGCGGCCTGTTCGGGCGAGCCTAGACCGTGTTGCAAAGGCCCCGACCGCTCATCGTGATTCTTCTGATCGCGCTTCTCGTCGCGGCACTGCTGGTGCCGTTTGTCGGCGGCTCCTACGCGATCAAGTTCACGACGCGCGTCCTGGTTCTCGCGATTTTCGTCATCAGCCTCGATTTCCTGATCGGCATCACCGGCCTTGTCAGTTTCGGCCACGCGATGTTCTTCGGACTTGGCGCCTACTCGCTCTATTTCATTTCGCCGCAAGCGGAGGCGGCGAACGCCATAATCGCGTTTCCGGCCGCCATGCTGGCCGCGGGCGCGGCCGCCATCATCATCGGCGCCTTCTGCGTGCTGACGCGCGGATTCTATTTCATCATGGTCACGCTCGCCTTCGGGCAAATGCTGTTCTCGCTGTTCTACACGAGCCGCATCGCCGGCGGATCGGACGGCGCCTACATCAACGTGAAGCCGGAAGTCGCGCTGTTCGGCAAGACGCTGCTCGATTTCGAGAGCCGTTTCGCGTTTTACTATTTTTGTCTCGGGGCGCTGGTCGCCGTTTATCTTCTTATGCTCGCGCTCGCACGCACGCCCTTTGGCCGCGTCTTGCAGGCGATTCGCTGGAACGAGGAGCGCGCCGGCGCGCTCGGGTTCAATACCTACGCCCATAAGCTCCTGAGTTTCATCTTCGCCGGCGCGGTGGCGGGCTTCGCGGGCGTTCTTTATGCGACCATCGACGGCTACGTCGCGCCGGATCTCTTCGGATGGAGGCAATCGGGCATCGCCATCATGATGGTGGTGCTCGGCGGCGCCGGCACGCTGTTCGGGCCGATCCTCGGCGCCCTTCTCTATTCGGCGATCGAAGAGGTTCTCAAGACCGGAAGCTGGGTCGGGCCGATCGCCAACCATTGGTCGCTCGGGCTCGGCCTCATCTTGATCGCCGCGGTGCTGGCGTGGCCGCGGGGGATCGCGGGCCTATTCGGGACGCGCGCGCCGCGCGCGCAGCCGAAGCGCGATCAGCCTTCCGGCGATTTGGAAAAGGAGCGCCCCCAACGCGGAAAGGCGCTCGCCGTCGATGGGCTCACCCGCGCGTTCGGCGGCCTCGTGGCGGTAAACGGCGTCTCGCTCAAACTCGCGCCCAATCTTGTGCACGGCATCATCGGCCCAAACGGCGCCGGCAAGACCACCTTCGTTAATCTCCTCTCCGGCGCATCGAAGCCGACCGCCGGGCGCATCCGGCTCGACGACGAGGAAATCGCCGGCCGGACGCCTTACGCGATCGCGCGGCGCGGGCTCGGGCGAAGCTATCAGCGCACCAATATCTTCCTGCCCTTCACGGTCCGGGAAAATTGCCTGATCGCGGCGCACGCGCGCCATCCGTCGCCGTTTCGCCTGCGGGTGGGCAAATTCGCGCGCGAGGAAGCGAAAGAGATCGCGCACGCGCTCTCCGCCACGGGCTTGAGCGCGCGCGCGGAAGTGCGCGCATCGCATTTAAGCCACGGCGAACAACGACAGCTTGAGATCGCGATGCTGCTCGCCTCAGGCGCGCGGCTCTTGATTCTCGACGAGCCGCTCGGCGGCATGGGGGCGGAGGAAACCAGCCGCGTCACCGCGCTATTGCGGAAGCTCTCCGTCAACCACACCGTAGTGTTAATCGAGCACGACATGGACGCGATCTTCGCGGCGGCGGACACGCTCACCGTGCTCGTCGAGGGTAAGCTGTTGGCGCATGGGAAGCCCGATGACATCCGCCGCGACCGGGCGGTGCGCGAAGCCTATCTCGGCCGCTGGGGGCAGGAGATCGTGAGATGACCGCGCCCGTGCTCGCCGCCGAAAAGATCAACACCTATTACGGGCAGAGCCACATCCTCCGCGGCGTCAATTTTCACGTGATGCCGCGCGAGACCGTGAGCCTTCTTGGCCGCAATGGCATGGGCAAGACGACGCTTTTGCGCAGCCTCGTCGGTCTCGTGAAGCCGAGGACGGGCCGCATTGTTTTGAACGGCGTCGATATCACCGGTAATCGCCCTTCGTTCGCCGCTCGCGCCGGGCTCGCCTTCATTCCCGAGGACCGCGGAATTTTTCCCAACCTCACAGTGATCGAAAACCTCACCTTCGCCGCCCGCTCCGGACGCGGAGCGCGAGCGCGACTGGACGCTTGAGCGCATCTATTCCCTGTTCCCGCGGCTCGCCGAGCGGAGGACGCATTGGGGCAACGAGCTTTCGGGCGGTGAGCAAAAAATGCTCTCGATCGGGCGTGCGCTGATGACCAATCCCGACCTCATCCTGCTCGACGAGGCGACCGAGGGGCTTGCGCCGAAAGTGCGCGACGAAATCTGGGCAACGCTACGTCAAGTCGCCTCGACTGGCATCGCGTCGATCGTCGTCGACAAGAACCTCGACGATCTGTTGGCGCTCGCCGAGCGTCATGTGGTGATGGCGAAAGGCGAGATCGTGTTCGACGGCACGACGGAAGCGCTCAAGGCCGACGAGGCGCTGATCCACCGCCATCTCGGCGTCTAGCGGGATTCTCACCGTTTGGTGCAATATAGTACATGTGTTCCTAAAATAAAAATCCGGGGGGACGATGTCCGAGCACGAGGAGCTTTCCGCGCGACGGCCGTACAATGCCGCCGTCGATTTCGTCGACGCCAACGTCGCGCGCGGCCATGGTGGCAAGATCGCCTTCAAGGAAAAGGATCGCGCGCTCACCTATGGCGAGCTGCAGGCGGCGAGCTGCCGCTTCGGGCGCGGCCTCTACAAGCTCGGGCTGCGCCCGGAAAGCCGCGTCGTTCTCCTGCACCTCGACACCATCGAGTTCCCCATCGCGTTCTGGGGCGCGATCCGCGCCGGCGTCATCCCCATTCCGCTGAACACGCTGCTGACGCCCGAGCAATACGCCTACATCATCGAGGACAGCCGCGCGGAAGCGATCCTGATCTCGCCGCAGCTCGTGAATTCCATTCTGCCCATTCTCGATCGCCTCACCTGGCTGAAGCTCGCGATCGTGTCGGGCAAAGAAACGCCCAAGCTCGGCAAGCTCAAGGGGCAGCGCTTCGACGAAGTGGTCGCGGGTAGCGCGCCGGAGGCATGGTATGCGCCAACGATCTCCGACGAAGTCGCTTTTTGGCTCTACTCGTCGGGCTCGACCGGCGAGCCGAAGGGAACGCGGCACATCCAGTCGAGCCTGATGGTGACGGCGAAGCTCTACGGCCAGGACGTCATGGGGATTAAGCCGGGGGACGTCGTGTTCTCGGCGGCGAAACTGTTCTTCGCCTATGGCCTCGGCAATGCGATGTCGTTTCCGATGTCGGTCGGCGCCACGACGATTCTTCTGCCCGACCGGCCGACGCCCGATTCGGTGCTCGAGGTGATTAAGCGCGAACAGCCGACGATCTTCTACGGCGTGCCGACCTTGTTCTCGGCGCTGCTTGCGCACAAGGATCTCGGCCCGGGCGCGGGCTCGAAGCGGCTGAGGCTTTGCACCTCGGCGGGGGAAGCGTTGCCCGCCAACATCGGCGAGCGCTGGCGCGAGATCACCGGCGTCGACATTCTCGACGGCATCGGCTCGACCGAGATGCTGCACATCTTCGTCAGCAACCGCCCCAACGACATCCGCTACGGCACCTCGGGCAAGCCCGTTCCCGGCTATGGTGCCAAGATCGTCGGCGATGACGGCCACGAATGCGGCGACGATGAAGTCGGCGAACTCGTGGTGCGTGGTGATTCCTCGGCGGACGGCTATTGGAACCAGCGCGCGAAAAGCCGGCGAACTTTCGTCGGCGAGTGGACTTATACCGGCGACAAGTACATCCGCGACAAGGAGGGTTACTTTCACTACTGCGGCCGTACCGACGACATGTTCAAGGTGAGCGGCATCTGGGTCTCGCCGTTCGAGGTGGAGGCGGCGCTGGTCTCCCACCAGGCGGTGCTGGAGGCGGCGGTGATCGGCAAGGAGGACAGCGACGGGCTGGTGAAGCCGAAGGCCTACGTCGTGTTGAAGCAGGGTTTTGCCGCCGACGAGAAGCTGTTCGAGGCGCTGCGGGCGCACGTAAAGGCAAAGGCCGGCGCCTGGAAATACCCGCGCTGGATCGACGTGCGCGTGGACCTGCCGAAGACTGCCACCGGCAAGATTCAGCGCTTCAAGCTCCGCGACGAGGACGCCGGCAAGGCGGTTTGACCCGAGAAAGGCGGCCATGCAGTTTAGTTCTTGCGGAGTTCAAAACCGCATGGCACAAAATGCATAATAATGCATAGTCCCAAAGGAGCGCCATGAAAGCGATCGATTTCGATACCGACCCCACCCGCTATAAACATTGGCGGATCGAGATCGACGGCGACGTCGCGAGCCTGGTGATGGACGTCGATCCGGCGGGCGGACTTTCTTCCGAGTACGAATTGAAGCTCAATTCCTACGATCTCGCGGTCGACATCGAATTGAACGACGCGGTGCAGCGGCTCCGCTTCGAGCATCCGGAAGTGCGGGCGGTGGTGATCAAGTCCGGCAAGGACAATGTGTTCTGCGCGGGCGCCAACATCCGCATGCTCGGCAAGGCGACGCACGGGCACAAGGTCAATTTCTGCAAATTCACCAACGAGACGCGGCTCGCCATCGAAGACGCCTGCGAAAATTCCAAGCAATCGTACCTCGCCGCCGTGACCGGCGCCTGTGCCGGCGGCGGTTATGAACTGGCGCTCGCCGCCGATCACATCATGCTCGTCGACGACCGCCGCTCGGCGGTGTCGCTGCCGGAGACCGCGCTGTTGGCGGTGCTGCCCGGCACCGGCGGGCTCACGCGCGTCACCGACAAGCGCAAAGTGCGTCGCGATCTCGCCGACGTGTTTTGTTCGGTCGAGGAAGGCGTGCGCGGCAAGAAAGCTGTCGACTGGCGGCTCGTCGACGAGACGGTGGCGAAAACGAAATGGGACGAGGCGGTCAAAGTGCGCGCCGCGGAAATCGCCGCCCGCTCGGACCGCCCGAAAGGCGCCAAGGGGATTGCGCTCACGCAGCTCGATCGCAAAATCTCCGGCGATCTCATCTCTTATCCTAACGTCAAGGTCGAAATCGACCGCGGGCGCGGGCTTGCGATTATTACCGTGCGCGGTCCTTCAGACGCCGTGCCGGCCTCGGTCGAGGCCGCGCATAAACTCGGCGACAAGTTCTGGCCGCTCGCGGTGGCGCGCGAATTGGAAAATGCGATCCTGCAATTGCGCTTCAACGAGCCGAAAACCGGCTTGATCGTCTTTCGCACCGAAGGCGAGGCCAGATCCGTGCTCGATCACGACACCTTCCTCGCGAAGCACCAGAACGAGTGGCTGATGCGCGAGATCCGCCACTACATCAAGCGCGTCCTGAAGCGCATCGACGTCACGGCGAAGAGCTTCATCGCGCTCGTGGAGCCCGGCACCTGCTTCGCCGGCACGCTCGCCGAACTTTTGTTCGCCGCCGACCGTTCGCTGATGCTGATCGGTCAGCGCGACGGCGATAACCGGCCGCCGGCGGCGATCGTGCTCGGCGAAGCGAATTTCGGCTTCTACCCGATGGGCAATGGGCTGACGCGGTTGCAGACGCGCTTTCTCGGCGAGCCGAAAAGCATCGATCGCGCGAGAGAAAAAATCGGCGCCACGATCGAGGGCAAGGAGGCGACCGAGCTCGGCCTCGTCACCTTCGCCTATGAAGCCTTCGATTGGGACGACGCGAGCCGCATCATGTTCGAGGAGCGCGTTTCGTATTCGCCCGACGCACTCACCGGCATGGAGGCGAATCTGCGCTTCGCCGGGCCGGAGACGATGGAGACGAAAATCTTCGGCCGTCTCACCGCCTGGCAAAATTGGATCTTTCAGCGCCCGAACTCGATCGGCGAGCAGGGCGCGCTCAAGCTTTACGGCTCGGGCATTCAGCCGAGCTTCGACCGCGAAAGGATCTGATCATGGACATCGTGAACGTCGACTATGATGGGCTGATCCCCAACAATGTCGGCTTGAATTCGGACACGCGCGTGAAGGCCGCGCTCGAAAAGTGGCACCCCGGCTACATCAATTGGTGGCACGACATGGGGCCGGAAGGCTTCCAGCAAGCGCTGGTGTATCTGCGCACGGCGGTCAGCGTCGATCCGAAAGGTTGGGCGAAGTTCGATTACGTGAAGATGCCCGATTATAAGTGGGGCATTCTGCTCGCGCCGGAAGTGCCGGATCGCAAAATTCCGTTCGGCGCCCATCGCGGCGAAAAGGCGTGGCAGGAGGTGCCGGGCGAGTACCGCGCGATGCTCCGCCGCCTGATCGTGATCCAGGGCGACACCGAGCCCGCCTCGGTCGAGCAGCAGCGTTTCCTCGGCAAGACCGCGCCTTCGCTCTACGACTTGCGCAACCTCTTTCAGGTGAATGTCGAGGAAGGTCGGCATTTGTGGGCGATGGTGTATCTCCTGCAAAAATATTTCGGCGCCGAGGGCCGCGAGGAAGCGGAGGAATTGCTCCAGCGCCGCTCCGGCCACGCCGACACGCCGCGCATGCTCGGCGCCTTCAACGAGAAGACGCCGGACTGGCTCTCCTTCTTTATGTTTACCTTTTTCACCGACCGTGACGGCAAAATGCAATTGGAGGCGCTGGCGCAATCGGGCTTCGATCCGCTGTCGCGCACCACGCGTTTCATGCTCACCGAGGAAGCGCACCACATGTTCGTGGGCGAGACCGGCGTCGGCCGCGTCATCGAGCGCACCTGCGACGAGATGAAAAAAGCCGAGATCGAGGATCCCTACGACACGAAAGCCGTGCGCAAGCTCGGGGTGATCGATCTGCCGACCATCCAGCGCAAGCTCAACCTGCACTTTTCGCTCACGCTCGATCTCTTCGGCAACGAGATCTCGACCAATGCCGCCAACGCCTATCATGCCGGCATCAAAGGCCGCTTCCGCGAGGATAAGTTGGAAGACGATCACCGGCTGGAGAACGGCACCTACCCGGTGCTGCGGCTGATCGGCGGAAAGATCGTAAAGGAAGAGGCGCCGGCGCTCTCCGCGCTCAATATGCGGTTGCGCGACGATTACGTCGCCGATTGCGCCGCAGGCGTCGGCCGCTGGAACAAGATCATCGAGAAATACGGCATCCGGTTCCAACTAAAATTGCCACACGTCGCCTTCCATCGCCACATCGGCGAGTTCTCGAAGATCAAGGCCGACATCGACGGCAACATCTTCACGGACGCCGAATGGGAAAAGAAGAAAGACGACTACCTGCCTTCGAGCATCGACCGCGCCTACATCGAAAGCCTGATGAAGCCGGAGCTTCAACCCGGCAAGTTCGCGAGCTGGATCGCCTCGCCCAAGACCGGCATCGACAACAAGCCGGGCGACTTCGAATATGTGAAGATCGCGGAGTGATGTTTGTTGGAAACGCGATGACCGCGGCCGTCAAACAGCACCTGATCGACCCGGCGGTGTGCATCCGCTGCAACACCTGCGAGGCCACCTGCCCGGTCGGCGCGGTCACCCACGATGCCAACAACTACGTGGTCGACGCGTCGAAATGCCAGTTCTGTATGGATTGCGTATCGCCCTGCCCCACCGGATCGATCAATCATTTCGTGGAAGTCGCCAAGCCCTATTCGCTCGCCGATCAGTATTCCTGGACGGAGCTGCCGCCCGAGGGCACGGCGGCCGAAACGGCGGCCGGTGCAACCGGTACGCCGGTCGAGGCGTTCGACGAGGACGCGGCGGCGCTGCTCGAAGACGCGCATAAGGGATCGGGCGGCAAAGTCCGGCGGCCGCCTTCGGCAAGCGAGCCGCGCATCAATCTCTTCAGCCGCCGCAATCCGGCCGAGGCCACCGTGACCGGCAATCTGCGCCTCACGCCCGAGGGCGCGAGCTCGGACATCCGCCACATCATTCTCGATTTCGGCAATACGTCCTTTCCGGTGCTGGAAGGCCAGAGCATCGGCATCGTCGTTCCGGGCGAGGGCGCGAACGGGCGGCCGCACGCGCTGCGCCTCTTTTCGGTCGCGAGCCCGCGCGACGGCGAGCGGCCGAATACCAACAATCTCTCGCTCACGGTGAAGCGCGTCGCCGAAAAACGGCCGGACGGCAGCGAGTTCCGCGGCATCGCCTCGAATTACGTCTGCGACCTCAAGCGAGGCGACAAGGTGAAGGTCGTCGGCCCCTTCGGCTCGACGTTCCTGATGCCCGACGATCCGGAGGCCGACATCATCATGATTTGCACCGGCACGGGCTCGGCACCCTTCCGCGGCTTCACCGAGCGCCGCCGCCGCTCGATGCCGAATGCCAAGGGCAAGCTGCATCTCTTCTTCGGCGCGCGCTCGCCGCAGGAGCTTCCCTATTTCGGGCCGCTGCAGAAGGTGCCGAAGACGCTTCTCGACCAGGAGTTGGTGTTCTCGCGGCTGCCGGGCAAGCCGAAGGAATATGTGCAGGACCGCATGCGCGCGCGCGCCGCCGACCTCGGCGCGCTGCTGAAGCGCGGCACCACCCATATTTATGTATGTGGGCTGCGCGGCATGGAAGCGGGCGTCGAAGCCTCGTTCGGCGAAATCTGCCAGGCGAACGGGCTCGATTGGCCGAAGCTGCGCGCGGCCATGCGCGAGGGCGGCCGCTATCACGTCGAGACCTATTGAAGCAGCAGGTTAAAGTGGCACGCGGCGCGGCAGTTCGATAAACTGCCGGCACCATGAAAGAAAACGAGCCCGCCAAGGGCGTCTGGCCGCCGGCCGCGACGCCGTTTCAAGCCGACCTTTCCATCGATTTCGAGCGCTATATCGCGCATTGCCGCGGCCTGCTCGCCGACGGCGCGCACGGGCTCGCGGTGCTCGGCACCACGAGCGAAGCGAATTCGCTCGACCTCGGCGAGCGCGAAGCCGTGCTGGAAAAGCTCGTCGCTGCGGGAATCGCCGCCGACAAATTACTGCCCGGCACCGGCGCGCCCTCGATCGGCGACGCGGTGCGGCTCACCCGGCACGCCGCTTCGCTCGGCGTGCGCGGCGTGCTGTTGCTGCCGCCGTTCTACTACAAGGGTGTCTCGGACGATGGGCTGTTCGCCTTCGTTTCCGAACTGATCGGCCGCGTCGGCCGATCGAATCTCAGGATTTATCTTTACAATTTTCCGCAGATGACCGGCATACCTTGGTCGCCGGCGCTGATCGGGCATCTCATCAAGTCGTTTCCGAAGACGGTGGTCGGCTTAAAGGACTCCTCCGGCGACGTCGCCTATATGAACCGGCTGCTCGATTCCTATCCCGGCTTCGCCGTGTTTCCGTCGAGCGAAGCGTTGCTACTCGCGGCAATGAAAAAGGGCGCCGCTGGCTGCATCTCGGCGACCGCCAACACGCAAACGAGCGCGATCCGCGCTCTCTATGACGGCTGGCAAGGAGCGGAGGCCGAATCGCTTTCGCGCGCGGCTTCCGCCGTGCGACTCTTGATGCAGAAGTTTCCGTTGATTGCCGCGGTTAAGGCGGTGCTTGCCGAGCGCACGAAATCGTCGGACTGGGCGCGCGTGCGGCCGCCGCTCGATCCGCTCTCGCCGGCGCAACGCAAGGAGCTCACGGCGGAACTTTCGAAGCTCGACGCCGGGGCACCGGCATGAAGCGGGGACTCCGCTCGCGTCTCGCCCAATATGGCGACGACGAATTCTCGCTTTTCCTCCGCCGCGGTTTCCTGAAAGCGGCGGGCCATGACGACGAGGCGCTCGCGCGCCCGATCGTCGGCATTCTGTCCACCGCCTCCGATTTCAATCCATGCCACGGCACCGCGCCGCAGCTCGCGGAAGCCGTCCGCGAAGGCGTGCTTGCGGCGGGTGGGCTTGCTTTCGTATTCCCGACGATCTCGCTGCAGGAATCCTTCGCGTTTCCCACCTCGATGCTGTGGCGCAATCTGATGGCGATGGACGTCGAGGCGATGCTCGGCGCGCTGCCGATGGACGCCGTCGTGACTGATCGGCGGCTGCGACAAGACGATTCCGGCGGAGTTGATGGGGGCGCTGAGCGCCGACCTTCCGGCGATCGTGCTGCCGGTCGGGCCGATGCTCGCCGGCCGCCACGAGGGCGGCCGCCTCGGCGCCTGCACCGATTGCCGCAGGCTATGGGCCGAGTTTCGCGGCGGCAGGCTTTCGCAAGCTGACCTCGATCGCGCACACGATCAACTGATGCCGACCGCCGGCACCTGCATGGTGA
Organism: uncultured Alphaproteobacteria bacterium; assembly: GCA_963751685.1. Classification (GTDB taxonomy): domain Bacteria; phylum Pseudomonadota; class Alphaproteobacteria; order Rhizobiales; family Xanthobacteraceae; genus Palsa-892. Next base: position 124,311 of record CAVVVV010000004.1, on the reverse strand, counting down.
TGGGAACTGCGACGACGATGGCGACGCTCGCCGAGACGCTTGGCTTCACGCTGCCGGGTGCGGCGACGGCGCCCGCCGTCTCCGCCGAGCGGATGCGGATCGCGAACGCGACCGGCCGCCGCGCCGCCGAGATGGCGAAGACCGGCGCGCCGCGCCCGAGCGAGCTCTTGACGAAAGCCTCGCTCCGCAACGCATCCATCGTGCTGCAAGCGATCAGCGGCTCGACCAACGCGCTCGTGCATCTCGCCGCGATTGCGGGCCGCGCGGGACTCGATTTCGATCTCGCCGCACTCGACCGGATCGGCCGCGAGACGCCGGTGCTGGTGAATTTGAAGCCCGCCGGCGCGCATTTCGCCGAGGATTTTCATGCCGCCGGCGGCGTGCCGGCGTTATGGCGGCGGCTCAAGGACCGGCTCGATCTTGCAGCGAAAACCGTTTCGGACGAGACGCTCGGCGGTATCGTCGCGCGTTGGCCCGACTACGTGGACGACGAAATCATTCGCCCGCTCAATCGCCCGGTCGTCGCCTCGGAAGCGATTGCGATTCTGTCCGGCAACCTCGCGCCCAAGGGCGCCGCGATCAAGCTTTCGGCGGCGAGCCCTGAGCTCACCATGCATGAAGGCCCGGCGCTTGTTTTCAATTCACTCGAGGATCTGGCGCGCCGTATCGACGATCCCGCCCTGCCGGTGACCCCCGATCATTGTCTCGTTCTGCGCAATACGGGACCGATCGGCGCGCCGGGCATGCCGGAAACGGGCGCCTTGCCGATTCCGAAAAAGCTCGCGGAAAAAGGCGTCAAGGACATGGTACGGATTTCCGACGCGCGCATGAGCGGCACCGCCTTCGGCACGGTGGTGTTGCATGTGGCACCGGAAGCGGCGGCGGGCGGTCCGCTTGCGTTGGTGAAAGACGGCGACCGCATCCGGCTCGATGCGGCAAAGCGCCGGCTCGATCTCCTGGTCGAAGAGGCGGAGCTCGCGGCGCGGCGCAAGCTATGGTCGCCGCCGAAAAAGCCCGCACGCGGCTATGAGCGGCTCTATGTCGATCACGTCTCGCAGGCTGATCGCGGCTGCGATTTCGATTTTCTCGTGAAACACCCGGCGCTCTGAAATGCTCACGCGAAACAAGCCGCCTTCAACATGGAAGCCGCGCGTCGAGGACGAGCGGCTCCTGCGCGGCGAGGGCCGCTATGTCGACGACGTCGATTTTCCCACGCTTACCTTCGCCGCCTTCGTGCGCTCGCCCTACGCGCATGCGCGCATCAAATCGATCGGTGTCGAGGAAGCGCTGGGCGCGCCGGGCGTGCTCGCGGTGCTTACCGCCGTCGATCTGAAGGCAGCCGGCGCCGGCAATATCGCCATGCACATTCCGATGACCGGCCGCGGCGGCGCCAAGCTCGTCGTTCCGCCGCGGCCGCCGCTCGCCGACGAGCGCGTGATGCATGTGGGCCAGCCGGTCGCCGCCGTCATCGCGAAGAGTGCAATTGCGGCGCAGGAAGCAGCCGAGCTCGTCGCCGTCGACTACGAGGAACTCCCTTCGGTCGTCGATTTGCGCGAGGCGATGGCGCCGTGCGCGCCGCAGCTTTGGCCACAGGCGCCGAACAATGTCGCGCTCGATTGGCCGGGCCTCGTCACCGACGAGGCGAATGCCGCGGAAGTCGAGCGGATCATTTCGAGCGCACATCGCGTCGCGCGCATTTCTGTGTCGAACCAGCGGATCGCCGTCGCCCCGATGGAGACGCGCGGCGGCACGGCGCGCTTCGATTCGGTGAGCGGCGTCTTTACGCTCCGCACCTGCTCGCAGGGCGCCGGTCGCGCTGCGCGACGGGCTGGCGGCCGTCATGAAGCTCGAGCGCGATAAAATTCGCGTGCTGACCGAGGACGTCGGCGGCGGCTTCGGCTTGAAGTCCACGGCCTATCCCGAATTGCCGGTGCTCCTGATCGCGGCGAAAAAAGCTCGGCCGGCCCGTGCATTGGATGGCGGGCCGCTCGGAATCGTTCGTGAGCGACAATCACGCGCGCGACGCCTACAGCGACGCGGAACTCGCGCTCGACGCGAACGGCAAGTTCCTGGCGCTTCGCATCCGTCATCTCGCCGCCATGGGCGCCTTTGTCGCCTTTCACGCCGCGCACATCGCCACCAACAATCTCGCGCGCTGCCTGCCGGGCATGTACGACATCGCGAAAATCGACGCGACGGTGAAATGCGTCTTCACCAACACGGTGCAGACCGGCGCCTATCGCGGCGCCGGACGGCCGGAGGCGAATTACGTGCTGGAACGGCTCGTCGACGAAGCGGCGCGCGTGGCGAATATCGATCCCGCCGAGATCAGACGGCGGAATTTCATCCCGCCGGCGCGTATGCCCTACAAAACGCCGGTCGGCACCGTCTACGACAGCGGCGAGTTCGAAGCCCTCCTCGACAAGGGATTGCAGGCGAGCGCCTATGCCGGGTTCGAGCAGCGACGCGCGAGCGCCAAGGCGAAGCGGCTTTATCGCGGCATCGGCATTTCCTGCTTCCTCGAACACGCCGGCGGCACACCGACGGAAGGTGCGGCACTCCTCTTCCGGCCGGATAAAACGCTCATCGCTCGCGCTCGGTATGCAATCGACCGGCCAGGGACACGTCACCGTGTTCGCGCGGCTCTTGGCCGAGCGCCTCGGCATTTCGCCGGACGAGGTCAAGGTCGAGCAGGGCGACAGCGCCTTCGGCATTCAGGGCGCTCCCGCGGTCGGCTCGCGTTCGGCGATGACGGTGAGCCACGCGCTGGTCACGGTGTCGGAAACAATGCTCGCAAAAGCGCGCGCCATCGCGGCGAAGCTGTTCGAGGCGTCGGAAGCCGAAGTCGCCTATCGCGACGGCGCCTTCGAGGTTCCCGGCACCAATCGCCGGCTGCCGCTCTTCGACCTCGCCGCGCGCGCCGCTGAAATGGCGGCACGCGGCGAAATCGCGGAGAGCCTCGACACCAAGGGCACGGCGGAAACGCCGCTGACGTTTCCGAACGGCTGCCACATCGCCGAGGTGGAGATCGACCCGGACACGGGGATCACCCGGATCGTCAACTACACTTGCGTCGACGATTGCGGCAACGTGCTCGACCGCACGCTGGTCGAAGGGCAAGTGGTGGGCGCGATCGCGCAGGGCATCGGCCAGGCGCTGATCGAGCAAATCGTCTACGACAAAAGCGACGGCCAGCTCGTCACCGGCTCGTTCATGGATTACGGCATGCCGCGCGCCGACGACATGCCGCCGGTCAACAGCGCCTTGCATCCGGTGCCGGCGACGACCAATCCGTTGGGCGTGAAGGGCGTCGGCGAAGCCGGCACCACCGCTTCGCTCGCCGCGATCATGAACGCGATCGCCGACGCGATCCCGAACGGCGCCGGAACGCGGCTCGACATGCCGGCGACGCCGGAAAAAGTTTGGCGGGCTTGTCGCGGAAGCTAGAGCGGACGCGCTATCAACAGCGCGACGATCGCGACATAGGTCGCGCCGTGCAGAAATTGATCGACGCCGAGCGTCCACCAGAATTGAAAATGGTCGGGCGTCCAGTTCATGCGCTTGACGATCTGCTCCTTCGTCCAATCGATGTGATAGTGGACGATGAACTCGCCGGCCATGATGGCGAGGGCGAGCTGCAGCGACGGCGCGATCCACAAGAACACGGGTGTGGTGCCGAACGCGTGCAGGCCGGCGTGCAAGATGCCGCCAGGATGGCCGTAAATTCCCTTGTTCCGATACTGGTACGAAGTCTGCAAGAAAAAATCGAATACGAGATGCTTGAAGAGGAGGATCAGAACGCCGATCAGCGCGATTTGTGCCGGATCAGCCATGGCGTTTCCGATTCATCTTCGATCCTTGGCTGTGCATGACGATTATTTCTCCAGCGCGGTGAAGGCACCGTCCCAGTCGGCGGCGGGCGGCCGCGCGCGAAAAGCCGCGATGCGAGCGGTGAAAACCGAATAGTAGGTATCGATCGCAGAGATGCCAAGCGCGCGGCACTCCTCGATGGCCGCCTCGGCGACATCCCATTCCTGCCGCCGATAGGCCGTGAGAAACCGGTCGTGCTTCAACTTCAGCCGCGCGTGGCGGTTACGATCGCCATCGAGCAGATCCAACAGCGTATAGATTCGCAGCGGCCGCGCGCGGCCCTTGACCCGCACGAGATCGAGTTCGAGCACGGGAAGCGGGCCGGAATCGCCGACGGTCCGCTCGCCGGCGATCGCCGTCATGCCGTACAACTTCGACAATCCTTCGAAGCGGGACGCAATATTCACTTCGTCGCCGATGGCGGAATAATCGAAGCGCTGGGTGGAGCCGAGATTGCCGACGCAGCAATTGCCGGTGTTGATGCCAATTCCGATTTTAACAAGCTCGAATTTGCGGCCCGCGCTCGCCGCGCGCTGCTGCCAGTCGCGATTGAGCCCTTGCATGCGCGCGGCCATGTCGAGGGCGGCGTTGCAGGCAAGGCGCGCGTGATCGGGCTCGTCGAGCGGCGCGTTCCAGAACGCCATGATCGAATCGCCGATATATTTGTCGATGGTGCCGCGGTGCGCGAGAATGATTTCGGAAAGCGGCGTCAGCAACTCGTTGATGAACGTCGTCAGCTCGTGCGCGCTCATGCCTTCGGAGATCGACGTGAAATTCCGCACGTCGCAAAACAGCAGCGTGATCTCGCGCACCTCGCCGCCGAGTTCAAGCTTATCGGGATTGGCGATGCAATTCGTCGACCACCGCCGGCGCCACGTAGCGGCCGAAGGCGCCGCGGATTTCGCCGCGCTGCAGCTCGACCCGCCGATAGACGTAAAAGGTGGCGGCACCCACCAAGAAGACGAGCCCGAGCGCGGGATAGAGCGGGTCGAACAACAGGTCCTCATATTCGTAAGCAAGCCAGCCGGCGAGCAAGCAGCCCGGCGACGACGAAGAACGCCGATCATGCTCGACGCGCGGGCCGGACACCCGCGGGAAGATCGCGGCGAGCAAAATGCCGAGCACCACGATCGCCAGTTCCTCCGACGGCGAGCGCGTAATCGGGCCGCGTCAGCGAGCGTCCGCCCGTGACGTGCTCGATCATCTGGGCGATGATCTCGACGCCGGGAATGACCGGATCGATCGGCGTGGCGCGCAGATCGAGCAGTCCCGGCGCGCTGGTGCCGACGAGAATGATGCGGCCCGAAATTTCCTCCGCGCTCACCTCGCCCGCAAGCACCTTTGCGGCGGAAATAAAGCTCTCGGGCGTTGAGGCGCGAAACTTCATCCAGATCGCGCCCTCAGCATCGGTCGGCATCTCGAGCGCGCCGATGCGGATGTGATTCAAGCCCCGAGCTTTTCCCGAAGGCGGTTTCCCCGCTCGCGTTCGAGGCTTTGAGCACGAAGGTCGAGGCGCCCTGCGCGACCCGCAGCGCTTCCGCCGCGAGCGAAGGCATGAACCCGTCGCCAAGCCGGTAGATCGAGCGCGACGCGGCGCACCACCTGGTCGCGGTCCGGCGTCCAATTGAGCGCGCCGATTCCCTTCGCCGCGCTCGTTGAGGATTTCGAGATTGCCAGTGGCGCCGGTGAACGGGATCATGAACGGGCGCGGATCGTCGCCGGCGACGGCGAAGCCCGCTTTTTGCGGCAAGGAAGCGCCGCCTTTTGCGCCCGCGAGCGTCGCACCCAGCACGCTCGGCGTCGTCTTCAATGTCGCCGCGAACGCCTCGTCATTGGTCGGCGTCTTGCCGACGAGCGGAGCGACGAGCGCCGCCTGTTCGGGCGGCATGCGCTTCACCACCTCCTCGAGCGAGGTGCGGTCGGCCTCCGGAAACATGATGTCGAAGGCGACGGCGGCGGCGCCCTTCTCGGTGAGTTTTTGCACGAGATCGGCGAGCACCGTGCGCGGCCACGGCCACTGGCCGATCTCGGCGAGCGAGCGCTCGTCGATGTCGACGATGCGGACGGGCGCGTTCGGGTCGAAGGCCTGCGGCGAAAGGCGCTGGTAGCTGTCGAAGGCGATCAGGCGCAGCGCCTGCACGAAGAACGGATCGAGCGCGCGCACGGCCACGGCGGCCGCGATCACGCTCGAAACCAGGAGAATGTAGAGCCCGCCCGCGCGAACCTTCATCGCCTTCGCCTAAAGAACGGGAAGGGTTATACATCGAATTGAAGCGCCTTGGTTCCGGGAGGAATCTATGAATATCGGACCGTTGCATATCGGGATAGCCGGAGTGTTTCGCGGTGTTGGGCGCGGTGTTTGCCGCCGCGACCTACGCGATGCAAACCATGGTGCCGCTCCGCATCGCCGGGCATCATCAGCAATGTGTTCTTTATTCTCTTCGGCTATTTCAGCGAGATCCTATCCCACGCTCTTTCTGTATCTCCTGCTGCTGCCGCTGAACGTCTTCCGGCTGCGGCAAATGATCGAGCTCGTGAAGAACGTCAAACACGCTTCCGAGCGGCGACCTGTCGATGGACTGGCTGAAGCCCTTCATGACCAAGCGGCAATATTTCGCCGGCGATATCCTCTTTCATAAAGGGCGATGTCGGCCGACGAGATGTTCTACACGGTGTCGGGAAAGTTTCTCCTGCCCGAACTCGGCATCGAGATCGGGCACGGGCGGCTCGTGGGCGAACTCGGCCTGCTCGCGCCCGAGAACAAACGCACCGCGACGCTCGAATGCCTGGAGGACGGCGACGTGCTCACCCTCAACTACGACAAGGTGCGCGAGCTTTATTTCCAGAACCCGCAATTCGGCTTTTATTTCCTCAAGCTCACCAGCGAGCGGCTGTTGCAAAACATCGCGCGCCTGGAGGCGCGGCTCGAAAGCAAGCAGACGGCCACCGCTGCCGCCAGCTGGCCAAGAGCGGACGCCTCTTGCAGCCGCCATTACAGATCGGATTGGCGGGGCTCGGCGCCGTCGGACGCGAAGTCGCGCGGCAGGCTTGCTGCCGGGAATTCCCGGCTTGCGGCTCGCGGCGGTCGCCGTGCGCGAGCCGGAAAAGGCGCACGGCACGCTCGCGAGCCTCGGCGAGACGTCGAAATTTCTATCGGCGGCAGCGCTCGCCGAGCGTTGCGACGTCATCGTCGAGGGCCTGCCGCCGAAAGAATTTCGCACGGTCGCCGCTCCCGCGATCGAGCGCGGGCGGATTTTCGTTCCGCTCAGCGTCGGTCAATTGCTGGAAAACTGGGATCTCGTCGAGCGCGCGCGCAAGACCGGCGCGCGCATCCTGGTGCCGAGCGGCGCGCTCATCGGGCTCGATGCCGTGCGCGCGGCGGCCGAAGGCACGATCCGCTCGGTGACGATGGTGACGCGGAAGCCGCCCGCGGGGCTCGAAGGCGCGCCTTATCTCGTCGAGCGCAAACATTTCGCTCGCGAGCTTGAAAGCGCCGCTGAAAGTTTTCGACGGCTCGGCGCGCGAGGGCGCGCGCGGCTTTCCGGCGAACGTCAACGTGGCGGCGGCCTCAGCCTTGCCGGCATCGGGCCCGACAAAACGCGGCTCGAAATCTGGGCGGATCCCGGCGATCGAGCGCAACACCCACCGGATCGAGGTCGAGGCCGACACCGCCCGCTTCTCGATGACGATCGAGAACGTGCCTTCGGAAAACCCGCGCACCGGGCGGATCGTCGCGCTCAGCGTGGTGGCGCTATTGCGGGGGCTCGTTTCGGAGTTGAGGGTGGGGACTTATGTCGAGCGAACCAACTCTGACGGTAGGGTCGCCCGTCCCGCCCCGCGGGACTGGCATGCGCAGAGCGGCGGGTGACGCGGCGGGCGGAATGGAATAAGGTCGCGCTCGAAATTCCGCAAAACAATTCACGGCGAGGAGCGCGATGTACACCGAACTCGGACTATTCATCGGCGGCAAATGGGCGAACGGCGCAGGCCGCAAGAGCGAGCCCGTGATCAACCCCGCGAACGAAAAGCCGCTCGCGGATCTGCCGCACGCCTCGAAGGGCGATCTCGACGAGGCGGTGGAAGCCGCGAAGAAGGGCTTCGAAGTGTGGCGGAAAACCTCCGCCTGGGACCGCGGCCGCGTCATGCGCAAGGCCGCCGATCTCATGCGCGAGCGCGCCGACGCGATCGCGAAAATTCTCACCCAGGAGCAGGGCAAGACGCTCGCCGAAGCCAAGGGCGAAGTGCTCGCCGCCGCCGACGTGATCGAATGGATGGGCGAGGAAGGAAAGCGCGCCTATGGCCGCATCATTCCGTCGCGCGCTTCCCGGCACGCGGCAGATGGTGATGCAGGAGCCGGTCGGCATCTGCGCCGCCTTCACGCCGTGGAACTTCCCGGCGATCACGCCCGCGCGCAAGATCGCGGGCGCGCTCGGCGCCGGCTGCTCGCTGATCCTGAAGGCCTCCGAAGAAACGCCGGGCACCGCGATCGAGATGGCGCGCGCCTTCGCCGATGCGGGACTGCCGGCGGGCGTGCTCAACCTCGTGTTCGGCATCCCGGGCGAGATTTCCGAGCACCTGATCGCGAAGCCCGAGATCCGCAAGATTTCCTTCACCGGCTCGATCCCGGTCGGCAAGCACCTCGTCGAAGCTCGCCGCCGAGACGATGAAGCGCGTCACGATGGAGCTCGGCGGCCATTCGCCGGTGATCGTGTTCGACGACGTCGACCCGGAAAAGACCGCGGATGCCGCCGCCGCCGGCAAGTACCGCAACGCCGGCCAGGTCTGCATTTCGCCGACGCGCTTCTACGTGCAGGAAAATTCCTACAACAAGTTCGCCGCCCGCTTCACCGAGAAGGCGAAGGGCTTGAAGCTCGGCGACGGCCTCGACAAGGACACGCGCATGGGCCCGCTCGCGAACGCGCGCCGGCTCGACGCGATGGCCAATATCGTCGCCGACTGCCAGAGCCGCGGCGGCAAGCTCGCGGCCGGCGGCAAGCGCCACGGCAACCAGGGCTATTTCTTCGAGCCGACGGTGGTGACGGACCTGCCGGACGATTCCAAGCTGATGACGCAGGAGCCGTTCGGACCGATGGCGCCGATCATTCCGTTCAAGACCTTCGACGAGGTGGTGGCGCGGGCGAATTCGCTGCCCTTCGGGCTCGCGGCCTACGCCTTCACCAACAACGCCAAGCCGCGACCGCGATCGGCGACGCGCTCGAAGCCGGCATGGTGGGCGTCAACACCTTCAACATCTCGATGGCCGAGACGCCGTTCGGCGGCATCAAGGAAAGCGGCTACGGCCACGAGGGCTCGGTCGAGGGCCTTGAGGCCTACACGGTGAAGAAGTTCATCGCCCAGGCGTGAAGCCCGGCGCGGGCGATCTTTCCTTCTTGCTTGGACTGGCGGCCTCCGGGCCGCCAGTTTGCTTTTGCGGCCGGCGAAAACTCGCGCTGTCCGCGGCTTTTCCGCCCTGCCCGCGCCCGGGCGATGCGCAGGGTTCGGGGAACTCGGGGGTTCAAATAGCGGGGCAAATCAACCTTATAGCGGCCGCCGCGTCCCCAGACGGCCGCAACGGACAGGCGGGTTTCCGTGTTACATTTCCGGCTCGCCGCGCTTTCTCGACAGGCCTCCGTCTCGCGGGCAAGCATCGGCCGCGCGAAGCATCATTCCAAGCGGTCATCGCCGGAACCAATCGACATGGACGAGGCGAGCGATGAAGAGCTCATGCTGCGCATCGCGAAGGGCGACGAGCGGGCGTTTCGCGCGCTGTTGCCGCGCTACGCGGCGCGCGCCATCGGGCTCGCGCGCCGGATCACGGGCAACGAAGCCGACGCCGAGGAGATCGTGCAGGAAGCTTTCCTGCGCGTTTGGGTCAACGCGCCGCGCTGGCGGCCGCAAGCGGCGTTTCGCACCTGGTTCTACCGCATCGTTTTCAATCTTGCGCTCAACCGGCGGCGGCGCGCGCCGTTTCTGCCGCTCGAGGCAGCCGGCGATCCGCCCGACCCTGCCGCCGGCGCCAGCGAACGGATCGAGCGCAATGAAACCGATCATGCGGTCGCGGCCGCGATCGCGGCGCTCCCCGAGCGCCAGCGCGCCGCGATCGCGCTCACTTACGACGAGGAGCTGAGCAATGCCGAAGTCGCGACGGTTTTGGGAACGTCGGTTTCCGGCGTCGAATCGCTTGCTGGTGCGGGCCAAGCGCACGTTGCGAGAAACACTCGGCCCGCTCGTCGAGGAAAACTGAGATGGAGAGTGCGACCATGAACCGCATCGACGAATTGATCGTCCGCCACTTCGAAGGCGGATCGCGCCGCCGACGAGATGATCGGCGGCGCGCGTGGTTGCGGCGCTCGCCGCAATGCCGCTGCCGCGGCAACGTCATTTCATATTCAGGAATTGGCCGAGCGCGCTTTTGAACAGCGATTTCGCTCCCGGCCTGGCCGCGGATCGCGGCACTCGCCTGCGTCGCGCTCGTCGGCTGCACCGTCGGCTTCTTCGGTCCCGGCACCCGCGCTTTCCAGCGCACGGGCTGGATCGTCGCCGTTGCGCAAAATTCGGACTCCGACGTAAGCGGGCTCGTGTTCGAGCCCGAGCCCTTGACGGGAGCAAGACCATGATTTCCGCCCTTTCCGTCGCGACGGCCGAGGACCGGACTTCCCGCCGGATTGTGTTGTGGTCGCTGGCGTTGAACCTGTTTTTCATCGGCCTCGTGGCGGCGCTCCTCGTGCGCCTTTACGTCGTGCCCCCCGCCGCACCGGCGCCGGTCGACCGCAGCGCCAACGGGCGCATCGAACGAATCGCGGCGACTCTGCCCGCCGCCGACGCGGAAGTCATCCGCGCCGAATATCGCGCCAAGGCCGCGCCCGTCGATGCCGCGCGCGACGAGTTCGAGCGCGCCGATCGACGCGATGCGGCAAACCTTCCGCGCCGAGCCTTACGATATCGGGGCGACGCGCGCGGCCATGGCGGAAGCGCGCGCCGCGCGGCAAAAGTTCGAGCTTTTGCTGCATGACATCATCGCCTCGGCGGTGAGCAATATGTCGGCCGCGGGCCGGCAGAAGCTCGCCGACTGGTCGCCGCCGGGCCGCAACACGGGTACAACGAATCGTTAGCGTTGGAAAGATTCGCAAAAGACCGGACCATGAGCGGCGACCGAGAAACCGCGTCCTTGCGACACGAGGCGGCGCGCCGGCCACCGGGGATCGCGGCGATTCTGGCCGCGGGGTTTCTTATCGCTCGCCGCCTGCATGCCGAACGCCGAGCGGATCGACGCCGCGCTCGACGTTCCCGAAAGCTATCGCGCGGCGCCCCGCGGCGACGCCGGATGCGGCACTGCCGCAGCTCGATTGGTGGCGCGGCTTTCGCTCGCCCGAACTCACGGCGCTGATCGAGGAAGCGCAGACCGTCAATCTCGACATCGCCGCCGCCGCCGCGCGCATTGCGCAAGCCGACGCGCAGGCGCGGATCGCGGGCGCGGCATTGCTTCCGCTCGTCAACGCGAAGGGAAGCGGCACGCACTCGCGCGCTCCTCTGCCACCACGAGCGGCGGCGGCGTGGGGCTTCCGCCGCGAGGGCAATCTTTATCAGGCGGCGCTCACCGCGAGTTACGAGATCGATTTCTGGGGCAAGAATCGCGCGCTGCTGGAGGCCGCGCGCGACACCGCGGTCGCGAGCCGCTTCGACCGTGAAGTCGTCGCGCTCAGCACGATCGCGAGCGTCGCCAATGCCTATTTCCAGGTGCTCGCGGCGCAAGATCGGCTGACGCTCGCGCGCGACAATGTGCGAAGCGCCTCGCGCATTCTCGATCTCATCAAGCAACGGCTGGAAGTCGGCACCACGACGGGCCTCGAGGTCGCGCAGCAGGAAAGCCTCGTCGGGCAGCAACGCGCGCTGATTCCGCCGCTGACGCAGACGCTTCGCCAGAACATCGTGACGCTCGCGGTGCTGATCGCGCGACCGCCCGAGCGCGTCAACATCCGCGGCGGCTCGATGCAGCGGCTTTCGATCCCGCGCGTGACGCCGGGCCTGCCGTCGGATCTTCTCACGCAACGTCCGGACATTCGCGAGGCCGAGGCCAATCTCGCTGCCGCCGACGCCAATGTCTATGCCGCACGCGCCGCATTTCTGCCGAGCATCCAGTTGACCGGCCAAGACGGCTTCCAGAGCGCCGATATTGCGCAGCCTGTTCCGGCCGGAAGCCGTCTTCTTTTCCGCTCGCCGCGAGCCTCACGCAGCCGATTTTCGACGGCGGAACGCTGCTCGGCCAGCTCGAGCAGCAAAAGGGCAAGCAGGAGGAATTGCTGCAAACCTATCGCAAGGCGGTGATCTCCGGCTTCGGCGACGTCGACAGCGCGCTGATCGCGGTCGCAGCAGCAGGCCGATTGGCCGAGCGGCCGAGCGCCAGGTCGTCGACGAGCGCGCGCAAGCGCGCTTCGAGATCGCCGAAACGCGGCTGCGCGAAGGCACGGTCGATCTCGTGACCGTGCTGCAAACGCAGCAGACCCTGTTTCAGGCGCAGGACGCGCTCGCGCAGGCACGGCTCGCGCGCCTGCAGGCGATCGTCAGCCTTTATCAGGCGCTCGGCGGCGGCTGGCCGCCGGCGGAAGCGCAAATCTATGCGACGGCCGATCCGGCGGTACCCGTGGAGCGGCATTCTCCGGCCATGCAATTTTCCATCCGCAATGATCGAAGGACCGCCGCAATATCCTGATCGGGCCTGCTCGCCGTTTTCGTCGCTCGCGATCGTCGGCGCGCATCTGTTACCCAGTCGCTGCGGGAACTCGAGCTACTCGCCGGGCAGGCGCGGCCGCGGCGGCAGACGACGGCCCGGTGCCGGTGCTGGTGGCGCCGCGGCGAACGTCGCCGACGTGCCCGTCTATCTCGACGGCGTCGGAACGACGAAGGCGCTCAACACCGTGACGGTGAGCCCGCAGGTCGACGGCAAGCTGATCAAGATCGCGTTCAAGGAAGGCCAAGACGTTACGCAGGGCTATGTGCTCGCGGAAATCGATCCCGACGACCTATCAGGCGCAATACGACCAGGCGGTGGCGAAAAAAGCGCAAGACGAAGCGCAACTCGCCAATGCGAAACTCGATCTCGAGCGCTACACGCGGCTCGCCGCGACGAATGCCGCGACGCACCAGCAGCTCGACACGCAAAGGCGCTCGTCGCAGCAGCTCGAAGCGCAAGTCAAACATCGATCAGGCGTCGATCGACAACGCGGCCGCAACTCTCGGCTACACCAAGATCGTCGCGCCGATCGCCGGCCGCACCGGCATCCGCCAAGTCGACGAAGGCAATATCGTGCGTGCGTAGCAACACGACGGCGATCGTCATCATCACGCAGATCAAGCCGCTCTCGATGTTATTCAGCCTGCCGCAGCAGGATCTCGCGCGCATGAACAAGGCGTTTTCAGCAGGCCCGCTCGCGGTCGAGGTGCTCGGCGCCGACAACACCACCGTCGCCGACAAGGGCAACGTTGCAGGTCGTCGACAATCAGGTCGATCAGACGACGGGCACGGTGAAGCTGAAGGCCGAATTTCCCAACGCGCGAATTGCAGCTGTGGCCCGGGCAATTCGTCAATGTCCGGCTCCTGATCGATACGCTGAAGCGGAGCGATCGTTGTGCCGACCGCGTCGGTGCAGCGCGGGCCGAACGGCACCTTCGTCTTCATCGTGAGACGGCGACACGGTCTCGGTTCGCGCCGTCACGATCTCGCAGCAAGACGAGAAGCAGACCGTCGATCTCGTCGGGGCTGCAGGCGGGCGATCGGGTGGTGACGACGGGATTCGCGCAGCTTGCCGACGGCACCAAGATCGCGATTTCGAGCCGCGCACGGACGCGGACAATCCGCGCGCCGGCGCAGCCGCCGGCAGACAAGCGGCAAGCGCGGCAAGCGAAGCGAGACGGCGCCGGGATCAGCCGCAATGAACGTTTCCGCACCCTTCATTCACCGGCCGATCGCGACCTCGCTGCTCGGCGTCGCGGTGTTGCTCGGCGGGCTGCTCGGCTATCTGTGGCTGCCGGTTTCGGCGCTGCCGCAGGTCGACTTTCCCGACCATCCAGGTGACGACGCAGCTTCCCGGCGCGAGCCCGGACACCATGGCTTCGCTCGTCACCGCGCCGCTCGAGCGCCAGTTCGGCCAAATCCCGGCGCTCTCGCAGCCATGACGTCGTCGAGCTCCTTCGGAATCAGCCAGATCACGCTGCAATTCGATCTCAACCGCGACATCGACGGCGCGGCGCAGGACGTGCAGGCCGCGATCAATGCCGCGGGCTCGACGCTGCCGCGAAACCTTCCCTATCCGCCGACTTATTCGAAGGTGAACCCGGCGGACGCGCCGATCGTCACCCTTGCGCTGACGTCGGATACGATTTCGCTGCGCGCTATCAGCGATCTCGCCGACACGCTTGCTTGCGCAGCGTCTGAGCGAGGTGAGCGGCGTCGGGCACGTCTCGGTCCAGGGCGGCATTCGGCCCGCCATCCGCATCCAGGCCGATCTCGCGCGGCTTGCCTCCTACGGCCTCGGCCTCGAGGATCTGCGCACGGCGATCATCGGCGCCAACGTCGCCGGTCCCAAGGGCTCGCTCGACGGCGCGCATCAGTCCTACACTATCGCCGCCAACGACCAGATCACGGCGGCGGAGGCCTACAAATACGTCGTCGTCGCCTATCGCAACGGCGCGCCGGTGATGCTCAAAGACGTCGCCAATGTCATCGACGGGCTCGAGAACAACAAGGTGGCCGGCTGGTATCAGGGCAAGCCGGCCGTCATCATCGACATTCAGCGTCAGCCCGGCGCCAACGTCATCGAGACGGTGCAGCGCATCAATGCGCGAATTGCCGCGTCTGCAGCGCGCAATGCCGGTCGGCGATCAAGCTCACGGTCGTGAGCGACCGCACCGATACCATCCGCGCCTCGGTCCACGACGTTCAGTTCACCCTCGTGCTCAGCGTCGGCACTGGTCGTCCTGGTGGTGCTGATGTTCCTGCGCACGATCCGCGCGACGATCATCGCCGGTGTGGCGCTTCCGCTGTCGCTGATCGCGACCTTCGGCGTGATGTGGTTCTGCGGCTTCAGCCTCGACAATCTTGTCGCTGATGGCGCTCACCATCGGCACCGGCTTCGTCGTCGACGACGCGATCGTGATGATCGAGAACATCGTGCGCCACATGGAAGAAGGCGAAAGCCCGTTCGAGGCGGCGCTGCGCGGCGCCGCGCGAGATCGGCTTCACCGTGATTTCGCTCACCGTTTCGCTGATCGCGGTCTTCATCCCGCTCCTGTTCATGACCGGGCTCGTCGGCCGCATGTTCCGCGAATTCGCGCTCACGCTCACGATCGCGGTCGTCGTTTCGGCGATCGTGTCGCTGACGCTGACGCCGATGATGTGCAGCCGGCTCCTGCGCCACGTGCCCGAAGCGCAGAACAACCCGCTTGGCGGCGCGAATTCAACGAATGGGTCGATTGGAGCGTGGAAGGCTATCGCAACAGTCTCGAATGGGTGCTCGCGCGCCAGACGCCGACGCTGATCATGACGGCACTCACGCTCGCCGCCACGATCCTGCTCTATATCGTCATGCCCAAGGGCTTCCTGCCGCTGCAGGATACGGCCTGATCACCGCGGTGTCGGAAGCGGGCGTCGAGGTGTTCGTTCATCGAGATGCAGCGCCTGCAAGCGCTCGCCGCCAAGGCCATTCAAAAGGATGCGGACGTGACCGGCGTCGTTTCGGTGGTGGGCGTGAGTCCCGTCAATCCGACGCCGAATGCGGGCCGCTTCACGATCACGCTGAAGTCGCGCAACCAACGGCGGGCGGCGTCGTCGCTGAAATCATCGAGCGGCTGAAAACGATCGGTCGCGCCGATCCCGGGCCTCATCGTCTATTTCCAGCCGGTGCAAGACATCCAGATCGGCACGCGCGCGAGCCGGGCGCAGTATCAATACACGCTCGACCGGAACCGATGCCGACGAAGTGACCGAGTGGTCCGACAAGCTCGCAAAACGCCTGCGTTCGGTATCGGTTTTGCGCGAAGTCGCTTCCGAAGCGCAGGAAGGCGGCCTGCGCGCGCTCGTCAACGTCGACCGCGCAGCTTGCGGGTCGTCTCGGAATTTCGATGCAGGTCGTGAGCGACACGCTCTATGACGCGTTCGGCCAACGGCAAATTTCGACGATTTACGGCCAGGCGAACCAGTATCGCGTGATCCTGGAGGCGATGCCGCAATATCAGAACGATCCGGGCTCGCTCGGGAAGCTCTACGTCCCCGCGGTGGCGGCACTGGCTTCGTCCGCCACCAACGCGCAAAATTCGCTCACCGGAATCACCCAGACGAGCACGGCGCAGACGTCGGCGACCCCGGCCACCCAGGTGCCGCTCAGCGCCTTCGCGACGCTGGAGCGCACCGTCGCGCCGCTCGCGATCATGCATCGAGGGGCAATTTCCGGCGACCACGATCAGCTTCAACCTCGCCCCCGGTGCCGCGCTTTCGGACGCGGTCGCCGCGATCTCCGAGGCGCAGCAGGAAATCGGCATGCCGACGGCGGTGTCGGGCAGCTATTCGGGAGACGCGGCGGAATTCTCGAAGTCGCTTGCCGGCGAGCCGTGGCTGATCCTGGCCGCGGTGGTGACCATCTACATCATTCTCGGCGTGCTCTACGAAAGCTTCATTCATCCGTTCACGATTCTCACCACGCTGCCATCCGCCGGGGTCGGAGCGCTGCTCGCGCTGATGATTTGCGGACAGGATCTTTCGATCGTGGCGCTCATCGGCATCGTGCTCCTGATGGGCATCGTGAAGAAGAACGCGATCATGATGATCGACTTCGCGCTCGAGGCCGAACGCGTCGAGGGCCTGTCGGCGCGCGATTCGATCGTGAAAGCCTCACAGCTGCGGTTCCGGCCGATCATGATGACGACGCTCGCGGCGCTGTTCGGCGCGCTGCCGCTCGCGCTCGAAAGCGGCACCGGATCTGAGCTGCGTTTTCCGCTCGGCGTCACCATCATCGGCGGGCTTCTGCTCAGCCAATTGCTCACGCTCTACACGACGCCGGTGATTTATCTGGCGATGGAGCGGCTGAAAGCGCGGCTCGGCAACATGGCGCTCTTCTCGCCGGCAGAGGTTACGCGCAAGCGCAAATCTACCCGCGCGCCGCGGGCGGCGGAGTAGAGCATGAATTTCTCCTACCCCTTCATCAGGCGGCCGGTCGGCACCACGCTCTTGGCGGTCGGGCTCTTTCTCGTCGGCCTTGTCGCTTATGCGTTCTTGCCGGTCGCGAGCCTGCCGACGGTCGACTTCCCGACGATCCGCGTCTCGGCGAGCCGGCCCGGCGCCGATCCCGCCACCATGGCGGCGACGGTCGCGGCACCGCTCGAGCGCAGGCTCGGGGAAATCGCCGGCGTCACCGAAATCACCTCGGTCAGCGCGCTCGGCAACACCAACATCACGGTGCAATTCGACCTCGGCCGCGGCATCGATCGCGCGGCGCGCGACGTGCAGGCGGCACTCAACGCCGCGCTCAGCGATCTTCCGGGCGACCTGCCGGCACTCCCCACATTTCGAAAGTTCAATCCGGCCGCTTCGCCGATCATCATTCTCGCCCTCACCTCGGACACGATGCCGGCGAGCGCGCTTTACGACGTCGCCGATTCAGTCATCGCGCAACGGCTTTCGCAGGTGGACGGCGTTGCCGACGTGACCGTGAGCGGCGCCGAGCAGCCGGCGATCCGCGTGCGCGTCAATCCGGTCGCGCTCGCGTCGATGGGGCTGAGCATGGACGACGTGCGCACCGCGATCGTGAATTCGAACGCCGCCGGGCCAACCGGCGTCTTCGACGGAATTCAGCTCGCGCGCACGATCGCGATCAACGACCAGATGCGGAACCCGCGCGAATACGACCCGATCGTCGTCAAGACCGCGAACGGAACCGTCGTCCGGCTCTCGGCGGTCGCTTCGATCCAGCGCGGCACGCGCAACACGCGCTCCGCCGCCTGGTTCAACAAGCAGCCCTCGGTTCTCCTGATCATCACCAAACAAGCCGATGCAAACGTGATCGAGACCGTGGACCGGATCAAAAACCTGCTCCCACAGCTGCGGCGCTGGATTCCCGCCAGCGTGACGGTTTCGACGCTCACCGACCGCACGCAGACGATTCGCGCGAGCGTCTCCGACATGCAGCTTACGCTGCTCGCGACGGTAGCGCTCGTGATGATGGTCGTTTTTGCCTTCCTGCGGCGGATCACGCCGACGATCGCGGCCGGCATCACGGTGCCGCTCTCGCTCGCCGGCACGTGCGCTGCGATGTGGCTCGCCGGCTTTTCGATCGACAATATCTCGCTGATGGCGCTCGCCGTTTCCGTCGGTTTCGTCGTCGACGACGCCATCGTCATGATCGAAAACATGTTTCGCAATCTCGAAAAGGGCCACTCGCCGCTGCGCGCGGCGATCGAGGGCGCGCGGCAGATCGGTTTCACGGTGGTGTCGATCAGCATCTCGCTGATCGCCGCGTTCATTCCGCTCTTGTTCATGGGCGGAATCGTCGGCCGGCTGTTTCGCGAATTCTCGGTCACGCTCGCCTTCGCCGTCGCGATATCGACGATCGTATCGATTTCAGTGACACCGATGATCTGTGCGTACTTCGTCAAGGAACCGCCGGGCACCGACGCCACGAAACTCGACCGCCTCATGGAGAGCGTGCTCTCTCGCATAATCGCATTTTACGCGCAGACGCTGACGGCCGTGCTGCGCTTTCGCCTGCTGACGATCGTCGTCATGATCGCGACCGTGGCGTTCACGGCTTTTCTCTACGTCAAGGTGCCGAAGGGTTTTTTCCCGCAGGACGACACCGGCCTTGTCTTCGGCAGCACCGAGGCCTCGACCGACATTTCCTTCCCGGCGATGCGCGACTTGCAGCAACGCGCGGTGGGAATCGTGCTCGCGGACCCGGCGGTGGACGGTATCGGTTCTTCCGTCGGCGCCTCCGGTTTCAACCCCTCGGTCAATCAGGGGCGAATGTTCATCAACCTCAAGCCGCTTTCGGAGCGCGGCATGACGACGGCGCAGGTGGTCAATCGCTTGCGGATAAAGCTCTCGCGGCTCGCGGGGTTGCGCGTGTTCATGGTGCCGGCCGCCGACATCCGCGTGGGCGGCCGCAGCGGAAAATCGCAATATCAATTCACCCTGTGGGGATCGAACATCGAGGAATTGCAACAATGGACGCCGCGCGTCGTGGATCGCGTCCGCACCATACCGGGGCTCGTCGACGTCACCACCGACCGCGAGCAGGGCGGGCTGCAGGCGGATGTCGTGATCGACCGGGTGAGCGCGGCGAGACTCGGCGTCGATATTTCGGACATCGACAACGCGCTCAACAATGCCTTCGCCCAGCGGCAAATTTCCACGATCTTCACTCAACGCAACCAATATCGGGTGATTCTCGAAGTCGATCCCGTCTTCCAGCGCGACCCCTCCGATTTGTCCCGTATTTATGTGCCCGGCGTCGGCAGTACCCAGGTTCCGCTTTCCAGCGTCGCCCGCTTCGAGAAGTCGATCGCGCCGCTCGTGGTCAACCACCAAGGCCAGTTTCCGTCGATCACCATCACCTACAATCTGAAGCCCGACGCGAGCATCGAGCAGGCAACGAACGACATTCAGCAGGCCGTCGCGGAGATGCGACTGCCCGATTCGATCCGTTCCAATTTCGCCGGCGACGTGCGCGCCTTCGCGCAATCGGCGGGCGCGCAGCCGCTTCTGATTCTCGCCGCACTCGTCGCGGTCTATATCGTGCTCGGCGTGCTCTATGAGAGCCTCGCGCATCCGCTGACGATCATCTCGACGCTGCCCTCCGCCGGCCTCGGGGCGCTCCTCGCTCTCCTCATCACCGGCAGCGAACTCACCGTGATCGCCTTTATCGGGATCATTTTGTTGATCGGCATCGTGAAGAAGAACGGCATCATGCTCGTGGACTTTGCGCTGGAGGGCGAGCGGCAGCGCGGGCTTTCGCCGGAGAAGGCGATCTTCGAAGCGTGCATGGAGCGCTTCCGGCCGATTCTGATGACGACGATGGCCTCGCTCCTGGGCGCCGTGCCCTTCGTCATCGCCTCGGGTCCGGGATCGGAATTGCGCCGGCCGCTCGGAATCACGATCATCGGCGGGCTTTTGGTCTCGCAGGTGCTCACGCTCTACACGACACCCGTGATCTACCTCATGCTCGACAAGCTGCACCGCCGGCTCGGTGGCGCCAGTCAGATTTTGCGCCCGCAAGCGGGCGATCGGAAAAGGCCGCGGGGGCCGCTGAAGCCCAATCCGGCGGGCGGCTGAGCGCTCAGGTCTTTCCCCACACTTCACCGGCAAGCTCGACGATCATGCGAAGCTTCGCCCATTGCTCTTCTTCGGCGAGGACGTTGCCCTCTTCGGTCGAGGCGAAGCCGCATTGCGGCGAGAGGCAAAACTGATCGAGGCCGGCGTATTTCGTCGCCTCCTCGATGCGGCGCTTGATGTCGTCCTTTTTCTCGAGCGTCCCACTCTTCGAGGTGACGAGCCCGAGCACCACGATCTTCTTGCCCTTCGGCAGAAAGCGCAGCGGCTCGAACCCGCCGGCGCGCTCGGTGTCGTATTCGAGAAAATAGCCGTCGTAGTCGACGCCGCCGAGCAGAATTTCGGCGACCGGCTCGTAGCCGCCCTCCGAAATCCAGGTCGAGCGGAAATTGCCGCGGCACACATGCGTCGTGATCGTCATGTCGGCCGGCCGGTCGGCGATCGCTGCATTGATCGTGCGTGCATAGACGCCCGGAAGCTTCTCCACATCCTCGCCGCGGCCGCGCGCTTTTTTCCGCTGATCCTCCGAACAGAGATAGGCCCAGACGGTGTCGTCGAGCTGCAGATAGCGGCAGCCGGCGTCGTAGAAGGTGCGCACCGCCTTGCGATAGGCCTTGGCGAGATCGTCGAAGAAGAGGTCGAGATCCGGATAGACCTCCTTGCTGATGGCCGCGCGACCGCCGCGATAGTGCAGGACCGAGGGCGAAGGAATCGTCATCTTCGGCACCGCGTGCGTGTGCGCCTGCAGGAACTTGAAATGCGCGAGCATGGGATGATCGGCGGGAAAATCGACCTTGCCGGTCACGCGCACGTTCTCGGCCTTCGTGCGGTCGCCGGTGAACTGAATGCCCTCGCGCGTGTCGTAGAGCTCGACGCCGTCCAGGAACTTCAGAAAATCGAAATGCCACCAGGCGCGGCGAAACTCGCCGTCGGTCGCGAGTTGCAAGCCGGTTTCTTCCTGCTTCTTGACGATCTTCTCGATCTCGCGGTCTTCGACCGCCCGCAGCGCATCGGCGGTGATTTCGCCCTTCTCGCGCTTGGCGCGCGCCTCCTTCAGCGGCACGGTGCGCAGGAGACTGCCGACCATGTCGGCGCGGAATGGCGGCCCTGTTCTTTTCATGGGCCGATCCTCTCGAATTTTAGCCTTCGCCGTCAAATAAAAACCCTCCCCGAATTGCTCCGGGGAGGGAATCGAAGATCGTGAAACGAGAAGCTTTAGTCAGCTGCCCGTAGCGCCCGTCATGACTGGGCCGAAGTATTCCCAGCGCTCGCCGGTGAACTTCATCATCTGGTTCTGCTTAACCGGAAAGAAGTCGGTCGGGCTGGTACTGACCTTGACGCCCGGCAGGAAGAGATCCTGCTCCAGATCCTTCAGGTTCGCGGCCTGTTTCATCACGTTCTCGCGCGTGAGAGTGTCGCCGCACTGCTTCAACACCTGGACCATCGTCTGCGAGACGGTGTAGCCGTAGGCGGTGAGGCTGTTGGTCTTGTCGCCCTCGGGGAAGTACTTGTCCATGAAGGCATAGAAGGCCTTCATGCCCTTATCGTCCTTCCACTGCGTGTCGGTCGCATCCTTCAGGTAGCCGGTACTGAGAACGCCCTTGGCGTTGTCGAAGCCGGCGGGCTTCAACACTGAGCCGACGGAGCTCGACACCTGATTGAGAATGTGGACCGGTTTCCAGCCGATTTCCGCCGACTTCTTGATGGCTTGGGCGGCGAATTTCGGCGTCGTGACGTTGAAGAAGATATCGGCGCCGGATGCTTTCAGATTGATAATCTGACTGTCGATCGTCGGATCGGCGACTTCGTAGGGTTGTTCAGAGATGATCATGGTCTTGGCCTTGTCGCCGAGACCGTCCTTCAACCCTTTGACATAGTCCTTACCGTAGTCGTCGTTCTGATAGAGGATGCCGATCTTGCCGTTCGGATGGTTCTTCAGAATGTACTGGGCGTAGATGTGACCCTCGCCCTGGTAGCTGGGCTGCCAGCCCATCGTCCAGGGGAAGTTCTTCGGGTCGCCCCACTTGGTCGCGCCGGTGGCGACGAAGAGTTGCGGCACCTGCTTCGCGTTCATGTACTTCTGGATGGCCGTGTTCGACGGCGTGCCGAGGCTCTGGAAGATCAAGAGCACTTCGTCGCTCTCGACGAGCTTGCGCGCTTGCTCCACCGCTTTCGGCGGGCTGTAGCCGTCGTCGTAGGAAATGAAGTTGACCTTACGGCCGTTGATTCCGCCTTCGGCGTTGACCTTCTTGAAGTAGGCATCGATCGTCTTGCCGATCGTGCCGTAAGCGGAAGCCGGGCCGCTGTAGGGATTGATGTTCCCGACTTTGATTTCGGTGTCGCTTGCGCCCGGATCGTATTTCTTCTGAGCCGCGGCAGGACCGGCGGCTCCGATGGCCAGTCCCAACGCCAGCGCCGGGATCAGGTATTTGTGCATGTGCATTTTCTTACCTCCCTTGGATTTCGGTCGCATCAGCGGGTTGCTCGCGCGAACCGCATCAGGACCAGTCGAACCAATCCGGCAAGGCCGGACGGCATTAGATAGATGAGCAGAATTAGCATTATACCATAGACCGCGCCGGCAAGGCCCTTTGAGACGTGTTCGGCGATGTTCGGGACAAACAGCACGAACCACGCACCGAACAATGCGCCTGCGATCGAGCCGACGCCGCCGACCACAAGCCCAACGAAAAGCGCAACCGAGAGAGCAAAAGTAAAGCTGTCGGGCGCCACGAACTGCACGACGATTCCGCCCAGCGCACCGGCGATCCCCGTATACAAGGCGCTGACGCCGAACGTGAGCGACTTATAAAGCGAAAGATTGACGCCCATGGCTTCGCGCGGCAACGGGATTGTCTCGAATCGCCGCAATGGCGCGGCCCGTCCGGCTGCCGACGAGATTGTAGGCGCAGAGAAAGAGAACGAGCATCACCGCGAAGGTGAAATAATAAAGCCACTGGTCGGGGTTCAAAGGCAGGCCGAACGGCGCGTTCGGCTTGATGATGACGATACCCTGCACGCCGCCGGTCCAATGCTCGAGCGGGGAAAGTTTGAGGATCTGCGGCATCGCGACCGCGAGCGCGAAGGTGGCGAGTGCCAGATAAATTCCCTCGAGCCGCAAGGCCGGCAAGCCGAACAGGAAGCCGGCGACGAAGCAGACGATTCCGGCAATCGGCAGCGTCCAGTAATAGGCGACGTCGTACTGATCCATGAGAATTGCCGCCGTGTAAGCGCCGACCGCGTAGAAGGCGGAATGACCGAGCGAAAACTGGCCGTTGAAGCCGGTCAAGAGATTGAGGCCGAGGATCGCCATGGCGTAGACCATCGCGAGCGTGAGCTGGAAGACAAAGAAGTTCTTCACCAGGAACGGCAAGGGCAACACGATCAACAGCACGAGACAGAAGACGAGCCATCGCCGATAAGGCGCGAGCGCGCCGAGGAATGTGAGGAGATGCGGCGAGCGTGTCTTCATTGCAATCACACCCGGTGCACGACGCTGCGGCCGAACAAGCCGCTGGGTTTCACGGTCAAGACAAAGACGATCAGCGCGAGCGCGATCGACAGCTTCAACTCGCGGCCGATATAGGGAATGAACGTGCCGGCGAGATTTTCGATGATCCCGACCAACACGCCGCCGAACACGGCGCCACCGGGGCTCGTGAGCCCGCCGACGACGGCGCCGGCGAAGCCGTACAAGAGGATGCTCGACATCATGTTCGGCTCCAGGAACACCACCGGAGCGATCAACATTCCGGCGACGGCGCCGATCGAAGCCGCCATGCCCCAGCCGAGCGCCAACATCCAGTCGACCCGGATGCCGACGAGACGGGCGGATTCAGGATTGGCTGCCGCCGCGCGCATGGCAAGTCCGATGCGGGTGTAGCGAAAGAAAAGAAAAAGAAAAACGAGCATGGCGACCGTGGCGCCGATCATGCCGGCGTCGTGCGCGCTGACGAGGCCCTTGCCAAACAGCGAGCTGGTTCCGAACGGACTCGGAAAGCTCTTAATCTGATATTCCCAGATGAAGCCCGCGAGGCTGTTGATGACGGCGAACAGCGCGATGAACATCGCCACGTGGCTGAGGATCGGCGCTTTGTGGATCGGCTTCATAATGATGCGCTCGATCAGATAGCCGCCGGCAAAGGAGATCGCGAGCGTGAGGAAGAAGGCCGCCCAATAGGGAACCTCCCACTGGATCAACTGCCAGGCGATGAAGGTCGAGAACATCGCCATCTCGCCTTGCGCGAAGTTCAGGTGGTCGATCGCCTGGTAGATCATGACGATGGCGAGCGCCATGCAGGCATAGATGCCGCCGGTGGCGATACCCGCGAGTACCTGGTGCAGAAAGAGATCCATCTTGCTCCTCTAGTAACCGAGATAGGCGCGGCGGATGTTCTCATCCTCGCGAAGCTCGTGCGCGGGGCCGGCCATGACGACGCGGCCGGTCTCCAGGAGATAGGCGTGATCGGCGAGATCGAGCGCGAGCGCGGCGTTTTGCTCGACGAGAAAGATGCTCACTTTTTCGCGCTCGTTCATCTGCTTGAGGATCGTGAAGACCTCCTCCACGATGAGCGGCGCCAGGCCGAAGGAAGGCTCGTCGAGCAACATCAGCGTGGGGCGCAACATCAGCGCGCGCCCGATCGCCAGCATCTGCTGCTCGCCGCCCGAAAGCGTGCCGGCCTGCTGCCGGAAGCGTTCGCGAAGACGAGGAAAATAACCGAACACGCGCTCGACGTCGGAAGCGACTTCCGCCTTGCCGCCGCGCGTAATGGCGCCGAGGTGAAGATTTTCCTCGACGGTGAGACGCACGAAAGTGCCGCGGCCTTCGGGCACATGGGCGATGCCGAGGCGCACGATATCCTCGGTCGCCTTGCCCGCGATCTCCCGGCCCCGGAAGCGGACCTCACCCGTCGTCCGCACCATGCCGCAAACCGAGCGCAGCATCGTGGTCTTGCCGGCGCCGTTGGCGCCGAGCAGCGTCGTGATGCCGCCCTCGGCGATCGACAAATCGAGCCCGTGCAATACCTGCGTGGCGCCGTAATAGGCGCAGATGTTTTTTGCCTCCAACAGCATCGTGCTCATCGCTTGGTCGTTCCAAGATAGGCGCGGATGACTTCGGGATCCTTCTGAACCTGCGCGGGCGAGCCTTCGGCGATCTTGCGGCCGAAATCGAGCACGACCACGCTGATCGCAGATCGACATCACCAGATTCATGTGATGCTCGACGAGCAGCACGGTGATCTTGCGCTCGTCGCGAACCCTGCGAATGAGGTGGGAAAGCTCGCCGACTTCCTCGTGGTTGAGGCCGCTCGCGGGCTCATCGAGCAGAAGAAGGCTGGGGCGCGCCGCCAGCGCGCGCGCGAATTCGACCCGTTTCTGGATACCGAAAGGCAGGTCCGCGACGCCGCGCGCGGCGTAATCGCGCAGATCAAAATAATCGATCAGTTCTTTCGCGCGTTCTGCGAGATCATCCTCTTGCCGCCGGACCCAGGGAAGATGGAGCGCGTCGCTCAGAAAATCGCTGCGGCTCTTGTCGATGACCGCCGACCCGCACATTGTCGAAGACGGACATGCGCTGAAACAGGGCGAGATTCTGGAACGTGCGCGCAATCCCGATATCGGTGATCTTGTGCGCGGCTTTGTCGAGAATGCTTTCGCCTTTGAACAGAATATCGCCCTTGGCGGGCGTGTAGAGGCGGCTCAGGCAGTTGAACAGCGTGGTTTTGCCCGCACCGTTCGGGCCGATCAAACCGAGCAGCATCCCTTCCGGCAAATCGAATGAAACGTCGTCGAGCGCGATGATGCCGCCGAAATGCACGCCGACATTCTTGACGGCGAGCAAAGCCTGGCCGCTACGCGTTTGCGTAGTGGATTGTTTCGCACCCGCGCGATCAGACACCATCGAATCCATGGCCCGATCTCGATCAGAAGCGAACTGGTTTCGATAGCCGAAAGTTCGTGCTCCTGCACATGCTCTCCATCCCCCTTTTATCGCCCCGCAGCTCTAGCGACTGTTTAGGGCAGCTTCTACGTTTCGCGACATGTTCACAAGGCGCGGGCCAATTTCCTTTTCGAGCCGCTCGCGCGTCAATTGAAACGCGGGCGCGCCACAATTAAAAGCGAAAGCCCCGGAGCCGTCGGTGGGAACCAGCGGCACCCCTACGGCGCGCACGTCCGGCTGCCAGTCGCCGACCGAAATCGTAAATCCTTGCACCGCAAAATCCTTGATGGCCTGCTCGATACCCGAGCGTACCTTCGGCCAGCGCTCGCCTTCTCGGCGCGCGATATGGTCCATCAGCCAGATGCGCTCTTTTTCCGGCGTCGCGGCGAGGAGGGCCCGGCCCATAGCGGTGGTGGCGATCGGAATGCGCGCGCCAAGATCAAGGCGAAGCATCATGGAAGCGGAGCTGCGGCAATGTTCGACATAAATCAGGTTCAGGCGATCGCGGCTGCCGAGCGCCACCGAAGCGCCGGTGTAATTCGCAAGCTCTTG
The DNA here is from genome assembly GCA_963751685.1 of uncultured Alphaproteobacteria bacterium. Lineage (GTDB taxonomy): Bacteria > Pseudomonadota > Alphaproteobacteria > Rhizobiales > Xanthobacteraceae > Palsa-892. The sequence goes on along the minus strand of CAVVVV010000004.1, from coordinate 97,633 downwards.
CATATAGGGCCGAGCGATCTGGCGGATGCGCATGTTGGCGAGCGCCGAGTAGCCGATCGAAAGCGCGGCGGGGGCGAGCTGGTATTTCGAAAGCCGCTCGTGATGCGTGAGATAGCCGAGCTTGGTGAGCGTGTAGGTGAGGCGCGAGACGGTCGCCTTGGGAAGGCCGGCGCGCGTCGCGATCTCTTGATTGCCCAAGAGCCCTTCGGTGGCCGTGAAGGCCCGCAGCACATCGAGGCCGCGCGCCAAGGCCACGACAAATTTGCGGTCATGCCCGGATGCTTGGGCGATACCCGCGTTTCGGCGCGCTTCCGTGCTCCATGTCTCGTAAGCAGTCACGGCGAGCCCCACCCAACGCTGAAATGACAAGCGTGAATTGACAGGGATCGAAGCAATTCCTAGCGTCACGGTCAATCTTGCAGAACAACATTCCGCAATGCGGAACTAACAATTCGAGCCTCGCCAACACCTTCAGCCCAACTGCGGCTTGCTTGCCCTGAACAAGCAGGCGCAAATTTCGAAATAACGGCGCCGAGCAGAAATCAGCCGGAAGGGAAGGAACGCACCCGTGTCAGGTCCAGTCAGTATGCAACGCGATGGCGCCATCGCCATCATCGTGGTCGACAATCCGCCCGTCAACGCGCTCAAGCATGAAGTGCGTGCGGGAATGCTCGAAAATTTCACCAAGGCCGCCGAGGACAAGAGCGTCGAGGCGATCGTGCTCACGGGCGCGGGCCGCACGTTCATGGCCGGCGCCGACATCACCGAGTTCGGCAAGCCGATGAAGCCGCCCGGCCTCGCCGAGGTCATTGCGGCGATCGAAAAAATTCAGAAGCCGACGATCGCCGCCGTGCATGGCACGCCGCTCGGCGGCGGGCTCGAAGTGACGCTCGGCTGTCACTTCCGGGTCGCCGCACCCGGCACACGGCTGGGCTTGCCGGAAATCAAACTCGGCATCATTCCGGGCGCCGGCGGAACGCAACTTTTGCCGCGACTCGTCGGCGTCGAAAAGGGTCTTTCGATGATTCTGAGCGGCGATCCGATTCCGGCGAAAGAGGCGCTTGCGGCCGGCCTCGTCGACGAGATCATCGAGGGCGATCTCGTGAAGGGCGCCGTCGCTTTCGCAAAGAAAGTGCTCGCCGAAAAGCGACCGCTCCGGCACGTGCGCGATCTCGACGATAAAATCGCGCCCTTCCGCGCGAATCCCGACAAGTTCAACGAAGCGGCGGCGAATGTGTCGAAGAAATCTCGCGGGCTCGAGGCGCCGGGCGCGGCGATCGAAGCGGTGCGCGCCGCGGTCATGCTGCCGGTCGACGACGGATTGAAGCGCGAGCGCGAGCTATTCGTGAAGCTCATCGGCGGCGAGCAGTCGAAGGCGCAGCGCTATATCTTCTTCGCCGAACGCGAGGCGACGAAAATTCCGGACATGCCTGCGGGCCTGAAGCCGCGCGAGGTGGCGCGCGCGGCCGTCATCGGCGCCGGCACCATGGGCGGCGGCATTTCCATGAGCTTCGCCAATGCCGGCATTCCGGTGACGGTCATCGAGACGAACGAAGAAGCGCTCAAGCGCGGCTTCGACACCATCAAGAAAAATTACCAGATCAGCGTGCAACGCGGCGCCCTCAAGCAGGAGGAGGCCGACAAGCGCTTCGCGCTCCTGAAGGGCACGACCTCGATGGACGCGGTGAAGGACGCCGACATCGTGATCGAGGCGGTGTTCGAGGAAATGGAGATCAAGAAGCAGGTCTTCGGCGCGCTCGACAAGCTCGCGAAGCCGAATGCGGTGCTTGCGACCAACACTTCATATCTTAACGTCGACCAGATCGCACAAATCACCAAGCGGCCGAAAGAAGTTCTCGGCACGCATTTCTTCAGCCCCGCCAATGTGATGAAATTGCTCGAAATCGTGCGCGGCAAGGAAACGGCGCCCGACGTGCTGGCCACCGCCATGGCGGTCGGCCGCAAGATCGGCAAGGTACCGGTCGTCGTCGGCGTCTGTCACGGCTTCGTCGGCAATCGCATGCTGTCGCCGCGGCAAAACCAAGCGGAGCGGCTTTTGCTCGAGGGGGCGTTGCCGCGCGACGTCGACGCGGCGGCGGTGGAATTCGGTTTCCCGATGGGGCCGTTCGCGATGAGCGATCTCGCCGGCATCGATGTGGGCTGGCGCATCCGCAAGGCACTCGGCACCCGCAACGAGATCGCCGATGCGCTCGCCGACATGGGCCGCTTCGGCCAAAAAACCGGGCGCGGTTTCTATATCTACGAGAAGGGCTCGCGCTCGCCGATCCCCGATCCCGAGGTCGAGGAAATCATAGCCGCCGCCTCGAAGCGGCTCGGAATCGCGCGCCGCCAGATCGACAAGAAGGAGATCGTCGAGCGGCTCATCTTCCCGATGATCAACGAGGGCGCGAAAATTCTCGACGAGGGCATCGCCTATCGCGCGAGCGACATCGACGTGATCTGGGTCTACGGCTACGGCTGGCCGATTTGGCGCGGCGGGCCGATGTACTATGCCGATCACGTCGGCCTAGCGTATGTTCGCGACCAGCTCGCGAATTACGCCAAGGTTTCGGGCAACAAGTCGCTCGAGCCGTCGCCGCTATTGACGCGACTCGCCGCCGAGAATGGAATCTTCGCGTCGTTCGGCGCGAAAAAATCAGCAGCCTGAGGGGAACCCGCAATGCGTGACGCTGTCATCGTTTCCACCGCCCGCACGCCGATCGGCCGGGCCTATCGCGGCGCCTTCAACATGACCCACGGCGCCGAACTCGGCGGCCATGTGATCAAGCACGCGGTCGCGCGCGCCAAGATCGAGCCGGGCGAGGTCGAGGACGTGATCCTGGGCTGCGGCCTGCCCGAGCGGGCGACCGGCGGCAATATCGCGCGACAAGCAGCGCTGCGCGCCGGCATGCCGGTCACGACCGGCGGCATGACGGTCAATCGCTTCTGCTCCTCCGGGTTGCAAACAATCGCGATCGCCGCGCAGCGGATCATGTCCGGCGAGGTGCAAGTGCTCGTCGCGGGAGGACTTGAATCGATCAGCCTCGTGCAGGACGGGCGCGTCCCGCCCGTGCATGACAAATGGCTCCTCGAGCATAAGCCCGCGGTCTACATGAGCATGATCGAGACCGCCGACAACGTCGCCGAGCGCTATCAGGTGACGCGCGAAGCGCAGGATCAGTTCTCGCTGGAGAGCCAGAAGCGCACGGCCGCGAGCCAAGCCGCCGGCCGTTTCGACGCCGAGATCGTGCCGCTCAGGACCACGAAGAAAAACGTCAACAAGGACACGAAGGAAGAAACCTTCGAAGAGGTCGAGTTGAAAAAGGACGAAGGCAACCGCGCCGACACCACGATCGAGGGGCTGCGGGCGCTGAAGCCCGTGCGCGAAGGCGCCTTCATCACCGCCGGCAATGCGAGCCAGCTTTCCGACGGCGCTTCGGCTTGCGTCGTGATGGAGGCGAAGCTCGCCGAGAAAAAGGGCCTAAAGGCGCTCGGCACCTTCCGCGGCTTCGCGGTCATGGGCTGCGAGCCGGACGAGATGGGCATCGGGCCCGTCTTCGCGGTGCCCAAGCTCCTCAAGAATCAAGGGCTCAAGATGAGCGACATCGATTTGTGGGAATTGAACGAGGCGTTCGCGAGTCAGGCGCTTTATTGCCGCGACCGGCTCGGCATCCCGCAGGAGCGTCTCAATGTCGACGGCGGCGCGATCTCGATCGGCCATCCCTACGGCATGAGCGGGGCGCGCATGACCGGCCACATTCTGATCGAAGGCGGGCGCCGCAAGGCCAAGCGCGGCATCGTCACCATGTGCATCGGCGGCGGCATGGGTGCCGCCGGCCTGTTCGAAATCCACTGAGGTAGCGCCATGGATCTCCGCTTCACCGACGAAGAAATCGGCTTCCGCGACGAGGTGCGTTCGTTCTTCAAGAAGAACCTGCCGGAAAACATCCGCCGCAAGATGGTGGAGGGAAAGAAGATCGGAAAGGACGACATCGTCGCCTGGCAGCGCATCCTCAACAAAAAAGGCTGGGCCGTTCCGCATTGGGCAAAGGAATGGGGCGGCACCGACTGGAGCCCGGTGAAGCAGTATATCTTCCTCGAAGAAATGCAGCAGGCGCCGGCGCCGGCGCCGCTGCAGTTCGGCGTGCAGATGGTCGGCCCCGTCATCATCGCTTTCGGCAACGAAGCGCAGAAGAAAAAATTTCTTCCGCGCATCGCCAATATCGACGACTGGTGGTGCCAGGGGTTCTCGGAGCCGGGCGCGGGTTCGGATCTTGCCTCGCTCAAGACCACCGCCAAGCGCGTCAGCAACCATTATGTGGTGAACGGTCAGAAGACCTGGACGACGCTTGCGCAATACGCCGATTGGATTTTCTGCCTCGTGCGCACCAATCCGGAATCGAAAAAGCAGCAGGGCATTTCGTTTCTCTTGATCGACATGAAATCGCCGGGCATCACCGTGCGGCCGATCCAGACCATCGACGGCAGCCGCGAGGTGAACGAGGTCTTCTTCGACGACGTGAAGGTTCCGGTGGAAAATCTCATCGGCGAGGAGAACAAGGGCTGGGACTACGCGAAATTCCTGCTCGGCAACGAGCGCTTCGGGATTGCGCGCGTCGGCGTTTCTAAGGAGCGCATCCGGCGCTTGAAGGAACTCGCCGCGATCGAGCGCGTCGGCGACAAGCCGATGATCGAGGACGAGCAATTTCGCCTCAAGATCGCCGCGGTCGAGATCGAGTTGAAAGCGCTGGAGATGACCCAGCTCCGCGTCGTCGCCGCCGCGAAAAACGGCCGCAGCAACAAGCCCGATCCCGCCTCGTCGATTCTCAAGGTCAAGGGATCGGAAATTCAGCAGACGATCAGCGAACTCCTGTTCGAGGTCGTCGGGCCCTACGGCCTGCCCTACCAGCCCTCGCAGATCGAGGACGATCGCGTCAACGAGCCGCCGATCGGTCCGGATTACGCCGCACCCTTGGCGCCGACCTTCTTCAATTGGCGCAAGATCTCGATCTATGGCGGCTCGAACGAAATTCAGAAGAATATTATCGCGAAGGCGATCTTGGGGCTTTAAGAGCTTGGGGCTTTAAGCAATGGACTTCGAGTTGAGTGAGGAGCAGCGCCTGCTCAAGCAGAGCGTCGAGCGGCTGCTCGCGGACCGCTACGGCTTCGAGCAGCGCACCGCTTACATGAAAGAGGCAGGCGGCTTCAGCCGCGCGCTGTGGAAGCAATATGCCGATTTGGGCTTGCTCGCACTGCCCTTCGCCGAAGAAGACGGCGGCATCGGCGGCGGTTCGGTCGAGATCATGATCGTGATGGAGGCGCTGGGGTGCGCGCTCGTGCTCGAGCCATATCTTGCCACCGTCGTGCTCGCGGGCGGCGTCTTGCGCCACGCCGGAAGCAAAGCGCAGCGCGCCGGTCTCGTTCCGAAAATCGCCGATGGAAGCCTCGTTCTCGCGCTGGCGCATTCGGAGCGGCAATCGCGCTACGATCTTGCCGACGTCGCCACCAGCGCCAAACGCGACGGCGCGGGTTACGTCCTCGACGGCGCCAAGGGTCTCGTCTTGCACGGCGATAGCGCCGACCAATTCGTCGTTTCGGCGCGCATCGCGGGTAAGCAGCGCGATCGCGACGGCATCGCACTCTTTCTCGTCGACGCCAAGGCGAAGGGCGTTTCCGTGCGCGGCTATCAGACCATCGACGGCCTCCGCGCCGCCGAGGTTACGTTTTCCGGCGTCAAGGTCGAAGCGGAAGGCGCGGTCGGCGAGCCGGGAAAAGCTTTCCCTGTGATCGAGCGTGTCGTCGACGAAGCGATGGCCGCGCTCTGCGCGGAAGCCGTCGGCGCCATGATGGTGATGCACGAAGCGACCGTCGACTACCTCAAGACCCGCAAGCAGTTCGGCGTGCCGATCGGAAATTTCCAGGTGCTGCAGCACGCCGCCGTCGACATGCTGATGGCGGCGGAACAAGCGCGCTCGATGGCGATGCTCGCCACCATGATGGTGGGGGAGTCGAACGCGGTGGAGCGCCACAAGTCGATCGCCGCCGCCAAGGTGCAGATCGGTCGCTCCGGCCGCTTCGTCGGCAAGACCGCGACGCAGCTGCATGGCGGCATCGGCATGACGATGGAGTACAAGGTCGGCCATTACTTCAAGCGGGTGACGGCGATCGACGTCTTGTTCGGCGATGCCGATCATCACCTCGCCGCCATCGCCAAGATGGGCGGATTGCTCGCCGCGGCTTGATCAGGGCCTGAGCGGCGTCGCGACGGGGCCCGGCTCGCGCAGCTTGGCGGCGAGATTGGCGAACTCGCAAACCAGCGGACGGGTGTCGCGCGGATCGACGATCTCCTCCACGAGAAACGTCTCGGCGGTGCGGAAGGGCGAGCGGAAGCGATTCAAGCGCTCCTCGATCTCGACGCGCAGCTTTTCCGGCTCCTTCGAGGCCTCGAGCTCCGCACGATAGGCGGCCTCGATGCCGCCCTCGATCGGCAGCGAGCCCCAATCGCCGGAGGGCCAGGCAAAGCGATAATGCAGCCGCGCGTGATTCATGTGGCCGGCGCCGGCGACACCGAAAATCTTGCGGACCAGAACGGAGCACCACGGCACGCGCGCCTGATAGATCGCCGCGAGCGCGCGGGCGCCGTGACGAATGGTGCCCGCTTTCTCCGCCTCGATGCCGATGACGAAGCCCGGCACGTCGACGAAGTTCACGACCGGCAAATGGAAAGTGTTGGCGAGATCGACGAAGCGCGTGACCTTCTGCGAGGCTTCCGCCGTCCAGCCGCCGCCGTAGAAGAACGGATCGCTCGCGAGCACCGCCACCGGCCAGCCATCGAGGCGCGCGAGACCGGCGATGGCGGAGCCCCCGTATTTCTTGCCGATCTCGAAGAAGCTGTCGCGATCGACGACCGCGTTCACGATCTTGCGCATGTCGTAGACCTTGCGGCGGTCGCGCGGCACGGCCTCCAGCAGGAATTCCTCGCGCCGCTCGGGGTCGTCCGTGACCGGACCGCGCGGCGGCAATTCGTGCACGGAGGCCGGCAGATACGAGAGAAAGCGCCGCGCGCGCGCGAAGGCTTCCTCCTCGCTCGCCACCACGTCGTCGATGGCGCCGGCCTTGGCGTGGATGTCGGCACCGCCGAGCTCTTCCTTGGTGAGGTTCTGTCCGATGCGCGCGACCACCGGGGGTCCGGCGATGAACATTTGCGAAAGTCCCTGCACCATCACCGAATAGTGGCTGGTGACGAGCCGCGCCGCGCCGAGCCCCGCGACCGAGCCAAGGCCGAGCGCCACCACCGGCACTTGCGCGAGGTTGGCGATGACCCAGTCCCAGGCGGGATTCGCCGGCACGTAGGTGTAGCCCATGGTTTCGATCATCTTCACCGAGCCGCCGCCGCCGGTGCCGTCGACGAGCCGGACGAGCGGGAGCCGCAGCTCATGCGCCATCTGCTCGGCCATCACCTGCTTGCCGCGGATCGCGGCGTCGGCGGCGCCGCCGCGCACGGTGAAATCGTCGCCGCCGACCACCACGGGCCGGCCCTCGATCTTGCCGCGGCCGATCACGAAATTGGCGGGCTGCAGATCGACGAGCTCGCCGTTCTCGTCGTAGCTACCCTTGCCGGCGATGGTGCCGATCTCGTGAAAGCTGCCCGCATCGAGCAACTTATCGATGCGCTCGCGCACCGTGAGCTTGCCGGCGTCGCGGTGGCGCTTCACTTTCTCGGCGCCGCCCATTTTCTTGGCGAGGGCCTTGCGCTTCTTCAGCTCCTCGAGTTCAGGCTTCCAGCTCATGCGCGCAACCCCAACCGCCTTGACATGACCGCCCCGTGATCTAGCAAGCGCATAACGCGCCTCGCAAATCCAGCGTTACGCCGGACGGAAACATGCCCGAGATCAAGGTTACCTCCGAACTGAACGGCATGGTGCAGAAATTGGAGGCGGCACCCGGCAGCCACGTGCGCGAGGGCGACACGCTCATCGTGCTCAATTGCATGAAGATGGAAATTCCGGTTCTGGCGCCGGAGAGCGGGACGCTGAAAGCGATCCTGGTCGAGGAAGGCGCGGTCGTCGCCGAGGGCCAGACGCTGGCGACGATCGCGACCTGAAATCCTAGCCGGTCGACTGCGACTTTCGCGGCAAACTTGAAACGTCGGCATGCGCCGCCCGGTATTCGCCGAGCGCGCGCCCGATCATCACCAAGAGCGGCCCGCCGGGCGCGGCGGCGGCAATACGCGCCGGCAAATCGACAATATTCGCTTCGATCACCGCTTCGTCGGGCCGCGTCGCGCGCGCGACCGCGACCGCGGGAGTGGCGGGATCGAGACCGTTTTCGATGGCGTGGCGCGCGAACTCGGCGATCGTCCGCGTCGGCATATAGACGACCGTGGTGGCCGCGGGATCGGCGAGGCTTCGCCAATCGAAATCGGCGGGCAGGCGACCGTCCTCGGCGTGGCCGGTGACATATTGCAGCCGCCGCGCCTCGCGGCGGTGGGTGAGCGAAACGGCGAGCCGGCTCGCCGCCCCTTGCGCCGCGGTGACGCCCGGGACGATCTCGACCGCAATGCCCGCGGCGCGGCAGGCGGCGATCTCCTCGCCGGCGCGGCCGAAGATCATCGGGTCGCCGCCCTTGAGCCGCACCACGCGCTTGCCGGCGCGCGCGAGCGAGATCATCAAGGAATTGATTTCTTCCTGCTTGCATGACGGCCCGCTCGCGGTCTTGCCCACGAGCATCTTCTTCGCCTCGCGCCGGGCGAAATCGAGAATTTCGGGCGCGACCAGATCGTCGATCAAAATAACGTCGGCCGATTGCAACGCGCGCACAGCGCGCAACGTCAGCAATTCCGGATCGCCGGGACCGGCGCCGACGAGCGTGACCGAGCCGCGCTCCAGCGCCGCGCCTTCGCCACGCGTCTCGGACAGAAACTTGTCGAAATCGGCCGCCGCCGGCTCCTCGTTCGGATGCGCGACGGCATGAGCGGTGAAAATCTGCCAGAAGCGGCGGCGGCCGCCGAAGGAAAGGCGAGAAGATTGCACCCTCGTCCGCCAGCGCCGCGCGGCCTCGGCCCAGCGCGAAAAGCCGAACGGAATGAGCGCCTCTAACTTAGCGCGGATCGCCTGGCCGAACACCGGCGCGGCGCCGTCGGTGGAAATGCCGATCACCAGCGGTGAGCGGTTGACGATGGCGCCGAAGGCGAAATCGCAAAAAGCCGGCTTGTCGATCACATTCACCGGCACGCCGGCTGCGCGCGCGGCGGCGGCGAAGGAGGCAGCTTCCTCGTCGGTCTCGCAGCCGCCGATGGCGATGGCGGCGTCGCTGAAATCTTGCGGCCGCCAGGCGCGGCGATGGATCGCGATCTCGCCCCTCGGCGGCTCGGCGGCAAGCGCGAGCATTTCCTCAGCAAGATGCTCGGCGTACACGTCGACGGCCGCCCCCGTCGCCGACAAAAGCTCGGCCTTCCACGCCGCAGCCGTTCCGCCGCCGGCGACGAGCGCGCGCTTGCCTTCGAGCGCGAAGAAAAGCGGCAGCCGCGAAAGCGCTTCCATGCGCGGCGGCTTTGCCTCAGAGGGGCTGCGCGATGCGCTCATCGGTAATGATCCTCTTCAATTCGGAGAGACAAGAGCCGCAATTCGTGCCGGCGCGCAAGGCCTTGCCGATTTCCTCGATGTTCGCGGCCCCGGATGTAATGGCGCCCCGGATGGCGGCAAGGCCGTGCGACACTCGCGTTCATGCTCAATAAACATCGGTCTGGTAGCGGCCGCGCTTCTTGAGGTCGGCGACAAAGGCGATCGCCTCGTCGGTCGAGCGCGCGCCGCAGGCCGCGACGATGTCGATCAGCGCGAGCTCGACATCCTTCGCCATATGCTTGGCGTCGCCGCAGACATAGACGTGCGCGCCCTCGGCGAGCCACGCCCATACCTCGCGATCGTTCTCGCGCATGCGGTCCTGCACGTAAATTTTCTGATCGCCGTCGCGCGACCAGGCCAGCGACAGGCGCGTGAGCAGGCCCGCGGCCTTCATGCCGACGAGTTCCTCCTCGTAGAAGAAATCGTAGGCGCTGCGCCGATGGCCGAAGAAAAGCCAGTTGCGGCCGCCGGCCTTCGTCGCCATGCGCTCCTGCAAGAAGGCGCGGAACGGCGCAATCCCGGTGCCGGGGCCGATCATGATGATCGGCACCGAGGGATCGGCGGGCAAACCGAAATTCTGCGCCTTTTGCACATAAACCTTGAGGCCGTCGCCGGGAGCGACGCGGCCGGCCAAGAAGGTCGAGGCAACGCCGAGACGCGTGCGGCCATCGACGTCGTAGCGGACGGCGTCGACGGTGAGCGCGACGCGGCCGGGATTGGTCTTTGGGCTAGAGGAAATCGAGTAGAGCCGCGGCTGCAAGGGCTCCAGCGCCTCGATGAAGGCTTCGGGATCGGGCCGCACGCCGGCGAATTTCTCCATCGCCGCCAGCACGTCGAGCGCGGCGGCGTCGCCGTCGGGGTCCTCGCCCGAAGCCAGCGCCCTCGCCTTTTGCCGCCGCTCGCCGCCGGTGAGATACGAGTAGAGCTGAAACAGGCTGTCGGGCGCGGGCGCCAGCGACACGTCGCGGGTCAAGACATCGCGCAAAGTGCGATCGCCGATGCGCGAATCGGGTAAGGCATCGAGTTCCTTGCAGATCGCATCGACGAGATCGGAATCGTTGGTGGGAAAGAATCCGAACGAATCGCCGACCGCGTAATCGAGCCCGCAGGCGGAAAGATCGAACTCGACGTGCCAGGTTTCCTTGTCCGAGCCTTGCTTGTTCAGCCGAATGCGCGAGTGAAACGCGGCGAGTGCGGGATTGTCGCGCGAGTGGCCCGGCACGCTCAGGGGGGCGGCTTCGATCTTCTCGGCAATCGCGGGCGCGGCCGGCGGCGCCTTGTCCATCTCCTCGTAGAGCTTCTTCAGCATGCGCGCGGTTTCCTTGCCGCCGGGCACGCAAAGATTTAGTCGCGCTTCTTTTTTGGCGAAGATCGCATCGGAATAGTCATTGCAATTATAGCCACACTGGCCGCAGTCCTGCTGCGCCATCGCCGCCATCATGCGGCGGCGAAGCGGGCGGCCTTCGGCGAGCTTCATGCGCTCGACCATCGGCAGCGTTTGGTCGTGCCACGGCGCTTCGCCATCATCGCCGTCGTCGAGGATGCGTTTGGCGGCGGCGCCGCCCATGAGGGCGGCGGATTCGGATGGCGAAAGCGCGGTGACGCCGTCGGTCGAGACGAAACCGGCGAAGAATCCGTTGAGCCAGGAGCGCTGCTCCAGCGAGAAGGGAGCGGACTCCGGCACAAGATTGATGACGGGTGGCGGCACCGGCTGCGTCATCCGGCCACCTCGGCATCGAACATGGCTTTCAGCGGCTCGACCTCGTGGCGGCGCGAGAACGTGAAGAAGGTCTCCTCGCGCGAGGCGCGATGGGCGAGATAGGCCTTGAGCATGCGCTCGACGGTTTGCGGCGCGTCCTCGGCCTTGACGTCGCGGTAGACCTCGCGCGCGAGGACCGCATCGGGTCCGAAACCGCCGCCGACCAGCACGTGATAGCCCTCGACCGTGTCGCCATCCTCCGAGGTTTGCACCTTGCAGGCGAGCAGCCCGATATCGCCGATGTAGTGCTGGGCGCAGGAATGATGGCAGCCGGTGAGATGGATGTTGACCGGCCCATCGAGCTCGACGCGCGCTTCGCACCAGCGGGCGATGTCCTCTGCGTGACGTTTGGTATCGGAGGCGGCGAATTTGCAGCCGATATTGCCGGTGCAGGCGACGAGCCCGGCGCGGATGGACGTCGCCTGGCTGGACAGCCCAAGCGCGGAGATCGTGGCTTCGGCGAGCGCGACGTTGTCGTCCGGCACGCCCGAGATCAAGAGATTCTGCCAAACCGTCAGGCGAATATCGCCATCGCCGAGATCGTGCGAAATCTTGGCCAATCCGCGCATCTGCTCGACCGTGAGCTTGCCGACCGGAAGCACCACGCCGATCCAGTTGAACCCCGCTTGCTTCTGCGGATGCACGCCGATATGGGCGGCGCGGTCGAAGACAGGACGCGGCGCGACCGCCTCAGCGGGAACGCGCGTGAGCTTGGCTCCGAGCTTCTCCTCCACGAGCGCGATAAATTTCTCCATGCCCATCTGATCGAGCACGTATTTCAACCGCGCCTTGGTGCGGTCCGTGCGGTTGCCATGGTCGATGTAGGCGCGCACCACTGCGTCGGCGATTTTGGTGGCGTCGAGCGGTTTCACAACGACGCCGGTCGAGCGCGCGAAATCCCGATGCCCGGTAATGCCGCCGAGCAGCAGGCGAAACCAGACGCCCGGCTCGACGCCGAAGCCTTCCCGCACCTCGACCGCTTGAAAGCCGATGTCGTTGGTGTCCTCGAGCACCGGGATGAGCCCGGCGCCATCGAAGCCGACATTGAACTTGCGCGGCAGGCCGTAGAGCGAGCGATCGTTGAGAATGTGGAAATGCCACTCCCGCGCGAAAGCGCGCGTATCGATCAGCTCCTGCGGATCGATGCCGGCGGATGGGCTGCCGGTGACATTGCGAATGTTGTCGGCGCCGGAGCCGCGCGAGCACAGGCCGAGTTCTTGCACGGCTTCGACCATCGCGACGGCGTTCTTCGGCTCGATCTCGCGGATCTGAAGATTGGCGCGCGTGGTGACGTGCGCATAGCCGCCGCCATATCGCTCCGCTAGATCGGCAACGCCCTCGAATTGCCAGTGCTTGAGAATGCCGTTCGGCATGCGCAAGCGGCACATGTAGGAATTCTGTGCCGGCGCGACATAGAACAGACCGAAAAAACGCCAACGGAAATTGTCCGGTGGTTTCGGCGGCTCGTTCGTTTCCGCTTGCGCCTTCAGCCGCTCGTAGCCGTCGAAGGGGTGCAATTCGCGTTTGAATTTTTCCTGATCGGCAAGCTTTTGTCCGAGCTGGACGAAGCGGTCCTGGGCTTTGAAGTGAGCGGCGTCGGGCCCGCTCAACTCCGATTCGGTTAGCTGCGGCGCGGCGGGCGCGCGCGCAACGCGCGCGACCTGCAGGCCCGACATGAAGCCTTCGAGGTAGCGTTTCTGATCCGTCGTGAAATCGCTGCCCACGGCGATTCCCGCTCTCATGCCGCCTTGTCGCCGATCATCCCCTACTCGGCCGGCTGCACCGACCCGGACAACGCCGCCCGATTGGCCGCACGTGCCGGCTTGTAGGTGAGATAGAGCGCAAGGCCCGTGAACACGAAACCGCCGACGATATTGCCCAGCGTCACCGGAATCTGATTCCACAGCCACCAGTCGGCGACGCTGACCTTGGCGCCGAGCATCATGCCGGTCGGAATGATGAACATGTTCACGACGGTGTGCTCGAAGCCCTGCGCGAAGAACACGAAGATCGGCATCCAGGCGGCGGCGATCTTGCCGACCGTCGAGCTTGTAGTCATGGCGAGCACGACGCCGAGGCACACGAGCCAGTTGCAGAGGATCGCCTTGACGAAAGCGGTCACAATGCCGGCACTGCCGATGGCGGCGTAGCCAATGGTCTTCGCCTCGGCCACCGCGACAATGCGCGCGGCGACCCCCGTCGGCTCGATCGTGCCCATATTGGTGAGCGCGATGGCAAGCAAGGCGCCATAGGCGACGCTGCCAATGAGATTTCCGAGAAAAACCCATCCCCAGTTGGCGATAATTTGCGGCACGCTGGTGCCGTGCGAGAGACGCGCGAGCGGCAGCAGAGCAAAGCTGCCCGTCACGAGCTCGAGCCCAAGCAGCACAATCATCACAAGGCCGACGGGGAAAATGATCGCGCCGACCAGCGGCTGGCCGGTGGAGAGCGTCGCGTTGAAGGCGAGACTCGTCGCCACTCCTAAAATGGCGCCGGAAAGCGCGCCGCGGATGAGAAGATCGCGCGGCTCAAGCTTCAGCTTTTGACGGCCGCTCTCGATCATCGTCGTGACGACGTCCGCCGGTTTTACGTAATCCATGTTGGCTGTCTCCTGTTCCCGATCAAAAAAAACGCCACGAAGCGGGAGCGCTCTCGCGCTCAAGCTCAGCGGCGTCATTGCCATTGCCCGTCGTTGGGCGGCACTTCGCGGATAGGCGGAGCGCCTGTTGGCTAGAGGTAATTCAAGCTCCGTGCCAAGTCGGATTTTTGAAAAATATTATTTAAGTTCAATTGGTTATGGATTTCATAGGCAATCTCGCGCAAGGCGCATCATGCCTAATAGGGCTGCACGCTGCGGCATCTTTGTGCGCTGCATTATAAGTAGGCAAATTACCAGCGGCGGATTTTCCAGTGCGAAAGATGCGCACGGATGTCGTTGGGATCGAAGGCGGGACCGACGAAAGCGCCGACGCCGTCGGCGGGTTCGCTTGCCGGCAGCGCGCTCCCTTTCCCCAGCACCGCGTCATAAAGATCGGTACGAAAGGTGGCCTTCGACACCGCCAAAAATTCGTTCGACAGCGGCGCATGACCCCAACGCACCATCTGGGCGTAGAGCCAGGCGGCCTGCACGGGATCGGGCCGCGCTGCACCCAGGCGTGCGATCATCAGATAGCGCTCGCTCGTCCGCGAGGCGCCATCGGGCGAGATCTTCAGCTTGCCCTCGAGCGTGTGGCGAATCATCTCCGCCGTAACACCGACCCGGTTCGGCGCCGACAGGATTTCGCTCGCCTCCTCGCGGTTTCTGGCGTTCTCGACGAAATCGGCGGCCTTGCCGAGCGCGCGCATGAGGCGGCGCAAGGTATCCGGATTTTCCTTGGTCCAGGAGGCGCGGACCGCCAGCACCTTTTCGGCCGCGCGCTGCAAGATTTCCGAGGAGAAGTGCAGAATATGCGCGAGGCCGAGATCGACCGCGAGCGAATTCCAGGGCGCGCCGACACAGAAGCCGTCGACGTGACCGCTGGAGATGCTCTCGACCATGTAAGGCGGCGGCAGCACGACCAGACGCAAGTCCTGATCGGGATCGACGCCACCCGAGGCCATCCAGAAACGAAGCTGGTAATTGTGCGTCGAGAACGGAAAAGTCATGCCGAAATTCAACGGATCGCGGCCCTTGCGCCGGCGTTCGGCGACGACATCGGCGAGCGCGCGTGCCGACACTTTCGGATCGGCAAGATCGCCACGCGCATGCTCGGTGAGCGCCTTGTAGAGATCGTTGGTGACGGTGATGGCATTGCCATTGAGCCCGAGACTGAAGGGCGCCACGATCGGAACCTTGACGTGGCCGAGGCCGAGGCTCGAGGCGATGGCGATCGGCGCCAAGAGGTGCGCGGCGTCGAACAAGCCGATGTTCAGCTTGTCGCGCATGTTCGACCAGGAGACTTCGCGCACGAGCTCGACGTCGAGCCCTTCTTCCTTCGCGAAGCCCTTGTCCACCGCGATGATCAGCGCGGCCGCGTCCACGAGCGGAATGAAGCCGATGCGGAGCTTATTCTTGCCATCGGTCATTTCAGCATCTCCGCGGCGGTAATGATCGATTGCGCGATCTCGGCGATTTTCTTGTTCTCGTTCATCGCGGTCCTGCGCATGAGCGTGTAGGCCTCCTCCTCGGTGAGATTCTTCGCCTTCATCAGAATTCCCTTGGCGCGGTCGATCACCTTGCGCCCCTCCAGCGCCGATTTCGTTTGCTCCAGCTCGCCTTCGAGCCGCGAGAAGGCGTTGAAGCGCATGATGCTCATATCGAGGATATGCTTGATGCGCTCCTTCTTCAGCCCGTCGACGATATAGGCGGAAACGCCGGCGTCGATCGCCGCCTGGATCGAAGCGGAATCGCTTTGGTCGACGAACATCGCCACCGGCCGTTTCACCACCCGGCTCACCTGGAACATCTGCTCGAGCACGTCGCGGCTCGGGTTTTCGAGGTCGATCAGGATCACGTCCGGATCGATCGCGTAGATGCGGGCGAGGAGATTGGCCCTATCCTCGATGCGGATCACCTGCACGTGCCCCGCCTCGCGCAATCCGTCCTCCAGGATCGCCGCGCGAATGGGGCTCTCGTCGACAATCACGATCTTGAGATGCGAGTCGGACAACATCGGAACGGGAAAACCCTTGCGGTTCCGCGCACCATGCGGGGTCTTGAAAATCAACGCAACCGGTTGCCGCCGATCGCCGTCATTAGCGATTTTTTCCGGCGCGGGCGCGCAGAACCGCGAGCAATGCGGCGTCGGGATTGCCGTCGGGCACCATTCCCGCGCTTGCCTGGATTTCGCGAACATTATCCCGCAGATCGAAATCGATCTGGCCCTGGAAATTATTCACCTTATAACCGAGCGCGGCGAGCGCGCGTTGCAGCTCGACCCTTTCCTCGCGCGACAGCGGCTTGTCGTCGTCGGGCCAGCGCGCGCGGATCGGGTCGCCGCCGCGCAGACGATCGGCGAGATGGACGGCGGCGAGCGCGTAGGCATCGGAATTGTTGTAGCGCTTGACCGCCTCGAAATTTTTCGTGACCAGGAACGCCGGTCCCTTATAGCCGCTCGCAAAGAGCAGGATCGCCTCGCCCGCGCCCGGCAGCGCGCCGCCATCCGCGCGCTTCACACCGAGCCCCGACCAATCCGCGAACGGCGCCCGGCTCTTGCGGTAATCGAAGCCCGCCGGGATCGCGACTTCGAAGCCCCATGGCAGGCCCGCGGTCCAGCCGCTTTCGCGGAAATAATTGGCGATGGAAGCGAGCACGTCCAAGACATTCGTCCAGATGTCGGCGTGGCCGTCGCCGGAAAAATCGACGGCATAGCGGAGAAAGCTCGAGGGAATGAATTGCGGCTGGCCCATCGCGCCCGCCCAGGAGCCGAGCATCTTGTCGCGCGCGATATCGCCCCGTTGCAAGATTACCAGCGCGGCGACGAGCTCGCCGCGAAAGAAATCGTCGCGGTAACGCGCATGCGCGAGGGTGGCGAGCGAGCGGATGATGTCCCTGCCGGAAGGCTCGCTGCCGTAATTGCTCTCGATGCCCCAGATCGCGAGCAGAAGAAAACGGTCGACGCCGAATTTTTCCTCCACCGCCGCGAGCGTCTCCGCGAATGGTGCCGTGCGTTTTCGGCCGGCGGCGATGCGCCCTTCGGAGACGAGCGAGGCGATATAGGCGCCGACCGGCCGGATATATTCCGGCTGGCGTTGGGTGGCGGCGATCACTTGCGGGTCGGGTGCCAGGCCCTTGAAGGCGGCATCGAAGGTCGCGCGCGAAACGCCGCGCGCCGCCGCCTCCGGCCACAGGCCCGCGACGAAAGCTTGGAAATCCTGCTTCGCCTCTTCGGCCGTAGCGGCGCCGTTGGCGGCGAAGGCGAGCGATAGCGCGAAGACGAGGAAAAATCGGCGCATGGCTAGCTATAGCCGAATCAAGCGGAGAAACGCGTCCCTTTTAGGATTGCTCCTGCTGTCAACCGCTAGAAGCCCACCGCACGGGGGAAAGGATTTGTGCAGCGGCGCAAGCCCGGCGGTTTCCTTTCGCGCATGGGGAACCGCGTTCCATCCCCGCCCGGCCGACGTCGGCTGGAGGGCGGCGATCGGATCGGAGGCCGGAAACGTATCCGCCAAGGCGTCATCGAGCGCGTCTTCGACCTTCTGCTCCGACCGGCTTTTCACGATTTTGGGTTCTCCCGCTTTTCGATATCAAGTCCGAAGCTGGGGTGGAGGTTCCTCCTAAAATCCGTTCGCCCGCAAGGGTGGTTGACAATCGCCCTATATTTCAATAATCGTTGAAATATGGAAACGTTGGACGCCGTCGAAGCCCTCTCCGCGCTATCGCAAGAAAGCCGGCTGCAAATCTATCGCTTGCTCGTGGAAGCGGGGCCGGACGGAATGCAAGCCGGTCAAATCGCAACGGCGCTCGATCTGCCGCCGAATACCCTCACCTTCCACTTTGATCGCCTTCGGCACGCCGCGCTCGTAACGGTGCGCCGCGACGGCCGCTCGATGATCTATGCCGCGCGCTTCGACACGATGCACGATCTTATCGCCTATCTCACAAAGAATTGCTGCGAAGGCGAGAATCGAAAAGTGCGCGCCAAAAACCAAATCGCAAAAGAAATCATCCCGTCGAAAAGAAGCCGCCGCGACTCGGTGACACCATGAAGCTTTACATGTTCGAGCATTGCTCGCTCTGCTTTCGCGTGCGGATGATAACCGCGCTCAAGAAGCTGCACTTGCAAGAAGTCGTTGTTCTCGACGACGACACGAAAGTCATGACGGCTCTCGTCGGCAAGCGGGTAATCCCGATTTTAGTAATGGATTGCGGGAAACCGATGCTCGAAAGCATGGATATGGTGAAATATATCGACGGCAAAGGCGATCCGATGCTCGTCGGGCCGGAACGCCCTGAGATTGCGAGCTTGGCTGACCAGATCGCGACAAAAACCGCGCCGCTTACATGGCCGCGCTATCCGTTGCTTGGACTGCCTGAATTTTCCACGGTGGCGGCGCTCGATCACTATAATTTGCGCAAACGTAAAACCTTGGGCGACTTCATCGAGTTGCGCGCGGAAACGCGACGCCGCATCGACGAGCTGATGCCGGATTTGGAGAAGCTGGATGCGATGATCGAAGGCCCAGACGCGATCAACGGCACGCTTTCGCTCGATGACATTCGTATCCTTCCATTGCTGCGTTCCGCTGCCGTCGTGAAAGGGCTGCGGTTCCCGAAAAAAGTCCGGGATTATTTTGAACCCATGATGGACAGAATCCGATTCAAGCCATTGCCCGTTGTCTGAAAGGAAAGTGTCAGATGAAACGCTTGCATGTACATGTCGCTGTCGAGAACCTCCCCGAGGCGATCGCCTTTTACTCGATCTTGTTCTCGGCCGAGCCGAAGGTCGCGAAACCCGATTACGCAAAGTGGATGCTCGACGATCCGCGCGTCAATTTCGCGATTTCCGCGCGCGGACGCGCGCCTGGCGTCAATCACTTGGGAATTCAAGTCGAGGATCAGGCTGAGCTTCGCGAAGTCTATGCGCGCCTGAATAAGGCCGATCGTCCGGTGACCGAGCAGGGAAAGACCGAATGCTGCTACGCTAAATCGGAAAAAGCCTGGATCACCGACCCCGCCGGCATCGCTTGGGAAACATTTCTGACGGCCGGCGAAAGCACCGTCTATGGCGACGGCACCGGCGAAAAAGTCAACACACCGCGCGTTGTGCAGGAGAATTGCGGCTGCGCGTCCGAGACGCGGAAAAAGATTGCGTCAGCCTGCTGCTGAGGTGCGCCTTCGATGCCATCAATCCCCTACAACGTGCTCTTCCTCTGCACGGGAAATTCCGCGCGGTCGGTATTGGCGGAAGCCATTCTCAACAAAATCGGAGGGGAAAAATTCCGCGCCTATAGCGCCGGAAGCCAGCCGAAGGGCGACGTGAACCCGCAAGCGATCAAATTGCTCAACGGCCTCGGCTACGATACGTCCGCATTGTCCTCGAAGTCTTGGAATGAGTTCGCGAAGCCGGGCGCGCCGCAATTCGATTTTATTTTTACGGTCTGCGACGACGCCGCAGGCGAAACATGTCCGGTGTGGCCGGGAAAACCCGCCACGGCGCATTGGGGTGTTGCCGATCCTGCCGCCGTGCGCGGAACCGAAGTCGAGATCGCGCGCGCGTTTCGAGAGGCTTATCGCTATCTTTTTATGCGAATCGAATTGTTCGCGGCTCTTCCCTTCCGTGTGCTCGACGAAATTTCATTGACCACGAAGCTACGCGAGATCGGCCGTGCCGAGGGCGCAACCGATAAAGCGAAAAAAGGATGAACCTCGCGCGGCGCATTGGGGCGGAAAGCTTGGGAACGGCGTTGCTTCTGGCAACGATCATCGGCTCCGGCATCATGGCGCAACGATTGGCGGGCGGAAACGGCGCCATCGCCCTCCTCTGCAACACCATTCCAACCGGCGCAATTCTGATTGTGCTGATCACGATTTTCGGTCCCGTCTCCGGCGCGCATTTCAATCCGGCGGTGAGTTTGGTCTTCGCGCTTCGGAGATCGCTGGCGTGGTCCGCGCTAGGCCCCTACATCGCCGCGCAATTGATCGGCGCCGGCTTGGGCGTGTGGTTGGCGCACGCCATGTTCGAATTACCGATCTGGCAACTCTCGACAAATGCGCGCAGCGGCAGCGGCCAATGGATCGCCGAAGGCGTGGCGACATTCGGATTGGTGCTCACGATCATCGGATGCGTGACTTCCGCGCCTGCGAGCGTCGCGCCCGCAGTCGGCCTCTATATTGTAGCGGCCTATTGGTTCACGGCCTCGACGTCGTTCGCCAATCCCGCCGTGACGGTGGCGCGCGCGCTATCAGACACGTTTGCGGGAATCGCACCGGCCAACGTCGCGGGTTTCATTGTGGCGGAATTCATCGGCGCCATGATTGCCGTCGCCGTCGCAAATTGGTTTTGGCCGGCTAAGATCGTGCCCTAGCTTATTTTCCGCACGAAAGAAGGAATAGGGCCGCTTTTTTATCACGCGTACTCCTAGCGGATGATGCGCCCATATTGCGCCGGTGGCACATCGCGCCAGGAGAATGTCCATGTCAGTGATTAAACATGTAGTTTTGATGCTGCTCCTTATCGCGGGCGGCATGATGGTTCAATCCGAGAGACCGCAAGCCATGAATTCTGTCGTTGACGCTAACGGCGGCGCAAATCAAATGCCGAATGAAAAATGCAGGCGAGAGTCAGCGGGCAATAACGACAGCGAACGGGGCGCGCGATACGACCAGTGCATGGCGCGAAATAAGAAGTAGCAATAAAGCGCGGTAAACGTCGGAGGTTTCGTATTGGCCCGATTCATCGGCGCCATGATTTCCGTCGCCGTCGAGAATTGGTTTTGGCCGCCTGATGCGAATAAGCTTGAACGGTAATTAAGCCCCCTTCGCTGCGCTATTGACGTTTGCTCGAGGGCAGATGATCGTGCCGGGCAAAAATTTCTGAGAAGGAGACGGCAAAATATGAATGACGCCCCACTCAAATGCTTGGTTGCCATCGCAATTGCTTTTGGCTTGATGTTGTCGCCCGCAATTGTCGCGCAGGAGCGCTCGATTGTCGTCGCTTCGACGACTTCGACGGAGCAATCTGGACTTTTCGGCTACATCCTGCCTCGCTTCACGGCGAAGACCGGCATTCGCGTGAATGTGGTCGCCGTCGGCACCGGGCAAGCGCTCGATATAGGGCGGCGCGGCGATGCCGACGTGGTGTTCGTTCACGACAAGTCTGCGGAAGAAAAATTCATGGGCGAAGGTTTTGGCGTGAAGCGATTCGACGTGATGTACAACGATTTCGTCGTGATCGGGCCGAAGAACGACCCTGCTCATGTTGCGAACGAAAAGAACGTGCTTGCAGCTTTTCGGAAAATCGCGGCAGCGAAAGCTAAATTCATTTCGCGCGGCGATCGATCCGGCACGAACGCGGCGGAGCTTCGCTACTGGACCGACGCGGGGATTAACCCGGTCGCCGAGGCGGGCGGCTGGTATCGCGAGATCGGGCAGGGAATGGGCGCGGCGCTCAATATGGCGTCTACCGAGAACGCCTATGTGCTCTCGGACCGCGGCACTTGGCTCTCTTTCAAAAACCGTGGCGGGCTTGCAATTTTGGTCGAGGGGGACAAGCGGTTGTTCAACCAATACGGCGTCATGCTGGTCAATCCGGCCAAGCACCCCCATGTGAAGACAACGGAAGGGCAAGCGTTCATCGATTGGCTGATTTCGGTAGACGGACAAAAGACAATCGCGGACTACAAGATTGGTGGGGAGCAACTTTTCTTTCCTGACGCGAATGGTTCCTAAGCTTATTCTTTTGCTGCCCAGTAATTGAACAAGAATGCCGCTGCGCTCACCACTACGCTCAGCAAGATCAGTATAAGTCCGAGACCAAGGGCAAGCGCAAGGTCACCCTTACTGGTTTCGAGTGCGATTGTAGTGGTCATGGTGCGGGTAAACCCGCGAATGTTGCCACCCACTATAATGATCGCTCCGACTTCGGCGATCGCGCGGCCAAACGCGGCAAGAAACGCCGTCAGCAAGGCCGCGCGTCCGATGACGAAAAGTTCGCGGATGCTCCGGCTCATGGAAGCGCCGTCGGCCCGCATGATGTCTCCATACTCCAGCCAGAGCGTGAGCATCGAGCGATGCACGAGCGCGACCACAATCGGAGTAGCGAGCAGGACTTGTGCGACGATCATGGCTGCGGGCGTGAACAGAAGCCCGGCGAAACCCAACGGTCCCGAGCGCGACAAGACGAGATAAACCATCAGCCCGACAACGACAGGAGGCAGGCCGAGGAGTGCGTTGGCAAGAATTATGATGCCGTGCCGTCCCCAGAAACGGCTAACGGCAAGGACGCCACCCAAAGGCGCGCCAATCATCATCGCGATAATGGTCGCTGATAGGCTGACGCGTAACGAGAGGCTAACGATCCGGACTAGCTCAGGATCGAAGCTTCCGATGAGAGCGGCAGCGGCCAAAACGGCGTGAGCAATTTCATGCATCATTCTGCTCGCCGGTCTGGACGACTTTTAAGTGGCGGAGGGAGCGGGATTCGAACCCACGGTACGGTTGCCCGGGAAGATGAGGGTAAATTGCAAATCACGTCTATGGTGCCAAGCCGATCTGCTAGGATATTGATACTATTTTCATCGCGGGCATCCTAACGCAAGGGATAGGTTATTTTCATGGGTCATCAGAGCCACGATTTTGAAAAGCATTCTTGATTGGTTTGGTTTCGGCGCTCACGGGCATAGCCACGGCACCGAAGGTCATGGGCATCACCACGCCCGAGGCGGTCATGGGCACACCCATGGCGTCGTTGACGCGACTATCGCGGCGACGGCTCGCGGCGTTTGGGCCGTCAAGTGGTCCTTCATCATTCTCACGGTCACGGCGGCGCTTCAAATTGTCGTTGTGTTTATTTCGGGGAGCGTCGCGCTTCTCGCCGATACGATTCACAATGTTGGAGACGCCACAACGGCGATTCCGCTTTGGGTCGCTTTCGTCCTTGCACTTCGCAAGCCGACTAAAACTTTCACCTACGGCTACGGCCGCGTGGAAGATATCGCGGGCGTGTTGATTGTGCTCATTATCCTATTCAGCGCGATTGTCGCCGGATACGAGGCGATTGATCGTTTCATACATCCGCAATCGATCACGCATCTTCTATGGGTCGCCGTCGCGGGCATCGTCGGCTTCATCGGCAATGAGGCCGTCGCCGTATTCCGCATTCGCATTGGCCGCGAGATCAACAGCGCGGCATTGATCGCGGACGGCTACCACGCGCGCATGGACGGCCTTACGAGCCTTGCGGTGGTCCTAAGCGCGGCGGGAGTGTGGTTCGGCTTTCCGCTCGCGGACCCGATCATCGGTTTGCTGATAACGATAGCGATATTTGGAATCGTTTGGCAGTCGGCTAAAGCGGTGCTCACGCGAATGCTCGATGGTATTGAGCCGAGCATCGTCGCTGAGATCAACCATGCAGCGGAGCACGTACCCGGCATTGAGCGCGTGACGGACGCCAAGGCGCGGTGGTTGGGTCACAGGCTACACGCGGACGTGACGATTGCCGTGGACGAGACTCTCCCGGTAGCCAAAGCACTCTTGATCGCCGACGCGCTTCGAAAAGAATTGCTCGACCACGTCCCCGCGCTCGCCGTCGCAAACGTGTTTTTTGCCGCAAAGGCCGAACCGCATATCGCGAAGTCCGGGCGGCATCATCACTGACTTAGAATGGAAAAGCTATTCATTGTTCAACAATCGATTCGCGACGTGTTGGTCGCGGAATTTTCGAGATACGCCGCCGCTCCGAATGTCCCGCTTCTAATATGGCTTATCCCATTGGGAATTGTTTTCGGAGCAATTCATTCTCTGACCCCCGGCCATAGCAAGATGGTCCTCGCCTCCTATGTGCTCGGCTCACGCCTCAACATCATTCGGAGTCTTTGCAGTTTCCGGCGCGCTTGCATTCGTGCATGTGGCATCGGCGGTGGTGTTGGCACTAACGACCGCCGCGCTCGTTAAGGCGACATTGGGCGGAGCGGGCCGCGCTCCGGCGCTTGAGCTTGTCAGCGGCGCGTTGCTGGCGGTTCTTGGTTTATGGCTGCTATGGCGCGGTTTGCGCCACCGTCCGCACGTCCACAACGAAGGCATCGCGGTCGGTGCGGCGGCTGGCCTGATACCGTGCCCGCTTACTCTTTTCACGATGTTCCTGGCTCAATCGCGCGGCGTACCAGAGATCGGCGTTGCGTTTGCGGGAATGATGATGCTTGGCGTGGCGCTCACGCTCTCATTGGTGGCTATGGGCACCGTGTTTGCGCGGGACCGCTTGCTTGCGTTCATGGAGAAGCACGGCGCATCGGCCACGCGAGCCTTGCGCGGTTTCGATATTGCGACGGGCGCGTTGCTAGTGACCGCTGGCGTATTGCGCGCTGCGAGCTAATCCAGGCCGCCAGAGTCCGGCACGCCGGCGCTTTCAAAAGTAATTCGAGCGGCTAGGAGTGGCGGAGGGAGTGGGATTCGAACCCACGGTACGGTTTCCCGTACACACGCTTTCCAAGCGAGCGCCTTAAGCCACTCGGCCATCCCTCCGCGCGAAAACGCGCGCGGACTATACTGCCGCAAGCCGCGGAGACAAGGGAACCTTGGAAAATCGACCGGCTCGGGCGAAAGCCCGGGCGGTTGCGCCTCTCCCGGCGCGCGGGCTAGTTCTCGCCCCGGACGGGAATTCTCGATGCTACGGTTTTTAGCGCGCTTCACCGGTCTGTGGCTGCTCGCGGGCGCCTTCGTGTCGCTCGTGATCGACGGCAATCGCTCGATCGCGGCGGGCCGCATCATGCTCACGGCATCCGGCGAGGCCTGGTACGCACTGCATCCCGTCAGCCTCGATCTCACGCGCAACTGGGTCGAGATGCATCTGCCGGGCTGGCTATGGAACCCCGTGATCCTCGGCGTGCTGTTGACGCCGCTGTGGATCGTCTTGGCGGTATTCGGCGCCATCCTCGTTTTCGTCGGCCGCAAGCGCGAGCGGACGATCGGCTACTCTTCGCGCGATTGAGCGGCTTCGCGCCGGCGTGAGCGGGCCTGCCGCGCGGATGGCGCAGATGTGATGGCGGGCGATGATGCAACGCGACGGCCGCACATTATATATTGAAGACCGAAGAAAACGAATTTACGGGAGACGACGATGTTCCTGTTCAAGAAAAGCGGCGACATGCCCGCGCCCGGCCAGGCGCTTGCCGGCCGCGCCAAGGCCATTCCCACCGCGGAGAAGCATTTCGTCAACGGCCGGCCGTTGAAAGGTCCGTATCCGGAGGGAGCCGCCAAGGCGATGTTCGGGCTCGGCTGCTTCTGGGGCGCCGAGAAGATGTTCTGGCAGATCCCGGGCGTGTGGGTCACCGCCGTCGGCTACGCCGCGGGAGAAACGCCGAACCCGACCTATGAGGAAGTCTGCTCCGGCCGCACCGGCCACAACGAGGCGGTGCTCGTCGTCTATGATCCGAAGCAGGTGACCTATCAGGAATTGCTGAAGGCCTTCTGGGAAGGTCACGACCCGACGCAGGGCATGCGGCAGGGCAACGACGTCGGCACGCAATATCGCTCCGGCATCTACGTCTATAACGCGGCGCAACGCGCCGCCGCCGAGGCCTCGAAGAAGGATTACGAAACGGCGCTGAAAAAGAAGAGCTACGGTGCGATCACCACCGAAATCCTCGACGCGCCGGAATTCTATTTCGCCGAGGATTATCATCAGCAATATCTCGCGAAGAACCCGCACGGCTATTGCGGGCTCGGCGGAACCGGCGTCGCCTGCCAGATCGGAACCGGCGTCGGCGCGCACTGAGCGGCCGATATAAAGGTTGCCGGACTTTCTTCGCCCTTCACGCAAAAATTGGCGCGCCCGAGAGGATTCGAACCTCTGACCTCTGCCTTCGGAGGGCAGCGCTCTATCCAGCTGAGCTACGGGCGCGTCGCCCTGACTTAACCGATGGAGCGCGCGAGTTCAACGAGGCGCTCGGTCATCGCGCTGTTCGGGTCGCTCAACGGATCGACGATGGTGAAATGATCGGCGCCGGCGACTTCGACATAGCGCGTGGCAACGCCCTGCTTTCCCCACGCCGCGACGATGGCGCGGCTCTGGCGCAGAAACTCGCTGCTCTCCTTGCCGCCGGCCCAGGCGTCGAAGGCGCGCGCGCCCGCCGGGAACTCCCAGAACAAGGGCGAGGCGCGCCGGGCCGCCGCCGCGTCGAGCCGGAGATCCGCGTTCATGCTCACATTGACGAGCGTGGTGAGATCGAAGAGGCCCGAGATCGAAATTGCGGCCGGCACGAGATCGACGGGAAGATCGGGGGCGCGCGCTTTCCAATCGGTGGCAAGCAGGCAGGCGGCGAGATGGCCGCCGGCGGAATGGCCGCAGGCAAGTAGCTTGCGGCCGTGACGCCGCCAGAGAAAAATCGTGGCGTCGCGAACTTCCTCGATGATGCGCGCGATCGTGACATCCGGGCACAGATCGTAACCCGCGAGCGCCACCGCCAAGCCGCGCGGGTTGGCGCCCGCCGCGACGTGGCTGAACATCGCGGGCTCCAGCGAGCGCCAATAGCCGCCGTGAATAAAGAGAACGATCGGCGCGTCGCGCTTTGCCGAAGGCCAGAACAAGTCGATGTGCTCGCGCGCGCTGCGGCCATAGAGCAGGCGAAGCTCGGCGGTCGCGTGGCTCGTGCGGAAATTGCCGGCATCGCGCACCCAGCGGGCGAAAATTTCCGGGTGCTCGGGCACGCGCGCGCGGTTGTTGTATTCGGCCTCGTAATCGATCGCCGGCACCGCCGGAAAATCAGCGCGGCGCACGCTTGGCCAAGATCCGCTGCAGCGTGCGGCGGTGCATGCTGAGACGGCGCGCCGTCTCCGACACGTTGCGTCCGCAAAGCTCGTAGACGCGCTGGATATGCTCCCAGCGAACGCGATCCGCCGACATCGGATTTTCCGGCAGCTCCGGCAGCTGACCGGGGCCGCCCTTGAGCGCGGCGCAAACCTCGTCGGCGTCGGCGGGCTTGGAAAGATAGTCGACGGCGCCGAGTTTCACCGCGTTCACCGCCGTCGCGATGTTGCCGTAGCCGGTGAGAATGATGCTGCGCGCCTCGGGGCGGCGATCTTTCAGCGCCGAGATCACTTCGATGCCGCAGCCGTCGCCGAGACGCATGTCGACGACCGCGAAGGCGGGCGGCGATTTTTGCACGGCGGCGAGGCCGGCCGCGACGGAATCCGCGGTTTTGACCTCGAAGCCCCGCCCTTCCATCGCGCGCGCCAGACGATCGAGGAACGCCTTGTCGTCGTCGACGATCAGGAGGCTCGCGTCGACTTCTGTTGCAACCACGGCGAGTTCGGACATACGGCACCCTATTTCCTAGCCATCGCGCGCGCCCCGGTAAAACCTATTCCGCGGCCTCCTCGGTCGCAATAGAGACGTTTGCGTCCGTATTCAGCATGGCCGAGCGAATTTCGTGTTCCAGCGGCGGCGCCTCGAATTTGAACTTTTCGCGCGGCCAGTGGACGAGCACGGTCGCCCCCTTCTCGGGATAGGGACGGTTGCGCACGACAAGCGCCGCACCCGTGCGCTCCAGCAAGGTCTTGGCGATGAAGATGCCGAGACCGAGGCCGCCGGGCCCCGCCGCCTTTCGTTTGCGCATCGAAACATAGGGCTCGCCGATGCGGTCGATCACCTCGTCGGAAAATCCGGGGCCGTCGTCGACGATCAGGATATCGATCCGGTCGGCGTTCCAGTCAGCCGAAACCGTCACCTTCTTGGCGGCGAAATCGACCGCGTTCTCGATCAAATTCCCGAGGCCGTAGAGAATGCCGGGATTGCGCGCGATCTCGGGCTCGGTGCCGCGCTCTTCCGGCAGCATGACCGCGATTTCCGTTCCGAACGGCCGGTGCGGCGCCACCACCTCGTCGATGAGTTGCGAGAGCGGCATGCGGTCGAACGGCGCGTCGCCGGAGCCGAGCGAAGTGATGCGCGCGAGGATCTCACGGCAGCGCTCGATTTGTTGGCGCATCAGGCGGATGTCGTCGGCGTAGGAGGCGCCAGGGAGCATCGAGCGCTCGATCTCGCGCGACACCAGCGCGATGGTGGCGAGCGGCGTGCCGAGCTCGTGGGCGGCAGCGGCGGCGAGGCCGTCAAGCGCCGAGAGGTGCTGCTCGCGCTCGAGCACAAGCTCGGTCGCCGCCAGCGCGTCGGCGATCTGCCGGTTTTCGTCCGCGATCTTCCAAGTATAGAGGCCGATGAAGGCGACCTGCACGAACATCGCGATCCATTCGCTGGCGCGGTACAGAAGCGGAAAGGCGATCGTATTGTCCGGGTACCAGGGGAGCGGAAGCGAGACGAAGCTCAGCACCGTCACCATGGCGGTCACGAGCATGCCGATCAGAAGCGTCGTGCGCGGGGAAAGCGCGGTCGCCGAAATCAAGAGCGGCGCCAGATAAAACGCGAAGAACGGATTGTCGACGCCGCCGGTGAGGTAGAGAAGCGCGGTCAGTTGCAAGACGTCATAGGCGAGCAGAAATCCCGACGCCGGCTCGCTCAGCCGGTGCGGCCGCGGATAGCGGAAGCGGAGCAGTAAATTGGTCGCCGCGGTGAGGGCGACGGTGGCGAGCGCCGGCCAGATCGGCAATTCGAAACCGAGCCCCCAGTGAACGCCGACGAGGGTGATCGACTGGCCCACAACGACGAGCCAGCGCAACCGGATCATGGTGTCGAGCCGGAGCCCATATTGCAGGGGCCCGACGGGACGGAGGAGAAGGTCGGCGTCGACCGGCATCGCCTTACTCTAAGCCTATGGTCTCCTGTTGTGAAACAGGCTCACCCGTGGCACTTCGGAGCCGATCATGGACGCCGCAACGAACGTATTCGCAATCGAGGCCGACGGACTCGCCAAGCACTACCGCGACGCGATCGCCGTCGACGGCATTTCGTTTGCGATCGCGCGCGGAACGATCACCGGGCTCCTCGGCGGCAACGGTGCGGGCAAGACCACCACCATCGGCATGATCATGGGCCTGGTGGCGCCGAGCGCGGGAAGCGTGCGGGTGTTCGGCGCGGACATGGCGCGGGATTCCTATCGCGTGCTCGGCCGCATGAATTTCGAAAGCCCATATATCGATCTTCCACATCGGCTCACCGTGCGCCAGAACCTCACCGTGTTCGGGATGCTTTATGGCGTCGCCGACACGGCCGCGCGCATTGCCCGGCTTTCCGCCGATCTCGATCTCTCCGAATTCCTCGACCGGCAAGCGGGCAAGCTCTCGGCGGGGCAAAAAACCCGCGTCGCGCTCGCCAAGTCCCTCGTCAACGAGCCCGATCTTCTGGTGCTCGACGAGCCGACGGCGTCGCTCGATCCCGACACCGCCGATTGGATCCGCGGGCATCTGGAGCGCTACCGCGCGGCGCGGAACGCGACGATCCTGCTCGCCTCCCACAACATGTTCGAAGTCGAGCGGCTCTGCGATCGCGTCATCATGATGAAGCGCGGCAAGATCGTCGACGACGATGCGCCGGAAAAACTGATCACGCGTTACGGCCGGCAGAATCTCGAGGAAGTTTTCCTCGACGTCGCGCGCGGCCGGCGGGAGACCGGTGCTTTCCGCGGAGGCGGCGCCGTGAACTCCGAAGCCTTGTCCTTTTCGCCGCGCCGCGTCGGCGCGATGATTCTGCGCTACTGGTATTTGCTGCGCTCGTCGTGGCCGCGGCTGATCGAGCTGATCTACTGGCCGGCGGTGCAGATGTTCATGTGGGGATTCCTGCAAGTCGGCATGGCGCGCCAATCGGGCGCGGCGATCGCGGCGGCGAGCACTTTTCTCGCGGCGTTTTTGTTGTGGGATCTCTTGTTCCGCGGCCAGATCGGCTTCTCGATGTCGTTCATGGAAGAGATGTGGGCGCGCAATCTTCCTAATCTGATGATTTCGCCGCTGCGGCCGGTCGAATTCGTCCTCGCGCTGATGACGATGAGCGTCATTCGGCTTGCCGTCGGCTTCGTGCCGGTGACGATTCTCGCCATTTTCTTCTTCGGCTTCAATTTGTGGGGCCTTGGGCTGGCGCTCGTCGCCTTCTTCGCGAATTTGTTCTTCACGGCCTGGGCGGTCGGGATGCTCTGTTCGGGGCTGGTGATGCGAAACGGGCTCGGCGCCGAGGGGCTCACCTGGAGCATGATGTTCATCCTCTTGCCGCTCACCTGCGTCTATTATCCGGTGGCGACGCTGCCCGCCTGGGTGCAGCCCGTCGCCTGGGCGCTGCCGCCGACCGCGGTGTTCGAAGGCATGCGCGCGCTCGTCGTCGGCCACGTCTTTCGCGCCGATCTGATGCTGTGGGCGCTCGGCCTCAACGCGATCTGGCTCGCGGTCGGGGCTACGTCTTTCGTCGTGTTGCTCGCGAAAGCGAGGCAGGTCGGCGCCTTGATTCAGACCGGCGAGTAACGGGTTTCTAGCCTTCCCCAGCACAACTCCTTTAAGACATTGACGTTATGACGAATTGACCCCACTAATGCTGCACCGCAGCGGGGGCTTCGGCTGGGAACAACAATGGCGATCGGTGTCTTCGGACAAATTCCCGAGTTGCCTGGCGGCGCGCCGGTTCTCTCCGCGCCGCTTTATTGGATGTACGAATGGGGCCAGGCGGGGCTCTCGCCCTCGCGCGCCATGGCCGACGCGGCCAGGCTCTACTTCAAGAATCCGTTCAACCCCTTCGCGCAGACGACCTTCGGCAAGTCGGTCGCCGCGGCCGCGGAAGTATTCGAGCGCACGACGCGCCGCTACGGCAAGCCGGAGTGGAGAATCGATTCCACGCTCTGCGGCGGCGAGCGCGTGCCGGTCCGTATTTCCAACGTGTGGGAGCGGCCGTTTTGCAAGCTTCTCCACTTCGAGCGCCAGTTCGAGCACGCGCCGCGGCGGCCGCAGCCGCGCGTTTTGATCGTGGCGCCGATGTCGGGCCATTACGCCACGCTTCTTCGCGGCACGGTCGAGGCGTTCCTGCCCAACCACGACGTCTACATCACCGACTGGGCGGACGCGCGCATGGTGCCGACCTCAGACGGCCGTTTCGATCTCGACGATTACATCGACTATGTGATCAGCATCCTGCACCGGCTCGGGGGCGATTGCCACGTCATCGCGGTCTGCCAGCCGGCGGTGCCCGTCCTCGCCGCGGTCGCGCGCATGGAGGCCGAGGACGATCCTTACGTTCCGCACTCGATGACGCTGATGGGCGGCCCGATCGACACCCGCATCAATCCGACGGGGGTGAACAAGGTCGCCGAGCAGCGCGGCATCGAGTGGTTCCGCACCCATGTGATCGCGCACGTGCCGTTTCCGCAGCCGGGTTTCATGCGCGAGGTTTATCCGGGCTTCTTGCAGCTCTGGGGCTTCGTCAGCATGAACCTCGATCGCCACCTCGACGCCCACCAGCAGCTGTTCACTCATCTCGTGCAGGGCGACGGCGATTCGGTGTCCAAGCACAAGGAATTCTACGACGAGTACCTGGCGGTGATGGATCTCGCCGCCGAGTATTATCTGCAGACGGTCGAGAGCGTGTTCATCCGCCACGACCTGCCGAACGGCAAGATGACCCACCGCGGCAAGGCGGTCGATCCCGCCGCCATCCGGCGCGTGGCGCTCCTCACCATCGAGGGCGAGAACGACGACATCTCCGGCGTCGGCCAGACCGAGGCCGCGCACCGGCTCTGCCTCAATATTCCGGCCGAGAAAAAGGCGCATTATTTGCAGCCGAATGTCGGCCACTACGGCGTATTCAACGGCTCGCGCTTCCGCGCCGAGATCGCGCCGCGCATTTCCGACTTCATGCTGACGAACAATCGCGCGCCCGGTGCCGCGAGGGCCGCCGTGACCGAATTCATCAAGCGCGTGAAACCGAGCGTGCCGCGAACGAAGCTTGCATGAAGCCGGCGATTGGCATTGCCTAGCGTAATGCCGATTCGCGAGTGCTTCGCTCGATGCCGCTGAGATTTCGATTTTTCCGCAAGGAGCTTCCGATCCGCGAGCGTTTGCTCGTCGGCGGCGGGAGCGAACATTACGCGATCGAGGTCCGCCGGCATCCGGCGGCGCGGCGCTATACGCTGCGCGTGCGCGAGGCGCGGCGCGACGTGGTGCTGACGATGCCGCCGCGCGGCAGCATGCGGCAAGCGAAACGCTTCGCCGAGAAAAACGTCGACTGGATCGCGGCGCGGCTCCGGCGATTGCCGCGGCCCGCGCCCTTCGCGCCGGACGAAACTGTACCGCTGCGCGGCGTGCCGCACCGGATCGTGCACCGCCCCGGCGCGCGCGGAACCGCGTGGACGGAAACGGACGCCGACGGAACGCCGCTCTTGTGCGTCGCCGGGGGAGCCGCGCATATCGGCCGCCGCGCGCGCGATTTTCTGAAGGCTGAGGCGCGGCGCGACCTTGTCGCCGCGAGCCGCCGCTACGCCGCCATCCTCGGCGTTTCCATCCGCGTCGGTTTCGTTGCGCGACACGGCGAGCCGCTGGGGTTCGTGCTCGCAGAACGGATCGCTGTCGTTTTCCTGGCGACTGGTGCTGGCGCCGCCCTTCGTGCTCGACTATCTCGCCGCCCACGAGGTCACGCATCGCGTCGAGCTTAACCACTCCAAGCGCTATTGGCGGGCGCTCGAGCGGATTTTTCCCGAATGGCGGCCGCGCCGAGGCGTGGCTGCGCGCGCACGGCGCTTCGCTCTATCGCTACGGAATTAAGTGAGGATCAGCGGCGGCCGAACAGCTTGTCGATGAGCCAGCGGTCGAGCGTGAACCCGCTCTGCGGCACCGGCGCGCCGGGGGCTTGCTCCTCGATCGTCGCCGGCGGCAGCGGCCGGCCGAACCCGCTGTCGGCATAGCCGCCCGGCAATTCGACCACCGGCAAGTTCTGGTGGGCGGCGCGCATGAAGCGATTCCAGATATCGACCGGCAGCCCCGAGCCCGTCGCCTTCTTGGTCGGCGCGCCGTCGTCATTGCCGAGCCAGACGCCCGCGATCATGCGGCCGGTGTAGCCGACGAACCAGGCGTCGCGGTAATCCTGGCTCGTGCCGGTCTTGCCGGCCGCCGGCCAGCCCGGAATCGAAGCGCGGCGCGCGGTGCCGGTGAGCAGCGTCTCCGCGAGCATTTTGTTCATCATGCCGACATGCTCGCGGCGCCATCACGCGCGAGGATGCCCGAGACCGTGCGGGCGTAGAGAATTTTTCCGCCGCTCTCGCGCACGCGCTCGATCACGTGCGGGATCACGCCGATGCCGCCATTGGCGAAGGGCGCGTAGGCGCCGACGAGTTCGAGCGGCGTCACCTCGGACGTGCCGAGCGCGAGCGAAGCGTTGGGCTCGAGTTTCGACGCAATGCCGAGACGGCGGGCGGTGGTCGCGACGTTCTGCGCGCCGACTTCGAGCGTGAGGCGCACGGAAACCGTGTTGAGCGAATTGGCGAGCGCGGTCGTCAGCGTCACCGGGCCGTAATATTCGCGCGAATAATTTTCCGGCTTCCAGCCGCGGACGGCGATCGGCGCGTCGTCGCGCACGCTGTCGGGGGTGAGCCCGCGCTCGAGCGCGGTCAGATACACGAACGGCTTGAAGGCCGAGCCCGGCTGGCGATGGCCGGCGACGGCGCGGTTGAACTGGCTTTCGGCGTAGGAGCGCCCGCCGACGAGCGCGCGCACGGCGCCGTCGGGATCCATCGCCACCAGCGCGCCTTGCGAGACGCCGTAGCGCTCGCCCTTCTGCGCGAGTTCGTCGGCGAGCGCCTTCTCGGCGGCGATCTGCAAGCACCGGATCGATCGTCGTCTGCACGATGACGTCGTTCTCGAAGCGGCCGACGTAATCGTTGAGCGCGTCCATCACCCAGTCGCCGACATAGCCGGTCGAGCCCGGCCCGTCGTTCTTGACGATCTGCGCCGGGCGCGTGCGCGCGGTCTTCGCCATCGCGCTCGGAAACGAAACCGCCATCGACCATCGCGTTCAAGACGATTTCGGCGCGCTCGCGCGCGAGCTGCGGATTGCGCGTGGGCGCGAGCCGCGACGGCGCCTTCACGAGGCCCGCGAGCATCGCGGCTTCGGCCAGCGTGACGACGCGCGCGGATTTTCCGAAATAGCGCTGCGCCGCCGCCTCGACGCCGTAAGCGCCGGAGCCGAAATAGACGCGGTTGAGATAGAATTCGAGAATTTGGTTCTTGGAATATTCCTTCTCGAGCGCGAGCGCGATGATGACCTCGTCGATCTTGCGCGAGACGGTGCGCTCTTGCGTCAGAAACAAGTTCTTCGCGAGCTGCTGGGTGAGCGTCGAGCCGCCCTCGCGCACGCCGCGCGCGGCGAGGTTCGCCGCCACCGCGCGCACGAGCCCGATCGGATCGAGGCCGAAATGGCGATAGAAGCGGCGGTCCTCGATCGCGACGAAGGCCTGCGGAAGATAAGGCGGCAGCGCTTTCAGCGGAATCGCGGCGCCGCCCATGTCGCCGCGCGTCGCGACGGTCTTGCCGTCGAGGCCGAGAATCGTGATCGTCGGCGGCCGCTTCGGCACCACGAGCGATTGAATCGGCGGCAGCTTCATCATGTGCAAAGCCACGACGCCGCCGACCGCGACCACGGCCCAAATGCCGAGCACGAAGCACCAATAGAAGAGCCGGCGCAGCGTGACGCGGGCGCGACTTCTTGCGGCGCGGCTTGCGCGATTTTTTCGGCGAAGGCGGCTTGCCGCCGCCGGTCGCGGATTTCGGGCGAGCGGGCTGCAGCGGTCCGCCGGCGCGGTCGCGCGGATCGAGCTTGAGGTCGAACAAAGAGCCCGCCGCCAGCACGGGCTCGCGGCGTTCGCTATTTCCGCCTCGTCCAGAACATGGCCGGCTCGATCCCTCGCGTCCGCGCCCCCGCGCGGTTAAGGAGGTCTAAATGCGGCGATTTAAGGCGCGGTTAAGCGCGGGCGCGGGCGCGCGGCGTGCGCGCTCGGCGGGTTTTTCCTCCTCGTCCGCGGTTTCGAAAGCGCCTCGGAGCGCCCGCTGGATGGCGCCGATCGCGCTGGGCCGAGGCGACCTTGGCGCCGGTCAGATCCGTCACATAAAACACGTCGACCGCGCGCTCGCCGAAGGTCGCGACATGCGCCGAGGCGATGTTGAGGTTGAGCCGCGAAATCGTGTTGGTGAGATCGTAGAGGAGGCCGGGCCGGTCGAGGCCCGAGACTTCGATCACGCGTGTGGCGATCCGACCAGACGTTGTTGACGTTGATTTCCGGCTCGAGGGCGAAGGTGCGATAGCGCCCCTTGGCGACGCGCCGCGCCACCACTTCCGGCAATTGCGTTTCGCCGCGCAGCGTGCGCTCGATCCCCTCCGCGATGCGGGCGGCGCGGCGCTCCTCGTCCTCGTCGCGATCGAACTCGCGCGAAATCGAAATCGTGTCGAGCGCGAGCCCGTCGGTGGTCGTGAAGATCTGCGCGTCGACGATGTTGCCGCCCGCCACCGCGCAGGCGCCGGCGATGATGGACAAGAAGGCGCGGATGATCGGGGGCGAGAATCGTGAGCTCGGTGACGCCGCGCGGGGCGTCGATCCTGACCGCGGTCGCGAGCTCGCGGCCGGCTGTGCTTCGGCTTCCGCGATGAAGCGCGCGTGCTCGATCTTGCGCTCGAGATCGACCTTCAGCCAGTAAGGCGGATAGTGGCGGGCGATGTAGCGGTCGAGCTTCGCCGCGCTCCCAGTCCTTCATCGCGGCGCGGAATTCGGCTTGCGCGAACTCGACGCGCTTGCGAGCGGTTCACTTCCGAGAAGCCGCCGGTGATGACGGGCTCGGTCTCGTAATAGAGCGTGCGCAAGCAGTTGCGCCTTCCAGCCGTTCCACACGCCGGGCCCGACGGCGCGGATATCGGCGGTCGTGAGGATGAGCAGCATCTTCAGGCGCTCCAGATTCTGCACCACCGCGGCGAAATCCTCGATGGTCTTGCGGTCCGAGAGATCGCGCGATTGCGCGACCGTGGACATCACCAGGTGCTTTTCCACGAGCCACGCCACGGTTTCCGTTTCCGCCGCGCTCAACCCTAGCCGCGGGCAGAAACGGCGCGCAATCTTGGCGCCCGCGATCGAATGGTCCTCGGGCCGGCCCTTGGCGATATCGTGCAGGAACAGGCTGATATAGAGGAGGTCGCGGTTCTTGATGCCCGGCATCAATTCGTTGGCGAGCCCGTATTCCGGATTGCCGCCGGCCTCGATCTCGGACAGCACGCCGATGCAGCGGATCAGATGCTCGTCGACGGTGTAGTGATGATAGAGATTGAATTGCATCATCGCGACGACGTGGCCGAACTCCGGCACGAATTTTCCGAGCACGCCGGTCTCGTTCATGCGCCGCAGCACGATTTCGGGCGCGTTTTTCGATGAGAGAATTTCGCGAAAGAGCTGGTTTGCCTCCTTGTCCTCGCGCAACTCCGCGTCGATGAGCTTCAGCGAGCGGCGCGCGAGGCGCAGCGCGATGGGGTGAAACTCGAGGTCGTGGCGGTCGGCGATATGGAAGAGGCGGATGAAATTGACCGGATCGCGCTCGAAGACTTTTTCATTGGCGACGTTGAGCCGGTCGTTGTCGATCACGAAGGCGGGAAAATTCTTCACCGGCCGCCGGCTTCGCCGCGTCCAGCGTTGCAGCGCGCGGGTGAGCCGCGGCGCCACCTTGGCATGAATCTCCTCCAGCGCGGCGCAGACGATGGCGGTCAAATCGCCGACGTCCTTGGCGACGAGGAAGTAGTGCTTCATGAAGCGCTCGACCTCGCGCAGCCCCGGATGCTTGGTGTAGCCAAGCCGGAGCGCCATCTCGTATTGCACGTCGAAGGAGAGGCGCTCCTCGGCGCGCCCGGTCAGAAAATGCAGATTGCAGCGCACGGCCCATAGAAAATCGCCGCAGCGGCGAAACAGCGAAAGCTCGGCGAGGGAAAACACGCCCTTTCTCCACGAGCTCATCCAGCGTGCGGACGCGATAGGCGTATTTCGAAATCCAGAACAGCGTGTGCAGGTCGCGCAGGCCCCCCTTGCCGTCCTTCACGTTCGGCTCGACGAGATAGCGCGATTGCCCGCCGCGCCGGTGGCGCTCGTCGCGCTCGGCGAGTTTGGCCGCGACGAATTCCGCCGCCGTTCCCTGCACGATGTCGCGGTCGAAGCGCTCGTTCAGTTCGTCGAACAGCGCGCGGTCTCCCGCGAGCAGCCGCGTCTCGAGCAACGTCGTGCGGATCGTCATGTCGGCGCGCGCCTGACGGATGCACTCGTCGACCGAGCGCGTCGCGTGCCCGACCTTGAGGCCGAGATCCCACAGCGCATAGAGCACCGCCTCGGCGACGCTCTCGCCCCAGGCGGTTTGCTTATAGGGAAGCAGAAACAAGAGATCGATGTCGGAGCCCGGCGCCAGCAGGCCGCGGCCATAGCCGCCGACCGCGACCACCGCCATGCGCTCGCTCGATGAAGGATTGCCGGAGCGATAAAGCGCGCTCGCCGCGAATTTGAAGGCGATCTCGATGATCGTGTCCATCAGCCGCGCCAGACGCTCGGCGCAGGCGCGGCCCGAGCCTTCGACGAGCAAAAGTTGCTCGGCGCGTTGACGCCCTTCCACGAGCGCCCGCTTCAGGCGCTGCGCGAGCTCCACGCGCAAATCCGCTTCGCGTCCGCGATAAGCTTCGGCGAGCGCGTCGATTTCGGCGCCTAGCGCTTCGGCATCGATGAGTTCCACCGCAGCGGGCTCGGCGGGACGCGGTCGGCTGAGAGCTTGCGACATGAACAACGTTACCTGTGTCGGCCGGGCATAGCCGATTCCGAACTTAGATAGTGCAACGGGCGCGAAAAAATCCCGCGCTGGATCGCATATCACAATAATAGCATGTTATTGATAGACATTGACAAAAGGGCCGCGCTTCGCTGATCGATACGGCCGGGAGCGCTTCAGCGCTAACACCGCCACGCCGCGATCTGACATATCCCCTGCCTTCAATCGGAGACACGACATGGACGCGACCGCATTGCGCGAACTGCAAGCGCCCTTGAAGGAGCGCTACAAGAAAGAGCCCAACGCCGCCGTGATCACGCTCAAGGCGCGCGGCACGCTCGACGAGGGCATTTCCTGCAAGGTCGAGACCGGCCGCGCGCTCGCCGTCGCCGGCCTGCATCCGGCGACCGGCGGCTCGGGGCATGAGCTGTGCTCCGGCGACATGCTGTTGGAGGCGCTCGTCGCCTGCGCCGGCGTCACCTTGCGCGCGGTGGCGACCGCCTACGGGATCAACATCAAGTCGGGCGGCGTGGAGGCCGAGGGCGATCTCGATTTTCGCGGCACGCTCGGCGTCGACAAGGAGGCGCCGGTCGGATTCCGCTCGATCCGCCTCACCTTCAACCTCGACACCGACGCTTCGGCGGAAAATCTCGACAAGCTCTTGGCGACCACCGAGCGCTACTGCGTCGTGTTGCAGACGATTAAAAAAGGCGTCGCGGCGGAAGCGAAAATCGTCAAGAAGCGCTGACGCTCAGTTTTTCTTTTTATCGGCGCGCAGCGCTTTCAACTTATAGAGCGCCTCCAGCGCCTCGCGCGGGGCGAGCGTGTCGGGATCGACCGCGTCGAGCGCGGAGGCGAGCGCGTCTTTCTCCGGTGCCGCGCCACGGGTGGCGGAGAAGAGCGGCAATCGTCGAAGCCGCGCGGCGCCGCCTTGCGATCCGAAGCTTCCAATTGCGCGAGCACCGTGCGGGCGCGCTCGATGACCGCCGCCGGCAGGCCGGCGAGCTTGGCGACCTGAATGCCGTAGGAATTCTCGGCGACGCCGGGCGCCACCTCGTGCAGGAACACGACGTCGCCCTCCCACTCCTTCACGCGCACGGTGGCGTTGACGAGGCGCGCGAGCTTCGCCGCCAGCGCGGTCAATTCGTGGAAGTGCGTCGCGAACAGCGCCCGCGATTGATTGATCTCGTGCAAATGCTCGAGGCACGCCCAGGCGATCGAAAGTCCGTCGAAGGTGGCGGTGCCGCGGCCGATCTCGTCGAGGATCACGAGCGAGCGCTCGGCTCGCCTGATTGAGGATCGCCGCGGTCTCCACCATCTCGACCATGAAGGTCGAGCGGCCGCGCGCGAGATCGTCGGCGGCGCCGACGCGCGAGAACAGGCGGTCGATCACGCCGATTTCCGCCGCCTTCGCCGGCACGAACGAGCCCATCTGCGCCAGAATCGCGATCAGCGCGTTCTGGCGGAGGAACGTGGATTTCCCCGCCATGTTGGGGCCGGTGACGAGCCAGATCTTGCCGGCGCTCGTTCTTTCCCGCGGCGGAGAGATCGCAATCATTGGCGACGAACGGGCCGCCGTCGCGGCGTAGCGCCGCTTCCACCACCGGATGGCGGCCGCCTTCGATTCGTGAAGGCAAGCGAATCCTCGACGACGGGACGCGATCCAGCTTTCGTTCACCGCAAGTTCGGCGAGCGCCGCCGCCACGTCGATGCGGGCGATCGCGTCGGCGAGCGACTTCAAGCGCTCTTGCCTGCGCCAGAATCTCGGCTGAGAGGCGATCGAAGATCGCGAGCTCCAGCGCCAGCGTCCTGTTCGCGGCACTGGCGATGCGGCTTTCGAGCTCGCCCAATTCCGTCGAGGAAAACCGCATGACGCCGGCGAGCGTCTGGCGGTGAATGAAAGTCTCGCGCAGCGGCGGCGTCATCAGCTTCTCGCCCTGCGGCCCCGCCACCTCGACGAAATAACCGAGCACGTTGTTGTGCTTGATCTTGAGCGCGCGAATGCCGGTCTCCTCGGCGTAACGCGTCTGCAGGCTCGCGATCACCCGGCGCGACTCGTCGCGCAATTCGTGCGCCTCATCCAGATCCTTGTCATAGCCCGCATGCACGAAGCCGCCGGCGGCTTTCGACAGCGGCAGTTCGGCGGCGAGCGCGTTTTCGAGCTCCGCCGCGAGCGCGGATTTGACCGAGGCAAAAGCGGCGGCGGCTTCGGAAAGTTCCGCCGGAGGCTTCGTCCGCGCGAAAATCTCCGCGAGCTTCGCCGCGAGCGCGAGGCTGTCGCGCACGGCGGCGAGATCGCGCGGGCCGCCGCGCGAAAGTGCCAGGCGGGAAAGCGCGCGCGAAAGGTCGGACACTTCGGACAACAGCCGCCGCAGTTGGTCGCGAAGCGCGCCATCCGCGGCGAGAAAAGCAACCGCATCGAGCCGCGCGTTGATCGCTTCGCGGATCGACGAGCGGGCTCGCGAGCCGGCGCGCCAGATAGCCGCGCGCCGGCGGAGGTCCGCGTGCGGTCGATGGTCGAGAGCAAGCTCCCGTCTCGTTCGCCCGCGAGCGTGCGGACGAGTTCGAGATTGGCCCGCGTCGCGGCGTCGATCAAGAGAACCGAGCCCGCCGCCTCGCGGCTCGGCGGCGAGAGGTTGGGCTTCCGCCCGATTTGCGTGCGCTCGATATAGGTGATCGCGGCGGCGGCGGCGGCGAGCTCGATACGCGAAAGCGCGCCGAACGACGTCGATCGTCGCCACGCCGAAGAAAGAGGAGAGCCGCCGCTCGGCGGTGGCGCCGTCGAACACGCCGCGATCGAGCGGCGTCACCGCGGGCAGCGCACGCCAGAAGGCGCGGAGCCCAGGATCGTCGTGGAGCGTCTCGGCGACGAGGATCTCGCCGGGCTCGAGGCGGGCGATGTCGGCGGCAAGCCGTACGCCGTCGGTCTCGGCGACGCGAAACTCGCCGGTCGAGATATCGAGCCAGGCGAGACCATAGGCGGGCTCGGCATCGCTCGCCGGCCGGCCGCGCGCGACCGCCAGCAGCAAGTTGTTGCGCTTCGCCTCCAGCAGCGCGTCCTCGGTGAGCGTGCCGGGCGTGACGAGCCGCACCACGTCGCGCTTCACCACGGATTTGGCGCCGCGGCGTCTTCGCCTCGGCCGGATCCTCCAATCTGCTCGCACACCGCCACGCGGTGGCCGAGCGCGATCAACCGGTGGAGATACTCGTCGGCGCGCTCGATCGGCACGCCGCACATCGGAATGTCGCGGCCCAAATGCTTGCCGCGCTTGGTGAGCACGATGCCGAGCGCGCGCGAGGCGGTTTCCGCGTCGTCGAAGAAAAGCTCGTAGAAGTCGCCCATCCGGTAGAACAGGAGGCAGTTGGGATTGGCGGTCTTGATCTCGATATATTGCTCCATCATGGGGGTGATGCGGGAGGCGGCTTCCGCGCCCGCGTCGCCGCCCGTTGCTTCGAGTGCCTTTTTCTCCCCGTGCATGGCCGGACGCTAGCAGATGCCGCTCATGCTTTCATCGCGACAACGCGACTTGAGGCCGCTCTGGCGGCAGTCTAGTTTC
The DNA here is from genome assembly GCA_963751685.1 of uncultured Alphaproteobacteria bacterium. Lineage (GTDB taxonomy): Bacteria > Pseudomonadota > Alphaproteobacteria > Rhizobiales > Xanthobacteraceae > Palsa-892. The sequence goes on along the minus strand of CAVVVV010000004.1, from coordinate 56,362 downwards.
GCCGCTCCGCCCGCGTAGCCCGAGTTCAGGAACCCCCATGAAAGCCGACGCCCCCAAACGCCGCACGCGGCCCACCTTCACCGATCAGGAGGCGCTGCAGTTTCATTCGCAGGGGCGGCCCGGCAAGCTCGAAGTGATCGCCACCAAGCCGATGGCGACGCAGCGGGATCTGTCGCTCGCCTATTCGCCCGGCGTCGCGGTGCCGGTGCTGGCGATCGCCGAGGATCCGGGACGGGCCTTCGACTACACCGCCAAGGGAAATCTCGTCGGCGTCATCACCAACGGTACCGCAATCCTCGGGCTCGGCAATCTCGGCGCGCTCGCCTCCAAGCCCGTGATGGAAGGCAAGGCGGTCCTGTTCAAGCGCTTCGCCGACATCGACGCCTTCGATCTGGAAGTCGGCACCGAGAACCCGGACGAATTCATCAACGCCGTGCGATACCTCGGCCCCACCTTCGGCGGCATTAATCTCGAGGACATCAAGGCGCCGGAGTGTTTCATCATCGAGCAGCGGCTGCGCGAGCTCCTCGACATTCCGGTCTTTCACGACGACCAGCACGGCACCGCGATCATCGCCGCCGCCGGCGTGATCAATGCGCTCGATCTCACCGGCCGCGACATCCGCACCACGAAGCTCGTGGTGAACGGCGCCGGCGCCGCGGGCATTGCCTGCGTCGAGCTCCTGAAGGCGCTCGGGCTCGCCAACAACAACGTCATCCTCTGCGACACCAAGGGCGTCGTCTACAAGGGCCGCAAGGAAGGCATGAACCAGTGGAAGTCGGGCCACGCGGTCGAAACCAAGGCGCGCACGCTCGCCGACGCGATCAAGGGCGCCGACGTCCTGTTCGGGCTTTCCGTCAAGGGCGCCTTCACGCCGGAAATGATCAAATCGATGGCGGCGAAGCCGATCATCTTCGCCATGGCCAATCCCGACCCCGAGATCACGGCCGAGGAAGTCGCCGCCGTCCGCGACGACGCCATCATGGCGACCGGCCGCTCCGACTATCCGAACCAGATCAACAACATCTTGGGCTTTCCCTACATCTTCCGCGGCGCGCTCGACGTGCGCGCCACCACCATCAACATGGAAATGAAGATCGCGGCGGCGAAGGCGCTCGCCGATCTCGCGCGCGAGGACGTGCCGGACGAGGTCGCGGCCGCCTACGGCGCGCGGCCGAAATACGGGCCCGATTACATCATCCCGGTGCCGTTCGACCCGCGGCTGATTTCCGCGATCCCGCCGGCGGTGGCGAAGGCGGCGATGGATAGCGGCGTCGCGCGGAAGCCGATCGTCGACATGAGCGCCTATGTGCAGCAGCTTCGCACGCGGCTCGACCCGGTCGCGGGCGTCTTGTCGCGCGTGTTCGAGCGGCTGCGGCGGCAGCCGAAGCGCGTCGTGTTCGCCGAAGGCGAGGAGGAACAAGTCATCCGCGCGGCGGCGAGCTACGCGCATCAAGGGTTAGGCACGCCCATTCTTGTCGGCCGCGAGGACCGCGTGCGCGCGTCGGCGGCCTATGCGCGGCGTCGATCTGCACGAGGGAATTGAGGTCCACAACGCGCGGCTTTCCAAGCGCAACATCGACTACGCCAACTATCTCTACGAGCGGCTGCAGCGCAAAGGGTTCCTGTTCCGCGACTGCCAGCGGCTCGTGAATACCGATCGCAATTATTTCGCCGCCTGCATGGTGGCGCTCGGCGACGCCGACGCGATGGTGTCCGGCGTCACCCGTAACTATTCGGCCGTGCTCGAGGACGTACGGCGGGTGATCGACCAGAAACCCGGGCATCGCGTGATCGGCGTCTCCTTGGTGCTGGCGCGCGGGCGCACGGTGCTCGTCGCCGACACGGCGGTGACCGAAATGCCGAATGCCAACGATCTCGTCGAGACCGCGATCGAGGCGGCGGGCGTCGCGCGGCGGCTCGGCTTCGAGCCGCGCGTCGGCATGCTCGCCTTCTCCACCTTCGGCCAACCGCCGGGCGAGCGTTCCGATCGCGTGCGCGAAGCGGTGCGCATCCTGCACGAGCGGCGCGTCGATTTCGAGGTCGACGGCGATATGGCGGCGGATGTGGCGCTCAACCGCGAGCTTGGCGCCGCCTATCCGTTCAACCGGCTGACGGATGTCGCCAACGTCCTGATCATGCCGGCGTTCCACTCCGCCTCGATCTCGACCAAGATGCTGCAGGAGCTCGGCGGCGCCACCGTCATCGGGCCGCTCTTGGTCGGGCTCGACAAGTCGGTGCAGATCGTGTCGCTGTCGGCGAAGGACTCCGATCTCGTCAACATGGCGGCGATCGCGGCGTTCAATATTTCCGGCTGAGCGATTTAGCGCGCGTACGCATAAAAACGCTATGCGCCATATCCGCTATTCTCCACAAAACGGACATTCGCCAACGCGATAGGCACGTCAGCTTCGTGCCAAAAGCAGTCATGACGGGCGGATTTCCAATAACGGCGATGAAAATCTTTATTCGCTGGGTACCGTCAAATTGAAACCCAACCTATTTTGCAAAAGCGTGCGGCTCCAAGTCCAAGAAATAACGATCATCGAAACTGCCAAGAGGAAGATCACCGGAAAAAGCGGGACCGCGTAGCGTGTGGCGTTGAAGAAAGGCAGGTGGATTAGGTAAAGATAAATCAGCATCAGACTGGCCATTCGTAACAATGTTATCATTTCTTGTGGAATGATTTTCGCCGCAGTTCGAACCCATGGGAGGGCACAACCAACCAAGCCTAAGGTCATGATGAACGGATGCAAATAATAAAATATTGAACGAACAGATGCAAAGACGCCATTGTCGCGAAAAGGTGTCCTCAAAATCGGGTAAACAAAGATATCGCCTATGCCGTCTATGTTGTCCCATTGAAATAAATATCTTGGCTTTTCAAAAAAATACCACTTCATCATTCCTATCGGATCGGCTGCAATTTTGTTCATGATCGAATTGAGCGTGCGGAAAATACTTTGTCGCGTAAAGTTAAAAGACGGATCGCGAAAGCCTCCGTACGGAAACGTTGATGGATTTCCCGCGTAGATATAGCCCCGATAAGAGCTCTCCAACATGGTGCTCGCTAGAAGGCTTGGAGAGTCGCCGGGCGGAACACTGATCGCGTTACGAATGAACCAAGGGCCAACAATTAACCCAACTCCGAGGCAACTGAACACCAAGGCTTTCCGCCTTTCAGAACGACTTGGAAAAGCGAGCACCATCACTGGAATGAAAGCGAGAAACACGGGCCTAAAAAGTGTGAGAATGCCGATACTAATACCCAACGCAAAATATGAAGCCGCCTTGATTCTTGCCTTACCGGACAATGCCAGAGCAGTGATTGCAAGACTGAGAGTTACAAAAAAAGCTGCAGCCGTTTCCGTAAGGATGTAAACTGTCATCGAAATAAGATGTGGCGACGCCGCTGCCAACGCTCCAACAACGACCGCGCCGGGCAGCGGCAGGACGAGCGACGCGCACCAGAAAATCAACGCGACCGTAGCGATTCCTAGTCCGATATTTACGAATTGAACTCGTTTAATAATCTGGTCGTGCTGGGGCCACAAGTTCATGAATCCCGCAATGATCAGAGGCAATCCCGGAGGCCGATAGGCGTCGGGTATTAGTTCCGTCGGTGGATTTGCGAGATTGCCAGGGGAGCGGCTGTAAATGCCGTTATGTGTAATGTTATAAGCCGTTACATAATAATCCAATGCATCTGCGCGAATCGGAATATCCACTTGTGTGTCTCGGACTGCGATGCTGCGGAAATACGTAGCCGTCAGAACTAATAATACGACCCATACGAGCTTTTTTGCCGCAATCCGCCGCAACCGAGAGAGCATATGTGTTTTGCCCTGATAGAAAGCGCCTAAACAATAGCAGAGCCCTGGCATCGTCTGAGGTTTTTTGGTGGCCGCGTCCCGCATGTCAGCTTTGGGTCAAAAGCAGCCATGGCGGCATGTCCAGGTCACGTCCGCTTTACTCCCGATCACCGACATTCATCGGCGCGCGCACGACGGCATTCGGTCGCCCGCTTATAAGTCCGCGCCCTAACGAAGTAATTTTTTCTCGCGCGCGAGCTCCGCGAGCCCGCGCTCCGGCCGCGCGCCGAGGTGCGAAATCACTTCGGCGGCGGCGAGCGCGCCGAGGCGGGCCGATGTCGCGTGCGGCAGTCCGCGCGCAAAGCCGTACAAAAACCCCGCCGCGAACAGATCGCCGGCGCCGGTCGTATCGACGACCTCCTCGACTGGAAATGCATCGACCGCCTCGATTTTTTCTCGTGTGACCACGAGCGCGCCCTTTTCGCTGCGGGTGACGACCGCGAGCTTCGCTTGCTCGCGCAACGCCGCGACGGCGGTATCGAAATCGGCGGTTTGATACAGGCTCTTCAACTCGGATTCGTTCGCGAACAAAAGATCGACGGTGCCGTTCACGACGAGCGCGCGGAACTCGTTGCGATAGCGATCGACGCAAAAGGCGTCGGACAGGGTCAGCGCGACGGTGCGCTTGGCTTGATGCGCGATCTTCGCCGCCTTGAGGAAGGCGTCCTTGGCATTCTGCGGATCCCACAAATAACCTTCCAGATACGTGACCTTCGCGGCCGCGACCTCCGCTTCCGTCACTTCCGCAGCGGACAGGAGCTGGGCCGCGCCGAGATAAGTATTCATCGTGCGCTCGCCGTCGGGCGTCACCAGAATGTAGCAGCGCGCGGTCGCCGGGCCGTTCTCGAACGGCGGCAAGTTGAGAAGCTCACGCCGGCGGCGCGAATGTCGTGCGTGAAGACGCCGCCCAGCGTGTCGTCCTTCACGGTGCCGATGAAGGCGGCGCTGGCCGCCGAAAGCGGCGACGCCGACGATCGTGTTCGCCGCCGAGCCGCCGGAAATCTCGATCGCCGGGCCCATCGCCGCGTAAATCGCCTCGGCATGCGTCTCGTCGATCAGCGCCATCGCAGCCCTTGGCCATGCCGTGCCTGACCAGGAAATCGTCCTCGGCGCGCGCGAGCACGTCGACGATGGCGTTGCCGATGCCGATGACGTCGTAGCGCTCGCTCATTCACCCCTCCCGGACGCGCGGCGGTAGCAAAGCGGGCGGATCGGGGCAATAGCCGTTGCGGCGGCCTTGCGCCCCTTGCTCCTCGCCGCCCCGCCATGGCATGACCCGGCGCCGCAATCCGGGTGAATTTTGCATGACCGCCATCAAAGAACGCGTGTTTTCCGGCGTGCAGCCGACCGGCAATCTGCACCTCGGCAACTATCTCGGCGCGATCAAGCGCTTCGTCGACCTGCAGACGAAGTACGACTGCCTCTATTGCGTCGTCGATCTGCACGCGATCACGGTCTGGCAGGAGCCCGAGGAGCTGACGCGAAAACATCCGCGAGGTCACGGCCGCCTTCATCGCCTGCGGCATCGACCCGAAGAAGCACATCGTCTTCAACCAGAGCCAGGTCGCCGAGCACGCGGAACTGGCGTGGATCTTCAATTGCGTCGCCCGCATGGGCTGGCTCAACCGCATGACGCAGTTCAAGGAGAAGGCGGGCAAGGACCGCGAGAACGCGTCGGTCGGGCTTTATGCCTATCCGAACCTGATGGCGGCCGACATTCTGGTTTATCGCGCGACCCACGTTCCCGTCGGCGACGACCAGAAACAGCATCTGGAGCTCGCGCGCGACATCGCGCAAAAATTCAACAACGATTTCGCCGCGCAGATCGCGAAGCTCGGCTTCGGAGAAACGTTCTTCCCGCTCACCGAGCCGCTGATTTCCGGCCCCGCCACGCGGGTGATGTCGCTACGCGACGGCACGAAGAAAATGTCGAAGTCGGACGCCTCCGACTATTCGCGCATCAACCTCACCGACGGCGCCGACGACATCGCGCAGAAGATCAGGAAGGCCCGCACCGATCCGGAGCCCTTGCCCTCCGACGAGGCGGCGCTCGAAATGCGGCCCGAGGCCGACAACCTCGTCGGCATTTTTGCCGCGCTCGCCGACAAGCCGAAGATCGACGTTCTGAAGGAATTGGCGGCGCGCAATTCTCGCGCTTCAAGGAAGCGCTGACGGCGCTCGCGGTCGAAAAGCTCGGGCCGATCGGCGCCGAGATGAAACGGCTCGTGCAAGACCCAGAAGCACATCGATTCGATTCTCGCCGATGGCGCGGCGCGGGCGCGCAAGATCGCCGCCGAGACCATGAACCACGTCAAGGATATTGTCGGTTTTGTGCGGAGCTTGACGCGCGGTGCTTGTGTCGGGCTGCCCGCGCGTGGCAGCATCCACTCACCGGAATTGAGGCATGAGCCGAACACGCAAAAGCTACGAACCCGGCCATCAGCGCAAATTCCTCGTCGTCATCGACGAGACGCCGGAATGCGACCGCGCCGTTTATTACGGCAGCCGCCGCGCCGCGCGCACCAACGGCAAGCTCGCCATGCTCGACGGTCGTTCCCGTCGGCGAGGTCAATCAGCAATGGCTCGGCGTCGGCGACCTGATGCGCGCGGAAGCGCATGAGGAGGCCGAGAAGCGGCTCGACCATTTCGCGCTGCGCGCGCGCAACCTCGCCGGCATCGACCCGGAGCGCATCGTGCGCGAAGGCAGCAAGGCCGACGAGGTGCTGAAAGCGATCGACGAGGACGAGGATATCGCCGTCCTGGTGCTGGCGGCGGGCACCGGCAAGGAAGGGCCCGGCCCCTTGGTCAGCTCGATCGTGGCCACCGGCTCCGCCTCCTTCCCGATTCCGATCACCATCGTGCCGGGCAACCTCTCGGACGAGGAACTGGACGCGCTTTCGTAAGCCTTCCGAAAGCGGCGCCAAGGCATTACATATAGACCGAGTTCAGATAGGGCCGGAACAGCGGCCCGGGAGACCGTTCCATGTTCATTCAGACCGAAGCGACGCCCAATCCGGCGTCGATGAAATTCCTGCCGGGCCGCACGGTGCTAGAGGCGGGCACGCTCGACATGCGCGACGCCGAGAGCGCGGCGCAATCGCCGCTCGCGGCAAAGCTGTTCGCGATCCCCGACGTCGCCGGCGTTATTCTTCGGACAGGACTTCATCGCCGTCACCAAATCGGACGGCGAATGGAACCACCTGAAGCCCGCGATCCTCGGCGCGGTGATGGAGCACTTTCTCTCCAGCGAGCCGATCGTGAGCACCGGGCGCCGACGTCGCCGCCGCCGGCGGCAGCGATGCCGACGAATTCTTCGACGAAAAAGACGCGTCGATGGTCGCGACGATCAAGGAACTGATCGAGACGCGCGTGCGCCCGGCGGTCGCTTCCGACGGCGGCGACATCACCTTCAAGGGCTATCGCGACGGCGTCGTCTTTCTCAACATGCGCGGCGCCTGCTCGGGCTGCCCGTCGTCGACGGCGACGCTGAAGAACGGAATCGAAAATCTGCTTGCGCCACTTCGTGCCGGACGTGACCGAGGTGCGGCCGGTCTGACCCCGGCGGTCCCAGGGTCGCCATAAGCACCGCCATGCGACTGCTCGCGATCGACACGGCGCTCGACGCCTGTTCCGTCACCGTCTTCGATACCGAACGCGACCGGCCGCTTGCGCTGGAATTGCGCGAAATCGGCCGCGGCCACGCGGAGTTGCTGGTGCCGCTCGTCGATCAGACGCATGAAAGCGGCGGGCGTGAAGTTCGACGGCATCGACCGGATCGCGGTCACCGTCGGGCCCGGCAGCTTCACCGGCCTGCGCGTCGGACTTTCCGCCGCGCGCGGCTTCGCGCTCGCCGCCGACAAAGCCGGTCGTCGGCATCACCACGCTTGCCGCCTTCACCGCGCCGTTGATTGCCGAGGACGAGGCGGTGCCCGTCGTCGCCGCGATCGACGCCAAGCACGGCAATCTTTACTTGCAGATGGTGGGCGCGGGCGGACGCACGCTGATCGCGCCGCGCGCGGTCAGCCTGCGCGAGGCGATCCGCGCCATCACGCTAGGGCCGGTGCGCATCGTCGGCACCGCCGCCGCGATGCTCGCCGCGCACTGGCCGAAAAACGTGCCGCCGCCTCTTCTCGTCGATGAGCGCGCGCGCCCCCGACATCACCTGGGTCGCGCGCATTGGCGCCGCCGCCGATCCCGAACGCGGCGAAAGCGCGGCCGCTTTATCTGCGGCGGCCGGACGCGACGCCGCACGATACCGCTGTACCGCGGCAATGAAGGCTTTGTTCGATAATTTTTTCCGCCGATCGCCGCCGGCGATCTTCGACGCGCAAGCCAGCCGACGCGGCGGCGCTTTCCGCCCTGCACGGGCGCTCCTTCGCGCATGGGCTGGAGCGACAGCGAATTCGAGCGGCTGCTTTCGGACAAGGCGGTGATCGCCCATGTCGCGCGCGCGGGCAGCCGCGGCGCGCCCACCGGATTCATGCTGTCGCGCCGCGCCGCGGATGAAGCGGAAATTCTCACCGTCGCGGTCGCGCCCGCCGCGCGCGGACGGGGCGTCGCGCGGCAGTCTGCTGACGCGGCATCTCGGACGGCTCGCGGCGCTCGGGATCGCGCGCATTTTTCTCGAAGTCGACGAAGACAACCGAGCCGCGCTCCGGCTCTACGCGCGCGCGGGCTTTCGCGAAGTCGGCCGCCGCGAGGGCTATTATGCGCGGGCGCGAAGGCTCGGTCTCGGCGCTGACCTTGCGGCGGGATCTGGTGTAGTCATGGATGGACGGGCCTCCGCCCCCTGCCTAAACTCTTTCGCCTCCGAGCGGACGAAGCGATGAAACGCGCGAGCGCACAAAAGCCGATCTCGATCGAAGAAGCTTGCATCGGCCAGCGGCATGCGCATGACCGAGCAGCGCCGCGTGATCGCGCGCGTGCTCGGCGCCTCGCGCGACCATCCCGACGTCGAGGAGCTCTATAAGCGCGCGGTCAAGATCGACGACAAGATTTCGATCTCGACCGTCTATCGCACGGTGCGGCTGTTCGAGGATGCCGGCATCATCGAGCGCCACGACTTTCGCGAAGGCCGCTCGCGCTACGAGAAGGCTCCGCGCCAGCATCACGACCATCTCATCGACGTCCGCAGCGGCAAGGTGATCGAGTTCCGCTCGGAGGAAATCGAGGTGCTGCAGGAAGAGATCGCGCGGCGGCTCGGCTACAAGCTCGTCGACCACCGGCTTGAACTTTACGCGCTTCCCCTCGACGACGAGAAATCCTGAAATTTCATGATCGGCTCGATTTTCGCTCTTATCGCCGTCTTGATCGCGACCCTCGTCGGCGTTCCGCTGCAATGGATCTCGATCAAGCTCGGCCTGCCGATGCAGCGCTGGATTCCCTGTCTCTATCACCGCCTCATCCTGTTCGCGTTCGGCATTCATGTCAGCGTGCGCGGTAAGCCTGCGACCGAGCGGCCGCTGCTGTTCGTCTCCAATCATTCTTCGTGGATCGACATTCTAGCGCTGAGCTCGATCACGCCGCTTGAAATTCATCGCCAAGAGCGAAGTCGCCCGCTGGCCGTTGTTCGGGCTGTTCGCGAAGCTGCAGCGCACGGTCTTCGTCGACCGCTCGAAGCGGCACGCGACCGTCGAGGTCAACCGCGAGATCGCGGCGCGGCTTTCCGAGGGCGATCCGGTGGTGCTGTTCGGCGAAGGCACGGCGGGCGACGGCAATCGCGTGCTGCCGTTCCGCACCGCGCTCCTCGGCGCCATGTATCACGCGCTCGGCGAGCACGGGCGCGCTTTCCTGCAGCCGGTTTCGGTTGCCTATACGCGGCTGCACGGCATTCCCATGGGCCGCCAGCACCGCGCGATCGCGGCCTGGCACGGCCATATTTCGCTGGTGCCGCATCTCGTCCGCGTTATTCGCATCGGCGCCATCGACGTGGTGGTGACGTTCGGCGCGCCGGTTGCGCTCGAAGCAAGCACCGACCGCAAGGCGCTGGCGCTTTCGCTCGAGCAGGCGGTGCGCCGCATGCATGGCGCGGCGCTCGCGGACGGCGGCGAAATCGCGCATGTTTCCAAGCCCTTGCAAGGTGCCTCCGGGCCAGTTTCCCTTGTCGCCGAAACCCGGTAAAACTTCGCCTGTAGCGGAACGCCGACGGGCCAGCCGCAAAACCCCAGCGTGTAAAGCCCCGGCACAACGGCGCGATGAGCGAACCCCGCAAGCTATATATTAAGTCGTTCGGCTGCCAGATGAACGTCTACGACTCGCATCGTATGGCGGACGCGCTGCGCGCGCCGACTATCGCGAGACCGATCGGCCCGACGACGCCGACCTAGTCGTCCTGAACACCTGCCACATCCGCGAGCGGGCGACGGAAAAGATCTTTTCCGAATCTCGGTCGCATCAAGCCGCTGAAATCGGCGGCGGAGAAAGAAGGCCGGCGGATGCTGGTCGCGGTCGCCGGTTGCGTCGCGCAGGCCGAAGGCGGGGAAATCATTCGCCGCGCGCCGATGGTCGATCTCGTGATCGGGCCGCAAAGCATTCACCGCCTGCCCGATCTTCTGGCGCGCGCAAGCACCGGCGCCGCGATCATAGAGACGGAATTTCCGCCCGAGGATAAATTCGATCATCTGGCGCCGCCGAGCGTTGCCGCGACGCGCGCGCGCGGGCTGGCGGCTTTCGTGACCGTGCAGGAAGGTTGCGACAAGTTCTGCGCCTTCTGCGTCGTGCCCTATACGCGGGGCAGCGAAGTCTCGCGCCCAGTCGCGAAGATCGCCGGCGAGATCGAACATCTTGCGGCCGCCGGCGTCGCCGAAGTGACGCTGATCGGCCAGAACGTGAATGCCTATCACGGCCAGGGGCCCGACGGCCGCACGTGGAGCCTCGCGCGGCTGATCGAGCATATCGCCGGAATGAGCGGGATCGCGCGCATTCGCTACATGACCAGCCATCCGCGCGACATGAGCGAGGATTTGATCGCGGCGCATCGCGACATTCCGAAGCTGATGCCCTTTTTGCATTTGCCGATCCAATCGGGCTCCGACCGCATGCTCGCGGCGATGAATCGCCGCCACGACCGCCGCGAATATCTCGACATCGTCGCGCGCGTGCGCGCGGCGCGTCCCGACATCGCGCTGTCGTCGGACTTCATCGTGGGATTTCCCGGCGAGACGGAAGACGATTTCGAGCGACGAGCCTCGATCTTGTCGAGGAGGCGGGCTTCGCGCAGGCGTTTTCGTTCAAGTACAGCGCGCGTCCGGGCACGCTGGCGGCCGAAATGGCCGGGCAGATTTCGGAGACCGTGATGACCGAGCGGCTGACGCGATTGCAGAACCGCGATCGAGCGGCACCGGCAAGAGTTCAACGCGGCGCTCTTGGGCCGCACGCTCGACGTCTTGTTCGAAAAACCGGGACGCCTGCCGGGGCAGATCGCGGGCCGCTCGCCTTATTTGCAGCCGGTGCAGGTGATGGCGCCGGCGGAACGCATCGGAACGGTGGCGCCGGTCGAGATCACCGGGCTCAGCACGAACAGCCTGTTCGGGGAACTAATCGATCCCCTGCCCGCTTATGCAACGACGCCGCGCGCCTTCGCCGCGGCGGAAGGAGCCTGATTGCGCGATCCCGGACCCAGCCGCGCCGCGCCCGCAAGCCGAGAATTGCGCGGTCGCACATTGCGCTCGAATTCGACGACAACAAGCTTGCCTTGAGCTTGTTCGGCCGCCACGCGAGAACCTCGCCCTGATCGAGCGCCGTCTCGGCGTTTCGGCCGAGCAGCGCGGCAATCACGTCACGATCGAAGGCGAGCGCGAGGCGTGCGAGCGAGCTCGGCATATTCTCGATCTTCTGTATGCGGAGCTGAAGCGCGGGCACGAGATCTCAAGCGGCGATGTCGAAGGCGCAATCCGCCAGGTGTTGCGGCAAGCCGCGCGACCGAATACCGAGGCGGGCGCGGCGCACGCGAATTTCGCCGAGCTGCGGCTCCGCAAGCGCCTCGTGCGCGCCCGCACGGCGGGCCAGGACGAATATCTGCGCGCGCTGCAGAACGAACACGCTCGTCTTCGGCACCGGTCCCGCCGGCACCGGCAAGACGTGGCTCGCCGTCGCTCACGCCGTTCACTTGTTCGAGCGGCGCGAAGTCGACCGCATCGTGCTTTCGCGCCCCGCCGTCGAGGCCGGCGAGCGGCTCGGCTTTCTGCCCGGCGATATGCGCGAGAAGGTCGATCCTTACCTGCGGCCGATTTACGACGCATTCTTCGATCTCATGGATCGCGGCATTTTCGAGCGCGCGCTGCAAGCCGGCGAAATCGAGATCGCGCCGATCGCCTTCATGCGCGGGCGCACGCTCGCCAACGCGGCGGTCATTCTCGACGAGGCGCAGAACACCACCTCGATGCAGATGAAGATGTTTCTCACCCGGCTCGGCGAGAACGCGCGCATGATGGTGACGGGCGATCCTTCGCAGATCGATTTGCCGCCGGGTCAGGTTTCGGGCTTGAACGAGGCGGTGAGCCTGCTTTCATCGCTCGAGAATGTGGCGCATGTCGCTTTTTCACGCGCGCCGACGTCGTGCGGCATGAACTCGTCACCCGAATCGTGGAAGCGCCTATGATGGCGCCGACAAGCGCAAGCGCAACAAAAAGGAAAAGCCGTGAGCGTGACGATCGATATCGCGACGGAATCGCCGGCCTGGGAAAAGCTCGCGAGCGCGGAAGCCGATCGTGCGCCGCGCGGTCGAAGCGGCCCTTCGCGACGGGCGCGTGGAGGAAGGCGAAATCGGGGTCGTGCTCGCCGACGATGCCCGCATCCAGGCGCTCAACAAAAGTTTTCGCGGGCACGACAAGGCGACGAACGTTCTCTCTTTTCCGGCGCCGAAATCTCCGGCCAACGGACCGAGGCCGATCGGCGATATCGTGCTCGCCTACGAGACGATGGCGCGCGAAGCGGAAGCCGAGGGCAAGACGGCCGAACATCATCTGATGCATCTCGCCGTCCACGGCATGCTGCATCTCCTCGGCTTCGATCATATCGAGGAGGCGGAGGCCAAAGCGATGGAAGCGCGCGAGCGCGCCATTCTCGCCAGGCTCGGCATTGCCGATCCCTATGCGCGCTATGAAAGCGCGGGAGCGGCGGCATGAGCGCGACCGATTCGTCCGGTCCCGAGCATCCGCGGGCGGCCGAGCCGGCCGCAGAGGAAAAGCCGAGCGTTGCGGAAAAACCTTCCGAAAGCTGGCTTGATCGCTTCAAGGCGCTCATTCGGTTGCGCGGCTCGGGCTCGCTGCGGACGGATCTCGTCGAGGAGCTCGCCGAGCCCGCGGGCGAAAAGACGGAATTTTCTCCCGCCGAGCGCACGATGCTGCAAAATATCCTGCAGCTTAAAGAGCGCCGCATCGGCGATGTGATGGTGCCGCGCGCCGACATCGTCGCCGTTCAGCAAGACATTCCGCTCGGCGAATTGCTCAAGATGTTCGCCAGTGCCGGTCATTCGCGCCTCGTCGTTTATGACGACACGCTCGACGATCCGACCGGCATGGTGCATATCCGCGATATCGTCGCGTATCTGACCGAGCGCGCGATCGTGGCGCCGGAAGAAATCACGCGGCGGAAAATTTCGCTGCCGGCCGGTCTCGATCCCCAGGCGGTCAATCTTTCCGAGCCGTTGTCGCAGTCGCGAAAATCGTGCGGCGCATCCTGTTCGTGCCGCGCTTCGATGCCGGCGATCGATCTTCTCGTGAAGATGCAGACGACGCGCACGCATCTCGCGCTCGTCATCGACGAATATGGCGGCACCGACGGCCTCGTTTCGATGGAGGACATCGTCGAGCAGATCGTCGGCGATATCGAGGACGAGCATGACGACGAGCGCCGCACGCATCCAGCGGCAGGACGACGGCAGCTTCATTGCCGACGCGCGCACGAGCTTCGATGAAGCGAAAGACGTGATCGGCTCCGACTTTGCAATCGGCGAGGATGACGGAAGAAGTCGACACGCTGGGCGGCTTTCGTCGTCGACATTGGCGGGCCGCGTGCCGGTGCGCGGCGAAATTCTGCAAGGCCCCGACCATTTTGAGATCGAAATGCTCGACGCCGATCCCCGGCGCGTGAAGCGGCTCCGCATCTATCAACGATCGCCGCAGCGCGAATCGCGCCGGCGCCGTGAAGAGGCGAGCGGACAGGCGTCCGCCTCGCCGGAGACCGCGGAAACGAAGCAGCGCCCTTCTGATAAAGACCGCCTTGCTAAGACCGGATGGCAATTTCCATGACGCTCGCGGCTTCGCCTACCGCATCGTGCTCGCTTGGGGCTGGCGGCGGCGGCTGATCGCGGTCGGCGCCGGCGCGCTTTCGGCCTTGGCGATGGCGCCCTTCAATTTGTGGCCGCTCTTGGCGATTACGCTCCCGGTTTTCGTTTGGCTTCTCGACGGCGCGGGCGCGGGCCGCGCCGGTTTGCGTCAACGCGTTCGTCACCGGGTGGTGGTTCGGCTTCGGATATTTTCTCGCGCGGCCTTTACTGGATCGGCATGGCGTTTCTGGTCGAGGCCGACCAGTTCGCGTGGCTTCTGCCGTTCGCCGTCATGTCGCTTCCGGCTTACCTCGCGTTTTTCACGGGCTTCGGCGCGGCCGATCGCGCGCTTTCTGTGGAGCACCGGGACCGAGCCGCATTTTTGCTTTCGCGCTCGGCCTCGGAGTCGCCGAATGGCTGCGCGGACATGTGCTGACCGGCTTTCCCTGGAACAGCTTCGGCTATGCGCTCGCGGCCGTGCCCGCCTTTGCGCAAACGGCGTCCGTGATCGGCTTCTGGGGATTGACGCTTCATTGCGCTCGCCGTTTTCGCGAGCCCCGCCGTGCTCATCGATAAACGCGAGGCAACGAGACGGCCATGGTTGCCGCCCGCGATCGCCGCGATCGTGCTCGCGGTCCTCGGCGCTTCGGCGGCCTTTATCGTCTCGCGACGACCGAAACCGGATTCGTCGCCGGCGCGAAACTTCGCATCATGCAGCCGAATCTGCCGCAGGACCAGAAATTCCGGACCGCGGCTAAGCACGACATCATGGATCGCTACATCTCGATCAGCGACCGCGCGACCGCGCCCGACCGGCAAGGCGTGCGCGACGTCACGCATTTGTTCTGGCCGGAATCGGCGTTTCCGTTTTTTCTCGAGCAGGAAGCCGACGCGCTCGCCCGCATCGCCAATCTTCTTCGCGGCGGCGCCGTTCTGATCACGGGCGCCGCGCGGCTCGAGGAGCCGCGGCCGGGATCGAACGAAGCGCGCGTCTACAACAGCATTCGGGTCATCGGCAGCGACGGCGCGATCAGTCGCGACCTACGACAAAGTGCATCTCGTTCCGTTCGGCGAATATCTGCCGTTTCAGAATTTTCTCGAAAGCATCGGCCTCGAGCAGCTGACGCGCATGCGCGGCGGATTTTCCGCCGGGCCGAGTCTGCGCCCGTTGTCGATTCCCGGCTTGCCGCCGGCGGCGCCGCTCATCTGCTACGAAGCGATTTTTCCCGGCGCGGTGATCCCGGAAGGGCCGCGTCCCGCCTGGATGCTGAATGTGTCGAACGACGCCTGGTTCGGTTTGACGCCGGGCCCCTATCAGCACTTCCCGCAAGCGCGGCTGCAGAACGATCGAAGAAGGATTGCCGCTCGTTCGTGCAACGAACAACGGCATTTCGGCCGTGATCGATCCGCTCGGACGCATCGTGGGTTCGATTCCGCTCGGTCAAGAGGGCGTTCTCGATGCGCGCTTGCCGCTCCCGATCGAGCCGACGTTTTATGCGCGCTATCGTGACGCGCGGCGCCTTGGCGATCGCGGCGCTCTTCGCGGCGATCGCAATGCTCGCAAGGCGACGCAAGCTTCGTATTGCGGTGCGTTAACGCAACCAAAGTCTAACGCTGGCAAGAATTTCGCGATGCCAGCGAAACAATTGCGTTTGTCTTTTATCGCAACCGGGTTAATTTCGCACAGCGATGTTGGAGACTGGAATGACGAAGAAGGCCCCGAACCCGATCGACAAGCATGTCGGGAGCCGCGTCCGCATGCGCCGCATGATGATCGGGATGTCGCAAGAGAAGCTCGGCGAAAAGCTCGGCATCACCTTTCAGCAAATTCAGAAATACGAAAAAGGCACCAACCGCGTCGGCGCGAGCCGCCTGCAGCAGATCGCGACCGTGCTTTCCGTCCCGCTTTCTTTTTTCTTCGAAGGCGCGCCGGTGCCGGAAGGATCCGGCGGCCTGTCCGAGCCGGCTTCGCCCGCCTACGTGTCCGATTTCCTCGCCACCTCGGATGGATTGGCGCTGACCAAGGCCTTCATGAAGATCAAGGATGCGAAGGTGCGGCGGCGCATCGTCGATCTCGTCGAGGCGATGGTGGCGGACGAAACGTCCGCTCGCTAAGCCGCTCATCAGCACCGCTATTCTTCATCCGGCGGCGAGCTTGACCGCGGCCCGCCAGCCCTGCGAGAAGACAGCGCCGCGGCGGGGCGGTTGCTCCGATACGGGCAAGTTTTTCAGGGAGTTAGAGCGCCGTGTCCCGCAAGAATTACCTGTTCACCAGTGAATCCGTCTCCGAAGGTCATCCGGACAAGGTTTGCGACCGCATTTCCGATGAGGTGGTCGACGCCTTTTTTCGGCTGGCGCCGCAACATGGCTGGGACCCGGCGCAGGTGCGCGTCGCCTGCGAGACGCTCGCCACCACCAACCGCGTCGTGATCGCGGGCGAGACGCGCGGGCCCGAGCGCCATCACCCAGGACATACTGATCGAGCGCGCGCGCGCCGCGATCAAGGACATCGGATACGAGCAGGAAGGCTTTCATTGGGAAAACGCCGACGTCGAAGTCCTGTTGCACGCGCAGTCGGCGGATATCGCGCAGGGCGTCGATGCCGCCGGCAACAAGGACGAAGGCGCGGGCGATCAAGGCATCATGTTCGGCTACGCTTGCAACGAGACGCCGGAACTCATGCCGGCGCCGATCTATTATGCGCACCGCATCCTGAAGCTGATGGCGGAGGCGCGGCACGCCGGCGAGACGAAAGCGCTCGGTCCCGACGCCAAGAGCCAGGTCACGATCCGCTACGAAAACGGAAAGCCGGTGGAAGCCACGCAAATCGTGGTTTCGACGCAGCATCTCGATCGCCAATCTTTCCTCCCACGACATCCAATCAATCGTCGAGCCGTATGTGCGCAAAGCGCTTGCCGCACGGCTGGATCAGCAAGCACACGGTCTGGCACGTCAATCCGACCGGCAAGTTCGTGATCGGCGGGCCCGACGGCGATTGCGGCCTGACCGGCCGCAAGATCATCGTCGATACCTATGGCGGTGCCGCGCCCGCATGGCGGCGGCGCGTTCTCGGGCAAGGACCCGACGAAGGTGGACCGCTCGGCCGCCTATGCCGCGCGCTACCTCGCGAAGAATGTCGTTGCCGCCGATCTTGCGGGGCGCTGCACGATCCAGCTTTCCTACGCCATCGGCGTTTCGCAGCCGCTATCGATCTATGTCGATCTGCACGACACCGGCAAGGTGGAAGAAGCAAAATTGGAGAAGACGCTCGGCGAAATCATGAACCTTTCGCCGCGCGGCATTCGCGAGCATCTCAGCCTCAACAAGCCGATCTATGCCCGCACCTCCGCCTACGGCCATTTCGGCCGCGCGCCGGAAAAGGACGGCGGCTTCTCCTGGGAGCGAACCGATCTCGCGCCGCAAATCCGCGCGGCGCTGAAGTAAGGCCGGCGCGCGGAGCCATGTTCCGCGCATGAATGCCAAGACCCCCATCCGCAAGCCGCGCGGCGCCTTTTTCGGCCGCCGCAAGGGTCATCCGCTGCGCGCGGGTCAGGCGAGCCTGATCCAAGGTCTGCTGCCGGATCTCGCCATCGATCTCAGCCGGCCGGCGCCGCTCGATGCGCACGCCTTCTTCAAAGCACCCATCGGCGCGCGTGCGGCTCGAGATCGGCTTCGGCGGCGGCGAGCATCTCTTGCACGAAGCCCGCTCCAATCCGGCAAGCGGGTTTCTCGGCTGCGAGGCCTATGTCAACGGCATGGCGAAGGCCCTCGCCGCGATCAAAGCCGAAGGGCTCAGCAACATTCGCCTCTATCACGGCGACGCGCTCGATCTCCTCGACTGGCTGCCGGAGGGCGAGCTTGACCCGCGTCGACATTCTCTATCCGGATCCCTGGCCGAAGCGGCGGCACTGGAAGCGCCGCTTTATTTCCGACGACCGCGTCGGCCGCCTCGGCCGCGTCTTGAAGCGCGGCGGCGAATTGCGATTTGCCACCGACTGGCCCGACTACGCCGAATGGGCGCTTGTGCGATTTCTCCGCTCGCCGCTCTTTTATTGGACGGCCGAGCGCGCCGACGATTGGCGTAAACCATGGCCGCAATTTTCCCGGCACGCGCTATGAGGAAAAGGCGGAAAAGGAGGGCCGGCGATCGTGCTTATCTGACGTTTTTAAGGGTTTGAGGGCGCCTTCGCCCTTGATTCGGCAAAGCGGGGCTATATTCGCGCCATAACAAACATCTCAGCACGGTCTAAGGACCGGATGGTGAGAGTGGGGCCCGGCCGGGACCCGCTCTTTTTTATTTGGTTCGGACGGGATGAGCGAGAAACGATGAACGATACGAACTGCAGGCGCAAGCCGCCGCTGCATGAGCCGCGGCTCATCACGGAAACCGGGCTGCCGGCGCGGATTGCCGCGATCGTCGAGCCCGTGCTCGCGGGCTTGGGCTACCGGCTCGTGCGCGTGCATGTCTCCGGCCGCGACGGCTGCACGGTGCAGATCATGGCGGAGCGGCCCGACGGCACCTTCACGATCGAGGATTGCGAAGCGGCGAGCCGCGCGCTGTCGCCTGCGCTCGACGTCGACGACCCGATCCGCGGCGGCTATCGGCTGGAATTGTCCTCGCCCGGCATCGACCGTCCGCTGGTGCGCCGCTCCGATTTCGAGCGCCATGTGGGCACGAAGCGAAGATCGAAATGGCCATGATGCTCGAAGGCCGCAAACGCTTTCGCGGCGAAATCGTCGGCGTCGACGGCGACAAGGCCGCTCATCCGCATGCGCGACGCGAAGCCGAGCAAGTCGTCCGTCTGCCGATCGCGGAGATGGCGGAAGCCAAGCTCGTGCTCACCGACGCGCTCATCGCCGAATCGCTCAAGCGCGGGAAGCGAAGCGAGCATTCCTCGCCGCCCTCGCAACCGCATGAACATCATCAACATCAGCCGGCGACCCAGAGCCGGACGCAAACTTAAGTTTTCAGGAGAACCAACATGGCTGTCAGCGCAAACCGACTCGAGCTTCTGCAAATCGCGGAGGCAGTCGCGCGGGAAAAATCGATCGACAAGCGAATCGTGATCACCGCGATGGAAGACGCGATTCAGAAGGCCGCGCGCTCGCGCTACGGCAGCGAGACGGAGGTCCGCGCCGAAATCAATCCGAAGACCGGCGAGCTTCGCCTCTCCCGCCTTCTGCTCGTCGCGGAAACGGTCGAGAACGAAGCCATTCAAATCAGCATCGACGACGCGCGGAAGCGCAATCCCGCGGCGCAGATCGGCGACTATATCGCCGAGACCTTGCCGCCGCTCGAATACGGCCGTATCGCCGCGCAGTCGGCGAAGCAGGTGATCGTGCAGAAGGTGCGCGACGCCGAGCGCGACCGGCAATACCAGGATTACAAGGACCGCATCGGCGAGATCGTGAACGGCGTGGTGAAGCGCGTCGAATACGGCAACGTCGTCGCCGATCTCGGCCGCGGCGAAGCGATCGTGCGGCGCGACGAATTGCTGCCGCGCGAAGTCTTCCGCAACGGCGACCGCATCCGCGCCTACGTCTATGACGTGCGCCGCGAGCCGCGCGGCCCGCAAATTTTCCTCTCCCGCACCCATCCGCAATTCATGGCGAAGCTGTTCGCGCAGGAAGTGCCGGAAATTTACGACGGCATCGTCGAGATCAAGGCGGTCGCCCGCGATCCGGGCTCGCGCGCCAAGATCGCCGTGATCTCGCGCGATTCCTCGGTCGATCCCGTCGGCGCCTGCGTCGGCATGCGCGGCTCCCGCGTGCAGGCGGTGGTGAACGAATTGCAGGGAGAGAAGATCGACATCATTCCGTGGTCGCCGGACGTCGCGACGTTCGTCGTCAACGCGCTGGCGCCCGCCGAAGTCGTGAAGGTCGTGCTCGACGAAACGCGCGAGCGCATCGAAGTGGTCGTGCCCGACGCGCAGCTTTCGCTCGCGATCGGCCGCCGCGGCCAGAACGTGCGGCTCGCCTCGCAGCTCACCGGCTGGGACATCGATATCCTGACCGAAGCGGAAGAGAGCGAGCGGCGCCAGAAGGAGTTCGCCGAGCGCAACAAGGCTTTCATGGAGGCGCTCGACGTCGACGAGATGGCGGCGCAGCTTCTGACCTCCGAAGGCTTCGCTTCCGTCGAGGAACTGGCTTTCGTGCCGACGGACGAACTCGCGTCGATCGAGGGCTTCGACGCCAATACGGCGGCCGAGCTGCAGACCCGCGCCAAGGATTATCTCGCCCGCATCGAGGCGGAACTCGATGCCAAGCGCAAGGAGCTTGGCGTCGACGAGGCGCTGCGCGAGGTTCCGGGCGTGACGTCGCAGGATGCTCGTCGCCTTCGGCGAAAACGGCATCAAGACGGTCGAGGATCTCGCCGGCTGCGCCACCGACGATCTGACCGGCTGGTCGGAGCGCAAGGACGGCGAGGTCACCCGGCACGCGGGCGCGCTCGAAGGCTTCGCCGATCGAAAAGCGAAGAAGCCGAGGCGATGATCATGCAGGCCCGCGTCAAGGCCGGCTGGGTCGACGAGTCGGCGCTTGCCCCCGCCGAGGAGCCGCAGGCCGCCGAAGCGAAGCCGAAGCCGCTGCCGCAGGCCTGACGGAGATGACCCGTGCTCGCACACCCCATCGAAGAGGAAACCGATCGAGGTCCGGCCGAGGCGAATGACGGCCGCGCGCGATTTTGCCTCGCGACCGGCGAAGCGAAGCCGATCGGCGAAATGATCCGCTACGTGGTGGCGCCGGACGGCAGCATCGTGCCCGACATCGCGCACAAACTGCCGGGCCGCGGCGCCTGGGTCAGCGCCAATCGCGAGGCGCTCCGGATCGCGATCGAGCGAAAATCGTTCGCGCGCGCCTTTCGCGGCAAAGGCGTCGCCGACGCCGATTTGCCGGAGCTCGTCGAGCGGCTGTTGCAGCGCACGGCGCTCGACGCCCTATCGATGGCGAACAAGGCCGGGCAAGTCGTCACCGGCTTCGAGACGGTGAAAGCCGCGCTCAGCAGGGCGAGCGTCGCGATCCTCGTTCATGCCAGCGACGCGGGCGCCGACGGCACTGCAGAAGCTCGACGACATGGCGAAGCCGCGAACGGAGAAAAACCCGCGATAATTCGGCTCTTTTCCGGGGAACAATTGGACTTGGCGCTCGGGCGTCAAATGTGGTACATGCAGCCCTGTTCGGCCATCCGGCGAGCCGGGTTTTTCTAGCGCACTCTTGAGATACGAGCGCTGGCGAGAAGAAGAGCCCGCCGGCAAAGGCATCAACATCGGCCGCGATCAGAAGCGGCCGCCGAAAAACGGTCACTGAATAGGTCGTTATGGCTGATACGAAAGATACGCGAAAAAACGCTCGCGCTCGTCGCCGAAAACGCTGACGGTGAAGCGTAACGTCGAGCAGGGCGTGGTGCGCCAGAGCTTCAGCCATGGCCGCTCCAAATCGGTGGTGGTGGAGACGGTCAAGCGCCGCACCATCGCGCCCGGCGGCGACAAGAAGGCCGCGAACGACCGAGTGAAGCGCGCGCCCGCGCGCGCCGCTGCCGCCGCCGCGAGCCCGAAAGCCGCGGCACCCGCAGCGAAGCCCGCCGCGCGCCGGAATCCCCGGCGGCGCCGAAGCCGTCCGGCGTCGTGCTGCGCACGCTCACCGAGGAAGAACGGAACGCCCGCGGCAAGGCGCTGATCGACGCGCGCGTGCGCGAGGCCGAGGAGCGCAAAACCGCCGAGGAAGAGGCGCAACGCCGCGCCGCGCGCGACGCCGTCGAGCGCGCCGACCGCGAGGCCGCCGAAGCCCGCAAACGCGACGAAGAGGCCCGCCGCGCGTCGGAAGAAGAAACAAAGCGCAAGGCCGAGCAGGAAGCGCGCAAGCGCTTCGGCGAGCATCAGCGGCGGCGTGGCCGGCCGCACGACCGTCATCGAGGACGACGACGAAGGCCCGCGCACGTCGCGCGCGCCGGCGGCAAGGCCGCGATCGCGCCGAAGCCGGTGCGCGGCACGGCCGAAGAAAAACGCCGCGGCCGCTTGACGCTCGTGACCGCGCTCAGCGACGACGACGAGCGTCAGCGCTCGATCGCCTCCTTCCGCCGCCGCACGCAGCGAATCTCCGGCCATCGGCCCTCCGACGAGCCGAAGGAAAAAATCTCGCGCGAAGTGGTGATTCCGGAAATCGATCACCATTCAGGAGCTCGCGAACCGCATGGCCGAGCGCGCCGTCGACGTGATCCGGCTGCTGATGAAACAGGGCCAGATGGCTGACGATCAACGACGCGATCGACGCCGACACCGCGCAACTGATCGCCGAGGAATTGGGCCACACCGTCAAGCGCGTCGCCGAAGCCGACGTCGTCGAGGGCCTGTTCGACGCGCCCGACGATGCCGCGCATATGCAAAGCCGCGGCCGCCGGTCGTCACCGTCATGGGTCACGTCGATCACGGCAAGACTTCGCTGCTCGACGCCATCCGCCAGACCAATGTCGTCGCCGGCGAAGCGGGCGGCATCACCCAGCATATCGGCGCCTATCAGGTGACGGCGCCGTCGGGCGCGAAAATCACCTTCATCGATACGCCGGGCCACGCCGCCTTCACCGCGATGCGCGCGCGCGGCGCCAAAGTCACCGACCTCGTCATTCTCGTGGTCGCCGCCGATGACGGCGTCAAGCCGCAGACGGTGGAGGCGATCCAGCACGCGCGCGCGGCGAAGGTGCCGATGATCGTCGCCATCAACAAGATCGACAAAGCCGACGCCAAGGCCGAGCGCGTGCGCACCGAACTGCTGCAGCACGAAGTGCAGGTCGAATCGATGGGCGGCGAGACGCTCGACGTCGAAGTCTCGGCGACCAAGAAAACCAATCTCGACAAGCTGCTGGAAACGATCGGGCTGCAGACCGAAATTCTCGATCTCAAGGCGAACCCCGACCGCGCCGGCCGAAGGCACCGTCATCGAGGCGAAACTCGACCGCGGCCGCGGCCCGGTCGCGACCGTTCTCGTGCAGCGCGGCACGTTGCGCGTCGGCGACATCATCGTCGCCGGCGGCGAATGGGGCCGCGTGCGGGCGCTCGTCGACGATCAGGGGCGAGAACGTTTCGAGAGGCCGGCCCCTCGATGCCGGTCGAAGTGCTCGGCTTTGCCGGAACGCCGGAAGCGGGCGACCGGCTCGCGGTCGTCGAGAACGAAGCGCGCGCGCGCGAAGTCACCGAATATCGCGCGCGCCAGCGCCGCGAGCAGCCGGCGCGCGGCGCTGCGCGCGGCTCGCTCGAACAGATGATGAGCCAGCTCAAGACCGCGGGCCGCAAGGAATTTCCGCTCGCTCATCAAGGGCGACGTGCAGGGTTCGGTCGAAGCGATCGTCGGCTCGCTCGAAAAACTCGGCACCGACGAAGTCATCGCGCGCATTCTGCTCGCGGGCGTCGGCGGCATTGCCGAATCCGACGTGACGCTCGCCGCCTCCACCGGCGCCGCGATCATCGGCTTTAACGTGCGCGCCCACAAGGAAGCGCGCGCCGCAGCCGAGCGCGTCGGCGTCGAGATCCGCTACTACAACATCATCTACGATCTCGTCGACGACGTGAAAAAGGCGATGTCGGGCCTCCTGCCGCCGACCTTGCGCGAGACCATGCTCGGCAACGCCGAAATCCTCGAGATCTTCAACGTCTCCAAGATCGGCAAGATCGCCGGCTGCCGCGTCACCGACGGCAAGGTCGAGCGCGGCGCCAATGTGCGCCTGATCCGCGACAATGTCGTGATCCACGAAGGCAAGCTCTCGACGCTGAAGCGCTTCAAGGACGACGCGCGCGAGGTCGCTCGCCGGGCAGGAATGCGGCATGTCGTTCGAAAAATACGAGGATATGCGCGTCGGCGACGTGATCGAGTGTTATCGCGTCGAAAGCGATACAACGCTCGCTCTGAAGACCATCGACCGGAATTGACGTCTGTCGCTCGGTTCTATCCCGGGAAGACGTTTGAACATGACGAAACCATCATCTCAAAACCATCGAGCCCGAGCCAGCGCATGTTGCGCGTCGGCGAAGTCGTGCGCCACGCCATGGTCGAGGTGTTCTCGCACGAAGGCGTGCACGATCCCGTGC
The DNA here is from genome assembly GCA_963751685.1 of uncultured Alphaproteobacteria bacterium. Taxonomy (GTDB): domain Bacteria; phylum Pseudomonadota; class Alphaproteobacteria; order Rhizobiales; family Xanthobacteraceae; genus Palsa-892. The sequence goes on along the minus strand of CAVVVV010000004.1, from coordinate 32,147 downwards.
TCGCCGCGCACGTGCTCACCTTCCCCGAAGTGCGCATGAGCCCGGATCTGCGGCTCGCCACCGTCTACGTGATGCCGCTCGGCGGACGCGACGCGGCGGCGGTGCTCGCCGCACTCGAGAAAAACAAGCGCTGGCTGCGCGGCGCGCTCGCGAAGCGCATCGAGATGAAATTCATGCCCGAATTGCGCTTCCGCATCGACGAGACCTTCGACGAGGCGGATCGCATCGATCGCTTGTTGCGCTCGCCCGAGGTGGCGCGCGATCTCAAATCGCAAGCGCGAGGAATCGGAGTGAACGCGCCGCGCGCCGAGAAGCGCGACGTCCACGGCTGGCTCATTCTCGACAAGGATGTCGGCCAGACGTCGACGGCGGCGGTGGCGATCGCTGAAGCGCCTCTTCCGGGCGAAAAAAGTCGGGCCACGCCGGCACGCTCGATCCGCTCGCTTCCGGCGTGTCTGCCGATCGCGTTCGGCGAAGCGACGAAAACCGTTTCGTTCGTGATGGACGGACAGAAAGCCTATCGCTTCAAGGTGCGCTGGGGCGTCGCGACCGACACCGACGATTCCGAAGGACGCACGCTCTCCGAAAGTCCGCGAGCGGCCTTCGCCGGACGCGATCCGGGCGCTGCTTGCCGCGCTTCACCGGCAGGATCGAGCAAATGCCGCCGCGTTTTTCCGCGCTCAAGATCGAGGGCGAGCGCGCTTATAATCTCGCGCGCGACGGCGAAGACGTTTCGCTCGCCGCGCGGCCGGTCGAGGTTCATCGCCTGGCGCTCGTCGAAATACCGGATGCCGATCATGCGGTGTTCGAAACCGAATGCGGCAAGGGCACCTATGTGCGGGCGCTCGCACGCGACATCGGCCGCGCGCTCGGCTGCCTCGGCCATGTCTGCGCGCTTCGGCGCACGCGGGTGGGCTCGTTCGGCGAGGAAGCAGGCGATTCGCTTCGCCGACCTCGCGCGGCTGAGCGAGGCCGGAGACGGCGATCTCGCCGCCGCGCTTCTGCCGGTCGAAGTCGGGTCTCGCGGCGGTGCCGGCGTTGCAGGTCAGCCGCGCCGATGCCGACCGGCTTGCGCTCGGCCAATCGGTGCTGTTGCGCGGCCGCGACGCGCCGATGATCGAGGGCATGGTGTCGGTTTCGACGCAGGGCTCGCTGGTGGCGCTTGCGGAAATTCGAGCAAGGGGCGCTGAAACCGCGCCGGATTTTCAATTTAACGCGTTGATATCGCATAACAATCGAGCCGCATATTCCGCTGGCGCCAACGCATAATTCCTCTATATTCCGCGCGCATCCGCATTTGCCGGCCAACGCGGCATAACGCGACCCTGCTGGACGACATCCCGGCCCGGCCGCTTCCCGCACTTCGAACAGAAAAGGAGATCCGATGTCGCTAAGCGCGGAGCGCAAACAGGCGCTCGTTCAAAGAGTACGCGACCAAGAAGGACGATACCGGTTCGCCCGAAGTTCAGGTCGCGATCCTTTCGGAACGGATCAATTACCTGACCGAACATTTCAAGACCCACGTCAAGGACAATCACTCGCGGCGTGGTTTGTTGAAGATGGTTTCGCAGCGGCGCAGCCTCCTCGACTATCTGAAGTCGAAGGACGAAGCGCGTTATCAAAAGCTGATCGACCGCCTCGACATTCGCCGATAATCAAAACTCCCGCGCGGGCAATTCGGCTTCGCGCGGCGCATCGCGGCGGCGTGCCGCCGCATCACCAACGGAAGAACCAAAGTCATGGCAGGATCGCCGGATACTCTCTTTCCCAGCGCGCTTCGCGAGCGCGCGGGCGAGCGTCTCGCCGTCTTGCCCATGGCTTTTCTTCTCCGCAAGCCATGGAAAATTACGCATGTTCGACATTCATCGTGAGGAAATCGACTGGGGCGGACGCCGCCTAGTTCTCGAAACCGGAAAGCTCGCGCGCCAGGCCGACGGCGCGGTTCTCGCCACCTACGGCGACACCACCGTGATCGCGACCGTCGTCGCGGCCAAGGAACCGAAGCTCGGGACTCGACTTTCTTCCTCTCACCGTCAACTACCAGGAAAAATTCTTCGCCGCGGGCCGCATCCCCGGCGGATATTTCAAGCGCGAAGGCCGTCCGACCGAAAAGGAAACGCTCACCTCGCGTCTGATCGACCGGCCGATCCGCCCGCTGTTCGCCGACGGCTGGCGCTGCGACACGCAGATCATCACCACCGTGCTTTCGCACGATCTCGAAAACGATCCCGACATCGTGGCGATGGTCGCGGTTTCCGCGGCGCTTACGCTTTCCGGCGCGCCCTTCATGGGTCCGATCGGCGGCGCACGCGTCGCCTTCATCAACAACGAATACGTGCTGAACCCGACGCTCGAAGAGATGACGGAGAGCCAGCTCGATCTCGTCGTCGCCGGGAACAAAGACGCCGTCTTGATGGTCGAATCGGAAGCCAAGGAGCTTGCCGAAGAAGTCATGCTCGGCTCGGTGATGTTCGGCCACCGCCACTTCCAGCCGGTGATCGACATGATCATCCGGCTCGCAGAAAAGGCCGCCAAGGAGCCGCGCGAAATCGACGCGCCGGATACTGTCGGCGATCGAGAAGAAGGTGCGCGACGCTGGCGGAAGCGGATCTGCGCGCCGCCTATGCAATCAGCACCAAGCAGGAGCGGCACAAGGCGATCGAAGCGGCCAAGGCCAAGGTCAAAGCCGCGTTCGAGCCCGAAGCCGACGGACAAAGGATGCGCCGACGCCGCAGACAGGTCGGCGGCGTGTTCAAGGAGCTGGAAGCGAAGATCGTCCGCAACTCGATCCTCGACACCGGCATCCGCATCGACGGCCGCGACGGCAAGACCGTGCGGCCGATCGTGGCGGAAGTCGGCGTGCTGCCGCGCACGCACGGCTCGGCGCTGTTCACGCGCGGCGAGACGCAGGCGCTCGTCGTCGCGACGCTCGGCACCGGCGAAGACGAGCAATATATCGACGCGTTGCAGGGAACGTATAAGGAGACGTTTCTCCTGCACTACAACTTCCCGCCCTTCTCGGTCGGCGAAACCGGCCGCGTCGGCGCGCCGGGCCGCCGCGAGATCGGCCACGGCAAGCTCGCCTGGCGTTCGATGCATCCGATGCTGCCGCCGAGCACCGAATTTCCCTACACCATCCGCATCGTTTCGGAAATTCTGGAATCGAACGGCTCCTCCTCGATGGCGACGGTCTGCGGCACCTCGCTCGCGCTGATGGATGCGGGCGTTCCGCTCCGCCGTCCGGTCGCGGGCATCGCCATGGGCCTGATCCTCGAAGACAAGAAATACGCGGTGCTCTCCGACATCCTCGGCGACGAGGACCATCTTGGCGACATGGACTTCAAGGTCGCGGGCACCGACAAGGGCGTCACCGCGCTGCAGATGGACATCAAGATCGCGGGCATCACCGAAGAGATCATGCGGGTGGCGCTTTCGCAGGCGAAGGATGGCCGCATCCACATCCTCGGCGAGATGGCGAAGGCGATCACCGCCGCGCGTCCGAAGCTCGGCGAGCATGCGCCGCGCATCGAAGTGATCAAGATCCCGGTCGACAAGATCCGCGAAGTGATCGGCACCGGCGGCAAGGTCATCCGCGAGATCGTCGAAAAGACCGGCGCCAAGATCAATATCTAGGACGACGGCACCGATCAAGATCGCCTCCGCCAAACCGCGAATCGATCAACGCCGCGATCAAGTGGATCAAGTCGATCACCTCGGATCCCGAGGTCGGCGTGATCTATGACGGCACCGTGGTAAAGACCGTCGACTTCGGCGCCTTCGTGAATTTCTACGGCGCCAAGGACGGCCTTGTTCACATCAGCCAGCTCGCGAAGAACCGCGTCAACAAGACGACCGACGTCGTCAAGGAAGGCGACAAGGTGAAAGTGAAGCTGATGGGCTTCGACGATCGCGGCAAGGTTCGCCTCTCGATGAAAGTCGTCGATCAGCAGACCGGCGAGGACCTCGAGGCAAAACAAAAGAGCGAACAGCGCAGCGACGAACAGCCGGCGGGCGCCACCGGCTGAAGCGCGCTTTTTGCGGGCTTCAATGCATGAAATGGGGCGGCTTTAGGCCGCCCCTTTTTCATTGGTTCGATAATCGTGTTATTTCAATCGTTTAGGAGGAATGCGCATTGTTGTGACCGCCATCACATCGGGCGCAGGGTAATCGCACCTAAAGCCCTCCCCATGGCGGCGCAATCAAGCGGCCGCCGGTCCCAAGGAGACGATCATGAAGAAGTTCATCACCGCGACGATCGCCGCGGCCGCTCTCGTCGGCGCCACCCTCGCCATGAGCGGCGAAGCTTCCGCCAAGCCCGGAAACGGCAACCAGCATCACTGGCATCACGGCGGCTTTGGCCTCTACCTCGCCGGCGACGATTACGATCCGGGCTGCTACATGGTGAAGAAGTACAGCCCTTCGGGCCGTCCTTACTTCGTCGAGGTGTGCGGCTAATGCTCGCCACGTACCGCAGAGTCGGCAGCCGCTCGGGCCGCGAAGCCCGGGCGGCCGCGATTTTCCGCGGCCGCGGTCGCGCCTCATGCTCGCTGTTCGACGGGCGTTAGGCTACCTTCGCGGCTCGAACCTTGCGGTGCAGCCATGGCGCGTTCCTCTCTTTCGGCCGCTCATCTTTTTTCCCACCTGCCGGAAGAACTCACGAAGGGCCTGTTCACAAGGTCGCGGCCGGTGAAGCTTGCGCCCGACCAGGTATTGTTCCTGGCGGGCGATCCCGGCGACGGCTGCTACCACGTCGAGAAGCGGACTGTTGAAGGTGAGCGTCGTTTCGCCTTCGGGCGGCGAGCGCATCCTCGCCATTCTCGGTCCCGGCGCGCTGATCGGCGAGCTTGCGCTCATCGACGGGCAACCCCGCTCGGCATCGGTTTCCTCGATCCGGGAGTCCGAGCTCAGCTTCATCAGCCGCGCCGTCTACGAGGAATTCGTGCGCGAACACCCCGAAACCAACCGACATATCATGACGCTGCTGGCGCAAAGACTGCGCGACACCAACAGCATCGTCGCGGCCGCGAGCTTTCTTTCGATCAAGGGCCGCGTGGCGCTCGCGCTCCTCAGCCTTGCGGAAGCGTTCGGGCAGAATGTCGGGGGCAAGCGCATATTGATCCGGCAGAAAATCTCGCAGAGCGACGTCGCGGCCATGGCCGGGGTCGCGCGCGAAAACGTCAGCCGAACGCTGAACGAGTGGATACGGCAAAAGCTTTTGAGCCGCGTGTCGAGCTATTATTGCATCGAGGACAAGGAAAAACTGGAGGCCGAGGCCGAAATCTGAGCGCCCGATCGTTCTCGAATTCGGTTCGATCCTACTCCGCCGCCTTCGGCACGGTTTTCGCCTCGGCATCCTCCTGCACTTTGAGGATATCGGGATGCGGCATCGCAATCACGTTATAGCCGGCGTCGACGAAATGAATTTCGCCGGTGACGCCGGTCGATAAATTCGACAACAGATAAAGCCCGGCGCCGCCGAGTTCGTCGAGCGTCACGCCGCGCCTCAGCGGCGAATTTCGCTGCTGGAAGGCGAACATCAGGCGCGCATCGCTGATCCCCGCACCCGCGAGCGTGCGGATGGGTCCCGCCGAAATCGCGTTCACCCGGATGCCGCGCGCGCCGAAATCGACGGCGAGATAGCGCACGCTCGCCTCGAGCGCGGCCTTGGCGACGCCCATGGCGTTGTAATTCGGCATCGCCCGCAAGCCGCCATTATAGGTGAGCGTGATCATCGATCCGCCGTCCTGCATCAGCGCCGCCGCGCGCTTGGCCGCCTCCGTGAAGGAGAAGCAGGAAATCAGCATGGTGCGCAGAAAATTTTCGCGCGTCGTGTCGGCGTAGCGGCCCTTGAGCTGGTTCTTGTCGGAAAAGGCGACCGCATGCACGAGAAAATCGAGCCCGCCCCAGCGGCGCCCGACCTCGGCGAATACCTTGTCGACCGAGGAAATATCCTCGACGTCGCAGGGCAGCACGATCTCGCCCTTCACCGATTCGGCCAAGCGGCCGCACGCGCTTCTCCGAGCGCCTCGCCCTGATAGGTGAAGGCGAGCCGCGCGCCGTGGGCGGCGACGGTCTTCGCGATCCCCCAGGCGATCGAGTGATCGTTCGCGACCCCCATGATCAGGCCGCGCTTTCCCTGCATCAACATGAAATTCCGATCCTCTCTAGACGTATCGCTTGATCCCGGACGATCAGGCGTCCGGGTGCTTGAATACGAGCGTCGCGTTGGTTCCGCCGAACCCGAAGGAGTTCGACAACACGCAGCCGAGTTTCTTGTTGTCCTGGCGCTTGCGGACGATCGGCATGTCGGCGAAGGCGGGGTCGATTTCGTCGATATGCGCGCTTTCGCAGATGAAGCCGTTGTTCATCATCAGGAGCGAATAGATCGATTCCTGCACGCCGGTGGCGCCGAGCGAGTGGCCGGTGAGCGACTTCGTCGCCGAGATCGGCGGGCATTTGGCGCCGAACACTTCGCGGATCGCCTCGATCTCCTTGATGTCGCCGATCGGCGTCGAGGTCGCGTGCGGATTGATGTAGTCGACCGGCGCCTTCACGCCTTCGAGCGCCATCTTCATGCAGCGCACGGCGCCCTCGCCCGAGGGCTGCACCATGTCGTGACCGTCGGAGGTGGCGCCGTAGCCCGCGATCTCGCCGTAGATGCGGGCGCCGCGCGCTTTCGCGTGTTCCAATTCCTCCAGCACCAAGCACGCCGGCGCCGCCGGCGATCACGAAGCCGTCGCGATCCTTGTCGTAGGCGCGGGAGGCGACCGCGGGCTTGTCGTTGAAGCCCGAGGACATCGCGCCCATCGCATCGAATAGAACCGACAAGGTCCAATCGAGTTCCTCGCAGCCGCCGGCGAACATCACGTCCTGCTTGCCGCCCTGAATGAGCTCATAGGCGTTGCCGATGCAGTGGTTGGACGTCGCGCAAGCCGACGAGATCGAATAATTGACGCCCTTGATCTTGAACCAGGTGGCGAGCGTCGCGGAAGCGGTCGAGGACATGGCTTTCGGCACCGCGAACGGACCGACGCGTTTCGGGCCTTTGGCGCGCGTGGTGTCGGCGGCTTCCACGATCGTGCGCGTCGAGGGACCGCCCGAGCCCATGATGATGCCGGTCTTCACGTTGCTGATTTCTTTTTCCTCGAGCCCGGCGTCGCGGATCGCCTGATCCATGGCGACGTGATTCCAGGCGGTGCCGCCGCCGTGAAAGCGCATGGCGCGGCGATCGACGATGCCGGCGGGATCGAGCGTGGGCGCGCCTTGCACCTGGCAGCGGAAGCCGAGCTTGACGTAATCCTCGGCGCGCGAAATTCCGCTCTTCGCCTCGCGCAGGCTCGCCAGCACTTCCTGGGTGTTGTTGCCGATGGACGAAACGATGCCCATTCCGGTGACGACGACCCGTCGCATATTAGCCTCTTCGTTTCATCGGTTTAATCGCGACGGGGCCGCGATCGGCTTCGCGCCACGCATTCAAGCCTTCGCGGGTTCCGGCGCTTGATCGATCTTGAACAAGCCGACTTTAAGGTCGAACGCGCGATAGATAATTTCGCCGTCGGCCGAGAGCCAGCCGTCGGCGATCCCCAGCACCAGTTTCGAGCGCATGACGCGCTTGATATCGATGCCGTAAATGATCTTTTTCATGGTCGGCAGCACCTGGCCGGAAAATTTGATCTCGCCGGCGCCGAGCGCCCGCCCCTTGCCGGGCGCGCCGAGCCAGCCCAGAAAGAACCCCAGCAGCTGCCAAAGCGCATCGATGCCGAGACAGCCCGGCATCACCGGATCGCCCTTGAAGTGGCAGGCGAAAAACCAAAGATCGGGCTTGACATCGAGTTCGGCGCGGATCAGGCCCTTGCCGTGCTCGCCGCCCTGTTCGGCGATTTCGGCAATGCGGTCGAACATCAAGAGCGGCGGCAGCGGCAGCTGGGCATTGCCCTCGCCGAACAGCTCGCCGCGCCCGCAGGCGAGAAGATCCTCGTAGCTGAATGCGTTCTGACGCTCGCTCATGGTCCGCCGCTTTACCGATCTCTCCGGTCCCGACCGGGACCCGGTTTCGTGATTTACCTAACACAGCGGCCCCTTTGCCGAAAAGGCAGCGATGCGGCTCCCCGAGCGCTCCGTTTTTTCGACAAATCAAGGCATTACAAGGCCTTATCGACGGTTGCGCCGACCTGGCGGCCTACTTATCATGAAACGATATAGACACTGCTCGGCGCGGGCCGTTTTAAGGCTGGCCGGGAGCGCGAAGCTAGTTTATGCCGGCCGACGGAAAAGTAGCCCGAGTAGAGCATGAACGAAATCGTGCGCAGACCGATCGTCGAGGATGAAAGCAGCCGAATTGCCGGTGGAGCGGCTACGCGTCGAGCCGTCCGCCGGACGCCGCACGGGCTGTCCGTTCCATGACGTGCGCGCGATGCTGCGCGAAGTGGGCTTGCGCCCGACGCGCCAGCGGCTGGCGCTCGGCTGGCTCTTGTTCGCCAAGGGCGACCGTCACCTGACCGCGGAAATGCTGCACGAAGACGCGATGCGGGCGCGCTTTCCCGTCTCGCTCGCGACCGTCTACAACACCCTCAATCAATTCACCGATGTCGGCCTGCTTGCGCGAAGTCGCCGTCGACGGCTCGAAAACCTATTTCGACACCAACGCCTCGGACCACCATCATTTTTATGTCGAGGGCGACAGCAAGCTTCTCGATATTCCCGACGCCGAACTCATGCTCGGCAAGCGGCCCAGCCCGCCCGAGGGATACGAAGTCACGCGCATCGACGTGATCGTGCGCTTGCGCCGCAAGAACAGATCGTGAGCGCGCGCGCTTCATTCGACCGCTTCGTTGGGATAGACGCCCCACAGGCGCTCCTGCTCGATATAGCCGTCGAAGCCGTCGCCGAATATCCGGCACCATTTTTTGTCGCAGGTCTTGACCGAGCCGAGCACGCCCGGCTGCAGTTGCGCCGTTACCCGCGCGCCCGCATCGCCGCTCTGGTGGAGCGGAAATGTTTCATCCTTCTTCGACCACGGCGCCACGAGAACGGTGCGGCGGCTCGACAGGAGCGAGTGGTAAACCCAGCCCTCGGTTCCTTCCGAATCGCGAATCCGCCGCCAATTCTCCGATTCGGCGGTGATTTCGACCGGCAGGCCGGCGCGGGTAAAAACCCAGGTCACGTCATGCTCGCGCGTGGGACCGGCGCGCAGATTGACCTTGTCGGCCTTGAGGCTCACGAAGCGCGGCACCGGCAGGCCGCTCACGGCGCCGGCGGCTTCGTCTTCCGAATGCGCCGGCGCGGAAGCGATCGCGACACAGGCGAGCGCGATCAGGACGGCGAAAGAGCTTTGCCAAGAATACGTTGGCGTGGGCGCGTGCGTCGGCGACATTCGATTTTGTTCCGCATTTGGCAAGTTCTTCCGTCGCATCGCAAGGCTTTTTCAAGTCCGGGCCGCCATGGCGGAAAAGCGTATTCGATCCTTTTGAGTTTCAAAAACCCCTCTGCTAGAGAGGGATACACCGAAGTCGGATTTATCCGACTTCGGAACGGGACACACCGATGTCGGATAAATCCGACTTCGGTGCGGAACGCGTTCGAGGAAGCAAGGCCGGGCAATGCCGAAGAAAAAACCGCTCGTCGTCGTCACCCGGCGCTTGCCCGACAATGTCGAGACGCGCATGCGCGAACTGTTCGACGCGCGGCTGAACGTCGACGATCGCCCGCTTTCGCAAGCCGAACTGGTGGAGGCGGTCAAATCCGCCGACGTGCTCGTCCCCACCGTGACCGACCGCATCGATTCCGCCGTGCTTTCGCAGGCGGGCGCGAACCTCAAGCTCATCGCCAATTTCGGCAACGGCGTCGACAATATCGACGTCGCGACGGCGCTCGCGCGCGGCATCACGGTCACCAATACGCCGGGCGTGCTCACCGAGGATACCGCCGACATGACGATGGCGCTGATCCTCGCGGTGCCGCGGCGGCTCGTGGAGGGCTCGTCGGTGCTGACGAGCGGCGATGAATGGAAAGGCTGGTCGCCCACCTGGATGCTCGGCCATCGCATCTCGAACAAGCGCCTCGGCATCATCGGCATGGGCCGCATCGGCAGCGCCGTCGCACGGCGCGCGAAGTCGTTCGGCCTGCAGATTCACTATCACAACCGGCGGCGGGTGGCGCAGGAGCTGGAAGAGACGCTGGAGGCCACGTACTGGGAGAGCCTCGACCAGATGCTCGCGCGCATGGACATCGTTTCCATCAACTGCCCGCACACGCCGGCGACCTATCATTTGCTCTCCGCGCGGCGGCTGAAGCTGATGAAGCCCGAGGCCTATGTGGTGAACACCGCGCGCGGCGAGGTGACCGACGAAAACGCGCTCGCGCGCATGATCGAGGCGGGCGAACTCGCGGGCGCCGGGCTCGACGTCTTCGAGCACGAGCCCGCCGTCAACCCGAAACTCGTCAAGCTCGCGCGCGCTGGCAAGGTCGTGCTGCTGCCGCATATGAGCTCGGCCACGATCGAGGGCCGCATCGACATGGGCGAGAAGGTGATCGTGAACATCCGCACCTTCATGGACGGGCATAGGCCGCCTGATCGCGTATTGCCGTCGATGCTGTAGGCCGCGATCCGGCGGCCGTTCTTGCATCAAGACGGCCCGCGCTTGCGGGAGGCCGCGATGCCGCCAATCATCCCGCCAGTGAGCGGCGCAGAGTTGGCCGTGTTTCGCAACCCACCACGGCAGCATACTCTAAAATCGGAAGTGGCCGGCCCACCAGGAATCCTTGTACTTCATCGCAGGATTCTTGCGAAAGAAATTCGAGTTGTGCTTTGGTTTCCACTCCCTCGGCAACGACCGGTATTTTGAGCCCCCGGGCGAGGCCAATGACCGAGCGCACAATCGTCGCCGATTGAACATTGTGCACGACATTGGAGATGAATGATTGGTCGATCTTTAGCTTGTCGAACGGAAAGGACTGTACATACGACAGGGATGAATAACCGGTTCCGAAGTCATCGAGGGCGATTCGAACGCCCAACGACTTAAGCCGGCGAAGAATCGATTGAGCGCGAGAATAATCATCGATTAAAACGCTCTCGGTAATCTCGAGTTCGAGGCGAGCGGGATCGAGCCCGGTTTCGAGCAGAACGGTATGAACCAGGGTGGGAAGATCGGCGCTACGAAATTGAACCGGAGAAAGATTGACCGCAATTTGCAGCTTCCGCGGCCACGACGCGGCTTCGCGACATGCTTCGCGAAGAACCCATTCGCCGATCGAAATGATCACACCGCTTTCCTCGGCAAGCTCAATAAACGAACCGGGCGGAACCAAACCGTGAATGGGATGCCGCCAACGAATGAGAGCTTCGAAACCAATAATTTCTCCGGCAATCCGCGCCTGCGGCTGGTAATGTAAAATCATACGGTCATTTTCGACCGCCGATCGCAGATCATTCTGCAGGGCGCGCCGTTCTCTCAACTGCATATCCATGTCGCTGTCGAAGAAGCGAACCGACCTGCGTCCGTCGGCTTTTGCCCGGTAGAGAGAGGCGTCCGCATTGGCGAGAAGCGTTCTCGCATCGGCTCCGTCCATGGGGTAAATCGCTATTCCCACGCATAGACCTTGCTGAATTCGATAGCTTTCGATTTCGAGATCCTCGGCAACGCCGTCTAATAAACGGGACGCTAGCGCCGTCGCCGTTTCTTGATTGCTTTTCGGCATGATGAGGGCGAATTCGTCTCCGCCCACGCGCGCGAGGAAGACGCCGTTTGCCGCCGCACGCAGGCGATGTGCCACGGCACGCAATACGGCGTCGCCAAGCGGATGTCCGTATATGTCGTTCACCTCTTTAAAACGATCGAGGTCGATGCAAAATACGGCGAAGGTTTCCCCCGTCGACTTTCCATGCTCGATGGACAGACGGAGATGCTCGTTGAAAGTCGCGCGATTCGGCAGGTCAGTCAGTGAATCATGCCGCGCCAAGTGGGCGATTCGGGCCTCTGCCCGCTTTCGTTCGGTCACGTCCTCGATCACGCCCAAAATGTATTCCGTAGCGCCATTTTTTCCGGCTATGCCGAGCACTTGGGTGGTGACCAGCCGGACGCCATTGTGCGGGGTCTCAAGCGCGTGTTCCTCGACAACAATTTTGCTGTTTGACCTAACGGCTTCGTCGTCGCGCGCGACGAAATCCGCGGCTTGTTCTTCTGAAAATACATCGCCGGCGCGCTTACCGATCATGTCGCCGCGCGCGACCCCAAACAGATTTTCGCCGGCTCGATTGAGAAATACGTAGCGGCGTTCGCGGACATCCTTCACGAATATCGTGGCAGGAATACTCTCAATGACTGTATCGAGAAACGATCGTGTACGGTCGAGCTCTTCTTCAGCCCGTTTTGCCAGCGTGACATCCCTGCCCACGCCTCGATAACCGGTAAAAATGCAGTGCTCGTCTAAAATCGGCTTTCCGGTCAATGACCACCATCGATCATCGCCTTTTATGGCGACTGGAATAATCAAATCGCGAAAGGCAATTCGATTCTCCATCGCGCCCAGGAGAGTGTCGAGATTGGCGGTCAAGTAACCGGCCTTTTCTCTTTCTGAATTGCCGAGAAGTTGGGCAAAAGGCACGTCATGAAGTTTATCAACCGGTTGACATAGAATCTCGGAGAAACGGGTCGACACGTGCAGCAAATGGCCCGCGCTGTCCGTTTGCCAAAGCCAGTCGCTTGCGCTCTCCTCGAAATCCCGGAGAAGGAGACTGATCCACTGGTTTTGCTGTTCTCTCCCCGCTTCGGCCAGGAGTTGATCGATGAAAATCCTGCCGTTCCATAAAACGCTGATGACAAGGACGCAGGCGTAAATCGACAGCAGGGCTGCCATGTCGATGTAATAAAGGGAATTATTGCTGACCTCGAGAGGTATCAGCGAGGCAACGGTCATCACCAACACATAGACAATCGCCGCCGTCGGCACCGCGGCAAGCACGAACGCCCCTCCGAACATCAGCCCGGCTATGAGGCAAGCCATGAGAAGCTGGTGGACCGTGTCGACTTGATTGAAGAAAGAAACAGTCAGCAGACCCCAGAGAATGGCGAGGATGGCTGCATTGCGGCTCATACGGCGAATTGCGCCTGGCGACGCGCTTTGCGTGCCGGTCCGCTTGTCCAACAGGAGCCAGCCACGAACAGGAATTATGATTACGGCAGTAACGGGGATTGCCCAGATGACCAAGGCATAGGCGGAGACCAATCCCCAGAGCGCATAGACGATGATGCCAACGTTGAGCACGTTGGATAACACCGCTAGCGGCGTTAGCCGCAACACGGCGCGTATTTGCTCCGCGCGAATTCGACCGCCTAGCGCCTCGTCAGGAAATGTGAGGCACAGCGCATAGCGAACTCGATCGGAGAGTTTCGTTAATTCAGATTTCGGATTGATCCACATTCCGACTTTCGTTCGGTGTTGGGCCCGAATAAGAGGAATGGTGTCTTATCGACAACTATAATGAGAATGATTGCCACCTATTCGTTTTGTGACAATAAACGGTGCTTCTCGGCGCTGAACGAAATCGAATAGTGGTTAAATATTATTGAAAATGAGCAATTCTTCAGGACTTCAAGCTCGCAAATCGTCGGGCTTTTGCCGGACAGCGGATTTTCTAAAGGTGGGAATCAGCGCGCTTTATGCCTGTCTAAATTGAAGTATGTTGCCCCAAAAATTCACTTCCACGGCGCTGCCGCTGGGCAACGGTATTGAACTCAACATTCGACGAAGAAACTCCTCCCTAATTCCTAGCGTTGTTTTCGCATCACCTTTTGACCACGTCACTATTAGATCGCGTTTATCGGGACCTGCCGACATGTCCATATTACAGCCATCGTAAGTCTCGCCTGTGAGCATTTTCAGGCGCACCAAATTCACGACAATATCTGTCTCGAATGTAGCCGGACGCTGCAGCGGCTGATCTGCCGTGCGAAATGGGGGCGTAACAAAATGGAGTTTGTTGGTCCCTTCTAATCCCTCATCGATCCAAAACATCGCTGTGTCATCAATATAAAATTGGTACATGAATGACGGCTTCAAATTCAATGAGAAATTCTGCTGAGCAATCTCGACACACTCCCAGTACAGCCAGCATATCGGGCCAAGTTTAGTAAGTCGCCCGTCCCGGAAGACGACGACTTCAAATCCACCGCCCCACCATTCATTTAAGCCGACTCCGCCGAAGAATTGTTGAGCTGAAGCTAGACTTGCGTATACCAAGGCTCGCGCCGCCAGTTGTGAATATGCATCCAAGTTTCCAACCATCGGAGCCTTAGCCGCACGTTCAATATGGCCAATAAAGTGCGTCGTACCTGTTCCGCTAACGCGGATCTGGCTAAGCGGGTCTAGGTCAAACGGCTTAAGGTTTGAAAAATAGCTCCAACCTGTCCCGTGCCAAGCGTAAACGACGAATTCTAACTTCCCCTCCAAGTCCTCACGAGGATACGCATTGATGGTTGAGCGCAATTCATCATAGTTGATCGACGCTTTTCCCGACGAAAACAGCCGTATGTATTCTGCGAATTTTTGCGCGTGAAATAGGCTGTCGGCCCAAGCTAAACAGATGTGTGGATGCAAAACTGCGAGTTTTTGACAGAGGCTAGAAACTGATCGCGCTCCCTCGACGCCGATAATTTTATTTGGTGTGTGCACCAAAGGTGTAGATGCCTCCTTCGTCGCAGCACCCGGCGATGTAATGAGCAAATCGCCTACGAGAATTGGCACATGCTGAAATTCAAAAGAGGCAATGAGCGTCATAGGGCAGCACGAGTATGAAAGGCGCGCGATTGTGGCGTCTTGATACTTGATGATTTCTCAGCGCGCGCTCGCGGCAAGCTCGCGAATTGTCGGGCTTTTTCCGGAAAGCGGATTTTCCGGGTTCCATTGATAACGCAGCGTCTCGAAGCGCATCGAGCGCGCGTCGTGTTCAAGGTTAAGTCGTAGCGTTGGCTGACTTACGGCGCGGGAGCCGAAGTTACGCCTTAAAATGCCATGTGCAACTTGCCAAAATGCACAAGCAAGCCGAAGACGACGGCAAACAACACGGTGTCAACCAAAGCGTTCACGAAACGGTTGTTGAATTCGATAAAGCTCCCCGCGGCGTTCAGCACAAATACGATGACCGCGGAGATCAAGACTGGCTGTAGCTCACCCATGGTTTTCTCCTCCCTAGTTCCCGATTGAAGACAATGTCGCTCATGCTCATTTTATTGGCTTTCCCTTACTGGGGATGCTTTTCATTCTTCGCCATGCGTATGCCTCCCGCGAGCGCGTCCCGCTCACACATATAGGCCCCGCGTTTGGTGGTGCCGTAATTGTCGTCGCCGCGGAAGTGGTAAATACCCGACCGGGTGTTAGCCCAGACAACCGTGTCGGTGGGGCAATGCACCCTTGCCATCGTTTCCGTTGTGTATTGGTTGACGCCCGCCTGCCCTTGGCCAGAGCAGTTGAACCCATTCGACAAGCTCGGCCGGCATCCGCGCTCCGGTGCTGTCCTATTGGTGGACTCTCGACTCCTCAGTCCCCGGACAAGAAAATCCGTTTGAGAGGCTCGGGCGACATTCGCGCTCCGGCGCCGAAGCCGTCCTGTTGGATGGGGCGTACCTTCGCCCCTCACTGGAAGTCCCCGGGCAAGAATATCCGTTTGAAAGGCTAGGGCGGCAAGGACGGCTATTGCTCTCGCTTGTCCGTCGGGGTTGAGACGCTGACGTATCAGGGCAGTGGTAGCCGTTGGACAAGCTCGGGCGACAAGCACGCTCCACGGCCGCCGCAGGGGAAGCGGCAAGCGCCAATATCGCGAGAAGCGCGAGGGCAATCGGCGTTTTCATTGTCTATCTCCTGCCATGCATGGGATGAGTAAAAGAGGGGTCGAGGACCACCGATCTCATGACTTCGACGGTGCGAGGCAAACGATTAGAGGAACTACCTTTGGTGACCTTGCGTTCAATGGGGCCTATGGCCAACGCGCAGAGCGTGAATTAGAGCGTGCCACCGATGCTTAGAACGAAAATGACCGCAAGCCCGCCGAGAAGACAGAGGGCGAAGACCCATAGACCGATATCCAAATCAGCATTTTTATGATGTTCGTACGATTGCGCGAGCTGCAACATGAATACCTCCACGGCAAAGTCACAACGCAATGAGTGGGAAAGAGTTCCGAGGCCCGGGCTCAACCCCGTTCAAGTCTGCTTTGCGGTCCATCTCAGCGCGCGGTCGCCGCAAGTTCGCGGATCGTCGGGCTTTTGCCGGAAAGCGGATTTTCGGGATTCCATCGATAACGAAGCGTCTCGAAGCGCATCGAGCGCGCGTCGAAGATCAATAGCTTGCCGACGAGCCCCTCGCCGAAGCCGACGATTTCGCGAATGACTTCAAGTGCCGCGAGCGAACCGGCGACGCCGGCGAGGGCGCCGAGGATTCCGGCTTGCGCACAAGTCGGGATCGAGCCCGCGGGCGGGGCCTCGGGAAAGAGACAGCGATAGGTCGGGTTCGGCGCTCCATCCTCGCCCTTCTCGTGCGGGCGCAGCGTGGTGAGGCTCGCATCGAAGGCGCCGAGCGCCGCCGTGACCAGGGGGCGCTTCGCGAAAAAGCAGGCGTCGGAGACGAGATAGCGGGTGGCAAAATTGTCGGAGCCGTCGAGCACGACGTCATGGGCGGAAACGAGCGAGAGCGCATTTTTCGCATCCAACCGTTCGGCGCGCGCCTCGATCGTCACATGCGGATTGAGTCGTAAAATCGCATCAGACGCGCTCTCGGTCTTGGGACGGCCGATATCCGGCGTGCCGTGCAGCACCTGGCGCTGCAGATTGGACAGGCTCACTTGATCGTCGTCGATCACCGTGAGCTTTCCGACGCCCGCGGCCGCGAGATAAAGAAGTGCGGGCGAGCCGATGCCGCCGGCGCCGATCACGAGCACGCGCGCGGCCTTCAGCTTCTGCTGGCCGGGCCCGCCCACTTCGCGCAACACGATGTGGCGGGCGTAGCGCTCAAGTTCCTCAGCGGAGAAAGCCATGCCGAATTGTACCATGATCGCTTTGGGTTGAACCGGCGGGCGGCTTGAGTTTTCGTGTCATGCCCGGCTTCATGCCGGGCATCCACGTCTTATTTCTTTGCAAAGACGTGGATGGCCGGGACAAGCCCGGCCATGACAGAAGCCTGGACAGGTTTTTTCGGGATCGCGCTTAAACGTCGAGGTTCGCGACCGACAGCGCGTTGGCCTGGATGAACTCGCGGCGCGGCTCCACCACGTCGCCCATGAGCTTGGTGAAAAGATCGTCGGCCTCGTCGCCTTCCTGGCGCTTCACCTGCAGGAGCGAGCGGGCATTGATATCGAGCGTCGTCTCCCACAGCTGCTCGGGGTTCATTTCGCCGAGACCCTTGTAGCGCTGCAGCGTCACGCCCTTGCGGCCGGTGCCCGTCACCGCCTCGAACAGGCTCACGGGCCCGTAGACCGCCGTCTCCTCGCCCTTGCGCACGAGCTTCGCGGGCTTGGCGTAGACTTCCTGCAGATGCGGCGCCAAGGCGTCGAGCTTGCGCGCGTCGGCGGAAGCGAGAAAAGCCTGATCGATGACCACTTCCTCGCGCACGCCGCGCACGGTGCGCGAGAACCGGAACCCGGTCTCGTCGGAGGTGCCTTCCCAGCCGCGCTCGGTTTCTTCCGAAAGCGCATCGAGGCGCTTCGCCACATAGGCGGCGGCGGCCTTGGCGGTTTTGGCATCGGAGAGAATGGCCGCGCCCATGGCGCCGGCGATCGCCGTCTGCTCGACGACCGAGCGGTCGTAGCGCAGATGCAGCCCACGCAAGACGGAGCGCGCGGCGCGCGCCTCCTCGACGAGCGCGGCAAGGTCGGCGCCGGCGCGCTGCTCGCCGCCGGCGAGCTTGAGCACGGCCTCCTCGAGGCCGCCGGTGATCGAATAATCGTCGAGCGCGCGCTCGTCCTTGAGATATTGCTCGGATTTCCCGCGCGTCACCTTGTAGAGCGGCGGCTGCGCGATGAAGATGTGCCCCTGCTCGATCAACGCCGGCATCTGCCGGAAGAAGAACGTCAACAGAAGCGTGCGGATGTGGGAGCCGTCGACGTCGGCGTCGGTCATGATGATGATCTTGTGGTAGCGCAGTTTCGCGACATCGAAGTCATCGCGGCCGATGCCGGTGCCCAGCGCCGTGATCAGCGTGCCGATTTCCTGCGAGGACAGCATCTTGTCGAAGCGCGCGCGCTCGACGTTCAGGATCTTGCCGCGGAGCGGCAGCACGGCCTGAAAGGCGCGGTCGCGCGCCTGTTTCGCCGAGCCGCCGGCGGAATCGCCCTCGACGAGAAAAAGCTCGGACTTCGCGGGATCCCGCTCCTGGCAGTCGGCGAGTTTTCCCGGCAGCGACGAGATATCGAGCGCGCCCTTGCGGCGGGTGAGTTCGCGGGCCTTCCGCGCGGCCTCGCGCGCGGCCGCGGCTTCGACCACCTTGGAGACGAGGGACTTGGCTTCCGAGGGATGCTTATCGAGCCAGCCCTGCAGCGCGTCGGAAACGATCGTCTCGACCACGGGTCTCACTTCGGAGGAGACGAGCTTGTCCTTGGTTTGCGAGGAGAATTTCGGATCGGGCACCTTGATCGACAGAATGGCGGTCAAGCCTTCGCGGCAATCCTCGCCCGAGAGCTCGACCTTCTCCTTCTTGCCGATGCCGGAATTCTCCGCGTAGCGGATCACCTCGCGGGTGAGCGCGGCGGCGAAGCCGGTGAAATGCGTGCCGCGGTCGCGCTGCGGAATGTTGTTGGTGAAGCAGAGGATGTTCTCGTGATAGCTGTCGTTCCAATTGAGCGCGGCTTCGACCACGACCTTTTCGCGCTCGCCTCTGATCACGATCGGCTGCGGAATCAAGGATTGCTTGTTGCGGTCGAGATAGCGCGCGAACGCCTCGACGCCGCCCTCGTAGCGCATCTCCTCGATCTTCGCCTCCGGCCCGCGCTGATCGGCGAGCGTCACCTTGACGCCGGAATTGAGAAAGGCGAGCTCGCGCAGCCGGTGCTCCAGCGTCGCGAAGTCGAACTCGACGTCGGAAAAGACATCGTGGCTGGGGAAAAAGGTGACGCGGGTGCCGCGCTTGTCGGTGGCCTTGCCGACGGTCTTCAGCGGATGCTCGGCCTTGCCGTTCTTGAAGCGCATGAAAAATTCGCGCCCGTCGCGCCAGATCGTGAGATCGAGCCGGCTCGAGAGCGCATTGACGACGGAGACGCCGACGCCGTGCAGGCCGCCGGAGACCTTGTAGGTGTTCTGGTCGAATTTTCCGCCGGCGTGCAGCCGCGTCATGATCACTTCGGCGGCGGAAACCTTTTCCTCCTTGTGCAGGTCGGTCGGAATGCCGCGGCCGTCGTCGGTGACGGTGCAGGAGCCGTCGGCGTTGAGCTCGACTTCGATATGGGTGGCGAAGCCCGCGAGCGCCTCGTCGATGGCGTTGTCGACGACCTCGTAGACCATGTGATGGAGGCCGGAGCCGTCGTCGGTATCGCCGATATACATGCCCGGCCGCTTGCGCACGGCGTCGAGGCCCTTGAGGACCTGGATCGATTCGGCGCCGTATTCGTTCTTGGAGACGCCGTGCTTGGGGGCGCCGGACTTCGAGCCGCCGGATTTGGCGGCGGCTTTCGGCGCGCTTTTGCGGGCGGGCTTGGCCATTTTTGGAGGCCTCGAATCGCTGGGAAAAACAGCTCTTAATTGAATGTCCGTTTGGCACGAAAACAGGGCCGCGCCTAGGATAAAGTTCGTGCTGTTAAGTATTTGATTTATAAGTATTTTCTATCGATTGTCGGCGAACAAATATTGCCCCTTTCTGCGGCGAAATTATCGCCGATTCAGCCAAGCGGAACGATGCCCTCCACGCTCACCAAAAAGCGCTCGGCGCGATCGCCGATGGCGGCGAAGGCGGAGGCATCGACGCCGGTCATGAATACCTGCGCGCCGAGTTGCTCCAGCACCGCAAACAGCGCCGCGCGCCGCTCGGCATCGAGAAAGGCGGACACGTCATCGAGTAAAATGACGGGCTGAAAGCCGTGCATCGCCGCGACGAGCCGCGCGTGCGACAGCACCAACCCGACGAGGAGCGCCTTGCGCTCGCCCGTCGAGGCACGCGCGGCCGGAATTTGCTTGCGCGCATGCGCGACCACCAGATCCGTGCGATGGGGACCGTCGAGCGTGCGGCCGGCGGCGCGGTCGCGCTCGCGCGTATCGCGTAGAATTTGGCGATAGCGATCCTCGATTTCGATGGCGGAGGATTCCTTCAGCGATGATTCCATCCAGCCATCGAGCCCGATCTCGGCATCGGGAAAAGGAGAATCGGGATCGTGCGCCGCCTTGATCTCCCCGCTCAGCCTCTCCACGCATTCGGCGCGCGCCGCGGCGACGGCGACCGCGAGCTCGGCGACTTCGTGCTCCACCGCATCGAGCCAACGCGAATCCGGCGAGGCCTCTTCCAGGAGGCGGTTGCGCGAGCGCAGCGCACGCTCAAGCGCTGAGACGCGCGTGCCATGCTCGGCGTCGATCGCCAATACGAGGCGATCGAGAAAGCGGCGACGCTCGCCGGCCGGCCCCAGGAACAGGCCGTCCATCTCGGGCACGAGCCAGACGACGCGCAGATGATCGGCAAGCGCGGCGGCGGAGGCGGCCTTCTCCTGATCGATGCGGAAGCGGCGCACGGGCACAGCGCCTTCGGCCGGCGGATCGATGCCGGTGCCGAGCTGAACCGGGCCCAGCGCGCCTTCGACTTCCGCGGAAACCGCCCAGGAACCGTCGCCCTCGCTTCTCGCCGCTTCTTCAAGCGTCGCGCGGCGCAATCCGCGCCCGGGTGAGAGAAACGAAATCGCCTCGAGAAAATTGGTCTTGCCGGCGCCGTTCGGTCCGATCAGCACGACCGGTCCGCGCTCGATGCGAATATCGAGCTTGCGGTAGGAGCGGAAATTCGTGAGCTGCAAACGCCGAACGGCGACGCCTGCGGCCGCGCGCAGCGGAGCTGGGATTGGTGACGGGTTCGGACGGATCACACCCGCATCGGCATCAGCACGTAAAGCGCGCCGGTCGCGTCCTGGTCGCGCAAAAGCGTGGGCGAGCCGGGATCGGCGAGCTTTAACTCGGCTTTTTCGCCCTCGAGTTGCGCGGTGATGTCGAGGAGATAGCGGCTGTTGAAGCCGATATCGAGCGCGTCCGAATCATATTCGACCTCGAGCTCCTCGGTGGCGCTGCCCGAATCGGGATTGGTCACCGAAAGGGTCAGCTTGCCGCTGGTGAGCGAAAGCTTGACCGCGCGACCGCGTTCGCTCGACACCGTCGAGACGCGATCGACGGCGGCGGCGAATTCGGCCTTCTCGACCACGAGCGTCTTGTCGTTGGCGGCCGGAATGACCCGCACATAATCGGGGAAGGTGCCGTCGATCAATTTCGAGGTCAGCACCACTTTGTTGAACGAGAAGCGGATCTTGGCGGGGGAGAGCTCGATCTCGACCTCTTCGCCGCCGTCCTCGACCAGGCGCTGCACTTCCGCGACCGTCTTGCGCGGCACGATCACCCCGGGAATTCCACTCGCGCCCTTCGGCGCCGGCATTTCCACCTGAGCAAGGCGGTGGCCGTCGGTCGCGACCGCCCGCAGCTTCGTCGGCTTTTCTTCGACGGCATGCAAATAGATGCCGTTCAAATAATAGCGCGTCTCCTCGGTCGAAATCGCAAATTGCGTCTTGTCGACGAGGCGCTTGAGATCGGATGTCGCGAGCGAAAAGCGGTGCGGCAATTCGCCGGCGGCGAGATCGGGAAAATCGGTTTCGGGCAGGCTTTGCAGCGTGAAGCGGGACCGCCCGGCGCGGATCGCGAGCGAGCCGCGGTCGTTTCCCGACTGGAGCTCGATCTGAGCGCCCTCGGGAAGCTTGCGCACGATGTCATAGATCATGTGCGCGGGCACGGTGGTGGCGCCGGCCTGCTTCACCTCGGCCGGCAAGGTTTCCACGATTTCGAGATCGAGATCGGTTGCCTTCAATTCGAGACCGTTCTTGCCGGCGCGGATCAAGACGTTGGCGAGAATCGGAATCGTGTTGCGCCGCTCCACCACGCGATGGACGTGGGAGAGCGACTTGACGAGCTCGGTACGCTCGACCGTGACCTTCATGAATTCAAAACCCAGACGATGATGCGCATTCCCCGGCTCCGGCGCGCTTATTCAAGCGCCAGCATAAAACATTGGCTTCTTGTTTCGATTTCCGCAAGAGCGCCGGCGGGAAAAACCCCTTATTCCTGCAACATACGCTTCAAGACCTCGATCTCTTCCGCCAGTACCTTGTCGCCGGATACGAGCCCCTCGATTTTGCGGACCGCGTGCAGCACGGTGGTGTGGTCACGTCCTCCGAAGCGGCGCCCGATTTCAGGCAGCGAGCGCAGCGTCAGGGTCTTCGCGAGATACATGGCGATCTGGCGGGGGCGCACCACATTCGCAGTACGCCGGGAGGAAAGCAGGTCCGCGCGGGTCACGCCGTAATGCTTGGCGACAATCCGCAGAATGTCTTCCACCCGGATACGGCGCGGATCGGACGGCCGAATGAGGTCGCGAATGACCTCGTCCGCCAATTCCACCGTGATCGGACGGCCGCTCAGCTGATTATGGGCCAGAAGACGGGTAACCGCGCCGTCGAGGTCACGCCCGTTTTGCGTGACGTGGCGGGCCACGTGCGAGATCACGCTTGCCGGAACGTCGAAACCGGAATGTTCCGCTTTCAGGGCCGCGACCCGGCATTCGAGAATGCGCAGGCGGAGTTCTTCCTCCAGCGGCCCAATCTCGACTACCAACCCGCCGGCCAGGCGCGAGCGCACACGCTCTTCCAGGGTCTCAAGTTCGGGCGGCGCGCGATCGGCGGCCACGACGACCTGGCGTCCGGCGTCGATGAGGGCATTTAAGGTGTGGCAAAATTCCTGCTGCACGGTTTTTCCCTGCAGAAACTGCAGATCGTCGATCACAAGCGCATCGATACCGCGCAGGGCTTCCTTGAAGTCGATCGCCGACTGGTTCTTGAGCGCGGCGACGAAGCCATACATGAACTTTTCGGCGGTGAGGTAATTGACGCGGCGTCCGTTCATCTCACCCGCCCAGGCGATCGCCTGCAAAAGATGGGTTTTGCCGAGACCGACCGCCGAATGAACATAAAGCGGATTGAACCGCGCGACCGTCCCCGCCTCGACTTCGGCGACCTGGCGGGCGGCGGCATGGGCGAGCGCATTCGAGCGGCCGACGAGAAAGGTCGAAAAGCTGAGCCGGGCGTCGAGGGGTGAACCGCCGCCTTTGTCCGGCCGGCTCGTAATCGTCATCCCCGAAGAAGCCACCCTTCCCGTCACCGCCACGCGCATTGCCAGGGCGCTCTTCGTGGGCGGCACGCCGGCACCCATCAGCGGTCCACGCATTGCGGAACGAACGATCAGATCAATGCGCTTCAGGGTCGGCGTCTCGTTGCGCCAAAGGGAGATCAAGCGATCGGTATAATGCGACTGAATCCAGTTCCGCAGGAAACGGGTCGGCACGGAAAGCTTCACGCATTCGGGGTCGCAGTCCTCGATCTCCATGCGGGCAAACCAGCTCGAATAGACGTCTTCGCCGACTTCAACCCGTAAACGACGCCGCACGCGATCCCATCGCGTCGCATTGTTGTCGGTTATTTCCTGTTTATGGGCTGCCATGGCGGGCTCCCGCGAGAAAGAATGTGCCTCGAAAATTCGTTTGAATGCTGACGGGTTCAAAATCGAACGCCGCCGCTTCTGCGCGAGCCGGATTAAAGCCTGCGAAAACCCCCCTCTATCAGCCCGAAGGGCGGGACTACGCGTCGGGTTATCGCCTGGTGGTTTTGCGCTGCCAGGCACCGCGAAGCGCATCTGGCAACTTGATGATTGTTTTTCATGGCTGCGGCTTTTCGCCGCGCCGGGTATCCGTTCGAAAACATGACCGCCCCATGCGCCATCGAAAAAAGCTCGACGGCGTCGAAGATGTTTCTAGTTATTCAGTTTTGAAGTTGCTTCGAGCGACCGCTTGAACGCATTCAAGTCCGTTCGTCCGAAACACGCACGCAACTAAGAGCGCCGAACCCCCAACCCAACGAACTCGCGATCAACAAAGATGTCATGACACGCCTCACCACATCGACGATGAGTGTACAAATCTGCACTTTGCTGCTGACCGTGCGAGGAAATCCCCGGAAAGTGGCTTCGACGATACACAGCACCCTATAGAGGCGCAACCTAATTCGCTTCGAGAATCGCTGCGCGCGAAATCTCGCGCGCGATTCGTGCGGACGAAAGCGAGGCGAGCATCGCGCCAAGACGCTGAGCATGCTTGGAGAATCCTCGGAAGCGAAGCGTTGTCGCGCGAGAAAGGTGCGGCGTGACGATTTTTTCGGGTCGAGCGGCGCGAAAACGCCGGAAACAACAAAATTCGAACCCCGATCGTCCTTTGGGTCGCAAGGTTCTGTTGCGTTTATTTTTTTTTGATGCGCGGGAGCGGGTAACCCATCAAAATTGCCCCCGCAAAAAAATTTCGGCGTCGGGAGCGGTCGCCACAAAACGATTTTTCGTTTTTTTCGTGGCACTGAGAACACACGCAATGGAAAAATTAAAAAATAGCGGCACCTGGCCGCCGTTTTGCATGGCTAAATTCGAAAATTCGATCAGGAACCGAGCTTGCGGACCCGCGCTTGCAGTCGGGAAACCTTCCGCGACGCAGAATTTTTGTGAATCACGCCCTTCTGCGCCGCTCGCATGATCTCGGGCTCGGCCTTCGACAACGCGTCACGCGCCTTTTTAAGGTCGCCGGCGGTAATCGCCTCCTCAACGGCGCGGAGGGAACCTCGCATGCGGGTGTCGCGCATTTTGTTGATCGCCGTGCGCCTGGCGATCTTGCGCGTCGCCTTTCTGGCTGAAGACGTATTCGCCATTTCAATCCGTCCCAAAAGAACTCAATGAAGGTACCTGCGCCGGGTTGTTGCAGGTCTTGCGCTCTACGACAAGAAGATTTCGCGGCGGCCTTGGGCCGCGGCGACGGCGGACCATATAGTCTGGGCTTCCCGAGGCGTCAACGATGACGGAACCCGGGCGGACGCTTCTCGATGAAGGCCGCCATACCCTCTTTTTGATCCGCGATCGCAAACATGGATTGAAAAAGGCGCCGCTCGAAGCGAATGCCGCTCGCGAGCGTGGTTTCGAATGCCTGATTGACGCTCTCCTTGGTCATCATCGCAATCGGAAGCGACATCGATGCCACGGCCTCGGCGGCCTTGAGGGCCTCGTCGAGAAGCGAGGCAAGCGGCACCACGCGCGAGACGAGGCCCAGGCGTTCCGCCTCCACGGCATCCATCATGCGGCCGGTCAGACACAGATCCATCGCCTTGGCCTTGCCGATGAAGCGGGGCAGCCGCTGCGTTCCGCCGATTCCGGGCATCACGCCAAGCTTGATTTCCGGCTGGCCGAACTGGGCATTGTCCGCCGCGATCACGACGTCGCACATTATGGCGAGTTCGCAACCACCGCCGAGCGCGAAGCCGGCGACCGCGGCGATGATCGGCTTGCGGCAGCGCCCGATGCGCTCCCATGGAGCGACGAAGTCTTCGACATAGGTCGAAGGATAGGTCAGCGGCTGCATCAGCTTGATGTCGGCGCCGGCAGCGAAGGCCTTCTCGGAGCCGGTGAGCACGAGGCAACCGACTTCCGGATTGGCCTCGAAAGCATCGAGCGCTGAATTGAGCTCGGTTACGAGCGCCTCGTTCAACGCATTCAGCGCTTTCGGGCGGTTAAGCGTGATCAGCCCGACGCGGCCGCGCGTCTCGACGCGGATATTGTCATAAGCCATGGCGGTTCCTCCTCCTCGCGTTGCCTAGCGGAGACGGCATTCGCGCGCAATTGATCGCTAGCGCTGGCAGACCGGGCAAAAAAAGGTCGAGCGACCGGCTTGAACGATGCGGCGGATTTTACCGCGGCAGCCGGGTGTGACGCATTTCTCGCCTTCGCGATCGTAGACGCGAAAGCGATGCTGGAAATATCCCAGTTCGCCGTTGGTCTGGCGATGATCCCGCAAGGATGAGCCGCCGGCGGCAATCGCGTCTTGCAAAATGTTTCGAATGGCGGAAACGAGCGCCTCGGCGCGAGCGTGGGGTTTGCCGCGCTTGTCCGCGATGGTCGAAGCCCGGCGTTTGGGGGAAAGGCGCGCGCGGTGCAGCGCCTCGCATACATAAATATTGCCGAGACCGGCGATGACCTTCTGGTCCGAGAGTACGGCCTTTAAATTCGTCTTCTTGCCGCGGCAAGCCGTCGCCAGCATCGCGGCATCGAACTGATTGCCGAGCGGCTCGGGGCCGAGCGCGCGCAGCAACGGATCGCGCGCGAGATCGGCGCGCGACATGATCTTCATGAAACCGAAACGGCGCGGATCGTTGAAGATGACGGTCCACCCCGATGACATATGGAATACCAAATGATCGTGTTTCTCGTCTTTCGAGCGTTCATGGTGAAAATCGCCCGGCGTTTGCGCTTGGTCCGCCTTGGCGAGGCGAAACGAGCCGGACATGCCGAGATGCATCAAGAGAACGTCGCCGGAGGACAGATCCGCCAGCAGATATTTGGCGCGCCGGCCGAGGCCGGTCACCGAGTTCCCCTCCAGGCGCTCAACGAAATTGTGCGGCAGCGGAAAACGCAAATTTTTCCGCCGCGCCTCCACCTTCACGAATCGCGCGCCTTGCATGGCGGGCTCAAGGCCGCGCCGGACCGTTTCGACTTCGGGAAGTTCGGGCATCTTTACGCTCTTTCGAGATCGCTTCGCCGGTGATAGCGCCAAGTTCGCGCGCGCGCTATGGTCCGGCGCCGATTGCTGGTGATCCCTTGCCGACCGACCGCACCGAAACCCATTTTGGCTTCCGCCGTGTGCCGCTCGAACAAAAGCAGGCGCTGGTCGACGACGTCTTTCATCGGGTCGCGCGCCGCTACGACCTGATGAACGATCTGATGTCGGGGGGGCTGCACCGGGCGTGGAAGGACGCGCTGATCTCCCGCTTGCGGCCGCCGAAAAACGAGCGGCGCTTCGAATTGCTCGACCTTGCCGGCGGCACCGGCGACGTGGCGTTTCGCGCCCTCGCCGCGGGCGGCCCCGGACTCGCGCGCCACCGTCGCCGATGTAAATGGCGATATGCTCGCGGTCGGGCGGGAACGCGCGGAAGAGCGCGGGCTTGGCGGCCGGGTCGATTTCGTCGAAGCCAATGCCGAAGCCTTGCCGTTTCCCGAGAAACGCTTCGATGCGGTCACGATCGCTTTCGGCATCCGCAACGTGCCCCGGATCGAGCTTGCCTTGAGCGAGATCTTGCGGGTGCTGAAGCCCGGCGGGCGCTTTCTCTGCCTCGAATTTTCCTCGACCGAGATCCCGGGATTGGATGCGCTCTACGAGCTCTATTCCTTCCGGGTGATCCCGGAGATCGGCCGCCTCGTCGTCGGCGATGCCGAATCCTACCGCTATCTCGTCGAATCGATCCGCCAGTTTCCACTCGCCTGAGGATTTTGCCGCGATGATCCGAAAGGCCGGTTTCTCCCGCACGCAATGGACCGCAATGAGCGGCGGCATCGTCGCGCTTCACTCCGCCTGGCGGCTTTGAGGCGACATTGAGCGGCCTCTTCCATCTCCTGCGCCTGGCGCATGCCGGCTCTGGTGCTCGCGCGCGAAGGCGTGCTGGCGCTCGTCGATCCCGCCGCCGTGCCGCCGGGGCCGCGCTTTTTATTGCGTCTCGCGCGAACGATCGAGCGTCGCAATGCCGGCCCGGGCGCCGTGCGGCTCGCCACCGCGCTCACGCGGCTCGGGCCCTCCTATGTCAAGCTCGGCCAGTTCCTGGCGACCCGGTCCGATATCGTCGGTACCGCGATCGCTCGCGATCTCGAGACGCTGCAAGACCGCATGCCGCCGTTTCCGCAAGCGGCGGCGGAAGCCGCCATCGAGGAGGGTCTCGGCAAGCCGGTGGCGCAATTGTTCGAGCAATTCGGGCCCGCCGATCGCCGCCGCTTCGATCGCGCAGGTTCATCGCGCCGAGATCAAGGATGCCGACGGCGCGAAAAGCGCCGTCGCCGTCAAGGTATTGCGGCCCCAAATCGAGCACCGCTTCCAGCGCGATCTCGATTCCTTTCTCTTTGTGGCGCGGCTTGCCGAGCGCCATTCGGTGGAAGCGCGGCGGCTGCGGCTCGTCTCCGTCGTCGAGACGCTCGCGCGCTCGGTCTCGATCGAAATGGATCTTCGCTTAGAAGCCGCGGCCTTTTCGGAGCTCGCCGAAAACACCAAGGACAATCCCGATTTTCGCGTGCCCGCCGTCGATTGGGAGCGCACCGCGCGGCGCGTGCTCACGGTCGAATGGGTCGACGGCATCCCGTTGTCCAACCGCGCGGCACTGCTCGCCGCCGGCCACGATCCGATTCGGCTCGCCCGCGTGCTGATCCAGTCGTTTCTCCGGCAAGCGATCGGCGACGGATTTTTCCATGCCGATTTGCATCCGGGAAATCTTTTCGTCGATGCCGATGGCCGCCTGGTCGCGGTCGATTGCGGCATCATGGGAAGGCTCGGGCCGAAGGAGCGCAAGTTTCTCGCCGAGATCCTCTTCGGCTTCATCACCCGCGACTGGCGGCGGACCGCCGAAATTCATTTCGAGGCGGGCTATGTGCCCTCGCATCATTCGATCGAGGATTTCGCGCAGGCGATCCGCGCCATCGGCGAGCCGATCCACGATCGGCCGCGCGGACGAAATCTCGATGGCGAAATTGCTCACGCTTCTGTTCGAAGTGACCTCGATCTTCGACATGCGCACCCGACCGGAACTTCTGCTTTTGCAAAAGACCATGGTCGTCGCCGAAGGGGTGGCGCGATCGCTCGATCCCAAGCTCGACATGTGGGCGACCGCCGAGCCGGTGGTGCGCGAATGGATCGAGCGCCATCTCGGGCCGATCGGCCGGATCGAGGACGCGGCGCAAGAACTCGGCAGCCTTGGCCGGCTGATCGGCCACGCGCCGGCGCTGCTCTCGCGCGCGGCCGGCACGATGGAGCGGATCGACGAGCAGACGCGCGACGGCCTCGTGCTTTCGCCCGAAACGGTCGAGGCGATCGGCCGCGCCGAGGCGCGGCGCTGGCGCTGGACCGCGGCTGGCGCTTTGGGTCATCGCCGCCTTGATCGCGGTCTGGATGTTCCGCTGAGCCGAACGGTTTGCATGGTTAATGCGGGCGATCGCGCTTCGCGAAAAAGCCTTCGCGCGTAATTGAACGGTGATATTCTGGTATTTAGCTCTTCTCCCAGGCCTGAACGGGTTTCGAAGACCGGGACCGTCATGACGCTCGAAAAGCAAGCGCATTCTGCTCGTGATCGGCGGCGGCATCGCCGCCTATAAGAGTCTCGATCTCATTCGCCGCCTGAAAGAGCGCGGCGCGCGGGTGCGCACGATCCTGACCAAGGCGGGCGCCGAATTCATCACGCCGCTCTCGGCCGCGAGCCTTTCGGGCGAAAAGCTGCTTCACCGATCTCTTTTCGCTGACCGACGAGGCGGACATCGGCCATATCCGCCTTTCGCGCGAAGCCGACCTCGTCGTGGTCGCGCCCGCGACCGCCGATCTCATGGCGAAGATGGCGCAAGGCTTCGCCAACGACCTCGCCTCGACCGTGCTGATCGCCACCGACAAGCGGGTGCTGATCGCGCCCGCGATGAACCCGTATATGTGGAATTATCCGGCGACGCGTCGCAATCTCGCGCAGCTCATCGCCGACGGCGTCGCCATCCGTCGGCCCGAACGAAGGCGAAATGGCCGAACGCGGCGAAGCCGGCATCGGCCGCATGGCGGAGCCCTTGGAGATCGTCGCGGCAATCGAAAATTTGCTCGACGGAAATGCCGGCCTCCGACGCGCTCAAAGGCCGCCGGATGCTGGTCACCTCCGGTCCCACGCGCGAGCCGATCGATCCCGTGCGCTACATCTCCAACCGCTCGTCGGGAAGGCAGGGCACTCGGTCGCGCGCGCCGCCGCCGCGGCGGGCGCCGAAGTCCTCCTCGTCTCGGGTCCGGTTGAAATTCCCGATCCCTTCGGGCGTGAAGACCGTTCATGTCGAGACCGCGCCGAGATGCTGTCGGCGGCGGAAGCGGCGCTGCCGGTCGATGTCGCGGTCTGTGCCGCGGCGGTCGCCGATTGGCGCGTCGATGCGGTCGCCAATGAAAAACTGAAAAAACAGGAAGGCCGCATCGCCTCGCTCGCGCTCGTCGAAAATCCCGATTGCTCGCGACGCTTTCCCGCCATTCGCAAGAAGCGGCCGCGGCTCGTCATCGGCTTTGCCGCCGAGACCGAAAATCTTCTCGATCACGCCCGCGCGAAACTCGAAGCGCAAGGGATGCGACTGGATCGTGGCGAACGACGTATCGCCGGAAACCGGCGTGTTCGGCGGCGCCCACAATCAGGTGCATCTCGTGACCGCAGACGGCGTCGAGAGCTGGCCGCCGCTTTCGAAAGAGGCGGTCGCCGACGGCCTGGTGCGGCAAGATTGCCGCGGAGCTCGCTCGGCACAGGAGGCAAGGCATGAGTTCGATGTCCGTGCCTTTCATGCGGCTCGACGCACGCCGAGGGATTGCCGGCGCCTTCCTATGCGAGCGAAGGCGCGGCCGGTCTCGATCTCATCGCGGCGCTCCCCGACACCGAGCCCGTTGTGATTGCCCCCAGAAGCTGGGCCGCGATTCCGACCGGGCTCGTGTTCGAGATTCCGCGCGGGTTTCAGGGCGAAGTGCGCCCGCGCTCGGGGCTCGCGCTTCGCCACGCGGTGACCGTCCTCAACGCGCCGGGGACGATCGATTCCGATTATCGCGGCGAGGTGCGCGTGCTGCTCGTCAATCTGGGGCCGGAGCCGTTCACCGTGACGCGCGGCATGCGCGTCGCGCAACTCCTGTTCGTGCCGGTTGCGCGCGTAACCACCGACGCCGGTCGAAATCGCTCGGCACGACCGCGCGCGGCGAAGGCGGCTTCGGCTCGACCGGCCTCGCGAGCAACATCTTCTCGGGTGACTCCGTGGCGCGCCTTTCCGACAAAAGTCTTCTTGCCGTCGCCGCGGTCGTCGACGTCGCGATCCATGCGCGCGGACAACCGGTCGCGGCGAAGGCGCTCGCCGAGCGGCATGGATTGCCGCCGCGTCATCTCGAGCCTTTGCTGCAGGCGCTTGTTCATGCCGGCATCCTGAAGGGCGTGCGCGGCCCGCGCGGCGGCTATGAACTTGCGCGCGAGCGCCGGCGCATCTCCGTCGCCGAAATCGCGCGGCTCGCCGAGGCGACCGACGCCGAGGCGGAGAAAAAAGTGCCGCCCTTGGTCTGAAGGTCGTGCGGCCCGCCGTCGCATCGGCCGAGCAAGCTTTCGAAACCGCGCTCTCGACCGTGACGATCGACGGACTTTGCCGCGAGGCCGAGAAACTCGGGCTTGCCGAAGCCTTGAGCCATTCCGATTTCAACATTTGAAAAATGTTATTTGACTGGAAAATCGACACGACAAGTCGTGAATATGTTACGCCGCCGCTGCAACCAATGGTCTGACCGATAAGTCCGGGAGGTTCGAATGGCCGAGGCGCTTCGCAAAGCTTCCGCATCATCCGCTGCAAAACGCGAACCCGGCCGCGGACGCATTTTCGATTCCATCATCGATACGATCGGCGACACGCCGCTCGTCCGGCTCAATCGTCTTCCCGAGATGCATGGCGTGAAGGCGAATATCCTCGCCAAGCTCGAATTCTTCAACCCGATCGGCAGCGTGAAGGACCGGATCGGCGTTTCGATGATCGAGGCGATGGAGCACGCCGGCATGCTCGACCGCGAAACGGTGATCGTCGAGCCGACTTCGGGCAATACCGGCATTGCGTTGGCCTTCGTCGCCGCCGCGCGCGGTTATCGACTGATTCTCGTCATGCCCGAAACCATGTCGCTGGAGCGCCGCAAGATGCTCGCTTTGCTCGGCGCGGAGCTGGTGCTCACCGAAGGCGCCAAGGGCATGAAGGGCGCCGTGGCCAAGGCCGAGGAATTGGTCCGCGAATTGCCGAAAGCGGCGATGCCGCAACAATTCAAGAACAAGGCCAATCCCGACATTC
>CAVVVV010000003.1:0-19332 GCA_963751685.1 uncultured Alphaproteobacteria bacterium | reverse complement strand
CACGCCGGTCCCAACAGCAAAGCGGGCCCCGCAAAGCGAGGCCCGCCCGGCTTGCAAGAAAGCTACGTCAGGCTCGGTTCATTCGGCGGTCAGCACGCGGCCCTTTGTCTCCGGCAGCAGCAGCGCCGCGAGGATCAGCAGGCCGTAGGCGATCAGCGCGAATACGCCGATCGATTGGCCGAGCGGCAGTTTCGCGCTCAGCAGCCCGACGAACAGCGTGTTGAACGACGCCACGCCGCGCCCGAAATTATAGGCGAAGCCCTGGCCCGATCCGCGCATGCGCGTGGGGAACAATTCGGTCAGGAACGGCCCCATGCCGGAGAAGATTCCCGAGGCGAAGAAGCCGAGCGGGAATCCGAGGAACAGCATCGTCGTGTTGTCGACCGGGATCTGCGTGTAGACGAACACGGTGATCGATCGAGCAGACCGCGAACAGGATGAAGTTCGCGCGCCGCCCGATCCGGTCGTTGAGCCAAGCGCTCACCCAATAGCCGATGAGCGAGCCGATGATGATGACGGCGATATAGCCGCTGGTGCCGAGCACGGTGAGCTTGCGTTCCGTGCGCAGAAAAGTCGGGATCCAGAAGGTGATGGCGTAGTAACCGCCCTGCGCGCCGGTCGTCAGCAGGCAGGTCAGGATCGTCGTCTTCAGCATCGACGGCGAGAAGATTTCGAGGAAGTTCGCCTTCTTGCCGCCTTTTCGAGATTGTCCTGCGTCTTCTGCGAACATCGCGGCTCATCGACGATAGCGCCGGATGAAGAACACGAGAAGCGCCGGCGACAGGCCGACCCAGAACAGTGCGCGCCATGCGGTTTCCGCCGGCATCATGCTGAAGAAAAAGGTCAGAGCAGCACCGCGATGGCCCAACCGATCGCCCAGCCGCTCTGCATCGCGCCGACCGCCTTGCCGCGATGTTCGGGACGGATCACTTCGCCGATCAGCACGGCGGCGCGGCCCACTCGCCGCCAAAGCCGAAGCCCATCAGCGCACGGCAGATGAGAAGCTGTTCGTAGTTCTGCGCGAAACCGCAGAGGAATGTGAAGAACGCGAACCACAAGATGGTGATCTGCAGCGTGCGCACGCGGCCGAAGCGATCGGCCAAAGCGCCCGCGACCCAGCCGCCGAACGCTGACGTGAACAGCGTCGACGGTGCCGATGAAGCCAGCCTCGCGCGTTTGATCGCGAAAAGCCGCGACGATTGTCGGAATTGCGAAGCTCAAAATCTGCACGTCCATCGCGTCGAGAATCCAGCCGCCGATGCACGCCCAGAAAGTATTCTTTTCGCGCGGCTTCATTTCCGAAAACCACGCAGTGGGATGATGGTCCCCCGCTACTGTCTTCCATTGCCATGTTCGTCTCTCCCCTCTTCGGCGCGCCCCGCGCCGGTTTTGCCCAAGCCTAGTCCATCGTACAAAATTACGCGCGCTAAAAAAGCGCGAGCTGTGTGTTCTTCAGATCCGTGACCAGCATGTAGCCTGGCGCATGTGTGATCGCGAAAGGCGGCCGCGCCGCAGCGATCGCCGCCTGCGGAGTGACGCCGCAGGCCCAGAACACCGGCAGCTCATCGGCCTCGACCGGAACCGCGTCGCCGTAATCGGGCTTGGCGATGATCCTGATGCCGATCCGATCAGGAAATCCGATGTGAACCGGCGCGCCATGCACGGCAGGAAGCCGCGTCGTGATCTGCATCGGCGCGAATGGCATCGGCGGGTTTCAGCGGCCGCATCGACACGACCATCGGACCGTGGAAACGGCCGGCGCGCTGTGTCTGGATATTGGTGCGGTACATCGGCACGTTCGTTCCGAGCTCGATGTGGCGAATGGGCACGTCGTTTTGCAGCAATGCCTCCTCGAACGAAAACGAACAGCCGATGACGAAGCTCACGAGGTCGTCGCGCCAAACGCGATTTGAGGTCGCGCGGCTCGCCGACGAGTTCGCCGTTCTTCCATACGCGATAGCGCGGAATGTCCGTTCGGATATCGAGATCGTCGCCCAGTGCGGGAATCGAGAGTGCCGGGCTCGGACATGCCGAGCAGCGGGCAAGGTTTTGGATTGGCCTGGCAGAAGCGCAGGAATTCCTCCGCCCAGTCGCGCGGCAGAATCGCGAGATTGCCCTGCACGTAGCCGGGCGCGAGCCCGGCTGTTGGCGCCTCAGCGCGCCCGAACGGCGAAGCATGCCGCACTTCGACCCGGTCAACGGCGATCCTCGAGCTTCGCGGAAACGGCGAGATTGCTGTTGGCGCATGGCGTAGCTCCGTCTGACCTGAAGCGCACACCGAAGGCCTGATGCTGTCCAATCGTGCTTTCCAATCGAGTTTGATAAGCTAATCTTATCAAGGCAGGGGCGCCTCATGATCGATTTCAAGACGCTCGAAACCTTTATGTGGGTCGCCAATCTGCGCAGCTTCCGCGGCGCCGCCGAAAAACTCAACACTACGCAGCCCGCCGTCTCCATGCGCATCGCGCAGCTCGAGGACGATCTCGGCGTGCGCTTGCTCGACCGCGACCGGCGTGCGGTCTCGCCGACAGAGAAAGGGCAGCTTCTTCTTGGTTATGCCGACCGTCTGATCCGGCTGCGCGCAGAAATGATCGAAGCGGTCGGCGACCGCATGACGATGCGCGGCATCGTTCGGCTCGGCGTGTCGGAAACGATCGTTCACACATGGCTGCCGACGCTGATCGAGCGCGTGAACGCGGCTTATCCAAATCTCGAGCTGGAGATCGAGGTCGATATCTCGCCTAATTTGCGCGACCGGCTTGTCGCCAAGGATCTCGAATCTTGGCTCCTGCTTGGCCCGATCAGCAATCCGAACGTTCACAGCCGGCCGCTCTGCTCGTTTCCGCTCGCCTTCGTCGCCGGCGATAAAATCAAATTCGGCAGGAAAAACGTGCCGCTTGATGAAATCGCGAAGTGGCCGATCATCACATTTTCGCGCAATACGCAGCCCTACATTTTCGTGCGCGAATTGTTCGAGCGCGCCGGCATGCGGACGACAATTCACGCCAGCGCCTCGCTCGCGACCGTGGTGCGGATGGCGCTCGACGGCATCGGCATCGCTGTCATTCCGCCTGCGATCCTCGCACAATGTCGTGCCGGAGAAGCGTCTGCGCCCGCTGAAGACCGAAATCGCGCTTCCCAACCTCAACTTCGTCGTCAGCTGGCCCTCGACGCCGGACAGTTTCGCGGCTCAAAAAGTCGCCGAGATCGCGATGCACGTCGCAAAAGGCGCGCGGACCGCCGAGAACCCTTGATAAGAAAGAATTATCGAAATTAATTCGAAATCGCGATTGGACTTTATCGCGCCGCGGATGCTTCCTTGCGGCGCTGCGATCTATCGCGAGCGTTCGGCGCGGCAAACGCATGAGCGCCAGCATCCTGGGATTTCTGGATCGACCGCGGCGGCACCTTCACCGACGTGGTCGCGCGCGCGCCGGACGGCGCGCTGATCGCGCGCAAGCTGCTCTCGGAAAACACGAGGCCTATCGCGACGCCGCCGTGCAGGGCATCCGCGATCTGCCTCGGACTTGACGCCGGCGCGCCGATCCCGAGCGGCAACATCGGCGCGGTGAAGATGGGAACGACGGTTGCGACCAATGCGCTGCTCGAGCGCAAGGGCGAGCGCACCGCTGCTTGTCATCACGCAAGGGTTTTCGCGACGCGCTGCAAGATCGGTTACCAGGCGCGGCCGAAGATCTTCGCCAAGCAAATCATCAAGCCCGAAATGCTGTTACGAGCGCGTAGTCGAAATCGACGAGCGCGTTCGCGCCGACGGCACGGTCGAAGCAGGCCCCCGATCTCGCGCCGTGCGCGCGCGAACTCGAAAGCTTGAAGCGACGACGGCATCAAGTCGATCGCGATCGTGTTCATGCACGCCTATCGTTATCCGGCGCACGAGAAAGCGCGTCGCCTCGCTCGCGCGCGAGATCGGCTTCGCACAGGTCTCCGTCAGTCACGAGGTCTCGCCGCTGATCAAGCTCGTTGGGCCGCGGCGATACCACCGTCGTCGACGCCTATCTTTCGCCGATCCTGCGACGTTATGTGGCGCAGGTGGCGGATGAGCTCGACGACCGAGCGATTCGGGCGCCCGCCTGATGTTCATGATGTCGTCGGGCGGGCTCACCGCCGCCGAACTTTTCCAGGGCAAGGACGCGATCCTGTCCGGACCCGCCGGCGGCGTCGTCGGCATGGCCGAGACCGGACGCGAGGCGGGTCTCGCGCGCCTGATCGGCTTCGACATGGGCGGCACCTCGACGGACGTGTCGCACTTCGACGGCGAATACGAGCGCGCGTTCGAGACCGAGGTCGCGGGCGTGCGCATGCGGGCGCCGATGATGCTGATTCACACGGTTGCGGCGGGCGGCGGCTCGATCCTGCATTTCGACGGCTCGCGTTTCCGCGTCGGGCCCGATTCCGCCGGCGCCGATCCCGGCCCGAAATGTTACCGCCGCAACGGTCCGCTCACCGTCACCGACGCGAACGTGATGGCCGGAAAACTCATTGCAGATTTCTTCCCGAAGATTTTCGGGCCGCAGCAAAACGAGCCGCTCGACGACAAATCCGTGCGCACGGCGTTCGCGGCGCTCGCCAAGAGATCGGCGGCGGCAAAAGCCGGAGGAAGTCGCCGACGGCTTCATCACGATCGCCGTCGAGAACATGGCGAACGCGATCAAGAAGATTTCCGTCGCGCGCGGCTACGACGTGACGCGCTATGCGCTGAATTGCTTCGGCGGCGCAGGCGGCCAGCACGCCTGCCTCGTCGCCGACGCGCTCGGCATGAAAACGGTGCTGATCCATCCGTTCTCGGGGTTGCTTTCGGCCTATGGCATGGGCTCGCCGACATCCGCGCAACGCGCACGCAGGCGATCGAGGAGCCGTTCGGCGACGCGGCGCAAGCCGCAATCGACCAAGCTCGGCGATAAGCTCGTCCGGGAGGCGACGGACGAGGTCGCGGGCCAAGGCGTGCGCGCGCGACGATATCACGCGTGCACGTGCGCGCGCATATCCGCTACGCCGGCACCGATACGCCGCTCGAAGTTCCAGCCTACACGATCGAAAATCCGACACGTATCGGCTGCCGATGACGCTTGCCGCGATGAAAGCGGCCTTCGAAGCCGCGCACCGCGCCCGCTTCGGCTTCATCGACGAGACGAAGGATATCGTGGTCGAGGCTGTTTCGGTCGAGGCCGTCGGCGGCGGCGCGAAATTCGCGGAGAAGGAAATCCCGCGACAAGGGCCCCTCGCCGCGCCCGGCGAAAAACGCGCGTTTTTTCCGCGCGGCGCTTGGCACGAGGCGCGGGTATTGCTCCGCGAGCAGCTGCTCACGGGCCACCGCGTCGCGGGGCCGGCGCTCGTCATCGAGCCGAACCAGACCGTCATGGTCGAGGATGGCTGGCAGGCTGGAGGTCACGCGCAAAAACCATCTCGTGCTCACGCGCGTGAAAACTCGCGCGCGACCAAAGCGATCGGCACCGAGGCCGACCCGGTGATGCTCGAAGTCTTCAACAATCTGTTCATGTCGATCGCCGAGCAGATGGGCGTGACGCTGCAGAACACCGCCTATTCGGTGAACATCAAGGAGCGGCTCGATTTCTCCTGCGCGGTGTTCGACGGCGAGGGAAACCTCGTCGCCAACGCGCCGCATATGCCGGTGCATCTCGGCTCGATGGATCGCTCGGTCGAGACGGTATTCCGCGAAAACCGCGGCCGGCTGAAGCCCGGCGACGTTTATGCGCTGAACGCGCCCTATAACGGCGGCACGCATCTTCCCGACATTACCGTTTGCACGCCGGTCTTTGACGACGACAGGCAAGCGAGATCATTTTCTGGGTCGCGAGCCGCGGCCATCACGCCGATGTCGGCGGCATCACGCCGGGCTCGATG
Organism: uncultured Alphaproteobacteria bacterium; assembly: GCA_963751685.1. Classification (GTDB taxonomy): domain Bacteria; phylum Pseudomonadota; class Alphaproteobacteria; order Rhizobiales; family Xanthobacteraceae; genus Palsa-892. Next base: position 13,449 of record CAVVVV010000003.1, on the reverse strand, counting down.
TCGCCGCGCGCGACCACGATCGAGGAGGAAGGCGTCTATATCGACAATTTCAAGCTCGTCGATCGAGGGCCGCTTTCGCGAGAGAGAATTGAACGAGCTGCTGCTCGGGCGCGAAATATCCGGCGCGCAATCCGGTGCAGAACATCAACGACCTGAAAGCGCAGATCGCCGCCAACGAAAAGGGCGTGCGGAGCTCAAGAAGATCATCGCCGATTTCGGCTTTGATGTCGTCACGCCTATATGGGCCATGTGCAGGACAACGCCGCGGAATTCGGTGCGCCGCGTGCTCGACCGTCTGCACGATTCCGAATTCTCCTACGAGATGGATCAGGGCACAGTCATCAAGGTGAAGATTTCGGTCGACAAGAAAAAACGCGAAGCTACGGTCGATTTCACCGGCACCAGCCCGCAGCAGCCGACGAATTTCAATGCGCCCGCGCCGGTGACGCGCGCCGCCGTGCTCTATGTTTTTCGCGTCATGGTCGACGACGAAATCCCGATGAATGCCGGCTGCCTGCGGCCGATCAGCATCGTCGTTCCCGAAAGCGTCGTTGCTTTCGCCGGAATATCCGGCGGCGGTCGTCGCCGGCAATGTGGAAACCTCGCAGGCGGTGACGAACTGTCTGTTCGGCGCGCTCGGCGCGCTCGCTGCGGCTCAGGGCACCATGAACAATCTCACCTTTGGCAACGCGCGCTACCAGTATTACGAGACGATCTGCTCCGGCTCGCCAGCCGGACCTGGTTTCGACGGCACCGACGCCGTGCATACGCACATGACCAACACGCGCCTCACCGATCCGGAAGTTCTCGAATTCCGCTTTCCGGTGCTGCTGGAAGATTTCCATATCCGGCCGAATTCCGGCGGACGTGGCAAATGGAATGCCGGCAACGGCATCTCACGGCGCCATCCGATTTCTGGAGAAGATGGATTGTGCGATTTTGTCCGGCCATCGCCGCGTGCGGCCGTTTGGTTTGGCGGGCGGAGAGGCCGGCCAGCTCGGCGAGAATTCCGTACGGCGGCGCGACGGCCACTTGGAGCCGCTCGAAGGATGCGATCAGACGGTCCTCGAAGCCGGGCGAAGCGGTGACCGTCATATGCCCGACCGGCGGCGGCTATGGAGATCCGAAGGAACGGCCGTCTTAGTAGTTTGCTGAAAGTGTTTATTCGTCATGGCCGGGCTTGTCGCCGATTCATGCTTACCTAGAAGCCAAGCGTCGGTTCCCGGCACGGTTTACGTTGGGCCGGCGAAGGCCGGACCCGAGTGCCGGGCAGACGGCGAGGGTCGCAGCATCGCCCAACGTTCGGCTCGTAATCTCGCCCGCCGCCGCGTCCGGACCCGGATTTCAGTTTCTTTCCTTGCCGCAGCGACGCTTGGATCGAGCCCGTTGTCATCGGATCGTCGCCGAGCTTGGCCCGCGGCACATTCTTCGGTGGAACCGGCCGGTTCGGGTCGGCGGAGCATAGCGGTATAAGGCGGGCGGATACTGTCCTCGACCACGCGGGTCCGGCCGGAGGATTGGCCGCGCGCGGCGCTGGTTGCGGCGTAGGCACAAGGGCAGGTCTGTTGGACGCGTCCCGTGAATCGTCGGCGCGGCGCCCCATTGGTCCCTTTCGCTGATAGCCACACGTCGACTGGTGCTCAACGGCATTCGCGCCGCGATCATCGGCGGCGTAATGCGTCGGCGTTGCCGGACCATCGGCAGCCCTGGCGGTCGCGCACATCGGCGGTGGCATTCTTCTGGCGTTGGCCTGCAGACGGTGCGCCCAGAAGAGCGGCGCGCGAGATCGAGATGGAAGTGATCGTAGTGAAAGGCGTCGGCGCCCGGACCGAGTACCGTCGAGAATCTTTCGCAGGCGGCGGAAAAAATATGGCGCAGAAAGCCGCGCTCCTCATAGGAGCCCTTCCAGCCGTTCTTGACCGTCACTTCGCGCCCGCTCGCAGCTTGAAGGCCGCGACATCGAGCGCGTTGCCGAAAGCGTGCTCGGAAATGTTGCGCGCCGGGCTGGCTGTTCATGCTGCGGCATGAGTAAGCGGATATCTGCTGGATCTCGACGACCTGCTCGCCGAACCATGCGTCGGCCGCGCGGCTGCACCGATTCCGCGAGCCAGCGGTCCACTTCGCTGATGATCGGGCAAGCGAGCGTCGCCTTCGGCGCGACTGTGACATAGCCACCGTTCATCGCCGCGACCTTGAAAGGATGCGCCATGCCACAGGCGCCGCGGCCGTGATCGAGGACTCCGGCTCCATATAGGCGGAAGGCTGTACGGTTTTCTCGGCGAGGCACTTTCCTCGGCCTCCGTGCGCCACGGCTCACGCTGCTCGTAGTCGAATACCCGGCAGCTCGAAGAGCGCCAGGGCGATGAGCGGGACGACGAGATACAAACCATCTCCGCGCGGCATGCGCGAAAATGCGGCCCCCGTTAAGGCGAATCAACGACGCTCGTTAACGGATGGTCAACGATACGAACCCGTCACGATACAGACCCCTTCCCGTTGCGCGCGACTCTGCCAAGACGCGTCGACGCATCTCCCGGAGAAATCCGAAGGCCGCATGAAAATCTCGCCCGCCTGCTCAAGAGTCGCTGGCGAGCAATTCCCATTCTTGGCTTTTGCCAACTGCTTTCCTGGGGCGCGATTTTCTACACGCCCGTCCTGATCGTGCCGCTGATCGCGGAAGCGCGCGGCTGGTCGCTCACCTTTCGATGGGTGGATTTTCCGTGGGTTTGCTCGCGGCCGGCCTCTGCTCGCCTTTTGTCGGCAAGATGATCGACCGTTACGGCGGTCACGTGGTTATGCCGTCGGCTTTCTCGCCGGCGCTGCCGGCCTGGTCGCCTCGGCCTACGCCGAGCAATCCGGTCGCCTATTTCGCGGTCTGGGTGCTGCTCGGCGCCGCGATGGCGGCGGCGCTTTACGATCCCGCCTTCGCGACGCTTGGCGCGCATTTTCGGGACGAGCGCGCGCCGAGCCATCACGCTACTCACTTTCATCGGCGGCTTTGCATCGACCGTGAGTTGGCCGCTCACGCATCTCCTGATCGAAAAGATCGGCTGGCAAGGCACCTATCAGGTCTATGCGGCACTGCTCGCTTTCGTCGCCGCGCCGCTCTCGCCTTTGCGTTGCCGCGCGAGCATGCGGCGCCGCGAAGTAGCCGTTCCCGGAGGCCCCGTGCAGGCACGGCCGAAGCACCTGCCGGCGAAGGGCTGCCCTTCGTTGCTCGTCGCCGCGCGTTCGCGCTCTACGTGTTCGTTCCGTCGGCTCTATCCGCGCATATGCTCGCGATTTTCGCGCGCTGCGGGATCGATGCCGCGACCGTCGTCTCCATCGGCGCGCTGTTCGGCCCGGCGCAAGTCGCGGCGCGGCTTCTCGAGTTTATTTTTGCGCGCAAGCAGCATCCTCTGACTATCGCGCGCGGCGCGGTGGGATCCTGATTTTCGCCTGCGGCTGCTGTCGCTCCTTGGCGTCTCGGCTGCCGATCGCCGCGGCGCTTTGCCATCCTGTTCGGCATCGCGCAATGGCCTGATGACGATCGCGCGCGGCACCGTGCCGCTCGCGCTTTTCGGGCCTCCGGTTACGGGCGTCTGATCGGGCGGATCGCCGGCCCGCGCTCTTCATGCAGTCGGCGGCCCGCTGGTGCTCGCCTTCGTCGCCGAGCGATTTCCGATTGCAGCGCTCGCTTGATCGGATTGCGCCGCGGCCCTATCTGGCTTCCCGCTATCCGGCGGCCCTAGTTCGCGTTTGCCGCGCTCCGGCTGACTGATTCTCGCCGCATCCGCCGCGGGCCGTCAACCTTCCGTCAACCATATCCGCATTGACCGCGCGGCTATCGGCCGAAAATCGCGCAGATTTCGGCCTTTACCATTCGGTCGCAACGCTGGGTTAGGCATAAGCGTCCGTTTCGGCGATCAATTGGGAGTACGTCGATGCGCAATGTTTGCCTTCCTTCCCCTCTCTTCTGTCGCGCTCACGCCGGCGCGGCCGATCCGCTCGATCGCCCGCGCGGCGCCCAACTCGTCGGGCGCGCCGCGCTATGCGGCGCACCCGAGCGCCGATGTGCGCCCCGCGCCGCGCGAGCGCTCGGACTTCGCCGACAACCGGCCGGGCGCAGCTCGGCCAGGTTCGATGGGCGGCGGCTTCATCGAATTTCTGTTCAGCGGCGCGCACCGGCGAATTGCCGCGCGGCGCAATCAACGTCCGTGGGAAGACATGGCGGCCGCGGCAGCAAATGCGCCAGTGCTGTATGCGCGCCGCGAGTCCCTATCGCATAGCAGCCGCGCGGCGCATAGATCCGCGATTCTTGAAGCAGTTGTCGACTACCCGACGCACGAAAAGCCGGGCACCGTCGTTATCGATACGCCGAACCGCTTCCTCTATCTCGTCGCAGACGACGGCAAGGCGATCCGCTACGGCATCGGCGTCGGCCGGCCGGGCTTCGAATGGGCGGGCGTGAAGACGATCACGCGAAGAAAGAATGGCCGGATTGGCGTCCGCCGGCGGAAATGCTCGCTGCGCCGCCGACCTGCCGGAGTATATGGCGGGCGGCCCGGAAAACCCGCTCGGCGCGCGCGCGATGTATCTCGGCTCTTCGCTCTATCGCATCCACGGCTCGAACGAGCCGCACACGATCGGCACGCGGTTTCCTCCGGCTGCATCCGGATGAGCAACGAAGACGTCATCGACCTCTACGAGAAGGTGAAGGTCGGCACTAAAGTGATCGTGATCTGAAGTTTTTTCTCCGGGGGGCGATACCACGGGACCGCCTGGCGTGAGCGGCCCCGTTTTCTTATAATCATGCTCAACATAAAGCAAATTTTTTTTTTTTTTTTAAAAAAAAAAAAAAAAAAAGGGGGGGGGGGGGGGGGGGTTTTTTTTTTTTTTTTTTTTTTTTTTTTTTTTTTTTTTTTTTTTTTTTTTTTTTTTTTTTTTTTTTTTTTTTTTTTTTTTTTTTTTTTTTTTTTTTTTTTTTTTTTTTTTTTTTTTTTTTTTTTTTTTTTTTTTTTTTTTTTTTTTTTTTTTTTTTTTTTTTTTTTTTTTTTTTTTTTTTTTTTTTTTTTTTTTTTTTTTTTTTTTTTTTTTTTTTTTTTTTTTTTTTTTTTTTTTTTTTTTTTTTTTTTTTTTTTTTTTTTTTTTTTTTTTTTTTTTTTTTTTTTTTTTTTTTTTTTTTTTTTTTTTTTTTTTTTTTTTTTTTTTTTTTTCACCGGAAAGAATACGGGAGCGGAAGCCAACGGGGCCGTCTCTGGGAAGACGGCCCCGATCCCTTTCACTTTTTACTCCTTTTTTTTTTTTTTTTTTTTTTTTTTTTTTTTTTTTTTTTTTTTTTTTTTTTTTTTTTTTTTTTTTTTTTTTTTTTTTTTTTTTTTTTTTTTTTTTTTTTTTTTTTTTTTTTTTTTTTTTTTTTTTTTTTTTTTTTTTTTTTTTTTTTTTTTTTTTTTTTTTTTTTTTTTTTTTTTTTTTTTTTTTTGACGATCACCAGTCGCATAGGCCGGGATGGTGAGGAATTCCTCGACATCCATCGACAGCGACATGTCCTTGAACACCTGATCGCTTCCTTGAAGTGGCCGGCATCGAAGTCCGTCGGCCCGAGCTCTTCGCGCACCCGCTTCATTTCCTCCTCGAGAACCGCTCGAAGAGATCCGGCGTGACCTTGCGCCCGTTTCGAGCTTGGCGCCGAATAGATCCACTGCCAGATCTGCGAGCGGGAGATTTCGGCGGTCGCCGCATCCTCCATCAGATTGTAGATCGGCACCGCGCCGCGGCCCCGGAGCCAGGCCTCGATGTATTGCACGCCGACGCGGATGTTCTCGCGGAAGCCCGCTTCGGTGCGGGTGCCCTCGTGAACCTCGAGCAACTCCTTCGGCCGACGCTCACGTCCTCGCGCGCCACGTAGAGCTGGTTGGGCGTCGGCATCAGTTCGATCGAAGACTTCCATGGCGACCGGCACGAGATCGGGATGCGCCACCCAGGTGCCGTCATGGCCGTTCCGGCCTCGCGCTCCTTGTCGGCGCGCACCTTCTCGAAGGCGACCCGGTTGGCTTCCGGCGTCCTTGCGATTGGGAATTTGCGCCGCCATGCCGCCCATGGCGAAAGCGCCGCGGCGATGGCAGGTCTTGATGAGAAGCGCCGAATAGGCGGCAAGAAAGGCCTTCGACATCACCACCTGCGAGCGGTCGGGCAGCAGGAAGCGCTTGTTGCTGGCGAATGTCTTGATGAAGGAGAAGATGTAGTCCCAGCGCCCGCAATTGAGGCCCGACAATTGATCGCGCAACTCGAAGAGGATCTCGTCCATCTCGAAGGCGGCGGGCAGCGTTTCGATCAGCACCGTCGCCTTGATCGTGCCGAGCGGCGAGCCGATGGCGCTCTGGGCGCGGATGAAGACCTCGTTCCACAACCGCGCTTCGAGATGGCTCTCGAGTTTGGGCAGATAGAAATAGGGGCCCGAGCCTTGGCGAGCGAGGTCCTTGGCATTGTGGAAGAAATAGAGGCCGAAATCGAAAAGCGCGCCCGACACCGGCTTGCCGTCGACCTTCATGTGGGCTTCATCGAGATGCCAGCCGCGCGGGCCTGACCATCAGGACCGCCGGCTTGTCGGCCAGCGCATAGCGCTTCTTGGTCTCGGGATCGATGATGTCCATGCTTGCCGGTCCAGCGGTCCATGAGATTGATCTGGCCCTCGATCAGATTGTCCCAGGTCGGCGAATTGGCGTCCTCGAAATCGGCCATGAAGACCTTGGCGCCGGAATTGAGCGCATTGATCACCATCTTGCGGTCGGTCGGCCCGGTGATCTCGACGCGGCGGTCCTGGAGATCGTGGGGGATTGGCGCCACTTTCCAGTCGCCGTCGCGGATCGACTTGGTCTCGGGCAGAAAATCGGGCAGCTCGCCCTTGTCGAAGCGCTTTGCGCTCGGCGCGGCGTGCCAGCAGGCGCTGGCCGTTCGCGCGCTCGAAGGCGCGATGCAGGGATCGGCGAAGCAAAGGCGATCGCCTCGGCGTCAGCACGCGGTCGCATGACCGGGCTTCGATGCGTTCGGTGAAAGCTGACGCCCTTGGGCATCTTCGCCATCCTGGCCTATCGTCGTCCTTCTGGATAGCAGCCTTCGAGGCATGCGGCTTCGGCCCGCCATAGGCCCAGTCAAGCAGTTCGACCGTGTGCAGAATGGGAATGGTCAGTACCGCCGCAATCTGGGTGATGCAGCCGATATTGCCGGTGGCGATGGCTTCGGGCGTTGGTGCTTTCGATATTGGCGATCTTGCGTCGCGCAGAGCCGGCCGGCGATCTCCGGCTGCAGGATGTTGTAGGTGCCGGCCGACCCGCAACACAGATGGCCTTCGGGCACTTCGGCACCTCGAAGCCGGCGTTTCGCAAGCAGCTCCTTCGGCTCATGGTCTTGATCTTCTGGCCGTGCTGCATCGAGCAGGCGGAATGATAGGCGATGCGTGAGAGCTGCGTCGGCGGCCGCTGGGCAAGTCGAGGCTTCGCGAGATATTCGGTGATGTCGTTGGCCAGCGCTGAATCTCGCTCGCCTTCTCCGGCATAAGCGGATCGAGCCGCAGCATATGGCCGTAGTCCTTGATCGTGGTGCCGCAGCCCGACGCCGTGACGATGACCGCATCGACTTGCGCCGCCGATCTCGCCGTCCAGGCATCGATGGCGTCGCGCCGCTGGCGAGCGCGTCCTTCTCGCGGCCCATGTGATGGGTCAGCGAGCCGCAGCAGGCTTCGCCCCCGGAGACCACGACTTCGACACCAAGCGGTTGAGAAGCCGGATCGCCGCCGCGTTGATCGCCGGGTCGAGCACGCTTTGGACGCAGCCCAAAGCAGCGCGACCCGGCCCCGCTTTGCCCCTCGGCCGGATAGATTCCGGCGGTCAGCCGAAGGTTTCGGCGCCGGAACGTGCTTGGGCGCGAGCGCCAGCATGGCCTCGACGCGCTTCAGCCGACGCGCCGAACAGCGGCGCGAACGGCCTGCGCGAGCCTCGCCGCGATCAGCGCCAGGCGGAAGAGGCCGGGTCGCGGCATGACGAAGGCAAGCAGCGCGCGCAACATCCTTTCGAACAATGGGCGCCTGATAGGTTTCCTCGACATGGGCGCGGGCATCATCGACCAGATGCATGTAGTTGACGCCCGAGGGGCAGGTGGTCATGCAGGAGAGACAGGAAAGGCAGCGGTCGATGTGCTTCACCGTTTCGGCGGTCGCCGGCTCGCCCTTCTCCAGCATGTTCTTGATGAGATAGATGCGGCCGCGCGGGCTATCGAGCTCGTCGCCGAGCAGCACATAGGTCGGGCAGGTCGCGGTGCAGAAGCCGCAATGCACGCATTTCGCGCAAGATCCCGTTCGGCCTCGGCGATGTCGCGGATCTTCGAGCTGCTCGGCGGTGAAAGTGGTCTGCATCCTACACGCCCCTGTACATGCGGCCGGGATTGAGGATCCCCTTCGGATCGAAAGCCTCCTTTACCCGGCGCGTGAGCGCCGCGAGTGCCGGCGCCTGCGGCTGGAACACCGTCGACTCGGCGCGGACTTCCGTCGGCGCGCGGATCGAGCGTGGCGTGACCCTCGCCGCTGATCGCGCGCGCGGATGGCGAGCTCGCACGGCATCCTCGTCGGCGGCACTCGAGCCAGATGAGGCCGCCCGCCCAGTCGTAGAACATCTCGCGCCGATCTGCGGCGGTAATCGCGCTGGCGATGCTGCGGCCCGACGCTGGGCGGCGACCGAAAGCGCCAGAGCGCGTTGTCGGCTGCCGTCCGCGAACGGAGCGACGTCGCGGACCGCGCCCAGAACGCGCGCGAGTCATCGCGCCGTCAGCACCGCGAGCTCGCCGAACGGCGCAGCAGGTCTCGAATTTCTCGCGGCGATACGCAATGGATGGCGCGATGCCTTCGAGCGAAGCGCCGTGACGGCACTTCCGGCCGAACCGACTGCACGGCGATGCGCGGCGACGTTTCCCGGCAGATGTGCTGCCGCCGAAACATCGCATGGCGAGCCGCATCGCGAGCGCCATGGCGCGACCGCCTCGCGTCGTCGAGCCCAGAAGCACCAGTCGTCTCTTCGGTTTCGGGGCGCGGCAGCACTTTCAACGTGACGGGTCAGCGCCGCGAGCGTGCCGTAGGAGCCCGCCAGCAGCTTCGGCAGATCATAGCCGGTGACGTTCTTCACGACCCGGCCGCCGGCCTTGAAGGCTTCGCCACGCCCGGACACGGCCGCGATGCCGAGAGATGATCGCGCGCCGCTCCCGCCTTGATGCGGCGCGGGCCGAGAGATTGCAGCGAGCATGCCGCCGAGCGTGCCGCGCCCGCCTTGCCGCCGAGCAGCGGCCGAGGTCCGGCGGTTCGAAGGCGAGCATCTGGTTGTTTCGCGCGAGCAGCCGTTTCGATCTCGGCGAGCGGCGTTGCCGGCCCGCCGTGAGGATCAGCTCCTCGGGCTCATAGAGCGCGATGCCGGAAAGCGCCGAAAGATCGAGCGTGCGTGTCGGCTTGCGACCGGCGCGCCCGATCGCGTCGCTTGGTGCCGCCCGATCACCTCGAACGGCGTTTTCGCCGCGAGCGCCATGCGACGGCCTCGACGAGCTCGGCCTCGTCGCGTGGCGTGAGCGACAGTGTCCGGCATCAGAACCGCGGCAGTATCGGGAAACGGCACCGTGCCGCCCGTGCACATGCATGCGGCCGAGCTCGGCGCAGCGGTGCAGCATCGGGAAACACCTTGCCGGGATTGAGCAGGCCCTTCGGCATCGAAGGCGCATTTGAGGCGCTGCTGCTGGGCGAGATCGGTCTCGCGTGAACATCTCCGGCATCAGGTCGCGCTTCTCGACGCCGACGCCATGCTCGCCGGTGAGCACGCCGCCGACCTTGACGCAAAGCCGCAAAATGTCGGCGCCGAATTCTTCGGCGCGCTCGAGTTCGTCCGGATTGTTCGCATCGAAGAGGATGAGCGGATGCAGATTGCCGTCGCCGGCATGAAAGACATTGGCGACGCGCAAGCCGTACTTCCGCCGACAGCTCGCGCATGCGCGTCCAGCACCTCGGGCAGCTCGCTGCGCGGGATCGTGCCGTCCATGCAGAAATAATCGGGCGAGATGCGCCCGACCGCCGGAAACGCCGCCTTGCGCCCGGCCCAGAATATCAGGCGCTCCTCTTCCGAATTCGAGGCGCGCAAGGTCGTCGCGCCGCATTGCGCTGCGCGATCTCGCTGACGCTGCTCGATCAGGTGGTCGACTTCGGCCTCGGGGCCATCGAGTTCGACGATCAGCAGCGCCTCGACATCGAGCGGATAGCCGGCATGGACGAAATCCTCCGCCGCGTGGATGGCAGGCCTGTCCATCATTTCCATGCCGCCGGGAATGATGCCGGCGCCGATGATCTCGGCGACGCATTCGCCCGGCGGCTTCGATCGTGGGAAAGCCGACCAGCAGGGCGCGCGCCGTCTCGGGCTTCTGCAGAATGCGCACCGTCACTTCGGTGACGACGCCGAGCAGGCCCTCCGAGCCGGTCATGACGACCGAAGAGATCGTAGCCGTCGCTGTCGAGATGCTTGCCGCCGAGCGCAGACGACCTCGCCGGTCATCAGCACCATCTCGACGCCGAGCACATTGTTGGTGGTCAGGCCGTATTTCAGGCAATGCACGCCGCCGGAATTCTCCGCGACATTGCCGCCGATGGTGCAGGCGATCTGCGAGGAGGGATCGGGCGCGTAATAGAAGCCGCGCCTGCTCCACCGCCTTGGTGATGGCGAGATTGGTGACGCCCGGCTGCGCCACGACGCAGCGGTTCTCGTAATCGATGTCGAGGATGCGGTTGAATTTCGCCATGCCCAGGAGCACGCCGTCGGCGAGCGGCAGCGCGCCGCCCGACAGCGATGTGCCGGCGCCGCGCGGCACCACCTTGATACCATTGCTCGTGGCATACCTGCAGCACCCGCGAGACCTGCTCGACCGTCTCCGGCAGCACCACGACCAGCGGCATCTGGCGATAGGCGGTGAGTGCATCGGTCTCGTAGGCCCGCATTTCGATCGGGATTTCGATCACGCCTTCGCCCGGCACGATGCGGCGCAGCGCTGCGGCGATCTCCGCGCGGCGATCGAGAACGCCCCGTCGAGTTCGGGCATGACCAGCGACATTTTTCCTCCGCTCGTCGACCCCCTATATACTCTATCAGATCGCCGGCGAATATAAAGAAGAAACTTGGTCGCTTTAGCGGGCTGTTTTTCCTTTGAACCGTTGATCGGCTCGGGTTGCTCGCCGTTTCCGCTCTTGCTCCGGCTATGTCGGCGCCGGCTCCGTTATGGCTACCGGATCGGATGCCGGGAAAATCTCTTTCAGCGCCTCGTCGAGCTTCTTGTCGAGTTTTCGCTGTTCGCGTCCGAAGTCTTCTTTTCATTTCCCGGTCATTTGATCTTCGCGGCAGCTTTCGGCTGAGGCGCTCCTCCCGACTAGAGGCTGCCTCTCGCGGCCGGATGTCGCGAACCGTTCCCTCTCCCGCATTTGCCGCCGAAACCGGTCGTGCTATCAGAGCGCGGCATTCATTCGAGCTTGGGGAATTCCATGAAGACCGTCACTTGTGTCGAGGATTTACGGGAAATCGCGCACCGCCAGGTGCCGCGCATGTTCATCGATTACGCGGAAGCCGGCTCTTACGCCCAGGAGACGCTTGCCGCGAACCGCGCGACTTCGCGGCGATCAAGTTCCGGCAAAAGATCCTCGTCGATGTCGCGAAGCGCTCCACCGCGACGAAAATTCTCGGCAAGGCCGCGGCAGCGCCGCTTTCGCTCGCGCCGGTCGGGCTTTGCGGCATGCAGCGCGGCAACGGCGAAATTCTCGCCGCGCGCGCGGCGGAAAAAGCCGGCATTCCGTTTTGCCTCAGCACGATGTCGGTCTGCTCCATCGAGGACGTCGCGAGGAAGTCAAAGCGCCGTTCTGGTTTCAGCTTTACGTCATGCGCGACCGCAAATTCATCGCGCCTGATCGAGCGCGCGGCGGCCGCGAAATGCTCCGCGCTCGTGCTCACCGTCGACCTGCAGGTGATCGGCCAACGCCACCACGACATCAAGAACGGACTGTCGGTGCCGCCGAAGATGAAGATCCCCAATTTTATCGACATCATGACGAAGCCGCGCTGGATCGTGAGCGTGCTCGGCGCAAGCGCCGCACCTTCGGCAACATCGTCGAGCGACGTCGAGGGCGTCGACAATCGGGCTCGCTCAGCGTATGGATTCAGAACCAATTCGATCCGACGCTGAACTGGGCCGACGTGAAATGGATCCGCAGCACCTGGAAAGGCCCGCTGATTCTGAAGGGCATCCTGGAGGCAGCCGACGCCAAGCTCGCGGCGGAGCACGGCGCCGATGCGATCGTCGTTTCCAACCATGGCGGGCGGCAGCTCGACGGCGCGCCCTCCTCGATCTCGGAGCTTCCGAAAATCGCGCGCGCGGTCGGCAACCAGGTCGAGGTGATGTTCGACGGCGGCATGCGCACGGGCCAGGACGTGATGCGCGCGCTCGCGCTCGGCGCAAGAGCTGCATGATCGGCCGCGCCTATATTTACGGCCTCGGCGCCTCGGCGAAGAAGGCGTTAGCGAGGCGATCGGCTGCATCAAGAGCGAGTTGAAGACCACGATGGCGCTCACCGGCGTGAACAGGATCATCGAGATCGGGCCGCAGGTGATCGCGAAGTAAAGCGTCATCACTACTTGTCCACCCGAGATAAATGAGATCAAGCACAAGTCGGATAAATCCGACCTGTGCCAGTATGGCTCCTCAGGATGACGACGTAATTAAAATAACTGTCGTCCTGAGGTGCATTTCGCGATAGCGAGCCTCGAAGGAGGACGTGATCTATCCCTCCTTGTAGCCTCTTCCGGCACGTTCCCATGGCGCCGTAATATTTATACGGAAGGAACTTGCCGGACATGGTGATCTTCACGCGGTCGCCCTTGGGTTGGCTGCGTTCGATCAGGCATGTCGAAGTCGATCGCGGACATGATGCCGTCGCCGAATTCTTCCTCGATCAGCGCCTTCCAGGCCGGGCCGTTGACCATCACGATTTCATAGAAGCGGTAGACAGCGGATCCGTCGGGGGCATCGGTAGCCGTGCCCCGCATCGGCACCTCGTTGAGGAGGGTTGTCTCGGCCTTCCGAGAGCCGAATAGTGCGGCGCCTTCGCCGCCTACGGCTTGGTCAGCTTCATCTGGCCCAGGCAGGGCGCCGACGATCAGCACTGGCGAATGCCGCCGATTTTCGCAGATGTGTTTCCAGCTCCAGCCCTTCTCGCGTTTGATGTCGAGATTTTCTCCGTCAGCTCGGCTCTTTTCATCGCACTCTCCCTGAAACGTCATTCGACGCTCAGAGACTAGCAATGCTCATGCCACACAAGTCGGCTATAGCCGACTTGTGCAGTGATGATCTGATCTCGGGTAGACCCGAGATCGTGGTGACAGGCGAAAAAAGACTTTAAAGCCGAAG
>CAVVVV010000002.1:0-83609 GCA_963751685.1 uncultured Alphaproteobacteria bacterium | reverse complement strand
GATGCAGACAGAAACAGATATGGCGTGTAAATGCCTGACTTGCCGGGGATATCGGCGGTCGGCCGTCTGCAAAATACTTGAACCCGTCTGAGTTTTTCCACCGAAACCTATGCCGGTACGAGCGGCAGCCGCCTGATTCAACTGTAGCGAGAAACATCTGCGCCCTTGGCCGGTTCTCGGGGCGGGACCTTGCGTTGGAACGGTAGGAGGCGATCAGTCCATTCGCCGAGTAATGCTAGCCGGCCGGCTCCGCCGGCCGAGCTCGAGCGAAGTTCACTACAAGAATTAATTTTGACACCGGCGATGGAGCTAGTGGAAGAGGGGCCTCTTAACACGAGCGATCATCGCAACTTTCGCGCGCAAAGCTGCCGGATCAGTGAAATTTATTTGTCAGTCTAACTTGATTGCAGCTCGCACTATCGATGAGAAATGCCACGCAGGTATCGAGCGATTGGCGCGCATTTCGGAGATCCGAAAATCGATCTGCTTCATGTCTTGCATACATGAACATGCGCAATACAGCTGGCAAACCGGCCTTTTGCTGGCTGATTGTGGGCGAGACCTCTAAGGGGAAGGTTGAGCCGAGTATGGAAACAAGTTGCGCTTTGAGGGAAGGCGAGATCGAGCCGGCCAATTCCACCGCATCCACGACCAATTGCTGGAAGCCGCGTATGTTATTCTCTCTCTCTGTCACGGTCGCAATCGTCAGCATAACCCCCTCCATGCTTCGATACCCCAAGGGAATGACGCCGACGACGTCAGATTTGAACAAGCTGGGAAACCCCTAGGAAATTGAATTTCCAACCCAACACTCAGTTAGGATTGCTCAGACGCGGCTGGGGCATCTCTGCCCCCGCTTTTCTACCCCAGCCTGCGGGAAGGTTACCGCGCGGCGCTTGGTTCCGTATGTAAGCGGTAATGGAAAGGGGCGTTCCACTTTCGGAACAGATCGACACACGGTGGCCTATTTGGCAGTGTCGGAAGCCATTTTATCGGAAGAACCGAAATCGCTCCCGTGCATCATCGGTCTGATTGTTTTCCAAACCTCAAGACCCCTCACTGGGTCAGTCGGTGGAAGTGAGATGAGCGGCCTATTTCTGGAATAAAGCTATCGCAGAATATTACCGCCATGATGCTTGTCCGTGGGCAAAGCAGACGCTTCGTCCGCGTGAATGAACCCTTCGAAAAGATTGATCAAGGGCTCTCCTCGGTAAAGTTTCACCAATTCGCTCGGATGGATGAATTCATCACGAAACCAAGGAAATTTTCGCGGATCGAACGCTTCGATAATCCATTCAATCATACGCCGCACGCGCGGAATTCGGCCGGCATCGGGATGATAGGTAAGCCATATGTCAAACGGAAAATGCGCGTTTAGTTCAATGGGAACAAATCTCCCGCCAATGGCGTGTATATATGTAGGCACCCAGCCAATACCCGCCCCCTTCGCGATCGCCCAGGAGTGCGCCGTGCTCGTGTTATTGACCATCGAAACAAAACCGCTCCACGGAATGCCGGCAAACACCTGATCAAATAGCTTGCGCGTCTTCGTTTGTTCGGCGAGTTGCAGGACGATGCGGTGATTGACCATGTCTTGGAGGGTCTTCGGAACTCCGTACGTTTCGATATATGACCGCCCGGCAAACGGCATCGAATGTAGCCGTCCAAGCTTGACCACCTTGATGTCGGGGGTCGTGGGTTTGATTAACTGTATCGCGACATCGGCCTCAAGCCGCAATACGTCGGCTGATTGCATCGCGCACATCAAATTCACCACAAGTCCGGGATGTGCACGTTGGAATTCGACAAGTCTCGGGGCAATCCAGAATGTTCCCAAGCCCTCCGTTACGGCCAATTTCACTTCTCCCGAGAGGGCCGAAAGCGAACGGTCTCGCGCACGCACAATTCCGAACGAAGCGATTTCCATTCTCTTGGCAGCATCGAGAATGTGTTCCCCTTCGGCCGTTGTGCGCACTCCATCGACGTGACGCGTCAATAGCTTGACCGACAGTTGCTGCTCTAGTTCGTCAATCTGTCTGCGTAACGTGTTGATCGAAACGCCAAGCGCGTCGGCTGCTGCTCGAAAACTGCCGCGGCGGGCCACTTCAAGAAAAAGACGAATGGCCTCCCAATCGGCCGCCTGGTTAGCAGGCGCTGATTCCTGACGTTCCAAAATCGGAACACCGCTGTTCCGTTGTGGCCACATACTCTCCCCCCGACAGAGCCTAAGCTTTGCAGACTCTGAGTCGGGATACAACCTGGGGCAAAGGCCATGACCGCTCACGACCATCGCATTACCCGCGCTGCAGGAGCTGTCGCCCAGGTGCCGAAGCCCGCGGCGCATCCTCTTGCGGAACTTGACCCGCAGCTTCTTGCCAAACGGTTGGTCGTCTTTACACCTGATAGCTCGGAGGCAGCGAGACTTTGGGAAAGTGCCCGAAGAGATATAGCGGGGCTTACCACCACCGAAGTGGTTCAGCGTGTGATGACCCACAACCCGGATAGCTTCTGGGCGATCGCGCGTCGGGACCGATATAAATCTGCCGCTCCGGCTGGTGACGGATTCTTGGCCTTTCTGATGCTCAACGAAGCGGGGATGAAAAGTCTCGTTGATGGAATGTTGAACACCAAGGATCCGGACTTAAAATTCTTGGCGCGGCAACATGAGAAACCGGCAGGCATTTACGCCTGGGGCGTTCACGCCCGAGGATATCTCGCAGGCGGCATAGCGCTGGCATTTGAGAAAGTCTGGACTCCGCAATACCGCGACGTGGATCTTTACGCGCGAGCGGTTACTGCGGACGGGCAGCGAATATTGGAGGGACTGGGTTTCTGCCATGGCGCCTCATATGGAGGCGTCACCACGTCTCATCTGCACATGTATCGGCGATCCGACGGCCCGTCAGGAAAAGTCCGCCAGCGCAGGAATTATTCGCCAATCCTTCAAAAGCAAAAGCTCACCGTGACTGTCGTGCGAACAATCGAAGATCTCATGCGAGTCATGACGATCCGGGGTGCTGTTTATATGGCTGAGCAAGAATGCCCATATGAGGAAGAGTTCGATGGCAACGACTTCTCGGCAACTCACCTTCTCGGTTACGTGGGCGATGAGCCCGCTGGTTGCATGCGTATTCGTTATTTCGCCGATTTCGCCAAGGTCGAACGGCTCGCGGTTCGAAAAGAATTTCGTAGCGCGGGTTTAGCGCCCCATCTTGTGCGCACGAGCGTCGAGCTTTGCGAAATGAAAGGCTATCAACGACTGTACGTACACTCGCAGAAGCGTCTGGTGAAGTTTTGGACAAAATGCGGCTTCACGACATTTGAAGGCGGCCAAGAACTGATTTTCTCGGACTTCGATTACGTAGAAATGATTCTAAACACGGTTCGTCATCCTCAGACGATCTCAATTGGTATCGATCCTTATGTGATCATAAGACCGGAAGGCAATTGGCACTCGCCCGGGATATTGGAACGCTCCAGGATTCGCCCGATCAAACAGCCAGTCAACAAGGTGCCGACATGAATTCTATCATCGATATTCGTGCATACGTTGATCCCTCGACAATCCCGATCATGGTATTCGTTGATCTACAGCAAGAATATATCGCAAGCCCGCGCGCCCTCGCGATCCCCACGGCCGCCGAAGTGCTCGTCAATTGCCGTGCCGCGCTCGCGCATGCGCGCAAAATTGGGTGGCCGGTTGCCTTTATCCGGTGGACTGGCCGTTCTCCGTTTTTCAATCAAGCGACGAAATTCTCCCACTGGATCGAGGGGTTCGAGCCAACAGGGGCGGATATGATTTTCGAACGTAGCCGACCATCTTGCTACGCCTCTTCGCAATTTAGCGAAGTCATCGCTTCCAGCGGAGGCAATTACGTCCTTGCCGGTTTTGCAGGTGAAGCCGCGTGCCTATCAACTGCCATTGACGCATTCCATCGAGGCCATCGCATTACTTATCTTACGGATGCGTCAGCTAGCCACGATCTGGACGACATGGCTGGAAACGAAGTGCATCGGGTCGTCTCCAAAGTCATCGGACTTTATGGAGATGTCATGTCGACAAGGGCATGGATTTCCGCAACGTCCAGAAATCGGCCGGCATATGAAAAACCTCATCTGGTCAGTCCGGGGTGAGGTTTTGTGAGTAATTTTCCGCTTAGCGAGATTTATGCCTTTGGAAGGAAGGCTCCGGATTTAATTTTTGGCCAGGACAAAAGGATCAACCGAACAGGATTGGCAGCTGCCGCGGTCCGCGCACGGTGCCCTCGGACCATTTCACGGGCGACGACGGGTTGAGTCGGAATTTTGGGACGCGTTTGAGCCATTCCTCGATTGCGACCTTGACCTCCATCCGCGCCAAATTTGAGCCGATACAGCGATGAATGCCGAGGCCAAACGCCGCGTGCCGATTATTATTGCGATCTATGACAACCCTGTCGGCCTCGGGAAACATCATGGGGTCTCGATTGGCCGCCGGAAACGACAATAGCACCATGTTGCCAGGCTTGATCGGGAAGCCGCATACCGCGGTCTCTTTCACCACTTCACGCGCCATGGTTACAGGCGCATACGCACGCAGGAGTTCTTCGACTGCAGTCGGCATCAGTTCGGGCTCGGTGATGAGCCTTTTGCAATCGGATGGCGTTTTTGCCAGATGCCAAAGGCTTGCTCCGATTGCGCTCCACGTCGTGTCGATGCCAGCGATCAGCAGCAACCGCAAAGTGCCGAGGATGTGCTCAATCGAGAGCGACCTCCCGTCATGCCGCGCCTGCATCAGCGAGGTAATCAAATCGTTGGTTGGGTGCTGTTTGCGCAGATCGATTTGGCCGAGAAAATATTCGGACATCTCTCGGATCGCATTCATCAGCACCGTGTTATCGGTAATACCGACCTCAAGAATTTCATAAATCCACTTGATAAAGCGATCGCTGTCCTTTTCGGGAATACCAAGCATGAGGGCGATGACGCGCACTGGAATATACTTGGAATACTGCGCTGCCGCGTCGCAACGTTTCTCCGCGATAAATTGCTCGATCAGTTCGTTGCAGACAATGCGTGTTTTCAATTCCAATTTCTCTACCGCCGCCAGCGTGAAATACGGCAAAAGAAGTTGTTTCGCAGACTTGTGATGAGGCGGATCCGATGTGATCGGCGGCGATGGAATGGGCGGCTCGGGCCGTGCGTTACGCACCATCACGCGGCGGGATGAGAAGTGCTCGGTATCGTAGGCAATGGCGCGCACAGCCTCATAGGTGGTTGGTAGATACACTCCCAAGTATCGCTTGCTGTGGGCGACCGGACATTTTTGCCGCAAGTCGTCCCAGATCGGGAAGGGGTTTTCAGTCCAACTCGGATCGATGTGATCGAAGTCGGTCGTCCAGTCGGCAATCGGCGGACGCTCACTCATTGGCCGGCCCTTCCCCAATCCTCAATAATATCGAACACAAATTCCAGGCAATTGATTTTCGCAAGCTTGCTTGCTCTCGCCTCGGCATACCTACGCCTAGCATATAGGTCGGGGCGGCTTGTTGGCACAAAATCAAACCCCAAAATGGCATTTACACGCTGCATTGGATTATCGAACATGGAGACGTTCTCAGAGATTTCCCGTTGTTCAATTGGATTCCTTCTGCGAAGTGGAGGCCGACGATGCAAGCGCGTTACTTCGTTCATGCCGAAGAAGTGCCGGCTTATAGTCCTGCGAATGCCTCGGCTACGTGAAGTCACGGAGGAGTAAGCGCATGTCTTCGTTCCAGGGTCCGCTTCAGGGGCTTCGGGTTCTCGACTTAACCTCGCTTGTCATGGGTCCGTACGCGACACAAATGCTCGCTGACTATGGAGCCGATGTCATCAAAGTTGAGGCGCCCGGCGGCGACATCATGCGCAAGACCGGTCCGATGCGAAACGCGGACATGGGTGCGATGTATTTGCAGATGAATCGCAACAAGCGAAGCATCGTGCTGGATTTAAAGAAGACCGCCGCTCGCGATGCGCTAATAAAGCTTTGTAAAACCGCCGACATATTTCTGCACAATGTGCGTTTGCGCTCGATACGCCGGCTGGGGCTCGGTCCGGAAGATTTGGCCGTCGTCAATCCTCGTCTTATTTATGCGAGCTTGATCGGTTTCGGTGAAACGGGGCCCTATGCCGGCCGTCCGGCCTATGACGATTTGATGCAGGGGCTTTGTGCGTTGCCGACGCTATCGGTGCGGGCAGGCGCGAAAGAACCTCGTTATGTGCCGCTGGCGCTCATCGACCGGCTTGTCGGGATGAGCGCTGTCCCCGCCGTGCTCGCCGCGGTCATTTATCGCGAGCGAACGGGAAAGGGGCAATCCATTGAAATCCCGATGTTCGAGACGATGGCGCAATTCGTCTTGAGCGATCATCTCGGCGGCTCTTCGTTCGAACCGCCAAACGGCGAAATGGGATATAGCCGAATTCTCAGCGTCCACCGCGGTCCGTATCGCACGCGCGACGGCTATCTTTGCCTCCTTGTCTACAACGACAAGCAATGGAAAGGCTTCTTCGAAGCGATCGGACGCGGGGACGAATTCGCGGCCGACCCGCGTTTTTCAAATCAAACGGCGCGCGCGCAACGTTACGATGAAATCTATGGTTTCGTTGCGGACGCTTTGCGCGCGAAAACCACCGCCCAATGGATCGATATTTTTCAGCGGCACGATTTGCCATGCGCTCCGTTGAATGATTTGGATCGTTTGAAAGACGATCCGCATCTCCGTGCAGTGGGGTTTTTCAAATCGAGTGATCACCCGAGCGAAGGAAAAGTGCGCTATCTCGGCGTTCCCAGTCGCTGGAGTCGCTCCCAGCCCGACATTCGTCGCGATGCGCCGCAGCTTGGCCAACATAGTATCGAGATCCTGCGGGAAACAGGTATTCCGGAGGAAGAGATCACGGCTCTGGTCGCCAGCGGTGCATGTTTCAATGCCGATACCGCATTGCAACCGGAAAAAGAGAGCCGCCCCTCGGAATAGATAAATCGTAGCAGTATCGTCAGATGCGGATGGATTTCTCCGACACGGCGGCGGACGTGCACGCCCATGACGCTCTCCAGCGGGCTTACTTCGGTCCGAAATGAGCGTGGCGATACATCGCACTGATGACCGGTATCGATGATAGAAATTTTGTTTTTACGCTGTATTATTATTTTGAGGGCGGCGGCGCATTGAAGGCAAGAGCAATGACCGGTCGGACCACTTGGCGCCTAGCGCTCGGCATAGCGCTGGTGGCGGCTTCGACATTGATTGAACGAACGTCCGCTCAGGCGCCGAAGGTCGGAAGTCCGCCCGAGGCGAATAACATGCGTCTCCTCGGATATAACGATCTTCATGGACGCAGCGCCTATCAGCCGACCATTCATCATCAAGGCGATCGCTGGTTCGCCTATATCGGCCATCACGGCGGAACCGACGCGATGCCGAAGCCCATCAATTCGATCAATGGGCAGCCGGAGTTTAACGGTACATCGATTGTCGACGTGACGGACGTAACGCGCCCGCGCTACGTCGCCCATATTCCCGGCCAGGAAGGCGCGTACGAACAAGGCGGCGCGCAAATGGTTCGCGTGTGCGACGGCTCAAAACTTCCGCATGGCGAGCCAAACGCGGTTTACATGCTTCGCACCTTCGGCGGGCAAGCGCATGAAATCTGGGACGTGACGAGGCCCGCCGAGCCGAAGTTGCTCGTACGGCTCGATGGCTTGCGCGACACGCACAAGAGTTGGTGGGAGTGCGACACCGGGATCGCTTTTCTCGTTTCGGGCGCGCCTGGTTGGCGCACGCGACGTATGACCCAAGTCTACGACCTAAGCGATCCCGCCCACCCGGTGAAAATTCGCGATTTCGGCTTGCCGGGCCAGGAGCCCGGCGCGACCGGTTTTGTGCCCACCGAACTTCACGGCCCCATCTCTACCGGACCGCAAAGCAATCGAGTGTATTTCGGCTATGGCACCAACAAGGGCGGTGTCTTGCAGATCGTCGATCGTGAGAAGCTGTTGAGCGGTCCAAAGGAGCCGACGCCGAAGAATTTGCGCTATCCAGTGGTGGGTCAACTTGAAATGCTGCCGTTGAACGGCGCGCACACGACCTATCCATTGGGAAAAATGCCGGTCGCCGAGTTTTCCAAAGAGAAGCTCGGCAGCGTTCGGGATTTTGTCATGATTGTCGACGAGGAAATTCTGAACGAATGTCAGGAACCTCGTCAGATGGTGTGGTTTGCGGACACGACCGTGGAGACAAAACCCATGATTGTCTCGAGTTACACAGCCTCGGAAGCGAGCGGGAACTTCTGTAGTCGTGGTGGTCGTTTCGGCGCCCATTCTTCGAACGAGAGCATGGCGCCGGTCTTCTACAGGAAACTTGCGTTTATCAGCTTCTTTAATGCCGGCGTGCGAGCAGTCGATATACGCGATCCCTATCATCCAAGAGAAGTGGGTTTCTTCATTCCGAGCATTACCAAAGCGACCGATAAGCGTTGTGTTAAAGTCGACGGGTAGGACCGCTGTAAGATCGCGATTCAGACCAACAACGTGGAAACCGACGAGCGCGGCTACATTTACATCGTCGATCGTGCCAATACCGGCCTCCATATTCTTGAGCTAACGGGTAAGGCGCGTGCAATCGCGGGCCTGCCATCGAAATGAAGTGCCGGCAGCAAAACCGGGCGATCGTATGGAGTTGTGGAGGATCGGCAGTGAAGCGCCTAATCAAAGCTCTTCCCGGTGTCGCTCTCGCAGTTCTCGTGGCCGCCTTGATTTTCAACGCCCCGAGCCTGACTGCCACTCTGTCCGCGGATAGTGCCTCGCAAAAATCCGGTTGGAGCGCGATCGAATGGCCATTCCCCATTGACGCATGGCCGCAAGGTCGGGCCTTCCGTTGCGGGCCCGAGGAATGCGGAATGGAAATCAATTTTTACATTCGGTCGAAAGTCGGCTTTTGCGATTGTTACCGGGGCGTGAGCGAGGATGACGAAATCGATCGCGTCGGCGATCTTGCGGTCTTGAGCCAAAGCTATGCGCCGTTGGCGCCGGGGACGATCGTCAGCCTAGGCGACATTCAAGGCCGGGCGAGACATTTTGCCATTTACACGCCCAACCGAGCGAAACAATATGCGATCGGAGTAGCACTTTCGCGCAAATGCAACGCCATCGTCGCGACGATCGTCGGCGACGGCCCGATATCCGGCCGAGCGGAGGACAGCGCATTCAAGCTGTTGAAATCGCAAGAGATCAAACATTGGATCGAGACGCTCCCGCAATCTTGATCGTCGGCCGCAAATGGCGCGCCGACGCAGGCGCGTTCCTGAATGCGCCGTTTTGCCATTCTTGTTCCGGCCAGCGAACCTTGCTAGCGCTGAAGTTATGAGCAAGCGCGCATTGCAGCCGGCTGGGCGTCACTTCGCAGCCTTCGCTGCGATGGTGCTCTTGGCTGCCGTGACTGCGGCGGCGCAGAATCCAGAGCACCCGACGCTTCACTTCCACGAGGATTATGTGGAGGAACTTACGCGCACGACCACGCTTGCGGTTGACGATCCGCTTGCGGTGTTCGCGTTCGTGCTCAACAGCCTGCCCAACCGTGTAAAAGTCTACCCGACCGAGAACTACTACTATTTCAGCTTCATCCATAACGGCACGCCCTATGCCGGCAACATTAGGATCGAGAGGGACGAAGGCGACAAGGTCTCGTTGCATTTCGCCTATTTCGAAACCGCAGTTGAATGGCGGCAGGAAACCCCCGGGAAGCACGTCGTCTTCGACGCTTCGCAGGGCGTGATGCTGGAAAAAATCGAGCGGCTCGTCTATCGCGTGTCGTATGGCGAGAAGAGCGTTGTGTTCGCGCTTAACGATCTGTCGCAGGTCAGGCCGCCAGCGGGTGCGCTGGCGCCGGGAGAAAAATTTATCGGTCCGATTTTCGACGATTCCGGAATTCGATTTTTCTTTGTTTACAATTCGAAACTGAAGATCTTTCTCTATATCCTCGACGAGACGGTGAAAGTCGCCGAAGAGCTTTTCCCCTACCAAGGAACGGACCGCATTCTCGTCGGCAAGCGCACCGGCTTCGCCTACTACCGCGACTACAAACTGGATCGCAAAATACTCATCGGCGTGCTCGATAACAATGTGCGCCTGAACAACTACTTCGACGGCCCCTTCGATCAATTGCCTGATAATTTCATCGAAGGTGAAACGCTGCGCGAAGCCATTCTTGAAACGCGACCAAATTTGAAAGGCAAGATCGATCGTTTCGGAAGAGCGCCGGACGGAGAAGTACGTTTATCGATAGTCCCCTATCTGCAATATTTCGAGCTGAGTGAACTCGATGCCTTCCACAAATGCGCGCGCCGCAAGATTTCAAGAAGCCGTTTATTATAATTGTTTCGTCGCCGAGAAACTGGGCTTCAATGTTCCCGGACAGGACTTGTTCGAAAACATAAAGAAGCAGCCGGCTGGAAAGTCGGCAACACGCCAGTAACGGTGCGGCGTCGAAGCTAAATCACTGGAAGCTGGGTTTATCTTGGACGCAAATCGGCCCCGGCGGCTCTGAACATTCAGCCAAAAAAACGGGCCGGCTGCGAGTTGCAGGCCGGCCCATTTCTTAGAAATCGAAAGGTTGGCTTACCAGCAATCCGAATACCAAAGGCTGGTACCCGGAAGATGGCATGAGCCCGGCCACCAAATGCCGCGACCGCGACCGCGACCACGACCGCGGCCTCTGCCTCGGCTGCGGCCTCCGTTATGGGCCTGTGCAGCCGTAGTGCCCGCGGTAAGTGCGAGACCCGACACCACACCCGACACCACAACGCTATTGAAGCAATACATTGCGACCATGATTACGCCCGCCAAGCTCCGGGTCAGGAGCTTACGGATCGTTCCTGCTGATTTGTTCGCTGTCATCTTGTGATTCCTTCCGTCCTTCTTTAACTCTCCATGCATCTCTGCAGAGATCCACGGGCTGTTTAGTAACGCGCGCGAGTGCAGAACGTTTCCACGATTTCTTATTTTTTTACGGAAGAAGATGTCGGTGCCTCTTGCAGATAGCTCCGACGCTTTGCTTCCTGCATTGAAGGCTAAACGAAGCTCGTCTAAACTGCAATACAATGGATCCAACGGCGTTAGATGAACAAATGTTCAGATAACATCTGATTCAAGTTGCAGATTTATTTTTGTAGAGTGGGTTTCTGCCTCCCGTGGTTCGCTTCGACATGATCGCCTTTATGACGGCAATGATGACAACCGATTGAAAAGAGAAGCAAATTTCTCGTCTTCCCGCCTGAACATAACCAACAAAATCTCGATCGAATTTGTAAACCCTCTTTCAAAAACAGGCCTATGTCAAAAAAACACGCGTATGTCCTCGGCTTGAATACCTACGATCACGACGTCAGTGCATGTCTTCTTCGCGATGGCGAGATCGCTTACGCAATCGCCAAGGAGCGGATTACGCGCGTAAAGCACGCGGCCGGATTTTACAAAGAGGTCGTGGATTATTGCCTGAATGCCGAGAGCATATTGCTCGACGATGTCGATCTCGTGGTGCGCAATTGCTACGTACTGCCGGTCGAGGAAATGGAAAGGCGTCTCTTGAATCAAGATGCGCCGGGTTTTTTGAGCGAACAAGAGCGAGGCGTGGCGGCAAAATATCCTTTGTATCATTCGCGCTCGAACAAAGTCGTAACCGTCTCGCATCATCTCGCCCACGCATACAGTGCCTTCGCCGCCTGTCCCTTCGAGGAAGGGGTCGTGATGGTTGTGGACGGCGTCGGCAGCTACGCCTCGGACGTCACCGAAGAATATCCAGCGGCTGACAAGTCAAATCCTCTCGCGCGCGAGTCGGAGAGTTATTACAAATTTTCAGGTAGCAAGATCGAGGCGCTTAAAAAGGTATGGCTTGAGCCATGCCGCGGATATCTCGCCGATGAATTTTTCAACATGGCAGGCCTCGGTGCGCTCTACAGCCGAGCATCGACCTATATTTTCGGAGACTGGAACAAATGCGGCGAGTTGATGGGCTTGGCGCCTTACGGACGTCACGGCCAGATGAAACCCCTGCTTCAAATGAAGGACGGCGTGCTGACGGTTCCGGATTGGCTCGAAGAACTCAAAGAGCCTTGGCTCATCGAGAGCGGGAAGGACTGGGAAAAAAGCCAGTCCATGCAGCACTGGAAGGATCTTGCCTGGCAGATTCAGGATGACACCGAAATGGTGCTTCTCGCCCGGGCAAAGTGGTTGCGCGAAACAACCGGCGCCAAAAATCTTTGCCTTGCGGGGGGCGTGGCGCTGAACTGCGTGGCCAATGGCCGGCTCGCGCGCGAGGCAGGATTTGAGAATGTGTGGATTCAGCCGGCGGCGGGTGACGATGGCATCGCCATCGGTTGCGCCTATTACGGCCATCTCGCGGTTCAGAAAAAATCCCGCTCATCCGTCATCAACCATGCCTATTACGGCAAGGAATATACGGAAGAGGACGTGCGCGAAGCGACGGATAGAACGCTTGTCCGTCTTGCGACGCACAGCACGCGGAGCGAAAACATATGCCGCGATACGGCCAAAGTCCTTGCCGACGGTAAGATCGTCGGCTGGTTCCAGGGGCGTTCGGAATTCGGGCCACGCGCTCTTGGCAATCGCAGCATTATCGCGGATCCACGTACGGCGGAAATGAAGGACATCCTGAACAAGCGCGTCAAATTTAGGCAGGCATTCCGGCCCTTCGCGCCGATCGTTCTAGCCGAAAGAGAAAATGAAATCTTTGAAGGCGGCCACGACTCTCCCTACATGCTCCTCGCCAAACCCGTCCGCCCGGAATGGAAGGACAAAATTCCCTCTATCGTCCACGTCGATGGCACGGCCCGCGTGCAAACGGTTCAGCGAGAGACCAATGAGCCCCTATATCGGCTGCTGAAGGAATTTGAAGCGCTGACGAGCGTGCCGGTGCTCTTGAACACTTCATTCAATGTGAAGGGCGAGCCCATCGTGGAGACGCCGCGCAATGCGGTCGAATGTTTCCTCACCACCGGCATCGATTATCTCGCGCTGCACGACATGCTGATGAGAAAAAGCGCACTTCACGGGGTTCTTTTGCCCGTTCTCAAATTTTATACGGACGTGATTTCGATCGTCCGGGCGAGCGCAAAGGCCGATTAAGTCGTCCCGGCCCATTTCGATGACTTTCGCCGCAACGCCATAATCGGCGTCACCGGTTTCCGCTACGGCACCCGTTGCCGTTGACGCCTTTGTTCGTCATCATCGATCCAGAAGGACCGCGGCCGGAAGCGAACGGAGCGGGTTCGCGACAATGACAATAATGACACCGGCAGCCTGATCCCAAACGCCGGACGCGGGGAGGAAAAAATGCAAGCGGGGACAGGCCGAAGGGCGTGGGTCGTCGTATTCCTTCTCTTCGCCTTCATGCTGATCAACTTCGTTGACAAGACCGTCATCGGCCTCGCCGGCGTGCCGATCATGCAGGAGCTCGGCCTTACGCCGAGCCAATTCGGCCTCGTCGGCTCGAGTTTCTTTTTTCTTTTTTCGATTTCCGCGATTATCACCGGCTTCATCGTCAACCGGATCCAGACGCGCTGGGTGCTGGCGATTATGGGCGTCGTTTGGGCGCTCACGCAGTTTCCCATGGTCGGAACGGTGGGGCTCACGACGTTGATGGTTTGCCGGATTGCGCTGGGCGCGGGCGAGGGGCCGGCCTACCCCGTCGCGCTGCACTCCGCCTACAAGTGGTTTCCCAACGAACAAAGAACGCTGCCCACCGCGGTCATTTCGCAAGGTGCGGGCGTCGGCGTGCTGTTGGCCTTGCCTGCGCTCAACTGGGTGATCGTGCATTACTCATGGCATTGGGCGTTCGGCATTCTCGGCGTCGTCGGGCTGATGTGGACGGCGGCCTGGTTACTCTTCGGTCAGGAAGGCTCGATCGCTGAGGCGAGCGAAGCTTTCAAGAACATGCATGCCGAGGTTTCCTACCGGCAACTGCTCGCGAGCCCGACGATTATCGCGTGCTGGTGCGCGTTCTTCGGCGCTTATTGGGGGTTGTCGCTCGCGATTTCCTGGCAGACGCCGTATCTCGTAAACGTGCTCGGCTTTTCTCAAGAAGAAGTGGGTTTGTTGAGCGCCTTGCCGTGGGGCTTCGGCGTGATCCTGGTGATTTCGCTCGGCTGGTACTCGCAACACCTTCTCGCGAGGGGCGTATCGAGCCGCGTCGCGCGCGGAATTTTCGGCGGCGCCTGCGTCGCGCTCGGAGGTGCCGTGCTGATGCTCCTGCCTTATATGCCGAACGCGACGATGCGAATCCTCGCCACTATGGTCGGCATCTCGCTGCCTGCGGTCATTTACGTGTTTAGCCACGCCATCGTGGGCGAGATCACGCCTGTGCAGCAGCGCGGGGCGATGCTCGCGATCGGGAATGCGGTTGGCACCTCGGCCGGAATTCTCGCTCCTTACATCATGGGCAACGTCATCGAGAGAGCCGCGACGCCGACGGAAGGATACAATACGGGCTATGTGATATGCGGTTCGATCATGCTGGTGGGCGGCATCATCGGCATGCTCTTCATGCGTCCGGAAAGGGACGGTGCTCGGCTTGCGCGCGCGGGCGCGCTGCGCCCGGCCGCGGCGGAATAAGCGCGGTTTTTCATCGTTAGTGGAGCGGACTCACATGGACGAATTCGATTATGTTGTCGTTGGAGGCGGATCGGCGGGTTGCGTTGTCGCGAGCCGGCTTTCGGAAAATCCGGACACCAAGGTTTGCTTATTGGAGGCCGGCAAAGCCGGAGACGGATGGATCATCAACACGCCCGCAGCGACCGCGATCATGCTGCCGGCGCCTATTAACAACTGGGCCTTTGAAACGGTGCCGCAGCCCGGCCTCAACGGCCGGCGCGGATATCAGCCGCGCGGCAAGGCGCTCGGCGGCTCGAGCGCGATCAATGCGATGGTCTACATCCGCGGGCACAAATGGGACTACGACCATTGGGCCTCGCTCGGTAATAAGGGCTGGTCGTTCGAAGACGTGCTGCCCTATTTCAAACGCGCCGAAAACAACGAGGGGATTCGCGACGCGTTTCACGGCGCCGGCGGTCCGCTCAACGTTGCCGGACTTCGCACCGAGAATCCGGTGCCGCATGCTTTCGTCGAGGCGGCGCGCCAGTGCCAATTGCCGCTCAACAAGGATTTCAACGGTGCTGAGCAGGAAGGTGTTGGCGTCTATCAGGTCACTCAAAAAAACGGCGAGCGCTGGAGCGCCGCCCGCGCCTATATCCACCCGCATCTCGCGCGGCCGAATTTATCGGTGATCACGCAGGCCGCGGCGAGCAAGATCTTGTTTTCGGACCGCCGTGCGACCGGGGTGCAATATCGGCAAGGGAAGGAGACGCGCGAGGTCAAGGCCCGGCGCGAAGTGATCTTGGCGAGCGGCGCCTTTCAATCACCACAGCTTTTGATGTTGTCGGGCGTGGGCGACGGCTCTCAGCTGCGCAAATTCGGCATCGAGGTCGTTCACGATCTTCCCTCCGTCGGCCGCAATCTTCAGGATCACATCGATTTTGTCTTTGCTTATAGTTCCGAAAGCCGCGACCTTTTCGGCATTTCATTCGGGGGCATCGCGCGCCTAATCCGGGAGATCGGCCGCTACCGGAAGGAAGGGCGCGGCATGATCACCACGAACTTCGCCGAAGCGGGTGGATTTCTGAAAACGAACCCCGCGGCACCGGTACCAGATATCCAACTGCATTTCGTCATCGCCAAGGTCATGGATCATGGCCGCAAGCGCGGTCTCGGCCACGGATTTTCTTGCCACGTTTGCCTGTTGCGGCCGAAAAGCCGCGGCTACGTCGCGCTGCAAAGCGCGGACGCGTCGGCGCCCCCGCTGATCGATCCGAAATTCTTTGACGAGCCCGACGATCTTGAAGGAATGATCAAGGCCTTTCGCCTCACCCGAAGAATTCTCGAAGCGCCGGCGCTAGCGAGCTTGCGAGGAGAGGATTTGCTGACACACGGCGTCGAAACCGATGATGAGATCCGCACCGTGCTGCGCAACCGATCCGACACGGTTTATCACCCGGTCGGCACCTGCAAGATGGGCACCGATGATCGGGCCGTGGTTGATCCGGAGTTGCGCGTGCGCGGCGTCGGGGGGCTTCGGGTGGTCGATGCCTCGATCATGCCGACGCTGGTCGGCGGCAATACCAACGCGCCTACGATCATGATCGCCGAGAAAGCGGCCGATTTCATCCGGGCCGGGCACTGAGCCGATGGCGGAAACAAAAAAAATGCGGACAAACAAACCTTGATCGATCCGAAAGCGGCAGAGGCCGCCGTGAATGCGGCCAATGCAGCGGCGCTCGCAGAGCTGCCGTTTTCAGATCGCGGCGACTACGACGACGTCAGCCGCGGCTTCGTCGCAACGCTCCCAAATGCATTGATCAAGGACGCAAACGACGACGCGGTTTGGGATATGAGCGCATATTCCTTCCTCGAAGCGGACAAAGCGCCCGACGCGGTGCATCCGAGTTTGTGGCGTCTCGCGCAGCTCAATTGCCGGCACGGGCTATTTCATGTCTGCGAACGCATCTATCAAATCCGCGGCTTCGATATTGCCAATATCACGATCGTCGAGAGTGATACCGGCATCATCGTCATCGACACCTTGTCCGTCGCCGAGACCGCGAGAGCGGGGATGGATCTCTATTTTCAACAACGCGGAAAAAGACCGATCGTTGCGGTGATTTACACGCATACCCATGCGGATCATTGGGGCGGCGTAGGGGGCGTCATCACAGAGGAAGACGTGGCCTTGGGACGCATTCAGATCATCGCGCCGGATAAGTTTCTCGATTTTGCCGTGTCGGAGAATGTCATTGCCGGCAACGCCATGGCGCGACGCGCGCAATATCAATTCGGCCTGCGCTTGCCGAAAGGCATCCGGGGGCAAGTGGATGCGGCGCTCGGAAAAACGATCGCGCGCGGCACCATGACGCTCTTTCCTCTGAACGACCTCATCCGGGAAACGGGAGAAAGGCGCGTCATCGATGGCGTGGAAATCGTCTTCCAAATGGTCCCGAACAGCGAGGCGCCGGCCGAATTCCACCTATATTTTCCGGCCCTGCGCGCGCTGAACATTGCGGAAAACGCGACGCACCTGTTTCACAATTTGCTTCCATTTCGCGGCGCTGAGGTGCGCGACGCGCTCGCCTGGTCGAAATATCTCAACGAAGCAATCGAGCTTTTCATCAGCAAGACCGATGTCCTGATGGCCCAACACCATTGGCCGATTTGGGGAAGCGACCGCATCCGGGACTATCTGACGAAGCAGCGCGACCTATACAAATACGTTCACGATCAAACGCTTCGTCTCATCAATCACGGCTTCACGGCGCCGGAGATCGCCGAGCAGCTAAAGCTGCCGAAAAATCTCGCCAAGGAATGGTTCAACCGCGATTATTACGGCACCGTTCGCCATAACGCCAAGGCGATCTATCAGAAGTATCTCGGCTGGTACGATTCCAATCCCGCCCACCTCGACCCGCTGCCGCCGGTAGAGGCGGCGAAGAAATATGTCGAATACATGGGTGGTGCCGAGGCGGTTATCCGCCGCGCGCGTGAAGATTTCCGCCAGGGCCGCTATCGCTGGGTGGCGGAAGTCATGAACCGCGTCGTCTTCGCGGAGCCGAAAAATGGCGAAGCGCGGGCGCTCGCCGCCGACGCGTTCGAGCAACTCGGCTATCTTTCGGAAGCGGCGACTTGGCGAAATTCGTATCTCTGCGCTGCCTTTGAGCTCCGAAACGGCGTGCCGCAACCGCGTTCCTTGACGCCGCCGGGCTTGAACGCGCTGCGGGCGCTGACCATCGACATGGTGTTCGACTTTTTCGGCGTGCGCCTGAACGGTCTCAAGGCCGAAGGCAAGAGGATCGCCATCAACTGGAATTTCAGCGACACCAATCAGCAATATGTATTGAAGCTCGAAAACTGCGCCTTGAACTCATATAGCCAACAAGCAGCTCAAAAACGCCGACGCCACGCTCACGCTCGCGCGTGCCACCCTCAACTCGATCCTAATGCGGAAGACGACCTTTCCGGAAGCGGTGCAACAGGGTCTCGTCAAGATCGACGGCCAGCCGATGAAGCTCTTAGAGCTTTTCGGCCTGTTCGAGAATTTCAATCCGATGTTCGAGATTATGACGCCGAAGGGCTGATAAGTGCATCGCCTGCGGGCAGATTAAGATTGCTGCGTCTGCAGCGGCCGCGCCTCATGGAACCAAAGAATATGATTGATGAACGCTGAAATGGCCTCAAGCGTCAGCTCCGGCTGGTCGTGATGCGGAGCATGCCGGGCATTCGGAACGATGATGGATTCCACCGGGCAATAGCACTCGTTTTCCGCCGCCCGAATTTGCTCGATCGTGCCGTAAGGATCTTTTTCGCCCTTCACGATGAGGATAGGAACGCGGATGTGATGCAGTTCCTCTCGTATATCGAAAAACTTGAATTGCGGGTGCAGCCAGAAATCGAGCCAGCCCTGCATGGTTTCGTCGGCGTTGGCGTGATGACGCTGAAGGCGCGATCTTAGATCGGTCGTATGGTAGTCGTTGGCCGTCTTGCGAATGGCGGCGATGTTAATGTCCTCGACGAAGAAATGCGGCTCGATGAGAACAAGGCCGCGGATACGGTGATCCTGGACGCTGCCGGCGTAGATCGCGGCGATCGATCCTCCGTCGCTGTGGCCGAGCAGGATGCCGCGCTCGAAACCGATCGTGTCGAGTATCCTCGGCAGCACGTGGGTTGCTTCGCGATGCAAGTAATCCAGCGGCCGCGGCAGTTGCACGGGCGACGAGCGTCCGTAGCCCGCTCTCGAAAACACGAAGACGCCCGTCTTTGTTGCCGTTGCCAGGCGTTGGGGAAAATTGCGCCAAGTGGAGACGGCGCCCAGACCCTCATGCATCATGACGATGGTGGGCGCCTCCGCCGGCCTCGGGCCAAACCAGGCGCATTCGAGCGACATCTCGCCGACGGTGATTGCTGATTGCATGAGGCCTATCCCCGCCAAAACATTCGGAAATCTAGCCGAGTTTAGCGCTAGGCTAAAATTGTTCGTTAAGCCATACTGCTTCGGGGTCGTCTTGATTGGGTAAAGGGAGTCAATCCATGCTGCAACGCGTCTTCATGTCCGGCTTGTTCGCGGCAATGCTTTTCAATGCGCCGGCATTTGCGATCACCGCTCAGGAAAAGATGAAGACCTGCGAGTTCGGTGCCGAAGATCAGAAGCTCACGGGTGCCGCGCGCAAGGCATTCATGTCGAAATGTATGGCGAATGAGGACAGACCGGCGGGAATGTCAGCCTCCAAAAAACCGAAGCCACAGCCGATGCAGCAGCAATAGAGATCTGGCCATCGGCTATCGTCTACCCGCTCACAGGCTTCACCGAGATCAGCCAATACGTAGTATCGACGCGTCGTGCGTCGGCGGAACGGCTAACCAGTTGTTCATGCGCTCTGCCGGTCAGCTTCCTGTATAGTATGTCGATCCCAGAGGTGGCGTGAATGCAGGAATTCCGCATCCGCTTTGTCCGTATTCGCCGTTGGCAACTCATGCTCGGCGCGGGGCTTGTCTTTGCACTGATTGCTGCGTTTTTCGTGTTGGCGCTTGGCGTTTTCCTGCTGCTTCTACCGGCGCTGGCGATCGCGGCGGCGGTTTTCTATTTGTTCGGCGGCCGCCGCTCGCCGGTCGGTCACAGCGCGGCGAATGACCGCATCATCGACGGTGAGTACCGGGTTGTAGAACAAGATCGGCTCGACCACCCTCGCGACCGATCGAATTGAGAGGCCGTTCTTGCCGAACGAAGTGCGCGATAACAAGGACCGGCATCGCTTCGAGCTTGCGGTCGATGGGCGCATCGCATTCTCGCAATACAAACTCGCCCCGGGCACAATCACCTTCTTGCATACCGAAGTGCCGAAAGAGCTTGAAGGCCACGGCATTGGCTCAAGGCTCGCGCAAGGCGCGCTCGAGATGGCGCGCGCAGGCGGGCTAAAGGTGGTGGCGAAATGTCCCTTTGTCGCCGCCTATATCAAAAAGCACGCGGAATTCCAGGATTTGCTGGTTTGAACCTGACTGGATCTTTATTGCGGAGAGAAGCTTGATGGCGGACACGAAGCCGGCAACCGACGGGGAAGGGCCGAAAGGCGAGCTTTCGATCCGCACGCTCGCTATGCCTGCCGATACCAACCAGAACGGCGATATTTTCGGCGGTTGGCTGTTGGGCCAGATGGACATCGGCGGCGGCATCTTCGCCTCGAAAGCCGCTGAGGGCCGCACCGTCACGGTCGCCATCGACGCCATGAGTTTCCGCAAGCCCGTCTATGTCGGCGACGTTGTATCGGTTTACGTCGACCTCATCCGTATCGGGACGACCTCGATTACCGTGCATGTGGAAGCATGGGTCATGCGCCGCGACGAGTCTGGACCTCGTCCATGTCACCGAGGGAAATTTCACCTATGTCGCCGTTGACGAGAATATCCGGCCGCGGCCGGTGAAGGGCGCCGCCAAGGCGTGATGCGCGTCGCTCAGTTTGCCTGATCGGTTCCGTGAATTGGCGTGATCGGGCAATTTGACCGCCAGCGCGGTTCGATTGACACTGGCGTTTCACGAAACGTCCGCCGCCTGCGGCGAGCGACGCAAAATACAGGGCAGGGATGGAATCGCGAATTTTCGAAGGGCTGAAAGTAATCGATTGCGCGACCTTCATCGCGGCGCCCGCCGCCGCGACGGTGCTCTCCGATTTCGGCGCCGAGGTGATCAAGATCGAACAACCGGGCGCCGGCGATCCGTATCGGTTGCTGCCCCAGCTTCCCGGTTATCCGCCAAGCCCGCACAACTACGTGTGGCTGCTTGACTCGCGCAACAAGAAAAGCCTCGCGCTCGATCTTTCCAAGCCCGAAGGGCAGGCGGTAATCCACCGGCTCGCAGCGGCGGCCGACATCTTCATCACCAATTATCCGCCCGACGTGCGCGCACGCCTCGGGGTTGCCTACGAGAAGCTCGCGCCGCTGAATGAGCGGCTGATCTACGCTTCCTTCACCGGCTATGGGGAAGTCGGTGAGGAGGCGAACAAGCCGGGTTTCGACTCGAATGCCTGGTGGGGCCGCTCGGGGATGATGGACCTCGTGCGCCCCGATATGAATGGACCGCCCGCGCGCTCGTTGCCCGGCATGGGCGACCACGCCTCCGCCATGTCGCTATTCGGCGGCATCGTCACCGCGCTCTATCGGCGCGAGCGCACCGGCAAGGGCGGCAAAGTCGCTACCTCCTTGATGGCGAACGGCATGTGGTCGAACGGCTGCTTCGTGCAGGCGCGGCTCTGCGGCGCTAAGCTCCAACCACGTCCGCCGCGCGAGGATGCGCTCAACGCGCTCACCAACCACTATCGCTGCCGCGACGGGCGCTGGCTTATTCTTTCGGTCCTGAACGAGGAGCGACAATGGCCGACCTTCGCCCAATGTATAGGCCGCAGCGACCTCGTGAACGACCCGCGCTTCGCTGATAAGAAGAGCCGCCATGCCAATGCACGCACGCTCGTCGAGATTTTCGATCAAGCCTTTCTCAAAAAGGATCTGGCGGAGTGGCGCAAGATCCTCGACGCCACCGGCCTCATCTTCGGCGTGGTCGCGGTCCTCGACGACATGCCGGACGATAAACAGATGCGTGCGAGCGAGGTGCTGGTGCCGTTCGAGAACGACACCATGCTCACCGTCAACAGCCCGATATGGGTCGAAGGCGGCGCCAAGGTGCCGCCGCGCCGCGCGCCGGAGATTGGCGAACACACGGATGAGGTTTTACGTGCGGCGGGGTATAAGCCCGCGGAGATCGAACAATTGAAAACGCGCGGCGTGGTTGCCTGAAGCGCAAGGAAAATCCGATGATCGACATTTCGGAACAGGGCGAGATTGCCGTCGTCACCATGCGGCACGGCAAGGCGAACGCGATGGATGTCGAATTTTGCGAGGCCATTGCTGCGCGCTTCGAGGAATTGAAGAAATCGAAGGTAAAGGCGGTGGTACTGACCGGAGAGGGCAAAATTTTCTCCGCCGGGGTCGATCTCGTGCGCGCGCTTGACGGCGGGGCGGACTATTTCCATAAATTCCTGCCGGCGTTGAGCAAGGCGTTCGTGACAGCATTTTTCTTTCCGAGGCCGGTCGTCGCCGCGATCAACGGTCACGCGATCGCCGGCGGTTGCGTGCTCGCCTGCTGCGCCGACCGCCGCTTGATGGCGAAGGGCGCAAGCCGCATCGGCATTCCGGAGCTTCTCGTCGGCGTGCCGTTTCCCACCATTGCCCTCGAAGTGATGCGCTTTACCACCGCCTCGCGCTTCGTTCCAGGACGTATTCTTGACCGCTGCTACCTATTTGCCCGAAGAGGCCCTACCGCGCGGGCTCACCGATGAGATCGTCGAGCCTGGCGATCTCATGAACCGCGCGGTCGCGGCCGCCGAGCATTTCGCTGCCATTCGCACCGACGCCTTCGCAATCACCAAATTGCAGCTCCGCCAGCTCGTCGCCGATCGCTGCGCGAGCGAAGCGAAGCGCTTCGAGGCCGCGGTCAACGAGCTGTGGTGCATGCCGGAGGCATTCGAGCGCATTCGCGCCTATGTATCGCGCACCTTCAAGAAAGTGTGAGACGTGAAATCTCCGGCTTCGAAAGCGCTCGCGCGGTTCACGGTGCTCGATCTCACGCAAGTGCGCTCGGGCCCGACGGCGGTCCGCCAACTCGCCGATTGGGGCGCCAACGTCGTCAAGATCGAGCCGCCCGCGCATCTTGCAGGGGGCGAAAACCCCGGCGGCCCGCGTCAAGGTCCCGATTTTCAGAACCTTCATCGCAACAAGCGCGGCATTACGCTCGATCTCAAATCGCGCGAAGGAATGGCCACCTTCCGGAAGCTGGCTACAAAGGCCGATGTAGTGGTGGAGAATTTCAGGCCCGAAGTGAAAAGCCGCCTCGGCATCGATTACGAAACGCTCCGCAAGATCAATCCGCGCCTTGTTTATGCGAGCATTTCGGGCTTCGGCCAGAGCGGGCCCTACCGCGACCGTCCCGGCTTCGATCAGATCGCGCAAGGCATGGGCGGGCTGATGTCGGTCACTGGCAAGCCCGGCGGCGGCCCGATGCGCGCCGGCATTCCGGTGGCCGATCTCTCCGCGGGGCTTTTTTGCGCGCTCGGCATTCTGGTGGCGCTTTTGGAGCGCGAGCAGTCGGGTGAGGGGCAAAAAGTCGAGACGTCGCTATTGCAGGCGCAAATCTTCATGCTCGATTTTCAGGCCGCGCGCTGGCTGATCGGCCACGAGGTTCCGGGCCAAGCCGGCAATAATCACCCGACCGCGATTCCGACCGGCGTGTTCAAGACCGCCGACGGCTTCATCAATATTGCCTCGACCGGCGGCAAGATGTGGGAGCGGCTGTGCGCCGCGATTGGCGCACCGGAGCTTGCCGCGCGCCCCGAATACGCGGATTCTGCTGCTCGCTCGCAGAATCGCGACGCGCTGAATGCCGAGATCGAGCGCAAGCTCGCGAACGCTTCCAGCGCCGCATGGATCGCGCGCTTGAACGAGGCGGGCGTTCCATGCGGCCCGATCTACTCGATCGACGCGGTGTTCGCCGACCCGCAGGTCGAGCATCTCAAGATCGCGCGTGAGGTGAAAAAAAATAACGGCAGCGTGTTGAACGTGGTCGGGCAACCGGTTTCGCTGTCGCGCACGCCGAGTGAGATCACGGCGCCGCCGCCCGAGGCCGGCGAGCACACTTTCGAGGTGCTGCGCGAATTCGGATTCAGCGATTCTGAAATCGAGACATTGCGCGCGGCCCGGGCAATCTAGCGCCGCGCCGGACAAAACAAGGAGCCGCCATGAACGAGACTGACAAGATGATCGCGCGCAAAGAAGGGCGCATCGGATTTATGATCTTCAATAATCCCGCGCGCCACAATGCAGTGTCGCTCGACATGTGGGAGCGGGCCGGCCAAATCCTCACCGAGTTCGCGAAGGACGACGAAGTACGCACGCTCGTCGTCACCGGCGCCGGCACCAAGGCCTTTGTCTCGGGTGCCGACATTTCGCGCTTTGAAAACGAACGCGCGAACGAGCAAGCGATCGCGCGCTACAACTCCACGGTCGAGCGCACCTTTGCCGCGATGGAGGCGTTCCCCAAACCCTCGATCGCGATGATCCGCGGTTTCTGCATGGGCGGCGGCCTCGGCTTCGCGCTCGGTTGCGATATGCGCATTGCATCCGACGATGCGCGCTTCGCGCTGCCGGCGGCAAAGCTTGGTCTCGGCTACGGATTTGCAGGCATCAAGCGTTTCGTCGACGCGGTCGGACCGGCCTTCACCAAGGAGATCTTCTTCACGGCGCGCACTTTCGACGCCGCCGAGGCGCTGACCATGGGCCTCGTCAACCGCGTGCTCGCGGGCCCGCAACTTGAGCCCTATGTGCAGGATTACGCCGGCACCATCGCGGCCAACGCGCCGCTCACGGTTGGGGCGACGAAATTCATCGTCGGTGAGGCATTGAAGGATCCGGGTGCGCGCGATCTCAAACGCTGCGAGGCGCTGGTGCAGCAATGCTTCACGAGCCGCGACTATCAGGAGGGCCGTAAGGCCTTCATGGAAAAGCGCAAACCCGAATTCACCGGCGGCTGAGCCCCCACTCAAGCACGCAATTTTAAACTACGGCTTTCGCAAAGAAGAGGGGAGGCTTAACTCAATCCCACCGTCGCCAGCGACTGTCGCAGACCGTCGCTGTCGTAGGGTTTCGATAGCAAGGCGAGCGGCGCACCCTTCTTCAAATCTCCGGCGAACGCCTTGTCGCCCGAACCGGTAGCGATCACGATCGGCAGATCTGGCTTGAGCGCGCGAAGCTTTTTCGCGAGTTCATCGCCTTTGCCGTCCGGCAGGTTGATGTCGACGATCGCGGCCGAAAGCTTTTCGGCCTGGTTCGTGGCGAAGGCGAGCGCTGCCGCCGCGGTCGCCGCTTCCTCGACCTGGAAGCCGAGATCGCGCAGTGTCTCCGCCGTCACCGCCGCGATCAGCGCCTCGTCTTCCACCAGGAGAATCGTTCCCTTGCCGGTCATCTCGAACACCTTTCGGATTTTGTCGGAGAATTCGCTGAACGTGAACGGCTTGGTGATGAGCTGTACGCCGGGGTCGAGCCGTCCTTCATGGATGATCCCATCGCGTCCGTAGCCGGTCGTGAATAACACCTTGAGATACGGCCGCCGCTTCAATGCTTCGTCGGCGAGTTCGCGGCCGTTATAGCCGCCCGGCAGCCCGACATCGGTGAACAAGAATCGGATGTCGGGATGGGCTTCCAAGAGCCTGAGCGCCGCGGCGCCGTCGGCGGCTTCCACGACATTATAGCCAAGCTCGCGCAGCATGCTGACCGCGTAGCGCCGCACGTCCTCGTCGTCCTCGACCGCGAGCACCGTCTCCTGGTTTTCCGCCTCGGGCGCTGTTTCCTTGGCCTTGGGCGCCGCCGCCGAAATTTCATCGAACAGGCGAGGAAGATAGATCTTCACCGAGGTGCCCTTGCCTTCTTCGCTCTCGATTGACGTGCCCGCCCGACTGCTTGACGAAACCGTAGAGCTGGCTCAAGCCAAGCCCTGTGCCTTGTCCGAGCGGCTTTGTCGTGAAGAAGGGCTCGAATACGCGCGCGAGCGTCTGCTTTGACATGCCGGTGCCGGTATCGCTGACGGAAACAAGCACATAGTCGCCGGGCACCACATCGGGGTGGGGCGAGAAATCGGGCAGCGCATTCAAGAGCGCATTGGCGGTCTCGATCGTCAGCGTGCCGCCCCCTGAGATGGCATCGCGGGCATTCGCCGCGAGATTCAGCAGCACGCTTTCGAGTTGATTAGGGTCGACGGCCGTCGGCCACAATCCGCGCGCGAACACGGTTTTGAGCGAAATCTTCTCGCCGAGGGTGCGTGCGAACAGCTCCGACATGCCGGATAGAAGCTTGTTGATGTCCGTTGCCTTCGGCTCAAGCGGCTGGCCGCGCGCGAAGGCGAGCAGGCGCTGCGTCAGCACCGCCGCGCGTTTCGCGCCTTGCATGGCAAAATCGCTGTAGCTGCGGATCGCGGCATCCCCGTTCGTCCTGAGACGGCGCTGGATTGCCTCGACATTGCCGATGACGACAGTGAGAAGATTGTTGAAATCGTGCGCCACCCCGCCCGTGAGCTGGCCGAGCGCCTCCATCTTGTGCGCCTGACGAAGCGCCTCTTCCGCCCGTGCGCGCTCGTGGATTTCGGCGCGAAGCCGAGCGTTGATTTCGTTGAGCTCCGCCGTGCGTGCGGCGACGATCCGCTCCTGTTGCTCTTTGCCGCGCGCGAGCGCCTCGCGGGCGGCAACGATGTCGGAGATATCGGTGCTCGAGCCGAACCAGCGCTCGACCTTGCCGTCGCTGTTTTTGACCGGAACGGCGCGGCACAACAGCCAGTGATAGCGTCCGTTCTTGTCGCGGAAGCGATATTCGATTTCATATGGCTCCGCCCGTTCCCGTGCTTGCTTCCAAGCTGCGCGTGTGCGTTTGCGATCGTCGGGATGCAGAAGCTCTTTCCAATCCTCGTTGACCTCCGCGAGGCCGGTAAAATCGAAAAAGCCTTGATTGCAATAATCGAGCTTTCCATTCGCGCCGGCGGACCAGACGAGGTGAGGCATCGCATCGGCGACGGCGCGGAACCGTCGCTCGCTTTTCTGCAGCTCGCGCTCGCTCACGCCCTGGCGGACGATCGCGGCACGAAGCGCTGCCGCCGACACAAAAACCAAAATGGAGAGCAGGAGAAAGACGACAAGATTGACGGCGTCGGAAACATCGACAGGCATGGAATTGCGGATGACGGCTGCGAGATCGGCAGCGGCAGGCAGGTCGGCATGCGTCGGGATATGATCGAAATTGAGATGGAGGCTATGTTTGACGAAGAGAGCCCACGTCAGGGGGGCCGACAGAATTGTCGCCAAAACTCCGGGGCCGAACCCACCGACCGCCGCCGCCGACAGAACGGCGAGAAAATGGAAAGCAAAGGGAAGCGAATTCGGGATCCATATGTCGAGTGCGATCCGAATAGCGGCCGCGACCAGCACCGCGAGCAAGGCAATGCCGTAGCGAGCCGTGAAGGAGCGCGGACGTCCGATCCGCCGCAGTAGAGAAATTTCGCCCCGCAAGTTTTTGCTCTCTCGCAATTTGTGAACAGAATGGATGATAGTTGAGGGAAGACTATGGCGCTATGGGACGCGGAATATTCGAAGATACGAGGTAAAAATCGCGCTGATATGACTGGAGGATACTGTCCCCGCCGGCATGCAGGATGCCTTCAGCGGCTCGGTGACGCGGCGAAACCTCTTATTACAGTGAAGCCAAGCCGGATACCGGCTTCAGTTCCACGATGCAGCGATCCTTGGTCGTCGGAATGGTGGGGGAGATGTCGGGGCTCAAACCCGATTCGCACCCTTGCGTTGGTGATTGCTGATCGCTACTCGGCGCCCGCGTTTTTTCGACCGGCACGCGCTCAACTTGCAACTCAATGGTTTCGCGTACCGTCACTTCGGGCAGCAAGAGATTTTTCGTGAACACGGTTGCGTTCGCTACCGGATCGGTGCTGAACAGCAGACGGTCTTCACGGTCACGGTAAACGATTGCGGCATCACGCACACCGACCACGGCGATGCGTTTTTCGCTGAATGATACAGAAGCATTCGTAGGAAGACGGTCCGCCTTGGCCGATCGGTCAACAGAATGCGCCGCGGTGGCGAGGGTGAAGATCGTCGCGACGACGGCTGCGGTACCGATTGCAAGCCCGCCCGCGACGCCGGGGGTAAAGCGAAACATGGGGCTCTCCAGAATGGTCGACAACCTCTAAAGCCTTGCCTACGGCTGGGCTGTCTTCTCGTTGCGATAACGCGGTTCACGCCGGTTAGGTTCCAGTCGAAGCCCGGGCAGATTGGGCGGAGGAACCGGGTGGCCGCCTGCGGCGTTACTCTGGCAACCGGCCTCCTTTCCCCTCCCCCGCAAAAGGCCGGTATTTCGGGTGTGGCCGGCGTCTGCTGGCTACACCCGATTTTCTTCTGCCAGGATGGAACCGGCCGTGGTTTCAGCCGACGGCGCGTTGTTCGCGCCGCCGGGCATTGCGTTCAAAAAACAGCGCTTGGCTGATCACGGCTGAAACGGTCGCCGGCTGGAACGGCTTGGGGATGAGGAAAGCTGGCTCCGGGCGCTCGCCGGTGAGAAAGCGCTCGGGATAGGCCGTGATGAAAATGACCGGCACTTCGAATAATTTCAAAAGCTCGTTCACGGCATCAAGACCGGAACTGCCGTCGGCGAGTTGGATGTCGGCAAGAATGAGACCGGGCGCCTTGGTCTTGGCAAGCCGTATCGCCTCACGATGCGTGCGGGCGATACCAAGAACGTTATGCCCGAGATTTTCGACGAGCCCCTCGATGTCGACGGCAATCAGCGGCTCGTCTTCGATGATCAGCACTTCGGTCGCGATTTCGGCCGCCAATTCCTTGCCTGCCTCATCGAGATAATTGCGAAGTGTCGGCACGTCGACGTCGAGGATTTCGGCCGCCTCTTTCTCGGAAAAACCTTCGAGTGCCACCAGCAAGAAAGCTTGCCGCATGCGTGGCGTGAGTTGCGTCAAGCGCTTTTCAACGGGCAAGCGCGAGGCGTCCGGCTCGGGAAAGCCTTTCTCGGCGAGCGAGTCCCAAATCTTTGTGAACGCGCGATAAAGGGACACCCGTGGTTCATGGCTGCCGGGGAAGCTTTCCGGCTCCTCCAGCAAGGCCTCCAGAACGGCCTTCACATAGGCGTCGCCCGACTTTTGGCTGCCGGTC
This sequence comes from uncultured Alphaproteobacteria bacterium, assembly GCA_963751685.1. Classification (GTDB taxonomy): domain Bacteria; phylum Pseudomonadota; class Alphaproteobacteria; order Rhizobiales; family Xanthobacteraceae; genus Palsa-892. The sequence continues at coordinate 54,719 of CAVVVV010000002.1, read as the reverse complement.
AAAGCGCGCGCGTAACGGCGCAGAAAGGGCAAATGCTGGGCAATGATTTCGGATTTCGACACGAAAATCCCCTCCGCTGTGAGATCCACTATACGCCTAACCCCCCCCTGTAAAAAAAGTTCCCACGGAGGGAACCGGACGGGCAGGGATGACGTTAAAGACAGAATGTTAGGCCGTATAGCCTCTGGGGACTCCCGTGGATGGGCGCCGGGATTGCGAGGGTTAAAGCATGAAGCACAAGCAGGGCAAGCCTGGATCGGCTGCATCTTCCGGTTCTGATGGCGACAAGGAAGGGGAGGGCTCGAAGGGCACCATAGACCGGGAAGGTCAGATCAAGCTCGGCGTCCTGATTCGCAGAATGTACGAGGCGGACCTGCAGAAGCAGGCTCCGGACAACATCATCGATCTGGTGAAACAATTCGATAAGGCGAAGCCAAAAGCCGAACAACCCGACGAGGACTTCCGCTCATGAGCCTCGACGACCAGACCCGCGACACGATGTTGTCCGCCATACCAAATTTGCGGGCATTCGCCATATCGCTGTCCGGGAATGTCGATCGCGCCGACGATCTCGTACAAGAGACCATCTTGCGCGCGCTTGCCAACATCGATTCTTTCCAGCCGGGAACGAATATGTCGGCTTGGCTTTTCACCATCTTGCGGAATTTGTTCCGCTCCGAGTATCGCAAGCGCCGCCGCGAGGTCGAGGATGCGACGGGCATGTATGCCGAAAGCATGAAGTCGCAGCCCGAGCAGGGAAGCCGACTTGAGTTCGAGGAACTGCGCACGGCGCTCGCGCAACTTCCCGACGACCAGCGCGAGGCCGTAATTTTGGTGGGGGCGTCCGGATTCTCCTACGAGGAAGCGTCCGCGATCTGCGGATGCGCCGTCGGCACCATCAAGAGCCGCGTGAATCGCGCGCGCAATCGGTTAGCCGAGTTGATGTCGATCGAGGGCCTGGAGGATTTCGGTCCCGATCAGGAAACGCGCGCGGTACTGACGGCCGACCGTTAACGGCTGACCGTTAATTGGCGCAGGTTGATTCAAATCGTCGATGTCCTGGGAGCAATGGAACCGCGGCCTATCGTAGGCGTTACTTCCACTGTCCTGTGAAAATTAATTTTAATTGGAGGTCACAATGAAACTCAAGAACGTATTGATCGGCTCCGCTGCCGCTTTATCGATCGTGGCGTTCGCGGCGTCCAGCACGATGGCTGCGCCCGAACGCGTCAAAGCGGGCATGTTGGATTGCGACATTTCCGGCGGCGTCGGGCTCATTATCGGTTCGCAAAAGCAAATGACCTGCATGTTTACGCCGGCGAACGGCGGGCAGCGCGAGGTTTATCGCGGCACCATTCGCAAGTTCGGCCTCGATATCGGCGCGACGGCCGGCGGCAATATGGCGTGGGCCGTCTACGCGCCGACCACGCAGCGCTTCGCCGCACTCTCGGGCACTTACGATGGGGCGAGTGGCGAGGCGACTATAGGCGCGGGCTTGGGCGCCAACGTGCTGGTCGGCGGTTCGGAACGAACTGTCGCCCTGCAGCCGCTTTCGGTGCAAGGCCAGACCGGCCTCAACCTAGCGATCGGGGTCGCCAGCCTCGAACTGCGCCCTGCGCGCTGAATATTCTGCGGACGGCCGCCTCGGCGACCGTCCGCAACTTTCGTGATGACGACGCAGATGGAACTAACGGCGCATATCCGCGTTACCTAACTGCGAATTGGCTATTCAGGGGAGAATAAAATGCGAGTCCTGTTCGGAATCATTATCGGTATCTTTCTTACGATCGGTGTCGCCTATATCCACGACGCCACCTTAAATCCCACAGCAGCCGGCTCGGCGACGATCGAGCGGCCGATGGTCAATTGGGACGTGGTCAGCGTGGATTGGCAGGATCTCAAGGCGCGTGTAGCCGCGGGATGGCGTAAAATTCAATCCATCGGTTGATCCGTCTTTACGGCGATTGCTAACAAAACGGGCGCCTAAATGCGCCCGTTTTCTGTTCGGGCTAACGGGAAGCGACTGCTTCCGTCAAACGATTGATCTTCGCCGCCATGATGAAATCGTTCTCGTGCAGGCCCTTTATTTTGTGGGTGTGCATCGAGATGGTCGCGTAGCCCCAGCCGAAATGAATATCCGGATGATGGCCCTCGGCTTCGGCAAGTTCGCCGATCTTGGTGACGAAATCCATCGCTTCCTTGAAATTCGGGAAGCGAAAGGTGCGCTCGATGCGGCGGGCATCGTCCGCAAGCATCCATAACGGCGCTTGCGCGAGAAGCTGTTTCGCCGCGGAAGCTTCGAGCGGCGGAATCCCGCCGCGGCAGGGAACGCAAGTCTTTTCGGCGAGGTTTGCGGCCATTCAAGAAATCTCTCGATAGAACCGACTGCCCGTGCGGTCGATCAGACCCTGACCGGACGCGGCGTACCCCCGGGCGGTCCATCGGTCTTTTGCTCCAACTCCTCAAGCGACCTTTGGTTCGGCTCGACGCCCCAGAAATAGACGGCGGCGATCTGAATGAGCACAAGCGCGACCATCATGGCCATCACGCCTGGCATTTTATAGTTGGTCGCGAGATACAGCACGATGAATGGCACAACAATCTGCGCGGCGCGTCCTAGCGTGTTGCAGATGCCGTTACCGCGCAAACGCACCTCGGTCGGAAACAATTCGGGCGTATAGACGCCGAAAAGAATCGCGACCTGAACGTAGATCGCGAGGATGAGCGCAAAACCGACCGAAAGGATAAGGGCTGCGGGTGTCGTCGCTGTGAAGGTTGCATAGACGATGCCGAGCACGATGGTCGCGATCGATCCACCGATGATGCTCCACCGCCGCCCAATAAAATCGGCGCAGAACGCGCCGACCGCGCATCCCAGCGGGGAAGCAATGGCGAGCACCAGGATGTAATCGAATGAGCGCGAGATCGTGAGCCCTTGCTGCAGGAAGAAGGTCGGTAGCCACTGCACGAATCCGAAAATGAGCGTGTTGATCGTGATCAGCACCCAGCAGCCGACGAGCAGCCGCTGCAGTAGCGGCGGCTTGAACAGCGATGACAAATCGGCATGCACCGCGGCAGCCGCCGCAGCGGGCGCCGGTAGCGCCCCCGCGGTCGCCGCTTCTTTCTCGATGTCGGCCATCAACGCTTCCGCTTCCGCGATGCGGCCTTTCGATTCCAGCCAGCGCGGCGATTCCGGCAAATTCTTGCGCAAATACCACACGATCAGCGCGCCCACGCCGGCGACGATGAACATCGGACGCCAGCCGAAATTTGGAATTACAAAATATGCAATGAGGGCGGTGGCCGGCAGGCCGCAAACGACGAGAAAAGCCATGAACGCCAACCAGCGCCCGCGCGACTTCGGTGGCACGAATTCCGTCAGCGTCGAATAACCGACCACGATCTCAGCGCCGAGCCCTAAGCCCATCGCGAAACGCGCCCAGTTGAGCTGCGTCATGTCCTGTGCCGCGGCCGCCGCCAGCGAAGCGATCCCGAAGATGAGAAGGTTCACCTGATAGGTGAAACGCCGGCCATACTTGTCGCCGAGAAAGCCGGTGACGAGCGCACCGATGGTCATGCCGATAAACGTCTTCGAAATGAAATCGGCGACCAGCGGCGGCGTCGAAAAGCCGGACTGCAGAAGCGAAGGCAGCACATTGGTGCCGACATAGAGGTCGTAGCCGTCGAAGAACATGCCGGCGCCGACGAGCCAGAAGATGCGTTTGTGAAAAGACGAAATCGGCAGCCGATCGAGACGTGCGCCCGCATTTACACGAGACATCGAATTCCTCCCCCATTGCTCCCTGTCAGCATAGGGTCGACGGGGAAGCCCGGCAAGGCAAGCGACAAATCAGCTTCAATATTTATTCCGCATCGCAACTTATTTCTTCGAGCGATGGACTACGGCGCCGAATGAACGGAGAATGGGCAAGAGAGTTTCTTGACCTGAAACAAGGCCAGCCACCGATGAACATAGAGCCGCTGACCGTGCCGGGAACGACCGCGGCGCGCACCGGAGCCGGGCGCGATTTGGTCGTCATTCACTCTTTGCTGACGGACCGGCACGCCTTCGATCCGGTGCTTCCGGAGTTATCGGCGCATTTTCGCGTGACCTTGCTCAATCTTCCCGGTTTTCACGGCTCGAAGCCGGTTGCGGCATCGATTGAAGCCTATGGCAAGTGGGTGCGCGGAGCATTCGATGCCTTCGGAATCGAGCGCGATGCGATCCTGATGGGAAACGGCTTCGGCGGCACGGTGGCGCTCGCCTTCGCACTCGCGCATGGCGACCGGCTGGCGAAGCTCGTTCTTTGCGACGTGGCGCCGGGCTTTCCCGAAGAAGGGAAACAAGCGTTTCGTGTCATGGCCGCCAAAGTGACCGAAAGCGGCATGGGGGCGATTGCGCAGATCGCGGCGGGGCGGGTGTTTCACGCGGCGTATCTTGCGGCCCATCCCGATGCGGTGAACGAACGAAAGGCCGTTCTCCTACAGATCGATGCGGCGGCCTTTCGCGCCGCTTGCGCGAGCCTGGTCGAGACCGACCTCGTTCCGTTGCTGGGCCAATTAAAGGTTTCGACGCTCGTCGTTTACGGAGAACTCGACCAGGCAACGCCGCCGGCGCTGAACAAGCTGATCGCGTCGCGCGTGCCCGGCGCGCGCATCATCGAGCTCGTCGATTGCGGGCATTGCCCGCCGCTCGAACAACCGCAGGCATTTCTGACGGCGATCCGCGAATTCTTGAATAGCCGGTAAAGATCAGCGGATATTGCCCAAGAGCATGGGCGGCGTTGATCGAGGAGGCGAGGCGAGAAAGTCCTCGTGCGGGACGCGGCAGGAAACGCCGGCGGTCTTGCGCGCGGCGAGCCAATCCGCGATCGTCGCCACCGGCACGTCGCCGGTTTCTCCCGCGGCTGCGGCCCAGCCTTCGGCCAGCATTGCGATCAATTTCGCGTCCGTGGCTCCAAGCCGCCAATCGCTGCGGCCCAGTTCGATCCCGTAGCCCGCAGAAGTGAGCCGGCCCGCCAGCAGCTTCGAGGCGCGCGATCCGGCCGAGGGACCGAAGCCCTTGTCGCCGCCGAAATGCCGCTCGAACGCGGTTTTCATCCGGCGATCGGCGGGATGCGGCGGAGCCCATTCGGCGACGCCGTCATGATTGAGGGCGGTGTAGAGCGGAAGTTCGGCGCGCGCGAGCGCGGCAACGAACCGCTCAATCCACGATTCCGACACGAGATCGAACAAGGCAGCCGCCGTCACCAAGTCTGGCGAGGCGTCGCCCCAGGGCGCGGGATTGGCCGCGAGATCCGCTTGGCGTAGTTCGATCAGCAGCGATTTTTCACCCTTGCTGGCTTCCAGTCCTGCCGCGACCGCGCGCGAGGTGTCGGCCCATTGCGCGATGGTCTCAAAGGCAACGGCCAGCAGTGCCGGATCGTGATCGATCAAAATCCATTGCTGGCGGGCGGGTAGCACCGGCGCGACCGCGCGCAAATTGGAGCCGGCGCCGGCGCCGAGATCGACGACGAAAACATCCTCGCGATTCGCAAAATAAGCGGCGAGCTTCGAAAGCAGTGCCGGATTTCGCGAGCGATGATCCACGGCCTCGCGCAACGCCAACCAGTCCGGCGAGAAGCCGCTCATGCCGCCGCCGATTCAAGCGCGGCGGCGATCTTGGCGGCGGTATCCCGCCAGCGGGGCAGTCTCTTCGCGTGTTCCCATGCCGCATCCGAGCGCTTCCCGATCTCCGCCGGGCTCGATAGCAGGCGGCGCAAAGCAGCGGCGAGCCGCTCCGAGTCACCGGCGGGTACGAACACTCCGGCGGCCGCTGGCACGGTGGAAACGGCGGCACTTCCGCTACAGGCGACGACCGGCAGCCCGTGCGCCAGCGCCTCGGCGAAGGCCATACCGTAGCCTTCGAAATGCGAGGGCAAGACGAAAAGCGTGGCGCGATCGTACTCGGCCTCAAGGCGATCGTCGTCGAGCGTGCCCAGCAGAACGATGCGGCCCTCTAATTTCGCACGCGCGATGCAATTTCGCAGCGCCGCCGTTTCATCCGGGTCGCGTTCGAGACTACCGGCGATGTGACAATGCCAATCGAGTTCGGCGATTCCGGAAAGCGCCTCGACAAGGACGCTGAAGCCTTTGCGCGGCGAGACGGCGCCGACGCTCAAAAGCCGTGGTGAGCTGTTGCTGCCGCGTGCGCGCGATGCGGGCTCGGTGCCGGGCTCTGCGACGGTAATACACTCGACCGCCACCCCGAAATCCGACACGAGCAAATCCCTTGTCGCTGCACTCGTCACCACGACGCTAACCGCATGCACGAGCGCCGCGCGCTCGCTGTGCCGAAAATAGGAAACGCGCTCGGGCGACAACCCGGTCTCGAAGGCGAGCGGGTGGTGCACCAGCGCCACATAGCGCCGCGGCACCCGAACGAGAATTTCCGAAGGAATCGCGCCGAAGGCGAGGCCGTCGAAAAAAACAGGGGCTTCTTCGGAGGTGGCCGCGAGCAGCTCCTCGGTTTTCCGCAGGCTCGCTCCGGAGGGCGATGGAAAATCTCCCGGCAAGGCAAGCGTGTGTACATTCCAGCCGAGTTGTCTCAGCTCTTCCATGACGCGGCGATCGTATCGATAGCCGCCGGTGGGAGTCGCAAGATCGCCCGGAATTGCAAAGACGGCTTCACGCACGACCGACCGGTCCCTCGTACCAGGCACGCGCCACGTGCGATTCGTGAAGCGTGACGCGAATGCGCGTGACTGTTTCAGAATCGGCGCCGAGACCGCCTTTACGCACCGCGTCGTGCAGCCGGTCAAAGATGTGGCGGCAGAGCGCTTCGGTCGTGCTGCTCTTTCCCGCGAACTCCGGCACATCATCGAGATTGCGGTAGTTGAGCGGCGCGAGCGCGGCCTTCAGCGCGTCGTGGGCGGCGCCGATGTCGACGACGACGTCGTGTGCGCCGAGCTTCTCGCAGAAGAACGCGACGTCGACGACGAAGGTCGCTCCGTGAAGATTCTGCGCCGGGCCGAAGAATTCACCCTTCAGACTGTGGGCGATCATGATGTGGTCGCGAACTTCGACGGCATACATGGCGTGTGACCTCGATGGGTTTCCGATATTTCAATAGCGTACGAGCGCGCCGATGCCCGCGGCACCGCGCGCTAACAAACGTGGAAGATGCTGCGGCAAGTCGGCGAACGGAATTTCCTCGCCGAGCAGGGCATCGAGCCGCTCGTCAGTGAGAAGTCGTGCGGCGGTCTCCAGCCGCCGGCGTCGCGTCCAACGCGGTCGCCGCGCGCAGGCGATGTCGCCGACCTGGCTCGAAACGAGCTTCAGGCGCCGGGAATGAAACGCCCCGCCCAGCGATACTTCGCAGGCATCCTCGCCGTGCCAGCTTGCTTCGACGATCGTCGCCTCGTCACCGGCGCACTCGAAGGCGAGCGATAAGCCGACTGCGGTGGCGCTGGTATGAATCACGAGATCGGCGTCACGCGGAGCGGAGGCGGGATCGGCGAAAGCGACGCCAAGCCGTTCCGCGACCGGACGCCGCGCGGAATTGATGTCAACGGCGCTCACCTCTGCGCCCGGCAGACGCGCGGCCAATGCCGCCACCAAGAGGCCGACGATGCCGCTGCCGATGATCACGATTCGATCGCCGGGCGCGGCGTTGCCGTCCCACAAAATGTTCAAGGCCGTCTCCAAATTGGCCGTCAGCACCGCCCGCCGTGCCGGCACTCCTTCCGGAATCACGACCACCTCGTCCGCGGGAACCACAAAACGGTCCTGGTGCGGATAAAGCGCGAACACGCGTCGTTTGAGGAGTGGCTTCGGACCGGCCTCGATCTCGCCGACCGCCGCGTAGCCGTATTTGACTGGAAAGGGAAAATTTCCCATCTGCGCCGGCGCGCGCATGCGCTCCCATTCGCTTTTTGGCACGCGGCCCTCGAATACGAGCCGCTCCGTACCCCGGCTCAACCCCGAATAAAGGGTGCGCACCTGCACCTCGCCGGGGCCGGGCAGGGAATGGGTGACCGTGCGAAGCTCGGCTGTCCCCGGCGCGACATACCAGAGGGCGCGGGCTTCCGCGGTATCGAGCGGATGGTCAGATGCCTTCACGGACGTTCTCTTGGCATGGCGGGACGGCTTACGCCAAGCCGCACCATGATTGGGCCACGGTCGGGCCTATCCTGCGCCAAAAGACCGTTTGGCCTATGGGCGGAACGGGGAAAATCTGCTTTAGACGGCGCGACTTTGTCCTTTGATCGCGATTGGGTAGCCGCGCAACGCGGTGGTGCTGGAAAGGCCAATTTCTTGTCTCTCGAACCGACGATTGCGAGCGCGCCGGAGACGCTCGCCGCGCAGACCGGTGAACTGACCCCGACCGCGACGCAAGGGCTCGCGCCGCTCGCTCGCCGGCGGCGGATTTTCAGCGCGCTCTGTCTCCTCACGCTGGTTTCGATGGGAATTTGGCTCGGCACGATTCTCGCCTCCGATGGATTTGGCTTGCTCGACTATCTGATGCTTGCCGCATTCCTCATCACCGCGCCCTGGTTCGTGATCGGATTTTGGAACTCGGCGATCGGCTTTGCGATTCTGCAATTCGCGCGCGATCCGAACGAGATCATTCTGCCTGCCGCGATAAAAGCGCGGGACGATGATCCGGTTTTCGTGCGGGTCGCGGTTTTGGTGACGGTTCGCAACGAAGATCCGAAACGCGTTTTCCGGCGCCTGCGCACGGTCAAGGCCAGTCTCGACGCGGCCGGCTTCGGCGATCAATTCGACTATTTCGTGCTGAGTGACTCCTCGCGCGCCGATATAGCCGCTGTCGAACAAGCGGCTTTCGAGGCATGGCGCGCGGAATTTTCCGATCCCAACCGGCTTGTCTATCGCCGGCGCGAAAACAATGCCGGCTTCAAGGCCGGTAACCTTCGCGATTTCTGCGAGCGCTGGGGCAAGAACTACGAGATCATGGTGCCGCTCGACGCCGATAGCCTGATGACAGGTGCGGCGATCGTGCGGCTCGTGCGCATCATGCAGGCGAACCCTCAGCTCGGAATTTTGCAAAGTCTCGTTGTCGGCATGCCGAGCCCGAGCTTCTTCGCACGCACTTTTCAATTCGGCATGCGGCACGGCATGCGCTCGTTCACCGCGGGCAGCGCCTGGTGGCATGCCGATTGCGGGCCGTTTTGGGGACATAACGCCGCGGTGCGGATTGCGCCTTTCACCGATTACTGCCGGCTACCCGAACTTTCGGGCCGTCCACCCTTTGGCGGTCCCATCATGTCGCACGATCAGATCGAGGCGGTGTTGATGCGCCGCGCGGGCTTCGAGGTCCGCGTGCTGACGGAGGAAGGCGGCAGCTACGAGGAGAATCCGCCGGCGTTGCCGGATTTCGCGCGGCGCGACCTGCGCTGGTGCCAGGGAAATCTCCAGTATTTGAAGCTTGTCGGTTTGCCCGCGCTGTTTCCGACGAGCCGCATGCAAATCGCGATGGCGATTCAGATGTTTCTCGTCTCGCCTGCGATCGTCCTGTTCTTGATCTGTGCGGCGCTCGCCGCCGCGCTATCCCCGCCGGGCGCCGCTTTTCCGACGGCGTCGGCGCTTGCCTTCTATCTCGCCTTCGTCGTGATGTATCTGGCGCCAAAAATTTTCGGCATCGCCGATGCACTGCTTCGCGCGCCGCGGTGCTACGGCGGCGTTGGAAGAATTTTCGCGGGGGGCCTGGTCGAGACGATTTTCACGTTTCTGCTATTGCCGGTGTCGATGTTCAATCAAACTCTGTTCATGGCCAGCTTGCTGTTCGGCCGCAATGCCGGATGGGACGCGCAGCAGCGCGACGGCTATCGCGTGCCGTGGGCGGCCGCCGCCCGCGGCCTGTGGCCCGCGACCTTATTCGGGCTGCTTGTGCTCGGCTTCCTCGCCTACATGGCGTCCGCCGCCATTCCCTGGTTTCTGCCTTTCCTCGGCGGGCTCGTGCTGGCAATTCCATTCGCCGTGCTCACGTCATTGCCCGAGGTCGGCGCCGCCGCGGTGCATTGGCGGCTTTGCGCCATCCCCGAGGAATTCGAAACGCCCGCCGAGATTTCGGCGCTGCTCGCTCCCGACGCGGTCCGTTGAGCCTTCGCGATGCGCGAGGCAATCCACACCCTCTCCGGTGTCCTGCGCTCGCTTCGCATCTACTATGGCGACCGCGTGCGGCGGCACGCGATGGATGCGCTCTATCGTCGGTTTCTCAGGCCTGGCGACCTTGCCTTCGATGTCGGAGCCCATGTCGGCGACCGCGTCGCTTCGTTTCGCCGCCTCGGCGCCCGTGTCGTCGCCGTCGAGCCGCAACCCGCGCTCGTTTTCACGCTGCGGCTGCTCTATGGCCTCGATTCGAAAGTCGCGATCGAAGCCGTCGCGCTCGGACGCGAAACCGGAACGATCGAACTCAAGCTCAACCCGCCGAATCCCACCGTCGCGACCGCGTCGAAGGAATTCGTCGCCGCCGCGAAGGACGCGGCCGGATGGGAAGGCCAGCGCTGGACGAAAACCGCGATCGTGCCGTTAACGACGCTCGACGCGCTGATCGAGCGCCATGGCTTGCCGCGTTTCGTGAAAATCGACGTCGAGGGGTTCGAGGACGAAGTGCTCGCCGGCCTGACCCGGCCGCTGCCGGCGCTTTCTTTCGAGTTCACCACGATTTAACGCGAGATCGCCTATGCCGCAATCGAGCGCCTTGTTCGCGGAGCGCCCTATGCGTTCAATGCCGTGCTCGGCGAGAGCCAGGAACTCGTTCATGCCGAGCCGCTCGATTCGCAGGGAATTTCGCGTTGGATCGAAAGCCTGCCGCCGGAGGCCAATTCCGGCGATATTTATGCCTGCATCGACCCGGTGCCGCTGAGGCTCGCCGCAAAGTCCACGTGAATCCTGTGCTGCAAAAGGTTCCGGCCGATCCGGCGAATGGGTATAGGCCGCGAAAGCAAGCGAGCCTATAAAGGCAAAAATTCGCCGCGACTTATGGGCGCGAAGCAACGGGAGGTCATTTTGCCCGATCCAGTTCCCTACCGCCGCGAGGAAAAAGGCGCCCAACCGCCGAGTCTCTGTCCCGCTTACGTATCGACGGTAAAACGCGCGCCGCGGCAGCCGCTCGTTCTCATGCCGCACACGCTTTCGGAAGTGACGGGCCCCGTCTACGGGCACGACAAAATATTGCCCGGGGATTCCGACCTCACCCGCCAGCACAAGGGCGAGCCGCTGGGCGAACGAATTGTCGTCACGGGACGCGTGCTCGACGAAAACGGCCGTCCGGTGCCGCGCACCTTGGTGGAGATATGGCAGGCGAACGCGGCCGGCCGTTACATCCATCACGGCGACCAGCATCCGGCGCCGCTCGACCCGAACTTCTCCGGTGCCGGCCGCCTGACGACCGACGCCGAGGGCCGCTACAAATTCGTCACCGTGAAACCCGGCGCCTATCCGTGGCGCAATCATCCGAATGCCTGGCGTCCCGCGCATATTCATTTTTCGCTGTTCGGGCCGAGCTTCCTCACCCGGCTCGTGACGCAGATGTATTTTCCCGGCGACCCGTTGATCCCGATCGATCCGATCTACAATGGCGTTCCCGACAAAAAAGCCGCAGCGCGCATGATTTCTTGCTTCGATCTCGAAACGACCGTGCCCGAGTGGGCGCTCGGTTTCCGCTTCGACATCGTTCTGCGCGGCCGCCAAGCGACCCCGATGGAGCGCTGAGCATGTCCGGCCAAACTCCCTCGCAGACCATCGGTCCTTTTTTCGACTTCGCGCTGCCTCGTGAAGGTTATGAAGTGCTCGTGACCGATGCCACGGTCGGAGAGCGGATCGTGATCGAGGGGAGATTGCTCGACGGCGACGGCGCGCCCCTCGATGACGCCTTGATCGAAATCTGGCAGGCGAACGCGGCCGGCCGTTACGATCATCCGGACGACCGGCAGGAGAAACCGCTCGATCCCGCCTTCCACGGCTTTGGCCGCTGCCCCACTGACAAGAGCGGGCGATTCCACTTCCGCACCATCCGACCAGGTCCGGTTCCCGGACCCGGCAACACGCTGCAAGCGCCGCACATCAATTTGGCGGTGTTCGCACGCGGCATCATGAAGCAGCTCGTGACGCGCGTTTATTTCGAGGGCGAGCCGCGGAACGCCGACGATCCGATCCTCAACCTCGTCGGCGAGCCGGAGCGTCGCAATACCTTGATTGCGAAGCGCGGAAACGGCAAGAACGACAACTACATCTTCGACATCAGGCTGCAGGGGCCGGCCGAAACCGTGTTCTTCGAAGTCTGACCGAGCCCGCGCGAACAATCCGCAAATGAACGAGCCATCTCGGGCGGTTCCGAGCCGCACGATCGCATTTCTTGCCGCGGCGAGCTTCGCGAGCGCCGCCTCCGTGCGCGCCTGCGATCCGATCTTGCCCGAAATCGCCGCTGCCTTTTCGACTTCGGTCGGGATGGCGTCGCGCGTCGTCACTGTGTTCGGCGTGACGTATGCCTGCGCGCAGCTCGCCTACGGGCTCATCGGCGATCGCTTCGGAAAACTCGAAACCATCGCCGTCACGACGCTGGCCTCGGCCGTGACCGCCGCGATTTGCGCTCTTTCGCGATCCCTCGATCTATTGATCGTTGCACGCCTGTTCGCGGGCGGGACGGCGGCGGCCATTATTCCGCTCTCGATCGCCTGGATCGGCGATGAGGTGGATTACGAAGCGCGGCAGCCGGTCATCGCCCGCTTTCTCACCGGGCAAATCCTCGGGCTCATCCTTGGCCAAGCTATCGCCGGCATCGTCGCCGAGTATCTCGGCTGGAGAATAGTGTTTCTGTTCCTGGCGGGTTTCTTCCTGGTTTCGGGCGTTGCGCTCACGCGCGAACTCTTGCAACGAAGGGAGCGTGCCGTGCCGGTACCGGTGCCGGCCCGCGAGGCTCTTCGCCAGATCGGCCTGTTATTGCGGCATCGCTGGGTTTTGATCGTCTTGGCGAGTGTCTTCGTCGAGGGTGCCGCACTCTTTGGCGGATACTCTTTCGTCGGCGCGGATCTGCGCGCACGCTTCGGCATCAGCTACGATCTGATCGGGTTGATCGTGGGTAGTTTCGGCCTCGGCGGGCTGGTTTATGCCGCGGCGGCACCGATGCTGATACGGCGGCTCGGCGAAGACGGGCTCGCTTTATCGGGCGGCCTCGTGCTTGCCGCGGCATTCGTTCTGATCGGATTCGTGCCAAGGGCGCTTGCGGCGGCGCCCGCCACGATTATCGCCGGACTCGGCTTCTACATGCTCCACAACACGCTGCAGACGAACGCCACGCAAATGGCGCCGGAAGCGCGCTCGCTGTCGGTGGCGCTGTTCGCAAGTTGCTTCTTTCTGGGTCAATCGGTGGGCGTGAGCCTTGGCGCGCCGATATTCGACCGCACCGGCGGCATGCCCCTATTCCTGATCGCCGCGGCCGTCCTGGCGGGATTGGGATTCGTGTTTAGCCACGCACTTCGCGGCAAATAGAATCTTTCCGCACGGCGGCGATCAGCGCCATGAGAATCTCCTCGCCTGCGCGGTTCAGAATGCCGATCGGTGGCGGGCGGCTCTTTCGCATCCGCGACATGCGGGGATGCCGCCCGCGCGGCCACGGAATATGCACAAACGCGATCCATCTCGGCGCGTTCGTTTTTCGCGCGGCGTCGAGGACGTGGAAAAACGCGGCGTTGCAGATATAGCTGCCGGCATTGACGGATAACTTCGCTCTCGCGCCGGCCCCCCGCGCGGCCGCAAGCAAGCGGTTCACCGGCGCGCGCGCATATAGGATTTGCGGGCTGCCTGCGATTAGCGAATGATGCGCCGGCTTTTTGCCGGCGGCGTCCGGATGAATGCCGCTCGCGACATTCGCCGCGCGTGTCTCGATGCGCATGAACGGCGTGCTTCCGGCAAGGCCGAACATCAGCACGGCATCGGGTTTTTCCGCCTTCAGCGCATGGGAAAGGGTCGAAGATACTTCTCGATAGATCGTTGGAATGACGGCGCCGATGATCTCGGCGCCGCTCGATGCGGCTCTTCTCGAATGGGCGACGGCGAGCGCGAGCTGCCCGCTTGGATTTCTGACGGCACCGGGAAACGGCCCGAAGCCGGCGACGAGAACCTTCAGCCGGGCCATCAGAGTCCGAGAAGCTTGGCGATCTCATCGGCCGCGAGCGCGGGCGGGAGTTTTCCCTCCTTCACCGCGCTCTCCAGCGCCGGCAACTTCGCCTTGAGCTTGGGATCGCTGCGCAGGCGTTCCTGAATCCGCGTCTCGATCAAGGACCACATCCAGCGCACCTGCTGCTCGCGGCGTTTGGCGTCGAGCCCGCCCTTCTTCGCGAGCCGCGCGCGGTGTGCCTCGATCGCCTGCCAGATTTCCGCGATGCCTTCACCGGCGCGCGCGGAATAGGTCAAGACCGGGGGCGCTTCCGCTCCCGTGCTGCTCGCCAGAATATGGAGCGCGGCCTTCAGTGATGCAGCGGCGGCTTTGGCACGCGCGATGTTGTCGCCATCGGCCTTGTTCACTGCCACCACATCGACGAGTTCCAGGAGACCCTTCTTGATGCCTTGCAGCTCGTCGCCCGCGCCCGGCAACATGAGCGCGAGAAAAGTGTCGGTCATGCCGGCGACCGCGATCTCCGATTGGCCGATGCCGACGGTCTCCACGAGCACGACGTCATAGCCCGCCGCCTCGCACAACAGCATGGTCTCGCGTGTGCGCGCGGCGACGCCGCCGAGCGTGCCGGCAGCGGGCGAGGGGCGCACAAAGGCGCGCTCCTCGGCGGCGAGCTTTTGCATGCGGGTCTTGTCGCCGAGAATCGAGCCGCCCGTGCGCACGGAAGAAGGATCGACGGCGAGCACGGCGACGCGTTTGCCGCGCTCGGTCAGGAAAGTCCCCAATGCGTCGATGGTCGTCGACTTGCCGACGCCGGGCGCGCCGGTGATGCCGACGCGGATTGCCTTGCCCGTGAACGGCAACAAAGCCCGCAATAGCTCCTGCGCCGCGGTCCGATGCTCGGGCTTTTTCGATTCCACCAGCGTGATCGCGCGCGCGAGCGCCGCGCGGTCTCCCGCGCGGATCTTCTTGGCAATCGTGGCGTCGGGCTTGTTCATCGTATGGGAATCGTTGTGGCGGAAGCCCTCTCTACTCCTCTTCGCGCGCGCGGAAAGGCGGCGCAAGTCCTATTCGTCCTCGTCGGATTTCGGGCGCTCGCCCGCGAAAATCTTCTTTGCGTCATCGGCGAGATAAGGGTCGAGCGAGGCGAAAGGCACGAACAGCGTATAGAACCCCTCGACATAGGCGCCGACGCCGTATGGGGAAAAATGAAACGTCATCCCCGACGCGCGGCCGGTAACGCTGGAGGGAGCGAGACTCGGCGCGCCCAGCGTCGAAAAATCGGGCTTGATCGGCTCGAGCCAGGGATCGGTCGCTGGATCGTCCATCGGGACGTCGCGCTTCTTCTTTTCCGCGAGGATCGCATCGCGCACGAGCTTGGCAAGCGCGCTCGCCGTCGGTCCGTCCTTTGCGGTCTCTCGAAAAAACATTCGCATGTCCGCGCGGCGGTTGGGCCCGCTATCCCACAGAACCGTGTCGAGCAGGCTATTGGGATGGGCGCCGCCCGTATATTCGCCGCTGTCGATCAAGATGCTGACATAGGGGCCGGCGGCGGCGCGCAGCCGGTAGCTGCGGTCGAAGGTCCAGGGATGGTCGCGGAAGGAAGGACGGTCTGCCTGCCATGCGGCGTGAGCCTCTTTTCGGTTTTTATCGGCGTATTTCTTGGCGTCGGCGGCGAGCGCCGCATAGAGCAGCGGAGATGAACGCAATTCCTTCGCGATGCTGACTTCGATCTCGACGTAGGAAGTCTTGACAGAAATGACAGGCTTTTCATCTTCGCCTCGTGCGAGAAAAGACCAGAAAAGACAAAGTGCCGTGGCGCACGCGAAAAAGCCGGGTCTTGAAATTGCAATCACCGAAGGATTATTCCGCGGCCGCCCGATCATGGCCGAGGCGGCTAGCCAATTTGCGCAACAAATCCTCGGCCGCCTCTGCGATCACGGTGCCCGGCGGAAAGATCGCCTCGGCGCCGGCCTTCTTCAGCGCGTCGTAATCTTGAGGCGGCACCACGCCGCCGACCACGATCATGATGTCGCCGCGGCCCTGCTCGGTGAGCGCGCGCTTGATCTCGGGCACCAGCGTAAGATGGCCGGCGGCAAGCGAGGAGACGCCGACGATGTGGACGTCGTTCTCCACCGCCTGGCGGGCGGCCTCGGCGGGGGTGGCGAACAAGGGGCCGATATCGACGTCGAAGCCGAGATCGGCGAAGGCGGACGCGATCACCTTCTGTCCGCGGTCGTGCCCGTCCTGGCCGACCTTGGCGACGAGAATGCGCGGCCTGCGCCCTTCCTCGGCCTCGAAAGCCTCGACCAGGTGCTGCACGCGCTTTACGGCGTCGGCCATGGCTCCGACCTCCCGTTTGTAGACGCCCGATATAGCACGGGTCTCGGCCCGGTGACGGCCCCAAATTTTTTCGAGCGCACTGGAAATTTCGCCGACGCTCGCCTTGGCGCGTCCGGCCTCGATCGCCAGCGCCAAGAGGTTGCCTTCGCCGGTTTCCGCCGCGCGCGAAAGCGCGGATAGCGCGGCTTCGAGCTTCTTCGGGTTGCGCTCGGTCCTGAGCGCGGTCAATTTCTCGATTTGGCGCGTGCGCACCGCTGAATTGTCCACTTTCAGAATTTCGATCTCGCTCTCGGTCTGCGGCCGGTAGCGATTGACGCCCACCACGATCTGCTGGCCGGAATCGATTCGGGCCTGCGTTTTGGCGGCAGCTTCCTCGATGCGCAGCTTCGGAATGCCCGCTTCGATCGCCTTCGCCATGCCGCCGAGCGATTCGACTTCCTCGATGTGCGCCCAGGCCTTTTTCGCAAGCTCGTAGGTGAGCCGCTCGACGAAATGCGAGCCACCCCAGGGATCGACGACCCGGCAAGTGCCGGATTCCTGCTGCAGGAAGATCTGCGTATTGCGCGCGATCCGCGCCGAGGAATCGGTCGGTAGGGCCAGCGCCTCGTCGAGCGCGTTGGTGTGCAGCGATTGCGTGTGGCCTTGCGTCGCCGCCATCGCCTCGATCGCGGTGCGGACCACGTTATTGTAGATATCCTGCGCCGTCAGCGACCAACCGGAAGTCTGGCAGTGGGTGCGCAGCGACAGCGATCGCGCGTCCTTCGGATGGAAAGGCTTTATCAGCTTCGCCCATAGCAAGCGCGCGGCGCGCATCTTGGCGACTTCCATGAAGAAGTTCATGCCGATCGCCCAGAAGAAGGAGAGGCGCGGCGCGAAGCGGTCGATTTCGAGCCCGGCGGCAATTCCCGCGCGCACGTATTCGACGCCGTCGGCGAGCGTATAGGCAAGCTCCAGGTCCTGCGTCGCCCCCGCCTCTTGCATGTGATAGCCGGAGATCGAAATCGAGTTGAACTTCGGCATGTGCTGCGAAGTGTAGGCGAAGATGTCCGACACGATCCGCATGGAGGGCAGGGGCGGGTAGATATAGGTGTTGCGGACCATGAATTCCTTCAGAATGTCGTTCTGGATCGTGCCGGAAAGTTTTTGCGGCGGCACGCCCTGCTCCTCGCCGGCGACAATGTAGAGCGCGAGCACCGGCAGTACGGCACCGTTCATGGTCATCGATACCGACATCTCCGCGAGGGGAATGCCGGCGAACAGCGTGCGCATGTCGTAGATCGAATCGATCGCGACCCCCGCCATGCCCACGTCGCCGGAGACGCGCGGGTGGTCGGAATCGTAGCCGCGATGGGTGGGAAGGTCGAAGGCGACCGAGAGGCCCTTTTGGCCGGCGGCGAGGTTGCGCCGGTAGAAGGCGTTGGAATCCTCGGCGGTGGAGAAGCCGGCATACTGCCGGATCGTCCACGGCTGGGTGACGTACATGGTGGGATAAGGGCCGCGCAGATAGGGCGGCAGACCCGGCCAAGTGGCGAGAAAGTCGATTCCCTTCAAGTCGGCCTCGCCATAGGCGGATTTCACGGTGATCCCCTCGGGCGTGAGCCACGGCTCGCTTTTCGGCGACGCCGGCACGGCCTTCGGCTCTTGCCAATCGAGCTTGGTGAAATCGGGCAGCCGGCTCATGGCTTCGACCTACTCTCCGATTACTTAAGTCCCAGTGTAGCATGAACTTGCTGCAATGCGGCGAGCACATTGCAGCCCGCGAATACGAAGTCGTCGATGCCCGCCTTGCGCCAGGCCGCTTCATGCATGCCCGCGCGGCCGGCGAGGAACACGGCCTTGGCGCCGGCTTTTTTCAGCGCTGCGGCGATGGTTTCGGCTTCTCGTGCATAGATTTCGTTCGACGAACACAAACAAGCGATCGGAGCGCCCGAGGCCTTGAATGCGTCGGGCAGCGCGGACGATTTTAAAAATCCCTCGCCCGAGCGTGCCTCGATGCCGCCCGCCTCGAAGAAATTTCTGGCGAAGGCTGCGCGTTCCGAAAATGCGGAGGCGGGTCCGAGATTGGCGAGAAATACCGCCGGACGTTTTTTCTTGCCCGCCGCTCCCCGGTCGGCAGCATCGCGCAACGCCTCGAACGGCTCGGAAAGACGCAAGCGCGGCATCGCCTCGCTTCGCATCTTTGCATCGATCTCCGGCCGCTCGGGCTTCGCGACGTCGAGCACGGCGAATGCGGCCTCGCTTACGTTCGGGAATTCGCTGGTGCCGGTGATTGGATCCTTGCGGGTCGCAACGTTTGCTTCGCGGGCTTGTCGCGTTTCCGCGATCTTGTGTTGGACGAGGCAGGAGGTGAGTGCATCTGCGGCACCGCCCGCCGCCTCGATTTCCTGAAAGAGCTTCCAGGCAGCGGCTGCGAGCTTAGCGGTCAAATCTTCGATTGCGCCTGAGCCGGCGGCGGGATCGGAGACACGATGGATGTTCGATTCATCCATCAAGATCAGCTGGATATTGCGCGCGATCCGCCGCGCGAAGCGGTCGGGCAAGCCGAGCGCTGCCGTGTGGGGCAGCACGGTCACGCTGTCGGCGCCACCGATGCCCGCCGCGAAGGAGGCGATCGTTGCCCGCAACCAGTTCACGGAAGGTTCGCGCTGCGTCGTCATTCGCCACGCGGTTTCGGCATCGAGCCGGACCGGAGCGGGCGTCAGTCCGGAAGCCTCTTCGATCCGCGCCCATAATTTGCGCAGCGCGCGGAATTTGGCCGTCGTGAGGAATTGATCGGCGTCGGCCGCAAGCAGGAAGGCGATCTGCTTGCGTGCGGCGTCGAGCGCAAGGCCGGCCGCTTCCAGCGCGCGCCAATAGACGAGCGCGCAGGCGAGCGCATAGGCGAGTTCCTGCGCTTCGGATCCGCCGGCATCGTGAACGGGGCGAGCATCGGCGAGGAAGGCTTGTCCGCGGAATCCGCGCCGCACGAGATCGGCGGCGAATCGTGTGCGCCGCTCGATTGCCGCCTTAGGCGTCGCGTCGAGCAATCCGCGTGTCGCGAGCGTGCCGAGGGGATCGAGACCGAGCGCGATATCGAATTTCGCGAGATCGATCTTCTGCTCGACGGCGATCGCGGCCAGCGCCTCCGCCGCCTCTAGATCGCGCGAACCCGCATCGAGTCGCAGCGCGATCGCGTCGAGCCAGACATTGTCGAGCGCGCGGGCCAGCGTTTGTCGCGAAGCGTCGCGCAAACCGTAGCCGTTCGCCGAAGGCGCGCCGGCGGCGAGAATCGCAAGCCCGGTCGCGCCGGTTTCGAGGTCGTGCAGCGCCTCCGCATTGGCGGCCGCGGGATCCGGATGATCGAGACGTTGAATGATGCCCCAGCGAGCCGAAGCGGCGCGTCCCGTGACAGGCCCGGAGCGCTCGGCTCTCTTATAAAGAGGCTCGATCCCGAGCCCGTCATAGGTTCTGGAGACAAGTCTCTTGTCGAAAGAAACGCCTTGCAGCGATTTTTCAACGAGCGCGAGCCAGTCCTCGCGGCTCGCGGGCGGGAACTCGGCGGCAAGTGGTAGTTCGGGCATGGAGGCATTCCGGTCCTAGCTTGCCGAACTTGCCACGCTCGCGGCAAAATCTCCAATGGCTCAATGTATTAGGCCTTGGCGATATCGTCGGGCAACGGCACGACGCCTTTTGCCTCCGGTTTCAGCCGCGCCAGCGCGTCGCCAATTCTGATCCCCTTCACCACGAGCCGCGGCGCGATTTCAGCGAGCGGCACCAGCACGAAGGCGCGTTTCAGCATCAATCGGTGGGGAATCTCGAGGTCGGCGGTCGTAAGCCGCAACCGGCCATAGAGGAGAATGTCGAGATCGATGGTGCGCGGACCGTAGCGGATTTCGCGCGCGCGGTTGCGGCCGAGCCGCGCCTCGATCTTGTTGAGTTCGCGCAGAAGCGCGCGCGGCGGCAGCGATGTTTTTCCGAACACGACGCAATCGTAATATCTTCCCTGCGGCACCGGTCCCCAGGATTCCGCTTCGTAAATGCGGGAGCGCTCGACGAGGCGAATCGGACCCTTGGCGAGCGCCGTGAGCGCCGCTTGCATGTTTTTTCGCCGGTCACCGACATTGCCGCCGAGCGCGATAAAAACGTCAGCCATCGCGCTTTCGTTCTACCACCGCGGCGACATAATCGATCGCCGCGGCCACCGGCGCCGACGGCTTCTTGACCCTCACACGCACGCTTTTTACGCGCGCGAAGTGTGCGAGCAGCGTATTGGCGACGTGCGCTGCGGCCGCCTCGATCAAATAAAATCGCTTGGAGCGAAAGGCGGCGTCGGCGACCGCGATCACTTCGCCATAGTCGACGGTCGCGTCCAGGCGGTCGCTCTTCACCGCGTCCGTTGCATCGACTTCGAGCGAGAGATCGAGCGAGAAGCGTTGGCCGAGCTTTGCCTCCTCATCGGCGACGCCGTGCTTCGCGAACAGCACAAGTCCCGCGATCTCGATCGTTCCCTTCATCAGGATGCGCCCCTGATCGCCGCGGCGATCTTCAACGCCTGCACGTGCGCGGCGACATCATGGACGCGGATGATGGAAACACCGGCCAGCGCGCCGATGATATTCGCGGCGATCGTCGCGGGCAATCGCTCTCCCGGTTCGCTGGGCACGAGCTTGCCGATGAAGGACTTGCGGGAGACGCCGAGGAGGACGGGAAACCCTAACCCGACGATTTCCTCGATCCGGGCGAGGACCACAAGATTCTGCTCCAGCGTTTTTCCAAAGCCGATGCCAGGGTCGAGTACGATTTGGTCCTTACGAATACCGGCCGCCGCCGCCCGCTCGAGCGCCTTCTCAAAGAAGCCTTCGATCTCGTCGACGATGTCGAGCGAAGGATCGGCTTTTTCGCGATTGTGCATGATGACGATAGCGGCATCGTGCGCGGCGACGGTTGCCGCCATCGCCGGATCGCGCGAAAGGCCCCACACGTCGTTCACGATCTTGGCGCCGGCGGCGAGCGCTCGCTCGGCGACCTTCGCCTTGTAGGTGTCGATGGAAATGGGGACCGCGATGCTCTGAGAAAGTTCTCTTACGACCGGCAATGCACGGCCGATCTCCTCCTCGGCGTCGATCGGCACGTGACCCGGACGGGTGGATTCGCCGCCGACGTCGACGATATCGACGCCCTCGGCGACGAAGCGCAAAGCCGTTGCGACGGCGTCGGATACCCGCGGATGGCGGCTCTCATCGAAAAAAGAATCCGGCGTGATGTTGATCACCCCCATGATCAGGGGCCGCTTGCCGAGCGGCAGCGCCGCGCCGCGCGCGTCGAGAATCCGGGCCGGTGAGAGATCAAGCATGGAGCGCCGCCCGCGGTTCGCGCCACCATCGAGCGCGCGCCGCTTCAAGCCGGTAGAATAGGAAAAAAATATAGCTTCCGCAATGATTTAGACGGGTGCGCCCGTTGGCTAGTAGGAAATCATCAGCGGCAGGCTTTTGGCGTACTCAACCCATTTCGTGACCGCTTTTTCGCTCGGGAGCAGGTGGACAAGCTTGCGCTTGGCGTTTTGCGCCGCCATCGCTTCCGCCAAGTTTTTTGGGTTGCGATACTTGAGTTCTCTCACCGTATCGACGCCGGCGGCGGCAAGCAGGCGCGCATAGTCCTCGCCCACGCCTTTGATCCGCATGCGGTCGGAAAGGTTCGCCCATCTCAAGAGCATGTTTTCCGGGACGCCGATCTTCGCGGCGAGCTTTTGGCGGCCGCGTACGTTCTTTGTCCTCTCCAGGAGCTTCGCTGTCGTGCGGATGCGATGCGCCTTCAATTTCTCGGCCATCATTGGCCCAATCTCCTGGATGTCGCTGATCGGATAGGACATAGCATTCCTTGCGCAATTAAATGGCTGCGCACGGCGCAGCGATTTCGAACGCCTGAGTTTTCACGAACTGTTACTCGAACGATCCGGTCGAGGCACTGGAAGCGTTCGGCCCTAAGGCCGCGTCCTCGCCGGACGAAGATTATGGCGCATCATTTTTCGATAACTCAAGCGGAAAAGAAAACATTTTCTTGAAAGATTTTCATAGTGACCGCGGCGCAACACGCGGCGTCCTATTGGTGGAAAGCGGCGCCGGGAACCACTATAACTGCTCGACCGGGAGGGGTTGATGGCGAGCCGCACCAGCAAGGCAAGCAAGGCGAGCGCGAGTACGGGCGCTGGCGCAAGCGTCGACGCCGACGGCAAGATTTTCGTCGGCAAGAGCGACAAGCCCGAGTACTTGACGTTGAAGCTCGCCAATCGTCACGGCCTCGTCACCGGCGCGACCGGGACCGGCAAGACCGTGACGCTGCAAGTGATGGCCGAAGGGCTCGCGCGCGCGGGCGTTCCGGTGTTCGCCGCCGACATTAAGGGCGACCTCTCCGGCGTCGCCGCTATGGGCGAGAAGAAAGATTTCACGCTCGCGCGCGCCAAGGAAGTCGGCATCGATTTTCAGCCCGATCAGTTCCCGGTCATTTTCTGGGATCTGTTCGGCGAGCAAGGCCATCCGATCCGCGCCACTGTCTCGGAAATGGGCCCGCTCTTGTTCGCGCGCATGATGCAGCTCAACGACACGCAGGAAGGCGTGCTCAACATCGCATTCCGCATCGCCGACGAGCAGGGACTCCTGCTCCTCGATCTCAAGGATTTGCGGGCGCTCTTAGTCTTCGTCGCCGACAACGCCGCCGATCTCACCACCAAATACGGCAACGTCTCGGCGGCGACGATCGGCACGATCCAGCGGGCGCTGCTCGTGCTCGAAAATCAAGGCGCGGCTAAGTTTCTCGGCGAGCCTGCACTCGACATCAACGATTTCATGCGGCTCGACCGCGACGGTCGCGGTTATATCAACGTGCTCTCCGCCGACAAGCTGATGCAGAACCCGCGGCTCTACGCCACTTTTCTCTTGTGGCTGTTGTCAGAGATGTTTGAGCAGTTGCCTGAGGTCGGCGATCCCGACAAGCCGAAGCTCGTCTTTTTCTTCGACGAGGCCCATCTTCTATTCGACGAGGCGCCGAAAGCGCTTTTGGAGAAAATCGAGCAGGTGGTGCGGCTCATTCGATCGAAGGGCGTCGGCGTCTATTTCGTTACGCAAAATCCGCTCGATGTGCCGGAAACCGTGCTTACCCAGCTCGGCAACCGCGTCCAGCACGCGCTCCGCGCCTATACGCCGCGGGATCAGAAAGCGGTGAAAGCGGCCGCCGGAACGTTTCGCCCCAATCCCAAGATCGATACCGAGCGCGCCATCACCGAGCTCGGCAAGGGCGAGGCGCTGGTGTCGTTTCTGGAGGGAAACGGGGTGCCGGAAATCGTGGCGCGCACGCTGATCCGGCCGCCTTCGGCGCGCATCGGCCCGGTGACGCCGGACGAGCGCCGCACGACCATTTCGGCGAGCCCTGTCCGCGGCAAGTACGACACCACGATCGACCGCGAATCCGCCTACGAGACGTTACAGAAGCGTGCCGCGCAAAAAACCGCTGCGGCGACGCAAAAGGATTCGAGCGGCGGCCTCGGGGGCATGCTCGGCGGCATTCTCGGCGGCGGCTCCTCGCGGCGGATGTCGACTGGCGAGGTGGTCGTGAAACAGGTGGCCCGCTCGGTCGCGGGCCAGGTCGGCACGCAGCTTGGTAGGGCGCTGGTGCGCGGAATTCTTGGCAGCATGCGCCGCTAGGTCGAGATCGTTCTTCCCACCCATCCTTTCGTATAATCGCAGTTGCACCGTCGGCGGAATTTGTTAATCCTCCTTCGCGTTCCCGGCGTTCTGAATCCCGGACATTTATTGCGGGCCGTAGCGAGTCCTTTCGTCCACTGGACCAAAGGCATCCATGAGATTTCTGCCGGCCGCCCGAATTGTCGTCCTCGACGCGGATCGCGATCATCGCGACTTCCTGTGCGCTTCGCTTGGCGATCTCGGCTTGCTGCAAGTGTTGCCGGCGGCGACGCTACCCGAAGCGCGCGAGATCGCGGACAAGCAGCTCGCCGATCTTTGCGTCGTCGATCCGCGCGGCTTCGAAGCGCTTGCGCGCGCCGAGGGGAAGAAGATCATCGCCAATCCTTTTCGGCAGGTCGGAACCGCGGCGATCTTGCTCAATATCGACACGTCTCGCGCGATGAACGCGGTCGCAGCCGAAGCCGGCTACCGCGCCGTCGTTGGTTTGCCGGTGCTGCCGAGGCTCCTCTACCGGCGGATCGGCTCGATCCTGCAAAAGACGCGGCGGGCGGGACGCTTCGCTTCCGAGGAAGCGGGGGCCGCCGCAAGCGCGCCCGGCTTTTCTGAAGATCGGCGGCAACGAAATTGACAACGCTCGCCTGCGGAATTGCGCCGCTTCTTCTCGCGGCCGCATCGGCTTGCTAGTTTGCGGCCCAAGGAGAAGCGGCATGACTCTCGATCCTGTGCTCACGACGATCGATCGCGGACTCGACCAGAGCATGGAGCGCTTGTTTTCGCTCCTGCGCATCCCGAGCATCTCCACCGATCCCGCCTATCGCGGCGAGTGCCGCAAGGCCGCAGACTGGCTCGTGCATGAACTCGCCGCACTGGGGTTCAAAGCCGATGTGCGCGCGACCAAGGGCCATCCGATGGTGGTCGCGCATGGCGGCCCGAAAGACGGCGGGCCGCACGTGTTATTCTATGGTCATTACGACGTGCAGCCGCCCGATCCGCTCGAATCGTGGGAGACGCCGCCCTTCGAGCCGCGCCTTGCCGGCCCCAACGGCAACCGCCGCATCGTCGCCCGCGGGGTTGCCGACGACAAAGGCCAGTTGATGACTTTCATCGAGGCTTGTCGCGCCTTCATCGCGGCGGAAGGAAAGCTGCCGCTCCCGGTCTCGATTCTGTTGGAAGGCGAAGAGGAAACCGGCAGCCCGTCGCTGCCGCCCTTTCTCGACGCCCACAAAGAAGAACTTGCCGCCGACGTCGCGCTCGTCTGCGACACCGATATGTGGGACGCGCGCACGCCCGCCATCACCACCATGCTGCGCGGCCTCGTACTCGAGGAAGTGATCGTCCACGGCGCCGACCGCGATCTGCATTCCGGGTTGTTCGGCGGCGCCGCGATTAACCCGATCCGCGTGCTCGCGCGCATCCTCGCCGACATCCACGACGGCGATGGACGCATCGCTATCCCCGGCTTTTACGATGGCGTCGGCGAGCTCAATCCCGAAATTCGCGCGCAGTGGCGCGCGCTCGAATTCAACGAGAAGCGCTTCCTCGGTGATCTCGGGTTAAAGGCGCCCGCCGGCGAAGCGGGCAAAAGCGTGCTCGAGCAAATCTGGGCGCGGCCCACCTGCGACGCGAACGGCATCATTGGCGGCTATACCGGCGCCGGATCGAAAACCGTGATTCCGGCGAGAGCCTCCGCCAAGATTTCCTTTCGTCTCGTCGGCCATCAAGACCCGGCGGCCGTGCGCGAAGGATTCCGCGCTTTCGTGCGCGCGCGGCTGCCGACCGATTGCAAAGCGGAATTTCTTTCGCACGGCGCGAGCCCCGCGTTGCAGCTGCCGCTGTCCTCGCCCTATCTCGCGAAGACGCGCGAGGCGCTCGAGGCCGAATGGAAGCGCGCGCCCGTGCTCAAGGGTTCGGGCGGCTCGATTCCGATCGTGGGCGCCTTCAGGCGCGACCTCGGCATGGATTCGTTGCTTGTCGGCTTCGGCCTCGACGATGACCGCATCCACTCGCCGAACGAGAAATACGATCTCGCTTCGTTTCACAAGGGCGCCCGCAGCTGGGCGCGCATTCTCGCGGCGCTCGCAGGCCGGAACTAGAGCGAACAGTCGGCGACTTCGGCGAGGCTCTGGATGATCGCGACCGGCTCCAAGCCAGGATATTCGTCGGGATTGCCGCCGCGATTGACCCAGATCGGCTTTAGCCCCGCATTGGCGGCGCCCGCCACGTCCCAGCGATTGGAGGAAACGAAGGCGATTTCAGCCGCCTTCACGCGAAGTGCGTTGATCGCAAGATCATAGATTTTAGGCGGCGGCTTGAAAGCGCGCACGGCGTCGACCGAAAGCACGTGATCGAGCACGTCGTGCAATTTGGCGCCACTGACCGCGCCCTCCAGCATGTTGGCCGAGCCGTTCGACAGGATCGCGGTCGCGTGACCCTCGGCTTTCAGCTTGGCGAGGGCCGGGCGCGCGTCGGGATAGGCGTCTAACTTGTAATAAGCGTCGAGCAGCGAAGCCCTGAGGCCGCGGTCGACCTTAGGAAATCGTGCGAAGGCGAAATCGAGCGCCCGCCCGGTGAGTGTCCAGAAACTTTCGTAGCGACCCATCAATGTGAGCGTCCAGGAATATTCGAGCTGCTTCGTGCGCCATAACTCGGAAAAGCGGTCGGCGTCGGCGCCTATCGCTGCGCGATGGCGGCCAATCGCGGCATGCACGTCGAACAACGTGCCGTAGGCATCGAAGACGTAGGCTTTCACGGGCATAGATCGATCCTGCGTTCATTCGTTATCGCCGGACGCGAGGGCCCGCCGACAACGGAAAGATCGCAATTTACGGAAGCGCCGCGCCTACTGCCAGAACGTATTGACCTGATGGTCCGCCTTGGAAATGTCCTTCGGCGTTTCGCCGAGCGGCGGATAGGCATAGGTGGTTACGTAGGAATTTCCACGCAGGTCGTAGGCGCGCGCGAACACCACGCCCTCACGCTCGGATTCGGCGAGCACCGGCGCATCGAGCTGAGCGCAGTAGAACGTGCCGAGCGAAAGCGCGAAGTCGGCGCCCTTGGCATTGTAGGTCGTTTCGAAATTAGGGCCGAGTTCGATCGACGCGGTGTGCGCCGGCCCGCAGACGACGACCTTCCATTTGCGCCCCGGCGGCGGCGCGATCTTGCGCTCGTCGAGTTGGTCGACCAGCGCCTCGCTGGTCTCCTTGAAGGCAAGGCCCCAGTAATCGGTCATGTAGCGCTGCGCCGCGCCGCGCACGCCGCCGGCCACGTGGTTGAAGAGCGCGTACTGATAAGGATGGATGCGGACGAGGTCCACAGTCGTCCAGGCGATGAGAAGCGCGAACACGCCGACGGCGGCCATCGCGAAGCGGTGACGGTAGGATTCAAGCTGCCGATAAATGTAAGCTGCCGCGATTCCGCCGAGGATCGCGAACGGAGGCGTCACGAACACGAAATGACGGATGCCGTTGTACATCACGGGCTTGGTGATGACGGTGAGCGCGATCGGCAGCACGGCGGCCGTGACTAACAGCATCAGCGAGGCGCGCCGCTTCGGGTCGACTTCGCCCCGCACGGAAGCGACCACGGCGCCAGCGGTGCCGGCAAGCGCGAGCCCGAGAAAGATTTCGGGGAATTTCAGGAGGCAGAGCTTCGGCACGTAACTTCGCGGCATGTTCGGAATGAGCATGGCGATGCCGTCGTACATTTCCTTCCAGGGATTCTCCCAGAAGTGCGAGTAATACTCGATCGCGCGGATCGGATTGAGCGGCGCCAACACCGACCACGGCCAGATGATACCCATGACGACGTAAGCGAGCGGAAGCGCGAGCGCCATTTTCCCCGCGAAGATCGCCATGCGCGCGACGCTATCGCGCCAATTCGTCGCATAGATCTCGCCTGCAAGGAGAAAGGCGGCGCCGATTCCGGCGAAGGCGAGCGAAATGCCGCCGATCACGCGGGTGCCGATCGTGAGGCCGAGCGCAAACCCGAACAGCAGAATGGTCGAGCGCCGCGGACGCGGATACTCATCGAACGCGCGGACGAGCGTGTACAAGAGGAACACCATCGCCACCGCGAAGGGCGCATCCTTCGCGTTGATGAACATGTGTCCGTAGTAGAGTGGCGTGGTTGCAAGCAGTGCGAGCGCGGCGACGCCCGCGATGGGGCCGCCCATGCGGCGCCCCGTGCGCCAGACGATCGCAAGACCGGCGATGCCGATGAGCGCACCCAGGAGCCGGCGGGTGTCGAACATGTCGAAGGGAAGGATTTTTCCGAGCGCGTGCGCCGCTAGATCGAATCCGCCGCCGTAGTAGAAAAGATTGACGAAGGAGAAGGCGCGAAGATCTTTGAATCCCGAGGCGTAGTAGGAGAACAGCATCTCACCGTATTGCGAGTGCGTGTAGTCGTCCCAGCCAAGGCCGTAATCGTCAAAGGTGAAAAATGCGACGATCAAAAGCGCCACGAGAATGGCGAGCGCCAAGATATCTGCCGGCGCGAAACGGGAACGCGCGATTGTAATGATGCGGTGCATGTAGGTAACGGAGTCGACAGGTCCTATGGATGTGCTGGCCGGATTGCCGGTTGATGAATTCTGCCGCACCCCGTTGCACTTTATCTAGTCACCATTTGTGGCCGGATTTCGCAGCTTCAATGCACGTTTCGCAAGAGGGTTCCCATGCGGCGCAACAGCGGGGGTTGCGCCGCAATATATTGATTTTGCGGTGAAAACTGCACTAACCGGCGCTGCCGTGCCGGTAGGCACGTCGGTCGATTGCCGCTTATTTAGCCTTAATCGCTAGCTCGGCGACGTAATCCCAATTCACCAGGTTTTCGACGAAAGCCTTCAGATAGTCCGGGCGGCGATTGCGATAGTCGATGTAGTAGGAGTGCTCCCACACATCGCAGCCGAGGATCGGGGTTGCGCCGTGCACGAGCGGACTCTCGCCGTTTTGCGTCTTCATCACCGTGATCTTGCCGCCCTTGACGGCGAGCCAGCACCAGCCGGAGCCGAATTGGGTGACGCCGGCCTGGATGAATTCCTCTTTCATCTTGTCGACCGAGCCGAGGTCGGAAGCGATCCGCTTCTCGAGTTCGCCGGGAATCTTCCCGCCGCCCTTGGGCTTCATCCATTTCCAGAAGTGGAGATGATTGTAGTGCTGGCCCGCGTTATTGAAGAGCCCGGCATTCTTGCCGAATGAAGCCTTCACGACTTCTTCGAGCGGTTTGTCCTCGAGACCGCTGCCTTTCAGAAGATTATTGCCGTTATTGACGTAGGCAAGGTGATGTTTGTCGTGGTGATATTCCAGCGTCTCGCGCGACATATAAGGTGCAAGTGCGTCATGTGGATAAGGCAAGTCAGGCAATGAGAAAGACATGGTCGCAGCTCCTTTGACAAATCAACATCCGCAGGCGCCAAAGGGCGCCTTACGAACGGCGAAAAACAACGATAAAGTTAAGCTCGCAGGTCCAATCATACAACCCTGCGCGCGGTGTTATGCTAGGTTCGCGAGTGGAACGAAAACACGTATAAGGTGTTAATGCACTCGGGTCGGGCAGTCGTGAAGCGTTGGTAGATTTGGGTTGGGAAGTAAACTTTCAATGTATCAAGTCATCATCTTTCTGGGCATTTTCCTCGCGTTGGTCGGGGTCGGCGCGATCGCCGCCGGCGCGCCGTCATGGGCGCTTGGGCTCGGGCTCGGCAGTTCTCTTATCCAGAGCGGCTCGATCGGCTTGGTCGGCGGATTTTTGCTCGTGGGGATCGGTTTTGTCCTGCGCGCTCTGCACGATCTGTCACGCCGCATCGATATGGTCGCGTCCGGCGTTATGGCTTCTCGTCCCATGGCTTCCACTCCGGCAAGTCGCCCGATGGCGAAGCGCGAACCGCCTCCGCCGCGACGCGAACCTCCATTGGTATCTCAGCGCGACGATCTGGACGAGCGGCCGCTTGCGGAAGAAGCGGACGATGGCGCCCTCGAGGATCGTCCGCGCGGCCGCTCTTGGCCCCCGGTAACCGATTCCCGCCCACCCTCCGAGGCGAGAGCGAACGAGCGTCCGCGCGCCCCCGCGGTCGAGTCGCGCATGAGTGAGCGCGCGCGCCCACCTGCGCCCGATCCGGCGCTTTCCGGGCGCGGCGATTTTTCGGGAGGCGACGCGCGGCGTGCGCGCTTCGCGCCGGAAAGGCCGCCGATGGCCGATAGCAACCGGCCGCCGGAACGAGCGCCGGACATGCGCGGCCCCAGAGGCGGCAGCAATTCTTCGACCACCGTGGTGCGCTCCGGCATCATTCACGGCATGGCCTATACGCTCTATGCCGACGGCTCGATCGAGGCCGAACTGCCGATTGGCACCGTACGCTTTGCCTCGATCGAGGAATTGCAGGATCACGTCAGCCGCACCGGCGATGAAGCCGACGTCGATTTTGCCGGAAAGTCTAACTGACGCCGCATTGCCGCGGGCGATTGACCAGCCAAATGCCGAAGGCGACGAAAACCAGCGCCGCCGCGAGCGCCACGCTCACCCTCTCGCCGAGCAAGGTCGCGCCGAAGATCATCGCGAAAAGCGGCGTGAGGAACGTGAACGCCGAAAGCGTCGAAGCCGGATAAGTGCGCATCAGCGCGAACCAGGCAAGATAGGACGCGAACGCGACGGCGACGATTTGATAGGCCATGACGGCCAGCACCGAAGGCGTGAGCGCGATAATCCCTTTTTCTCCGAATAAGGGCGCGAGCGCGGTCAACGTCACGCCCGAAACCGCGAGCTGATAAGCGAGCGTCTTGGCGGGATCGATGCGCGAAAGCGTGCTTCCCTTGATCAAGACGGTGGTCGCGGCCCATAGCACGGCCGCGAGCAGCATCATGCCGTCGCCGATGAGCGCGCGCGAAGAAGGGAGCGAAAGCCCGTCGGACAGGGCAAGCACGACGCCGGCGAAGGCGCAGAGGAGTCCCGCAATTTGCAGGCTCCAGAGCCGCTCGCCCGGCACGAAATAATGGGCGCCCACCGCCACGAAAAAAGGCGCCGTATACAAAAAGATGATGCTGCGCGCGACCTCGGTGAAAACGAGGCTCCAATAGATCAACGCGAATTCGGCCGCGAACATCGCGCCGGCCGCGAGGCCCGCGATCAATGTGCCGTCGCGCGCAAACAACGGAATGCCGCGAGCGGCGCACCACAGCATCAAAAGAAGCAAGGCTCCGAGCGAGCGCAGCCCGCTTTGAAAGGCCGGCGAGATGGAGCTATTCGCGATCTTGATCGTGACCTGTTGAAATCCCCATAGGGCGCAGAGAATGGAAGTCGCCGTCGCCGCCAGCGGATCGAGGCGATCTCTCGGGTTCATTTTAAGCGAGCCCGACCGCTTCGAGCGCGAAGGCGTAGACGAGCGCGACTTCGTCGAGTCGGTCGAAACGTCCCGCCGCACCGCCATGGCCGGCATCCATGTTGGTGCGGAGCAAGAGCGGATTGCTGTCGGTCTTCAGCGCGCGGAGCTTCGCCGTCCATTTCGCGGGCTCCCAATAGGTCACGCGCGGATCGGTCAGGCCGGCGAGCACTAGAATCGCGGGATAATCCTGGGCCCGCACATTGTCGTAGGGCGAATAGGCTCGAATCCAGCGAAATGCGTCGGCGTCCTCGATCGGGTTTCCCCACTCCGGCCACTCGGGCGGAGTCAGCGGCAGCGTGTCATCGAGAATGGTGTTGAGTGCATCGACGAAGGGAACTTCGGCGACGATCGCCTTGAAGAGCTCCGGCCGTTGATTGGCGATCGCCCCCATCAACAGCCCGCCGGCCGATCCTCCCTGCGCGACGATCCGGTCCGTCGACGTGAACCGCTGGCGAATGAGATATTCCGCCGCCGCGATGAAGTCCGAAAACGTATTTTGTTTCTTGGCGAGCTTGCCTTCCCGATACCAGCGCCAGCCTTTTTCCGTGCCGCCCCGGATATGCGCGATGGCGACAATAAATCCGCGGTCCACCAAGGAGAGACGGTTGGTGCTGAACGAGGCGGGCATCGCCATGCCGTAGGCGCCATACCCGTAAAGAAGACAAGGGGCTTTGCCGTCGATCGCAAGACCGCGGCGATAGAGCAGGGAAATCGGGATCAATTCGCCGTCGGGCGCCGGCGCCTGCAGGCGGCGGGTCACATAGTTCGAAGGGTCGTGGCCCGAAGGCACTTCCTGCCGCTTGCGCAAGCGGCGCTCGCGCGTTCGCATATCGTAGTCCCAGACCTCGGTCGGCGTGGTCATGGATGAATAGTTGAAACGCAGCGTATCCGTTGCGAACTCAAACCCTGAGCTCATGCCGAGCGAATACGCCTCTTCATCGAAGGCGATCACGTGCTCATCGTGATCCGAAAGCCGACGGACGACGATTCGCGGCAAACCTTCGGCGCGTTCGAGGCGAACCAACCAATCGCGAAAAACGGCGACATCGAGCAACAGCGTGCCGGGCCGGTGCGCAATGAGATCACGCCAGTGCGCGCGGCCTGGCGTATCGAGCGGAGCAAGGACGATCTTGAAGTCCTCGGCCTCGTCCGCGTTGGTTTGAATGACCAAAACCGGCTTACCGTCCACGGAAGGGTGGTGCTCGACGCTGTAGCGGACGCCTTTTTTGCGGGGCTCGACGAGACGAAGGGTTGCTGCGGGATCGGCGAGATCGACGAGTCTCGTTTCCGAGGTTTCATGATCGCCGCAACTGATCGCGCCATACGCTCCTGCTTGCAGCCGTTCGATGCTGACGAAAAAGCCCTTGTCGCGCTCCTCATAGATCAGCGTATCGGATTCGGCGGCCGTTCCGATGCGATGGAGATAGACGCGCGATGGTCGGTGCTCCGAATCCAGTCGGACATAAAAAAATCCGCGGCTGTCGGCGGTCCAAAGGATGGCGCCGGTGGAATCCGGAATGAGGTCCGAAAGATCCTTGCCGGAGGCGAGACTGCGGACGTGAATTTTATTGAATTCCGATCCGGCGTCGTCGGCCGACCACGCGAGCAGTCGGTGGTCGCATGAATGACGAGCCTCTCCGAGTTGGAAATAAACCTTGCCCTTGGCGAGCGCGTCGCCGTCGAGCAGCATTTCGTCGGTGCCGCCTTCGGCAGGAACGCGATATATGAGAGGATGTTGGCCGCCTTCGCGGTAGCGCATGAAATAAGCGTAGCTCCCGTCGCGCGAAGGCACGGTCGAGTCATCCTCCTTGATGCGGCCGCGCATTTCGGCGATGAGCTGTTTTCTGAGCTTTGCCGTCTTCGCGAATGATTTTTCCGAATATCGATTTTCCGCTTCCAGAAAGGCGCGGATTTCAGGCTCAAGAGCGGACGGATCCCGCATGACGTCGCGCCAATTGGAGGCGCGGAGCCACGCGTAATCGTCGATCAGGCGCTCGCCATGAACGATACGTTCGACGGGCCGCGATTTTGCGGTCGGAGGAGTTTTGGAGCTTGCGCCCTTCTTGGGCCTCGTGCTCTTGGAGCGCGCCTTATGCGCCATCCTTTCCCTCTTTGGGCATGAGCTTCAGCGCGCATCCGTTCATGCAGTAGCGCAACCCCGTCGGGTTCGGCCCGTCGTCAAAGACATGACCGAGATGGGCTTCGCACGCGGAGCAACGGACCTCCGTTCGGCGCATGAACATCGAACGATCCTCGTGCTCCGCTACGGCGTGCTTCGAAGCCGGAGCATAAAAGCTCGGCCAGCCGCTGCCCGAATCGTATTTGGTGTCGGACGTGAAAAGAGGATTTCCGCAGCTCACGCAGACATACATGCCTTTGCGTTTTTCGTTCAAATAGGGACCCGTGAAGGGGCGCTCCGTGCCGTGCTCGCGCGTGACGTGATATTGCTCGGGCGTGAGTTCTGCACGCCATTCGGCATCGGTTTTTGCGACTTTGGGGCGGGAAGTATCTTTCATCAACTCCCTCCGTTGGATTTTTCTGCGTTTCACTTAAGCAAAGAGAAGAGATGCCGCAAGACGCGCACTTTACACAAACGCGCGAGGACGCGCACGCGCGCCTCGTAAGGCTCGGGCGCGCGCGGGTCTGCGATCGGTGGCGTGAAGTCAGGCGGCCTGCGCGAGCGCGGCGCGAGCGTCGGTTCTGATGCGCTCAACCATCGAGCGGAAGCCGTTCGATCGCTGCGGGGTGAGATGCTCGCGCAAGCCCAGGCGTTCGAAGAGGGCGACCGCGTCGGTATCGAGGATTTTCTTTGCCGCCTGGCCCGAGTAGAGGGAAAAGAGAATCGCGATCAGCCCCTTCACGATGTGAGCGTCGCTGTCGCCGGCAAAATCGAGTACGGGGCCGCCACCGTTCTTCGCCGGATGGGCGTTGCTCACGAGCCAGACCTGGCTGGCGCAACCCTGCACTTTGTTCGCTTCGCTTCGCGCTCCATCCGGTAACGGCGCGAGCTTCCGGCCGAGCTCGATCAGATAGCGATACCGATCATCCCAGCTGTCGAGAATTTCAAAGTCGCTCAGAATTTGATCAATCGTCATGTTCGCCCGGCAAAGCCTCTTTCTCAAAAATATATAGGAACGTAGCCACCGCTGATACAGTAGCTCAAGAAGGCCGGATTATCGGAACAATTAGGACGGGCGGCGAGGCGGCAAAGGAACGGGCCGCGATTCGGGGCCGTGCCAGCCGGGCAGCGCATCTTCGGCCGTCAGCGTATGGCGGCCGGGGCGAGCGATCGATCCGGTTTCTTCCCGGTCCTTGCGCGGCGTCGCCGCCGGCGCTTCGGCAAAGCGATCCGAAAGAAATTCGTAGAGAATCTTGGCGCCGTGCTGGGCCTTCTGGCCGAAGGTGTGGAAGGCTTGCGAACCGGTCTCGCAGGCATCGGGGCGGCGGCTGCAGAATCCGCGCGCGTCGTTGACGGCCGCTTGCGCGGCACCAAGCGCTTCCACGGCTCCGACCTGCGGCCGGCCGGGATCGGTCCTGCTCGTCGGGCCCGACGGCAACAGGATCACGACGACCGAAAGCCAGAACGCGACCCGCAACAGGAAGAACATAACGCCCGCCTTCAACCTTCCGACGCGGCTTATCGTTTGCCGCGTTCAGGGTGCAGGCTAGACCATCCCCATTGAAAGAAGCGTTCGGCCTTATCGACGAATTCGGCGCGAATTTTCCGAAAATTTGAACGATTGGTTTTCGGTCTCTTTCAGCAATCGAGCCGATGTCGGCATTGGATTCCAGGCGGGAGACGTCTCTATGCGCCCGATTGGAGGTCGTTTGAGAAACGAATTGTTCACCATAAGCGCCGGTTCCCCGCGTCTAGCGTCAGGGATCGCTCCAAAGGGGCAGTTCGAGCGCGGCGAAGCCCGGCCACTTAGGCTTCGTTTAAGCGACATTTGCCACGATCGGCCCACGGGTGAGGGGGCGGCGAGCCTACGGACAACGCCGCGGTTCAATTGCATACGATCGGTTTCCTGAAATCGCTTCGCGTCTATGTCGAGGCGCTGGTTCATCCTTCGGCGCGCTTGCACCCGCGCGCCTTCGCGCGCCATTTTTTCTTCATCGCCACGCGACTTTCGGTGGGATTGACCGCGTTTGCGGCTCTGCCGGTTTATCTCGCCGTGCGGGGCGTGCCGTCGATGCTCGAAGCTATTGCCTATTGCTGGTTTGTGCTGCCGCTGTTTGTCGCACTCTACGTTTCGCGAACGGGCGCGCTTGAGCGCGGGCATCTTTTGTCGGCGGTGACTTTCGCGGCACCCCTCGGGCTCCTTGCGGGAATAACCGGCACCGGCGCGTACGCATTATGGATCGTGCTCGTGCCTATCGAGGCGATCTTATTCTGCTCGCGCCGTGTCGCCATTGCCGCGGGCGCAAGCGCCTTTGCCGTGTTCGGCGTTTCGTGGGCCGTTGCGGCGTTTGGGCTGCCGTCGGCTCATCTTGCCGTCCCTGTCGACGCCGCTTCGCTCGGTCTTGCCGGCGGGTTGGTTGTCGCTCTTTATATGATCTTCATTGCCTTCGGTGCGCGGGCGATCGCCGATAGCGAAGCGCGCCTCCATCAAGCGAGCGAAGCGCGGTATCGCTCTATCGCTCGAAACACCAGCGAACTGATCACCGGCCATGGCCGCAACGGCGCGGTCACGTTTGCATCCTCCGCGGCCGAAAGCCTGCTCGGCACGCCCGCTTCCCGGCTCATGGGACATGGGCTGTTCGATCGCGTGCACGTGGCCGACCGGCCGGCTTTTCTGACGGCGATCAGCGAATTGGCGAGCAAGAAAAAATCCGTCGTGATCGAATATCGTTTGCGCCGCGAGGCCCCCGAGACCGATCAACGATCTGCGGCCGAACCGTCATTCATTTGGGTCGAAACGCGCTGCCTTCCGGACGAATCCGAAACCGGTGAAGCGCGCAAATCGTCAAAGCCGCAAATCGTTGCCGTGACGAAAGATATATCGAGCCGTAAAGCGGCGGAGCTCGCGCTTGAAGCGGCGCGCAAGCAGGCGGAACAGGCGAATGACGCAAAGTATCGCTTCCTCGCCACCGTCAGCCATGAATTGCGCACGCCCCTCAATGCGATCATCGGCTTTTCCGAGATATTGGCGAACGCGCCGGCAGGCCCAGGGAGCACTCAGTATCAAACTAACTATGCGAGATTGATCCGCGACAGCGGCGAGCATCTGCTCGCCGTCGTCAATAGCATCTTGGACGTGTCGCGGATCGAGTTCGGTCAGTTCATGATCCGGCCAAAGCCCGTTTCGATCGCTTCGCTGGTCGAGGCTTGCGTCGAGATCATGACGCTCGATGCCGGACAAAAAGGCGTTCGCCTCTCGCTCGATCTCGCCGCCAGCCTGCCGGA
Organism: uncultured Alphaproteobacteria bacterium; assembly: GCA_963751685.1. Taxonomy (GTDB): domain Bacteria; phylum Pseudomonadota; class Alphaproteobacteria; order Rhizobiales; family Xanthobacteraceae; genus Palsa-892. The sequence continues at coordinate 17,808 of CAVVVV010000002.1, read as the reverse complement.
ACTTGTCGCCGATGAACGGGCGTTGCGGCAGATCGTGCTGAATCTGCTCTCAAATGCGATCAAGTTTAACGGTCAGGACGGCCGCGTCGTCATCAGCGGGCGGGTTGAACGTGACGAAGTCGTTCTGACGGTCGCCGATAGCGGAATTGGCATCGCCGAGTGCGACTTGAAGCAGCTCGGCAATCCGTTTTTTCAAGCGCATGCCTCCTACGATCGGCCTTACGAAGGCAGCGGCCTTGGCCTGTCGGTCGTCAAAGGATTGGTCGAATTGCATGGCGGACGCATCGATATCTCAAGCCGCCTGGGCGAGGGGACCAAAGTCACCATGCGGTTGCCGCTGGATTGCAGGCGCGACGCGGCCAACCGTCCCGCCGTCATCGATCGTCCAGCCAAGCCCGTTATTGTCAACGAGTCCGAAGAAAAGGTGAGACGCCGTGCGTGATCCGGTTCGCAATCATCGAAACTCCTTGGCCGCGCGCCAGGAGCCGAATTTTGACGATCTTTTTAAGGCGCCGCGGCGCAAGCGAAAGCTTGCCCGCGCCGGCTTCTGGGCGCGCTTCAGCGCGCGTTTCAGCGCCCGCGGAGCGGTCGATCTCTTGGCCGTCTTTGTCGCGGTCGCCGCCATGCTTTTGGTCTTTGTGAACGCGCTCGGCCTGCAAAAAGCGTCGAACGCCGCACGCATTACGCCGCAGATCACGCATAAATCCGCCGCGCCCATTTCGAGCCCGGCCGTCGTGCCGCTGCCGCAACCGCGACCCGATCCCGGCAATGGCCGCAACCGCACGGACCTCTTGCGCGACGTGCAGCAGGAGCTCGCGAGCCGCGGCTATTATGACGGCGCCGTCGACGGCGCCGCCGGTCCGCGGATCAGCCAGGCCATTCGCGATTTCGAACTCACCCAGCGGCTGCGGGTCACGGGCGAGGCGAGCGAAATATTGCTCGGGCAAATTCGCAAGGCCGGCAACAAATCCGACATCACCGGCTCGATCAAGCCTGCGAGCCCGGCGGCGGGGAACGCGAAGATCCTCTCCGCGCAGCGATTGCTCGCGCGCTACGGCTATGGTCCGATCCGCATGAACGGGGCGGCGGACAAGGAAACGCATGACGCCATCGAGCGCTTTGAGCGCGACCGCAACTTGTCGCCGACGGGCGAAGTTTCCGAGCGCTTGATGCGGGAGCTCGCGGCCTATAGCGGCGGCACGCTCGATTGACGAGCACAAGGAGCCGCCCGTGCGTTTGAAGAGCGCAATTTGGGTGGCCGCCTATGTGCGGCGCTGCTACGTCGAAGGCGCGCCGGCCGTGGTCCGCCGCCGCGGCGCCGAAGAAGCGGGTGCGATCTTCATCAAAATTTCGCGCCTCGACGGCACCGCGGCCCTGTTCGCGCCGGCGCCGCAAGCCTCCTTCGATGAATCGCACCCCGCCGATCGCCGCTTCGTTTCTTGTCTCAAGGGCGGCTTCGTCAGGGACCACGACGTCGAGGCGCGCATCCTGCGCGAGGTCGAATTCGATTCGGACCTGTGGCTCGTCGAGGTCGAGGACCGCCAAGGCCGCGATTTTCTCGATCTGATTTGATCGCGCGCGCCGGGAGCGCGGCGAATCGCCCCAATCCGTAACGCTGAACCGGGCCGCGGCGGCTTTTCGCCGTTAGCAATCTGTTAACCTTGGCGGAATCTTAATTGGCGGGGGCCGCCGATGTGACGGGACCCGATGACCGGAGGGCAACATGGGCATGGTCCTCAGATTCCCCATCGAGCGGGCGCGATCGGCGCTGGGGGAAATCTTTGAAGACGAGTTGGCGAAGGTTTTGATTTTGCCGACGGTGCGAATTGAACGGAGCAAGGGCGACGACGCGGTGCTGTCCGCCATCGGCGATCACTCCCCGGTCGAGCCAAGCTCGGGCAGCCGCCGTCGCCGGCGCACGCCGCGGAACTAGCGCTCACCCGGAAGCGATGAAGCTTCGTGTCGAAGACCGCGAAATTCGCGACGCTCGTCTGCGCGGCCCTTTGCTGCGGGACGCAGCTTGCCGCCGAACCCGGTGATTTCGGCCGGCCGCGCGAAAGTATTTTCGTCGACGAATTCCTGCCCTGGCTCAAGGACGGCTTCGATTCCTTCACCGGCCGGAGCGTCGCCAGCGCTCCCTATACCGACGACGAGCGAACGCTCCGCGATCTCGCCTACGCGATCCTTGAGCCCCCCGAATTGAGCGAGCGCTCGCGCTTCACCATAGCCGGCGTCGATTTCTTAGAATTATGGAGCCGCTGGATCGTCGAGCCGTCGCCCTTCGATGTGCGAAGCTACGCCGATCATCTGATCGCCAAGCCCTATCGATCGAGCACCGCGCGCTATTCACGACTGATCGACGACATCCGCGCCGATGCCGGCCGCATCAATCCGTTCTTCTCCATGGCCAATCGCGTGCTCGAAGCCGATACCATCCGCGTGAGCGGCTTCCAATATATTAGCCGCTTGCCGGGCGGAACGTTCGATCTCGCGCGAATTCGCGTCGCCGAAAATCGCGGGCTGATCGACCAGGTTTACGATCGTTTTCGCCAGCGCCTGGAAAGCTATCGCTACGCGCTCGAATGCCTGTTGGTGCTGACGCCTTCGCCCATTGCCGTCGAGGCCGAGCGCGCGCTGTTCGTCCTCGAGGAGCGGCTGAAGCGCATGACGATGCCCGCCGTGCCCGTCGCTCCGGGCGTAGTGATTTCCAAATAATCAGCCGCTCGGCAAACAGCTGGCTTCCGCCAGCCGCGCGCGGATCGTCTCGCGCAAGCCGCGCTCACGCACCAGAACGCGGATCATCACCATTCCCTCGCGCGTCGGCGATTCCACGATCAACCGGTCGGCGGCGGTAATTTCCTCGTCTTCGGGAAGTGCCGCCCGTTGCGCCGCCGTCATCAGATCGAGCTCGATCGTGCGGGCGCCGGCGGCATGGTCGTTCAGCGAATAATAGGCGAGGCCGTAGCGCGTATAAAACGAGATCGACGTGTAATCGGGCGTCGTCGGAACGCGGAGCCTGAGCGAGGTCGACGAAAGATCGTAGACGCAGACCGCCGACAAAAACGCCGGGTCCATGCGCGGCAAGATCGTCTGCGTCGGCGTCGAATCCGGAATGACTTGCACGACGTTCGGCGGCCCCAATCGCGCCAGCCGCGCGAAAGCATCCTCCGAAGCCACTCTCGGCATGGTCAGCGTCGTCACGATATGGACGACGCCGCCGAGCACGAGGCCGGCGATCAAGGGAAGCGCGTAGGCCCTCACTGGCAGAACTCCTGCCGGATCGCCGGCAGATCCGCGTGGTCGCCGGAGCGGCTGCCGAAGCCGATCGGCGCGTCGTAGAGCCGGAGGATCGCGACGAGGTGATCGCGGCCGCCCGTCGGAATCCAATTGCCGCCGCGCGCGCGCGGCGCCAGCACGATTTCCATCGTCGCGTCCTGCCGCCAGACGACTTCGGCGCTGTTGTAGCCGTAGCGCTCGGCGACGTTGTCGATCAGCCGGCCGCGCGGATCGTACACGGTGAGCGTCCAGAAGCGCGCCAGCGGCAAGCGGCCTTCGATGTGAATGTCGCAGCGTCCGTCGAGTTTCGCGCCGCTGTCGTCGGCGGTGGCGACGAAGGCGAGGCCGTCGCCGAGCCCGAGCGGCAATTCGCCCGCGCGCGCGAAGGCGGCGCGCGCATAGGGATCGGCGTCGACCGTGCCGCTCTTCGGCCAGGCCGTCCAGGCGCCGATTTGCACCGTGCCGAAATTGCTGCCGCGCGCGGAAGCGAGCCACGTCAGGCCGAGGCCGCTGACGATCCCGACGGCGAGAGCCACGAGGACGAATAGGATGCGCACCGGATCAGTCTCTCGGCATGGTCGAAGGCCGCATTAATAATTGCCGCGAACGAATTGATTGGGGTCGGACGCGGGCGCCGCGAGCGCGCGCCCGGCCTGCCAGTTGTCGCCCGGAAGCGCCGATGTCGCCCCGGTATCGCGCATTATTTTCTCGAGCCGCAACAGCCGCTCCGAAGTGCCTTGCGGCAGCGTCATCGGCCGCGGCGATTCGACGAAGTTCGGGCCGGACGCCGCGACTTGAGGTTCTTCGAGGTGCGGCGCCGGCGATCCCTTGAGCCCGATCAGCGGTTTTATTTCGACGCCCTGATGCGCGTAGGCCATCACCTTGTGCCAGGTCAGCGCCGGCAGCGTTCCGCCGGTCATGTTCCGGGTCGGCGTGTAGTCGTCATTGCCGAGCCAGATGCCGCAAACGAAGTTGCCGGTGTAGCCCATGAACCAGGCGTCGCGCCAGGCGCTGGTGGTGCCGGTCTTGCCGGCGGTTTTGATGCCGTCGAGCTGCGCGCGCCGGCCGGTGCCGTTTTCCACCGCGTTGTTCATCATCATCACCATGTCGGCGGCGACTTGCGGCGGCAGCACTTGCACGGGCTTCTTGCCGTCGCGGTCGAAACTCCAGATGAGCTTGCCGCCGTTGAGGCGCACATCCAGGACCGCATGCCGCTCCACGGCCTTGCCGCCGTTCGGGAAGGCGGCATAGGCGACGGTGTGGTCGAGAAGCGCGATGCCGTCGGCGCCGAGCGGCAGCGAGGGCGTATCGGGCAGGGGCGAGCGCACGCCCATCTTGCGCGCCGTCTCGACGATCTTGGCGCGCCCGATCTTGGCGTTGCCGTTGCCGAGCGCGATCGAAAGCTTCACCGGAATGACGTTGATCGAGTGGGTGATGGCTTGCAAGAGCGTCACCGCGCCGGAATAGCCGCCGGAATAATTGCGCGGGCACCAATTGCCGATGCAGACCGGGCCGTCGACGACGACCGAGGTCGGCTTGAAGCCGTTCATCAAGGCGGTGGCGTAGACGTAGGGCTTGAACGAGGAGCCGGGCTGGCGGAGCGAGTTCGGTCGCGCGGTTGAACTGGCTCTCGCCATAGTCGCGTCCGCCGGTCATGGCGCGGATGACGCCGTTCGGCTCCAACAGCACCATCGCGCCCTGCGTCACGTTATAGTCGCGGCCGAATTGGCGGAGCGACTCGTTCAACGCCGTATCCATCGCGCGCTGAATATTGATATCGAGACCGGTGCGAACGACGAACACGCGATCGGTGACGCTCGGCGGCAGCGCGTCGGTGATGATCTGCATTTCCCGAAACGCGTAATCCAAATAATAGTTCGGCGTCTCTTCGTCGCGGCGGTCGACGGTCTTCGCGGGATTCCGCCGCGCGCCGTAGACTTGGCCCTCGGTCATCATTCCCGACTCGACGAGGTTATCGAGCACGGTGTTGGCGCGCGCGCGCGCCGCCGCGAGGTTCACGTGCGGCGCGAAGCGCGTCGGCGCCTTGAACAGGCCCGCGAGCATCGCCGATTCCTGCAAGTTCACCTCGCGCACCGACTTGTTGAAGTAATACTGCGCCGCGGCGTCGACGCCGTAGGAGCCGCCGCCGAGATAGGCGCGGTCGAGATAAAGCTTGAGGATTTCTTTTTTCGTCAGCCGCGTCTCCAGCCACACGGCGAGGAACGCCTCCTTCACCTTGCGCTCGAGCGTGCGCTCGTTGTTGAGGAAGAGGTTCTTCGCGAGCTGCTGGGTGATCGACGAGCCGCCCTGCACCACGCTGCCGGCGCGCGCGTTGGCGCCGAGCGCGCGGAAGGTGCCGGCGAAGTCGATGCCGAAATGCTCGTAGAAGCGGCGATCCTCGGTGGCGAGCACCGCCTTGATCAGATGATCGGGAAATTCCTCCAGCGGCACCGAGTTGTTGATGCGCAAGCCGCGATCGCCGACGCGGGTGCCGTAGCGATCGAGGAAGACGACCGAGAGCTCGGTTTTCTTCAGCCAATCCTCGTCGGTGGTCTCGCGGAAGGCGGAGGTCGCGAGCGCGAGCATCAGAACGGCGCCGGCGGTGCCGAGCGTGAAGCCTTCCGAGGACATCTCCACCAAGAAGCGCTTGGCGCCGGCGACGTGGAAGCGGTCCATGAAGCCGGAGAAGCGATCCCAGCGCGCATGCGCCGCGACGCCGAGCGCGAAGAAGGAGTGGCCGAGGCGGGCGTCGAGATCGAGGAAGCGGCGGCGCAGCGGGCCGACCTTCTCGATCTTGAGCGGAATTTTCGGCTTCTTGATCGGCTTCTTGTCGGCCACGGGCGGGGACCTCGGACGGAAGCGGCTATGCCGCCGAATTTAGCAGGCGAATTGAGGGCGAAGCGGGCGATTTACCCGCGCTATTGCGGCGCGGGAGGAGGAGAAATGGCCTGAAATGAGGGGTGGGGCAAGGGGGAGTTCGCGAGCAAACGGTTTGTCGGCTAGGACGAACCATGGCCAAGGGCTTCTGGGAAACCAAACCCCTCTCCGCGATGAATCGCGCCGAGTGGGAATTGCTCTGCGACGGCTGCGGGCGCTGTTGCCTGTTGAAGTTGGAAGACAAAAACACCGGCCGCATCTACTACACCGACATCGCCTGCCGGCTTCTCGATTGTCACGCTTGCCGCTGCACCGATTATGCCCACCGCATGCAGCGCGTGCGCGATTGCCTCAAGCTCACGCCCAAGCGCGCCGCCGAATATGGCTGGCTGCCGCACTCCTGCGCCTATCGCCGCCTCGCCGAGGGGCGCGGGCTCGCCTGGTGGCACCCGCTCGTCTCCGGCGATCCGGAAACGGTGCACACGGCCGGCATCTCCGTGCGCGGCCGCGTCGGCGCGCGCGAGCGCGAAGTCCGGCGCAAGGAATACGAAGAACACGTGGTCGATTGGCCGCTCAAGGAGCCGAAGGCGAAGGGGCGGGGGCCGAAGGCAAAACGCTAGTTACTGTCTTCACCGGATCGCGTTTTTTCTTGTCATGGCCGGGCTTGACCCGGCCATCCACGTCTTTGCCGCGAAGAAAGGCGTGGATGCCCGGCACGAGGCCGGGCATGACAGAGAAGAAGAGCCCAGCTCACTCCCCGATCGTGGCGCCGAGCGCCCGCGCCGTGGCGACGATCCACTCGCGCTGCGGCGCGACGAGCGTGGCGCCGGTGACCGAGCCGCAATTGCGGCCCTTCGGCGTGTTGATCCAGCCGATCACGGCGGCGAGCATATCGCCGCGAAAAGCCGGGCCGCCGGAATCGCCATCGCAGGCGCCGGCCGAGCTGCCATGGCCGGCCGAGACGCGCACCATGATGCCGCCCGTGGTTCCGATCGTGGTTCCGATCGTGGGCAGCGTCACCATGCGCACTTTGCCCATGGATCGGGAGTTCGCCTTCGATGCTGAAGCCGTAGCCCGCGAGCGTGAAGGTCTCGCCGGGTTTCGGCAGCGCCCGCTCGGTCGCGAGCCTGGCGGCGTGGAAACGCGCGGGCAACGGCTCGGAGATTTTGACGATCGCCATATCCGGCGAGGGCTTCAGCTTCTCGAATTGATGCGGGTCGTAGTTCGGATGCAGCACAATGCGCGTGATCGGCACCACGCGCGGGCCGGCGCCCTCATCGATCGAAACCGCGTAGCTCGCCTCCGGCTGCACGCAATGGCCGGCGGTGAGCAACAGGTCGCGTGCGATCACCGCCGCCGAGCATGTCGAGCCCCGCGTCGATACGATCAGCACCGTCTGCGCCGCGATTTCAGCCGATGCACTTTTGCCGCCATTGATGGCGTGCGCGGGGGAAAGCCCCGCCAAGGCTGCGCCGAGCGCGACCGCGATCACGAAGCCGATGCGACGCCGAAACATCCTCTCCTCCCGCGGAAAAGGGGTGCAGTCGGCCGCGCGCCCTGTCAACGGCGGGGAGTACCCGAGTTTTGTCTGTCATGGCCGGGCTTGACCCGGCCATCCACGTCTTAGCTACAAAGGAAGGCGTGGATGCCCGCGACAAGCGCGGGCATGACAAAGAAGAGTAAATCGATGACGGAGGAGGGCCGGCGCGTTTACTTTATTCGGCCGCACTTGGCTCGTTAAGCTGACAGCCTATCGGCAAGCTGGCACAGTACCGCCCGAGTCGGAGAGTATTTTTCAGCCCATGCGCCTTCTGGTCGTCGAGGACGATCCCGATCTCAACCGCCAACTTTGCGCGGCGCTGACCGATGCGGGCTATGCCGTCGATCGCGCCTTCGACGGCGAGGAAGCGCATTTTCTCGGCGAGAGCGAGCCTTACGACGCCGTCGTCCTCGATCTCGGGCTCCCCAAAATGGACGGCATTTCGGTGCTGGAGTCCTGGCGCCGCTCGGGCAAGAAAATGCCGGTCATCGTGCTGACGGCGCGCGACCGCTGGTCCGACAAGGTGCAGGGCTTCGACGTCGGCGCCGACGATTACGTGCCGAAGCCCTTCCACATGGAAGAAGTGCTCGCGCGGCTCCGCGCGCTGCTTCGCCGCGCCAGCGGCCACGCCACCAGCGAATTGAATTGCGGCCCGATCCGCCTCGATGCCCGCTCCGGCCGCGTATCCGTCGACGGCAATCCGATCCGCCTCACCTCGCACGAATACCGGCTGCTCGCCTATCTCATGCATCACATGGGGCGGGTGGTGTCGCGCACCGAGCTCGTCGAGCATCTCTACGACCAGGACTTCGACCGCGATTCCAACACCATCGAAGTCTTCGTCGGCCGCCTGCGAAAAAAACTCGGCGTCGATTTGATCCAGACCGTTCGCGGCCTCGGCTATCTGCTCAATCCTCCCCCGAATGCGCGTTAACTCCCTCGCGCAGCGGCTCTTCATCACCGCCACCGCGGTCAGCGCCGCGATCCTCTTGGTGGTGGGGATTTTGCTCTCCACGCTCTACCGTGGCTCTTTGGAGCGCTCCTTCGACCGCCGGCTGAACGTTTATCTCAAGACCATCGTCGCCGACGTCGCGCTCGCCTCGAAGGGCGCCTTGCCCGAGCCCTCGGCGCTGGGCGAGCCTTCGTTCGAGCAGCCCTTTTCCGGCTGGTATTGGCAGATCATCCGCATCAGCGGCGATAAGATGGAAACGAAGGCGTCGCGCTCGGCGCCGCCGGGAGGCTTGCCGATTCTGTCGGATGCGAACCTCGTCGAGGGTCTCGGCGGCTTTCGCGAGGGCTATGTCGACGGCCCCGAGGGACAGCGGCTCCGCGTCGTCGAGCGCATCGTCGATCTGGGAGAAGACGGCCGCTTTCTCGTGGCGGTGGCGGGCGATGCCTACGAGATCGTCGACGACAGCGAAGACTTCAACGACGCGCTGATCTTCACGCTGGCGCTGTTGGGCGTCGCTTTCGCGTTCATCGTCGGCTTTCAGGTGCGCTTTGGTCTGCGCCCGCTGCGCGCCATATCCGAGGCCCTGTCCGCCGTTCGCTCGGGCCGCGCCGAGCGGCTCGAAGGAAAATTTCCGGAGGAGATCGCGCCGCTGGCGCGGGAAGTGAACGCGCTCTTGGAATCCAACCGCGAAATCGTCGATCGCGCCCGCATGCATGTCGGCAACCTCGCGCACGCGCTGAAGACGCCGCTTTCGATTCTGCTCAATGAAGCGACCGGCCGCACCGATCCCGCCGCCGACAAGGTGCGCGAGCAGGTTTCGGTCATGCGCGAGCAGGTCCAGCATCATCTCGAGCGCGCGAGGCTCGCCGCCCGCGTCGCCGTGGTGGGGACCGTGAGCGAAGTGTCGCCCGTCATCGACGGCCTCGCGCGCACGATGTCGAAGATTCATCATGACCGCGCGCTCAGCATCGAGACGCGCGGCGTCGAGGAGGTGAAATTCCGCGGCGAGCGCCAGGATTTCGAGGAGATGCTCGGCAATCTCGTCGACAATGCCTGCAAATGGGCGAACACCCGCATCGAAATCGAGGTTTTCGCCGAGCCCGCCGCCAGCAGGCTCGATCGCGCGTTCTTCCATGTCCTGATCGACGACGACGGGCCGGGCCTCTCTCCCGAGGCGCGCGAGCAAATTCCAAGCCGTGGCCGCAAGTTAGACGAGAACAAGCCGGGCTCGGGCTTGGGCCTTTCGATCGTCGCGGATCTGGCGACGCTCTATGGCGGCAAGCTCGTGCTCGGGAATGCGCCGATCGGCGGCTTGCGCGCGGAACTCGTTTTGCCCGCCGCCTGAGGCGAAGGGCCTAGCTTTCGCCCCAATCGTCGGCACGTATCAACGGAACGAGGAAGCATTCCGTTTTAACGGAACGCGAAAGGGGCACTTGTGCGGGCGCTGAGCGGAACACCCACCATCCTGATGGTGCTTGCCTGCATTCTGGCGGGCTGCGCCAGCGATCCCGGACCCAAGACGGGTGCGGGCATTGCCACCGGCGCCTTGGCCGGCGGCTTGATCGGCGCCGCCACCGGACGCGGACCGGGCTCCGTCGTCGCCGGCGCCGTCATCGGCGGCATCGTCGGCGGCACCATCGGTAACGCCCTCGACGCGGAAGATCGCCGCCGCGCCTACATGGCCGAGATGCAGGCGCTCGAATATGGCGGCCCCGGCGCTCCCGTCGGCTGGCGCGGCGAGCACGGCGCGTACGGAACCATCGTCGCCGGGCCCCCTTATCCGCAGGGCGGCTATGAGCGCTGCCGCGAATACAGCCACACGATTTACATTCAGGGACGGCCGCAAACCGCCCGCGGCGTCGCCTGCCGCAATCCCGACGGCAGCTGGAATCCGATTAGCTGACGCGGGTTCGCCGGCCTCGCAAACCTAAACGATCTCTTAACGCCGCCCATCCTATCTTCGCGCTCCGCGGGTGAAGAGCGCGCTAGGTAGGGGATCGGGATGAGCGGCGGCACCTCGCCGGTCGAGCGGCTGCGACAATATCTTCGAGACATATCGCCCGAAGCGCGCGCACTTCTTTTGCGCGAGCTCGAACGAGGCGCCCTGTCCGGCGCGCCGTTTCCGGGTCTCGATCTCATCCTCGATGAATTGCGCGCCGAGCAGCGCGTCGCGGGCCAAACGCACGAGCGCTTAGATGCTCCCGACCGGCGCTTCTTCCTGCCGATCGAGCCTTTTCTGGTCGACGAAGAGCTTCCCGAAAGGGTCCAAGGCCGGATCGTCCGCTCGTCCCTGCCGCGGATCTGGACCTGGCTGGAGCGCGACCTCTTGCCCGCGGATACGCATGCATTTCTCCGCGAGACGAGCGCCGCACTCGCCGCCGGGGATACCGCCAAGGCCGATCGGCTCGTCCACGATTTCCAGAGCAAGGCGCTCGCGGCCATTGAAAAGGCGCTCGCGGCGATCGCCGATGATAGCAGGAGCCGGCAAAAGCTCGTCTCGCAACTCGGCGGCATGCGCGTGCTTGAGGCGCTTTCGGAAATCGCGTCGATCCTCCACATTCGCGGGACGCTGAAGGAGCTCGCGTCGCGGCTGCCGGAAGAAATCAAGAATTTGGCCGACGCCGAGCTTGAATTCGACGCGCGCGCTCTTCGAGCACGCGGCGCTCCGGCGGCCGGAAATCTTCCCCTATGCCATCGTGCTGTTGTTCTCCCGCCTTGCCGCGCCCGTCCATCTCCTGCGGCTCGCCGCCGCGAGCGTAGAGAGCGATTCGGCGAAGCGGATCGCGGAAACGCCGTTCGCGTTTGCCATCGATCTGATCGTCGACGAAGCGATGCGCGCGTCCATCCGTCTCGCCACCGACATGCGCGCCAACTCCATCGCCGAGACCTGCGCCGGCATCAAGCGCTTCCACGATCTCGCCCGCGGCTTGGCGACCGAGATCGACATGTCCGACGACACCCGCTGGACGAAGCGGCTCGCGCAACTGCGTGCCGACACCGCCACCTTGCTGCGCTTGCGCATCGACGGCGTTGCCGGTCAAGTTCGCCGCCTGCTGCGGCCGCGTCCGAAGGAAGAGATCGTACCGGGCTCCGTCGTCGACACCCATGCCGTGGCCGATGTCGAGGCCTCGCTCGAAGTGTTGCGGGCGTGCCGCCTCTATGCGGCGGAGGTCGCCGTCAGCGAGATCACCTTGCGGCTTTCCTCGGAGATTGAGACCTGTCTCGACACGGCGACGCAGGGGCTGCTCGATTCCGTCCGCCATTCATCGTCCGAGGATCGCCCCTACCGGCTGTCGCAATTGGACGCCGCGGTCCGCTTTTCGAGCAAGATATTCGGCCGGCGATACGCGGAGTTGCTCGCCAAGGCCGCCGAAGTCGCGACCCACAGCGAGCGCCGCGCGGCGCAAGGCTGATCGCCGCGCTCCCGTCCTCTCGGAAGGATCACGTTTCTGTTAGCGCTCTCGCCGCAAAAACAGGATCGGCGAAAGTCCGCTTTCCGCCGAGGAAAAGCAGCGATTGGCGCGGCTTCCGGCTCCGACGTTAAAAAAATGTAATTTGTCAGCCACTGCGCTTTAAGGTGGCGGGCCATAACTATCTCCGTGAACAAAGAGACACGGAGACCCTGATGTCCCTCATCGACACAACCCTCCCCACCGCGCGCGGCCCTTTCAAGCGCCGCCGCTCCCTCCTGCTCGCCAGCGTTTTTGGCCTCGCGCTTTCGGGGCTCGCCGCGGGCTCGATCCTTCTCCCTAGCTTTTCCGCGCCGGCGCTCGCCCAGATCAGCACAGATCGCCCGGCCAATCAGTATTCCTTCGCCGACATCGTCGAGCGCGTTCGTCCCGCCGTCGTGAGCGTCAAGGTCAAGGTCGATGAGCCGCAAACAACGCTTTTCGACGGCAATGGGCTCGGCAACAACAATGAGGACATTCCCCCGAATATCGAGCGTTTCATGCGCCGCTTCTTCGGCGATCGGCCGGGCGGTATGCCGCGCAATCGGCACGTCATGGGCCAAGGCTCCGGCTTCTTCATTTCTTCCGACGGATATCTCGTCACCAACAATCACGTCGTCGAAAAGGCCACCGAAGTCGACGTCGTAACCGACGACGGCAAGAGTTACACCGCGAAGGTGATCGGAACCGATCCGCGCACGGATATCGCCCTTCTCAAGATCGAAGGCCGCAAGGACTTTCCTTGGGTGAAGCTCGCGGGCAACTCGCCGCGCGTGGGCGATTGGGTGCTCGCGGTCGGAAACCCGTTCGGCCTCGGCGGCACGGTGACGGCCGGCATCGTTTCGGCGCGCGGCCGCGATATCGGCGCCGCCGGCACCGACGACTTCTTGCAGATCGACGCCGCGGTCAATCGCGGCAACTCCGGCGGCCCGACCTTCAATCTTTCCGGCGAAGTCATCGGCGTGAACACGGCGATCGTTTCGCCCTCGGGCGGCAGCGTCGGCATCGCCTTCGCGATCCCCTCCGAAACCGTGACGCGCGTCGTCGCCTCGTTGAAAGAGACCGGCACCGTGACGCGCGGTTACCTCGGCGTGAATATTCAACCCATTACGCCCGAAATCGCCGACGGCCTCGGCCTGAAGGAGCCGCGCGGCGCGCTTGTATCGGACGTGCAGCCCGACACGCCCGCGGCCAAGGCCGGCATTCGCGCCGGAGACGCGGTGCTCGCGGTCAATGGCGAGCCGGTCAAGGACGCCCGCGAACTCTCACGGCGCATTTCCTCGCTGCAGCCCGGAGCGAGCGTGAAGCTCATGCTCATCCGTGACGGCAAGGAACGCACCGTCGAAGTGGGTCTCGCAAAATTGCCGGATCAGCGCGCCGACCGTCCCGCCGAGCGCGGCGGCGGCAAGTCGCGCGGCACCGACCTTTCGGGTCTCGGCCTTTCGCTCGCCCCCGGGTCTTCGATGGGGGCCGGCCGTGAAGGCGTCGTCGTCACCGAGGTCGACCCCTCGGGACCGGCCGCCGAGCGCGGCTTGAAGTCCGGCGATGTCATTTTGGAAGCCGGCGGCAAGCCGGTCGCCAGCCCTGCGGAAGTGCGTGATGCCCTGGCCGCCGCTCGCAAGGACGGCAAAAGCGTCATTTTGCTTCGCGTCAAAGGCGAAGACGGGAATCGTTTCGTGACCTTGCCGGTCGGGCAAGGCTAGAGCTCGGGAGCCGGCGGCGGCTTCCCCGTCGCCCCCACCACCGCCGGAATTCCCAGGGGCGGGAGGTCTTAGGGCCTCCCGCCCGGTTTCTTAGTACAACGATGGAAGTCTAATCTTGCTCGAAACCAAGAAAAACGATTCGAAAGCGGGGAGCACCAACGCCATGCGCCTCCTGGTCGTCGAGGATGACCGCGAAGCCGCGGCCTATTTGCGTAAAGCGCTGCGCGAGGCCGGGCACATTTGCGAAATCGCCTATGATGGCGACGAAGGCTTCGCGCTCGCGCTCGACGGCGAATTCGACGTCTTTGTCATCGACCGGATGCTGCCGAAGCGCGACGGGCTTTCGCTGGTCTCGGAGGTGCGAAAACGCGGCATCAGAACGCCCGTTCTCATCCTTTCCGCCTTGGGTCAGGTCGACGATCGCGTAACCGGATTGCGCGCCGGCGGCGACGATTACTTGTCGAAGCCCTACGCCTTCTCCGAATTGCTCGCCCGCATCGAGGCGCTCGCCCGCCGTATCGCGCCGCAAGCCGCGGACACGGTCTATAAGATCGGCGATCTGGAGCTCGACCGGCTTGCGCACCGCGTCACCCGCTCGGGCCAGGAAATCCCCTTGCAGCCGCGCGAGTTCCGCCTGCTCGAATATCTGATGCGCCACGCCGGGCAGGTGGTGACGCGCACGATGCTCCTGGAAAACGTTTGGGATTATCATTTCGATCCCCAAACCAATGTCATCGATGTGCACGTGTCGCGCTTGCGCTCGAAAATCGACAAGGGCTTCGACCGTCCGCTGCTTCATACCGTGCGCGGCGCGGGGTACATGATCCGTGACGGCGCTCGTTAAGCTCTTTCGAACGACGGCGTTCAAGATCGTCGCGGTCTATCTTCTGGTGTTCGCATTGTTCGCCGTCGGCGTGATCTTTTATCTCGCCCGGCACACCCAGCAGCTCGTCGTCTCGCAGATTACCGAAACCGTCGATATCGAAGTGCGGAACCTCTCCGAGCAGTACGGGATCGGCGGCATCCGGCGACTGGTGGACGTGATCGAACGGCGCGCGTCGCAGCCCGGCTCGAATTTGTATTTGGTGACGACTTATTCCGGCGATTCGCTCGCCGGAAACATTCTCGATGTGCCCGTCAACGTGCTGCAAAACGAGGGATGGTCGGAAATCACCTACCGGCATTCGGAAGGAAACGTCGCCAAGGAAAGCCGCGCGCTGGTGCGCGTCGTCTCGCTGCCGGGCGGCTTTCGCCTGCTCGTCGGCCGCGATTTCGAGGAGCGCGACCGGCTCCGTCAAATTCTCGCGCAACCCGCGCGTTGGGCCGTCGTGCTCATCGTCGTGATGGGCGTGGCCGGCGGTATCTTCGTCGCGCGCCGCGTGTTGCAGCGGATCGATTCGATGACCGCGACCAACGAGCGCATCATGGCCGGCGATTTGAGCGGCCGGCTCGCGGTTACAGGATCGGGCGACGAGTTCGACCGTTTGGCGAACAGCCTCAATGCGATGCTGGAGCGCATCGAAGCGCTGATGTCGGGGCTGAAGCAGGTCTCCGACAATATCGCGCACGATCTCAAGACGCCGCTCACGCGCCTTCGCAACCGCACGGAAGAAGCGTTGCGGAGCGCGAAAGGCGAGAGCGATTACCGCGCCGCGCTGGAATCGACCATCGAGGAATCGGACGGGCTGATCCGCACCTTCGACGCGCTCCTCATGATCGCGCGCGCGGAAGCCGGCGAAGCGCGTCACGGCATGACCGATTTCGACGCCAATGACGTGGCGAAAAGCGTGGTCGAGCTTTACGAGCCGCTCGCCGAGGAAAAGGGCTTGCATCTCGCCGCCGATATCAACGGTCCGCTGCCCGTTCACGGCAGTCGCGAACTGATCGGCCAGGCGCTCGCCAATCTCATCGATAACGCGATCAAATATGGCGCGGCGGGCCGGCCGGGGGACAAGAGCGAGATCCGCGTTGCCACGCATCGCGAGAACGGTAGCGCCTTGTTGAGCGTCGCCGATCATGGCCGCGGAATACCGGCCGCGGATCGAAGCCGCGCGGTCGAACGCTTCGTGCGCCTGGAGCCGAGCCGCTCGCGGCCCGGCGTCGAACTCGTCTTTCTCTAGCCGCCGCGGTCGCCCGCCTGCATGGCGGCGAATTGCGGCTCGAGGATAATTCGCCGGGTCTTCGCGTGACGCTGGCGTTGCCGGCACGGAGCGGCGAGGGGGCTTGACGCGGGCGTGCGGCGCGCAGTTTGCGGGCATGTTTTGGCGCAAGAACAAACCCGCAATCGACAAATCTCTCCCGCTCGCGGCGCGCATTCGAAGAGCGCCGCGCTTGTCGGCGCCGAAAGCGGCGAAAAAAGCCGTCGCCGAACTGTTGGCGGACGCTGATGGCGCCGCCGCGAATTCTCTCAAGCGTCTTTTCGAGCAAAAACCCGCTCTCCGGTTGATCGAAGGCATCGCCGACGGCTCGCCTTTTCTGTGGGGGCTTATTCGCGAAGACCCCAAGCGCTTCGCCGAATTGCTCGATTCAATCCCGAATCGCATCTTGCCGGCCTGATCGCCCGCCGGACGCACGCCGCGCGCGCGGCCGCCGATCAAGATGCGATCGCTCGCGAGCTGCGGCTCCTGAAACGAGAATTGGCGCTTCTGATCGCGCTCGCCGACATTGGCGGTGTGTGGTCTTTCACCGAAGTAGGGCAATCCTTAACCGCGGTCGCCGGGGCGGCGGTGGCGGCGGCGACGGATTTTCTATTGTCGAAAGCGCAAGCGGCCGGCCAGATTCGGCTCTCGCAACCGAATGTTCCCAGCGCGGGTGCGGGCTTCGTCGTGCTCGGCATGGGAAAACTCGGCGGCCGCGAGTTGAACTATTCCAGCGATATCGATCTCATCGTTCTTTTCGATCCGAAAGCGCCGCTTGCCAACGGCATCGAACCGAGCCCGTTCTTCGTGAAGCTCACGCGTCACCTTGTGCGGCTGCTGCAGGAGCGCACCGCCGACGAATATGTATTTCGCGTCGACCTTCGTCTCCGTCCCGATCCGGGATCGACGCAGGCCGCGATCGCGACCGACGCGGCACTAGCCTATTACGAGCGCATCGGGCAAACCTGGGAACGGGCCGTCTTCATCAAGGCGCGGCCCATTGCCGGCGATATCGCCGCCGGCGAAAGTTTTCTTCGCGAGCTTTCACCCTTCGTTTGGCGGCGTTACCTCGACCATGCCGCGATTGCCGACATTCAGGCGATGAAGCGCCAGATCCATGCCTTTCGCGGCCATGGCGAGATCGCGGTCGAAGGCCACAACATCAAGCTCGGCCGCGGCGGCATCCGCGAGATCGAATTTTTCGTGCAAACGCAGCAGCTGATCGCGGGCGGCCGGGATCGGAACTGCGCGGGCAGAACACGCTCGCGGTCCTCGACGCGCTCGCGGCCGGCGGCTGGATCGACGCCACGGCGCGCGACGATCTCTCGGCGGCTTACGTGTTCCTGCGCGAGGTCGAACACCGGCTGCAGATGGTGGCCGACGAGCAGACGCATGCGCTGCCGCAAGATGCCGATGCTTTTGTTCGTTTCGCGCGATTTTTCGGCAGCCGAGGGCGCGTGGATTTCGCCGCCCTGCTCGAGGGCCATCTCGGCCGCGTGCAGACGCATTACTCGCATCTTTTTGAAGACGGAGCGCGGCTGGCGCCGGAGGTCGGTCGACTGGCATTCCCGCCGGATCAGGACGATCGTGAGACGCTGGATGCGCTCGCCGCCATGGGCTTTCGCGACCCCCTGGTGGCCAGCGCGATCGTGCGCGGGTGGTTGTCGGGCCGTTACCGATCGCTGCGGTCGGAGGCCGCGCGCGCCGATCTCGTCGTCATTATGCCCGCACTTCTCGCGGCGCTTGCGCGCTCCGGCGCCCCCGACACCGCGAT
This sequence comes from uncultured Alphaproteobacteria bacterium, assembly GCA_963751685.1. GTDB lineage: Bacteria > Pseudomonadota > Alphaproteobacteria > Rhizobiales > Xanthobacteraceae > Palsa-892. Next base: position 99 of record CAVVVV010000002.1, on the reverse strand, counting down.
CGTCGCGACCGACCGCTTCTTTTCCGAATTGCCGGGCGGCGAGCGCTTGCTGGCGGCGCTGCGCACGCATCTCGATCTCGTTCGTCTTCTCGCCGTGAT
>CAVVVV010000001.1:0-102202 GCA_963751685.1 uncultured Alphaproteobacteria bacterium | reverse complement strand
CGCTGCAACCTTTTCCTCCTTGGCTTTTTGTTCGGCGGCCTGCTTCTCTTCCTTGGCTTTCAGCTCAGCCGCCAGCTTCGCCTCTCTCGCAGCGTTGGCGGCTTCGGCCGCCTTGACACGTTCAGCTTCTTTTTCCGCTGCCTTGGCCAACGCTGCGGCCTTGACGCGTTCGGCTTCGGCAACCTTGGCCTCTTCGGCCTTCTTCGCCTGTTCGGCGGCGACGCGGGCTTTCTCGGCGGCTTTGGCTTGTTCTGCGGCTTTGGCCTGTTCCGCCGCCTTGGCACCCTCGATCGCGAGCCGCCTCTGTTCTTCCTCGGCAGCTTTTGCCTTGTTGGTGGCTTCGATCCGCGCGGCTTCCGCCGCGAGCTTGTCGCGTTGCGCTTTTGCAAGTGCCGTAAAGAAACCGGAAGGATACTTTTCGATGAAGGCATCCCAGACCGGCTTGGTGCCGACTTGCAGGGCAAATTCGTAGTTCCGCTGCATCGTCGCATCATGATCGGTGGCCGCAGCGACGGGGCCGCAGGTGCCGCAGGCACCAGCGTCACGTCGTTGCCGCCCAACGAGCCATAGACAAATGGCTCCTGCGCATTGCCCGTGGCCTTCAGGACATCGTCGCGGACGAAGCCGAACGCCTTGCGAAGGTCGAGACCGGGTTTGGTGAGATGATTGACGATCGCTGCCGCAAAGGGGCTGTTCTTCGAGTTGCCGTCGGATGCGGTCGAGCCGGCCTTGGCCGCAAACGCGATCATCGTGTTCGGGCTTGACGGTTCGACCTTGGCAAGGCCGCGGCCGATCGCGCGGGATCCGATCGTCCGCTTCATGGTCTTGGCGAACGGATTGTCGCGGCAGGCATCGAGGATGACAAGCCGAAGCTGCCTGGCTGGTTCGACGGTGAACAGCACGCGGTCCAGCGGAAACGTCTCGTCGAGAACGTCGGTGTCGGTCTCAAGCGTCGCGTCGACCGGAATGAGATAATTGGTGCCGTCGAGTTCAATGCCGTGCCCGGCATAATAGATCACCGCCACATCGGCATCGCGCGTCCTGTTGCCGAACTCGCGCAGGGCTTTGCGCATTTCGTTGGCATTCAAATCCAGTTTTGAGTCGACGGAGTCAAAACCTGCCGATTTGAACATGGCGGCGACCGCTGCCGCGTCGTTGGCGGGATTAGCTGAGCTTGGCCACGTTCCGGTAGGACGAGTTGCCGATCACCAGGGCCACGCGCTTGTCGGCCAGCGCGGGTTGGCCCGCCACCAAAGTGAGCCAAATCGTCAGGACCATGCCCAACCAGGGCGCGCATTAGAAACTTCCAAATCGGTAATAAAAACCGACACTAACCATCGAGTCAGGCGATCACAATGCGCAAGAAGTCGGGCGAATTGTGTGATCTATATCACAGTTTTCTGTGGAACCGCTGGCGATGGGCAGGCGATTCCGATTTTCGGAAAACGTGTCAAGCCCTCAGAAACAAAAAATAATTCGCTTTATCAGAAGTGCGAACAGGGCTATATAAGCTGCATCCCGTCCCGACCAGAGGGGCGCTCGCGATCGTCACGAACGCGGGGCGGGGAGCGATGGACGCGGAAGTGCCCTTGACGAAAGGCACGGAAGCGTACGGCAAAGACGTGTGGTCCTGACGCCCCGATGTTGGCGTCTACGGTGGCAACAGTGCACGGCTCACCGGGGAGAGCGCGTTATAGCGCCGTAAAGCCATTGCGCAGGGGATGCCGGATGTTCTCCGCTGCCCTGTATGCTCATGCGCGCATTTTCTACCCAACTTGCGCATGAGACCTCGGGTGCAGCGCGCATCCGGCATTCCCTGCGCCCTCTGGATTGGAGAGGGCGAAAGCGATTTAGCAAAGCTCGGGCGCAATGCGTCGCAAGAATGCGAGACTGTATCTCCGTCATTGCGAGCGCAGCGAAGCAATCCATGGCGCCGCAAAGAAAGTAAGAGTGGATTGCTTCGCTGCGCTCGCAATGACGCGGATAGGCCGCAGCGTACTGGCCGCCTTCGCTCGCAATGACGGCGAACGTTGCGCAGTGACGACGTTGTAGCTGTTTGAAATTTCAATCAGAGAGAAAGCGCGGTTCTGACGGCATCAGAACCGGGCTTTACGCGCAAAGCGCGTTGTTGGTCTCAGGCGTCGTTCTGTTTCACACGCCTCGCCACACGCGTTCGGTTCGCGCGAACCGGGCCCCCTCGGTTCGCGCGAAAACACGAAAGCGATCGATCAGTCTTCGTTCGCGGCGATCGATTCCATCAAGGACACCAGCTGGCGTTGCACGGTCTGGTCCTTGATCTTGCTGTAGGCGCGCAGCAGCCGGAGGCTGAAGGCGCTGTCGAGGAACAGCAGGCTCTCGACCTCACGCGCCTTGCCGTCGCCGTCGTAGAAGAACGTGACGGGCACGTCGAGCGCGGTGGCGATCTGCTGAAGACGAGCTGCGCCGACACGGTTGACGCCCTTCTCGTACTTCTGAACCTGCTGGAAGCTCACGCCGAGCTTGTCGCCGAGTTCGGCTTGCGAGATTTTCTGTTCGACGCGCCGCAGGCGAATCCGTTTGCCCAATTCAATGTCGGGTTTGCCGGCACTGCGCTGCTTCATCTTCTTTGCTGCTGTTCTCATTCTGGTTTTACCGTCCTTCGATCGGGAAGCCCTCGACGATTAGGTCAGGGCTTCGTCCGCATTTTCCGCGTTAAGTTCATCAGAATCGTGAGTTCGTCTTAGGAACCAAGGGGTCTCGCGTTGATTGCGGGATGGTCGCCAATGGGCAATTGCGCATTGGAAGCATCCTGATACCGGTACCTGTCGGCTACTTCAGCCAATGGCACCCGGGGCATTTTTAGCAAAACCCCGCCGCCTACATTTGGCAAACTATTCGACAAACCACAACCACCGCGAGTTCAATGGTAACAGATTTCGGGAGCATACTTACTGCGTTATCTCGGCGCACTCGGTACTTCTACTGACCTCGCGGAGGAGTTGCGGGACAGAAATCTGCACTTCGGATCGCCTCTAACAACCTACGAGAGCGTGTGCAGGTTCCGCGTCTCAACCGTCATATTTTTGGCGATACAGCAGGATTGATCCGATTTTCAAATCGATAGCGTGCTGGACAAGTGCGCAAAAGTTCGTGATCATCAGGGCAGGCTCTCACCCAGTCTATTGCGTGCCAGCAGCCGAATGATTTGAGTTGCCTTTGCGTGGAGAGGCCCATGAAGCGAAGAACCGGACCACCGCCGATCTACCTTGCAAGCTCGGGAACTGAGGACATGACGGCGGCCCGCTCGGAAGAACGTCTGCTGTCGCTGCTCGCAACGCTGGAGGAGTGCCGGGCGTTTCTGGCCGACAAGGCCAGCGCGGAAACCGGCAAATTGCTGTCGCTGGCCATTCTCGAGCTTCGGATGGAACTCCATCACGTGACGGACGCCGAACTGAAGGCGCTGTGCGATCGGATGGTGGTGGACGACCAGGTGGAACGCGATGGGCAGACCGGCCAGCGGCTGCCGCCATACCTGAAGCTGATCAAGTAGACGGCAATTTTGCCAATATTGCGCCTGCGCGGGCCGCGAATGCGACCCGTTGTCACGCGATCGTCGCGGGTTCCTAGCCCGCCGTAACGTCCACCAATTCGGTTCCTTCGAGCACCCGCAGGGCCTTGTCGCGGTCGAGGTCGCCTTCCCAGGCCGCGATCACGACGGTCGCGATGCAGTTGCCGACCAGATTGCCGAGCGCGCGCGCCATGCCGATGAACCAGTCGACCGACAGCACCAGCACGAGGCCGATCGCCGGAATGCTCGGCACCGCATTCAGCGTCGCCGCCAGGATCACGATCGCCGAACCCGGCACGCCATGCGCGCCCTTGGACGTGATCAGGGAGACGCCGAGCACCAGCAGCAGGTCGCCGAACGACAGCGGCGTATTGGTCGCCTGCGCGATGAACACCACGGCGAGCGTCAGATAGATCGAGAAGGCGTCGAGGTTGAAGGAATAGCCGGTCGGAATGACGAGGCCGACCACCGATTTCTTGACGCCGAGCGCCTCCAGCTTGCGCATGATCTGCGGCAGCACCGCATCGGAGGAGGCGGTGGCGAGCACGATCGTCAGTTCCTCGCGCAGGTAAGCGAGGAATTTGAGAATGTTCAATCCGGCGAGCGCCATCACGCCGCCGAGCACGCCGAGCACGAAGATCGCCAGCGAAACGTAGAACAGCGCCACCAGCGACAGCAACTGCTTGAGCGAGCCGACGCCGTATTTGCCGACGGTATAGGCGACCGCGCCGAGCACGCCGAGCGGGGCAATGCGCACGATCAGGCCCATGACGCGGAACAGCACGGTCGAAACCGCGTCGATCATGCCGTTGATCTTCTCGCCCTTCTCGCCGCCGACCAGCGCCAGCCCGGTGCCGAACAGGATTGCGAAGAACAGCACCTGCAGCACGTCGTTGCGCGACAGCGCGTCGAACGAGGTCGACGGGATGATGTTGAGGAGGAAACTGCCGATGCCGCCGCCTTGCAGCTTGTGGGCGTTGTCGGCGTAGGTGTTGAGCGCCTTGGCGTCCAGCGTCGAGGGATCGATGTTCATGCCATGACCGGGACCGAACACATAGGCCAACACGAGGCCGACCACGAGCGCCACCGTGGTCATCACTTCGAAATAGATCAGCGCCTTGACGCCGACCCGACCGACCTTTTTCAGGTCGCCGGCGCCGGCAATGCCGTGCACCACGACGCAGAACACGATCGGCGCCACGATCATCGAGATCAGCTTCAGGAACGCGTCGCTGAAGATCTTGAGCCCGATGGCGAAATTCGGTGCTGCCATTCCGAGCACAATGCCGAGCAGGAGGGCAGCGAGCACCTGGACGAACAGCGAGGTGTAGAGCGGCTTGCGTATTTCCGCGGCAGTGGCGGTGATGGTCGACATGGCAGGCTCCCCAATTGGCTTGGGTGTTGTCAGAGCAACTTGCGTGCCAAGATGTCGCAGAGGGCGTCGATTTCCGGGAGCTTGATCGACGCCGCCGTCACACCTCCCAGTCCGGCGTTGTTCCTAGCATCGTGCAGTTGCTGCGCGGCGGAAGGGCCGCGACGTTTGAGGTCACCGACCGCGTGCGCGCCGCGGAACGAGGTTGTCGGAGGATTGCCGATGATTATAATCATGATGGGCGCGATCATATGGTTACGATCATCATGCTTCGGTGCGCAGCGCCGCGGCAAGATGTGCAATCCGTCTGATCGAAATTTGCTTCCATCACCACACGCTTTTGCATACGCTCGGAACCTGCAGCCGCATCGTCGGCAAGCTCACGACCCGGTACAGGGCGGAGCACAGGGAGGGAAACCTATGAAGCGCAGAACGGTATTAGCCGGGCTCGGTGCGACAGCCGCTGCCGGTGTTCTTGGAATGCCATCGATCCTCAAGGCGCAGGCGCCGATCACGCTGAACGGCGCCGTGCAGTTCAACGACGATCACGCCTTCAACAAGGCGCTGGTCCGGTTCGAAGAGCTGGTGCAGAAATATTACGGCAAGCCGGTCAATTTCACGCTGCACAAGAACTCGTCGCTCGGGCTCGAGAAGCAGTATTTTGAATACATGTCGCAAGGCAAGGCGGTCGACTACGGCATCGTCTCGCCGGCTCACATGTCGACCTTCGCCAAGGCCGCACCCTTCATCGACGCGCCGTTCGTGTTCAAGGGCATCGAGCACATGAACAAGGTGGTCGATGCCAACATCCTGGCGCCGATCGCCGACGAGGTCGCGGCGAAGGCCGAGGTGATGTTGATCGGCTATTCCGGCGGCGGCATCCGCAACATCTTCGCCAACAAGCCGCTCAAGAACCTGGCCGATCTCAAGGGTCTCAAGGTGCGCGTGCAGGGCGCGCCGATCTGGTCGAAGACGTTCGCGGCCGTCGGCATGAGCCCGACGGTCATCGCCTATAATGAGATCTACAACGCCATCCAGAACGGCGTGATCGCCGCCGGCGAAAACGAGGCCGCCGGCGTCGAGGCGATGAAGTTCTATGAAGTCGCGCCGCACCTCAACTTGACCCAGCACGCGGTCTCGATCCGGCCGATCTGCTTCTCGGTGAAGACGCTGAAAACCCTGCCGAAGGAGTTGCAGGAGGCGATCCTGAAGGCGGGCAAGGAGGCCGGGGATTTCGGCCGGCAGCTGGAATCGAGCGAGGAAGTCACCAAGCTCGATGCGCTGGAGAAGGCCGGCAAGCTCAAGCGCGTGCCGTTCGAGGAACGCGACGCCATGAAGAAGCTCGCTGATCCCGTGATGGCGACCTACGCCAAGGAAATCAGCGCCGAAGGCATTTTCGAAAAGATCAACGTCGCCTAGGCCGGCGCAACGAGACCGAAGTTTCGGGGCAAGCCTCACCGGCTTGCCCCGTTTGATGACTGTTACTGCGCGGGGGCGCCAATGACCGAACTACCGCTTGTTTCCAACCCGTCGCTGTGGCGGCGAGTGACGGCCGGCTATGCCAAATTGCTGGAATTCCTGCTGGCGGCCTGCGTCGGCATCCTCGTTATCCCCGTCACGCTGCAAATCGTCTCGCGCTATACGCCACTCATCCCGTCCTACATCTGGACCGAAGAGATGGCGCGGTTCCTGTTCGTCTGGACCATCATGATCGGGGCGATGGTCGGCGTCAGGGAAGCGCAGCATTTCGAGGTCGATGTGTGGCCAGACCTGTCGCGGCGGTCCGAGGCCGCGGTGCGGATCATGGCGCGGCTCGGCATCCTGGCGCTGGCGCTGGTGTTCGTCTGGGCGGGTATCGAGTTCACGCGCTTTGCCTGGAACAGAACGTCGGAACTCGCCGACCTGCCGCTTTGGCTGATTCACGTCGCGTGGCCAGTGGCAGGCGTCACCTGGATCGTGTTCGCGGGCGAACAGATTATCGACGAAGCGCGGATACTGATCGGAGCGACACGATGAGCGGCGCCAGCGTTCTCTCCGCCGGGCAGGCCGCGATGGTGTTGTTTGGTACTTTCGTGGGATTGCTGATCATCCGCGTGCCGGTCGCGTTCGCGCTCGGGCTTGCATGCCTGCCGATCCTGCTGATCGAGCCGCGGCTCTCGATGATGATGCTCGCGCAGGAAACCTTCAACGCCTACAATTCCTTCATCCTGCTGTCAGTGCCGTTTTCCTGGCCTTCTGTTCGTCGGCATGGTCGTGTTCGCGCCGTTCGGAATTTCGGGCCTGTTGATGATGCACGCGCCGCTCTGGCACGCGCGCGTGCTGTGGCGGGTGGTGCCCGCCTATCTGTTGGCGCTCGCCGCCGGCCTCGTCATGCTGACGGGCGCGAGTCTGTCTGATCGAAATGGCCCACCACCTTTCGACTAAAACTTCGGAAGGGCCGATGATGTCGTTCATGCACGTGCCCTTCAGCGTACATTCGTTCCTGCCGTGGCTGGTGGCGGCGGCGCTGCTCGCCGGCGGCTATGTCTTTTTCCGTTTCAGCTGGCCGCATGTCGAGACCGCCTGGTACGATGCGCTGACGAGGGCGCGCGAGCACGGGAGCGCCGCATGAGCGCGATCGAGCTTTCCGGGCTGACGAAGAATTTCGGCCGAACCGAAATCATCCGCGGCGTCGATCTTTCGGTTCGCGCTGGCGAGCGTCACGCGATGATCGGCCCGAACGGCGCCGGCAAATCGACGCTGTTCAACCTGATCAGCGGACGCTTACGGCCGACCGCCGGAGCGATCCGCCTCAAGGGCGAGGAGATCACCGGCCTCAAGCCCTACGAGATCAATCGGCGCGGGCTGGCGCGCTCCTTCCAGGTCACCAATATTTTTCCGCGCTTGAACGTTTGGGAAAACGTGCGTTGCGCGGTGCTGTGGTCGATGGGCTACAAATATTCGTTCTGGCACAACATCGACGCGCTTGCCGACGTTTCCGAACGCACCGAAGCGATTCTCCGCCAGATCAATTTGCTCGAGCGGCGGCATTTTCCGGCCGGTGTCCTCACCTATGCCGAGCAGCGGGCGCTCGAGATCGGGATTACGGTCGGCGGCGGTGCCGAGATCATTCTCCTCGACGAGCCGACCGCGGGCATGAGCCGGGCAGAAGCCGAGCACGCGGTGGCGCTCATCCGCAAGCTCTCCGAGGGCCGCACGCTTTTGATCATCGAGCACGACATGAGCGTCGTCTTTAATCTCGCCGATCGCATTTCCGTGCTCGTCTACGGCAAAGTGATCGCATCCGACGAGCCGGCGAAGATCAAGGCCAACCGCGCGGTGCAGGAAGCCTATCTCGGGACGGCGGCGTGATGCTCGAAGTCGAGGACCTCCACGCCTTTTACGGCAAGAGCCACATCCTGCAGGGCGTGAATTTGCGCGTCGGCAAGGGCGAGATCGTGAGCATTCTCGGCAGAAACGGCGTCGGTCGTTCGACGACGCTGAAAGCGATCATGGGCGACGTGCCGCCGCAGGGCTCGATCGTGTTCAAGGGGAAACCGATCGCGGGGATGAAGCCCTACGAGATCGCGCATTGCGGGCTCGGCTATGTGCCGGAAGACCGCCAGATTTTTCCGACGCTGACGGTCGGGCAGAACCTCTTGCTCGGCGTCAAAGGCGGCCGAAAAAACAGCCGCTGGGGCTTCAAGGAAACCTACGATCTGTTTCCCGTTCTGCATGAGCGCGCCGACACGGCGGCCGGGGTGTTGTCCGGCGGCGAGCACCAAATGCTGACCATTTGCCGCACGCTGATGGGGGACCCGGACCTCATCATGATCGATGAGCCGACCGAAGGGCTGGCGCCGCAAATGGTCGAGCGCATCGCCATACTCCTGCAAAGCATCGCGGAGCGGAATATCTCGATCCTGCTCGTCGAGCAGAAGCTCACCATCGCGATGAAAATTTCCCATCGCCTCTACGTGATGGGCCACGGCCGCATGGTGTTCGAAGGCACTCCCGCCGATTTGCGCGGGAACGCCGAGGTGCGGCGCGAGTGGCTGGAAGTCTGACCTGGTCCCATTTCCGCGCCTTACGGATAGCAAGTTTTCATCGTCGTCCCGGCGCGGGGGTCTGGCCGGCCTGCCCGCGGCGTTGAGGATTCATAAACGTTAACGGATCGTCGCTTCGAGGGTCGGGATTTTCCGAAATCCCCGAAAGGAAAATCCACGGTGGCCATTTAGTGTTCGAGAACGCCACTTCAGATGAATGCGGTACCAATGTTCGGTTTCTTTTCACGCGGGCGCCGGCAAGAAGAAGAATTGCCGTTGGAGATCTACGTCTCGCTCGTAGATTGGCTCTACGCGAATCCGTTTTCGCTGCTCTCGGGCGCCGCCGGCGTCTCGATCGCCATTCTGCTCACGGCGTGGAAAACCGATTTCTCGATGATCTGGCTGTGCGCGGCCGCGGTTGCGCTGGTCAGCGCCGCGCGCGCGATGGATATGTGGAACTACGCGTCGTCGACCGCTCCGCGCACGCGCGAGGTCGTCAGGAGCTGGGAGATCCGCTATGCCATCGGCGCCGCCATCGCCCATGCACTGTTGGGCCTGTGGTGCTTTGTCAGCATTAAATTCACGCCGGATACGACCGCGCAGCTGATCAGCGCGACGATGACCGTCGCCTATGCCGCAACCGGTTCGGGCAGAAACTGCGGCCGGCCCTATATCGTCAATCTGCAATTCATGACGGCGATCGGTCCGCTCGCCGCGGCGCTGCTTTTGCACGGCGATCCTTACTATGCCGGTCTCGGCTTGATGAGCCTCTTCTTCTTCGCGGGGCAGCAGCGCATCACCTTCATGCTGTACCAGACGATTCTCAAATCGCTGAATACGACGCGCGACATGACTTCGCTCGCGGTGCGGTTCGATACCGCGCTCAACAACATGCCGCATGGCCTTTGCATGTTCGACTCCGAGGGCCTTCTCGTCGTCGGGAACAGTCGGCTCGGCCAGCTGCTTGGCACCTCGCGCGATCTCTCGCACGAGGACATGACGGTATGGGAGATGCTCTATGACTGCGTGAGGTCGGAGCTGATTTCCGAGTACATGGCCGAGCGCGTCGCGGTGCAATTCGAGACGCACCAGAGCGACCGCAAGACGGGCAACATCATCATCGACACGCTGGACGGTCGCAATTTCTCGCTGACCTTCCAGCCGATGGAAAACGGCGGCTCGGTCGTGCTCATCGAGGACATCACCGAGCGCAAGAACGCCGAGGCGAAGATCAGCCACATGGCGCGCTACGACGCGCTGACGGGCCTGCCGAACCGGACTTACTTCCGCGACCAGATCGACAAGGCGCTGGGTCCGACGCGACACTCGGGCAAGTCCTGCGCCGTGCTCTTCATCGATCTCGATCAGTTCAAGCAGGTCAACGACACGCTCGGCCATCCCTGCGGCGACCAGCTCTTGTGCGCGGTGGCCGACCGTCTGCGCAAGATCGTCCGCGACACCGACGTGGTGGCGCGCTTCGGCGGCGACGAATTCGTCGTCTTCCAGTCGCCGGTCAAGCACCCGAAGGAAGCGGCAACGCTGGCGAAGAACATCGTCAAGTGGCTCGAGGAGCCGTACGATATCGAGGGCCATCACGTGGTGATCGGCGCCAGCATCGGGATTGCGATCACGCCGCACGAATCGATCAGCGCGGACCATCTCCTGAAGAACGCCGACATGGCGCTCTACCGCGCCAAATCCGACGGGCGCGGCACTTGGCGCTTTTTCGAGCCGGACATGGCGGCGCAGGCGCAGGCACGGCGCAGCCTCGAGCTCGACCTGCGCACGGCGTTGAACAACAACGCCTTCAAGGTCTTCTACCAGCCGCTCGTCAACCTCAAGACGCGCCGCATCACCACCTGCGAGGCGCTTCTGCGCTGGCCGCATCCCGAGCGCGGCATGATTCCGCCCGCCGAATTCATTCCGATCGCGGAGGAAATGGGACTCATTCACGACATCGGTCGCTGGGTGCTGAAACAGGCATGCGTCGAAGCCACCCAATGGCCGAGCCATGTGCGGGTCGCGGTCAATCTATCGCCGATGCAGTTCCGGCGGGGAGACGTCGTGAGCGATGTCCGCGACGCGCTCAACCTGTCCGGTCTTGAGCCGAACCGGCTCGAGGTCGAAATCACCGAGTCGGTGCTGTTGCAGGACACCCCGCTCACGCGCGCGGCGCTGCATCAGTTGCACGAGCTCGGCGTTCGTATCTCACTCGACGATTTCGGAACCGGCTATTCGAGCCTGAGCTATCTCCACAGCTTCCCGTTGCAGAAGGTCAAGATCGACCGCTCGTTTCTCGAGGGCTTGGGCTCCAGCGACCGGCCCGTCACGCTTTTGCACGGGGTCGCGCGGCTTTCCGCCGAATTGGGCATGTCCGTGGTGGTCGAGGGAATTGAGACCGAGGAACAGCTGGCGCTCGTCTCCGCGGAAGAGGGGATCGAGGAGGCTCAGGGCTATCTGTTCAGCCCCCCGATTCCGGGCCGCCAGATCCGCAAGCTCTTGCGCGCGACCTCTGTCGAAATTCGCCAGGTTGCTTGATCGATAAAGTCGCCTGAGCGATTCTGCTGGGCGAAACCGAAGCCTTTGGGCATAAGGTTTTTCGGGGTTCACGGGCCGGAACAGCATATTTTCGAAGCAGCCCGATTTTCGGCCGCCACAATTAACCTTTAAGTTCCAATCGGTTTTATTAACCTTAAGGTAGCAATCGCTTTGCAGTTCTCTTAACAAAGCATTAACCTTGCTTCAACCAGCGGGTCCCGGGTTGTAGGAGGTTGATGCGTAATGAGTGCGGCGGCACTGGCGCAGGCACGGAGCTTCTCGGGACGGCTCTCGAACCTGCTGGAGCGGGTTGATTACCGGCTCATCGAATTGGACGAGGACAGGGAGACGATTTTCCGTCTCCGCTACAACGCGTATTTGCGCGAAGGCGCGATCGCGCCGCATCTGTCAAAAAAGCTCCACGATCGTTTCGACGACGCGGAAAATTCCTGGATCTTCGGGCTTTATATCGACGAGCGGCTCGTAAGCTCGCTGCGAATTTGCGTCTCTTCCCCCGCTTGGCCGATGACGCCGGCGGTCGAGGCGTTCGCGGACGTGCTTGGCCCCGAGGTCGCGCGTGGCAGGATCATCGTCGATCCGAACCGCTTCGTGGCCGATTATGAGGGCACCCGCCGGTTTCCGGAGCTGCCCTATCTAACGACGCGGCTCTCCTTCGTCTCATCGGCTTATTTCGACGCGGATTTAGCGACCGCGAGCGTGCGGCGCGAGCATCAGGCTTTCTACAAGCGGGTTTTTCTGTACGCGCCGATTTGCGAACCGAGGCCCTATCCGAGCCTCGTGAAGCCGCTCTCGCTGATGACGGTCGTCTGCCGCGAGGTGAGGGCGAAGATCCTGCATCGCTATCCCTGCTATCACTCGACGATTTTCGAGCGCAGGATGCTGTTCGAGCGGCGCGTCCCCACGCGGAAGTCCGCGGCTAAGTTGCGAGCGAAACCCTCCGCCAATACCAACGAGACGACCGGATCCTTCGCCACCCTCGGCGGACGCTAAAGGGCGCAGCCCGACGGCGTCCGCGTTCGTTCCGGCTATTTATACGCCTTGGCTAGGGTCGCGATTTCGTTCTCGTCGAACTTGTTGATGTCCTCGATCAGCTCGTTGGTGACGAGATCGGTCGCCGGCATCTGCGTCTTGAGGACGCCGTTCTTGACGAGAAAATCGACATACGCGTCGTAGTTGGGGATCGAGTTCTCGCCCCATTTCGTGACGCCGCCGGCGGCGAGCCGCCAGTTTCTGATGCGGGCATTCAGCGTCGATAGATCGTCCTTGAGCGCGGTCGCCTCGTCCTTGCCTGTCGCCTTGGTCTGCGGATAGACCTCCCACAGAATGCGGATCGCGGCCTCGGGATTGGCGATCGCGAACACCGTTCCCTTGGCGTAGCCCTGGGCGAAGGCGACCGCCTCGGCGCGCTTGTTCTGCAGCGTTTCCTCGAGCGTGACGAAGCCGTTCGAGGGATAGCTCGCGATGCTCTTGTTGTCTTCTTCGAGCGCACGCAGCTTGGCGCCGGCGTTTTCGGTGAGCGCGTATTGCGTGTCGAATTGCGACAGCGCGTCGACTTGATTGCCGCGGAGGAGGGCGGCGGTCTGGGCGGCTTCGCCCGCCACCACGATCGAGATGTCGCGGTCGGGATCCATGCCGTTGATCGCCGCCATGGCGCGGGCGATGATCACGCCGGCGGAAGCCATCGACGTCACGCCGATGCGCTTGCCCTTCAAGTCAGTGAAGCGCTTCACGGGGCTGTCGGCCGGCACCATGATGCCGTAGATGTTGCCCTGATAGGCGGTGTAGTAGTTCTTCGCCTTCACGCCCTGCGGGCGGATGATGGCGAGCGGCTCGATCGAGGGCAGCGAATAGGCGACGTCCTTGGTCGCGACGGCCTTGACGCAATCGGTCGAGCCGGGAAACGGCAACAGCTCGACCTTGATGCCGGCCTTCGCGAACCAGCCCATCTTGGTCGCGATCGCGAAGGGGGCGGCGGCCGAACTCACGGTCTTGGCGCACCAGCCGACGCGGACCGTCGTCTGCGCGTGGGCGGTTGAAGCGAGCGCGCAAAGCGCGAAAGCCGCGAGCGCGGATATACATTAGACGTTTCATTGCATACCTCCCTTGCCGGCCGCGGCGCTTCCCGCGGCGTCGATCTTTTGCGATGGATCCCAGAACAAGACGCGCCGCCGCACCTCGTTGACGAGGCCGTTCAGCAACAATCCGAGCACGGACAGGATCAGCAACACCGAGAACTGCCCGGCCACGTCCATGGTGAAATTCATGCTTTGGATCAGCATGCCGAGCCCCGATTGCGCGCCGACGAATTCGCCGACGATGGCGCCGATCAGCGCGAAGATCATCGCGATCTCGAGCCCGGCGAAAATGTAGGGCATGGCGTTCGGCAATTGCAGCATCCAGAAGATCTGCCAGCGCGAGGCCGCGAGCGAGCGCATCAGATTGATGCGATCCTCCTCGGCCGAGCGCAGGCCCACGATGGTGTTCACCATCAGCGGGAAGAAGGCGACGAGGGCGGCCGCCACCACCTTCGAGGTGATGCCGAGACCGAACCAGACGATGATGAGGGGCGCGAGCGCCACCTTCGGCATCGCCTGGAACATGACGATGAAGGGATAGAGAAAATATTCGACGCGGCGGGAGAGCGCGACGGCGATGCCGAGCGCGAAGGCGAGCACCGAGCCGAGCGCGAAGCCCATCAGGGTTTCGGCGACCGTCACGCCGATGTGGTCGAGATAGAGGTAGCTCACCGTGCCGCGATAGAGCGCGACGAAGATGCTGCTCGGCACGGGAAGGATAAAGGCGGGTATGCCGAGCGCCCGCACGAGCGCTTCCCAGACGAGGAGCGTCGCCGCGATCAACAGAAGCCGCAGGGAAAATCCGCGCAGGCCCTTCGTCATTCGAGCCCTCCTCCAGCGTTCAGCACGCCGCGGATGCGCCGCACATAGCCGCCGAACTTTTCCGTGTTCATCACGTCGAGCGATGCGCGGCCGCGGCAATTCGACCGGGAACAGGTCGCCGATCTTTCCCGGCCGCGGCGTCATCACCAGCACGCGATCGCCGAGGAACACGGCCTCGGCGGTCGAATGGGTGATGAAGACGACGGTCTTGCGGCGCTCCATCCAGATGCGCTGCAGTTCGACATTCATCGCCTCGCGCGTCATCGCGTCGAGCGCGCCGAAGGGCTCGTCCATCAAGAAGAAGCGCCGGGTCGTGGATCAGCGCGCGCACGAGCGCCACGCGCTGCTGCATGCCGCCGGAAAGCTCCCAGGGATAGCGGCGCTCGAAGCCGTCGAGCCCGACGAGCTTGAGCAAATCGTAAGCGCGCTTGGTCATCTCCTCGCGGCCGAGCCGCTGGACGTCGGCGGGCAAGCAGCACGTTGCCGAGCACCGAGCGCCAGGGAAACAGAACGGGTGACTGGAACACGACGCCGATATCCTGGCGGGGGCCGTCGATCGGCGTGCCGTTGAGAAGCGCCTCGCCTTCGGTGGCGGGGAGGAGGCCCGCGAGAATTTTCAGCAGCGTCGATTTTCCGCAGCCCGACGGGCCGACGATCGAGAGGAACTCGCGGTCGGGAACGGAGAAGTCGATGTCGTCGAGCGCGAGAATGGCGTCCGCGCGGCTGCCGTAGCGCTTGCTCAGGCGCCGGACCGCGATGACCTCGCGGGTCGCCGCCGTTTCGGCGGCAGGCGCGACGATGCGCAATCCCCCCTGAAGAATGGTCCACTCCCTCTTGCGCACTTTTTGTTGGTTCGGCGTGGTTCCGCTGTGCGCGATGACGTTTCGAGCCGATTGGCGGTTAGGCTAGGGTGGAGGATTGGGCCGGTCAACAATGATGGTAATCGGCTGTGGAATTGGTTCACGCCAAAGGGAAGGCAATGTCCAAGAAAATCAAAGTATGGGGGCGTCTGTCGTCCTCCAACGTGAAGAAAGTCATGTGGCTCGCCGACGAGTTCAAGCTCGAGGTGGAGCGGATCGACGCCGGCCGCCAATATCGGCGTGGTCGAGACGCCCGCCTACAAGGCGCTCAATCCGAATTCGAAAGTGCCGACGATCGAGGACGGAGATTTCGTGTTGTGGGAGTCGAATTCCATCATGCGCTATCTCTGCATGAAATACGGCGGCGAAGCGTTTTATCCCGCCGATCCCGCGACGCGCGCCGATATCGACCGCTGGCTCGACTGGTCGCTTTCGATCCTGGTTCCGGTCGAGAGTCCCGTTGTTTCTCGCGCACCATCCGCACGCCGCCGGAGAAGCAAGACAAGGCGATGATCGCCGCGAGCGCGAAAAAGCTCGCGGAATTTACGCCATTCTCGAGCGCGCGGCTCGAGGGCCGCGATTATCTCGTCAAGAATTTCTCGATCGCCGATCTCGGGCTTTCGATTTTCGTCGATCGCTGGCTGCGCAACCCGTTTCTCCCGGGCCGGCCCGAATCGGCCCGGCTTTCGGCCTGGATCGCCCGCATTCGCCCGCGGCATGGCTTCCAGAAATTCGTCGGTGTTCCGCTCGAATGAGCGAGTTGCTAGATTGAGACGAAAACGCGCCCGGTTGAACGTCGGGCGAAACCTCCATCGAAAGGAAACGATATGAACATCGTCACGATTTGCGGCAGCCTGCGCAAAGCCTCCTATAACCGCATGCTGATGCGGTCGCTGCCTTCGCTCGCGCCGGCGGGCATGAATTTCAAGGAGGCGCCGCCTTACGACCATTTTCCGCTCTACAACGCCGACCTTCATGCCGACGGCAAATTTCCCGGCGCCGGTGACCACGCTTGCCGACGCGATCCGCGCCGCCGACGGCGTCATTTTCGTCACGCCGGAATACAATTACACCATCCCCGGCGCGCTCAAGAACGCGGTGGACTGGGTGTCGCGGCTGAAGGATCAGCCGTTCAAGGAAAAGCCGGTAGCGATTCAATCGGCGACGCAAGGCCCGCTGGGCGGCGCCCGCATGCAATATCACGTCCGCACGATGATGGTTTTTCTCGGCGCCTTCGTGTTCAACACGCCGGAAATCTTCGTCGGCCTTGCGCAGAACAAGTTCGACGACAAGGGCGAGTTGAAGGACGAGGCGACGAAGGATTTCATCAAGAAGCAACTCGAAGGCTTCGCGAAATTCGTGGAGCGCGTCAAAGCCTGAGCGGCTCGCCCGCGAGCTTGCCGCGCAGCGCGTTATCGCGAGTTCGCGATTTCGATCAACACGTCGGCGTGGCAAGGGCCGTCGAGCGAGCACCAGCAGGCGAGGTCGCGGCCTTTGAGCTCGCGGCGCGCATCCTCGATCGAGATCTTCAGTTTTCCCGCCAGCAAATCGCGCCGATAGTTCGCGACCGCCTGCGCCCGCGTCAGCTTGTCCGGCCGATAGGGATTGCCCCATTTCGTGGGCCGCGCCACCACCACCGCGTCCTTGCGGCAGGCGGGCGCCCTTTTGGCGCGAGAGCTTGAGGCGGCGGGGCTTCGGCATGCTCACTGACGCGGCGGTCCTCAGGCGTTCGCCGCCCGCCGTTCGCTGAACTGCATCTGGTAGAAGGCATGATAGCGCCCGCGCCGCGCCACCAGCTCGTCGTGACGGCCGTTCTCGACGATGCGGCCGTCTTCCATCACCAGAATGCGGGTCGCGGCGATCACCGTCTGCAGGCGGTGAGCGATGACGAGCGTCGTGCGCGACATCCGGAGCGCATCGAGCGCGCGCTGGACCATGTGCTCGGACTCCGAATCGAGCGCGGAGGTCGGCTCGTCGAGCAAGAGGATCGGCGCGTTCTTCAAGAACGCGCGGGCGATCGCGATGCGCGCGCGCTGCCCGCCCGAAAGCTGCATGCCGTGCTCGCCGACGGGGGTATTGTAGCCGGGGCCGAAGGCGAGAATGAAATCGTGGGCGTGGGCGGCCTTGGCCGCCGCGACGATCTCGCTTTCGCGCGCGTCGGGACGGCCGAGCGCGATGTTGTCGCGGATGGTGCCGGAAAACAGGAATACTTCCTGGCTGACATAGGCGATCGCGTCGCGGAGCGAGCGGCGGGTGACTTTCGCGATATCCTGTCCGTCGATCAGGATCGCGCCCGCCTGCGGCTCGTAGAAGCGCTCGATCAGGGCCATGACGGTGGATTTGCCGGCGCCCGACGGGCCGACGATGGCGGTGGTCTGGGCGGGCTCCGCCATGAAAGAGAGGCGGCGCAGCACCGGCTCGCCGGGCCGAAAGGCGAATTCGACGTCGCGAAATTCGATCTTGCCGCTTTTCACCGCGAGTTGCGGCAAGCCTTCGGGCTCGCGCTCGACCGGCTTGCTGTCGATGATCTCGAACAGCTTGCGGACATAGACGAGGTTCGCCGCGACGTCGATATTGACGCGCGCGAGCCGCTTCGCCGGCTCGTAGGCGAGCAAGAGCGCGGTGATGACCGAAAAGAATTCGCCCGGGAGCCGCCCGCCCTTGAGCACGCCGAGGCCCGCATACATCACCGCCGCCGCCACCGCGAAACCGCCGAGCATCTCCATCAGCGGGCTCGAGCGCGAGCTCACGCGCACCCATTTGTTCATCGCCTGCTCGACCTCGCCGACATGCGTGTTCATGCGTGTGCGCAGCATGTCCTCCATGTTGAAGGACTTGACCATGCGGATTCCTTGAATGGTCTCCTGCATGGTCTGGATGATTTTTCCGGCGCCGACGAATTGACGTTGCACGATCTTGCGGGTGCGCCGGATGAGCGAGCGGACGCCGACCACCGCGACCGGCAAGGCAACGAGACAAATAAAGGCGAGGAAGGCGTCCTGAATGACCATCACCGTGACGAGGCCAATCGAGCGACAGAAGATCGCGGCCGATCGTCGTGATCAGAATCTCGAGAATGGCGCGGGCGCCGGCCGGCGCCGGAATTCAACCGGTTGAGAAATTCCGCCGAATGGCGATCGGAGAAGAAGGAAATTCCTTGCGCGAGCAAATTGTCATAGAGGCGCTTCTGATAGCCCGCGATGATGCGGTTGCCGATGCGTCCGAGCGTGACCGCCTGGCCATAAGCCGAAAAGCCCTTGATGGTGGCGAGTGCGATCAGCACGCCGCCGAGCACCCAGATCGCCCCTTCTCGGCCTTCGACGAAAATTTTATTGACGACGTCCTTCATCAGATAGGCGGAGAGCGACGTCGAGGCCGCGACCAAAAACATGAACACGAAAGCGAGCGCGTAGCGCCACGCGTAGCGGCGGCCGTCGGTGAGCAAGCAGGCGCGGGATGATCGCCCGCGCATCCTCGCCGAGGATCCCGGACAGGCGAAATTTAATGCGCTCTAACAGCATGGCGGGGTCGCTGCGATGAAGCCTGTTTTTGCCGCAAAGTCAATGGCCTAGGCGAAAGACCGAGAGTCCGCTCGCGCGCTCATTTTCGATCGAGAAGCGCGTTTCAATTCGGCGCGGAAAGGCGGCGGCGAGGTCCGTCGCGCGCCAGCGCATAGGCGACGTTGGCGGCAAGAAAACCGATCTTCGAGCCGCAATCGAAGGTGCGGCCCTCGAAGTCGAAGCCGTAGAAGGGCTGCTTCTTCGCGAGCGCCAGCATCGCGTCGGTGAGCTGAATTTCGCCGCCGGCGCCGCGTTCCTGCTTGGCGAGGAGCCCGAAGATTTCGGGCTGCAGGATGTAGCGGCCGGTGATGATGCGGTTCGAGGGCGCCTTGCCGCGCGGCGGCTTCTCGACCATGCCGGTGATCTCGAAAGCCGCTCCCTTGCGCTCTCCCATGCCGACGACGCCGTACATATGGGTGCGGTCCTCCGGCACTTCCTCGACCGCGATCAAATTCGCGTTCTCGCCGAGCGCCGCATAGGCGTCGATCATCTGCGCGAGGCAGGATTTTTTCGCCTGCACCAGGACGTCGGGGAGCAGCAGCGCGAAGGGCTCGTTGCCGATGATTTCGCGCGCGCACCATACCGCGTGGCCGAGCCCGAGCGGCGATTGCTGGCGGATGAAGCTCGTCGCGCCCGGCGCCGGGAAGATCGCGCTCCAGGAGCTCGAGCTCGGTCTTCTTGCCGCGCTCGCGCAAGGTCGATTTCGAGCTCGAACTGGCGGTCGAAATGGTCCTCGATCACGCCCTTGTTGCGGCCGGTGACGAAAATGAAATGCTCGATGCCGGCCTCGCGCGCCTCGTCGACGACGTGCTGGATCAGCGGCCGGTCGACCACCGTCAGCATCTCCTTCGGCATCGCCTTGGTCGCGGGCAAGAAGCGGGTGCCGAGGCCGGCGACCGGAAAAACAGCTTTGCGTATCTTTCGCATTCGCTCTTGCTCTTCTTTGCTTGCGGGAGAGTGAGATTCGACGCTTCTATGTCGCGTCCCGGACGGCTTGGCAAATCGGAGGATGGCGGAATTGATGAGCGGACCCATTCTCGTCTTCGGCGCGCGCAGCCAGGTTGGGCGCGAGATCGTGTCGCTCGCGGCAGCGCGCGGCCTGCCGGTGGCGGGGCTTTCGCGCGCGGAAGCCGACATCACCAATGAAACGACGGTGCGCGCCGCGATCGAGGTCCACCGGCCGTCGGTGGTGGTGAACGGCGCCGCCTATACCTCGGTCGACCGGGCGGAGCGCGAGCCCGAGATCGTCGCCGTCGGCCAATGTGACGGGGCCGGCGGTTCTCGCCGCGGTATGCGCGAGCACGAACGTGCCGCTCATTCATCTTTCCTGCGATTACGTCTTCAACGGCGCGAAGAAAAGCGCCTATGTCGAAAGCGACCGCGTGGCGCCGCTCAACGTCTATGGCCGCACCAAGGCGGAGGGCGAGGCGAAAGTGCGCGAGCTTTTGCCGCGCCACGTGATCCTGCGCACGTCTTGGATTTACGGCCCGCACGGCCAGAATTTCCTCCGCAACGTCCTGAAGCTCGCCGCCGAGCGCGAAGAATTGCGCATGGTCGGCGATCAGATCGGCTGCCCCACCGCCACCATCGACATCGCCGAGGCGGTGCTTGCGGTCGCCCGCAAGCTCGCCACCGAAGCGAAAGTTTCCGGTATTTTTCATTTCGCGGGCACCGGCGCCACGAGCCGTTACGGCTTTGCGTCGGAAATCGTGCAGCGGCAGGCGATCTTCACCGGGCGCACGCCGAAGGTGACGGAAATCAAAATGGCCGAATATCCCGTCGCCGCCAAGCGGCCGCTCAATTGCGAACTCGACTCGCTCGCGCTTCCGCGCGACGTTCGGCTATAGCGCGGCGCCCTGGCAACACCGGGTCGCCGAGATCGTCGCGGCACTTCTGGCGCCGGCGATGGCGAAGAAGGTCGCGACCGTAGGAGCGCGCGCGGTTAAGCCGACCGCGGGGCGGCCGACGCTGAAATAGCGAAATCCCTTCGCCGCCATTTCTTCCGGACGGTAGATATTGCGGAGGTCCACGACGAGCGGCTGTTTCAGCTCGCGCTTCAGCCGGTCGAGATCGAGCGCGCGATAGGCATCCCACTCGGTGAGGATCACGAGGGCGTCGGCATCTTTCGCGGCTTCATAGGGGTTCCTGCACATCTCGACGCCGGGCAAGAGCTTCGTCGCCTCGGCCATCGCTTGCGGATCGTGCGCGCGGACCTTCGCGCCCGCCGCGTGCAGTGCCGGAACGATCACGAGGCTCGCCGCCTCGCGCAGGTCGTCGGTATTGGGCTTGAAAGCGAGGCCCAAGACGGCGATCGTCTTGCCGGTGACCTCGCCGCCGCAAGCGGCGACGATCTTTTCCGCCATCGCGCGCTTGCGCGCGTCATTCACCGCCACCACGGTTTCGACGATTTTCGCAGGCGCGCCGGCTTCTTGCGCGGTCCGCATCAGCGCGACCGTGTCCTTGGGGAAGCAGGAGCCGCCGAAACCGGGACCGGCATGGAGGAATTTCGAGCCGATGCGGTTGTCGAAGCCGATGCCGCGCGCGACTTCCTGCACGTCGGCGCCGACCTTCTCGCAAATATCGGCCATCTCGTTGATGAAAGTGATCTTGGTCGCGAGAAACGCATTCGCCGCGTATTTGATCAGCTCCGCCGTGCGGCGCTCGGTGAACAGGATCGGGGCGGCGTTGAGGTAAAGCGGGCGATAGACCTCGGTCATCACCTCGCGCGCGCGCCGATCGCTGGTGCCGATGACGATGCGGTCCGGCCGCTTGAAATCGCTGATCGCCGCGCCCTCGCGCAGGAATTCCGGGTTGGAAACGACGGCGAACTCCGCCTTCGGCTTCGCCTCGCGGATCAAGCGCTCGACCTCGTCGCCGGTGCCGACGGGCACCGTCGATTTGGTCACGACGACGGTATAGCCGCCGATGGCGGCGGCGATTTCGCGCGCGGCGGTGTGGACGAAACTCAAGTCGGCGTGGCCGTCGCCGCGCCGCGACGGCGTGCCGACGGCGATGAAGACGACTTCGGCGTCCTTGACCGCAGCGGGAAGGTCGGTGGCGAAGGCGAGCCGGCCTTCCTTGGCGTTACTCTCGACGAGCTTGTCGAGGCCGGGCTCGAAGATCGGAATTTCGCCGCGCTGCAGGGCGGCGATTTTGCCCGCGTCCTTGTCGATGCAAACGACCCGGTGGCCGAAATCGGCAAAGCAGGCCCCGGAGACGAGGCCCACATAACCGGTGCCGATCATGGCGATACGCATGAAAACAACCCCGCGACGGGCGCGGGTTTCGCATGCGGCGTGCGCGCGGGCAAGCTTTGAGAGCGGATGTGGTTATTCGGCGGCGGTGCGCCAGCTCTCGAGCGTGCGCTCCCAATTCAGCGCGTGCTTGATGATCGTCGAAAGATCCTCGAACTGCGGCCGCCAGCCGAGCTCGGCGCGGATGCGGTCGGCGCGGGCGACGATGGCGGCGGGATCACCGGGGCGGCGGGGCGCGTAGAACACCGGGAAGTCCTTGCCCGAAAGCCGCTTCATCGTGTCGATCACGTCGAGTACCGAATAGCCGCGACCATAGCCGCAATTCAGGGTGAGACTGCCGCCGCCCGCGCGCAGATGTTTCAGCGCGTCGAGATGGGCGGCGACGAGATCGCTGACGTGAATGTAGTCGCGCACGCAAGTGCCGTCGGCGGTCGGATAATCGGTGCCGAACACTTCCATGCGGTTGCGTTTTCCCAGCGCGGTCTCGCAGGCGACCTTGATGAGATGCGTCGCGTTCGGCGTCGACTGGCCGGAGCGTCCCTCGGGGTCGGCGCCGGCGACGTTGAAGTAGCGCAGCGCCGTATACGTCAGCCCGTGCGCGGCCGCGGCGTCGCGCAGCATCCATTCGGTCATGAGCTTGGAGGCGCCATAAGGCGACATCGGATTGGCGGGCGCGTTCTCGCTCACCGGATTTTCGGCGGGCGTGCCGTAGACCGCCGCCGTCGACGAGAATACGAAGCGCTTGACGCCGCCGGCGATCGTGGCCGCGAGCAGGGCGCGCGATTTCACTGTGTTGGAAAGATAATAGCCGAGCGGATCGGAAACCGAATCCGGCACCACGATGCGGGCGGCGAAGTGGATCACGGCGTCGATGCCGTGCTGGGCGATCAGCCGCAGCACCAGCGCCTCGTCGGCGATGTCGCCTTGCACGAAGCGGGCCTTGGGATGCACCGCGCGCGAAAAGCCGGTCGAAAGGTCGTCGAGCACGACGACTTCCTCGCCCGCGTCGACGAGGGCGAGCACCATGTGGCTGCCGATATAACCGGCGCCTCCGGTCACAAGCACGGCCATGCCGGTCCTCCCGTTGGCCGGCATGACTAGCGAAGGAGTGTGACGGGTTGTTTAATAAATGCGAACGAAGGTTAACGGGCGTTAACTATTGGCCGCGGCCCTTCGAACGCTCGACAAGCCGCGTGGTGCTGCGCTCGGGGAGGGTTTCGATCAGAACGATTTCGCCGCCGGCCGCCTCGACGATCTCGCGGCCGACGACCTGTTCCTTGCGTGTAGTCGCCGCCCTTCACAAGCGCGCTCGGCTTGACGCGGCGAATCAGTTCCAGCGGCGTGTCCTCCTCGAACGGCACCACGAGGTCGACCGCCGCGAGCGCCGCCAGCACCTCGGCGCGCGCCACCTCGTCTTGAATCGGACGGCTCGGCCCCTTCAGGCGGCGGGCGGAGGCGTCGCTATTCAGCCCCACCACCAGCCGGTCGCAGGCGGCGCGCGCGCCGGCGAGCACCTTGAGGTGGCCGGGATGAATCAGATCGAAGCAGCCATTGGTAAAGCCGATGCGCAGGCCTTTGCTCCGCCATTCGTCGAGGCGCTCATCGAGGAGGGCGGGATCGCGCACGATCTTCTCGTCATGGGCGCGCGAGGCGCTCGGCACCAGGATCGCACGCATCTCGGCGAAGTTGACGGCGGCGGTGCCGCGCTTGCCGACCACGACGGCGGCGGCGGCATTGGCGACGCGGGCGGCGGCCTCCAACTCCGCGCCCAGCGCCAGCATGGCGGCGATGGTCGCCACCACCGTATCGCCGGCGCCGGAGACGTCGCGCACTTTGACCGGATGCGAGGGGATTTGGACCGGCGCTTTGCTGCGCGCAACCAGCGTCATGCCGTCTTCGCCGCGGGTGACGAGGATCGCGTCGAGATCGGCGCTTGCCATCAGCTTGCTGGCGGCGTCGACAATGTCCTCGGTCGATCGCACATCGCGGTGAGCGGCGCGAGAAAGCTCGGCGCGGTTCGGGGTGACGACGCTCGCGCCTTTGTAGGCGCGATAATCGAGATGTTTCGGATCGACGATCACCGGCTTCTTCGCCTTGCGGGCGGCGGCGATCAGCTTTTCGAGGATGCTCGGAGTGAGCACGCCCTTGCCGTAATCGGAAAGAACCACCGCGCCGCAGTCCGGCAGCATCTCCAGGGCGGAGCCAAGAATCTCCTCCTCGCAGCGCTTCGGCAGCGGATGGGTTTCTTCCCAGTCGGCGCGGAGAAGATGCGTCGAATGTTGCTCGGAGACGAAGCGGGCCTTCTGCGTCGTCGGCCGCGAGGCGTCGATCGCGAGTTTCGCCTCGATCCGGCCGCCGGTCTTGCCGAAGGCCGCGGCGAGGGTGCGGCCGGCTTCGTCGTCGCCGACCACGCTCACGAGAATGCAGCGGGCGCCGAGGCCGGCGGTGTTGCGCGCCACGTTGCCGGCGCCGCCCGGCGCCGTTTCCTCGCGCCGCACCGCGAGCACGGGCGTCGGCGCCTCGGGCGAGATGCGCGTGACGTCGCCATAGACGAAACGATCGAGCATGAGGTCGCCAACGCAAAGCACGGTCTGCTGGGCGAGTTCGGCGAGGCGCTTTTCGTAGTCGAACATGGGGGCCCGGCAATCAGCGATAAGGATCTGGGCGGTCGAGATATCGCACGTAGCGCTCGACCGCGGCTTCCAGCGGCGTGAACGGCGCATCGTAGCCCGCCGCGCGCAGCCGCTCCATCCTCGCCTCGGTGAAATATTGGTAGTGGCCGGCGAGGGCCTTAGGAATGTCGATATATTTGATTTCGGGCTTGCGCCCGAGCGCCTTCAGCATCGCGCGCATCATGTCGGTGAAGCTCCGCGCCTTGCCGGTGCCGACATTATAGATGCCGGAGACGTTGGGGTGGTCGATCAGCCACAGCACGACGTTCGCCGCGTCCTCGACATAGATGAAGTCGCGCACGATCTCGCCGCCGGCAATGTCCGGCCGGTCGGACTTGAAAAGCCGCACCGGCCCGCCGGCCTTGGCCCCCGGAAAGACCTTGGCGAGCACGCTTCGCATGTCGCCCTTGTGATATTCGTTCGGGCCGAACACGTTGAAGAACTTGAGGCCGACCCATTGCGGCGGCATCGCGCCGCCTTTGCGCGCGCGCTCGGCGGCGGCAAGATCGAAGCGCGCTTTGCTTTTGCCGTAGAGATTGAGCGGCGCGAGCCTCGCCAGCGCCGCCGGCGCGTCGTCGTCGGAAAAGCCCAAGCTGCCATCGCCATAGGTCGCGGCGGAAGAGGCGTAGATGAGCGGCGTCTTCGCCTCCGCGCACCACTCAAGCAGGCGAAGGGGCAGATCGTAATTCGCCGCCATCACGGCACGCTCGTCGGTGGCGGTGGTGGAGGAAATCGCGCCCATGTGCAGGATCGCCTCGCACTTGCGGCCTTTGAGCCAGCGCAGAATGTCGTCCGGCGCGACGATCTCGGTGTAGCGGCGCTTCGTGAGGTTCCGCGCTTTCGCGGGGTCGAGATGATCGCTCGACGTGCGATCTCGGACACGCCGCGCTCGTTCAGGCTCGCCACCAAATTCGAGCCGATGAAGCCGGCGCCGCCGGTCACGAGGATCATGCTTAATGCCCGCTGTGCTTGAATGCGCGCTTCCTTTGCCGCAAGCGGGTGCTGAGCGCAACGGCGGCAATCTGGACACCCTTAATGACGGGTGCTACGCGCTCGCCGCGAGGGGAAACACATGGACGAGGCGGCCGCTGACTATGCCAAGAAGCATCTCGCCGCTTCGCGCGATGCCTTCGCCAAGGCCGCGGAGGACGCGGACTTCGTGGCCGCGCTCGGCAGCATCGCCGCGGCGATGGCGGCAGCCCTCAAGAGCGGCGGCAAAATTTTACTTTGCGGCAACGGGGGGAGTGCCGCCGACGCGCAGCACATCGCGGGCGAGTTGCTCTCGCGCTACGAGTTCGACCGAGCGCCGCTGGCGGCGGTGGCGCTCACCACCGACACCTCGGTCTTGACCGCGATCGGCAACGATTACGGCTACGAGCAAGTGTTCGAGCGTCAGGTGGCGGGGCTCGGCCGCAAGGGCGACGTGCTTCTCGCGCTCTCGACCTCGGGCCGCTCGCCGAACATTTTACGCGCGCTGGATGCGGCGAAGAAGAGCGGCCTTGTCACCATCGGCTTTACCGGCGCCAAAGGCGGCGACATGGCCTCGCGCTGCGATTTCATGCTGCGCGCGCCCTCCGACAAGACGCCCGTCATCCAGCAAATCCACATCACCGCGGCGCATGTGATCTGCGGTCTGATCGAGCGCTCCATTGGCGCAAAGCGCTGAGCGCCTCGCCCGGCCAAGGCGGCCGGCCGTTTTCCTCGACCGAGACGGCGTCATCAATGTCGATCGCGGCTATGTAGCGAACCGCGCGGATTTCAAATGGATTCCGGGCGCGATCGAGGCGATCAAGGCGCTCGGCGACGCCGGATATTATGTCTTCGTCGCCACCAACCAGTCCGGCATCGCGCGCGGGCTTTACTCCGAGCGCGAGATGCAGGAACTGCACGACTACATGTCGCGCAAGCTCGCCACGAGCGGCGCGCGTATCGACGACTGGCGCCATAGCCCGTTCCACCCGGAGGGCACGGTCGCAGCCTTCAAACGGGCGTCCGATTGGCGCAAGCCCGGGCCCGGCATGATCCTCGACCTCTTGAAGGCATGGCCGGTCGACCGCGCGCGAAGCGTGTTGATCGGCGACAAGGAGAGCGACATGCAGGCGGCGCGCGCGGCGCATGTGCGCGGATTGCGGTTTTGCGGCGGCAATCTGCTCGCCTTCGTGCGCGCGCATGTGCTTGCAACGAGGCCGCACCCGTCATGAAAACGCATGAGACGAGCGCGCCAATCCTGCTCGTGCCCTATGTGTGGATCGGCGACTTCGTGCGCTGCCATTCGGTGGTGCAGCTCCTGAAGGCGCGTTGGCCAGAGCGCCCGGTCGACATCTTGAGCTCGACGTTGTGCGCGCCGCTTGCCGCTTACATGCCGGGCGTGCGCAAGGCGGTGGTGCACGATCTGCCGCGCGGGCGGCTCGCTTATGCGGAGCATGCGCGGCTCGCCGCCAAGCTCGAGCCCGAACGCTACGGCACCGCGCTCGTCATGTCGCGCAAGTGGAAGGCGGCGCTGGCGCCGTATCTCGCCGGCATTCCCGAGCGGGTGGGATTTCTCGGCGAGATGCGGTTCAAACTCCTGAACGACATTCGCCCGGGCGAGAAGCGATACAAGACCATGGCGGAGCAGTGCGCGGCGCTCGCACTGCCGCGCGATGGCAAACTCCCGCCGCTGCCCGAGCCGAAGCTTGTGGCTTCCGAGGCGCTGCGAAAATCCTGGCGGGCGCGGACCGGCATCGAAAAGGGCGAGAAGCGCGCGGTCGCGCTGGCGCCGGGCTCGGTGTGGCGCTCGAAGCGCTGGCCTTCTTCGCACTATGCGCGGCTCGCGGCACTTCTCAGTGCGCGCGGCTACGAAGTCTGGATCGGCGGCGGGCGCGACGAGAAATCGCTGGCGGAAGAAATCCGCGCCTCAGTGCCGGCCGCGCGCGATCTCACCCATCTCGATCTCGGCGACGGCGCGTTGGCGCTCGGCGAGGCGGACGCGGCGGTCACCAACGATTCCGGCGCGTTGCACATGGCCGCGGCCTTCGGCACGCCGACCTTGGCGCTGTTCGGGCCGACCGATCCCGTCGCCTGGATGCCGCTCAACAAATCCGCAAAGGCGCTGCTCGCCGATGAGCCGCTCGATTGCCGCCCCTGCGGCGAGCATGTCTGCCCGCTCGGGCATCACAAATGTCTCGTCGATCTTGCGCCTCAGGCGGTTTTCGCCGAGGTCGAGCGCGCGCTCGCCCACAGCCGCTCATAGACCGCGAAGATTTCTCGCGCCTCGCGCTCGATGTTGAAATGCGCCTCGACGCGCTTGCGTCCGGCCTTGCCCATCGCCTCGGCGCGGACGGGATCCCGCATGAGTCGCTCGATGCGATCGGCGAGCGCGGCCTCGTCCTCGATCGGGACCAGGAATCCGCTTTCGCCCTCGGCCACGAGATGCGAGGCGGCGCCGGCGCGCGTCGCGACCACCGCCATTTCGCTGGCCATCGCCTCGAGCGTCGTGAGCCCGAAGCCTTCGTTGCGCTGCGGCCCGACGAAAATCGAGAGCCTCCGGAACCACAGCGGCACTTCATGCGGCGGCAATTCGCCGAGGAAAACGATACGGCTCGCAAGCCCGGCGGCGGCGACCTTCGCCTTGAGACCGGCCTCGAAGGCGCGTTCCATCTCGGTCGCAAGCCCGATCACCACGGCGGTGAAATCGGGATAGCGCGGCAAAAGCTTCAGCATCGCCTCGATGAAAAGATCGGTGCCTTTCTGCGGACGGATGCGGCCGAAGACGCCGATACCGTAGCGGCCGGGGAGGCCGACTTCCTTCCATGCCGCCGCGCGGTCGGGCGCGGGACGATAGCGCTTGATGTCGACGCCGTGGAGGACGACCGTCACCGGCAGGCGGAGATAGGAAGTGGCCTCGGGCGAGGGCGCGATCAGCGCGTCCATGCGGCGCATGAGAAAGTTGGTGAAGGCGGTGTGATGGCGCTGCGCCGCCGAGGTAAAGACGAGGCCGAGCTTCAGCCCGAACACGTGTTTCAGCAAAAGCCCTGCGATCATCTCGTCGTTGCGGCGCGCGTGCCAGATGCGAAACGGCCGTTGCGGCGGCAGCGAGCCGCGCAGGCGCATGACGTCCGAAAGACCGAGCGTCGGCACGCCCTTCGCTTCGCCGCTGCCGACGAGCGCCACTCGGGCGAGGCGGGCCATCGCGGGCGCGAGGCTCAGAATCGTCGTGGTCACGCCCGAATAGCGACGATGCAAATTCGGATGCAGCACTTCGATCAGTCGCGGCTCGAAACGAGCGGGCAGGGACATATCGGGCGAAACCTGGGGACAGGCCTTGACGGCGCGGGCGCGCCCGCATAGCCCCGTTTATCTCTTCCGTGCAAGCGGCCCGGAGTTCGCCATGACCACGCTCGCCTCGCTCAAAGTCAAGCTCTTCACCGATGGCGCCGACAAGGCGCAAATCATTGAAATGGCGAAGCTCGGATACATCGCCGGTTTCACCACCAATCCGTCGCTGCTCAAGAAGGCGGGCGTGAAGGACTACGAATCCTACGCCCGCGAGCTGGTGGCGGCGGTGCCCAACAAGCATATTTCGTTCGAGGTCATTTCCGACGAGATCGAGGAGATGATCGCCGAAGCGCGCGTGATCACCAGCTTCGGCAAGAACGTCTACGTCAAGCTGCCGGTGATCAACACCCGCGGCGAGCCGCTTTACGATGCGATCAAGATGCTCTCGAGCGAGGGCGTGAAGATCAACGTCACCGTCATCACCACCGAAGAGCAGGCGAAGCGGGCGACCGCGGCGCTTTCGAAGGGACCGGGCGGATGCGTATCGGCCTTCGCCGGCAGGCTCGCCGATCTCGGCATCGACTATAGCCCGCTCGTGGAAACGGCGGTGCGCGAAGCGCGCGCGACCAAGCAGGTCGAAGTCATCTGGGCGTCGACGCGGGAGGTGTGGAACGTGATCGAAGCCGACCGCATGGGCTGCCACATCATCACGGCGCCCGCCGACATTTTGAAGAAACTGCCAATGCTCGGGACCAAGTCCGCCGAGGATCTTTCGCTCGACGGGGTGAAAGCGTTCCGCAATGACACGCTGGCGGCGGGGCTGAGCCTCAAAGTCGGGAACGTGCGGCGCACCGCCGCAGAATGACGCTCGTTTTTCCTGTAACCCATTGACATCATTTGTGAGGGGGGCTCGGGACGGGGCTGTCGCCTCGTGCCGCCCGGCATGCTAGGAAAACGCAACCCGGGACAGGGGAAATAACAATCATGCCGACTGCTTCGGAACGCGCGAAACCGCGTGAGGTGTCTTCCGACCATCTGCGTTTCGGCATCATTGGCGTCGGCGTCATGGGCTCGAACCATGCCCGCGTGCTCGCTGAAGTGCCCGGCGTCGAACTCGTCGCCATCGCCGACCCCGACCGCAGCCTGGCGATGAAAATCGCGAAGGCGGTCGGCTGCGACGCGGTCGCCGACCACAATACGCTGATCGGGTTCGGGCTCGACGCCGTGATCGTCGCGGCGCCCACGCACCTTCACCATTCGATCGCGCTCGATTGCATCGAGGCCGGCGTCAATCTCCTGGTCGAGAAGCCGATCGCGCCGACGGTGGAGGAGGGCCGCCAGATCGTCGCCGCCGCCCGCCGCAAGGGCGTGAAGCTCATGGTCGGCCATGTCGAGCGCTTCAATCCCACGGTGTTGGCGATCAAACAGGCGATCGAGAGCGAGGACATTCTGTCGATCGCCATTACCCGCGTCGGCCCGTTCCCGCCGCGCATGTCGAATGTCGGCGTCGTCATCGATCTCGCCGTGCACGACATCGACCTCATCCGCTGGTTCACCGGCTCCGAGATCGTCGAGGTGCAGCCGCAGCTCACGAAAGCGCGCGCGGCGCGCGAGGACATCGCGCTGTTGCAATTCCGCACGGCTTCCGGCGTGCTCGCGCACATCAACACCAACTGGCTCACGCCTTTCAAGGCGCGCACGGTGCACGTCGCGACGCGCGACAAATACGTGATCGGCGATCTCCTGACGCGGCAGGTGACCGAGTGCTTCGGCTTCCAGCCCGACGGCAGCTATTCGATGCGGCATCTGTCGGTCGGCCACGCGGAGCCGT
The DNA here is from genome assembly GCA_963751685.1 of uncultured Alphaproteobacteria bacterium. Lineage (GTDB taxonomy): Bacteria > Pseudomonadota > Alphaproteobacteria > Rhizobiales > Xanthobacteraceae > Palsa-892. The sequence continues at coordinate 71,368 of CAVVVV010000001.1, read as the reverse complement.
TGCGCGCCGAGCTGTTGGCTTTCGTGAAGTCGATCCGCGACGACGAGAAGCCGATCGTCGGCGGCGACGAAGGGGTGGCGAGCCTGGAGATCGCGATCCAATGCCTCGAGGGCGGATCCTCCGCCATGCCGCGCCGCGCCCCGCGCAAGGTCGTCGGCTGATTTTTTGCAAGATCCCGTCCCGAGCCATCGAATGAACCAGCACGCCCGCGTCGGACAGCAGCCGATCCCTTTCATCGACGTCGCGGCGCAGCGCCGCCGTCTCGGTAAAGCCATCGACGAAGCGGTCGGCCGCGTGCTCGGCCATTGCCAGTTCATCCTCGGCCCGGAAGTGCGCGAGCTCGAATCACAGCTCGCGGCGTTCTCGGGCGCACGCCATGCGGTTTCCTGCGCGAGCGGCACCGATGCGTTGACGCTGGTGTTGCTCGCCAAAGGCGTCGGCGCGGGCGATGCGGTTTTCTGCCCGTCCTTCACCTTCGCCGCCAGCGTCGAAGTGCCGGCCTTGCTCGGCGCCTCTCCCGTCTTCGTCGACGTGGAAGAAGAGACGTTCAACATCGATGCTTTGAGCCTCGAGCGGGCGGTGGCGACGGCGAAAAAGCTAGGTTTGAGCCCGAAGGCGGTGATCCCGGTCGATCTCTTCGGTCTCCCGGCCGACCACGATTCGATCGCGGAAGTGGCGGAGGCGGAAGGGTTGTTCGTGCTCGACGACGCCGCGCAAGGCTTCGGCGCCAGCTACAAGGGCAAGAAACTCGGCACGTTCGGGCTCGTCACGGCGACGAGCTTCTTTCCGGCAAAGCCCCTCGGCTGCTATGGCGACGGCGGCGCGGTGTTCACCGATGACGACGGGCTCGCGGAGACGGTCAGGGGGCTCCGCGTGCACGGGCAAATGCCGGGAAAGTCCGAATTTTCGCGCCTCGGCGTCACCGGCCGGCTCGACACGATCCAGGCGGCGGTCCTGATCGAGAAGCTGAAAATCTTCCAGGACGAGATCGAGGCGCGGAACCGGATCGCGCGCCGCTATCGACGAAAAACTCGGCAATGTCGCCATCGTCCCGCGCGTGCCGGACGGCTACACTTCGGTATGGGCGCAATACACGATTCGGCTGCCTTCGGGCGCGCGCGACGGCGTCGCCGCGGCGCTGAAGGCCGAAGGGATTCCAACCGCCATTTATTACGCCAAGCCTCCGCATCTGCACGAGGCCTACAAGCGCTATCCGGTGGCGATGGCGGCTTGCCGGTGACCGAGCGGCTTTCGCACGAAGTGATCAGCCTGCCGATGCACGCCTATCTCGACGAGCCGACGCAGGACCGCATCGTCGACGCGGTGAAGCGGGCGCTCTCGCGCTGAACGGCAACGGCCGCGGAGCGGCCCCATGATCCGCAATATCTTCACGGTCGGCGGCTGGACGCTGGTTTCGCGTATCACCGGCTTCGTGCGCGATATCGTCATGGCGGCGGTGCTTGGCGCCGGTCCCGTGGCCGACGCTTTTTTCGTCGCCTTCCGCCTGCCGAACCATTTTCGCGCGATCTTCGCCGAAGGCGCCTTCGCCGCCGCCTTCGTGCCGGCCTATGCGCGGCGATTGCAGCAGGACGGGCGAGAGGAGGCGCGACGCTTCGCCGACGGCATCGGCACCGGGCTATTGCTCGTTCTCGGCGCGCTGCTTGCTGCTTGCGCTCCTCTTCACGCCCACGGTCGTCCGCGTGCTCGCGCCGGGCCTTGCCGCCGATCCCGCGCGCTTTGATCTTGCGGTTTCGCTCACGCGCATCACGTTCCCCTATCTCGCGCTGATGTCGATCGAGACGCTGATCGCGGGCACGCTCAACGCCAACCATCGCTTCGCCTCGGCGGCGGGCGCGCCCGTGCTGCTCAACATTTCCATGGTGAGCGCGTTGTTGCTCGCGGCCGCCTTCCCCACCGCGGGCCACGCCGCCGCCTGGGGCGTCTTGGTGGCGGGCGTATTGCAAGCGCTTGCTCGTCGGCGGCGATGCCGACCATAAACGGCTTCGGCTTCAGGCTTCGCTGGCCCGTGCTCGACGCGCCGACGAAACGATTTCTGAAAGCGCTTGGGGCCCGCCATCGTCGGCGCCGGCGGCGTGCAGCTTGCGCTGTTCGCCGACACGGTGATCGCGACGTTCTTGCCGGCAGGCGCGCTGTCGGCGCTCTATTACGCCGATCGCATCAATCAATTGCCGATCGGCGTCGTCGGAATTGCGATCGGGATCGTGCTTGCTGCCCGAAATGTCGCGCCGCCTCGCCGCGGGCGACGAGGCGGGCGCCGCCTGCCGCCCAGGGCCGCGCGATCGAGCTCACGCTTCTAATCGCGATTCCCTTCGTCGCGGCGGCGATCGCCATTCCCGACCTCGTCATGCGGGCGTTGTTCGCGCGCGGCGCCTTCACCAACGCCGACGCCGCGGCGGCGGCGGCGACGCTGTCCGCCTATGCGGTGGGGCTCATTCCCTTCATGTGGATGCGGAGCTTCACCGCGCCGTTTCTGGCGCGCGGCGATACGGCAACGCCGGTGAAGGCGGCGCTGGCGGCGGCGCTCGTGAACATCCTCCTGAAAGTTGCCTTGATGGGCTCGCTCGCGCAGGTGGGCCTTGCGCTCGCGACCTCGGTGGGCGCGTGGCTCAATTTGGCGTTGCTCGTTTGGTTTGCCCGGCGCTCAAAATTTGAGCGACCCGATGCGCCGCTCGATCGCGCAACTCGCCTCGTCGCCAGCGGGCTGGTGTTAGGGCTTGCATTTTATGCAGGCCAGCGCTTCTTCGGCCCGATGCTGTCCGGCCTTTCACGTTTTCGCGAGGAAACATTGCTTCTGATTTTACTCATGGGCGGCACGATTCTGTATGCCGGGCTTATTCTCGCGCTGCTGGGCCGCGATTGGTTGAAAAATCTGTTGCGCGATGCGGGAACACGGACGGCGGGTACCGGCGTTACCTCCTACGAAATTTGAGCCGGTCCCCTTGTGCCGGGTTTCGCAAATGCGAGATATGCGCTAATACCTCGCCCCCGTTAGGTTTGGCATGATTCATATCGCGTTCACGGCGCGCATCGCCGCGGTCATTGTTCTTCTCTTCGCGCTCGCAAGTTGCGGCGACAGTGGCCCGCAAGCTCCGCCCGCCCCGCCGGTCACGGTCGCCAAGCCCGTGAAGCGCGAGATCGTCGACATGGATGAATATGTCGGGCGCTTCCTCGCGGTCGATATGGTCGAGGTGCGCGCACGCGTCTCGGGCTATCTCGAACAGATACACTTCAAGGACGGCCAGATCGTGCAGGCCGGCGACCTTCTCTTTTCCATCGACAAGCGGCCGTTCCAAAACACGCTCGATCAGGCGAAGGGCACGCTCGCGCAAGCACGCGCCAATCTCGCCTTCACCGAATCCGACCTCGTGCGCGCGCAAAGGCTTGTCGGCGACAAAACGATCTCCGAGCAGGCCTTCGAGCAGCGCACGCAGGCGAAGCGCAATGCCGAGGCGTCGGTTTCCTCCAACGAGGCGGCGGTGCGGCAGGCGGAACTCGATCTGCAGTTCACCGAATTGCGCGCGCCGGTGACGGGCCGCATCGGCGACCGGCGCGTGGCGCCCGGCAATCTCGTGACCGGCGGCACCGCCGGCAATACGACGTTGCTCGCCACCATCGTTTCGATCGATCCCATCCGGTTCGAGTTCACCGCCGACGAAGGCGCCTTCATTCGCTACGAGCGGCTTGCCAAGAGCGGAAAGGATCAGGACTCGCGCTTCACCTCGACGCCGGTGGAACTGAAACTGCTCGACGAGCAGGATTTCGCGCACAAGGGCACGATCGATTTCGTCGACAACGTGATCGATCAGTCGTCCGGCACCATTCGCGGCCGCGCCGTCGTTTCGAATCCGGACGGGTTCCTCACGCCCGGCATGTTCGCGCGCGTGCGCGTGCCGGGCTCGCCCAAATACGAAGCGCTTCTCGTGCCCGATACCGCGATCGGCAGCGAGCAGGTTCGCAAATTTGTCTTCGTCGTGGACGGCGAGGACACGGTGAAGCAGAAGTACATCACGCTCGGCACGCTGCAGGGCAATTTGCGCGTGGTGAAAACGGGCCTGGAGCCCGACGACCGCGTGATCGTGAATGGGCTGATGCGCGCGCGGCCCGGCGCCAAAGTGACGCCGATGGAAGAGGGCGCGGCGCCCGCCGGCGGCAAACCCACCGCGCAAGACGGCGCCCCGCCGGCGAAATCGAACTGAGCGCGGCGGGAAGCGGATCATGCGCATCTCGCATTTCTTCATCGACCGGCCGATCTTCGCGGCGGTGGTGTCGATCGTTTTCGTCATCGTCGGCGCCGTGAGCTTTTCCCGTCTTCCGATCGCGCAGTATCCCGAAATCGCGCCGCCGGTGATCAACGTCACCGGGCAATATCCCGGCGCCAGCGCCGAGATCGTCGCCGCCACGGTGGTCTCCCCGATCGAGGATCAGATCAACGGCGTCGAGAACATGCTCTACATGAGCTCGAACTCGACCGCCGACGGACGGTTCACCATCGCGGTGACGTTCGATCTCGGCACCAATCTCGATATCGCGCAGGTGCAGGTGCAAAACCGCGTGGCGGTCGCGCAGCCGCGTCTGCCGGGGGACGTGCGCAATATCGGCGTCACCGTCGCCAAAAGCTCACCCGACCTGATGATGGTCGTGAGCCTCGTTTCACCGAACAAGACCCGTGACGGGCTGTTCATCTCGAATTACGCCACTCTCGAAATCAAGGATGCGCTCGCGCGCCTCTACGGTGTGGGCTCGATCATCGTGTTCGGCAGCCGCGACTATTCGATGCGGGTCTGGCTTGATCCGCAGCGGCTGCAAACGCTCAATCTCACCGCCAACGACGTGGTCGCGGCGCTGCAGGGGCAGAACGTGCAGGTCGCCTCGGGCGTGCTGAACGCGCCGCCGGTCGATGATCCGCGCGCCTTCCAGATCGCGGTGCAAACGCAAGGCCGGCTCACGGAGCCGAGCGAATTCGGCAATATCGTCATCAAGCAAGCGGCGTCCGCCGTGGTGCGGCTCCGCGACGTGGCGCGGGTCGAGCTATCGGGCCTCGATTACTCGTCCAATTTTTACATCGATCGCGACCCCTCGGTCGGCATCGCGGTGTTCCAGCAGCCCGGCACCAACGCGCTCGCAATTCCGCCAAGGCGATCTCCACCACCATGGAGCAGCTCTCGGAACGGTTTCCGTCGGACCTGCGCATACGACATCTTCTACAACCCGACGCAGTTCATTCAGGAGTCGGTCGAAGGCGGTCCAGCAGACGATCGGCGAGGCCATCGTTCTCGTCGTCATCGTGGTGATTTTGTTCCTGCAAACGTGGCGCGCCGCCGTCATTCCGCTCGTCGCCATTCCGGTTTCGCTCATCGGCACCTTTTTCTTCATGGCGATCTTCGGCTTCTCGCTCAACAACCTCACGCTTGTTCGGCCTGGTGCTCGCGATCGGTATCGTGGTCGACGATGCGATCGTCGTCGTCGAAAACGTCGAGCGCAATATCGAACGAGGCCTGACGCCGCACGATGCGGCGGTCAAGAGCATGGACGAGGTCGGCGGCGCGTTGATCGCGATCGCGCTCGTGCTCTGCGCGGTGTTCGTTCCCTCGGCGTTCATCACTGGAATTTCCGGCCAGTTCTATCGGCAGTTCGCGCTCACCATCGCCGGCGCGACCGTCATTTCGCTGATCGTGTCGTTGACGCTGTCGCCGGCGATGTGCTCGCCTCATCTTGAAGCCGCGATCGGAAAAGGAACGGCCGCCCAAGCCGTGGGAGCGGCCGATCCGCACATTCTTCGGCTACTTCAACACCTATTTCGACAAGCTGTCGTATTTTTACAGCGGGGTTGCGTCGAAGATCGTGCGCCGGTCGTTCATCATGCTGGCGATCTACGGCGGTCATTATCGCTTTCGGCCTCAACGAGTTTCGCCGCACGCCGGTCGGCTTCATTCCGCAGGTCGATCAAGGTTATCTGATCGGTGTCATTCAGCTTCCGCCCGGCTCCTCGATCTCGCGCACCGACGCAGTGATGAAGCGCGCGGTCGAGAGCGTGCTGACGATACCCGGCGTCGCGCATGCCGTCAGCGTCGTGGGCTTTTCGGGCGCAACCTTCACCAACGCGCCGAATTCCGGCGCGATCTTCACGGTGCTGAAGCCTTTCGACGAACGCGGCAAAGACCCGCAGCAGGCGTCACGCGCCATTCAAGCGGAAGCCTTGCGCCGGCTGTCGGCGATTCAGGACGGTCTGATCTTCGTTGTCTCGCCGCCGCCGGTGCGTGGTATCGGCAATGCCGGCGGTTTCCGCATGATGGTCGAGGATCGCACGGGCGCCGGACCGCAGGCGCTGTTGGGCGCGACCTACGCCATGATGGGCCGCGCGGCGCAGACGCCGGGCGTCAGCCAAGTCTTCTCGCTGTTCGAGGCCTCGACGCCGCAACTCTATCTCGATATCGACCGCACCAAGGCGCAGATGCTCGGGATCAACGTTCCCGACGTATTCGCCGCGTTGCAGATCTATATCGGCTCGGCCTATGTCAACGATTTCAATTTGCTCGGCAAAACATTCCGCGTCATGGTGCAGGCCGACAATCCCTACCGCAAAAGCTTCGAGGATTTGCTCAAGCTGCGCGTGCGCAATATCCGCGGCGATACCGTGCCGCTCGGCTCCTTCTCGACGGTGAGCGATATTTCCGGCCCTTACCGTGTGCCGCGCTACAATCTTTATCCGGCGGCCGAACTCGACGGCAATGCCGCGCCCGGCTACTCGCAGGGCCAGGCCATCGAGATCATGGAGAAACTCGCGCGCGAGACGTTGCCGCAAGGCTTTACCTTCGAATGGACGACACTGGCGCTGCAGCAGATTCGGGCGGGCAGCACAGCGATTTTCGCCTTCACGCTGGCGGTGGTGTTCGTGTTTCTCGTGCTCGCCGCGCAATACGAGAGCCTGACGCTGCCGCTCGCGGTCATCATGATCGTGCCGATGTGTCTCGTCGCGGCCATTTCCGGCGTCGTGCTGCGCGGACAGGACAACAACATCCTCACGCAAGTCGGCTTCATCGTGCTGATCGGGCTCGCGGCGAAGAACGCGATTCTGATCATCGAGTTCGCCAAGCAACTCGAGGATCAAGGCATGAAGCGGGTCGATGCGACGGTCGAGGCCGCGCACCGCCGGTTGCGGCCGATCCTGATGACCTCGTTCGCCTTCATTCTCGGCGTGACACCGCTGGTGTGGGCGATCGGCGCCGGCGCCGAATTGCGCCAAACGCTCGGTACCGCCGTTTTCTTCGGCATGATCGGCGTTACCCTGTTCGGTCTCGTGTTCACGCCCGCCTTCTATATGATCTGCCGCTGGATCGCCGATCACGCCGAGCGGTTCTGGGCAGGCCGCGCGCCGAAACGGCCGTCAAGGACGCCGGCGGAGTGAGACGATGAACGTCACGATGCGGCCGATGAAATTCGGCGTCGGCCAGCCGCATCGGCGGGTCGAGGATGCGGCGCTGATCACCGGGCACGGGCGCTATGTCGCGGACGCCGTGCCCGCCGGCGCGCTCGCTGCGGTGGTCGTGCGCTCGCCGCACGCGCATGCGCGCTTTCGCTTCACCGATTTGGAGACGGCGAAGAAAAAGCCCGGCGTGCGGCTGATCCTGACCGCCGCCGATGTCGCCGATCTCGCCCCGCTTCCCTGCTTCGGCCAGATCAAGCCGAAGGACGAGGAGAAGATGTGGGTGCCGCAATTCCCGGTGCTCGTCCAGGATGAGGTCCGCTTCGGGGGCGATGCGATCGCCTTCGTCGTCGCCGATACGCTCGACGCCGCCAAGGACGCGGCCGAGGCGATCGAAATCGATTGGGAGCCGCTCTCCGCCATCGCCGACACCAAGGGCGCTATCGGCGACGGCGCGGCGCTGGTGTGGAACGAGCGCAAGCACAACCTCACCTTCAGCGTCGAGCATGGCGCCGCGGAGGCGACCGCGCGCGTCTTCGCGGGCGCGGCGAAGACGGTGAAGATCGAGATCGTCAATCAGCGCATCGTGACGAATTTCATGGAGCCGCGCGGCGCGATTGCGGAACCGGGACCGGGTGAGGGACGTTTGACGCTCACGGCGAGCACGCAAGGGAGCCACATCCTGCGCGGCGCGATGGCCGGGATCTTGAAGATTGCGCCGGACAAATTGCGCGTCGTGACCCACGACGTCGGCGGCGGCTTCGGCACCAAGGCCGGGCCCTATCGCGAATACGCGTTGGTGGCGGTCGCCGCGCGCAAGCTTGATTGTGCGGTCGCCTGGATCGCCGACCGCAGCGAGCACTTCCTCGGCGACTATCAGGGCCGCGACAACGTGACGACCGCCGAGATGGCGCTCGACGCCGAGGGAAATTTTCTGGCGCTGCGCGTCGACACGATCGCCAATATGGGCGCTTATCTTTCTTTCTTCGCGCCGTTCATTCCGTGGAACGGCGCCACCATGCTGCCCGGCAGCTACCGCATTCCGGTGATGCATGCCCGCATTCGCGGCGTCTATACGCACACGCCGCCGGTCGATGCCTATCGCGGCGCCGGGCGGCCGGAGGCAACCTACGTGATCGAGCGGCTCGTCGACGCGGTCGCGCGCGCGCGCGGCGAGGGGCAGGACGAAGTGCGGCGGCGGAATTTCATCGCGCCCGCCGACATGCCCTACAAGACCGCGACCGGGCGCAGCTACGATTCCGGCGAATTTCTCGGCCATATGGAGCGCGCGCAAGAAATTGCCGATTGGAAGGGCTTCGGCAAGCGCGAGGCGGAATCGAAGAAGCGCGGAAAGCAGCGCGGCATTGGGCTTGCGTCCTATATCGAAGCTTGCGGCGGCGCCTCGGCGGAGCGCGCCCGCCTGAAGTTGGAGACCGACGGATCGGTGACGCTGTGGATCGGCACGCAATCGAACGGGCAGGGGCACAAGACCACCTACGCGCAAATCATCGCCGAGCAACTCGACATCCCGCTCGAAGAGATCAACGTCCGCCAGGGCGATACCGACGAGATCGCAAGCGGCGGCGGCACCATCGGCTCGCGCTCGATGCCCACGGGCGGCGTTTCGGTTTCCAAGGCCACCAAGAACCTCGCCGATAGCCTGAAGAAGCTCGCGGCGGACGAACTCGAAGTCGCCGTCGACGATCTCGAATTCGCCGCAGGCTCCTTGCGCGTCGCCGGCACCAATCACGCGGTCTCGCTCAAGGCGCTCGCCTCCAAAGCGGGCGTTGCGCCGGAATTGCTGAGCGCCGAGGATTCGCACACGCCCTCCGTCGGCACCTACCCGAACGGCACGCATGTCTGCGAAGTCGAGGTCGATCCCGCGACCGGCGCCAGCAAAATCCTGCGCTATACCGTGGTCGACGATTTCGGCGTCACGCTCAATCCGCTCTTGCTCGAAGGGCAGGTGCAGGGCGGCATCGGGCAGGGTATCGGGCAAGCGATGCTCGAGCGCACGGTGTTCGACGCCGACGGTCAGTTGCTCACCGCGAGCTTCATGGATTACGCCATCCCGCGCGCCGACGATACGCCGTCCTACGCGTTCGAAAGTCGCAACGTTCCCTGCAAGACCAATCCGCTCGGCCTGAAGGGCGCGGGCGAAGCCGGCGCCATCGGCTCCTGCCCCGCGATCATCAACGCGATCGTCGACGCGCTCGATCGCGGCTTCGGCATCAAGCACATCGACATGCCGGCGACGCCGGAGCGGGTTTGGCGCGCAATCCGGACTGCGGCACGGGAATAATTGCCGCAATCTACGGACCGTAAACGGAGCGGGCCATGGACCCGCTTCGATCCGAGAACTGCCACGAAGCCCACCGCCGGCCCTAATTCCGAAATTACCGGCGTTGTTGCGGCGCTCCGCGACGGCGCCGGGCGAACACGCTAAGAAGAAAGCCGGCCTCGGGAGATTCGATGCGGCGCTTGATCCTTCTTCTGCTGGTTCTCGGCCTTATCGGTGGCGCGGCTTTGTGGTTCGTCACCTTGCCGCAATGGGTGACGGTCGAGCCGGTCGGCTTCTACAGCCGCAACCTCGCCAACGGCCGCGCGATGTTTCTCGCCGGCGGATGCTCCTCCTGCCACGCTACACCCCAGCAGAACGACCCATTGCATCTCGGCGGCGGGCTCGCGCTGAAATCCCCCTTCGGCACGTTTCATCCGCCGAACATCTCTCCGCATCCGCGCGATGGCATCGGCGCCTTCACCGAACTCGAGTTCATCAACGCCTTGCTCAAGGGCGTCTCTCCCGAAGGCCAGCATTATTATCCGGCCTTTCCTTACACCTCCTACCAGCGCATGGCGCTTGCCGACGTGCGGGATCTCTTCGCCTATCTCAAGACGCTCGCCCCGGTCGAAGGCCGCGCGCCCGCGCACGAACTGCCGTTTCCGTTCAACATTCGCGAGGGTGTCGGGCTGTGGAAGCTTCTGTTTCTCGACGGCGAGCCGTTCCGCGCGGATCCTTTGAGACCGCCGGAGTGGAATCGCGGCGCCTATCTCGTCGAAGGCCCGGGCCACTGCGCCGAGTGTCACAGTCCGCGCAACTTCTTAGGCGGTATCGTGCGCGCGAAGCGTTTCGCCGGCGGACCCAATCCGGAGGGCAAGGGGACGATCCCCGACATCACGCAAAGCGAAGACGGGCTCGCGCGCTGGAGCGAGGATGACATCTACAAGGCGCTGACGAGCGGCAAGACGCCGGACGGCGAGGCGCTCGACTATCCGATGGCGGAGATCGTCCGCAATATCTCGCGGCTTTCCGACGAGGACCGCAAGGCGATCGCGGCCTACGTCAAATCGCTGCCGAAGCCTTAGGCACCATGAACGTCTTTCTCGGCATCGCGTTGCAATTGGGCGCGACTTTCGCCTTCACCGTGATGGGCGCGCTCGTGCGCTTCATTGGCGAACGGGTTCCGCTCGGCGAGCAGGTTTTCACCCGTTCCTTTTTCGCGCTGATTCCGCTGGTGTTGATGCTGCTTTGGCGCGGCGAACTGGCGAGTGCGGTGCGCACGGAAAACCCCTACGGGCACCTACGGCGCGGGCTGACGGGGGTCATCGCCATGGTCTGCATGTTCGCGGCGCTCGCACGCCTGCCGCTCGTCGATGTGACCGCGATCGGCTTCGCGACGCCGTTGATCAACGTCGCGCTGGCGGCGATCTTCCTCGGCGAGAAGGTGCACGTCTTCCGCTGGACGGCGGTCGCGGTCGGCTTCATCGGCGTCGTCGTGATGCTGTCGCCGCATCTTTTCGGCGTCGAGCGCCAGGAGGCCAGTGCCACGGGCGCGCTGCTCGCGATCACGGGCGCGTTCCTCACCGCCGCCGCCATGACGCAGGTGCGCCACATGAGCGCGAGCGAAAGTACCGCCTCGCTCGTCTTCTCGTTCTCGCTGATCGCCACGCTCGCTTCGCTCGCGTCGATTCCGTGGGGCTGGATCAAGCCCTCGCCGGCGGATTCGCTTATCCTGTTCCTGACCGGCATCGTCGGCGGCATCGCGCAGATCATGATCACCGAAAGCTACCGTCACGCCAGCGCCGGCACGGTGGCGCCGTTTTCCTACACGTCGATGCTGTGGTCGATCGGGATCGGTTTCTTCATCTTCAGCGAAGTGCCGGAGCCGATCGTGCTTCTCGGCGCCGCATTTGTCATCGCCGCCGGGCTGTTCGTGATTTTCCGCGAGCGCAGCCTCGGAATCGACCGCACGCTCGAGCGCGAGGCGGAGACGCCGCCGGTGGGGCCGGCGGTCTAGGCATATCGCGTCATGGCCGGACTTGTTCCGGCCATCCACGTCTTGGACGCAAAGAAAGACGTGGATGCGCGGGACAAGCCCGCGCATGACGGCGCGATTGATTGCTGCTCTCGCGCGTCAAAACGCCTTGAAGGTGATGATGGTGTGGGTGTTCTGAATGCCGGGAATGGTCTGCACTTTTTCGTTGATAAAGTGGCCGATATCGACGCCGTCATCGACGTAGAACTTCACCAAGAGGTCGTAGTCGCCGGCGGTCGAATAGACTTCGGAGGCGATCTCGGCGTCGGCGATGCGGTTCGCGACTTCGTAGGCCTTGCCGAGCTGGCACTTGATCTGAACGAAGAACGGGGCCATCGCGCGCAACTCCATCGGGTCAATTGATTGGCGAAGCAATCAGAAAGGCTTCGCCGGCGCAAGGGCCGCGCCCGGATTGCCGAATAGGCTTGCCTCGGTGGTAGTGCGCTCCTAGTTTTGCGGCGCAATGAAGCTCGATATCTCGCTATACGTTCTCGCCGATCCCGCCGTCGCACGCGGCAAGCCGCTCGACGCGCTCGTTGCCGCGGCGGCAAGAGGCGGCGCCACGCTCGTGCAATTGCGAGACAAGGGCGGAGCGACGCAGCGGCTGATCGAGGAGGCGCTCGCGATCAAGCAGGCGCTTCGCGGCCTCCGCGTGCCGCTCATCGTCAACGACCGCGCCGACGTCGCGCTGGCGGCGAGCGCGGATGGCATTCATCTCGGCCGCGACGATCTCGATCCCGGCACCGCGCGGCGCCTCCTCGGCCCGCGCGCGATCATCGGCGTATCGATCAAGAACGAATCCGATATCGCGAAACTTCCGATCGGCGCGGTTGACTATGCCTTTATCGGCGGCGTGTTCGCGACCGCGAGCAAGGACAATCCCGATCCTCCCATCGGGCTTGACGGCTTGCGCCGCCTGCGCGCGCTTCTGCGCGCGCGCGCGCCGCAACTGCCGGTCGGCGCCATCGCCGGGATCAACGAGCAAAACGCCGCCGCCGTCATCGGCGCCGGCGCGGAAGGGATCGCGGTCGTCTCCGCGGTGATCGCAGCCAATGACGCGGAGGCGGCTGCGCGGCGGCTGCGCGCGCTGGTCGAAGCGGCGCGATCGCAGAACAAGGGTGCGGCATGACGGCGCCGATCGCGCTCACCATCGCGGGCTCGGATTCGGGCGGCGGCGCCGGCATCCAAGCGGACCTGAAGACGTTCTCCGCGCTCAGCGTCTATGGCGCCTCGGTGATCACCGCGCTCACCGCGCAGAACACGCGCGGCGTCGCCGCGGTGTTCGATGTTCCGGCCGACTTCGTCGCCCTGCAAATGGACGCCGTTTTTTCCGACCTCGCCGTTGCCGCGACCAAGATCGGCATGCTTTCGCGAACCGAAACCGTCGAAGCGGTGGCGGCGGGCCTCGACCGTCATGGGGCGAAAAACGTGGTGCTCGACCCGGTCATGGTGGCGGCCTCGGGCGATCCGTTGTTGCGGCCGGACGCGGTCGCCATGCTGAAGGAGCTTTTGATTCCGCGCGCGCTCGTGGTGACGCCCAATCTGCCGGAAGCGGCGGCGCTCCTCGACGCGCCGCTCGCTGCCAACGAGGCGGAAATGGGCAAACAAGGCGAGGCCATTCTTTCGCTCGGATGCAAGGCCGTGCTGGTGAAGGGCGGCCACGGTACTGGACCGCACTCGGTCGACATCCTCGTCGATCGCCACGGCGTGCACCGCTATCCCGCGCGCCGTTTCGACACGCAAAATACCCACGGCACCGGCTGCACGCTCTCCTCGGCGATCGCGGCGGGGTTGGCGAAAGAATTGCCGCTCACCGACGCCGTCGCCGCGGCGAAGCAATTCGTCACGGACGCGATCGAAGCTTCGCATCGGCTATCGGTCGGCAAGGGCCGGGGCCCCGTGCATCATTTCCACGCGCGCTGGCCGAAAGCGTGAGGCAACGGCGTGCCGGGCGCGAGCGTCAGGATTTTCGCGAATCTCAAATATTGAGCACGGTCGCGCTTACTACTTCGCCGCCACCACCTTCGCCCGTTGCTCGCCGAGGCCCTCGATGCCGAGCGTGACTATGTCGCCGAGCTGCAGCCATTTCGGCTCGGGTTTCATGCCTTGCGCGACGCCGGGCGGCGTGCCGGTGGTGATGAGATCGCCGGGCTCGAGCACGAAAAATTGCGAGCAGTACCAGACGAGGTTCTCGGCGCCGAAGATCATGGTCTTGGTCGATCCGTGCTGACGCTTCTCGCCGTTGACGTTCAGCCACATTTTGAGATTCTGCACGTTCTTGATTTCGTCCTTGGTCACGAGCCACGGGCCCACGGGTCCGAAGTTCTCCGCACCCTTGCCCTTGCCCCACTGCGTGCCGCCGCGATCGATTTGGAAGGAGCGCTCGGAGATGTCGTTGCAAATGGTATAGCCGGCGATGTAGTTCGCGGCTTCCGCTTCGGATTTGATGTAGCGCGCGCGCTTGCCGATGACGATGCAGAGCTCGACCTCCCAATCGAGCTTGGTCGAGCCCTTAGGGATGATGATGTTGTCGTTCGGCCCGCAGATGCAATTCGGCGCCTTGGCGAAGATGATCGGCTCCTTCGGCAAGGGCATTCCAACCTCGACCGCGTGGTCGGAGAAATTCAGATCCGATGGCGATGAAATGCCGCGTGCCGCCGACCGGCGGCCCGAGCCGCGGCTTGCCCGGGACGCGGGGCAGTTTCTCGATCTTCGCCTTTTTGATCTTGGCGAGGCCCGCGGGCGAAATCGTCTCGCCGGTGATGTCCGGCACGATCCTGGAGAGATTGCGGATGTGGCCGTCCTTGTCGACGATGCCGGGCTTTTCGCGGCCGGGAGGGCCGAAGCGCACGAGCTTCATGGGTGTTCCTCTTTGATTTCGGGGTAGCGAGCTTGCGGGGATAGGATCATGCGATGCCCGCTCGCGGCCGACAAGTGACACTCAATCGCCGGTCGGCGAGATGCTGAATTCGAGCACGTCGGTGCGCGCGCGCAGCCGTTCCGCGAGCCGCTTCGCGTTCTCCGGATCGATCGTCTGGATCGTCATGCGATACTCGAACGCGCGTCCCTCGTCGTGCAGCCGGTAGCTCATATTGGCGACTGAAAAGCCTACCGCCGCGATCAGCTTGCGGACTTCCGCTTCCGGCGGGACGTGATCGCGAGCGAAGCGGATGACATGATGGGCATAGAACTGGGTCGGCATCTTCGCCTCGATCCAGCGGAAGGCCGAGAGCGTGCCCAGCGTCGCGAGCGTCGCGAGTAAAGCCGGAAAGTAGAAGCCGACGCCGTAGAGAATACCGAGCGCCGCCGTGATCCAGATCGAGGCGGCGGTGGTGAGCCCGCGCACCGAGAGCCCTTCCTTGAAGATGACGCCGGCGCCGAGGAAGCCGATGCCGGTCATGATGCCCTGCGCCATGCGCTGCGGATCGGCGCGGATCGTGTCGGGCAGCGCGAAGGGCAACCAGTCCGACTGATAAACCGTGATCATCATCAGCACGGCGGAAGCGAGACAGACGAGGGCGTGGGTGCGAAAGCCCGCCGGCCGCCCATGGAAACTGCGCTCGAGCCCGATCAGGCTGCCGGCGATCCAGGCCGAAGCGAGATGGACGGTGATTTCGAGATAGTGTGAGGTCAGCATCCCGAAGCAATAAATGTTGCAGGAAAGATTGTCGAGCCGAAAGCAAGTTTCGCTCCGGCAAAAATGCCGCCACCGCTGCAGTGCATGAAGTGCAAAACGTGACGCCTGCGATGCGTGACAAGCGCAAGCGGCGGGCCTAGCTTGTGCAAGGTGAATACAGCGGTTTCCTTGGCCCGCCTGCCCACCGCCGCCGACGTCGAAGACGCCGCGCGCATGCTCGCGGGCGTCGCTATGCGCACGCCGCTGCTGTCGAACGCCGTGCTCGACCAAATCGCCGGCGCGCGCGTGTTCCTGAAGGCGGAAATCTTTCAACGCACCGGCTCGTTCAAGTTCCGCGGCGCCTATAACCGCATCGCCCGCATTCCTGAAAGCGCGCGCGCTGGCGGCGTCGTTGCTTTTTCGTCCGGCAATCACGCGCAAGGGGTGGCGGCGGCGGCGAAGCTCTGCGGGCTTGCCGCCTTGATCGTGATGCCGAGCGACGCGCCGGCCGCGAAAATCGAGCGGACGAAAGCGCACGGCGCCGAAATCGTGCTCTACGACCGCGAGCGCGAGGACCGCGAGGAAATCGGCCGCAAACTCGCGCGCGAGCGCAAGGCGACGCTGGTGCCGCCTTTCGACGACCCCTACGTCATCGCCGGGCAGGGCACGGTCGGCCGCGAGATCTGCGAGGACCTGTCGGCGCTGGGGTTACGGCCCGACATCGTCATGATGCCGGCCTCGGGCGGCGGCTTGGCCGCCGGTATTGCGCTCGCGGTGAAGGAGCGTCACCCGGCGGCGCGCATCTTGACCGTCGAGCCCGCGGGCTTCGACGATCATGCACGCTCCTTCCGCGCGGGGAAGCGCGTGCGCGGCGCGCATCACGCGAGCTCGATCTGCGATGCGCTTTTGATGCCCGAGCCCGGCAAGCTCACCTTCGAGATCACGCGCCGGCTCGTCGGCGAAGGGCTTTCCGCCACCGACGACGAGGTACGCGCGGGCATGCGCTTCGCGTTCAACGAATTGAAGGTCGTGGTGGAGCCGGGTGGGGCGGTCGCGCTCGCGGCGTTGCTGGCGAAGAAGATCGATGCGCGCGGCAAGATCGCGGTCGCGGTGCTCTCGGGCGGGAACGTGGATGCGAAGCTGTTCGCCGAGACGATACTCGGCTGACCTCAACCGGTGGCCGAGGAAAGGTCCGTGAACTTCTTCAAGCCGCCTTCTTGCGCCGCCTCGAACAGCGTCTCGATCGCCTGATCGAGATCCGCCGTCCGCGCTTGCAGGTTGCGCGAAAAATCCAGCACCTGACTCGAAGCATCTTGAGTCTTGAGAATGGCGTCCTCGACCGTGTTGAGGGCATTCCGAGACCGTGGAGGCGTTGGCGGCGGTGCGGCCGGCGCTCGCCGTGATGCTTTCGGTCGCGCTCGTCTGTTCGTCGACGGCGGTCGCCACCGCTTCGACGATGGTGGCGATCTGATCGATCGATTTTCCGGTGCCGGCGATCTCGGTCGACGGAGAGCCGCGTCGCTTCCTCGACGACCGCGATCTGCCGGCCGATTTCTTCCGTTGCTTTCGACGTCTGCGTCGCGAGCGACTTCACCTCGGATGCGACCACGGCGAAACCGCGGCCCGCTTCGCCCGCGCGCGCGGCCTCGATGGTGGCGTTGAGCGCGAGCAAGTTCGTCTGCGCCGCGACGTCGGCGATGAGGTTGACCACCGAGCCGATTTTGCCGACGGCGTCGGAGAGCGAGCGGATCGCGGTATTCGCGCGTTCGGACGATTCGACGCCTTCGCGCGCCATCGCCGCACTTCTCGATGCCTGCGTGTGAATTTCCGCGATCGAAGTCGTGAGCTGTCCGGTGGCCGCGGCCATCTCGCCGGCGTTCAGCGAGGTATTATCGGCGGCCTTGGCGGCGGCGTTGGCGTTCGCGGACGCGTCTTCGGCGAGGCCGGAGAGCTTGGCCGACGCATCGCCGAGCGAGGTGGCGGCGGAGCCCACGGTTTGCCGGACATTCTTGGCGGCAGCGGCGAAATTATCGAGCGCTTTCGTCAGCGCTTCGCTTCGCTTCTTGGCTTCGCGAAACGCGAGACTGTAATGGATCGAGATCGAAGTGGCGGTATCGAGCGCGAAAAGGCGAGATACCGTGTCGACGAGACGGAGCGCATGACCCTTCGATTGGAAGCGGCGCGCCGCGACCAGCTTGATAAATTCCGAAAGCAAGGATTGGGCGACGCCGGAGCGGCTGCGCATGTCGTGGCCGAGTTTGGCTTCGGCTTCGACATGATCCTTGCAGTCCTGGACCCATTGCTCGTCGAACGGATTGCAAAAAAGCCGCTCGGTATATTTCAGGATCAGCTGCTTATAGGGGCTGTCGCCGCGGTTTAAAATCTTGTCGGCGAGATAAGGCGCGCCTCTGCGAACCAATTCATAGTGGCGCTCGATGATCGCGTCGAGATGCGGCCCGAGAATTTCCCAGGCCTCTTGGCGCAGCGCCAAGGTCTCGGCGTCGATCTGATAAAGCGTCAGACCTACTTGGTAGACGGGAGGGACCGGCATTTTCGTCTGCGATGGGGTTGTTCTATGGGCGGTTTGCCAACTCTGCGATTATCCAAATAACAAATCGTTAACCTCGCGCCCATGAAACCGGCAGCCTGCCTATTCCCCATGCCGGCGGGTCTTTGCTCAGGAAAAAAGCGCCATCCGCTCGGCGGGCGAAAGCGTTTCGATCGCTTGGCGCAGCCGCGCGGAAAGCTTCGATCGGCGCGGGCGATACGACGGGCAGGGGCGCGGCGCTCGGCATCGGGCGGGTAACGGAGGGCATGGGTCGATGCGGCCGGCACGATCGCGGCCTCGCCCATCTTGAGATCGGCGGCGACCTCGTGGGCGATTTCGCCTTCCGCCGCGCGGCACTGCGTCGCGCCAGCCAACTTCCTCGCTGCGCTCGACCGCGATCAGATCGTCGATCTCGGCTTGCGCCGAGCCCTTCGCCGGACTGCGCCGGCCCGTTGAAGGAGCGGGTCTTCGCCCTGCTCCCGCCTCCGGCGCGTCCGAGCTCTTCGATCCGCCAGATGCGGATCATCGCGTCGATGCGCGCTTCGAGGAAGCGCATGACGTCGATCACCCGGCGGATGCGCTGGCCGGTGAGATCCTGGAAGGAGCAGGCCGTGTAGGCTTCGGTCGCTTGCGCATTCAAGATGTCGCAAACGGCGGGATCGGTGCCCTGCTCGCGCAGGGTCCAGGCGATTTCCTGGATGCGCTCGATGGCGGCGAGGATTTCGGACGTCGCCTTTTCGGTGGTCTCGACGATGGCGTCGAGCTCGTTGGTGGCGAAGCCGATCTTTCCCGCGCTTCCGCCGGCGGGCTTGATCGCGGCGATCTCCGTCTTGGTGCGGACGATGGCGTTCGCCATGTCGACGAGGTCGAGGCGCATGCGCTCGGCGCCGGGAACGCTCTGCCGCTCCCGCAGGCCGCGCTCCAGTTGCTCGATCGCCTTCAGGACAAGCTTGGTGTCGGCTTGGCGGTTGCGGCGCATGTGCTCGGCCAGAAACCAGCGTCCGCGCGCGGTCTCCAGCACGGCGCTCGATGAATCGTTTCGTAATCGGTGTCGGTCATCGGGGCCGGGGAGGATTCGTCATGGCGGCTCCAGGTCCGCGAAAATGTCCGCGAAGGCGGTATAACGCGAACGAACTCCACCCGAATCTTCGAGGAACAGCTTACCCATGAACCGGACCGCGGCCAATGCGCGATCCACGGCGAAGGGCTGGGCGGGGCCGGTGGCGACCGCCGCGGCCTACATCACCTTGTGCGCCGCGATCGGCGTGCAGATGCCGTTCTTTCCCGCTGTTTCTGACCGAGCGCGGGCTTGGTCCCGAAGCCATCGGGCTCGCGATCGCCATGCCGATGGCGATTCGGCTGTTGGCGATGCCGCTCGCGGGCATCGTTTCGGATCGAGAGCGGGTCGCCGCGCGCGATGCTGGTCGTCCTCGGCCTCGCTTCGGCCGCGGCTTTCGCGCTCGTGGGGATCGTCGTCCGGCACGACCGCGATCCTGCTCGCGGTGGGATTGGCGGCGGTCGTCTGGAGCCCGGTTTTCGCGCTTGCTCGAATCCTACGCGGTGCAGCTCGCGAAGCGGCGCGCGGTGGATTACGGCCGGTCGCGGCTGTGGGGCTCGGCCTCCTTCGTCGCCGCCAATCTCGGGGTCGGTTACCTGCTCGACTTCGCGAGTCCCGGCGCGATCATCTGGCTGATCGCGGGTCCGTGCCTCTCATTCGCGCGTCGCCGCGCGTTTCTTGCCGGTGCTCGCGCACCCCGAACACGAAGCGCATCTGCCGGCCGTGCGGCTACGCCGAAAGTTTTGCTGCTCGGCGTTGCCGCCGCCGCGTTCGTGCAGGCGAGCCACGCGCTGCTTTACGGATTCTCGTCGCTTGCAGTGGAGCGCGCGCGGGCTGTCGCCGGCGAGTCATCGGCTTTTTATGGTCGCTCGGCACGATCGCCGAGATCGTTCTGTTTTTCGCCGGCACGCAATTGGTTGCGCAAAATTCCGGCGCTGCGGTTGATCGCGCTCGGCGGCTTCGCGGCGATCTTGCGCTTCGGCTGCTTCGCCCTCGACCCGCCGGCTTCGTCGATCGCGCTGCTGCAGACTCCTGCACGCCTTCAGCTTCGGCGCCACCCATCTCGGCTTGATGGCGCTGATCGCCGAGCACGTGCCCGGCGCGTCAGGCCGGGCGCGCGCAGACCTACGCCTCGGCCGTGCTTGGGGCCGTGATGGCGGCGGGCACGATCGCCGCGGGCCCGCTTTACGTGCGATGGGGTGCCGCGGCCTATGGCTGGTTCGCGGCGCTCGCCGCGATCGGCGGGCTGTTGGCGCTCTTCGGGCGCGCTCAGCCCCACAAAGCGGGCGTCGGGCGGAGAAATCTCGGCGCCGTTGTAACGCAATCCTTCCGGCCGGTCGCGGGCGAGCAGCAGCGGACCGTCGAGATCGACGAAGCGCGCGCGGTTGGCAAGCAACAGCGCCGGCGCCACGCCGAGCGACGTTCCGACCATCGAGCCGATCATGATCGCGAAGAATCCTTCGCCGTCGGCCTGCGTCGGCGAGCGCGAGCGCCTCGGTCAGGCCGCCGGTCTTGTCGAGCTTGATGTTCACGCGATCGTATTTTCCGCGGAGTCGCCGCAAGCTCGTCGCGGTCATGCGCGCTTTCGTCGGCGCAGACGGGAACCGGATGCGTCCGATCGCCGCGAGCGCGCCGTCGTCGTCCGCAGGCAGCGGCTGCTCGATCAATTCGACGCCGGCCTCGGCGCAGGCCGCGAAATTCACGACCAGGTCTTCCTCGCGCCAGCCTTCGTTGGCATCGACGATCAGCCGCGCGTTCGGGCACTCGCCGCGCGCACGGCGCTTCAGCCGCTCCGGATCGCAAGGCGCGCCGAGCTTCAGCTTGAGCAGCGGGAATTTCGCGCGCGCGCGCGGCCTTCGCCATGGCCTCGGGCGTGTCGAGTGAAATCGTGTAGGCGGTGATCACCGGCCGGGGGCGGAGAATGCCCGCGATTTCCCATGCCCGCTTGCCCGCGCGTTTCGCCGCGAGGTCCCATAGCGCGCAATCGAGGGCGTTGCGCGCGGCGCCCGGCGGCAGCGCCGATTGCAAGCCGTCGCGGTCGAGCCCTTCGCCGATCGGCCGCGTCGAGCGCATTCGATCGCAGCGCGCACGTTTTCGATCGTCTCGCCGTAGCGCGCGTAGGGCACGCATTCGCCGCGCCCGCGCCGGGAATCGCCGTCGTGGATTTCGACGACGATGACCTCGTCGCCTCGGTCTTTGAGCCGCGGCTGATCGTGAAACGTCCCGCTATGGGCCAGCGTTCAACCCGGAGGACAAGGCTCGGCATTTCATGCCTTCAGGAAAGGGCTTCGACAGAGGACGGCGAGCACGGCCACGGGCGCAGCGCCGATGGAACCAAATTAACCTTTCATTAACCTAATAAGGTAAATGGCGTTTAAGAATTCTTAGCAATTTGTTAATCTCGCTTTTGAGGCATTCGGACATAGTGCGGACGACCCTTTGCGTGAGATTTTGCCCCTGAGTTGAGGCCATCGCTTGCCCGTTGATCAACGGCGCAACCGCCGGGTCCCTCCGCAACGCTTCCCCCCATTTGATCGTCCTCGCTTGTCGGCCCGAAGAGGGTCTCGCAAAAGCGCGCCCGCGCTTTTGCGTCGACGAAGGAGCGGCTTCGTGACGGCAGGGACTTTGACTGTGCAGAGCGGCCAATCGGGCGGCGACCGCCTTGCGCTTGCCGCGACCGGATCGTGGACGGCCGAGTACGCGCAAGCGCTCGAGCCGCTGGTTGACGCCGCCACCCGTCCGCAATTCGCCCGTGCGCAGCATCGCCATCGACACCGCGCAGATCGACCGGCTCGATTCGTTCGGCGCCTGGCTCTTGGAACGGGCGCTGCGCACCTGGAACAGCCAAGGGTGCGAAACCAAACTCGTGGGTCTGCGCGAGGATTACCGCGGCCTGTTCGACAAGATCCATGCCGGCACCCAGACAATTGACGCCCGAGCCGCCGAGGCAGAACCCCATCATCGCCGCATTGGAACGCATCGGCATGGCCATGGCGACGGTCGGCGACGACCTTCTCCTGCTCGCGCAGATGGTCGGATCGGTGATGGTCGCGTTGAAGCGGGTGCTCTTGCGTCCGTCGACCTTCCGGTTCACCTCGATGGTCAACCATCTTCAGCGCGTGGGATGGCAAGCCATGCCGATCATTCTGCTGATCACCGTTCTGATCGGCGCCATCCTCGCGCAGCAGGGCATCTTTCCATTTCCGCAAGTTCGGCGCCGACATCTACGTCGTCGATATGGTCGGCGTCCTGGTGCTGCGCGAATTGGGCGTCTTGATCGTCTGCATCATGGTGGCCGGCCGCTCCGGCAGCTCCTACACCGCCGAGCTCGGCGCGATGAAGATGCGCGAGGAAATCGACGCGCTGCGCACGATGGGCTTCGATCCCGTCGAAGTCTTGATCCTTCCGCGCATCATCGCGCTGGTGATCGCCGTGCCGATCCTGACCTTCTTCGGCTCGATGGCGGCGCTCTATGGCGGCGGCTTCGTGGCCTGGCTCTATGGCGGCATCGTGCCGGAGGTGTTTCTGTCGCGGCTGCGCGAGGCGATCTCCATCGAGTCGTTCCAGGTGGGGATGATCAAGGCGCCGTTCATGGCGCTGGTCATCGGGCTCGTCGCCTGCGTCGAAGGACTGCAGGTCGAGGGCAGCGCCGAGTCGCTCGGCGAGCAGACGACGAATTCCGTGGTGAAGTCGATCTTTCTCGTCATCGTGCTGGACGGCGTTTTCGCCATGTTCTTCGCCTCGATCGGAATGTAGCGATGGCAAGGGCTTCCGCAGACGCCGTCATCCGGGTGAAGGATCTGGTCGTCGATCTCAAAGGGCACCGGATCCTCGACGGCGTGACGCTCGACGTCTTTCGCGGCGAGATCCTCGGCTTCGTCGGCGCCTCGGGCGCCGGCAAGTCGGTGCTGACGCGCACCATCATCGGGCTTCTTGCCGAAGCAAGCGGGCAGCATCGAAGTCTTCGGCATCGATCTCGACCAGGTGGAGGACACGGCGCATCGGGCGATCGAGCGGCGATGGGGCATCCTGTTCCAGCAGGGCGCGCTGTTCTCCTCGCTCACCGCCGGCCAGAATGTCGAGTTTCCGATCCTCGAATATCTCGATCTTTCGCCGCGCCTGACCACCGAGATGGCGATCACCAAGCTCGAAATGGTGGGCCTGAAGCCCGACGTCTATCGGAAATATCCCTCCGAGCTCTCCGGCGGCATGATCAAGCGCGTGGCGCTTGCCCGCGCGCTGGCGCTCGATCCCGAAATCCTGTTCCTGGACGAGCCCACCTCCGGGCTCGACCCCATCAGCGCTCACGAATTCGACGAATTGATCCTGACCCTGCAGCAAACTTCGGGCATGGCGGTTTTCATGGTAACCCATGACCTCGACAGCCTTTATACGATCTGCGACCGGATCGCGGTCCTCGGGGACGGCAAGATCAAGGAAGCGGGCACGATGGACGTGATGCTCGCCTCGGAACAGCCTTGGTTGAAGGCTTATTTCCACGGTGCGCGGGCGCGTGGCGGACCGGCAGACCACGGCAAAGCATTCACAGCGGAGTTGATCGATGGAGCGCAAGGCGAATTACGTTTTGATCGGGTTGTTCACCCTCGCGGCGATCGCCGCCGCTTTCGCTTTCGTCTTTTGGATCCACTATACGTCGGACAAAAAGCAAGGCGTCGCGTATCGCGTGATCTTCGACGGCGCGGTTTCGGGGCTGCGCGTCGGCAGCTCGGTGTTGTTCAACGGCATTCGCGTCGGCGAGGTGACGGCGCTCAGGCTCAACCCCGACAGCCCCTCGCAGGTCACGGCGCTCTTGTTGGTGAACAAGGCGACGCCGATCCGCTCGGATACGTATGTCGGCATGGAATTCACCGGCTTGACGGGCATCGCTTCGGTATCGCTCAAGGGCATCTCGGCCACGACGCCGTTGCTCGAGCGGGAAGAGGGCGAGCCGCCGACCTTGAAGGCCGACATCGGCGCCAGTCAGGACATGATGCAGGCCGCGCGCGACGTGCTGGCCAAGGCCGACGCCCTCATCGCCGCCAACCAGGAGGCGGTGCATAAAGCAATCGCAAATCTGGAGACGTTCAGCGACACGCTCGCGAAGAACAGCGACAACATCGATGCGATCCTCAAGAACGGCAAGGATGCCACCGCCTCGGCGAAGGAGCTGATGGACAATCTCGACAAGCGCACCGCCGAGATCACCGTGAACACGAACACGCTGATGAAGACGGCGACCCGGCAGGTCGAGATCGCCGGGAAGGCGATCACCGATCTCGCGCACAATCCGTCGCGCATCCTGTTCGGCGGCGGCAGCCCGACCTCGACCCCGATCCCGGGCGCGACGCCGCGCCGCCAAGCCCAGCCGTAAGCGGGGCGGCATCTCGTCCGTCATGCCCGCACTTGTTGCGGGAATGAAAAAAGAAATGGTGGAATTGGTCATGGCCGGGCTTGTCCCGGCCATCCACGTCTTAAGGACACAAGGAAGACGTGGATGCCCGGCACAAGGCCGGGCATGACGAAGGATAAAAAGGCTTCGGCGCGGCCATCAGCCGTCAGCAATCCTACTCCCCCGAAAACCGCACGATCTCGATCGTCAGCGGTGCCCGCTCATAAGGGGGCCGCGTGTGGATGCAGAGCCAGCGACGAGCGGATATGCGGAGCTTGGCGCGGTTGAGATTCTCCCGGTTGAACCGCCAGCCCTTGCCGCGAATGTTCTCCCAATCCCTGGAGCTGTCATCGGCGAGCTCGATGATTTCGTCGGTCAAGGTATCGCGGCCGAGCTCGCGCGCACGCGCGTAAGCGGCTTTGAATCCGTCGAGGTCCTTCTTGACCCAATCGATCACGGTGGGCGCCGCGGCCATGTCGCGATCGCGGGCGATGGATGCGAGCGAGCGGCCGCGCGCGAGCCGCCGGCAAATCTCGCCGGCGAGGCGCTTGTTGTAGAGCGTGCGCGGGCCGCCCTTGCCGGACTTGCGCGGACATTCCGCGAAGAGGCCATCCGGATCCTTTTTCATCCAATAGCGGAGGGTCGATCGCGGCGGCATGCGGGGATCGCGCGCAATCGCAGCCAAGGGCTCGCCCTGCGCGAGCCGGCGGCAGATTGTCCGGGCGAGCTTTCTCGAATAGCGGCTCGGGGCGCCGGGCCGGGCGGCGCGCGGGCATGGCGCGAAGAGCCCGTCGACGTCCCGCTTCAACCAGCGGTGCAGCGTTTTTCGCGAAGGCATCGCGGGATCGCGGGCAATCGCACGCACGCCTTCGCCGCCGGCGAGCCGGCGGCAGATGGTCGCGGCGAGCGCTTTCGAATAGCGCGCACGCCGGCGACGGGCAGTGCGGCGGCTCGCTAGAGCCGACCCGCGAGGCGTGAAAGGTGCGGCCGCATCCTGGCTTGTTCCGCGTGCCATGGGATGAAGCAGACTACTTTTACAACGCGTAACTTTGCAAGGGTGAGATGATAGCCGTCGCGTTACGAACGCCAAACAAAAAGCCCCGGAAGATACCGGGCTTTGAATTGATCCGTAATCGAGGGCCGAATTACTGTTTGATCGTCAGTCGAAGAAGAACCGCGTCTGCGTCCGCTTTAATTTTTCGGGAATCTTGTGGGGCCCCAGGGACGGATTGTTCCGTCGAGCGGAAGTCAAAGTGCTTATATTCAACGCCGATGACGAAGCCGTGGCTCACGAGCATCTCGATTCCACCGCCCGCATACCAACCATCGTGATGTGCGCTGCTTCGCGAAAATACATGGCCAGTGTCGATAAGATTACTATCTATTTCTGCGCGCGCATAACCGGCTGTGCCGTATACCATCCATTGATTCATGGCGAAGCCGACCCGTGGACCGACTTGTATGATATCATTGATGCGGGCCTGGCAGGCTTGGCTCGGCCCTAAATCGCAATTGCCCGCACTGACACCGGGTGTCGATCCATAA
This sequence comes from uncultured Alphaproteobacteria bacterium, assembly GCA_963751685.1. Lineage (GTDB taxonomy): Bacteria > Pseudomonadota > Alphaproteobacteria > Rhizobiales > Xanthobacteraceae > Palsa-892. The sequence continues at coordinate 45,453 of CAVVVV010000001.1, read as the reverse complement.
CCACTCCCAAATGCTGCATCCCACGCGCCTTCAATGCCGACGATGAAATTGCCCCATTGACCTTGGAAGCCGCCGTGAAGGCCGCCGATGCCGGTTTCTTTGCGGTCGGTCATCCATGACGACTGCGGATTGTTCGGAGCAAAATTACCCTTAGTGGAGAAATCCATCCCACCGCCGTTCACGCCGATATAGAAGCCGGAAAATTCTCCGGCGTACCGAGTCGCGACAGGCGTTTGGGCCACCGCAGCCGACGAAATCAACACGCTCGTGCAAGCGGCGATAACTAGCTTTTGCCAGTCCATTGATAACCCCCCAAGGGCTCGGAAACCCAGCAATTCTGCTCACGCTAATAAAAGTTGCGCCTTAAGCCCAGCAACAGTCTGTCACTTGTCGCTTTTGGTTGTATCGCGTGACTTATTCGTCACACTCAAAAAATCGCTTAAAATGGGGCTTGTGGCGATTGCGCGAAGACGCCGGGCAGATCGACGATTACGCCCATAAACACAAGCGCGATCATCGCAATCACAATGAAGGAGCGGAGCGTCGTCGCATCGGACGCGCCCGTTGCATAATCATAGCCGGCGTGAAAGAGACAAATAGAACTCAACGAAACAGAAATTCGCGATGTCCGCTATTGGCACATAGCGGACGTGCTTACGCCTTGCGGACACGTCCGTGATCGAAGGTAAAGCGAACTTTGCACGTCAAGAATGGTGGTCGGTGTAGGGATCGAACCTACGACCTCTCGCGTGTGAAGCGAACGCTCTCCCGCTGAGCTAACCGCCCTTGAGATTCCGGTTGGGCATTAACTCCGGGGTGGGAGAGCGATCCCCGTGTGAAGGGAACGTCTTTTCTAACTGTATATCCTCACGGGGTCTATTTTGCGCCGCTTACCCCAACCGCCCCGCGGCGTGCGCGAGTAGCGTGTAGACCTTGCCGGTATCGGAGGTGAGGTAGGTCTTGGTCAGCACCTGGCCGCGGTCGTCGCGGGCGACCTGCTCGAGCAGGCGCTCGAACTCGTCGACATAGCGATCGACCGTTTCGCGGAACTCGGTGGAGCGGCGGTACTTGCGGCGGATTTCCTCGAAGGTCTTCTGGCCCTGCGCGGTGTAGAGGCGGCGGGTGAAGACGTTCCGCTCGCCGCGCTTGTAGCGGTCCCACAGTTCGACGGCCGGCGTCGTGGTCGACGAGGCGGGCGATGTCGACCGAAAGCGCGTCGAGCGAGTCGATGACGCGCTGTTCCTGACGCTGTTCTTGGCGCGGATCGGACGGCCTGCGACGGCTATCTTCTTCGCCGCCGCGTTCGCTGCCGCGTTCTCCGCCGCGCGCGCGGGTGAGCATGTCGTTGAGCCAGGCGCCGCCGCGTTCATCTCCTCTCGTCTCTGTCCTCGCGCGGCTCTCGGCGCGGCGCCGGCGCTTCCGGCGCGGAGGCGTACGGGCGCGGGGCAGCGCGCGGCCGCGTCGACGATCGAGGGCGCAAGCTCGCGGCGCGGAAGCGTGCGGACTTCGCCCGCCTCCGGCGGCAGCGGCGCGTCGGCGCTCTGCGGGCGGCCGTCGCGGCGAAACGTGATCGATGTTGCGGGAGTAGCGGCCGACGATGTCGTTCAGCTCGGCGAGTGCCTTGATCTGGTCGGCGACGAGGCGGCGCATGGCGGCGGTGCTTTCGCGCGTCTCGTGCGGCAGCTCGAACACGCCGCGCTTCAGTTCCTGGCGGGTCTGCTCGAGCGAATGCTGCACCTCGCCCGCGACCTCGCGGAGCTCGCGCGCGGCATCGGTGAAGCGCTGGTTCATGTCGCGGAAGAGCGTATTGACCTCGCCGGTCGCGGTCTCGTAGGTCGAGCGGAGCGCGCGCGGTCGTGCGTTCGCGCTCCTCGTTCGAGGTGTTCTTCACGAGGTCGTATTGCTTGACGATCGACTGCGTCGAATGGGAGGTCGCGTCGGCGACGAGCTTGGCGATCTCCTGCGCCTTGTCCTCGGCGGCGGCGAGCTGCTCCTGCAACAGGCGGTTGAAGCGGCCGAGCCGCTCCTCCAGATCGCTCGAGCGGTTGGCGAGATGGTTGCTGAGCGACTCGATCGCCTCGCGGCGCTCGGCGAGCGTCTTGTCGATGCGGGTATGGGTCTCGCTCAGATTGTCGACGGCGCCCGCGATGAAGCGGCCCTGATCCTCGAAACGCGTGGTGAGCGCCGAGACGTCGCCGAGCACCTTGGAGGAGACATCGCGCAGGTCGTGCAATTGGCCGTCCATGTGGCCGATCGCGCCGCGGGTCGAGGAGAGGGTGGTTTCCAGCGCCTGCTGGAAGCCGGTGATCTTCTCCGCCACGACCCCTTCGATCGGGCCCGAGGTTCTCCACGATGCCGTCGAGCACGGTCTTCAGCATGGCGTTGGCGTCGTTCAACCGCTCGAGCACGCCGGTGACGTCGCCCTGCAGGCGCTCGTGCGCGCCGGTGACTTCGCGCGCGCGCGAAACGAGGGTCTGCGAAACCTGGTCGGCGAGCTGGGTGAAGCTCTTCTCGACGGAGGCGGCTTCGTCGCGCAGTTGCCGGGTGGTGCCTTCGATCTTGGTCGAAAGGGCGTCGGCGGCGGCGATGCTCTTCTGCTCGATCGAATTGGTGATGCCCTCGAGGCGGCCGACCACCATTTCCTCGAAGCGGGCGACGCGCGTGTCGAGGCCTTGCGTCATTTCGAGCGCGCGGCTGCCGAGCACCTGATTGATCGCGTCGGTCCGCTCGGAAATCGTGTGCGCGATCTCCTGCGCCTTGGTGGTGAAATACTCGCCCATGCCGGCAACGGTCTTGTCGACCGATTCCTGCGCGTTCTTGGCGCCCTCGGCGACGGTGCGGGCGTATTCGAGCGTGCGGGTGGCGAGCGTTTCGTTGAGGCTCTGGGTGCGATCGGAAAGCGTCTTCTCCACGCGCCCGATGCGCTGGTCGAGCGTCTCCGCCAGCTCATGGGTCTTGGCGACGAGGCGGGAGTCGAAATTGGAGAAGTTCTGCTCGCTGCTCTTGTTGACCTTGTCGACGCTCTCGCGGATTTGCTGCACGATCTCGGCGCCGTGAACCTTCACGGTGTCGTCGAAGGCGGCAAGGCCCTGGGTGATGCGGGTGCCCAGCGAGGTGGAGTCGCTCATCACGCGGTCGGCGACTTCGCTGCCGCGCAGGATGATCGAATCCTCGAGCTGTTGCAGGCGCGCGATCAGCACTTCCTTGATCGCATCGCCCTTGGCGGCGATCGAGGCCGACATCAAATCCGTGGTTTCCTGCAGCGATTCAATCGTCTTGATCCCGCGCGCGGAGACGGCGTTGGCGATCTCGCTGCCGATATCGTTGAGGTGGTCCGCGGTCTCCTGGCTCTTGTCGAGGAGGTTCTGGACGACCTCGTCGCCGGCGCCGGTGATGTGGGCGCGCGCCGAATGGGTCTGCGAGATGAAATTGTCGATGATGCGATTGGTCGCATCGGTGATCGAGGCGTTGACGCGATCGGCGACGCCGTCGACGTCGAAATTGAAGGACTGCTGAACGCTCACGATCGCTTCCTGCAGACGCAGCGCGTGCGAGAGCACGGCGTCCCGCTCGCTTTGCAGGCCCTCGACCAGCGCGCGGATGCGGATTTCGTTGTCGTCATAGGCGCGCTCGAGCGTGGAGACTTCGCTTTTCACCATCGACTCCAGCTCGGAAGCGCGCGCGACCGCGCGCTCGACGCCGTCGCCGAGCGCCGCGATCTCGCGGCGGATCGCCTGTCCGATGCTCACGAAGGCGTCGGAGGAGACGCCCTCGGGCTCGGCGAAGCGCATGGTGATCTCGGTCATCGCCGCGGCGACGTAGCGCATCTCCTGCGAGCGGCGGATGAGGGTCGCGAACACGAAGAAGCCGAAGATCGGCAGCAGAACCGCGGCGACGATCGGCAGGAAGAAGGCCTGCTCGTAGATCGCGCCCGAGTGGGGCGCCGCCGCGAGCTGTTCGGCGTAGCGCTGTTGCAGGAAATAATAGCCGCCGCCCGCCCATACCACGGAGAGCGCGAGGGCGATCAGTTGCGGAAAGCGCGAAGGCTTGCGGTTGAGGCCGGCGAGAATCTGGCCGACCGACGGGCGGTCGTCGTTCGCGGCCTCGCGCGGCGCCAGCGGCGCGCGGGTCGAGGCAGCCGGGCGATCGGAAAAAATGTCTTCGTCGGCGGCGGGCGGCGGAGGCGGCGCGGCGCTCGCCGGCTTCGGCTTGGCGTTCGTCTCGACCGGTTTCGAGGACGTCGCCGCTTCGTTCAACCGGAGCGCGTCCTCGATGGCCGCGAGCATGTCGTCGGCCGTATCCTGCTTCTTCGGAGTATTCGCCATGGCCCGTCGCCTCGTTACACTTCACATCCAGGATCGGGGCTGGTTTGCCCGTCCGAATTCCGCCGACGGCACGGCACCTTAGCGAGTCTGTGCCCCGTCCCGACCGAATCCGCCGGATATGCGCTATCCCGTCACCTGCACGGGGCCAATTTTGAGGCACCCGTAAGAAAGGCTGGGACTCCGATCCACCGCCCGGCTATCCTATCCGGCAGGGCTGCCGAGGCAACGCAAGATATTAAAGCCTTCGGAATATCGTTAACGTCTTTTTCACCATGCGAACCAAGCAGGCGCTTAGGTCGAGCGGGCCTTTAAGGCTCAAAACCCAGCTTTCCGGGGCTGGCTTCATGACGGCCGCCCAACGCCGTTATTTGGCGCACGGGCTGAAGCAGCCCGGTGGAAAACTCCCGCTGTTCGACGAGGGAGGCCAGGAAATCAGCCATCGCACCATCGAGGCCTGCGTCGCGCATGGCTGGGCGAGGCCCTGGAGCCGGAACCCGGTGAAGCCCGGCTGGCTCGTTTGCCGCCTGACCGAAGAAGGCTATCGCGCGCTCGGCAAGCTTCCGCCCCGGCGTTCTTTCGGCGGCTGAACGCCAAATCTTAAATCTCTGTTTACCAAATCGCGCGAGCATTGGCGCGGGCGCATTCGCGCGCCCGGAGTTCGGGGCCATGAGTAACGGGCTGCGCGCGGCGAAGGCGGAAGCGTTCGGAACGACGGCGAACATGGGCGCGATCGACCTTTCCTTTCTCGACCGGGTGACATTCCGCGACCGCTTGCTCGCGCGCGAGGTGCTGGTCCTGTTCGGCGGGCAGGCGGATAGCCTGCTGGCGGTGATCGCGGAGGCCGGCGACGGACGGACGCGGCTCGAGGCCGCGCATAAATTGAAGGGTGCGGCGCGCGGCGTCGGCGCCTTCGACGTGGCGCGGGCGGCCGAGGAAATCGAGACGGCGAAGGACGCGGCCGAATTCGGCGCCGCGCTCGCCCACCTGACGATCCGCATCACGGAAGCGCGAATTGCGCTCACCGGGCTGATCCGCACCACCTGAAGCTTGCATCACCGTCTTTGCAACGCGGGCCGCCGCGCTCTATGAGAGCGACGGCTTAGACATGCCAATCATCAAAGGCGGGGAGTGCGATGAAAATCGATCAATTGTTCAGCGTGCGCGGCAAGGTGGCGGTGGTGACCGGCGGCAGCCGCGGCATCGGCGAGATGATCGCGCGCGGCTACATCGAGAACGGCGCCAAGGTCTATATCACCGCGCGCAAGGCCGAGGCCTGCGACGCGCTGGCGAAGGAGCTGTCCAAGCACGGCGAATGCATCTCGATCCCCGCGGATCTCTCCAAAATGGCGGAAATCGATCGCTTCGCCAAGGAGATCGAGAAGCGCGAGAAGAAGATCGACATCCTCGTCAACAATGCCGGCGCGAGCTGGGGCGAGACCTTCGACAAGTTCCCCGAGGAAGGCTGGGACAAGGTGATCGACCTCAACCTCAAGTCGGTGTTCTTCCTGTCGCAGCGGCTGGTGAAGCTCCTGGAAGCCGCGGCCTCGGCCGACGATTGCGCGCGCATCATCAACATCGGCTCGATCGACGGCCTGCACGTTTCCGCCATCGAAACCTATTCCTATGCCGCCTCGAAGGCGGGCGTCATCCATATGACCAAGATGATGGCGAAGTACCTCGCACCGCGGAAAATCGCCGTGAACGCGATCGCGCCGGGCTTCTTTCCCTCGAAGATGACGGCATCGCTTCCCTTCGAGGCGATCGCCAATGCGACGCCGCTCCGGCGCGCGGGCCGGCCCGAGGACATGGCGGGGGTGGCGCTTTATCTTTCCTCCAAGGCCAGCGGCTTCGTCTGCGGCGCCGTGATCCCGGTCGACGGGGGTTACGCGACGACGGCATAGGGCTTCGGGTTTGCGGCAGCGCGGCGCTCCCTATATAGGGGGCGTCCGCGGCCAGGCCGCCATTCCCGAAATTTCAAGCGATCAATGCCCAAAATCATCTACATCGAGCACGACGGAAAAAAGCGCACCGTCGATGCTCCGGTCGGCACGACCGTGATGGAAAACGCGATCAAGAACGGCGTCCCCGGCATCGTCGCCGAATGTGGCGGCGCCTGCTCCTGCGCCACCTGCCACGTGCATGTGGACGAGGCCTGGAAGGAGAAGGTCGGGCCGCCCTCGCCGATGGAGGAGGACATGCTCGACTTCGCCTTCGATGTGCGGCCGACCTCGCGGCTTTCGTGTCAAATTAAAGTGACGGATGAGCTCGACGGGCTCGTGGTGCACACGCCCGCCCAGCAGGGGTAAAAGGATCGCATGAGCAAGGCCCCGACAAGCGCACCGCTCAAGACCGACGCCGTCATCGTCGGCGCCGGGCCCGTGGGGCTGTTCGCGGTGTTCGAGCTCGGCCTCCTCGACCTCAAGGCGCACGTTGTCGACATTTTGCCGAAGCCCGGCGGCCAGTGCGCCGAGCTTTATCCCGAAAAGCCGATCTACGACATTCCGGGCTTGCCGGTGATCACTGGCGAGGGGCTGGTGGAAAATCTCTTGAAGCAGATCAAGCCGTTTTCGCCGCACTTCCATCTCGGCGAGCGGGTCGAGAGCCTGACGCGGCAGAAGGACGGCAGCTTCTGGCTCGCGACCGACGTCGGCACCGTGATCGAGGCGAAAGTGGTGGTGGTCGCGGCGGGCGGCGGCTCGTTCGAATCGAAGAAGCCGCCGCTTGCGGGCATCGAGGATTATGAGGGCAAGTCGGTCTTTTACCTCGTGCGCCGGATCGAGGATTTTCGCGGCAAGCGGATCGTGGTCGCGGGCGGCGGCGACTCGGCGCTCGACTGGACGCTCAATCTGGCGCCGGTGGCAAAGAGCCTGACGCTTCTCCATCGCCGCGATCATTTCCGCGCGGCACCCGACAGCGTGCTGAAGATGAAGGCGCTCGCCGCCGAGGGGAAGATCGCCTTCGAGCTCGGCCAGCTGCACGCGCTCGAAGGCGAGGGCGGCAAGCTCGCGCGCGTCATCGCGCGCCGCGACGACAATTCCACCTTCGCGATCGAGGCCGACGTGCTCCTTCCCTTCTTCGGGCTCACCATGAAGCTCGGGCCGGTGGCGAATTGGGGCCTCAAGCTCGAGGAGGGCCACATCGCCGTCGATACCGAGAAATTCCTCACCAGCGAGCCTGGCATCTTCGCCATCGGCGATATCAATACCTACCCGGGTAAGCTGAAGCTCATTCTCTCCGGCTTCCACGAGGCGGCGCTGATGGCGCAGGCGGCGGCGCGCGTGGTCGATCCCGACAAGCGCATCATGTTCCAGTACACCACCACCTCGGCGAGCCTGCACAAAAAGCTCGGAGTGTCGTAGAAATCCTGCCAAAGTGTCCGGCTAGAGCGTAGCGGGGGCGGGAGGAGTTTTCATGCTGCGATGGGCGGTGGTTGCGGCCTTGCTTGCCGTGTTGGCCGGCTGCGCGGATTCGAACAAGATCCAGGGCAATGAGACCGGCGGCATCGTGCCCAGAACCATCACTGGCAATGCCGCCGCCGAGGCGGCGGCGCAGGATTATTGCAAGCAATATAACCGCACCGCGAAAATCACCGCGCAGGGATCGGATGCGGGCGGCAGCTACCGTGTTCGTTTGCCTCGCGCCCGGCAAGCAATCGCCGTTCGAGCGATAGGGCGAGCGGCGATGGCGACATTTTTCGTCGCGCACGGCGCCTGGTCGGGAGGCTGGGCGTGGAAGAAGATGCGGCCGCTTGATGGCCGCGCGCGGGCACGAACTCTACACCCCCACCCAAACCGGGATCGGCGAGCGCGTGCATCTCGCGCATCGCGGCATCAATCTAGAGACGCACATCCAGGACATGCTTGGCCGTGCTCGAATTCGAGGATGTGCGGAACGCGATCCTGGTCGGCCATTCCTACGGCGGCATGGTCGCGACCGGCGTCGCCGACCGCGCGCGCGAGCGGCTCACGCATCTCGTCTATCTCGATGCCTTTGCGCCCGAGGACGGAAAATCGGCAACCGATTACATGCCGGTCGAGCGCGCGGGGATGGTGCGGAAGAGCGCGATCGACGGCTGGAAGGTGCCGCCGCTCAATCCGATTCCGCCCGATACCACGCCGGCGGATGTGGCCTGGGTCGGGCCGCGGCGGGTGCCGCAGCCGTTGCAATGTTTCGAGCAGAAGCTCGCGCTGAAGGACGGGCCGCTCTCGCTGCCGCGCACCTACATCTACGCGCAGAGGCACAATGCCGGCGATCCGTTCCGGCAGTTCATGGACCGCGCGCGCGAAGGATGGCTGGCCGGTCCACGAAATGGACGCGAGCCACTCGCCGCATGTGACGGCGCCGGAGGCGCTGATGGAGATTTTGGAGAAGGTGGCGAGGGGTTGATGTCTTAATTTCCCTCTCCCCGTTTTTACGGGGAGAGGGCGGCTTCCGAGCGCCAGCGAGGAAGCGGGTGAGGGGCCGAGTGCCGCCCCTCACCCGGCTCGTGTCTCGTTGTCACTCGACGCTCGCCACCCTCTCCCCGCAAAGCGGGGAGAGGGAAAACTCGCTGCCCGTCACCGCGCTGTGCCCGGGATGACGAAGGCATTCCAGCGCGCTATGTATTCCCCATGTTCACCGCCTTCTTCCACGAGCTGAAAGCCGCGGGGCTCCCGGTCACCGTGCGCGAGTACCTGACGCTGATGGAGGGCATGAACAAGAACCTCGCCTCGCAGAAGATCGAGGACTTCTATTATCTCTCGCGCGCGACGCTGGTGAAAGACGAGCGCAACCTCGACAAGTTCGACCGCGTGTTCGGCCACGTCTTCAAGGGCATCGAGATGCTCGGCGAAGCGACGGGCGCGGTCGAAATTCCCGCCGAGTGGCTGAAGAAGCTCGCGGAGAAATATCTCACCGAAGAGGAAATGAAAGAGATCCAGGCGCTCGGCGGCTGGGACAAGCTCATGGAGACGCTCGCGAAGCGCCTCGCCGAGCAGAAGGGCCGCCACCAGGGCGGCAGCAAATGGATCGGCACCGCCGGCACCTCGCCCTTCGGCGCCTATGGCTACAATCCCGAGGGCGTGCGCATCGGCCAGGCCGAGAGCCGCCACAGGCGCGCGGTGAAGGTGTGGGACAAGCGCGAGTTCCGCGACCTCGACGACACGGTCGAGCTTGGCACGCGGAACATCAAGCTCGCGCTCCGGCGCCTGCGCAAATTCGCGCGCACCGGCGCGCCGGAGGAATTCGATCTCGACGGCACCATCAAGGAGACCGCGAACAAGGGCTATCTCGACTTGCTCTTGCGCCCCGAGCGGCGCAACGCCGTGAAGGTGCTTCTCTTCCTCGACATCGGCGGCTCGATGGATTGGCACATCAAGCTCTGCGAGGAGCTGTTCTCGGCCGCGCGCACCGAGTTCAAGCATCTCGAGCATTTCTACTTCCACAACTGCCTCTACGAGCGGGTGTGGAAGGACAATCGCCGCCGCTGGCAGGAGACGACGCCGACCTGGCAGGTGCTGCACACCTATCCGCACGACTACAAGGCGATCTTCGTCGGCGACGCCTCGATGAGCCCCTACGAGATCACGCAGCCGGGCGGCTCGGTCGAGCACATGAACGAGGAGCCGGGGGCGTTGTGGATGCAGCGCCTCACGCGCACCTATCCGCACGCGGTGTGGCTGAACCCGGTGCCGGAGAACCAGTGGGACTACACCCACTCGATCCGCATGCTGAAGCAATTGATGGCGGGGCGGATGTATCCGCTGACGCTCACGGGATTGGACGAGGCGATGCGGGAGTTGGTGCGGTAGGTTTCGCAGTGCCGATTTTCTTTAGAAACATAGCGATTATTTCGAGCCTCATGCTGATGCTTTCGCAAGCTTCAAGCGCAGCAGAAGTCAGTCAATTGCTTGGTAAATGGGGAGGTGAGAAATCCGCGAACGGCAACGCGATGGTATTTGAATTCACCGCCACTGCGATTTCCAGTTATGGAATTGATTCTTCGGGCAAACGAGTGGGCGATATAACTCCAACGAGGGAAGTAAGCTACAAGGACCTGGGCGACACTGTAGCCATCCAATTTAAAGACGGTTCGGGAATCATGGCGTCGATTAAGGACTTAAAGACGATAATATTGATTCTTCCTGGGATGGGTACACGCCAACTCACTCGACTTGCACCCTAAGTCAGTACCCTGGACCTAATCAGCCCCTTTGTCGTCCTCGGTTAGCCTCTTGAAATCCTCCAACACATTCGCGATCAGCGTTTTCCGGCGCGGGTCCTGCGCCGACTGTGTTGATGCAAAAAGTCCAAGGAGATAGCGCGCCTTTTCGGCGGCTTCCGGCCAGGTCGTCGCGGGCTCGGCGATCAATTGCTTCTCCAGCGCTTCCTGCCGCGAGCGCAGCGCCTTCTCGTCGGCCTCCACGTCCGCGAGGATACGGCGGAGATCCGTCGCCTTCTGCGCCGACATGCCGCGATGCTGGTCGAGCTTGATCGTTTGGTCGGTCATGGTGCGCCTCCTTGAGCTTCGAGCACAAAAAAACCCGGCAATGCGCCGGGCTTTCTAAATTCGCCGATTGAGAACCGGCTGTTACTTGGTAACGGACGCCTGCGCCTTGTCGGCGTCGGGCTTCTGGACCGGCGGATTGGTCTTAACCGGCGCCGGCGTCGCGACCGGCGCGGGCTTCGCGGGATCGGTGGCAAGAATGGGTTGATTGGTCATGGAAGTATGCCCTTTCAAATTTACCTAAAAAAATATCTAGGTGGATATTTCATATAGGAAGGATTTCCTCGAATGGAAGGGCCCGCGCGATTTATTCCGGTTGTAATCGCGGCGTTTTTCTGTATATTGAGACGGTTCGATACTTTTCGTTTTCTTGATATGCGCCCCGCAAGAAGGGCCTTCCCCAGAACGCGCTGAAGTCGAATGAAAAGCCGTACGATCGTCGCACGGTGGCAAAAAGCGCGATGCGCTTCTAGGAGAGCTAAATGGCTAGCGGTACGGTTAAGTTCTTCAATTCGCAAAAAGGCTTTGGTTTCATCCAGCAGACCGAGGGCGGACCCGATGTGTTCGTTCACGTGTCGGCGGTGGAACGCGCGGGCATGCGCGGTCTGGTCGAAGGCCAGAAGCTCAACTTCGACATCGTGACCGAGCGCGGCAAGCAAGCCGCTTCGAATCTGCAAGAGGGCTAAGACTCGCCCGCGAAACAGACGAAATGGAACCCGGTGCCGGAGGCGCCGGGTTTTTTGTTGCCCTTATAAAACCGCGCTCGCATGCCTATATAGGCTGTAATGCGTCGTTGATTTTTCAGGAGCGGATCATGGCCTTCGATTACAAAGCGCCCGCCGAAGTCTTTGCCGGCCGCAGCATGCGCGGCCCGCGGCCCATGCGCTACCAGCGTTTCGATACCGGTGCGGAGGCGCTACGCTTCGCGATCGAGATTCTGCCGCGCGCAAATCTCCTGGGCGCGATCCTGGAAGCGAACGAGCGGCGCTATTGGCACGCGGAAATCCGCAAGCTTTATGACGCCCCCGGATATCCGCTCCCGCGCAAAGAGCCGGAGGCGGAGCCGGAGCCGAAAGCCAAACAAGAGCCGAAGACGAAGAAAGCCAAAGCGGCTGCCACGGCCAGCAAGGCGCCCGCCACGGCCAGCAAGGTGCCTGCCGCGGTCGCTTGAACTTCGCCCGCGCGGAGAAGCGTCGCCGAAAGATCGGCTAGTTGTTCTTGTCGCCCGGCCAATACGGCTTCATCATCGGGCGGGCGATGAAGCGACCGACATTGCGATAAAATCCGCCGTCGTCGCAGCCCTCCGGCTGGCGGCGAAACTCACCGATCAGCTGGCGCAAGGCGCGGCGTTCTTCTTCGAGGTTTTGTTCGTTTTTCATCGCGCTGGACTCAATTCCGCGCGGCGTTTTCTCGTTGGACACCAGCCACCGTTATGTTCGCCCGCCAAGATCAATGCATGGGAATGAACCGGTTCCGTGCGGGGCGTTTTTTTCTGCCCACAAAGGGCAGCAGGGTTACACGAGTCGTAACGGTCTTCAGCGCCCGGCGGAAATCGATGCCGGAATATAGTTGAGCTTGCGGGCGAGCGTCGCCAGCTCGCAGCCCTCGCAATAACGCGAATCCTTAAAGTCGATCCAATTGTGGGCGTAGATGTTCTCGGGCGGAATGCCGTAGCGCTCCTGCAGGAAGCGCACGAGCACGAGCCAGGCGGCGGTTTGCTCGGCGGTCACCGGCTTTCGCACGTCGGGATAGTTGCCGGAAAATTCGATGCCGATCGAGTTCTCCTTGACGACGGCGTGGAAGGTCTTGGAATTGTCGATGTATTTATTGTCGTTGCGATTGGCGCCGTCGCCCTGGGTGGGAATCGCGTTTTCGGCCGTCGCCCAATAGACGGTGCCGTCGGTCTCGACCCAGATGGTCACGCCGCGCCGTGTCGGATGTCTTCGCTTGCTCCGCCGCGCCGTTTTTTGCCGAGCCCGCGGGGCCCTCGGTCTGGTGGACGATAATGTTTTTCCATTTATTGGCATCGGCGGGATTTCCCAGCGGCGTCAGATAAACGATATTGAGGCCGGGGATTTGCGGCGTGCCCTCGGTCTTCGCAAGTTCGCTCAAGGATGGCTCGCAAAAGGCGGGCACGGCGAAGGCCCAGCCAGTCATGAACGTCGCGAGCGCGGCGGTCTGCCTTCTCATGCTTCCTCCAAAGGGAGATTATCAGAAAGGATAAAGGATATGGTCGATCTTGCATGCCGCGATGCGGAACCTTTGGCGTCGGCGGCGATTGCAGGGATGGCGGGATTTCGCCTTCATCGGGGGTCGACTTCTGTTTGAATTTGCCGTTCGCCGCCCTTGCAATTCGACCGGCCGCAAGCGATGGGACCGGACTTTGACCGAAAGCCTTTAAGGCAATGAGCCTCAGATCCCGTCTGGCGGTGGTGGTTACGCTCGCGATGGTGCCTCCCTTGGCGATCACCGCCTACAACACCTATGCGTGGCGCGACTTTCTCGATCGGCAGGCGAACCAGGAGGCGCTCGCCTCCGCCCGCCTGATCTCGGCGGAGCTGTCGCAATTGGTCGATGGCAGTCGCCAGTTGATGCTCACGCTCGTCAAGCATCCGGCGGTGCCCGCGCGCGAGGAGGAATGTGTCGCCTATTTCAAATCGGTGATCGCGGATCTCCCTATTTATCGCGAGGCGGCGCTGATCGACCGCGACGGCAAGTTCCATTGCTCGACGATTCCCATTCCACCGACGCTCGAACGTCCGCGACCGCATCTATTTCTCGGAGCCGCTGCGAACCGGAAAGCTCACCATCGGCACGCTGACGACGGGGCGCGTGACGGGGGAGCGCTCGATCCACGTCTCGATTCCCTACAAGAGTCCCGACGGACGCTTCGACGGGATCGTTGCGCTCATCCTCAACCCCGACACGATCGGACAGGATTTCGCCGAGCGCCGCTGGCAACTCTATCACCGCGTCATGGTGATCGATCGCGAAGGTTCGCTCGTCTTCACCGTTCCGAGCGCGGCGGACGCCGACACGGTGGAATTCGCCAAGCAGATATTCGAGAAGGCGCATGGCGGCGGCGAGCGGACCTTCATCGCCAAGTATGCGGGCGGCAACGAGCAAATCATCGGGTTCGTGCCGCTCGAGGACGCGCCCGACGGCTTGTTCATCGCGGTCGCGATCGACCGCGAATTTGCGCTAACGGAATTCGGCCTCACCGCCCGGCGAAGCGCCGTATTCGGCGCGCTGGCGCTTCTATTCGCGATCGCCGGTATTCTCGGCGCTTCCGATGCGCTCATTCGACGCCCGTTGCTCGGCATGGTGCGGATCGCGCGGCGGCGCGAGGCCGGCGACATGACGGCGCAATTTCCGCGCCTTCGCTCCTCCACCGAGCTCGGCGAGCTTTCCGGCGCGCTGCGCGCCATGTCGGCGAGGATCGACGAGTTGCTCGCGCAAAAGGAATTTCTGCTTCGCGAGCTGCAACACCGAGTGATGAACAGCCTGCAGATCCTCTCAAGCCTCCTCGGGATGCAGGGCAGGGAAGCCGTCGATCCGGCGGCGCGGACCGAACTCGCGCGCGCGCGCGAGCGCGTGATGGCGATGAGCGCGGTTTACAAATATCTCTATGGCGCCGAGGTTTCGGAAAAAGTCGATTTCGGCGAACTCCTGCGCGCGATGTGCGCCGAGAGCGAGAAGAGCTATTCCGGCGAAAGCCGAATGATCACCTGTGAAAGCATTTCGCTGATCGTTTCCGGCGGGCAGGCGGCTTCGCTCGCCGTGCTGGTGAACGAACTCATCACCAACGCTCTCAAGCACGCCTACGCCGAAGGCGAGCCGGGCCCGATCGTGGTCCGGCTGTTGCAAAACGAGGAGGGGATGATCGAGCTCCGGGTCGCCGACCACGGCGGCGGGTTCGCGGGCAACGTCGATCTAACGCGCCCGACCTCGCTCGGCCTCAAGGTGATCGTTTCCACCGCGCGGCAATTCGGCGGAACCGTTACCTTCGTCCGTCTCGACCCTGGAACGGAATTCGTCGTGCGCTTTCCGGCGGATTTCGGAGCCTCAACCGAAGCCGCTTCGGCCTGAATTATTTCGACTCTTTCACATCGACCTCAACAAGAACTCGGCACTCCCGGCCGCACGCTCGGATTTGTCGTGGTGGCGGAGGCGGCATCGGGACCGCCCGACGGGATATTGGGAACGCCGGTCGCGGTATTGTTGGGATTGGCGCCGGGCGCGGTGGCGATGCCGGCATTGCCGCGGATCGCGCCGGCGGCGCCCGCTCTCGTTCCGCAAGGACGCACGGTGCCGGGATTGCGGGTGCTCGCCGCGCCCGATCCGCTCACGCCCGGAATGGTGATCGTGCTTTTCCCCGGCGTGGGTACGGGCGGAACGGTCGGCGTCACCGGCGTCGTAATGGTGCCGGGTGCGGTGGGCATGGTGGGTCGAGCGGCCCCGACCGCAGGCATCAAGATCGGCCCGGGAATTGAGCCCGCGCTGGCGCCGCCGGCGAGCGCCGCCGTCAACACGAACAGCACGATGAGGGCAGTGCGTAGGCTACGTCCATTCACCATGGGCGAATTGCTCCCAATCAGCTCCTAGATGGTAGCGCGTTGCGGCGGAAGCAAGTTCCTCGTGCTAACATGCATGGCGAATCCGATGCCGCGGGGCGATCGCCCCGATCGAGAATTGGCATGAGCGCCCAAAAGCCGCCGATCTTTCAGACCGTCGCGACCGCCTACCAAGATGTATGGCGGGTCATCCATGCGATGCCGGTTCTAGTCGGCACCATGATCGCGATCCTGATCGCGTTCAATCTCGCAAGCCTGTTCATTCTGCCCGTGCCTTCGCTGGGCAACTTTCATTCGATCTACGATTTGATCCTGCTCGCGGCCGGAGCCGTTCAGTCGTTTCTGATCACGCCGTTTCTGATCGCGGTTCACCGCTTTATCCTCTTGCATCAGGCGACGGGACAATACGCGCTGACGCCGCAAGAGCTGCGCTTCTTGCGCTTCTTCGGCTGGTCGCTGGTGATCACGGCGCTGTCGCTGATTCCCGCCGCGTTGCAGGCATGGCTCGGCGCGTTTGGATCGCCCGACGCGGTCACGGGTATTCTCACCTTCGCGGTCATGATCGCGTGTTTTTTCCTGACCTTTCGGCTGACCATTCTGTTTCCCGCGATCGCGGTCGAGGCGCCCGGCGCCACCGCCGCCAATGCCTATGCCGACTCGAAGGGAAACGTCTGGCGCATCTTTTTCATCTTCCTACTCACCATCCTGCCTTTTGTTGCGCTCGCGCTCGGGCTGTATTTCCTCGGGCTGATTTCGACCGCCAAGGATGTGAGTCCGATCCGGATCGCGGGACAAATCCTCGCGGCGGTGATCGGCGTGCCCGCCTATGCGCTTTTCGTCGCGGTTGCATCGCGGATCTTCCAGGCGCTCGGCGATCGTCTCAACCGGCCGAGCTGACCAAACTCCGCCCTAATCGCGGATTATATTTTCTTAATTCGTGGAAGCCGCAGTTCCAAGATTGCGATTCACTAAGTTTATGAGAGCGTTTCAGGCATTCTGAATTTTTGTTCAGGAATCATCACAATCTAATAATTGCATTGCGGAACTGCTTGCGCCGATACACGTTATTTAGATGTCGTTCCGCCTCGTTGCGGTTCATTGCCGGGACATAGGCGAGCGAAGCGACGCCGTTCTTCGAACGGCGATGTCCGGCTATTCTGGCCGGAGGCTTTCAGGCTGGAACGCAAAGGAGAAAAGGACAACGTCATGACCAAGATCACAATGAAGAACGTGCTCGCGCTCGGCGTCGCCGGCGCGATCACCTTGGGCGCGGCGAGCCCCACAATGGCCTTGCCGCTCGGCTCGAATGGCACCGCGGTGAAGCAGTCGGCGCCGGAATCCGCGACCACGGAAGTGCGTTGGCGCCGCGGTTGGGGCTGGGGCGTCGGCCTCGGAGCGTTCGCGCTCGGAGCCGCAGCGGCCAGCGCTTATCCGTATGGTCCGTACTATGGCCCGGCGTATGGCCCTGCCTACGGTCCCTATTACGGCTATTACGACCCCTATTATGGCGGCCAGCGCTGCTGGCAGCGTTGGGGCCGAGTGTACTGCAACTATTAAGTATAGCTGAAAGAAGCCGCCGCCGGATGAAAACCTCGTCCGGCGGCGTTTGCTTGCGCGGCCGCGTGCTAAGAGTGCGGCCGCCATGGCCACGCCCGCGACGCCGTCTCCGCAATCCGACCGCGCGATCGATCCCGCAGCGGGCGAGATGAGCTATCGCTACCGTCCGCGCATGATGGGGGCCGAGTTCGCTTTTCGCCTCGAGCCCGATGCGCTGGCTTGGGATCTGGGGCGGCGAAATGGCCGCATTGCTTATCGCGATATCGCGCGATTGCGACTTGGCTATCGTCCCGCGAATCTCGCCGGCAGCCGTTTCATCGCGGAAATTTGGTCGCGCGCAGGTGCGAAGCTTGAGATCGCTTCGATCACGCAGCGCTCGCTGTTCGATTATCAAAATCTCGCGGCCGAGTATCGCGCTTTCGTTGTGGAGCTCGCACGCCGGATCGCGGCTTCCGGCGACGCCTGCCGTTGCGACGCCGGATTTCCGCCGTGGCGGTGGTGGCCGGCCGCCGTGTTTGGCGTGGCGACGATCGGAACGACGGGTTATATTGCGATGCACGCTCTCTTTTCTGGCCGGCTTTTGTTCGTTGCCATGATCGCGGCCTTCGGAGCATTTTTTGCTTGGCAGATCGTCTTCTTGCTTGTTCGCAACAGGCCGCGCCGTTGGGAGTTTCAATCAATCCCGGCCGAAGTTCTGCCTTGACCCCGCTATTCGGCTTTTATTCCTCGGGCGTTGATGCAAGCGGCAAATCGCGCGTTTAAGACTTTTGACTAAGTTCCCGCCCGCTCGCAAATTTTCAGAATCTTGCATCAGAGGGGGCCGCGACATCTTGTCCTCGGTCCTTCTTCCTCATTAAGATGCGATCGGGCTTCCGCTGGGATGCAAAATTCCTGGCGCGCAAACGAGCCCCCATAACAAATAAGTCGGTTCCTAGGGAGGGAATGACATGAAAGCGAAAACGCTGGAGCGTAACGCCACGCGTCGTCAAATCTTGACGGCGGGCGTGGGCGTGGTGGGAGCGGCGGTTTCCGCGCCCTACATCGGTAACGCCGAAGCCGCCGAAACAACCACCTGGAAGCTGCAAACCTCCTGGCCGGCGGGTATTGGTTTGGCCACTTTCAAGCAATGGTGCAGCACGATCAAGGAGAAGACGGGCGGCGAGTTGGAGTTCAAGGGGTTCGCCGCCAAGGAAATCGTTGGCGACTTCGAACTCCTCGACGGCGTCAAGAACGGCGTGTTGGAGGCGATGAATTCGTTCACGCTTTATTGGGCCGGCAAGCTTCCGGCGACCGCCTTCCTGTCTTCCTATCTTCTGGGGCTGCGCTACCCGCACGAATGGGACATCTTTTTCTACAGCAATGGCGGCCTGCAGGCGGCACGCGACGTCTTCGCCAAACAGGGCCTGATGTATGTCAACCGCATTCATCACGGACCGAATATCATCCACTCGAAGAAGCCGATCCGCTCGATCGAGGACTTCAAGGACCTCAAGCTGCGCGTGCCGGGCGGCATGATCGCCGAAGGTTTTGCTGCCATCGGCGCCAAGACAACCCTGTTGCCGGGCGGCGAAGTGTTCTCCGCGCTGGAGAAGGGCACCATCGAGGCGGCCGACTATACCGGTCCCGCGGTGAACTGGGATCTAGGCTTCCAGCAGGTGTCGAAATACATCTGGACCGGCCCCCCCGGTCTCGAGTTCGATCTATCAGCCGGTCGACTTGATGGACTTCGTCGTCAACATGAACGTGTGGAACAAGCTCTCGCCCAAGATGAAAACATGGCTCGATGAAGAGGTGCAAATCTATTCCAACGTCCACCATGCGGCGATCCAAAAAGCCGATTTGGCGGCGTGGTCGAAATTTGAAAAGGCCGGCACCACCATCATTCGCATGCCGTTGCAAGATCTCGAAAAATTCCAACGCGTCGCGGTGCCGATCTGGTTCAAATGGGCTAACAAGGACAAGGACGCGGCCCGCATCTTCAAGCTCCAACTCGAAGTGATGGAATCGCACACCTTCGGCTATGTCACCCCCGACATGTACAAGGGCCTGACGATCGATCTCTAAGTCCTATCGATGCTGACTAGCTCGTCACCCAGACGCCGAAGGAGACGCCGTTTCGGCGCCTCCTTCGGTTCTTTATCTGCGAATGCCGAGGATGCGATGCCAAGCCTGAATTTCGTTCTGCCGCATTGGCTCTATTGGGGCACGCTGCTCGTTTTTCCGTTCATTGCGATCTATTTGGTCGATCGCCAGCGTCGCGGGGGCGTACCGAAAGGGCCCTCGCTCTTCATCGCCTATCTGTTCTGGCTGTGCTCGGGTTTCATGGGGCTCCACCGCTTCTATCTCAAGAGCGCATGGGGTTTCATTTTCATCCCGGTGTTTCTCGCCATCCTTTTCGTGACATCCGACATCCGGGATCGCCGCGAGGATGTGTCCCGCACGCGGGCGGCACTCGAGGCTTCCCAAGCCGATTTCAATCGGGCGAAACCGTCTCCGGGGGACGCGCTGACGCCGGACATGATCGAACGGATGAAAAAGGCCCAAGAGGCCGTAACGAGCGCGCGAGGCCGATTTCGACGTGGCCGAAGGCGATCTCGAGCGCTGGCGCAGCTATTCGCGTTGGCTCGCCATCCTGATGGCGGCGATGCTCATGGGCGATGCGTTTCTTTTTCCGTCGCTCGTGCGCCGGACAAACGCGCGCGAAGCCGCGGAGCGCGCCAAGGCGCCGCCGGAGACCGTGATACCGGATGTTCCGGCCGTGGGCACGCAGGAAGATCCGACCCTCGGACTGCATACGCGCATTCACCGATAAGATCGAATGGGTCAATCTGCGCGTCGGCGAGTTCGTTGCTTATTGGGCCGTGATCTCGGTCTTTGGCTATTACTACGAAGTCATCGCCCGCTTCGCCTTCAATTCACCGACCAACTGGCTGCATGAGAGCATGTTCCTCATGTACGGCATGCAATACATGCTGGCCGGCGCCTACACGTATCAGCTCGATCAGCATGTACGCGTCGACGTCTTCTACGTTAAATTCTCGCCGCGCGGCAAAGCGATCGCCGACATCATCACCTCGGTGTTCTTCTTCATCTTCGTCGGCACGCTGCTGTGGACCAGCTGGAAATTCGCCTCCGACGTCGGTCGGCCTCGGCGAAGTCTCGTTCACCGAATGGGGCGTGCAGTACTGGCCGGTGAAGCTGATGATGCCGATCGGCGCCGCGCTGTTGTTGCTGCAAGGCGTTTGCAAGACTGATCAAGGATATCGTTTTCCTGACGCGCGGAAGAGGCGTGAGCCATGGGTATTGAAATCGATATTGCATGGTTGACGCTGCTGTTGTTCGGCTCGCTCGGTTTGCTGCTGGCGCTCGGCCTGCCGATGGCGTTTTGCACCGGCAGCCTGGCCACGATCTTTCTGTTCGTGTTCGGGAACGCAGCCATCCTCAATATGATGCCGGCGCGCATCTTTCCATTCATGACCGACTACCAGCTCTCCGCCGTGCCGCTCTTCATCTTCATGGCGGCGATGCTGGAGAAAGCGGGCATCATCGAGGAATTATTCGACGCCGTTTACAAATGGCTCGGCTCGGTCAAGGGCGGGCTTGCGTCCGCGACCGTGCTCGCCTGCACGGCGCTCGCCGCCATGGTCGGCGTCGTCGGCGCGACCGAAGTGACCATGGGAATGATCGCGCTACCGGCCATGCTCAAGCGCGGCTATGATCAGAAGCTCGCCTGCGGCTCGCTGCTCGCCGGCGGCACGCTCGGCATTCTGATTCCCCCGTCGGTCATGGCGATCGTCTACGCGGTGGTGGCGCAGCAATCGCTCGGCGAGTTGCTTGTCGGTTCGATTTTTCCGGGCCTGCTCTTGTCGGGGCTGTACATCACTTACATAACGATCCGTTGCTACATCAACCCGAAGCTCGGGCCGGCGTTGCCACTGGAAGAACGGGTCGATTGGCGCGAAAAGCTCCGGCTGCTCAAGAAAACGATCGCACCGATTTTGCTCATCATCCTGGTGCTCGGCATCATCTTCGTCGGCATCGCTACCCCGGTCGAAGCCGCCGGCGTCGGTACTTTCGGCGCGCTGTTCGTGTCCGCGCTGCATCGGCGCCTGACTTGGCCCGCCGTTCAAGAAGCGGCGATCGCGACGCTGAAGGCGACCGCGATGGTGATGTGGATCTTCTTCGGCGCCACGATGTTCGTCGGATTCTTCATCGTGAAGGGGGGCAGACCTTCGTCGCCGAATTCGATCCTCGGCACCGGCCTGCCGCCCTACGGCATTCTCCTGCTGATGATGGTGATCCTGTTCGTGCTCGGCATGTTCATCGACTGGGTCGGCATTTTGCTGCTCACCGTGCCGATCTTCCTGCCGATCATGAAAAGCCTGCCATGGGGCGGGCTGTTCGGATTTCCCGGGGTGCAGGCCGAGTGACGTGCCGCTGTGGTACGGCGTGATCTTCATGGTCAACATGCAGATGGCGTTCCTCAGCCCGCCATTTGGTTATTCGCTGTTCTATCTCAAGAGCGTGGCGCCGCCGGAAATCACCATGGCCACGATTTTTCGCTCCGCTGTGAATTTCATGGCGCTGCAATGGCTCGGCGTGGGTCTGTGCATTCTTTTCCCGCAAATTGTGCTTTGGTTGCCAAGTCTGCTCTACGCACGCTGATCGATCCCATCGCTTGATTTTTCATTATGCGCCACCGGCCTTGGGTCGATGATCCGCGTCCTGTTGCCGCATTGTTGGACAGAGCTGGAATTCTTTATTATGCCCGCACCAAAAATAACAACCTGGCCTGCGGGGGGATTCTCCTTCGCGCAAGCCGGGAATTCGCTGGGGGAAACGCAACATGTGGAATTAAGTCTACAATCCTTTGGGCAACACGACGTTGTCCACGATCGCCGCCGCCCTTCCGGTGGTGACGCTTCTGGTGCTGATCGCATCCAATAAAGTGAAGGCGTATGTCGCCGCGCTGATCGCGCTCTTGGTCGCCAATCTCATCGCGATCTTCATCTTCACAATGCCCGCGGGCATGTCGATCCGCGCCTCGATCCTCGGTGCCGTCATCGGCTTCTTCCCGATCGGCTGGATCGTGCTGAACGTCATCTTTCTCTACCGGCTGACGGTGGAGAAGGGCGCGTTCGCGACGTTGCAGAGCACGATCGGCGGAGTGACCAATGACCGCCGGCTGCAGCTCCTCTTGATCGCCTTTTCGTTCGGCGCCTTCTTCGAGGGCGCGTCGGGCTTCGGCACTCCCGTCGCGGTCACCGGCGTAGTCCTCATCGGGCTCGGTTTCTCGCCGCTCGCGGCTTCGGGTCTTTCGCTGATCGCCAATACCGCACCCGTCGCCTATGGCGCCCTCGGCACGCCGATCGCGGGTCTTGCCAGCGTTACCGGCATCGATCCGTTCCTGCTCGGTGCGATGGTGGGACGGCAATTGCCGTTCTTCTCGCTGATCGTGCCGTTCTGGCTGATCTGGGCCTTCGCCGGCTGGCGCGGCATGGTCGCGATCTGGCCCGCGATCCTGGTCACGGGCGTCTCGTTCGCGATCCCGCAATTCCTGATCTCGAACTACATCAATCCGTGGATCGTCGACATCGGCGCTTCGCTGATATCAATGGCCTGCCTCATCGGCTTCTTGCAGATCTGGAAGCCGAAGGAAGTCTGGACCTCGCCCGCGCTCCGCCATCATGACGATTCGGCCAAGGGCCGTCCGGTGCCGAAGGCGGGTCCTAAACAGTCGACCGCGCAGGTGTGGATGGCGTTGCTTCCCTGGATCATCGTCTGCGCTGTCGTGCTTGTGTGGGGCACGAACTGGTGGAAGGCGCAGGTGAATCCGTGGGCCACCTGGAATTTTGCGGTCCCCGACCTGCACAACCTGATCAACAAGGTGCCGCCGGTCGTACCGGCTCCCACGCCGGAGGGCGCGGTGTTCTCCTTCACGTGGCTGTCCTACACGGGCTCCGGCATGTTGATCGCCGCGATCATCTCCGGCTTTGTCATGGGCTTCTCGCCCGTGCGGCTGGTCAAGGCCTATGGCGAGACGATCAAGGTGGTCGGCTTTGCGTTGATTACGATCTCGGCGATGCTCGCGATCGGCACGCTCACCCGCCTCTCCGGTATCGACGCGACCTTGGGTCTCGCCTTCGCCGCCACCGGCGTGCTTTATCCCTTCTTCGGCACGTTGCTCGGCTGGTTGGGCGTCGCGCTTACCGGCTCGGACACGTCGTCGAACATCTTGTTCGGCAATTTGCAGAAGATCACCTCGGAGCAGCTGGGGCTCTCGCCGATCCTGATGGGCGCGGCGAACTCCTCGGGCGGCGTCATGGGCAAGATGATCGACGCGCAGTCGATCGTCGTTGCGTCCACCGCCACCAACTGGTTCGGACACGAAGGCACGATCCTGCGCTACGTATTTCCGCATTCGATCGTGCTCGCCTGCCTTGTCGGCGTGCTCGTGATGCTGCAAGCCTACGTCTTCCCGTGGATGATCGTAGTAATGCCGAAATGATCGTGCGCTGACGTTTCGTTCAAGCACGACATCGCAACATCTGGCCCCGCGGGCATGCCCGCGGGGCCTTACTTTTCGACGGCGGCGCGAGCGGGGGTGGCGAAGAGGGCGAGCGAGCCGCCGCCTCTTTCGATCTTGCTCCAGCGATCGGCTTTGAAATCGATCACCGCGAGCGCGCCGGTCGGCATGTGCCGGTGGGATCGCGATGGTGCCGGCCCGTCGCCGGAGATCAGCTCGTTCGCGAGCTCCTCGAAAGCCGGATTATGCCCGACCAGAAGCACGCAAGGCTGTCCCGCCGGCAGGCCGCGCACGATGTCGAACAGCGCATCGGCGGTCGTCTCGTAAATCCGCGGTTCGTCCACCCGCTCCGGCGGCGGGTGCAGGAAAATGTCGACGAGATCGAACGTTTCCCGGGCGCGAAGCGCGGCCGAAACGAGGGCGAGCCCCGGCAGCAACCGGTGCGCGGCCATGAATTCGCCGATCCGGCGCGCTTCGTCGCGGCCACCCGCTTTCAGGGGCCGGTCGAAATCCGCCAAGCCTTCCGCGCGCAGGGCCTTGGCATGGCGCAATAGCATGAGGCGGCGCATGCGATTTCCGTTTTGTGATCCGCGCGATTCCATCTAGGGAGAAGGGTTCTACGCGGTCGAAATCCTCGTCCGTAAAGCCTAACATGCGCCTATAAACGACAAGACGATGAACGACGTTTCCCCCGAAACCTTCTATTCCGCGACCGCGCGCCCCGTTCCGGAGCGGCGGATGCTCGCGCAGGACGTCGAGACCGATATCTGCATCATCGGCGGCGGCTTCGCCGGCCTCATGACGGCGCGCGCCCTGCTCGCGCGCGGCCGGGAGGTGGTCGTGCTGGAGGCGGGCGAGGTGGCGGGCGAGGCCTCGGGCCAAAACGGCGGCTTCGTTTCGGCGGGCTATGCCGAGCGGCTCGCGAAGATCGTCGAACGCGTCGGTATCGATCAGGCGCGCGAACTCTACCGGCTGTCGCGCGAGGGGGTCGAGATCGTGCGCTCGATTGTGGCCGAAGGCGACTTCGGCATAGATCCGGTGCCGGGACGCCTCAATGTGCTGCGCTACGACGACGAAGTGGGTTTGCGCGACGAGGCGGAGATGCTCGCGCGCGATTTCGGCCACGACGTCGTGGTGTGGCCGCGCGAGCGCGTGCGTGAGCTGCTTGCCACCGATCGTTACTATCAGGCGCTGCACGAAGCCGACGCCTTTCATTTACACCCTTTGAATCTCGCCCGCGCGCTCGCCGCCGACATCGAAGCGCGCGGCGGCACGATTTACGAGCGAAGCCGCGCGACAACCGCCGATCTCGACGGATTGCGAAAATCGGTCTGGACCGAGAAGGGCCGCGTGCGCGCCTTCCAGGTGGTTCTTGCCGGCAGCGCCTTTCTCGGGGAGGCGTTTCCGAAGCTCGCGGCAACAGTGCTGCCGGTGCGGACGCATGTCGTGGTGACGGCGCCGCTCGGCGACGTGCTGAAAGAAACGATCCGCTATCCCGGCGCTATCGCCGATACGCGGCGCGCCGCCGACTACTATCGCGTCATCGGCGATCGGCTGTTATGGGGCGGTCGCATCACGACGAACTCGCGGCCGCCGAGGCATCTCGCGGATCTGATGGCGGAAGATATCCGCAAGGTCTATCCGCAGTTTGACGAGGTGCAGATCGACTACGCCTGGTCCGGCACGATGGGCTACGCCATTCACAAGATGCCGCAGATCGGCATGGTGCAGCCGGGCGTATGGATCGCGAGCGCCTTCGGCGGGCACGGGCTCAACACCACGGCGATGGCGGGCGAACTCATTGCCTCGGCGATGGTCGAGCAGGACGACCGCTGGCGGCTCTTTATTCCGTTTGGCCTCGTATGGGCCGCCGGCGGCGCCGGCCGTGCGGCAACGCAGGTGGCCTATTGGTCGATGCAATTCAAGGACTGGATGGACGAAACGCAGACCAAGCGCGTCGAGCAGGTGCAGGCCGATATCGCCGCTGGCCTTGCGCCCGGCCTTGCCGCATTCGCCGCGCGGCGGGCGAAGCGCAAATTCGCGGAAAGCAGCGCCGGCCGTGCCAGCGCGCACTTTGCCGCGGCGATCTACTTTTTCCTCAATCGTTTGCTTGTCGGTCTGCGCTGGAGCGGCGCCATCATTTACGCGATTTCCGCCGCCATCGGCCGCTTGCTCTATGTCGTCATCATGGCGATCGCGGCGGTCATCGGTTTCGTCGCGCGCTGCGTCGGCTGGGGCATGGAGACGGTTGCCGCTGGAATTGCGGCGGTTGCGAAAGCGATCGGCGCCGCCGCGCTCTTGGTCTGGCGGGCGATCTTGACGCCGCTAGCGCTTCTATCGGCGCGCGTCGGGGTATGGGCCTGGCGGCGGAGCCGCTTGGGCTCGACACGGCTCGCGATTGCGATCCAAACGGGCGCGATATGGCTCGCGGCGCGCAGCAAGGCGGGCTTGGTCTGGGCCGGGATCAAGGCGCGCGAAGGCGCGATCTGGACCGCGGCGCGCGCACGCGAAGGGTTCGGCTGGTGCGGGGTGAGAATCCGCGCCGGTGCGCGATCGGCGGCGGCGAGCGCCAAAGCGGGCGCGAAGGTGGCCAGGGAACGCGGCAAGCAAGCGGCGCTTTTGTCGAGCGCACGTGCGAAGGAAGGCGCGTTGTGGACGGCCGCGCGCGCGAAGAACGGCGCGGCGTGGAGTGGGCGGAAGATCGCGAGTTCGAGCCGCCTCACCTGGGAGCGCGCCGTTCTGCCCGGTGTGACGCGAGCCGCGAGTGGCGCGGGGCAAGCAGGCGAGCGGATCAAATCGGACAGCATCAGGTTCATGGCGCGCGGGCGCGAAGGCGTAATTGCATTCGTTGCGTGGAGCGCAAAACTGCCGGGCGCGGCGTGGTCGGCTTTGCTGGTGCCGACGGGGAAATACGCCCTTGATGCAGCGCGCGCTGCAAAAAACATGGTGCTCGACGCGAGGACGCGTCACGCGGAAGCGAGTGCCGCCGCTAAAGCCGTGCGCAAGGAGGTTGCAGAAGAAGCTTTGAATCGGGCGAAGATCGAAAGCCAAACGAAGGAGGCGACGGAAAAAGAAGCCGATCCGGACCCCGCCGCTGCCGAGGGGCAAGGATCGCATGCTCGATCGAAGAAAAAAAAGAAAGCGAAGGCAAAACAGGATTTGGTCGAAGTGTGATCGCGGCGGCGGCGCTCTAGGGAGAAACATGCCGAAACATTCGGATCTCATTCGCGCCAGCGCGTGCGAGATCGTCGCGCGGCTGAAGAGAGGCGAGGTCACGCCGCACGATCTTTTGCAAGCGCTGGAGGCGCGCATCGGCGAAGTCGACAGCAAGGTCAACGCGCTGCCGACGCTCTGCTTCGATCGGGCGCGGGCGCATGCGGACCGTTTGATGAAGAAAGCAGCGGCCGCTCGCGGATTGCTCGCGGGCATGCCGGTCGCGATCAAGGATCTCACCGATGTCGCGGGCGTGCGTTCGACGCAAGGCTCGCCGATTTTCGCCGATCACGTGCCGGAGAAATCCGACATTCTGATCGAAATGCTGGAAGGCGAAGGCGGCATTGTCTACGCCAAGTCGAATACGCCCGAATTTGGTGCCGGCGCCAACACCTTCAATGACGTGTTCGGGGCCACCCTCAATCCGTGGAATACGCGCCGCTCGGCGGCAGGCTCTTCCGGGGGTGCTGCGGTGGCGCTTGCGACCGGCATGGCCTGGCTCGCGCACGGCACGGATATGGGTGGTTCGCTGCGCAATCCGGCAAGCTTTTGCGGCATCGTCGGCATGCGTCCGAGCATCGGCCGCGTCGCCCATACGCCGGATTGCAAGATCGACCGCAATCTCAGCCAGCAGGGGCCGATGGCCCGCAATGTCGAGGATTTGGCGCTTTTCCTCGACGCGATGAGCGGCGAGCACCCGTCCGATCCCGCCTCCTTGCCGCGGTTGAAGACATCGTTTCTGTCGGCGGCGCGGTCCGGCTGGCGGCCGAAGCGTATCGCTTATTCGGCGACGCTCGGGATTACTCCAGTTGATCCGGAGGTGGCCGCCATCACGAAGCAGGCGGCGATGCGCTTCGCGGAGGTGGGCGCCGAGATCGAAGAGGCGCACCCGGACCTTCGGGAAGCGCATGAATGCTTTCAGGTGCTGCGCGCGTTCGATTACGCGGTGACCAAGGCGAAGCTCCTGCGTGAAAAGCGCGCGATGCTCAAATCCGAGGTCATCTGGAACATCGAGAAAGGGCTGAAGCTCACAATCGAGGAGCTGGAGCGTGCAGAGGCGCAGCGCGTGGCCATGACGCGACGCGTGCTTCGTTTTTTCGAGAGCTACGATCTTTTGCTCACTCCTGCCACGATCGTGGCGCCGTTTCCGATCGAGGAGCGCTATGTCGCCGAATGCGCGGGTAAGAAGTTCGACAATTACGTCGAGTGGCTCGCGATCGCCTATGCGATCACGCTGGTGTGCTGCCCGGCGCTATCGCTGCCCTGCGGCTTCACGCGCGAAAACCTGCCGGTGGGGCTACAGATCGTCGGGCCGCCGCGGTCGGAAGACCGCGTGCTCGCGGGCGCCAAGGCACTCGAAGATATTCTCGGCCTGAAAGGCAAAACGCCGATCGACCCGAAGAGCGGAACCTAGCGCCCGCCGTCGCGGCGGGCGAGGAAGGCGAGCCGCTCGAACAGGTGCACATCCTGCTCGTTCTTCAGAAGCGCGCCGTGCAGCGGCGGAATGAGTTTCTTGGGATCGCGCTCGCGCAGCATTTCCGGGGTCATCTCCTCGACCAAGAAAAGTTTCAGCCAATCGAGTAATTCCGAGGTCGAGGGCTTCTTCTTCAGGCCCGGCACCTCGCGGATCTCATAGAAGATCTTGAGCGCCTCGGAGACGAGCCGCTGCTTGATGCCCGGGAAATGCACCTCGACGATCGCCTTCATCGTCTCGGTGTCGGGAAAGCGAATGTAGTGGAAAAAGCAGCGGCGCAGGAACGCGTCGGGCAATTCCTTCTCGTTGTTCGAGGTGATCACGACGACCGGGCGCTGCTTTGCCTGGATCGTTTCGGCGGTCTCGTAGACAAAAAACTCCATGCGGTCGAGTTCTTGCAAGAGATCGTTCGGAAACTCGATGTCGGCTTTGTCGATCTCGTCGATCAGGAGGACGGGGCGCTCGGCGGCGACGAAAGCCTCCCACAGCTTGCCGCGGCGGATGTAGTTCTTGATGTCGGAAACGCGCGGGTCGCCGAGCTGGCTGTCGCGCAGCCGCGACACCGCGTCGTACTCGTACAACCCCTGGAGCGCCTTGGTGGTGGATTTGATGTGCCATTCGATCAGTGGCGCCTTGATGGCCTTGGCGATCTCGGCCGCGAGCACGGTCTTGCCGGTGCCCGGCTCGCCCTTGATCAGGAGCGGACGCTCGAGCGCGATCGCGGCGTTGACCGCGACCTTGAGATCGGTGTCGGCGATATAGTCCTTGGTCCCTTCGAAACGCATGCTTGCTCCCTCTCGCGGCGCGCACCCTATGGGGTGCGCTCAGTGCGCGGCAAGGCGAAGAAAAAAAGCGCATTTCGCCCGGCAGAACTTGCCGGGAGCGCTCATTTCCTGCCGGGCGCGGCCCTTTTGCAATTTGCAAAACACCATGTTTTCCAATCGGTTAGCGGGCACGCAACCTTGGCATGCCGCTTGCGATCGAAGCTCTGACGGCGTGCGCCCGATTTCCGCACGCGCGAGCTTGATGGAGACGTAGCATGGGTATTTTCGGCGCAATGACCACGGCGGTGGGCGGTCTTAGGGCACAATCTTTTGCCCTCGAGAACATTTCGGGCAACATCGCCAACTCGCAGACCACGGCGTTCAAACGGGTCGACACGAGCTTTTCCGACCTTGTCTCGGACTCTGACCGTAGGCCAGCAAAAGGCCGGCGGCGTCCTCGCCATGTCGCGCTCCACCAACACGGTGCAGGGCGATATTCAGTCGGCCTCCGTCAACACCTTCATGGCGATCAATGGCGAGGGTTATTTCGTCGTGCAGAAGCCCTCGGGCTTCCCCGACGGCTCGCCGGTCTTCGCCGGCAACGATCTTTATACGCGCCGCGGCGATTTCCAGCTCGACAAGGATGGATTCCTCGTCAATGGCGCCGGCTATTACCTTGAGGGGCTTCCGATCGACCCCACGACCGGCAACGTGACGGGTTCGGTGCCGACCGTACTGCAGGTCTCGAACGATTTTCTGCCTGCGCAAGTGACAACGGCGATCCAATATCGCGCCAACCTAGCGGCGACGCCGCTCACGGGCGCTTCCGCCGCGGGTGGCAGCGAGCTCCTGGTCCCGGGCGACTTCAACCAGGATCCAACCGTGGCGGGCGCCGGCGCGGTCGAGGGCGACGACGTCTCGACCTTCTTGAACGAATCGATCTCGGGCGGCGCGGTGACGGTATTCGATCCGCAAGGCAATCCGGTAAACGTGCAGTTGCGTTGGGCGAAGACCGATTCGGCCCAGAGCGGTGGCACCGACACCTGGGAATTTTTTCTACCAAGTTGACTCCAATCCGGCGACGGCCACGACGACGGCCTGGCTGAATGCCGGCACCGACTTCAAGTTCGACGCCAACGGCCAGATGAATCCGGCGGTACCCTCCATTACGCTCACCGCCCTGACGGTTGACGGCCATGTCGTCGGCGACGTCGTGGTCAACTTCGGCGCGAACGGGATTACGCAATTTGCCGACTCGAACGGTGTCGCCCAGGTCAACACGCTGATCGCAAAACGGCTTCGCCGCGGGCCAGCTCAATTCGATCGCGGTCAACGACAAGGGCCGCATCGTCGCGAGCTATTCGAACGGACGCACGCTCGATATCGCGGAAGTTCCGCTGGTCACTTTCAACGGCAATGACGGCTTGAAGAACCTCGACGGCGGTGCTTTCGCCGCCACCGACGAGTCGGGCCCGGCGATCTTCGGCGCCTCAGGCTCGATCGTCGGCAAGTCGCTCGAGGGCTCGAATACCGATATCTCCGACGAGTTCACCAAGCTGATCATCGACCCAGCAGGCCTACGCCGCCAACACGCGCATCGTGACGACGGCGAACCAGATGCTGCAGGACACGCTGGCCATGCTGCGCTGAGGAGCGTGGAACGCTAACCGCTACGAGTTTTAAGGACGCGGGACTATGGGTCTATCGACGGCGATTTCGGCGGCGCTCTCCGGCTTGCATGCGACGCAACAGGGCTTGAGCCTCGTCGCCGACAACGTCGCGAACGCCAATACGCCGGGCTATATCCGCAAGACGCTGCAGCTCGTGAACAGTTCCGCGGGCGGCACCGGCGTGCAGGTCGTCGGCATTTCCCGCGAGCTCGACCAACTGGTGCAGCGGCAGCTGCGGGCGGAACTTGCGGGCGGCAATTACGCAAGCACGATCAACGACTTCTATACGCGGCTCGTCCAGACCTTTGGCACGCCGGGCGGCAACGATGCGCTCGACACGCTGTTCAATAACTTCACCTCCTCGCTCGAACGCACTGACGGCAAGTCCTGATTCCATCGCCGCGCAAGGCGACGTGCTCAATCAGGCGCAGGTCCTCGCCCAGCATCTGAACGCGATGTCGAGCGATATTCAGGAGCTGCGCTCGCAAGCGGAAAGCGGGATTGCGGACGGGGTGAACCGCGTCAATCAACTGCTGCAGGATATCGCGCAGGTCTCGAGCCGGATCACGGCCTCGGGCGGCTCGGACGCGGCTTCGGCGGCGCTGCTCGATCAGCGCGACAAGGACATCACCGAGCTTTCCGGGCTGATCGATGTCCGCGTGATTTCCACCGGCAATAACGGCATCTCGATCTTCACGACTTCGGGCGTTTCGCTTTACGACGGCCAGGCGGCGCAACTCACCTTTGACGCGCGGCCCGGGCTTAATGCGGGATCGGTCTACGATACCGACCCGACCAAGCGCACGGTGGGAACGATTTCGCTGGTCACGCCCAACGGCGACAAACTCGATTTGATCGGCTCGAAAGCGATCCGCTCCGGCACGCTCGCGGCCGATATCGAAATGCGGGACGATATTCTCCCGCAGGCGCAGCGCCAGCTCGACGAGATCGCCAATACGCTCGCGCTTTCGCTCTCGAACCGTACCGTGCCGGGCGTGGCCGCCGTCTCCGGCGCGCAGTCGGGCTTCGATCTCGATCTTTCGGGCCTGAAGGCCGGCAATTCGATATCGCTCGTACTACACCGACAATACGACAAGCACCCAGCACAAGGTGACGATCGTCCGCGTCGACGATCCCTCGACGCTTCCGCTTGATAATTCGCTCACCGCCGATCCAAACGACCAGGTGATCGGCATCGATTTTTCGGGAGGCATGGCGTCGGTCGCGACCCAGCTCAATACCGCGCTCGGCTCCGCCAATCTCAGTTTCTCGGCGGTCGGCTCGACGCTCCGCGTGCTCGACGACGGCGCGCCGAACCTCGCCGACGTGAACAGCTTCAGCGCGTCGGTGACGACGGACACGTTCAATTCAGGCGATACGACGCTGCCCTTCTTCGTCGATGGCAGCAACAACAGCCTCTACACCGGCGCGATCAACGCGGGCGGAGCGCAGAAGACCGGCTTTTCCGCGCGCATCGTGGTCAATCCGGCGCTGTTGGCCAATCCCTCCGCGCTCGTCCGCTATTCGAACACCACGAACGCCGGCGACCCAACGCGGCCCGATTTCATTTACGAGCAGCTCACGGCGGCGGCGCGTTTGTTCAATCCGACGAGCGGCATCGGCACCGCGAGCGGGCCGTTCTCAGGCACGCTTGCCGACTATGTCCAGCAGACGATCAGCCAGCAAGGTGCCGCGGCCGACAACGCCACGAAACTCGAACGAAGGCCAACAGGTCGTCCTCAATGCTCTGCAAACGCGCTTCAACGATGCATCCGGTGTCAACATCGACACCGAAATGTCGACCCTCTTGACGCTGCAAAACGCCTATTGCGCCAACGCGCGGGTGATGACTGCGGTCAAGCAGATGTTCGACATGCTCCTCGCCATCGGAACTGGCATAGCCATGACCACCATTACGGGACTGAGCTCGCTACGCCGCGATGAACGCGCAGATGCTCGTGCGGATGCAGCAGCAATTGAGCGATCTTTCGTTGCAGCTTTCGACCGGCAAGAAGGCGCAGTCTTACAGCGGCCTCGGTATCGACCGCGGGCTCGACGTCAATATTCGCGGCAACCTCTACGCGGCTCTCTTCCTACGAAGAGGCGATCACGACGGTCAGCACGCGCGTGCAGTTGCAGAACACCTCGCTCGACCGGCTCAACATGATCAGCAAGAGCATGCTGAACGAGACGTTGCAGTCGCCCGATTTCACCCTCGTCGCCAACGGCCAGACGAACGGCCAAATCCAAGCGAACAACAATCTCAACGAGGCGCTGAGTCTTTTGAACCAGCGGGCGGGCAATACCTATCTCTTCTCGGGCAGCGCCACCGATACGCCCGCGACCGATACGGTCGATCATATCCTGAACGGTAACGGTACCGCGGCAGGCCTGAAGCAGGTCATTTCCGAGCGATTGCAGGCCGACCAGGGCTCCGACGGGCGCGGCCGGTTGGACGCGCCGACGGCCGCGGGCGATCGTCGTGACACTTACCGAAGACGGCGCGCATCCCTTCGGCTTCAAGCTCGCGGGCGCGAGCACCGATATCGCCGGCGCGACCGTGAGCGGGCCCTCGGGCTCACCGGCTTCGCTCTCGATCGATCTTCGGCGGCACCAATCCGCCCGATGGCGCGACCGTGCAGGTCCAGTTCACGCTTCCCGACGGCACTTCGAGCTCGATCTCACTCGACGGCTTCGAGCGCCGTGCCGACGCCGAACGGCAGCTTCGCCATCGGCGTGGACGCGACGGCCACCGCCGCGAATTTGGCGAGCGTGCTCGACACGAAGATTCAGGCTCTTGCCAAGACCGATCTTGCCGCCGCCTCGGCGGTCGAGGCTTCGAACGAGTTCTTCAATATCAACGCCACGCATCCGCCGCAGCGGGTCGACGGCCCGCCCTTCGATACGGCGACGGCGCTTCGCGATGCGACCGCCACCGACACGGTGCGATGGTACACCGGCGACGACGCCACCAATGATCCGCGCGCCACGATGAGTGCGCGCGTCGACGACGCGATCACCGTGAATTATGGCATTCGCGGCAATGAAGAGGCGCTGCGCAACAGTGTGCAGAATTTCGCGACCTTCGCCGCCGTCAGTTTCTCGGCGGGCGATCCGTCAGCAAACGCCCGCTATAATGCGCTGGCGCAGAGGATCGGCGCCAATCTCGCGCCCAATTCGGGCGTGCAGCAGATTTCGTCGATCCAGACCGAAATCGCTGGCGCCAATCTCGCGGCGAATGCGGCGAAGACCCGGATCGAGGACAAGAAGCCGATTTTGCAAGGCGTGCTCGACAGCATCGAAAACGCGGACCCGAACGAAGTGGGCGTGCAGTTGCTGGCGCTGCAAACGCAGATGCAGGCAAGCCTGCAGACGACGGCGATGCTGTCGAAGCTCTCGCTCGTCAATTTCATGTAGTGCACTATCGCTTGGTTAAATCAGCGCGCGCCCTTAACATTTTGCTGGAGCATGATCTTTTCCGAAAACCGGTTCCCACTTTTCGGGACCATGCTCTAAGCCGAAACGAAACGCGCGCCCAAAGGGGCGCGCGGTAATCTTGTCATTCGGGGATGGGTAAAGTTTAGGCGGCGTTGGCGCGCAGACCCGCCGCGATTTCACAATTGATGTTGATGAGCACGCCGAGATGCTCGGGCTCGGGCTCGCGCGCGGTCTCGATGCTCATGGTGTGCTTGGCCACGAAGACCGCAAGATTGGCGACGTTTTGCTTGATTTCGCGCGGAAGCGGGTTCTCCGGCTTCGTCACCGAGTCGGCGAAGACGAGCCAGAGGCGGCGGTTGTAGCGAAGCGCATTGAGCCGCTCGACGAGGTTGGTCGCCGTCCCGTTCTTCACCGCCTGCAGCTTGGCCGCGGCTCGCATCAGTAGTTGGGCTTCGAGTTCGCGCGGATTGCCGGTCTTTTGCGCGGACCTGGCGTAGGTATCAGCTGGCTTTGCCATGGGAGAGGAGTTGCTCCTCGTAGTGAATCAATAGCTGGGCTTCCTTCAGCGCTTTGTAAAAGGAACTGGTTAATAGGTGATTATTGATGCGGTCGAGGTAAGGGCGGGTGCTGGGGGCGGCCTTGAGCACGTCCCCGACGAGGTCGAAATAGAGCTTGTGGTGCTCTTTTGGATCGCGCGAGAGATACATTAGTTGCACCGCGAGATAGATTTTCTTGCAGGGGGTGTCGGCGCTTTGCGGCGTGAGAATGTCTTTCTCGCGCAGGATCGGCGCATCGCCCTCGATCACCAGTCGCGTGCGCTGGTCGTCATTGGTAATGACGCTGTCCCCGACGATGATGCGCTCGCCGGGCTTCAATTCGACCTTGAGACCCATCTCGTCCTCCAGCGAATCATTCGCATGCCTAGAAGTAGATCGTGGCGCGAAAGCGCTTGTTTCGCCAATGCCGGCCGGAAAAGAAAAAGGCGGGGCTGTGAAGCCCCGCCCTTATCCATTGCGTGGAACGCAGTTATTGGAACAGGCGCAGGACCTGCTGGTTCGCCTGGTTGGAGAGCGACAGCGCGATCGGTCGAGATCTGCTGACGGGTCTGCAACGCGGTCAAATTCGCGCCTTCCTCGTTGGTATCGGCCAACGTCAAGTTGTCCGCACCAACCTGGAGGGTGTTGATGATGTTCTTCGTGAACTCCTGCCGGGTCTGCACGACCGACAGGTTCGAGCCGAAGGTCTTGGACTGCGAGCGCAACGTCGAGGTCGCGGCGGTCAGATCGGTGATCGCCGTGTCGACGTTGGAGTTCGCCACCCAGCCGCTGGCCGACGCGCCGATGTTGAGATCGCCGCCGGTGGTATCGTCAACCGCAGTGATCGTCAGCGACGAGGATGCGTCCTCGTTGAAGTTGACGGACAGGTCGTCGCCGGTCCAGCAGGTTGATGCCGTTGAAGCCCGAATCGCCGGCCAAGTCGTCGATCTGCGTCGAGCAAGGAAGTCGAACTGCGCGGCAAGGTCTGCACGAGCCGCCGTATCGGCGGCGGTCGTGGTTCAACCAACTTCGCCTGGTTGGCAAGCGCTTTGGCGGAATCGACCAGCTTCTGGATCGAGGTGATGCCTTGGTTCGCCGCCTGAACGGTCTGAACGGCGTTCGACATGGAGTCGAGCAGTCCGCTCAGATCCGAAGCGCGTCCTTGAAGGCCCTGGGCCGTGAAGAAGCTGTTCGGGTTGTCGAGCGCCGAGTTGACCTTCTTGCCCGTCGCCAGACGATTGCTGGTCTGGGCGAAGAGAGTCAGCGGTGCTCTGAAGCGACAGCAGGTTCTGCCGAACGCCGGCAGAGAGTGTAATGTCAGACATGGTACTTACTCCCTTCCTAGGAGATGGATTACACAAGTGGACCCCCGTCCTGGAGGCCTGTGCCGGATTTGACACGCGAAACGCTAATGGCGCGTTACTCCGGCGGCGGGCGCGTGGTTAAGAAAGCGGTAAGAAGTCGGGTCGGGAGGAGGAATTCGGCGGCGCCGAGGGCTCGAAGTATTTGTCAGGTCCGATTCCGCCCGCCGCGGCCGCGCGACCTGCGAATTCTTGCCGCACGTAATATATGTTTATGAGCGCGCGGACGGCTCCAAAACCTTACTCGAAACTAAACGAAGCCTTGCCAAAATCTTAAAGAAAAAAGCGGCCCCGACGCGTGACCGAACGGGGCCGCTGCACAAAGCGCGTAATTTTTGGATCGATCAGCTTGAGCGGCTGATCATGACCGGGCGGCTCGCGGCCTTGGCGGGCGCGGTGCGGCCGTCGGCGCGATAGCCGTGCGGGCTCGCGCGGCGGCTCGCTTCCTCGGCGGCGCCCCGCACAATTCCTTCGGCGACCGACTGGGCGGTCGCGACCGTGCGCAGATTGCGGCTCAGAATGTCGCGAAAGGAGGCGTGCGCGCGGCGCATTTCCTCGACCAGCTCCGGCACCTGGTCGCGGATGAACTTGGCGTTCGTCTTGACGGCTTCGAACTCGCGCAGATAACGCGCGGCGAGGTTGGTCTTTTCGGACACGAGATCGGCGGCGGCGGAAAGCTTGCCCGCGCGCACGAGCCGGGTTTCGTCCTCGAATACCTGGACGAGCGCGACCATGGTCTCGCCGATGCGCGAAAGAAGCATCTCCGCCTCGTCGCGCGTGGAAATCGGGTTCTGCCTCTGGGCTGGCGCCGCGGTCATTGGCTCTTCTCCTGCAAACTGATCAAGTTGATGTTGAATCTGGTCGGCGATGCCGATGCCGCCGGAAGCCGCGACCGACTTGGCGTATTCTTCCGTGAGCATGGAGCGCCATACGCCGTTGCCGTTGCCGGCGCCGAAGGGGCCGTCTTCGTCGAGGCCCTCGAACATGTTCTCGAACATGTTGGTGAGGAAAACGCCCTCGAAATCCTGCGAGACTTTCTTCGTCTTGTCTGCGCCGGCGACGGCGGGCGTGGCGGTGGGATAGGGCGTGCGGCCGAGCGAGGTGGGCGAGAAGTCGATCGCGTTCGCCATCACATCACCTCGATCTCGGCCTGGATCGCGCCCGAGGCCTTGATCGCCTGCAAAATGGAAATGAGATCGCGCGGCCCGACGCCCAGCGCGTTGAGGCCGTCGACGAGC
The DNA here is from genome assembly GCA_963751685.1 of uncultured Alphaproteobacteria bacterium. Taxonomy (GTDB): domain Bacteria; phylum Pseudomonadota; class Alphaproteobacteria; order Rhizobiales; family Xanthobacteraceae; genus Palsa-892. The sequence goes on along the minus strand of CAVVVV010000001.1, from coordinate 8,293 downwards.
TCGCGCAACGAAACGCCTTCGTCCACGACGCCGAGCTTGACGCCTTCCTCCTGCACGCCGATGCGGGTGCGCGGCACGACGCGCGTGCGGCCGCGCGAAAAGGGCGAGGGCTGGCTCACCTGCGGCGTCTCGCTGATGGTGACGGTGAGGTTGCCTTGTGCCACCGCGACGGTCGCGACGCGCACGTCGCGGCCTATGACGATGACGCCGGAGCGATCGTCGATCACGACCTTGGCCGGCAGGTCGGGCTCGATCTGCAAGGGCTCGATCTCGGTAAGAAGCGCAACCAAATTGCCGTGATATTTCGGCGGCACCGCGAGCATGATGGTGGCGCGGTCGATCGGCTCGGCCGCGGCCGCGCCGAGGAAATCGTTGATGGCGCCGGCGATGCGCTTGGCGGTGGTGAGATCGGGGTTGCGGAGCGCGAGCCGCAAATTGCTCATACGGTTGATGGCGAAATCGATCTCGCGCTCGACCAGCGCGCCGTTCGAGATACGGCCGACCGTGGGTACGCCGCGGACGATCTTGGCCGCCTCGCCCTCGGCGGAAAACCCGGCGACCGCGACCGTGCCCTGCGCCACCGCGTAGACATTGCCGTCGGCGCCCAGGAGCGGCGTCACCAGGAGCATGCCGCCCTGAAGGCTTTTGGCATCGCCTAGCGCCGAGACTGACGACGTCAACGCGCGTGCCTTGCGTCGCGAAAGCGGGCAAATTGCCGGTCACCATGACGGCGGCGACGTTGCCGGTGCGAAGCTGCGCGCCGCGAATGTTGACGCCGAGGCGCTCGAGCATGGCGGTGAGGCTCTGCTTGGTGAAAGGAATGTTGTTGAGGGTGTCGCCGGTGCCGTTGAGGCCGACGACGAGGCCATAACCGATCAGCTGGTTGTCGCGCACGCCCTCGACGTCGGCGAGGTCCTTGATGCGCGAAGCGGCGCCCGCCGCCGTCCCGTATAAAGTGAGGACGAAGGCGGCGAGCGCCACGACGAGATAACGCTTGGTCGGTTGTTGCATCGACAGGCTCCCCAGCTTGGTCGATGGTGAAACGGCTTGCAGTAAAGTCATTGCGAATGCCGTGCCAACGGCGGCGAAACTCAAGTACCTGATTTTGCTGTCTCTTTTTTTCGGGCGCGGGATGGGCCGCCGGGCTATCCATGCCGAGTAGGCAGTTTCTGCCGGAAGCATTTACGGGCGGTTAACCACAACAACCGAGGATTTGTACGTAGCGGGACGATTCCGCTGGCTCGGGGGAGCAATCATGCGCATTCACGCGGCTGTACAGCCCAGCATATCCAATTCTTCTACGCCCGCACGGCGGACGGCCGGCAGCGGGTTTTCGGTTTCGCAACGACAATGCGGCCGGCAAGACCGCCGCCGCCCAAGCGGCGGGCGGCATCAACGGCATCGACGCGCTCTTGGCGCTGCAAGGGGTGGAAGACGCGGTCGAGCGCCGGCGCCGTTTCGCCAAGCGCGGCGCCAAGGCCCTCGACATGCTCGATGCCCTCAAGGTCCAGATCATCGAGGGGCGTATCGACCTGGCGTCCTTGACCCGCTTGGAGGGATGCTCAACGAGCTGACCGAGCGGAGCGGGGAAGCCCACCTTGACGGCGTGCTTGATGCGATCGGCTTGCGTGTTGCAGTCGAGATCGCTAAGCGCCGGCCACGGCTCGCCGCAAGCCAGCTTGCCGGCTTGCGGACTTAAACCAGCGATCTCGGGTAGACCCGAGATCGCGCGCAATAGAATTTCGCCGGATCCGCCCGGTCCGGATGGCAGGCCGGCAAACCGGCTTCCGCACTGAAGTCGGCGGTTTTGCGCCAAGCCGGGCCGCAAGCTCACCCCTCGACGGCGCAAAACTCTGCGATCCCGGCCGCAGCCGAGCGTCGGCGGAGTCACATTCCCGTATCGCTTTTCTGCTCTTCCAATTGTGGCGATCGATGCCGTTGACCCGGCGTTGCGGCGCGCTATAAGCGCGCCCCATAACGGCCGGGTCAACGGCCGGCACATAAGAACCGGGCAGAGGAAGGGCGTTCAATGCTGTGGGGTCAAGTACAAGAGAGGCAAGAGCGGAGTATCGTCCTTCCGAGGACGAGCCTTTCATGAACGAGCGGCAGCGGGAATATTTCCGCTAGAAGCTCCTGCGCTGGAAGGAAGAGATTCTGCGCGAGGCCCGCGAGACGCTCCTGCACCTGCAGAACGAGAATGAGAATCATCCCGACCTCGCCGACCGCGCCTCCTCGGAAACCGATCGCTCGATCGAATTGCGGGCGCGCGACCGTCAGCGCAAGCTGATTGCCAAGATCGACGCCGCACTCGCGCGCATCGAGGACGGCTACCTACGGCTATTGCGAGGAAACCGGCGAGCCGATCTCGCTGCGGCGCCTGGAGGCGCGGCCGATCGCGACGCTGTCGATCGACGCGCAGGAGCGGCACGAGCGGAAAGAAAAGGTCCACCGCGACGAGCGGGCCTGAATACCTGCAAGTTTCGCGCGGCGGTTCAGAATTGCTCGCCCGTTCTTGATCGCGAAGAAATGCATCTCGCCGAATAGAGACCGCTATCCTCTGGCCTCACGCCGTTCGCGCACCTCGTAATGCTGCGAGCGCGCGTCGAAGCGCGCAAGCACGACGCGCGCCGCCGGAGGCACGACGGCGGTTTCGTAATCCTCGCCGGCGAAAGCTTTCACCGCGTCGAGCGTATCAAACCACATCATGGTAATGAATTCGACTTCGGCGCCGGACGCGCGGCGAAACAGCTCGATCTTGTGGAATCCCGCGACGTTTCTTGCCAGGATGCCTGGGAAAATCTGCGTCTTCAGGAGATTTTCGTAGGCGTCGGCATTTTGCGGCGCGGTCCAGCCATGCCACGCGCGGCTAATCATGACCGTCTCCATCGCTTATGCGGAGCTCGTTCGGTTTGATCTATAACGGCTGCGCGGAACGAACGTTCCTGCGCCGATGCCGACAGTATATCAAAAAAGTGCGCGGTCCCCGCGGGGAGCGTCGGGGACCGCGCGATGCCGTTCCGGGGAGCGGAAACGGCACTGGCGCGAGCCGGACCCGGGTGCCGGGTCTCGCGCCGAACTCGACTTAGAACGGCAAGATCACGTCGGTGATCTGCTGCCCCCAACGCGGCTGTTGCACATCGGTGATCTGCCCGCGGCCGCCATAGGCGATGCGGGCCTGCGCGATCTTGGTGGAATCGAGCGTATTGTCGTTTTCGATGTCTTCCGGCCGCACGATGCCGGCGACGAGGAGCTCGCGCAGCTCGAAATTGACGCGAACTTCTTGCTTGCCCTCGATCACGAGATTGCCGTTCGGCAAAAGCTGCGTGACAACGGCGGCGACGTTCGTCTTCAACGCCTCCGTGCGGTTGACCGAGCCCTTGCCGTCGCTCGAAGACGTGGAATCCGCGGTGAGCAGACGGCCGGGCACGGGCGTCTTGGTCAGCGGCACCTTCGTCATGCCGAACAGATTGGTGATGCCGGAATCTTCCTTGTTGTCCCGGCTGCGTTGCGTTTCGTTGGCGAACTGGGCGCTGTCGGTGATGTTGACCTTGATCGTGAGAATGTCGCCGACCTGATGCGCGCGCTGGTCCTTGAAGAAGGCGCGCGAGCCGTTGCGCCAGAGCGAATTCGGATTGTAGGAGGCGGGCATCGGCTCCGGCATCGGCATGTTCACGGGCTTGTAGCCCTTCGCCGCTGTCGGATTTTCGACGGCCGCGAGCTTCGGTGTCTCGCCGATTGTCGCCAGACGATCGAGATAGGCGCAGCTGCCGAGCGCGGAGGCCGCGAGCGCGGCGGCGGCGGTCGATAAAAATCGGGAACGAAGTGACATGACTAACCTCACGGCATCTGATGGTGAAGATTCATTCATTTCACGGAACCGGTGGCTTCGAGATCGGCGGCGCGCGCGGTTTGCGCACGAGCGATAACGACGCGGCCGGGACCGTCGACGGTCGCCTGCACGACGCGCTTCGACTGCGGATTAAGGACCTGCACGAGATCGCCCCGCGTGCCGGGGGATGCCGTAGCGGAGGAGGCCGCCGATGCGGTCCGCGCGCTCGTAGACGGCGACCGTGTGCCCGGCCCGGGTGAGCTGCTGGGCGGCGGCGAGTCCCGCCGGGCCCGAGCCGATGACGGCGACGGTCTTGCCGGAGAGCCGCTCGGGCGGCTGCGGGGTGACGTCGCCGCTGTCCCACGCCTTGTCGATGATGGCGACTTCGACGTTCTTGATGGTGACGGCCGGCTGGTTGATGCCGAGGACGCACGCCGACTCGCACGGCGCGGGGCACAGCCGGCCCGTGAACTCCGGGAAGTTGTTCGTGGCGTGCAGCCGCTCGGACGCCGCCGACCAGTCCTCGCGGTAGGCGTAGTCGTTCCACTCGGGGATGAGGTTTCCGAGCGGGCAGCCGTTGTGGCAGAACGGGATGCCGCAGTCCATGCAGCGGCCGGCCTGCTTGCTGATGATCGGGCAGCAGCGAGCCGGGGACGTAGACCTCGTTCCAGTCCTTGACGCGCTCGCCGACCGGGCGGGTCCGGGCGACCTCGCGTCCGGTGGTCAGGAAGCCCTTGGGGTCAGCCATTGGTCGCCGCCTCCATCATCTTCTCGGTGGTCTCCGCCTCGGAGAGACCGGCGAGCTCGGCGGCGTCCTTGGCGGCGAGCACTGCCTTGTAGGTGGCGGGATGATCTTGCTGAAGCGGGCGACGGCGGCGTCCCAGTCGGCGAGCAGCTTCTCGGCGACCGTGGAGCCGGTCTCCTCGTGGTGGCGGCGCACGACGTCGTGCAGCCACTGCTTGTCGGTGTCGTCGAGCGGCTCGACGGCGCCGAGGTTGCCGGTGTTGACGTTGTCGCGGTCGAGGTCGACGACGTAGGCGATGCCGCCGGACATGCCGGCGGCGAAGTTGCGCCCGGTCGCGCCGAGGACGACGGCGCGGCCGCCGGTCATGTACTCGCAGCCGTGGTCGCCGACGCCTTCGACGACCACCGTGGCGCCGGAGTTGCGGACGCAGAACCGTTCGCCGGTCCGGCCGCGCAGGAACAGCTCGCCGCCGGTCGCGCCGTAGCGCGATGGTGTTGCCGGCGATGGTGGAGTACTCGGCGAGGTGGTCGGCGCCGCGGTCGGGGCGGACGACGACGCGGCCGCCGGAGAGGCCCTTGCCGACGTAGTCGTTGGCGTCGCCCTCCAGGCGCAGCGTGACGCCGCGCGGCACGAACGCGCCGAAGGACTGGCCGGCGGAGCCGGTGAAGGTGATGTCGATGGTGTCGTCGGGCAGGCCCGCGCCGCCGTACGGCTTGGTCACCTCGTGGCCGAGCATGGTGCCGACGGTGCGGTTGACGTTGCGGATCGGCGACCTGGGCGCGGACCGGCTGGGCGCCTCGGCGCTGTCGGCGCCGAGGGCGTCGGCGGCGAGCTTGATGAGCTCGTTGTCGAGCGCCTTGGCCAGGCCGTGGTCCTGCGCGGCGGTCTGGTGCCGCGCGGCGCCGTCGGGCAGGTCGGGCACGTGCAGCAGCGGGCGCGAGGTCGAGGCCCTGGGCCTTCCAGTGGTCGACGGCCCGCTCGGTGTCGAGCAGCTCGGCGTGGCCGACGGCCTCCTCGATGGTGCGGAAGCCGAGCTCGGCGAGGAACTCGCGGACCTCCTCGGCGATGAACTCGAAGAAGTTGACGACGTACTCGGGCTTGCCGGTGAACCGCTCGCGCAGCACGGGGTTCTGGGTGGCGATGCCGACCGGGCAGGTGTCGAGGTGGCAGACGCGCATCATGACGCAGCCGGAGACGACGAGCGGCGCGGTGGCGAAGCCGAACTCCTCGGCGCCGAGCAGCGCGGCGATGACGACGTCGCGGCCGGTCTTGAGCTGGCCGTCGGCCTGCACGACGATGCGGTCGCGCAGGCCGTTGAGCAGCAGGGTCTGCTGGGTCTCGGCGAGGCCGAGCTCCCAGGGGCCGCCCGCGTGCTTGAGCGAGGTGAGCGGCGAGGCGCCGGTGCCGCCGTCGTGGCCGGAGATGAGGACGACGTCCGCGTGGGCCTTGGCGACGCCGGCGGCGACGGTGCCGACGCCGACCTCGGAGACCAGCTTGACGTGGATGCGGGCCGCCGGGTTGGCGTTCTTCAGGTCGTGGATGAGCTGGGCGAGGTCCTCGATGGAGTAGATGTCGTGGTGCGGCGGCGGCGAGATCAGGCCGACGCCGGGGGTGGAGTGCCGGGTCCTGGCGACCCACGGGTAGACCTTGTGGCCGGGCAGCTGGCCGCCCTCGCCGGGCTTGGCGCCCTGGGCCATCTTGATCTGGATGTCGTCGGCGTTGACCAGGTACTCGCTGGTGACGCCGAAGCGGCCGGAGGCGACCTGCTTGATGGACGAGCGGCGGGCCGGGTCGTAGAGGCGGTCGGAGTCCTCGCCGCCCTCGCCGGTGTTGGACTTGCCGCCGAGCTGGTTCATCGCGATGGCGAGCGTCTCGTGCGCCTCGCTGGGAGATGGAGCCGTACGACATGGCGCCGGTGGAGAAGCGCTTGACGATCTCGGCGGCCGGCTCGACCTCGTCGATGCGGGATCGGCGCGCGGCCGTCCTTGAAGCCGAACAGGCCGCGCAGCGTCATGAGCCGCTCGGACTGCTCGTCGACCCGGCCGGTGTACTGCTTGAAGATGTCGTACTGCCGGGTGCGGGTGGCGTGCTGGAGGCGGAAGACCGTCTCCGGGTCGAACAGGTGCGGCTCGCCCTCGCGGCGCCACTGGTACTCGCCGCCGATCTCCAGCGCGCGGTGCGCGGCGGCGATGCCGGAGGCGGGTACGCCTTGGCGTGCCGGGCGGCGACCTCCTTGGCGATGACGTCGAGTCCGACGCCGCCGATCTTGGTGGCGGTGCCGTTGAAGTACTGGTGCGACGACGCCTCGTCGAGGCCGATGGCCTCGAAGACCTGGGCGCCGCGGTAGGAGGCGACGGTGGAGATGCCCATCTTGGACATGACCTTCAGGACGCCCTTGCCGAGCGCCTTGATCAGGTTGCGGATGGCCTGCTCGGGCTCGATGCCGTCGATGAACGTGCCGGCGCGGACGAGGTCCTCGACGGACTCCATCGCGAGGTACGGGTTGACGGCGGCGGCGCCGTAGCCGATGAGCAGCGCGACGTGGTGGACCTCGCGGACGTCGCCGGCCTCGACGAGCAGGCCCGACCTGGGTGCGCTGCTTGGTGCGGATGAGGTGGTGGTGGACGGCCGAGGTGAGCAGCAGCGACGGGATGGGCGCGTGCTCGGCGTCGGAGTGCCGGTCGGAGAGGACGATGAGCCGGGCGCCGTCCTCGATGGCGGCGTCGACCTCGGCGCAGATCTCGTCGAGCCGGGCGGCGAGCGCCTCGCCGCCGCCGCTGACGCGGTAGAGGCCGGAGAGGGTCGCGGCCTTATGCCGGGCATGTCGCCGTCGGCGTTGATGTGTATGAGCTTGGCCAGCTCGTCGTTGTCGATCACCGGGAAGGGCAGGGTGACGCTGCGGCAGGACGCGGCGGTGGGCTCCAGGAGGTTGCCCTCGGGCCGATGGAGGAGCGCAGCGAGGTGACGAGCTCCTCGCGGATCGCGTCCAGCGGCGGGTTGGTGACCTGCGCGAAGAGCTGGGTGAAGTAGTCGAAGAGCAGCCGGGGGCGCTCGGAGAGCGCGGCGATCGGGCGTGTCGGTGCCCATGGAGCCGAGCGGCTCGGCGCCGGTGCGGGCCATCGGCGCGAGCAGGACGCGGAGCTCTTCCTCGGTGTAGCCGAAGGTCTGCTGGCGGCGGGTGACCGAGGCGTGGGTGTGGACGATGTGCTCGCGCTCGGGCAGGTCCTCGAGCTCGATCTTGCCGGCGTCCAGCCATCCTCGTACGGGTGCTCGGCGGCGAGCTTCGCCTTGATCTCGTCGTCCTCGACGATGCGGCGCTCGGCGGTGTCGACGAGGAACATCCGGCCGGGCTGGAGGCGGCCCTTGCGGACGACCTTGGCGGGGTCGAGGTCCAGGACGCCGACCTCGGAGGCGAGGACGACGAGGCCGTCGTCGGTGACCCAGTAGCGGCCGGGGCGCAGACCGTTGCGGTCGAGGACCGCGCCGACCTGGATGCCGTCGGTGAAGGTGACGCAGGCCGGGCCGTCCCAGGGCTCCATCAGCGTGGAGTGGTACTGGTAGAAGGCGCGGCGGGCGGGGTCCATGGACGGCGTGGTTCTCCCACGCCTCGGGGATCATCATCAGCACCGCGTGCGGCAGCGAGCGGCCGCCGAGGTGGAGCAGCTCCAGGACCTTGTCGAAGGAGGCGGAGTCGGAGGCGTCCGGGGTGCAGACGGGGA